>DATKTO010000019.1:0-248994 GCA_035531075.1 Gallionellaceae bacterium
GGTGAAGCGAACGAAACCTTCGGCAAACTTGTCGGCGATATCGCACAGCTTGCGAATGGTATAAACGTCCATCTGACGCTGTGTTCCCGCACGTACGGACCACACCTCGTCCCCTGTGTGTGATACGTGGTGCAATACACCTGGACGTGGCCTGTCGTGATATTTCCAATTGCCATAGTTTTTAATAAACTTGGGATGCAGGTATTGTTTGTTTTCTGGAACGCCACTTTCAATCGGGCGACGCAATGCTGTTTGTGCCATATTTATGCTCCCATTCCAGATTGTTTTTTAGCTTTAGCTTTTGCAACTTCATCGTCCCAACCATCGGTGCGAACATATGGATTGGTACGTGGGTATGCAACCATGTGCGGATCAACATCAATTTCCATTGCTTCCAGGAAATTGACCAAGCCAATACGCTCAATCATTTCACCGGTGCGCTCATGCTCAAGCGCATTTTCTGCAAAGAAATCGATGGTACGCTGGCCGAGATCAACCAGTTTTTCCATATCTTCTTCTGTTTCCAGCTTCATGAATGGAACGACTACGGTGCCGAACAAGTCACCGATTTTAAGCGTACGTTTACCGCCAACCAGGATAGTTGCGCCTTTATCTGTACCGGTAGCCAGAGCACCTGTCATCACGTTGATGCAGTGCATGCAACGTACGCAGTCTTTGTTGTCAATTTCGAGAGCCTGAGTATCGTTGATTGCAACGCTGGAGATATCCTTGCCGGCCTTAAGGTTTTTGATCTGCTTGAGTTGTATCGTCTTGGTTGGGCAGCGAGCAATAACGTCATTAACCAATTCATCCATGCCGTGCTTGGCAAACCATTGCTTCGCCATTTTTTCGTCTGTACGGATGTTGTCGCGCCAAGTTCCGATAACAGCCATATCAGCACGCTGAATGGAGTTCATGCAGTCATTTGGGCAGCCAGAGAATTTAAACTTGAATTTGTAAGGCAGGGATGGACGGTGCATGTCGTCGAGGAAGTTGTTCAGCACGGTGCGGTGTGCAGTTGCTTCATCGTAACAAGAGTTCTCACAACGAGCCGCGCCGACGCAAGACATGGAAGTACGCACAGCAGGACCGGCGCCGCCCAGGTCAAAGCCCATTTCATTCAGCTCATCAAACGCTGGCTGAACATTGGCAGTGGTTGCACCCTGGAACATGATGTCGCCTGACTGGCCGTGAAACGCGATCAGACCGGAGCCGTGCTTTTCCCATACATCAGTCATCTTGCGCAATACGTCAGTAGTGTAGTGCATACCAGCCGGAGGCTGAATGCGCAGCGTATGGAATTCTGCAGCATCCGGGAAAACTGCCTCGCCCTGTTCGTTTTTCAGCTCGGTGAAGCGAGGGATAATTCCGCCGCCATAACCGAATACGCCCACTGTGCCGCCTTTCCAGTAGCCTTTTTTGGTCTGGTATGAGGTCTCAAGTTGACCCAGTAGGTCAACTGCCATGTTATTTGTCTTGGCTAAGCGCTTGATTCCAGTTACAAAACTAGGCCACGGGCCGGTCTCGAGTTGATCGAGGTTCGGTGTATCATGCTGTTTTTTTGCCATGATGATTCCTTTCGTTAATCAATTATTTTTAGCCCAGACAAAATAGACTGGAGCACAGTTTAATAAAAATTACAAAAATCGGAGCTTGATCCATACGGGATTAAAATCAAAGTTCGATGTTGAGCAATGCCGAAGTATAATTAACTTTCAGATATTGCGAAACCAAACTCATTTAGCCTGTCAGCGGATCATACTTAGTTTTTGGGTATGTTAAATAACTCTGATGGGGGGGTGTGCAAGTCATCCTATGGTGTTATTTGACGCCCCCCTTGTTGCTAATCGATGCATTTTCATGCTGTCGAGACTGAAACCACCTATATAATAATCAGCAGATATTGTCTGTTTGTCACGATGGTTTTTTATGTGGCGCGGATCAAAAGACGAGGATAAAATGGCCGAAATTGTTGAGCTGGATAAATTCAAGATACCATTGGGCAACCAGGAAGTAGAGTTGCAGCAGGTTGACCATGCTGCGGGCGGCATGAGTCTATTGCGAATTCGAATTCGCGAAGCTAAGCGTTTTACCATTTTCGATGTTGATCCTGTAACCGCAAAACAATGGGGTGAGACAATGATAAAGTGGGCCGAAGCGCAGACGGCAAAAACATGATGGCGGATGATTCAGTTAGCCAAGCCTCCAATATTGCGGTGCCAAATATTGAGTCTCAAGACATGCTCGACGTCGTGTTTGATCTGAATGGGTCTTCTGTTCCCGAAGGTTATCCATTCGTGCTGTGGTCCGAGGTGGTTCGATGCCTGCCGTGGTTAAAGGATGAAGAATATGCCGGCATACTTCCGCTCAGGGGTTCCGCCAGCGGTGAGAATACGCTGTTATCCAAGCGCACAAAATTGGTATTGCGGGTACCCGTAGAACGTGCGACTCAAGCGGGGGAATTGTCTGGTCAGCAGCTCAATATTGATGGCAACATATTAATAGTCGGCAAGGGCAAGGAAAGACAGCTGCAGGCAACGACTACTTTGCATGCGCATCTTGTGGAAAGTAATTTAAGCGAGATAGAATTTCTCGCTGATATGAAACGAAAATTGCAGTCCATGAATATTTCATGCAATTTGATATGCGATAAACAGCGCAAGGTGAGGGGTTTGAATCAGACGCTGAGTGGTTTTGGTCTTGTGCTGCACGACCTCAAACCCCAGGCATCCATACAAATACAGCGCACAGGATTGGGTGGCGCGCGTCATTTTGGTTGCGGTATGTTTGTCCCTTTCAAGGCAATTTCGGGTTTGGATTGAGTTGTTGGTATTTTTTACTTTATGGGAGATGAAAGATGTCATATGTTGTCGCAGGTGTAGAGCTGGAAACCGATGCTGATGGATATTTGCTGGAAGCTGATTTCAGCGAGGAAGTAGTCAACGTGATTGCAGCATCTGAAGGTATTGAGCTGACTCCGAAGCATTGGGAGGTCATCAATTATTTGCGCGACCAGTACCGTGAACACGGTCATACACCAAATTTCCGCAACATGTTAAAAGGTGTTCAGGAATTCTGGCCTGAAGCAGACAGCAAGGCATTGTACGATCTGTTCCCGGTTGGACCGGCCAAGCAGGGCTGCAAAGTTGGCGGCTTGCCACAGCCATTAGGCAAAGGCGGATACTAAGCCGCCAGCTCCGGCATGGATGATATCGCCTGTTTTAGCCGGTAGCATCCATGCAGAGGTATTGTGGTGAATTAAAATGCGTTCAAAAATACGTGTAAAAAGCAACTGGTTCAAAGGTGATCGCAAGAAAACCCCGCAAGAAATTGCTGGCGCACTGGCTTTTACTATCTGGCGTATCAGTGACAACACACTTAAGAATGTGCGTAAAGCTGATTTTGATATCGCTATCGGAGAGCAATATTTTGCTTTTCTAACAGAATTCCTGATATTTCTGGTCCAGGTGGCGGACCGGATTGTCTACACTCAACTCAACGAACAGGATCGCTATGATTTCACCAGCGCGCTGGTAAATCGTGTTGCCGAGCACATAGCGGAAAATCAAAGCGAATGGCTGGGCGGACCTGTCCGCATATACAAAGACCGCTTCGTTGATCGCCTCAATCAGCGCGCGGGAGAGTATGCTGATTTCCATTACACCGGTGTAGAAACCTCTTTTACTTTCATTCTTTACCTCGGCCAGTGCATGCGCGACGTCATGGATGAGAAGGACAAAACGTGGGTCGTGGACCAGATCATGGCAATAGAAGTGCCCGAGGCCGTGGCCATGCTGGAAAAGGCCATGACAGGTTTGTTTGAGGCCGATGCGAAGCCCGTTAGCCTCGCCGAATAAGAGTGTGTGTTGTACACCCAGCTAAGTGGTGCCCACTATGTCCCACCAATATGATTTGAATAACAAAGCCGCATACCAGCGTTGGCGCGAGCAAAAGCTGGAGCGTGCACCCGCATCGATTGCCGACTTGATCGTCGAGATCAATGATCCGTGCCATTTGTCGGCCAGCGAACATGCTGCTCTGCTTGAGAGATGCCAGCGCAGCAATATGGTGATTTATGCCGGACGGCAACACGCGGCCAACAAGGACATTGCTCGCCAGATCGGTCACCAGTTTGGCCTGGAAAGCCTGGATGCCAACTGGCTTGCAGGTGACGACGGTATTTCCGAGATCAAGGTAAGCGGTTCCGGCGATTTGTCCCGTCAGCCCTATATTCCCTATACCAACCGCCCGATCAAGTGGCATACCGATGGCTATTACAATCCACCGGCGCGACGGGTGCGCGGCATGGTGCTGCATTGCGTGCATAGCGCTGCCGAAGGCGGTGACAATCATCTGATGGATCACGAGATGGTATATTTGCAATTACGCGATGAGAATCCTGAATTTATACGTGCGCTGAGTGAGCCGGATGCGATGACCATACCCGAGCGCACAGATGATGATGGCGTGGACAGGGCAGCGCAGAGCGGGCCGGTGTTTTCCGTAGATGAAAATGGAAAATTGCACATGCGCTACACCGCAAGAACGCGCAGCATCGCCTGGAAGCAGGACGAAGTCACCTTGGCAGCGGTTGCTTTTCTGGAGCAGATTCTCTCAGGCAAATCCCCCCATATCTACACCGCACGGCTTGAGTCGGGCATGGGGCTGCTGTGCAACAATGTGCTGCATGACCGCTCGGGCTTCACTGATAATCCGGACTCACCGCGCCTGCTGTATCGAGCGCGATATTTTGATCGTATCGCAGAAAGCTAGGAATTAACCTCCGGGGGCAGAGGGGGTAAACTTCATGCAAATCGGTATATAAAATGCCTGCCCAGCTACAGCTGGGCAGGCATTTTATGGTGTTAAGTTGATCGCTTTCTGCCTGATAGTCAGTTAGCTGGTTAGCACCAGACCCCACACAATCACCACATTGATCAGACTCACCAGCACGGCGGTGCTGCCGATGTCCTTGGCGCGTTTGGCAAGAATATGGTGCTCCAGCGAGATGCGATCAACGGTTGCTTCGATTGCCGAATTAATCAGCTCTGTGATGATCACCAATAGCACGCTCCCTACCATCAGTGCCTTGCCGATATGAGTGGCCGGCAACCACAGAGCGAGGGGAATAAGCACTGCGGCAAGATGTATTTCCTGGCGAAACGCATCTTCGTGTTTGTATGCGGCGCGAAATCCAGCCAGTGAATAGCCGAATGCATTCCATAACCGGGTCAAACCGGTCTTCCCTTTATGTGGACTTTCCACTGACCTGCTCCTTGAAAATTTTAACCGTCTATTCTGCCCGATGACTTGGCGCATAAATTGCAATGCATTCAGTCTGTGATTATACCTGTTGAGTCAAGGGTATTTGTCTGAACCACCAGTTGCCTGAAGCGGCGATGACCTTGGCAATCGCGCTGTAGCCATCGCTCCTGGGGTGCAAGCCATCGCTGCTGTTGCAGTCCTGCAGATACTGCCGGTCTGTAATCAGTTGCGAAAATACGTCAATAAAGGGAATGCCGAGAGCGCTGGCTTCTTGCGCATAGGCTGCGGAAATCGTCTTGATCCTGCTGTTCAGCGCAGCATCGCCCACCGGGGCCGGGCCGACCATGATGGTCTTATATTTAGCACTGGCCTGCTGCAGGATTTGCCGCACATTGCTGCGTGAATCTTCGGGTGACACCCGAAGTTGATCATGCTCGGACAGCATATCGTTCACGCCGCACGACAACACCATGCGCCCGTCGCAAAAATCCGGCAAGCGCAACGCGCACTCCTGCTCCCAGCGCTGCAAAATATCCTCGCTGGTGTTGCGCCTGACGCCCAGGTTGTAATAAGTGAGAGAAATGTTGTCTGTTTTGGCGGCAGCACATAAACGGCCGGCCCAGCCCAGACATGTTTCGTCGCCGGTGCCGTTTACAAATGAATCGCCGACAAAGCAGATGCGGATATCCTGCACGGTCAGCCGTTCCGGTTTATTTCAAGGCAGCCAGCGCCGCGTCGTAATTGGGCTCCTGCTTGATTTCGGGCACCAGTTCGGCATGCAGCACGCGGTCGAGTTCGTCCAGTACCAGCACCGCGCGTGCAGTCACACCGCTCAGTGCCGAATCGGCAATCTTCACGCCGTAGTTGCGCATGAAATCGCGGCCGCGCATCAGCGACAGCGTGGTGACATTGTTCAGGCCTTCTGCGCCGCAAAAGCGTGCCATCGCAAACGGCAGGTCGGCAGAAATAACCAGCACCTCAGTGTTGGCCAGTTTGCCTGCGGCCTCATTGAATTTTCGGGTGGAGGTTGCGCAGGTGGGCGTATCCAGGCTGGGCACGATGTTGAGGATCTTGCGCTTGCCGGCAAAATCCTTCAGCGACACATCCTTCAGGTCCTTGTCTACCAGCGTGAATGCAGGAGCGATCTGCCCCACTTCAGGGAAATGTCCGTACAAGGTAATGGGGGCTCCGCCCAGGGTGACGGCGGTTTTGTTGGCTTTTTCCTTGGTCATGATATTTCCTTAAAGTGAATTGGAGTTATGGGGCAGAATCAGCGTAAGACGCAAGCGGCGGGCAAGCACAAATCAGATTCTTGTCGCCGCGCACGTTGTCGATGCGGCCAACGCTGGGCCAGAACTTGTTGTCGCGCACCCAGTGTAACGGGTAAACCGCCTTCTCTCTGGAGTAGCTACGGTTCCAGTTGTCAGCAATCACTGACTTTGCGGTATGCGGGCAGTTTTTCAAGACGTTGTCCTGCCTGTCCGCCTTGCCGGAAATAACCTCGTCGATTTCCTTGCGTATCGCAATCAGCGCCGCGCAGAAGCGATCCAGTTCCTGTTTGGATTCACTCTCGGTCGGTTCTACCATCAGGGTGTCTGCGACCGGGAAGGACACCGTGGGCGCATGGTAACCATAGTCCATCAGGCGCTTGGCAATATCGCCCACTTCCACGCCGCCATCGCGCTTGAATTCGACACAGGCCAGTATCATCTCGTGCGCACAGCGACCGTTCTTGCCGCTGTACAGCGTGGGGTAATGGTCTTTCAGCGATTCCTTGATGTAGTTTGCATTCAGGATCGCGATGCGTGTGGCCTCGGTTAAACCGGTGCCGCCGAGCATTTTGATGTAGCCATAAGATATCAATAAAATCAACGCACTACCATAAGGCGCTGCCGATACTGCCGAGATACCCTGCTCGCCACTGGTCTTGACCACAGCATGGCCGGGCAGGAACGGCACCAGATGTTTGGCCACGCCGATCGGGCCCACGCCCGGGCCGCCGCCACCGTGCGGGATGGCAAAAGTCTTATGCAGGTTGAGGTGGCACACGTCCGCGCCGATATTGCCGGGGCTGGTGAGGCCGACCTGCGCATTCATGTTGGCGCCGTCCATATACACCTGGCCGCCATTGGCGTGGATAATCGCGGTGATCTCGCTGATGCTTTCCTCGTACACGCCGTGGGTGCTGGGGTAGGTCACCATCAGGCAGGCAAGATCATGTTTGTGCTCTTCCGCCTTCTCGCGCAGATCAGCCACGTCGATATTGCCCTGCTTGTCGCATTTCACCAGCACGATCTTCATGCCGCACATCGCCGCAGAGGCGGGATTGGTGCCGTGCGCAGAAGTGGGTATCAGCGCGATATTGCGATGCGTATCGCCGCGCGACCGGTGATACGCCTGTATCACCAGCAGGCCCGCATATTCGCCCTGCGCGCCGCTGTTGGGCTGAAAGCTCATCTTGGCAAAGCCGGTAATCTCGCTCAGTGCGCTGTCCAGGCTGGCAATCACTTCCTGGAAACCGGCCACTTGATCAAACGGCACAAACGGATGCAGGTTGGCAAACTCCGGCCAGGTGAGCGGCATCAGCTCCGACGCGGCATTCAGCTTCATCGTGCACGAGCCTAGCGAAATCATCGAGTGCGTCAGCGACAGATCCTTGTTCTCCAGACGCTTGATGTAGCGCATCATCTCCGACTCGGAATGATAGCTGTTGAACACCGGGTGCTGCAGGATGGCGGATGAGCGGATTTTGATCAGTCCATTCTGTTTGAAGATTTGTTCTTCCGTTAGCTTGCCCGCCACCTTGCCGGCGGCCTTGGCAAACACCTCGATGATTGCGTTCAAATCTTCTGTATCGGTAGTCTGGTCAACAGACAAGGTGATTGCACCATCCAGATAACGGAAGTTGATCTGCGCGGCTTCGGCCAGCGCGCGGATTTTTGCATTGTCTGTGCCGCTGATTTTGATGGTGTCGAAATAAACGCCATCATCAATTTTGTAGCCAAGCTTTTTCAATTCTGCGGCGAGTGCGATCGCGGAAAAATGCACTTGCTGCGCAATGCCTTTCAAGCCCTGCGGGCCGTGGTACACGCCGTACATGCCGGCCATGATGGCGAGCAAGGCCTGTGCGGTGCAGATGTTGGAAGTCGCCTTGTCGCGGCGGATATGCTGCTCGCGCGTCTGCAGCGCCATGCGCAATGCCTGGTTGCCGTCGCCATCCACCGACACGCCGATGATGCGGCCGGGCATGGTGCGCTTGTAGGCATCGCGGCAGGCGAAGAAAGCCGCGTGCGGGCCGCCGTACCCCATCGGCACGCCGAAGCGCTGCGTGTTGCCGATCACCACATCGGCGCCCCATTCGCCGGGCGGTGTCAGCAATACCAGGCTCAGCAAATCAGCCGCCACGGCAATTGAAGTGCCGTTGGCCTTGGCCTTGGCAACGAAGTCGGCGTAGTCATGCACCTTGCCGTCTGCGCTCGGGTACTGCAGCAAGGCGCCGTAAATTGTTGCATCCAGCTTTGCGGTTTTAAAGTCGCCGATCACCAGCTCGATACCCATCGGCGCCGAACGCGTCTTGAGCAGATCGATGGTCTGCGGCAAGCACTCATGCGATACAAAAAACCTGTTCACGCCTTGTGCAGCCGCATCGCGCGAGCGATTGTTGTACAGCATCGCCATCGCTTCTGCGGCGGCGGTGCCCTCGTCCAGCAGCGACGCATTTGCGATTTCCATCCCGGTCAGATCTATGATCATAGTCTGGAAGTTCAGCAGGGCTTCGAGGCGTCCCTGTGAAATCTCCGCCTGATAAGGCGTGTATGCGGTGTACCAGCCGGGGTTTTCCAGAATATTGCGCTGGATAACGGCCGGCAGGATGGTGTTGTAATAGCCCAGGCCGATATAGCTGTTAAAGACCTTGTTCTTGGCGGCAATGGCGCGCAAATGCTTGTGGTACTGGAATTCAGTCATGCCACCGGGCAAATTCAGCGGCTGCTTCAGACGGATGGAAGCGGGCACGGTCTGCGCAATCAGCTCGTCGACAGAGCTTGCGCCAATTTTCTGCAGCATGGCGGTGATGTCGTCAGCGCGCGGACCGTTGTGGCGGTTTACAAATTGATCGGTGGTAATCATGAGAGAGTCTTAAAATTGATGATTGGTTTATGTTAGAGCTGCCTAAGGTCTTCATTTCGTTGTGAGATATGGCGCGAGATAAATTTTAGAGCGCAGCATATTTATAATATGTAAGCGATTAAAATTTATGGAGCAACGCAGTAGCGCGACGAAATGAAGATCTTTAATGGGCCTCGCTGTCCACATGGGCTTGGTATGCGGTTGCATCCATCAGCCCCGCCACATCCGCCGCATTGTCCGGCTTCATCTTGAACAGCCATGCGCCGTAAGGGTCGGCGTTGATTTTTTCGGGTTCATTGGTCAGCTCACCGTTAAACGCAGTCACCACACCTGCAACCGGCGCATAGATGTCTGCGGCAGCCTTGACCGATTCAACCACCGCGCACTCCTCCGCTGCTTTCAGCTTGCGCCCGACTTCAGGGCTTTCGACAAACACCATATCGCCCAGCAGTTCCTGCGCATGCTGGGTAATGCCCACGGTAATGGTGCCGTCTGCTTCTGTTTTAACCCATTCATGGGTTGCTGTGTATTTGAGATTGCCAGGATTGCTCATGATTATTTCCCTATTCAAAAAGTAAAAATTAAACTAAACCTTTGCCGTTGCGAACGAAAGGATATTTTACTACCTTCGCATTCAACAATTTGTCGCGTACTGAAACCTGCACGATATCGCCGATCTGCACTGCATTTGGAATGCGTGCCAGCGCGATGGAGAGATTAAGCGAGGGCGAGAAGCTGCCGCTGGTGATTTCGCCGTCACCGTTGCTGGTTTTGACCACCTGATGGTCGCGCATCACGCCGCGGTCCTGCAGCACCAGGCCAACCAGTTTGCGTGTGGCAGGCTTGGCCAGCAGCGCCGCCTTGCCGATAAAGTCGCGCTCGCTCTTCAGATCCACTGTCCATGCCAGGCCTGCCTCGAGCGGGCTGATGGTTTCATCCATATCATGGCCGTACAGATTCATGCCAGCTTCCAGGCGCAGCGTGTCGCGAGCACCCAGACCGATGGGTTTCACGCCGGCTTTGCTTAATGCTTCCCAGAAGAAGGCGGCAGCCTGCGCGGGCAGCATGATTTCAAAACCGTCTTCGCCGGTATAGCCGGTGCGGGCGGCAAACATCGTGCCCATATTGACGGCGGTAAACGGTTTCAGGTCGCCTGCCAGGTTTTTCAGTCCGGGCATCGCTTGCCACAATTTTTCTGCTGCTTTGGGGCCTTGTATCGCGATCATCGCCAGATCGGTGCGCGGCTTGATTTCCAGTTTGGGCGCGTGGGCCGCAGCCTGCTCCTTCATCCACGCGATGTCCTTGTCAGCAGTGCCCGCGTTCACCACCAGGCGGAACATTTTCTCGTTGATGAAATACACGATCAGGTCGTCGATCACGCCGCCTTCAGGATTCAGCATGCAGGAATAAAGCGCTCTGCCGGTGCTCTGCAATTTGTCGACATTGTTGGCGAGCAGGTAACGCAGAAAATCGCGCACGCCATCGCCCTGTAAATCCACCACGCGCATATGCGACACGTCGAACATGCCGGCGTCAGTGCGCACCTGCTGGTGTTCTTCGAGCTGGGAGCCGTAATGCAGCGGCATATCCCAGCCACCGAAATCAATCATTTTTGCGCCCATCGCGCGGTGTGCAGCATTAAGAGGTGTGGTCTGGAGTGTCATTTTTTTCTTTCTGAAAGCGGAGCCTCAGTGGAGACCAACCTTTAGGGTGGCCGTAGCTAAAATAAAAAAAGGCGCAGCAGAAAAAATCTGCTGCGCCCCATCTGTCCTTTGTACCTGAGAGATTAAGACGATAACTTGGTGTTATTGTCGTGTGCCCCTTCGGTGGTCACTAAGTGACACTCTCCAGATTTGCCTGATTCCAACGGTTCATGAGCCTGAGCGGTTACGGGTGTTGCGCCTTCGGCGGTGCGCCCTTTACAAGGCTGCACGCTCTCCCATTGGTCTGAACGGCAAGACGCGACTATACCGGAATAAGGGGTGGGGCGGCAAGGTAGTGTTTCGGCTTATCGGCGCTACTGCGGGTAAAACAAAAACAGGCGGTAACCGGCGGGCTTGAGGTCGGCGGTATTGAGGTGGAGCTTGATGCTTGTTTCGCGATTGGCGGGGAAGCCGCGATTTTCGTCTTCGCCGGAAGGGAGGTAATCCGCGGGGCTGAAGTTGCGTCGTGCCAGCGCATTGTCCTGGGTGTCGGTCAGCGTCAGCTCGATGCTGGGGTAAGCCAGCGCGTAGGGTGCGCGGCTGCGCAGCAGGGCGTGCAGGGTGATAACGTTTGCCTGGGCAGGGTCTGCCTCCAGTTCGGACGATTCAATGCTCAGCAGGTCTATCTTCTGCGGCAATGGAATAGTGCAATTGAGCTGGGCGCAGATGCTGACCATGGCCGGCTTGATGCCGGGCAGACGGGCGGCAATTTCAACGCGCAGAAGATAGGCGGCCTGGAACAGCAACAGGATCGCAAGCAGTATCGAGCCTGAAGCCCAGAGCCAGGTGCGTCGTGGCGTTGAAGGCTTGGCTGTTTTTGTAACGTAAACATCGGGGATGTGGCTGAAGTCGTTCGCAAGACGCGCAGCTGCCGGCGATATTGAGACCGGGCTATCGACTGTAGCATAAGGGTTGTATGCCGGATGCATGACGGTGACATCGGCTATATCATCGAGAACCAGCGGCAGATCGAGTTGTTCGGGCGGGACATAGAGATTTTCCACTGCATTGAATACAGTTTCGCAACGACCGCAGCGCACCATGCCCTGATGCGCATTGCGCTGCTCTTCGGTGATTTTAAAATGGGTGGCGCAGTGCGGACACTGGGTGATGTCTGTCATTTCCGTGTCCCTGACAAACACGCCCAGCCATCCTCCATCACCGCCGGATTGAGTTCAAACCATTGCGCGTAGACTCGCATCACATCGTCTGCCTGTTCGCTGAGCACGCCGGACAGCACGATGCGTCCGCCTTGGCGCGTGGCACTCGCCAGCAGCGGCGCCAGCATCTTGAGCGGGTTGGTGAGAATGTTGGCCACCACGATATCGGCAGGCTGGAGTGTGCCGTCAGGCAGCGCAAAAGCCGCATTGACTTGATTGGCCAGCGCATTGTCGCGGCTGGATTGCACGGCCTGCGCATCCACATCCACACCATAGGCACTGCCTGCGCCCAGCTTCATCGCGGCAATCGCCAGGATGCCCGAGCCGCAGCCGTAGTCCAGCACGCTTTCGCCGCCGCGTATGTTTTCATCCAGCCAGCGCAGGCACAGACGAGTAGTGGGGTGGCTGCCCGTGCCGAAAGCGAGGCCGGGGTCGAGCACGATATTGATGGCCGTATCGTCAACCGGGGTATGCCAGGTGGGCACGATCCACAGGCGCTGCGAGATGCGGATCGGGTCGAACTGCGATTGCGTCAGGCGCACCCAGTCGTTGTCCTGCAGCGGGGTGATGTGGTGCGGCGGCGATTGCTGCAGCCCTGCTGCCAGTGATGCATGCAGCAGGATGTCTTCCACTGCCGCGTCGGCATCAAACAGCGCGGTGACGCAGTTGCGCGACCACAGGCTGGCGGAAGGTTCGCCAGGTTCGCCGAAGATGGCCTGTTCCTGCGGCGTATCGGCATCCGCATCGTGCATGTCTACCGACAGCGCGCCGTATTCCAGCAGGGCTTCACTCAGGCTTTCCGCGTATGCAGCGTCAGCATTAACGGTCAGCGACAGCCAGGACATTTCACTTTGCCTTGGCGCGTTCGGCCAGCTTGTGCTCCAGATAATGAATGCTGGTGCCACCGTGCATAAAGGCGGCGTCATTCATTAATTCCTGATGCAGTGCGATGTTGGTGTCGATGCCGGCGACGGCCATTTCGGACAGGGCAATGCGCATGCGCGCAATCGCCTGATCGCGATTGTCGCCATAGGCGATGATCTTGCCTATCATCGAATCGTAATGAGCCGGCACCACGTAGTTGGCGTATGAATGCGAATCCACGCGGATGCCGGGGCCACCGGGGGTGTGCCAGGTGGTGATGCGGCCGGGTGAAGGGGTGAATTTGAAAGGGTGCTCGGCGTTGATGCGGCACTCGACGGCATGGCCTTTTAGCACCACATCCTTCTGTTTGAAGCTCAATTTTTCGCCGGCTGCGATCTTGATCTGCTGCTGCACGATGTCGATGCCGGTGATCATCTCGGTAACCGGATGCTCAACCTGCACGCGGGTATTCATCTCGATAAAGAAGAACTCGTCATTTTCAAACAGGAACTCGAAAGTGCCCGCGCCGCGGTAACCGATCTTGCGGCAGGCTTCGGCGCAGCGTTCGCCGATCTTGTCGCGCAGCTTGCTGTTGAGCATCGGTGCCGGCGCTTCTTCGATAATCTTCTGGTGGCGGCGCTGCATCGAGCAATCGCGTTCGCCCAGATACACGGCATTGCCGTGGGTGTCGGACAGCACCTGAAATTCGATGTGGCGCGGGTTTTCCAGAAACTTTTCCATGTACACCATGGGATTGTTAAAGGCAGCCTGGGCTTCGGTGCGCGTCATGGCCACCGCGTTCACCAGCGCAGCCTCGGTATGCACCACGCGCATGCCGCGACCACCGCCGCCGCCGGCAGCCTTGATGATGACAGGGTAACCAATGGAGCGCGCGATCTTGACGATGGCGGCGGGGTCTTCCGGCAGCGCGCCTTCAACGCCGGGCACGCAGGGCACACCGGCTTTGTTCATGGCGATCTTGGCAGACACTTTGTCGCCCATCAGGCGGATGGTTTCAGGGCGCGGGCCGATGAAAACGAAACCGCTTTTTTCCACGCGTTCCGCGAAGTCGGCGTTCTCGGACAGGAAGCCGTAACCGGGGTGGATCGCCTGTGCGTCAGTGACTTCGGCGGCGCTGATGATGGCGGGTATATTAAGATAGCTCAGCGATGAAGGTGCAGGACCGATACATACCGATTCATCGGCCAGCTTGACATATTTGGCGTCAGCATCGGCTTCGGAGTGAACGGCGACAGTTTTGATGCCCATTTCACGGCAGGCACGCTGAATACGCAGCGCAATTTCACCGCGATTGGCAATTAGAATTTTTTCAAACATTTTTGGAGGCTCCGGCTGGGGTGCTGCATGCAGCATTCCAGGATTCAACGGTGCGTTAGCAGGTACGTTGAGTCTGGTTGATGTTGCTTTTTTTCTGACGAACATGCTTAACCGATAATGAACAATGGCTGCCCGAATTCAACGGCCTGTCCGCTTTCGACCAGAATGGCCTTGACCACGCCACTGTGATCCGATTCGATCTCGTTCAGCAGTTTCATTGCTTCAATAATGCACAGGGTGTCGCCTACGCTCACAGTCTGGCCAATATCCACAAAGGGCTTTGCGCCAGGTGAAGGTGAGCGGTAGAAGCTGCCGACCATCGGTGATTTTACGACATGGCCTTCGGGCGCTGCCGCTTCAGCCGGTGCAGCTGCAACCGGGGCTGCTGCCGCGACAGGCGCCGCATGCTGTTGTGGTGCAGCATACACATGCTGAACGGCGGTGGATGAACGGGAAATGCGAACAAATTCTTCACCTTCCTTGATTTCCAGTTCTGCAATGCCGGAATTTTCTACCAGTTCAATGAGCGTCTTGATTTTACGTAAATCCATGTTTAACTCCTAAAAAAATGATGACAAACGACAGGTAGATTCAGATCACCTGTTGCCTGGATAGAGCATATTGCAGCGCGAGTTCGTATCCACTTGCGCCTAGACCACTGATCACGCCGACGGCGAGATCAGAAAAAAATGATTCTTTGCGGAATGCTTCGCGCGCAAATACATTGGAAAGGTGGACCTCAATAAAAGGAATTGCCACAGCAGCCAAGGCATCGCGCAATGCCACACTGGTATGGGTGAATGCAGCCGGATTGATGATGATGAAATCAGTTCCGTCCAGTCGTGCTGCCTGCACCCGTTCTACCAGCGCAAATTCGGCGTTGCTCTGCAGGGTAGCGATGCTAGCCCCGCCTTTTTGCGCTTGTTGCGTTAATTTAGCGTTAATTTCGTCCAACGTGATGCGACCGTAAACATCTGGCTCACGACTGCCGAGCAAGTTCAGATTAGGTCCGTGGAGCACCAGGATTTTTTTCATACCGGCATTTTGCCGTAAATTACAGATGTTTGTCCAGATTTTGACGCAAATTAAGGGCTTGCTAATTTTCAGAAGCGCGACATCGAGTAAATTGGCGTGATTTCTGGCTATTTTTTGTTCAGACGCGCTATAACAAGGTTTGGAATGACAAGCTTGAATACTTTAATTATTTTTCGGAATCAACGACTTCCTGTACCAGTACCCATGGGCTGACAACTACCGCCCATACTTCGGCATCTGAAGCCAGCCATGCGGCAGCCTGTTCATCTATAACCTTACCTAGCATTCCAGAAGCCAGCCAGTCTTCAAATTGATTTTTGTTATCTTCATGCATTTGCATTGCAACTTCAACCAAATCAAGCTTCGTGCTCACCTTTACGGCTGCGCCGCTGGCAAAAAATCGCTGCAGTTCTTTCCATTCGATGCGCGAGGTTTCCATATTGACCTTGGCGCGTAGAATTTCCTGTGGTTCGTTGCTCATGCCTATTGCCCTTATCCGAATCTGTTTGGCTGAAAATATTGCACTATGTGCGGATGACCGGGACTCAAAAAAATGCGGCCTTGCCTGGAGTCACGTCAGGCATATGCTGCAGATGATAGTCACTTTACCTTGCGGGGACACTGATTGGGTTGAGCGGCGCGACCTGGTTATCGAGCTGTAGCCGGCTGGTTGTCTGATATATCGCCAGCAGGTTTTGCTCCATTTCATCAAGGTCTTTTGCTGCCAAGCCCTTAGAAGCGCCGACACGGCGCGTAAGGTCGTGCGACAGCCATCCATTTGCCGTGATCCAACTGATGACATTGTCCCGCACTGTCAGCGCGGCACGGTCGTTGATTCTGGTGTTGTCCATCAGGGAACGCCCCAGACCAGCATAGTCTGACGTCCAGCCGCCAATATCCGCAATGGTGGGCATGATGTCGAACTGGCTGCCGACCCGATCGTCGATGCCGCTCTTGATGCCCGGACCCACAATCAGCAGGGGGATGTGGAAAAGGTTGGGCGTATTTTCTACATTTTCGACAAATTCGCTGGTATGGTCTGCCAGCAGCACGAAGATCGTATTATCGTAATAACCTGCCTGTTTGGCGGAGGAAATTAATTCACCGAGCGCCCAGTCAGCGTAATAGATTGCGTTCAATGCCTTGTCCATATTCGAACCGCTGCCATATTTCTTCCAGCGGTCATCTGGAATGAGCCATGGCACGTGCGTGGTGGAGGTGAAAACATAACCCAGGAAAGGCTTGTGCGCTGCGGCGAAGCGTTTGCTCGCCTCCTGAAAAGTGTTGTGATCCCAAGTGCCCCAGGTTGAAGCGGCTTTTTTGTGTTCATGCAACTCGGGAATATCTTCGTTGCCCAAATAGGTAGAAAAACCAGCGCGTGATGCAATGACATCAAAGCGCAGCGAGCCGCGATCACTGCTTTGCAGGAAAATAGTCTCGTAACCTTGTTTCAGCGCGAGTTCGCCGAGGAAACTCTGCTGGTTCTGTTCAAGTCCTTCACCCAGGAAAGGCATGCCAGGAAGGGTAGGAAGGCCTGCGAGTACGGCTGCGCCGCCTTGAATTGAGCGCTGTCCATTTGCATAAAACCGCGTATACAGGCGCCCCTTTTGTGCCAGGCTGTCGAAGTTTGGTGTCACGCCAAGCGGGTGCAGGTTCATCTGTTTGCGCAAGGCATCGATATGAATTGCTCCCCAGCTTTCCAGCATCAGCACCACCACATTCGGCTTGTTTGGCACCGCAGCCGTCGTACGAGCCTGCTGATACAGAGGGAAATCGCGCTGGTAAAAGGGTGTCCCTTTGCCGACCAGATAGTTATGCGTACGCTCGATGGCTTCTGCTTGCGGCATAAATACCTTGGGTGGCGGTGCGCTATCGTTCAGGGCGCGGGCGATGGCGAACGCGCCATTAAGGGCGAGGTAACCCTGGGGCAGGGAATTGGAGAAAAATGCTTCACCCACGCTAATGGGTTTACCACTGATGCCGCCGCGGCCCAGAATGACCAGCAGCAATAGTCCCACCAGTATGCTGACGAGGCGCAGCCATATACGTTCGGGTGCGGCAGGGATGTGGTGAGTCAGGTAGCGCCAGAAAAACGCACCGACCACCGCAATCAGGCCGAAGAGAAACAATGCAGCGCTATATTGGCTGATTGCCATCATGGTCATGGACGCCATATCGGATGAAATGGTGCCGATTTCGGCGCCGACATGGCGGTGAACGACACCGAAATAAATCGTGTCGGCCGCCAGCATGAAGATCATCAGCAGCACAGTGAGGAAGATAAACCAACCCCACAGGCGCTGCCAATATACATGGTGGCTCCAGCGAAATGGCAGCATCAACATCAACAGCAGCGGCAGTCCGACCACCATGGCGATCATGGAGATGTCAAAGCGCAGGCCGATTGCAAATGCCTCGATCACCTGCACTGCGCCGAGACTGCGGAAGTCGTCGTGATAAATCAGGTACAAGGCCAGCCGCATCAGGGTAAAAGGCACCATGCAGGCAAGGAAAATAAGCAGCATGCGGCTGTATGCATTTCTGTGATGCAGCAGGCGTGTAATGTTCATCATGAGTTCAATTTTGCGATAGGGTTAAGAGTAAACCAGCATCAAGCTAGATCAAGACGTGCTTGAGCCACGCCAAAAATTGTTCCGGATTCTGATAGCCGATCACCCGGAAATCCTTCAGCTCTTTCCCCTGTTTATCGAAAAACAGGATGGCGGGCGGGCCGAACAATTCAAAACGCTGTAAAAAAGCCTTGTCATCTTCGCTGTTTGCGGTCAGATCGATTTGCAGCAGCAAGGTGTTTTTCAATTGTGCTTGCACCTTTGCGTCTGCGAAGGTGAAATTCTCCATCTCTTTGCACGAGACGCACCAGTCGGCATAGAAATCCAGCATCACGGTTTTGCCGCGTGCCTGGGCGATGCGCGCATCCAGTTCGGCCAGATTCTTTATGCGCTCAAATTGCAGGTGGCTGCTTTGTGCAACAGCCTGGCCACCACCCAGTGCACCAAGGGGACGCAGGATGTCGCGGGCACCGGATAATGCGCCGATAAGCAGGGAAATGCCCAGTAACAGAGTGATGATGCCGAGGCCTTTGCCCAGCTTGTGCCATCCGCTGATGTTATGCGGCAGTGCGTCCAGAGCGTGCAGGTAAACTGCAGACAGGATCAGCAGCGTCGCCCACAGCAACATCACCACGCTCAACGGCAACAGTGAGGAGACCAGCCAGATGGCGACCGCCAGCATCATGACACCAAAGATATTCTTGATTGCTTCCATCCAGGCGCCGGCCTTCGGCAATAAGGCACCGGCGGATGCACCCACCAGCAGCAACGGCACGCCCATGCCAATTGCCATTGCAAACAGCGCAACGCCGCCCAGCATGGCATCGTGCGTCTGGCTGATATAGAGCAAAGCACCCGCCATTGGCGCTGCAACGCAGGGACTGACGATGATGGCGGAAAGCGCACCCATGATGAACACGCCGCTTAAATGTCCGCCATGCAGGCGGTTGCTTGTGCCGGATAATTTGCTCTGAAGGGCGGATGGCAATTGCAGTTCGTAAAAGCCGAACATGGACAGAGACAGCAGCACAAATACGGCGGCAAAACTGCCCAGCACCCAGGGTGTCTGCATCGCATTGGATAGCAGCGAACCGGACAATCCTGCGGCGATGCCGACGGCTGCATACGTCAAGGCCATGCCCAGCACATAGGCCAATGACAGCAGAAAGCCATGCATCTTGGTGATATGGTGGCCGCGCCCGACGATGATGCCGGACAGGATGGGGATCATCGGAAATACGCAGGGGGTCAGGGCCAGCAGCAGTCCAGCACCAAAGAAGAATGACACGATCAGCCAGAAGCTCTTTTGCCTGAAAATTTGCGCAATCTTGCCGTTTTCCAAAGGCATGGCCGCTGTGCTGATAGCCGGAGCAAGCTGGCGCGCAGGGCTGGCAAGCGGCTCTGCAGGCTTCAATGTGGCCGCTATTTTGGGCAATACAGGAGAGCCGGCCGCCGGGCTGGCAGCAGCAGGCAGTTGCAGCTTGATTTCCTTGTTAATCGGCGGATAGCACAGGCCGTTTTCGCTGCAGCCCTGGTATGTCGCTTCAAGGATGATGTTCTGCGCAGCAGCGCTATTGTTGATAAGCGTAATTTCGGTTTGGAAGGATTGATGGAACACCATCATTTCACCAAAATTGGGATCATGCTTCAGATCGCCCTGCGGCATATTGATATTGCGAATTTTGGCAGAGCCGCTTTTGATGCTGAAACTGAGCTTGTCGCGGTACAGATAGTAACTGGGGGTAACCTTGAAATTAGCCAGCAGGGTGCGCGCATCGTGCACGCTCACTTCGAGGCCAAACGCCTGATCCGGTGGCAGGAAGGCGGGTTGTGCTGCGCCGCCTAAACCGGGCAGCCGCTCCAGCAGATTTTGGGCATGGCTGAGCGGGACAAAGCACAGTGCTAATAACAGCAGAATACGCATTGATTTACTCCTTGATTGCGACGTTAATTGGAGAGACTTCTTGTGCTACCCATTGCAGATAAGCCGGCAAACCGGCAGCAACAGGGACCGCGATAATCTCGGGAAGTTCATACGGGTGCTGCGCCCGTATCAATTCTTCCACGCGCGGGTAAGCTGCGCGGGTGGTTTTGATCAGCAGCGGTACCTCGCTGGCATTTTCCACTTTCCCCTGCCAGCGGTACACCGAGCCGCATTCGGCCAGTATATTGACGCAGGCAGCAGCATGGCTATCGACCAGGCTATGTGCCATGCGTTGCGCGCTGTCGCGATCAGGCAGGTTGGTCAGCAGCAATAAGACCTCATTCATTATTATGCTCCTGCCCGCGCGCAGCGCACACCCAGCTGCAGCAATTCGTCCCACACGTCGCCGCTGCGCAAGCCCTTCACCAGCTTGTCTATCAGTGCCGCCTGGCGCAGCGCGCGCTCGGCGAAGGCGGGAGAGAAGCGGCGCACGGCACGCTCCACCAGTTTCTGTCTCCCCCCCCACACGCGCGCATCTCTCAGCGCAGCTGCCAGATTGCCGCTTTGCTGCATGGCGCGCGACACCCTGGCCATGGTGCGGATGTCCTCGGCCAGCGCCCACAATATCAGCACGGTGGCGGTGCCCTCGGCGCGCAAGCCTTCAAGGATGTGCGCGAAGCGCGCTGCATCGCCTGCCAGCATTGCTTCGGATAATTTGAATACATCGTAGCGCGCCACGTCCATCACCGCGTCTTTGACCTGCTCGAAAGAAAGATGGCCCTCGGGAAACAGCAGGGCGAGTTTCTGGATTTCCTGAAAAGCGGCGAGCAGATTGCCTTCCACACGCTGGGCGAGAAATGCCAGGGTATCTGCATCCGCCGACTGCTTTTGCCGCTGCAAGCGCCCCGCAATCCACAGCGGCAGCTCGTTCAGTGCGATTTCATCGGCTGCAATCACCACGCCCTGCTCTGCGAGGGTGCTGAACCATTTGCTTTTCAGCGTGGCAGCATCGAGACGCGGCAGCGAAATCAGGGTCACGGTGTCGGCATTCAGCTGCTGGCAGTAATCCTGCAGGGCTTGCGCGCCTTCGACCCCAGGCTTGCCTGTGGGGATGCGCAGATCCAGCACTTTGCGCGAGCTGAACAGCGACAGGCTTTGCGCACTGTTGCGCAATTCCGCCCATTTGAAACCGGTGTCGGCGATCAGCACCTCGCGTTCACTGTAGCCATTAGTGCGTGCCGCTGCGCGGATTGCGTCTGCTGCCTCAATTGCAAGCAGCATGGCCGCACCATGAATCACGTAGAGCGGCTGCAGGCTTTTGTTTAAGTGACGCGGCAGGTCTTCAACGGTTAGCTTCATGGCGAGTCTGATTTAGCCGGTTACTTGGCGGGAACGGGTTTATTTTCCGGTTCCGGCTTGTTTGACGTATCTGGATTGCTCACTGGTTCCGGCATGTTTGCAGGGTCAGGTCTGGCTTTGGCACGGCTGAGACGACGCATTACCTGTTGCACGGCATCCGCGCGCATATCGCGATAGAGCAGCGCCTCTTCCTGTTCCTTGGCAAGGATTTGTGCATCGTCATAACTAAGGCTGCGCTGCAGTGTAATTTCGTCGGCGGGCAGCCATTCGTTCATCTGCTTGTCATAGGCACGCAGTGAAACACGATAGTTCAGCTGGAACTCGCGCACCTGGCCGGCTCCGGAAATCGCCAGGATCTGCTTGCTACTCGATTCGGAGACAATATCCAGCGTCAGATCGGCTTCGGCGGCGGTGGCGGTCAGCTTGATTTGATACAGCTCCAGACTGTTCTGCAGGTCGGAAACAAAAGGAGTAGGTGTAGCGGATTTCAGATACAGGCTGGCAAAGGGAAAGCTTGCACCCTGCATATTATGCCCGCGCAGGTGAAAACCGCAGGAACTCAATAAAATGCTTAATATAATCAAGTATATGCGCATATTTTTAAGTAACCACGTTGATCAGGCGACCGGGCACCACAATCACCTTTTTGGCCGTGCCGCCCGCGAGCAGCTTTTGCACCGCTTCATGCGCCAGGGCAAGCTGCTCCAGCGTCGCCTTGTCGGTGTCCTTGGCCACCCGCAAATTGCCGCGCAGTTTGCCGTTCACCTGTATCACCAGTTCGATCTCGTCCTGCACCAGCGCGGATGCATCGACCCCGGGGAACGCCTGATCCAGCAGATCGCTGCCGGGGCGCAGTGCCGCCCACAGTGACTGGCTGATATGCGGCGTAATCGGCGAGATCAGCAAGGCCACTGCTTCTAGCGTTTCCTGAGCAACGGAACGCGCAGTCGGAGTCTGTTCGTCAAACTTGCCCAGCGCATTGAGCAACTCCATCACCGCTGCGATGGCAGTATTGAAAGTCTTGCGCCGCCCATAATCGTCGTCAATTTTCTGTATGGTATGGTGCAGCTGCAGGCGCAGGGCTTTGGCTGCAGGACTCAATTCGCCGCCGCTGTAGGCGGCGACCGCGCCCTGTTGCAGATGCTCATGCGCGGCTTTCCACACCCGTTTCAAAAAACGGAAGCCGCCTTCCACGCCCGCATCCGACCATTCCAGCGACTGCTCGGGGGGGGAAGCAAACATCATGAACACGCGCGCGGTATCGGCACCGTACTGGTCGATGATGGCCTGCGGATCGACGCCGTTGTTTTTTGATTTTGACATCTTCTCGGTGCCGCCGATGATGACAGCCAGCCCATCGGCACGCAGCGTGGCGCCCACCGGGCGACCCTTGGCATCGGTTTCCACGTCCACGTCGGCGGGATTGATCCATTGTTTCTTGCCGCCATCCAGTTCGCGGAAGAAGGTGGGCGCAATCACCATGCCCTGGGTCAGCAGGTTGGTGAAGGGCTCGTTGAATTTTCCGGACTCTTTGGCTTTGTCACCGAACACGCCGACATCGCGCATCAGCTTGTTGAAGAAACGCGCATACAGCAGGTGCAAAATCGCGTGTTCGATGCCGCCTATATACTGGTCTACCGGCAGCCAGTGGCGCACGCGTTCATCGACCAGACCGGTTTTGCAATCAGGGCTGGCATAGCGCGCGTAATACCACGACGACTCCACAAAGGTGTCCATGGTGTCGGTTTCACGTTTAGCCTTGCCGCCGCATTTGGGGCAGCTGCATTCGTAGAATTCCGGCATCTTCGCCAGCGGCGAACCCGTGCCGGTGATGGTCACGTTCTCGGGCAGCACCACCGGCAACTGTGCATCCGGCACCGGCACATCGCCGCAAGCCGGACAATGGATGATGGGGATGGGGCAGCCCCAGTAGCGCTGGCGTGAGATGCCCCAGTCGCGCAGGCGGAACTGCACTTTCTTTTCGCCCAGTTTCTTGGCGGCGAGGTCGCTGGCGATGGCGTCGAAAGCCTGCTGAAAAGCGAGGCCGTCATACTTGCCGGAGTTGACGCAGACGCCATGCTCCTTGTCGCCGTACCACTCCTGCCACGCCGCATCGCTGAAAGTCTGATCCTTGACTGCGATGGATTGCCTGATCGTCAATTTATATTTCCGCGCAAATTCAAAATCGCGCTCGTCGTGCGCCGGCACCGCCATCACCGCGCCTTCGCCGTAGCCCATCAGCACATAGTTGGCGACCCACACCGGCAGCTTTTCGCCATTCAGCGGATGGGTGACAAACAGGCCGGTGCTCATGCCCTTCTTTTCCATGGTCGCCACATCGGCTTCGGCGGTGCCACCCAGTTTGCACTCCGCGATAAAGGCGGCCAGTTTGGCATTGCCCGCTGCGGCCTGGGTTGCCAGCGCATGTTCCGCGGCCACCGCCACATAGGTCGCGCCCATCAAGGTGTCTGGGCGGGTGGTGTAAACCTTGAGTGCGCCTGCCTTGCCGATGCTTGCTGCATCGTAGGGAAATTCAATATCGCAGCCGTAGCTCTTGCCGATCCAGTTGCGCTGCATGGTCTTGACCTGTTCCGGCCAGCCGCCGAGCTGGTCGAGGTCGGTCAGCAGTTCGTCTGCATACTGCGTGATGCGGAAGAAATACATCGGAATCTCGCGCTTCTCCACCAGGGCGCCGGAGCGCCAGCCGCGCCCGTCTATCACCTGTTCGTTGGCCAGCACGGTATGGTCGACCGGGTCCCAGTTCACGGTGGAGGTCTTCTTGTAAATCAGGCCTTTTTCAAACAGGCGCGTAAACAGCCATTGCTCCCAGCGGTAATATTCGGGGGTGCAGGTGGTCACTTCGCGCGACCAGTCTATCGCCAGCCCCAGGCTTTGTAGCTGCTTGCGCATGTAGTCGATGTTGGAGTAAGTCCACGCTGCGGGTGGCACGTTGTTAGCCATCGCCGCATTTTCGGCAGGCAGGCCAAACGCATCCCAGCCCATGGGCTGCATTACGTTGAAGCCCTTCATGCGGTGGTAGCGCGCCAGCACATCGCCTATGGTGTAGTTGCGCACATGGCCCATGTGCAGCTTGCCGGAAGGGTAGGGGAACATCGACAGGCAATAGTACTTGGGCTTGTCCGAGGTTTCGCCGGCTTTGAAGGCCTGGCGGTTGTTCCAATGCTGCTGCGCAGCGCTTTCGATGTCTTTAGGCGTGTAATTCTGTTGCATGGCGGCTTGATTGTTAGACGTGGCTGATTAAGCCGCCATTATATACGGAGAGAGCGTCTAAATTTAATCGGGATTTGGCCCAGCCGCAGGAATAAGCAGCCGGGGTGTTGCTCAGACTTATTTGCCCAGCTTGTCCTGCAGTTCCTGGCCGGTTTTTTCCAGCACGCGCCCGCCCTTTTCCAGGGTTTCGCCACCGAGTCGTTTCAGCTTCTCGTTCAGGGGTTCTTTATAAAACGGATTCGACAGCAACGGGCTTTCGCGGCCAATATTGACGCCCAGCCATAGTCCGATTGCAACGCCGATGACTACGCCCAATAAAACGGCTTTAATATTTTTCATTACCCCCCCGTTGCTGCGTTGATTATTCGCGTGCTTCGCGTTCGATCTCTTCCACGGTGACGTGGCGCACGTCGCGTCCCTTGACCATGTACACCACGTATTCGGCCATGTTCTGTGCGTGGTCGCCGATGCGTTCGATGGCTTTGGCGACAAACAGAATTTCCAGCGAGGTGGAAATCGTGCGCGGATCTTCCATCATGAAGGTGATCAGGTAACGCATGATGGCGCGAAACTCTTCGTCGACCTGTTCGTCCTGGCGCACCACGCGGGCTGCGGCGGCAATATCCAGGCGCGCAAACGCATCGAGCGCGTTGTGCAGCATGTTGAGCGCCAGTTCGGCCGCGTGCTTGATTTCGTGATAGCGCGGCAGAATTAAACTCTCTCTCTTCGACAGCAACAGCGCCATGCGCGAGATTTTTTGCGCCTCGTCGCCGATACGCTCCAGGTCGGTGATGGTCTTGATCACCGTCATGATCATGCGCAGGTCGCCTGCGGCAGGCTGGCGCCGCACCAGGATGTGATTGCAGTTTTCGTCGATCTCGACTTCCATCGCATTTACGCGATGGTCGTCCTCGATCACGCGTTTCATCAGCGCTTCGTCGCCGGTTGTCAGCGACTCGATCGCCAGTTTGATCTGGCTCTCCACGAGGCCGCCCATTTGCAGCACGCGTGCCCTGACTGCTTCAAGTTCGGCATCAAACTGCCTCGATGTATGTTCGCTACTGACCATTGCTTGTCCTTACTAAAATTTAGTGCCTGCTGAATTGTACTCTTGCTGAATTGTACTCTTACTGCGTTGCTTAATTATTACACTCAACTTTTTTATAGTGTAATGGTCTGCACCCCGGTCGTTGTGCCTAGCAGCAGCACATCGGCACCGCGCCGAGCAAACAGGCCGTTGGTAACGACACCTGCCAGGTGATTCAAGGCTGTTTCCAGTTCAACCGGATTCAAAATCTGCATGCCATGCACGTCCAGAATGATATTGCCGTTATCTGTGGTGAAGCCTTCGCGCAGCTTGGGATGACCACCCAGCTTGACCAGTTCGCGCGCCACATAACTGCGTGCCATGGGGATGACTTCCACCGGCAACGGGAATTTGCCCAGTACATCCACCAGCTTGCTGGCATCGCACAGACAGATAAATTTCTTGCTGGCGGCTGCCACGATCTTTTCGCGTGTCAGCGCACCGCCGCCGCCCTTGATCATGTGCATGTGGCGCGTAATTTCATCGGCGCCATCCACGTAGACTGGCAACTCGCCGGCATCGTTCAGGGACAGCACATCGATACCATGACCTTTAAGGCGTTTGGCCGACGCTTCCGAGCTGGCGACGGCGCCACGAATTTTGTGCTTGATCTTGCCCAGCTCATCAATAAAGAAATTGGCTGTAGATCCGGTCCCCACACCGACAATGCAATCTTCCGGAATGTATGCAATTGCAGCTTTCGCTACGGCAAGTTTCAATTCATCTTGTGTCATGCTCATCGTTCTCTCAATTCGCTATTTTTTATTATTAAGCTTGTGATTATTGCAGGAATTACTGATTTTAGGAACCATGGATAGCCAAAACCCATTATGATTTGCTTAAATTCCTGCTAATCTTGAACAAATAAACCGTCAACACTTACATTCATGCAAAGTTATCTTAAACGAATTCTCACCGCCCGCGTCTATGATGTGGCTATCGAATCCCCGCTGGAAAGCGCTCCCAGCCTGTCTTCGCGCATCGGCAACCAGGTTCTGCTGAAGCGCGAAGACATGCAACCCGTATTCTCCTTCAAGCTAAGGGGTGCGTATAACAAGATGGCGCAGCTTACCCCGGAGCAGCTCAAGCGCGGCGTGATTGCCGCATCTGCTGGCAATCATGCGCAGGGCGTGGCCTTGTCCGCAAAGAAATTGGGCTGCAAGGCGATTATCGTCATGCCTGTTACCACCCCTCAGGTCAAGATTGATGCGGTCAGGCATTTTGGCAAGGATGCAGTCAAGATTGTTCTGCAAGGCGACAGTTACAACGATGCCTATGGCCATGCCTTACAGCTGCAGGAAAAACACAAGCTGACTTTCGTCCATCCGTTTGACGATCCGGATGTCATTGCGGGACAGGGCACCATCGGTATGGAAATACTGCGCCAGCACACCCAGCCGATCGAGGCAATTTTCTGCGCCATTGGTGGCGGCGGACTGATTTCAGGGGTGGCGGCTTACGTCAAGCAGATACGCCCCGAGATCAAGGTGATCGGCGTGCAGACTAGCGATTCCGATGCGATGTACCGTTCGCTCAAGGCAAAAAAGCGCGTGCAGCTAAGCGATGTTGGGCTGTTCTCGGACGGCACCGCAGTCAAGCTGGCGGGCGAGGAAACCTTCCGCATCTGCAGGAAATATGTGGATGAAATCATCCTGGTGGATACAGACGAAGTGTGTGCCGCGATCAAGGATGTGTTCCAGGATACCCGCTCCATCCTTGAGCCGGCCGGTGCGCTGGCGGTTGCGGGCGCCAAGCTGTATGCGGCGCGCGAGAAACTGAAGGACAAGACGCTGGTGACCGTGCTGAGCGGTGCGAATATGAACTTCGACCGCCTGCATTTTGTCGCGGAACGCGCCGAGATTGGCGAGGAGCGCGAAGCCATACTGGCGGTTACGATTCCGGAAACGCCGGGCAGCTTCCGCAAATTCTGTTCCCTGCTGGGGAGCCGCAATATCACCGAATTCAACTATCGTTATGCGGATCCCAAGGTGGCCCAGATATTTGTGGGGATACAGGTACGCGATCCTGCCGAAACCGGCAAGCTCATCGCCAACCTTAAAAAGAACAAATTGCCGGCGCTGGACTTGACCGACAATGAAATGGCCAAGCTGCATCTGCGCCATCTGGTAGGCGGACGCGCACCGGAAGTGAACGACGAAATCATGTACCGTTTTGAATTCCCGGAGCGCCCCGGCGCGCTGATGAATTTTCTCAACAGCATGAGCCACAACTGGAATATCAGCCTGTTCCACTATCGCAACCACGGTGCAGACTACGGCCGTGTACTGGTCGGCATGCAAGTGCCGCATCACGACAAAAAAGCCCTGCAAAACTTCCTTGACCAACTGGGATATCGCTACTGGGATGAGAGCGACAATCCGGCTTACAGGCTGTTTTTGGTCTGATATTTACGCGCTATTTGGGAATAATTGCATGCAAATAGCGACAATCTAAAATATTTTAAATAGTCACGTAGTGTATATATTACTGGAAGTTGCTATTGAATTTGGCAATATTGCGGATAGATTAATGCCTTTTGTAAATTATTCAGCGTGATTATGACTGCGCAAGCTATGAAGCAAAGCCTAAGACAAAGTATAATCGCCGCCCGTCAAAAAGTGGCGGCGGCTGAACGCGCTGAATTGAGTCGTGAAATTACACTGCGCATTCTGAATTTGTCCTCATATAAGGATGCCGGAACCGTGCTGGGCTATATGAGTTTTGGCGCGGAGTTCGATACAGCTACATGGGTGCAGCAGGCCTTGCAGGATGGGAAGCGGGTATTGCTGCCCAAGGTGAACTGCAGCACCAGGCAGCTTGAGCTGTATCGCATACGTGATTTGCAGCAGGATGTTGCGCCGGGCACATGGGATATACCCGAGCCGCGGGCAGATCGTTGCGACAGGGTTGATGCGGCGGAACAGCTGGATTTTATCCTGTTGCCGGGCGTGGCGTTTGCACGCGATGGTGCGCGCCTGGGTTACGGCGGCGGTTTTTATGACAAGTTGCTGGCGCGCATTGATCCGCAGGCAAACGGGCAGCCAATGCAGCCAGGCCGTCCGGTATTGGTGGCGGCAGCCTTCGCCATGCAGCTGGTAAAAGATATTCCGCAGGAAGCCACAGACCGCAAAGTGGAGTGGCTGCTTACCGAGAATGAAGCAATACATTGCACAGCTGAACGCAATTAAAGTCAGTCAATAAAGGATAGGGGTGAGTATTCGCACCCGGCAATAAACACTGGGTGCGTAAAGCACCTTACGGCAACGACGATTGAAGAGAGTAGAGATATGGAAAACTTACCCGATTATGATCCGCAGGAAACCAAAGAGTGGCTGGATGCGCTTGAATCCGTACTGGATAACGAAGGCCCGGAACGCGCCCACTACCTGATTAGCCAGCTGATCAACAAGGCCAGGCTGGCGGGCACCGATCTGCCCTTCAGCGCCAATACGCCGTATCTGAATACCATTTCTCTCGACCAGGAAGAGCGTTCAACGGGTAATCACGAACTGGAGCACCGCCTGCGCGCGCTGATGCGCTGGAATGCGATGGCCATCGTGCTGAACGCCAACAAGGACTCATCCGAGCTGGGCGGCCACATCGCCAGTTTTGCCTCTGCCGCGACCTTATATGATGTGGGCTTTAACCATTTCTTCCATGGCAAGACGGAAGATCACGGCGGCGATCTGGTGTATTTTCAGGGTCACTCCTCTCCCGGCGTCTATGCGCGTGCCTATATGGAAGGCCGTATCAGTGAAGACCAGCTCTACAAATTCCGCCAGGAAGTCGATGGCGGCGGCCTTTCCTCCTATCCGCACCCGTGGCTGATGCCTGATTTCTGGCAGTTCCCCACCGTCTCGATGGGTCTGGGGCCGCTGATGGCGATTTACCAGGCGCGCTTTATGCGCTACCTGCAACACCGCGAAATGGCGAACACCGAAGGGCGCAAGGTATGGGCCTATCTGGGTGACGGCGAAACCGACGAACCCGAATCACTGGGCGCGATCTCGATGGCCGGACGCGAGAATCTCGACAACCTGATCTTTGTCATCAACTGCAACCTGCAGCGCCTGGATGGGCCGGTGCGCGGCAACGGAAAGATTATTCAGGAACTGGAAGGCGTATTCCGCGGTGCGGGCTGGCACGTCATCAAGGTAGTGTGGGGCGGCCAATGGGATCGATTGCTGGCCAAGGACAAAAACGGCCTGCTGCTGAAGCGCATGGAAGAAGTGGTCGACGGCGAATACCAGACCTACAAGTCCAGGGATGGCGCCTACGTGCGCCAGCATTTCTTCGGCAAGTACCCCGAGCTGCTGGAACTGGTAGCCGATATGTCAGACGACGAAATCTGGCATCTCAACCGCGGCGGCCATGATACCCATAAAGTATTTGCCGCTTATGCGGCAGCTTCAAAGCACAAGGGACAGCCTACCGTGATTCTGGCCAAGACCGTCAAGGGTTATGGCATGGGCGAAGCGGGCGAAGGACAGAACCCGACGCACCAGCAAAAGAAGATGGGCGAAGAGGCGCTGCGCAAATTCCGCGACCGCTTCAATATTCCCGTCACCGACGAGCAGCTGACCAAGATACCGTTTATCCGTCCTGCCGAAGACAGCCAGGAAATGAAATACCTGCGCGAGCGCAGTGCGGCGATGGGCACTATGCCTACCCGCAAACCAATCGCAAGACCACTGCAAATTCCGGGTCTGGAAGCGTTTGACGTATTGCTGAAAAGCTCGGAAGCACGCGAAATTTCCACCACCATGGCGTTCGTGCGTATGCTCGGCATCCTGGTAAAAGACAAAAATATCGGCAAACAGATCGTGCCCATCGTGCCGGACGAATCCCGCACCTTTGGTATGGAAGGCCTGTTCCGCCAGCTCGGTATCTTCTCCCAGGTGGGCCAGCTCTACACCCCGCAGGATGCCGATCAGCTGATGTTCTACAAGGAAGATAAAACCGGCCAGATCCTGCAGGAAGGTATTAACGAAGCAGGCGGTATGGCTGACTGGATTGCCGCCGCCACTTCCTATGCCAACCACGGCGTGGCGATGATCCCGTTCTTTATCTACTACTCCATGTTCGGTTTCCAGCGTATCGGCGATCTGGCCTGGGCGGCGGGCGACATGCGCGCGCGCGGCTTCCTGGTAGGTGGTACAGCGGGTCGCACCACGCTTAACGGCGAAGGTCTGCAACACCAGGACGGTCATAGCCATCTGGTGGCGGCAACCATCCCCAACTGCATTTCCTATGATCCTACCTTTGCCTATGAACTGGCGGTGATCGTGCAGGACGGCATGCGCCGCATGCATCAGGAGCAGGAAGACGTGTACTACTACCTCACCGTGATGAACGAGAACTACACCCATCCGGCCATGCCCAAGGGCGCCGAGGCGGGCATCATCAAGGGCATGTATCTGTTCAGCGAAGGCAAGGCGGCTGCCAAGGCACCTAAAGTGCAACTGCTGGGCAGCGGCACCATCCTGCGCGAATCGATTGCCGCGGCAGAAATGCTGGAGAAGGACTTCGGCGTGGCGGCAGACGTCTGGAGCGTAACCAGCTTCAACGAATTGCGCCGCGACGGCCTCGATGCAGAGCGCTGGAACATGCTGCACCCGGAAGCCAAGCCGCGCGTCAGCTATGTTGAAGAGTGCCTGGCTAAACGTGCAGGACCGGTGATAGCCTCTACCGACTACATGAAATCCTATGCCGACCAGATTCGCGCCTTCCTGCCCAAGCGTTTCAAGGTGCTGGGCACCGACGGTTTCGGCCGCTCCGATAGCCGCAAGAAACTGCGCGGCTTCTTCGAGGTCGATCGCAACTACATCACCGTGGCCGCATTGAAGGCACTGGCCGAGGAAGGCACGATCGCCGCCAGCGAAGTCACGCGCGCGATCAAGCTGTACAAGCTCAATCCCGACAAACCGAATCCGACGACCGTTTAAGCGGGAGGAGACAAGACATGGCAGAAATGAAACAAGTATTAGTACCGGACATCGGCAATTACAAGGACGTGCCGGTGATCGAGGTGATGGTCAAGGCAGGCGACACAGTGAAGGCGGAGCAATCTCTGCTGACGCTGGAAACCGACAAGGCGACGATGGATGTGCCCGCACCGTTTGATGGCGTGGTGAAGGAAGTCAAAGTCAAAGTGGGCGACACCGTGTCCGAAGGCGCGCTGATCTTTGTGCTGGAAGCCAGCGCGGGTGCTGCTGCCAAAGCGGCTGCTCCGGCAGCAGCACCAGCACCAGCACCAGACAAGGCGGCGCCAGTCGCAGCGGTCGCGGCTGTTGCAGCACCTGCTCCTGCGGCAGTAGCAGCAGCACCAGTCAGCAGCGCAGTGGCGGCAGGCAAGGCACATGCCAGCCCGTCCGTGCGCAGCTTTGCACGCGAGCTGGGCGTGGATCTGACACAGGTCAAAGGTACTGCGGTAAAAGGCCGCATCAGCAAGGACGACGTGCAGAATTTCGTCAAGGCGGCCTTGTCGCAGCCGCGCGGCGCAGCAGGTGCGGGCGGCTTGCAGGTGCTGGCCATGCCGGTCATCGACTTCGCCAAATTCGGTGCGGTCGAGAGCCAGCCGCTGTCGCGCATCAAGAAAATTTCCGGTGCCAACCTGCACCGCAACTGGGTCAGCATTCCGCATGTCACCCAGTTTGACGAAGCCGACATCAGCGAGATGGAAGCTTTCCGCAAGCAGATCGGCGCGGAATACGCCAAGCAGAACATCAAGATCACGCCTTTGGTATTCCTGCTGAAAGCGGTGGTTGCCGCATTGCAGAAATTCCCCGAGTTCAACGCCTCGCTCGATGCCAGCGGCGAAAACCTGGTGCTGAAGAAATACTTCCATATCGGTGTTGCGGTGGATACGCCTAACGGCCTGATGGTGCCGGTGCTGCGCGACGTGGACAAAAAAGGACTGGTGCAACTGGCGAAAGAGCTGGGCGAAATCAGCGCCAAGGCGCGCGAACTGAAGATCACCGCTGCCGACATGCAGGGCGGCTGCTTCTCCATCTCCAGCCTGGGCGGCATCGGCGGCACCGCTTTCACGCCTATCATCAACGCGCCTGAAGTCGCGATTCTGGGCGTGTCCAAGGCGAGCATGAAGCCGGTGTATCAGGATGGCGAATTTGTGCCGCGCCTGATGCTGCCGCTGTCGCTGTCATATGATCACCGCGTGATCGACGGCGCATCCGGCGCACGCTTCACACAATATCTGGCCCAGGTGTTGACGGATATTCGTCGCCTGTCACTGTAAGGTCCGGCACTTTTAGCCAAATGAATAGCACCGCGCCTGTCGGTATTTTGGGTGGCACCTTTGACCCGATACACCACGGTCATCTGCGCCTGGCGCAGGAAGCGCTCGAACAATGCCGTCTGGGCGCGGTGCGTTTTATTCCCAGCGGCACGCCACCGCACCGTGCCACGCCGCTTGCGGCCGCGCAGCACCGTTTGCAGATGGTGCGCCTGGCGATACACGGGCAGCCAGGTTTTGTGCTGGATGAACGCGAGGCTCATCGCACCGACAAGTGCTATAGCGTCGATACCTTTGGCGCGCTGCGTGCAGAGCTTGGCGCGCAGCAGCCGCTATGCCTGTTATTGGGCAGCGATGCGTTTTTGCAGCTGCATACCTGGCACCAATGGGAGAGGCTGTTTGAGCTGACCCATATTGTGGTGATGCAGCGTCCCGGTCGCCCGGTTGGCAATGCAATGGCGCAGGCAGATGCCAGTTTGCGCCAGCAATACCAAACCCGGCTGGCACCTACACCCCGGTTGTTGCATGAATCAGCCAGCGGCCTCATCGTTGTGCTGGACATGCCGCAGCTGGATATTTCCGCTACCGATATCCGCAGCCGTGCCGCGCATAACAAAAGTTTGCGTTACCTGCTGCCGGACGCAGTCGCTCATTACATTAAAATTAATCAGTTATATACAACATGCTAACTCTACAAGAAAAAACCCAGGCTATCGTCGACGCGCTGGAAGAAATTAAAGGCAACGACATCGTGGTGATCGACACCAGCAAGAAAAGCGCGATGTTTGACCGCATGATCATCGCGAGCGCCAATTCCAATCGCCAGACCCGCGCGCTGGCCCACAATGTGGTGAAGAAACTGGAAGAACGCGGTGAAGTCATCAACAGCACCGAGGGTGAAAAGAGCGGCGAATGGGTGCTGATCGATATGGGTGAAATCCTGGTGCACGTGATGCAACCCGGCGTGCGCGCCTATTACAGCCTGGAAGAACTGTGGAGCAAGCATCCACCCGCGCCCAAGGCATAGCCATCAGCTGCAGGGGCGTGCCTCAAGATGTCATCAGAGATGCGCCGCATCAGGCGATGGCTTGTTTGAAAAATGTAAAATATTTAATTTTATCAAATACTTGAAATTTTAAGCGAAACCTCGTCGCCCTGATCAGCGTTTTCCTCGCAATATTACCCTCGGCTTGATTCCACACCATGAAACTTCTTATCCTTGCGGTTGGCCACAAAATGCCGTCATGGATTACCGACGGTTTCAACGAGTACAGCAAGCGCATGCCGCGCGAGGCAAAGATCGAGTTGCTCGAAATCAAGCCTGAGCCGCGCACCACAGGCAAGACGGTGGCGCAGATCATGGAAGCCGAGGCGCAACGCATACAGGCTGCCTTGCCCAAGGATGTGCTGCGCATCGTGCTGGACGAGCGCGGCGCGCACTGGTCTACCAGGCAATTGACGCAGCATATGAAAGACTGGCTGGGCGGTGGGCGCGATGTGGCGTTTATCATCGGCGGCGCGGACGGCTTGCACGAATCGGTGCGCAGCAGTGCGCAGCAGTTGCTGGCGCTGTCTGCCATGGTGCTGCCGCACGGCATGGTGCGGGTGCTGCTGGCGGAGCAGCTGTACCGCGCCCACAGCCTGCTGCATAATCACCCCTATCATCGCGAATAAAATTCGAGCCTGTCCCCGCCGTGTTGCACCAGCTAAAATTTTCCCTCCTTGCGGCTGGAATTTTTGAGGTATGCTATATACATGACAACACATTCAGCTATTTATCTCGCTTCTCAAAGTCCGCGTCGCCGCGATCTGTTGAAACAGATAGGCGTCAACTTTCAGAGTCTGCTCGTGCGCGCCGAACCCGGCCGCACGCCCGATATCGATGAAACCGCCCTTGAGCTTGAAACTCCCGCAGCATACGTGCAGCGCATCTGCCGCGCCAAGGTTGAGTTTGCGTGGAGCTGTGTGCTCATGCGCAATCTGCGCCAGTCCCCCGTGCTGGCCGCAGACACCGTCGTGGCAGTGGACAACAAAATCATCGGCAAACCGCGCGACAGAAAGGACGCTGTCGCTATCCTGCATTCATTATCAGGGCGCAAACATCAGGTATTCTCGGCCGTTGCCTTGAAATTCCACGAACGGGTGGAGATGCGCCTGTCGACAACCGAGGTAACCTTCGCTGTATTAAGCGAAGAACGCATACAGCGCTATATGCTGACCAATGAAGCGCATGACAAGGCCGGCGCCTACGCCATCCAGGGCGCCGCCGCGTCATTTGTGCAGCGCATCGAAGGCAGCTATTCCGGGGTGGTGGGCCTGCCATTGGCCGAGACTGCAGAACTCCTGCATGCTTTTGACTGCCTGGCACCATGAGTGACGAAATACTGATCAACGTGACACCGCAGGAAACACGGGTAGCCGTGATGCAGCAGGGCGTAGTTCAGGAACTGTATATTGAGCGCGGCAGCAACAGCAGCATGGTCAGCAACATGTACGTCGGGCGCGTGAAGCGCGTGCTGCCCGGCATGCAATCCGCCTTTATCGACATCGGCCAGGAGCGCTCCGCCTTCCTGCATGTCGCCGACATCTGGGAAAACCGCAACATCAATGGCGACGCCGCCAAGCCCATCGAAAAAGTGCTGTTCGAGGGCCAGAGCCTGCTGGTGCAGGTGATCAAAGACCCGATAGGCACCAAGGGGGCAAGACTCTCCACGCAAATCAGCATCGCCGGCCGCCTGCTGGTCTATCTGCCGCAGGAAGACAACATCGGCGTATCGCAGCGCATCGAAAACGATGCCGACCGCAGGATACTGCGCGAAAAACTGCAAAAACTGATCCCGCCGGAACACCACGGCGGCTACATCATCCGCACCCTCGCCGAAGACGCCACCGACAGCGAGTTTTCGGCGGACATCGTCTACCTCGACAGATTGTGGAGCAGCCTGCAGCAGAAAGCCAAGGGGCTGAGCAACCCGGTGCTGCTGTACCAGGAGCTGGACCTCAGCCTGCGCGTGCTGCGCGACTTCGTCAATGCGGAAACCACCCGCATCCTGATCGATTCGCGCGAGACCCATTACCGCATGAATGCCTTTGCGCACGACTACATCGACTCCTCAATTTCCAAACTCGATCACTATATCGGCCAGCGCCCGCTGTTCGACCTGTATGGCGTGGAAGAAGAAATCGAGCGTGCGCTGGCGCGCCGCGTCGATCTGAAGTCCGGCGGCTATCTCATCTTCGACCAGACCGAGGCCCTGACCACGGTGGACGTCAACACCGGCGGCTTTGTCGGCGGCAGGAATTTTGACGACACGATATTCAAGACCAATCTCGAAGCGGCGCAGGTCATCGCGCGCCAGCTGCGCCTGCGCAACCTGGGCGGCATCATCATCTGCGACTTCATCGACATGGACAGCAGCGAGCACCGCCATGCCGTGCTGGACGAATTCAAAAAAGCGCTGGCCTATGACCACACGCGCATCACCGTGAACGGTTTCTCATCGCTGGGCCTGGTGGAAATGACGCGCAAGCGCACGCGCGAAAGCCTCGCGCATGTGCTGTGCGAACCCTGCCCAACCTGCCAGGGGCGCGGCGAAGTGAAAACCGCGCAGACCGTGTGCTACCAGATCCAGCGCGAAATCGTGCGCGAAGCGCGCCAGTTTAACGCGCGCGAATACCGCATCCTCGCCTCGCAGGCAGTGATCGACATGTTCCTCGATGAAGAAGCGCAAGGCCTGGCACAGCTGTCAGACTTTATCGGCAAACCGGTGTCGCTGCAGGTGGAGACCCTGTATAACCAGGAACAGTACGACGTGATACTGATGTAGATCTTGGGATAGAAACAGTTGGGATTGAGCAGCTTGTTGCTGCGAAATTGATTGATGCATTACTCTGTATCTTTAGGAGGTGCTAAAAATCAGTAACATATTGTTAATATTTATATTTTTTCCAGTTAAAAACTTGTTGCCAAACAGATGACGCAATGTTTTGCGTCAAATAGGAAATCTATTTTACGTTAGGAGTAGCATCTTGATGGATCCAATGTTTATTGAATTGATGGCAAAAACATTTGGATTGCTGGCTAGTATTTATACAGCATACAAATTAATTTTTGATGGCTTCTGGAATCGTAAGGTGCGTCTCAGAGATGAATATAAATTCGTCAAAGATTTTATTGCTGATGTCACCACGCATACTAAACCTCACCCGTATTTGGTTGAAAAGGGTTTCGCTGCAATCACAGGAAAGGACAATCTCACTTCTGTTGAAATTCTCTACCTGTTAGGGCAACCGAATCCTTCCCTTTCTCTTAAAAGGTACTCATCATCTCGTCAGAGTTACGTAGAGTTCAATGAAATTGCACAATGTATAGAATTCAAAGTCAATTACTCAGACGAAAAGAAAAGGAAAAGAGCCAAGATATTAAATGGCATTGGCTATTTTATATTCGCATCTTTTGCACTAGCGCCAATATTTTTCGCAACAAATTTATTCGGTAATAACTGGATAATGGCAGTGGTATTTATACTGTTGTTTTTGGGTGCATTCGCGCCTCTAGCTGTTATGTTTATTCTGGAAGTTAATAAAATAGTTAGAGGTGAATTGTTGGTTAGCAGTCAAAAAACACCTAACCTTGCGCTTAAGCGGGACGCCGCAAAAGCGCGGCGCCCCTTAGCTTCACGTTGGGGGTCGCAATACTCCGTTGGTCAACTATAAAATTTGGAGTCAGCGTGTTTTCGAAAATCTTCCGCAAAGAGAAAGCAGTGGTAGCACCAAGTGGGTACCCTTCATACACTGCAAAAGACTTTGAAGAGAGGCTGAAGGTCTTGCCGGAGCAATCCTTGCAGATGGCGAAGGATTACCTGTCTCTGGTGCAATTTGACGAAACAAATGAATTCGGTAGATTGGTGCTTAGTGCTGGTCGAGACCTGCATTCGCTAGCGCAGGCAGTTACGGCACGCTACAAGCTAGAAAAGAAGCAGGCAGCAGCGGTTTCCCATTTCTTCGCCAACGTTGCCACCACGCGGAAAGAGCAAGCCCGGAAGCGAGACCTTGGTATCGCAAAAAGTATTTGGGTGGCAACCACTTGTGGGTTAAGAAAGGGTGACCCCAATGCATCACACGCCCTTCTATCCGGTCAGCAATTTGATGCTGATCTGGGAATTCTCACAGAAGAAGGCTATCTGCTCCCAGGAGTTGCCATTGGTTGCACCTGTATAGCCAAATCAATTATTCCGGGCCTTGATGGGTAGTTTAAAAGGATGCCCCAATATTTTCCGCACCGATCCCCAACCCATCATTCGAGCGGATCTGCGCGAAAAGCCGCGCAGGCCGCTCAATTCAAACGTTATGCGTCATATCAATCGTCGGAGGTTTACTGTGGATTCTGAAAAATACAATCGCTCTATTTCTCTCTTATGCCCAACGTGCGGCGGCACACAGTTTTCCTCCTCGAAGCCAGACGACAGAGAGTCCGAGTTGCTCACGTGCGCGTCATGTAGTCGAGAAATTACTCGTGATGATCTAGTCCGCGAAAACAGTGAGAATGTTAACGAACACTTAAAAGAAATTGGGGAAGAGGCTACAAAAGACCTAGCTCTTGAGCTTAAGAATCAACTTGCTTCTGCTTTCAAGGGAAGCAAATTCATTAAGATCAAATAATGGCTACCCCCCTTACCCCAAGCGATATTGTTGCTGGTTTAGCTTTCTTACTTTCAGCGTATGCCACATGGAAAACTGTCCAGTTCAATGACCGGCAGAAATCTCTTCTTGAAAGCCAAGAAAAGCTAAACCAACGCCTGCTTGAAAAGGAAGATGCTGAATCAATTTCAGACAAGAAAGCTGACCTTGGCGCAACATTTATAAAACTTGGCAGCAGCAATTATCGTCTGAAGATATGGAACAAAGGCAAAGTTTCAGCTCAAAATGTTTCAGTTGAATTTCCAGAGGGGAATGACTGCATCATCGAATCTGAAGTTGATGAAAAATTCCCTCTTGAGGTTTTAGATACGCATCAGTCTGTTGAGCTTATTGCCGCCGTTCATATGGGAACAAAAAGAAAACACGCGATCAAATTACTTTGGGCTGACGATTTCAGTCAATCAAATGAAAAGATTGTCTATCCCACGCTATGACGCATAACCTTACGCTCAAGCGGGATTGCGCAAAAGCGCGCAGCCCCTTAGCTTCACGTTGGGCTTACATATGACATTCTTCGACCATGTAAAAGATTCAATAGCTACTCGGGCTGCTGAGGGTATCGCCGCTTCCTTGACGGTTCTGTTGGTGTGGGCTGCATATCAAGTTGCCCCTGTTGCGCTACCCGCAATTGAGGCGGCTGTTTCAAAGCAAGTGCTACTCGCTCTCCTTGTCACCTCACTTGTTCTCAACTTCATTTTCCTTATAGTGGTTTGGCTCACTTCAAAGAAGGAACCATTCCGTCTCAAGTACGGCATCTACTGGGATAAAGATAAAAATCCACATTGCCCATCTTGTAAAATCCCTGTTGCTGCATATGGCGATTATCAGTTGGGTGGCAGGGGCTACTATTGCAAACCATGCAAGAAGGTCTTCGCACTTGCGGACGCTAGTGGCAAAAATATCAATCCGGCCACAGCTATTGCTGAACTCTAGGCCCAACCCGGCAGTCAAGCGGGACTGCGCAAAAGCGTGCAGCCCCTTACTTTTACGTTGGGCATAACAACACAACCAGTTACGGAGAATGTGCATGACGTGTCCTGTTGAGTCAAAAGATGCCTTGGATTATTTGATTGCCATTGCTCCGATATTAATTTCTGGGGCGGTCGGCTGCATCGCGTTGGCGCAATATGTAACAAACAAATCTAAACTTAGGCTTGATTTGTACAATCGCCGCTTTGCCATATATCACAAGACCGTAAGCTACTATTTAGCTTGCATGAAGCCCAGAAACTCCACTGATGAAGCCTTTAGGGAGTGCGAGTCTGAATTTGTGGTCGCTTATAGAGAATCAGTCTTTTTGTTTGGCACCACATCGACCGTGTACGAAAAACTGACTGAGGTGAAGAACCTACTGAGCAACCCGAAAGTTGATCCGATTCAAGTTGAAAAAACAATGCTCGAACTTGAACAATCACTGTTGCCGTCGCTGGACTTTCACAGGGCAGGGTAGAAAGATGATGAGGTGGTTTTTTTTCTTCAGCTTAGAACTTGAGCAGCCCAACCCATCATTCGAGAGGAACTGTAACTTCCCCCAAATTAGTTGACACCTCCGCCTAAGCGGCGCGCCTTTTAACCAGCCGTTATTACTCAACCCCGGTTTCACTATGAGCGATAAAGAAATTCCAATAGCTGTTGTAGCTGCGCAAGTTGCGCCCCGCGCACAACCCTCTGTTTATCCCGAACCTTTCGCTTCGCGTATGCAAGGGCGAGTCAAACGCCCGCTGGGTGATTTGTTTGGCCTTTCAAACTTTGGTGTGAACCTGACGCAGCTGTTGCCCGGTGCTGGTTCAGCTTTGCGTCATGCGCATGCGAAGCAGGATGAGTTCATCTATATATTGCAGGGCCATCCTGTCCTTGTAACCAATGCAGGGGAGACGCAGCTTTCTCCCGGTATGTGCGCGGGCTTCAGGGCCGGCACGGGCAACGCGCACCAGTTACTCAACAGATCGAATGAAGATGTCATTTACCTTGAGCTGGGCGACCGCAGTGCTGGTGATTCCGTCGTGTATCCCGACGATGACATACAGGCGGCTCAGGTGGATGGAAAATGGAAATTTAGCCACAAAGATGGTTCGCCCTATTAAACACGACAACACGGTTAGGCGCGCTGTGATTACAATGTGGGTGTCTCCAAAAAATGCATAGGCAGATGCATGGAAACACCGCTTTTTTGAAGCGCGCCCTTGATGTTACGCAGGGTGCAACGCTAACCCTTGATTAATTTAAACTTTGCTTAGGAGAAAAAATGTCTAACACCGGCTTTTACCAAGAATGGATCACCGTTGGCGATAACCGTATTCTGCTGGAATGCAGCAATAGTTTCCCCGCAGCAGAAGAGCGCTTTATAGCCGATGTTGCGGCCAACGTGCTGGATAACAATGCGTCCGATAAGGCGCGTGTTGTCAGCGTCCATTATGACGATAAAACCTCTATTCATTGCGTCACCATTGCCTCAACGAAAGAAGAGGACAGCAGCGTCGAAGAAACGCTTACCAGTGTTTTGCAGGATATTTTTAACAATGGCAATAGCACCGTCAATTTTGAGCTCGTAGAGGCCGGCGATGAATCCTCTGACGAATATAACCACATGGAGCACCTGAGCGCTGCGTCGTTCGCCACGGGTGACGAGACTGAGGCCGAGACCGCAACAGAGTAATTACCCGCATCTGCGTGCAAGCGTGAGGCGCGCTGCAGGCCGGACATGCAGTTGTCCGGCGCAACGGGGTTTCTGTATAACTTATTGATTATAATAAATATTTTGTATTTTAACGCGATGTGTTTTGAGCGCTGCACCAGGCACCCTCCTGGCACTGCGCTCAGGCGGAAGCGCGCAGTCCATTAGCGGTATTGCTAATCATTATTTCATCTTAACCAACTACAGGGGTTCAACATGGCAAAGCGCGCAGCGTCTGCAACGAAAATGATTGGTTTCGTGCTGGTAGTAACCGGCCTTGGCCTGGCCTACTGGGGGCATCAATTGTCCGGTACTGTCGGCTCGCAAATAGCTCAGGCTGTGACAGGTTCAGTGACAGACAGGGTCTTGACTTACTATATTGGTGCTGCCGCCAGTTTTGTTGTTGGCGCATACCTGCTCATTAAAAAATAATGCCGCTGGCATCAGGTTTGATTTTGATTGTGCGACAAGGGGCCTGAACCTGTCGATTTGCTGTAGCGGCAAGCCGCTTTCGCAGCAGGGTGATGCTGTAAAGCAGAAACGGCACGTGTGAGTGTCGAGGAATTTCGAGTCTGCTACACACTTATCCCTTTCGGTTCACCCTGATTTCACGATATGGCGGAGGCGCTTAAATAGTCAAACCCCGTCACCAGGACAGGGTTGTCGGAGATGCGGCACAGCAACTCAATCAACCAAACACAAACCCTGAATAAAAGTGCTACTCTGCAGTGTTCTGCTTCCTGCGGCGAGCCGTAAACCCAATCAGTCCGAGCCCGGCCAGTAACATGGCGTAGGTTTCTGGTTCGGGAATGGCAGCAACGGGAACAGTATATTGCTGATCACCGCTATAGCCGCCACTCCCGTAATCGGTGCTGCCGCCATTGAAAGTGTTGCAACCGTTGGAGCCGTTGGAGATGGTGTTGGTATCCATAGTTACCGCACCAACTAGCGCAATGGCCCTGCCGCACAGAATCTTTGCGCTGGTATTCATGGTGACGCTCTGGTCAGCGAGAATATTTCCTGCAAATGTGGTGTTGGTTCCCAGTGTCGCGGAGCTGCCGACCTGCCAGAACAAGCCATTATTTGCACCGCCATTGATCACGTTGACAGACGAAGCACTTGCGGTGGTGAGCGTGCTCCCTATCTGGAACACGAAGAGCGCATTGGCATCATTTAGGGCGTTGAGCGTGAGCGCTCCTGTCAATTGAGCAGATGATGAAAAGGAGTAGACGCCCGGCGTGAGCGTGAGCCCTCCCAGATCCTGGCCAGTGAGGTCGAAAGTGGGCGTACGACCTGCGAGAAAATTGTATGCAGTGCGGGCATCCGTCTGAGCTTGAAGCGCGACAGCATCAGTTTGGTGTACCGTTCCTGTGAGGGAAATATCCGCCAGGCCAGTGATCGAAGTACCCGGGGAGACACCCAGATCTCCGTTGATGGTGGTCGGGCCGGTATTGGTCGCCGTCGATGCACCCAGTACCGCGAAACTTTGCGCCGAACCCAGTATGGCCGCAAATGCCGGAGAGGCGCCGTAAAGCGCTCCGATTACTGCCAATGGCAGGATTAACAAGTATTTTGGTGTTTTCATTACATTCACTCCCTTAAATTTACAGAATCCATGTTTGTTGAAGAGGATTCTATTCATACAACGGCGCGGCGTTGCCCCGATTATTTATAACAAGTGAGTGTTCTGTCTCACAGTATTTCTTTGCGTTTCTCGCTGACTATTTAAGGCAGTGCTCGGCGAACCATTACAGAAAAATGAAGATATTCTGTTCTTTTAGCGGATTCCTCACGCAAATAATCTGTGGCCGAACAAGGCTTTTGGCATGAGCGGAACATACTTTTTTACTAGTATGTTAGGACTATAAAAATCTCGTAAAAAGTAGTATAAAAATTACGGTTGGAGCAGGAATCTTGAAATAAGAAATGGTGTTCTTCGCCAAGGAGTCGAAGTGAAATACGCCATGATTGTTAACCGAGATAAACACCTTTAGCCAATCTATGTGCTTGATTGGATGTTGCAGAGGGCTGACACCAGGCATGGTGCACGGACAAAGTCATGGACATGCAGCCGTTGGGTGCGGTTAAGCAGAGGCTGCAAGAAATATTGTGTAAACGGTCATGTGGCATGAATTTGCCGGAGCTTTGCACGAAGTGGAAATGACCTGAATTGTTATAGTGCGTCCATCCTAATATCAGAGGTGGGAGTGGCGCGATTACCGGATTTTATGCAGATGTTTTCTAGGACAAAAGGCTGTCCGGATTAATCGCGCTGCCGCGCACCTCCACCCGCTTATGCCGAGATTGCCCGCCCTGCTTGAGTTCCACATTGCGCAGCGGCACCTTGAAAAGATCGGCGATAAAGCGCAGCAGGGCTTCATTGGCGCGCCCTTCGACGGGCGGGGCGGCGAGGCGGATTTTCAGCGCATCGCCATGCAAGCCGGCAACCGTGGTTTGCTTTGCGCCGGGCTGCACGTGCAGGGTCAGCGTGATGCAATCGCCGCTAGTACGATACCACTCCGGCATTTCAGAATCCTGTAATTTCAGAATATGAGCATCTCAGAGCAGGCTGCGCGCGAGTCTGTCGAGCAGGGCGACAGGCACCATGGTCAGCAGCTGACAGATGATGATCAGCACCAGTGCAGACAGATCCACGTTGCCGACGGGCGGAATGCGGCGCTGCAGGGGGCGGATAAACGGCAGGGTGATGGCGCTCAGCACAGGGGCAAGCGGAGTATGCGGATTAAACCAGGACAGCACGGCCTGGATAATGACCGCCACCATCAGGATGGTAATGCTCATGCCGATGAGTTTGACCACGCCCATGATGAGCAGGCCGAGTATCAGGTAGTTGCCATCGGGCGGGGTATAAATCCAGATGAATTCGGACAGATACACGTACAGCGTTTCCAGCACATAGGCCAGCAGCAGGGTGGCGCTGTCGTAGCCCCTGAATGAGGGCACATAGCGGCGTGTGCGCAACACGATGAAATTGGTTATCGCCATGATGAATTCGCCCACCGGATTGCGCATGGGTGCGCGCAGCCACTGCAGGTGGAAGCGCAGCAGCAGGATGACGATAAAGGGCTGCACCAGCATATCGAGGAGGAACAGGGCGACCTGCTGTATCATGATTTTGCTCCTTTGAGTGCGCCCAGCTCTGCGCCCATTTCTTCGGAGCGGCGCGCGGCGGCATGGACCGCGCCGATGATGTGCTGCTGCACATGGTCGCCTTCCATGCTGAGTATGGCGCGTTCAGTGGTGCCATTTTTTGAGGTTACCCGTGCGCGCAACACGCCTGCGTCTTCGCTGCTCTCCTCGGCCAATTTGGTCGCTCCCATAAAAGTATCCAGCACCAGGCGGCGCGCATCCTGCTGATTAAAGCCCAGCTCGACCGCAGCCTGTTGCATCGCCTCGATAAAATAAAACACATACGCAGGTCCGCTGCCGGATACGGCGGTGACTGCATCCATCATCGTTTCGCTTTCCAGCCACAGCGTGCTGCCCACTGCCGCCATGATGGCTTGCGCGTCGTGGCGATGCGCAGCGCTCACGGCCGGCATCGGATAGAGGCCGGTAATGCCGCTGCGTATGAGTGCGGGGGTGTTGGGCATGGCGCGCACGATGTTTTCCGTTCCCAGCCAGCGCGCCAGGTCGTGAACACGTATGCCGGCCGCGATGGAAATAAGCAGCTGTCCCGACAGCATGGGTGCCAGCTGCAAGGCAAGCTCATGCAGTTGCTGCGGCTTGACCGCCAGCACGATCAGCTCGCAATTGGCCACGCCTGCGGTTAGATCTGCCGAGGCCATCACGCCGTATTCGTTGTGCAGGCGCGTGCAGCTCTCCGCATTGATTTCCACCACGCGTATGTGCGCGGCTGCAAAGCCGCGCTTGAGCAGGCCGCCTATCAGCGCGCTGGCCATGTTGCCGCCGCCTATGAAACAAATATTCATTATTTTCTCCGTTCGAAAATTTGCTCAAATCAAGATTAGCAGGGTGCGTATGACGCACCCTGCATCGTGTAATCATGAAGCGGCGGGTTACTTAATCTCTTCTGCCAAAAATTGCCGTGCCCACCCGCACGATGGTCGAGCCTTCCAGGATGGCAGCAGTCATATCATGCGACATGCCCATCGATAAAGTGTCGAGGTGCAAGCCCGCTGTGTTCAAGTGATTTAATAGTTCGCGCATTTTAGCAAAGGGCGCGCGCTGGGACGATAATTCTTCAGCAGGCGCCGGGATCGCCATTAAACCACGCAGTTTGAGGCCGGGTAAAACGGCGATGGCGCGTGCGAGCGCTTCTGCTTCATCCGCTGCAACACCGCCCTTGCTGGCCTCGCCGCTCACATTGATCTGCAGGCATATATTCAGCGGCGGCAAATTGGCGGGGCGTTGTTCTGCAAGACGCTCGGCAATTTTAAGGCGGTCCACGCTGTGCACCCAGCTGAAGTTTTCGGCGATGCTGCGGGTCTTGTTGCTTTGTATCGGGCCGATAAAATGCCACTGCAGCGGCAAGTCGCGCAATTCGTGCATTTTATCCAGCGCTTCCTGCACATAGTTCTCGCCAAATGCGGTCTGGCCGGCGCCGTAAGCCTCGCGTATCACCCTTGCAGGCACAGTCTTGCTGACCGCGAGAAGGCTGATTTGCGCAGCGTCGCGCCGTGCCATCAGGGCTGCACGATCCATGGCAACGTGCACAGCTTGCAAGTTTGAAAGGATTGCGGTCATAATCACCTGCGTTATACAAAAAAAGCATGGCAACCGCTGCAACGCGAGCTGCCAAACAAATGGGAAATTATAATGGATATTACCGAACTGCTCGCTTTTAGCGTTAAAAACAAGGCTTCAGACTTGCATCTTTCTGCAGGCTTGCCACCGATGATACGCGTGCATGGCGATATACGCAGAATCAACCTGCCGCCGATGGAGCACAAGGAAGTGCATGCACTCGTGTATGACATTATGAATGACCAGCAGCGCAAGCTGTACGAAGAGAACAAGGAGATCGACTTCTCCTTCGAGGTGCCCGGGCTGGCGCGTTTCCGTGTCAACGCCTTTGTGCACAACCGCGGTGCCGGCGCGGTAATGCGCACCATTCCCTCCAAAATATTATCGCTGGAAGACCTCAAGGCGCCGAAGATTTTTGAGTCGATCGCCGATTTCCCGCGCGGCATGGTGCTGGTGACAGGGCCTACCGGCTCCGGCAAATCCACCACCCTGGCGGCGATGGTTAACCACCGCAATGAAACCGAAATGGGTCATATTCTGACGGTGGAAGACCCGATCGAATTCGTGCACGAAAGCAAAAAGAGCCTGGTTAACCAGCGCGAAGTCGGACCGCACACGCTGTCGTTCCAGAATGCCTTGCGCAGCGCGCTGCGTGAAGACCCGGACGTTATTCTGGTGGGCGAGATGCGCGACCTGGAAACCATACGCCTGGCGATGTCGGCCGCAGAAACCGGTCACCTGGTGTTCGGCACGCTGCATACCAGCTCGGCCGCCAAGACCATCGACCGTATCATCGACGTGTTCCCGGCGGATGAAAAGGAGATGGTGCGTGCGATGCTGTCAGAATCGCTGCGCGCCGTCATCTCGCAGACCCTGCTTAAAACCAAGGACGGCAGCGGTCGGGCCGCCGCCCATGAGATCATGATCTGCACCCCGGCGATCCGCAACCTGATCCGTGAAGCAAAAGTGCCGCAGATGTATTCCGCCATCCAGACCGGTGCGACAATAGGCATGCAGACGCTCGACCAGTGTCTGCTGAATCTGGTCAAAGCCGGCACCGTGTCTGCCACCGAAGCGCGCAGCAAGGCGATGAACAAAGATCTGTTCCCGGGTAATTAGGAGAGTATGTAATGGAAAGAGATCAGGCCACCGAACTGGTGCACAATTTACTGCGCGGGATGATATCCAAGAAGGCTTCAGACTTGTTTATCACCACGGGTTTCCCGCCCGCTTTCAAGCTGGATGGCAAGATGATTCCCGTTTCCAACCAGGTGCTGAGTGCGCAGCATACGCAGGAGCTGGCGCGCAGCATCATGAACGACAGGCAGGCGGCAGAGTTTGAATCCACGCATGAGTGCAATTTTGCGATCAGCCCGCCCGGGATCGGTCGTTTTCGCGTCAACGTATTCCAGCAGCAGCAGCGCGTCGGTATGGTGCTGCGTACGATCACCACCAAGATCCCCGATCTGGACGAGATGGGGCTGCCACCGATACTGAAAGATGTGGTGATGACCAAGCGCGGCCTGGTGTTGCTGGTAGGCGGCACCGGTTCCGGTAAATCCACTACCCTGGCGGCCATGCTGGGCCATCGCAATAAAAATTCCTATGGTCACATCATCACCATTGAAGACCCGGTGGAATACGTGCATGACCATATCAACTGCATCATCACCCACCGCGAGGTCGGCGTGGATACCGACAATTGGGAAGCGGCGCTGAAGAACACGCTGCGTCAGGCACCCGACGTGATTCTGATCGGCGAGATACGCGACCACCACACGATGGAGCATGCCGTAGCCTTTGCCGAAACCGGCCACCTGTGCCTCGGCACGTTGCACGCCAACAGTGCCAACCAGGCACTGGACCGCATCATCAACTTCTTCCCGGAAGAGCGCCGTGCCCAGTTGCTGATGGATCTTTCCCTGAACGTCAAAGGCATTGTTTCGCAGCGGCTGATCCCCACCAAGGACGGCAAGGGACGGGCAGCGGCCATTGAAATACTGCTGAACTCACCGTTGATCGCCGATCTGATCTTCAAGGGTGAAGTAAACATGATTAAAGGCATCATGAGCAAGTCGCGCGAGCTGGGGATGCAGACTTTTGACCAGGCTTTATTCGACCTGTATGAGGCAGACAAAATCAGCTACGAGGAGGCCTTGAAGAATGCGGACTCGCTGAATGACCTGCGCCTGAACATTAAACTGAACAGCAAGCATTCCAAGGATACGGATCTGATGTCCGGCGTGGGAGAATTGAAGCTGAACTGACGGCGATGCCGCAACAACGCTGCATTAAAAAACCGCACACTCGTGCGGTTTTTTTATTTTAGAAGTTGTTTAAGGAGATTTGACTGGCCACACATTAAATTATTTCTGATCCTCTCCGACATCCATGCTTCAAGCTCTTCCGGTGGCACGGGCCTGGAATACAGGTAACCCTGCGCATAGTCGCAGTTGGCATCCATCAGCAAATCGCGCTGCTGTTCGGTTTCGACACCTTCCGCGATGACCTTCAAGCCAAGCTTGTGCGCCATGCTGATGATCGCTTCACACAGCACCAGATCGTCTGAATCAGGTTCAAGATTGCACACGAAAGAGCGGTCGATCTTGAGATAGTCGATGTCCAGTTTCTTGAGGTAGGACAGCGATGAATATCCTGTGCCGAAGTCATCGAGGGAAACCTGAATGCCGGCATCACGCAGGGCGATCAATTCGTTGCTGACGCTGTCGGACAGATTGAGCAGCATCCCTTCTGTAATCTCGAAGACGAAGCTTTTGCCGCTCAAATTCTGCTCGTGCAGGTAGTCGATAAAGGTGGAGATGCTGGCGATTCCGCTGTCATCCATAAACTCGACGGGTGACCTGTTCACGCTGATCTGGAATTCCTGGGGGCAAATTTCATTCCAGCGCTTGCACCAGACCGCCGATTCCATCCTGACCCAGGCGCCAATCTCAAGTATGAGCCTGGTCTCCTCGGCCAGCGGGATAAACTCTGCCGGGCTGATCATGCCGTGCTCGGGGTGTATCCAGCGCAGCAATGCTTCAGCCTTGTGCACCTCGCCTGTCCCCAGTTCAACGATGGGCTGATAGTAGACCTTCAATTGCTTGTTGGCCAGGGCGCCGCGCAAATCCTTGATCAGGTGCAGTCGCTTTTGCGCATCTTCCTGCAAGGTGATCGTGAAATAGCTGAAGCGGTTACGGCCATTTTTTTTCGCCACATACATGGCCTGATCGGCATTTTTCATCAGGTCGTCGATATTGGCAGCATCATTGGGGTACAGGGTAATGCCCAGGCTGGCTGAGATATGCGAGACTTCATTGCGCAGGTGGAAGGGCTCTGCAAGCCTGGTGATAATCTTGTGCGCGATGTCGCCGATGTGATTGACCCCGGCAAGCTCGGGCAGCACCACGATGAACTCATCGCCGCCCAGGCGGGCGACCGTATCCGAGTCGCGCACGCAGCTTGCGATGCGGCGTGCAGCCTCGCTCAGCAGTATGTCGCCCATATCGTGGCCAAGTGTGTCATTGATTTCCTTGAATTGGTCGAGGTCGATCAGCATCACGGCCAGCGGCAGACCGGAGCGATCCGATTTCTTTATTTCCTGTATCAGGCGATCGCGCAACATGTCGCGATTGGGCAATGCGGTGAGCGTGTCAAAGTTTGCCTGCTTCCACAGCAGGTCCTTTGACCGCCTGCTCGCCTGGAAATAATGGATAGAGCTGCTGGCAATCAAAATCAGCACGCTGCCGAGGGCGCCGACCAGCAGCGCAAACCAGAGATAGTCACGTCTTAGCGCGAGAATTGCGCCAATTTCGCTGTCCACATAAACGCTCAGGTTGAATTCCGGCAATTTTTTTGAAACCAGCAGGTGTGGAATATTTCCGTTATGGATTCGAACCAGTGAAGCCAGCCTGGTATCGGGCCATGGTTCGATTTGCAGCTCGGGAAAGCTGTACTTCCGGTAAAGGTCAAATTTTTCCTGCCTGGAGAGTGTGGAAACCGGGCTATCCCGAAGCGCGTGCATCTCCAGCAATTTGTTGCGCGCAAGAATAACAACTCCATTGTCGTCGCAAACAAATGCATCTATCTGGTTGATTAAGAACGAGAGATTTTGTACATCGGCCTTGGCCACCACCGCACCGTGAAATTGGCTCTCGATGAATACGGGGGTGGCAAAAAACAGGCCCGGAATTTTAGTGGTTTTGCCTACCGCATATTGCATGCCACGCAGGCCATTTTTGTTCTGCCTGAATAGAGCGCGTTCGGACACGTTGACACCAAGGCTGGAACCCGCTGTGTTTGAATTGCTGGCCGCAATCGCGTCGCCCGCCGCATTGACCACATAAATCAAATCGATATTCAGGCTTCTGGCCGAAAAATCAAGGTAGTCATTCAGATTCTTCAATGCCTTGTCATTTGACCATTGCCTGATGCGCGCTTCTGTTGGCAGCGGGGAGGGGCCAGTGTTCGGGCCAAACTTTGCGAGGGCCCATTTGACCCGCAGCAGCTCGGAAAACAGATCGGGAACGCCGTGCAGATAATTCAGGTTTCTTTTTATGCTGTCGCCCAGGTCGTCAGCCCGCGCTTGTGCCTGCTGGGTTTCCTGCTCGATCAGGATTTGGGCGTTGGTAAAATAAAAATTGTCAGAAACCAGCCAGACTGAGCTATTCCAAAATACAAGCAGCAGCGCCGTGAGCGCCAGGGGGCGATACTGGCCGAGTTTCGATTTTGCATTCATTGACTGTTCCAACTAAAAAAATGCGACTGAAAATTAAATCATGAAGTTTTTTATTATTGAAATATCGAAGCAGATTATTTGCGATTGCTGCCTGCCACTATTTTATATTCGAACAAGCGGCATTCCAGCGCCCCGTTAAACAGCGGAATGCGGCGCGATACCGAAAGGCGGATGGATTTTGGCATCGCCAGATCGGCGGTGAGCAGATAGGCATTCCAGCCCTTGAATCTCTGCTTCAGCACATCGCCCAGTTGCGGGTATAGCACGCGCATTTCATCCAGCTCGCCCATGCGTTCGCCGTAGGGCAGGTTGGCCACCAGCACGCCGTGGTCGGCCGGTGCACTTACTTCCAGCACATTCGCCTGTTTCAGGGACACTGCTTCCAGCAGCCCGGCATTTTCCAGATTGAGGCGCGCGGCCTTCAGTTCATCGCCATACAGATCGCTGCCGTGGATAGGCAGGGCGGTCACCGGCTTCTGCGCGGCGATCGCCTCGGCGCGCATGGCCTGCCATTTTTCCTCATTGAAGGTGTGCAGTTTTTCAAACGCAAAATGGCGGCCGATGCCGGGCGCAATGTTCAGCGACATCTGCGCCGCCTCGATCAGAAAGGTGCCGCTGCCGCACATCGGGTCCAGCAAGGGTGTGCCGGGCTGCCAGCCGCTCAGCATGAGGATGCCGGCGGCCAGATTTTCGCGCAGCGGCGCGATGTTGGTGTACTGGCGCACGCCGCGCTTGAACAGCGCATCGCCCGAGGTGTCGACATACAGGCTCATCTGCAGCTCATCCAGAAAAGCATGGATGCGGATATCGGGTGCATGGGTGTTGACGCTGGGGCGTTCGCCGGTGATTTCGCGGAACTTGTCGCAGATCGCGTCCTTGATTTTAAGCGTGGCAAAATCCAGGCTGCGCAGCGGGCACTTGATCGCCGCCATGTTCACACGGATAGTGCGCGACTCATCAAACCAGTCTTTCCACGGCAAGGCATGCACGGTGTCGTATATATCTTGCTCAGTTGTGTAACGCGCCTTGGCCACGCGCCACAGCACGCGGCTGGCGGTGCGGCTGTGCAGGTTGACGCGATAGCTCAGCGAGCCGGGGCCGCTGAAATGCACGCCGCCATCGGTGGCGTGAATGCCATCGGCGCCGAGCGCTTTGAGTTCATCGCTCAGGGGTTTTTCGAGGCCGCGCGGGCAGGGGGCAAAAAATTGTTCGCTCATAATCCTAGATTCGGTAGTTGGACGAGTTGTAGTGTACGTTCATCGCAGTGTATGGCAAGGCGCGACAACGAGGAATGGCTATTCCATTGCGAGGCGGAGCAACTCAGCCATACGCTGTGAGGGGCGTGCAATACAGCTCGTAGCGACTCCGCGAATCGCTGAGCATGGATAATAAATTATTTTTTTAGTGGTCATTATTATGTGGGCCTAAGGGAGCGGTCAACTGCCGAATCTAGGATCCGGGTTTTACTGTTACTAAGATGACCACTGCGGTGAGCAGCAGTACCGGGATTTCATTGAACCAGCGATACCACACATGGCTGTGTGTATTGCGCCCCCGTTTGAATTCGCAGAGCAGGTGTCCGCAATAATGATGATAGGCGATCAGCACCACGATCAGGGCCAGCTTAATGTTCAGCCACATTCCCGCAAAGCCGTAGCCCAGCCACAGCCAGATGCCCAGCCCCAATGACAGATAGGCGATGGGTGTCACAAAGCGGTAAAGCTTGTGCGCCATCAGCAATAATCTGTCCAGTTCGGCCTTTTCGGTGGCCATCGCCAGATTGACGAAGATGCGCGGCAGATAAAACAGCCCGGCGAACCAGCTGGCGACAAAAATGATATGAAACGCTTTAATCCACAGCATGATGATTTTCTCTTTGATTGACGGCGCGGCCAATTATATGTTGAATCACATGAAAACCCCTACTCCTTGCGTAGAAGCGGGGTGCAGGAGGTGAGCTATTTCGACAGACGGCGGCGGAACAGGATGAGTGACAAATAGAATCCCGCCAGCGTGTAGGCAAGTATCACCGCAAGATGCTGCGCGATGTTGCCCGGAGCGATGCCGTTGAGCAGCGGTCTGGCCAGGTCGATTGCATGGGTGAGGGGCAGCAGCGCCGAGACATTTTGCAACGCAGGCGGCAATTGCTCGACCGGGAAGAATACCCCGCTCAGCATCATCATCGGCGTGATCACCAGCGTGAAGTAGTACATGAAAAAATCGTAGCTGGGCGCAAGGGCGGTCATGATCAGGCCCACGGCGGCAAAGCACAGCCCGATCAGCAGCGCCAGCGGGATGGTCCACAGCGACAGCCAGTGGTGCGACATGCCCATGATCCAGATCACCAGCAGTACCGCGACACCCGACATCAGGCTCTTGGTGGCCGCCCACAATATTTCGGACAGCACGATGTCGTCCAACGTGATCGGCGTGTTGAGGATGGCGTCCCAGGTGCGCTGGTGGTGCATGCGCGAAAAGCCGGAATACAGGGCTTCGAAAGTGGCGCTGTTCATCGTGCTGTAGCACAGGGTGCCGGCAGCCAGGAACAGCAAATACGAGGTGCCGCCCATCTCCGGTATCAGTGTGCCCAGGCCGTATCCCAGCCCCAGCATATAGATCAGCGGGTCGGCAAGATGGCCAAGAATGGAGGGGATCGCCACCTTCCACCACACCAGCAGATGGCGGCGCCAGATCGGCAGAAAACGCATGCTGAAGCGCGGAAAATTATAAGTATTTAATTTCATTTTATATTATCCATTGCCAGCGCGGCCAGGACCGCCTCGGGTTTGATCACTTCCGTGCGCGAGCGTATCGCGCCCTTCGAGGTACCGCTGGCCACTATTCTTTCGGCATTTCTGAAGGTGTGTGTCATGTAAAAAAATTTGTCGTCCCAGTGCGTGAGTTCAAGCTCGGCGGTGTAGCGTTCGAATAAGTGCAGCGACTTTTTATAGCTCATGGTGTGCTCGGCAATCACCGGAAACCACTTGCGCCTGCGCATGGTTTTCAGCAGGCCGCTGCGGATAAACAGGTCCACGCGGTTGAGGTCGCAGATCGTCAGGTAACGGCCGTTGTTCATATGCAGAATGATGTCCAGATCATTGGGAAGCACCATCATCGGCAAGCGGCTCTTCGAGTCGGCAATGGAAAGCCGCTCGCGAAACAGGGCGTACACATACACATAGAGCAGACGGAAGATCAGGTTCATTCCAAATCGCCCATTAGATTAAAATCGCGTCATTCCCGCGCAGGCGGGAATCCAGCAATAAAAACAGCATGCGAAGCGGACAATGCCCTAGTTCTGTCCCGCTTCGCGTGCTTTTGTGCAAGCAACTGGATTCCGGCCTGCGCGGGAATGACAAGCCTAATGGATTATTTGTGTTCATCTTAATCTCTCATTTCGCGGCCGGTGAGCTTGATAAACACATCTTCCAGATTGGCCGGGCGGTGCAGATAGCGCAGCTCGGCATGCGCCTGCAAGTGCGCGACCAGCGGCTGCGCATCGCTGACATAGCAGAACGCCGTTTCGCCGCTGACCTCAAAGCGCTGCGCAAATTGCGCCGCATGAGCCTGTGCCCACTGCGCGACCTGGTCGCCGAACACCTCCACCACCTGCGGTTCAATATTGTGCTTGATCAGCTCGTGCGGCGTGTCTTCGGCAATCATGCGGCCATGGTCGAGGATGGCGAGGCGGTGGCACAGGCGCTCGGCTTCTTCCATGAAATGCGTGGTCAGCAGCAGCGTTTTGCCCTGCGAGGTGAGCTCGCGCAGGCGCTGCCAGATCAGGTGGCGCGCCTGCGGGTCGAGGCCGGTGGTGGGCTCATCGAGGAAAATAATATCGGGATCATTCACCAGTGCGCGCGCCAGGCTCAGCCGGCGCTTCATGCCGCCGGAGAGGGTGGGCACCATTGCATCGCGCTTGGCGGTGAGGTTGGAAAATTCCAGCAGCATGGGAATGCGCGCATTGATTTCGGCATCGCTCATGCCGAAATAGCGGCCATATACCAGCAGGTTTTCCGCCACGGTAAAATCGGGATCGAGGTTGTCGATTTGCGGCACCACACCGAGCTTCAGGCGTGCCTCGCGCGCATGGGCGGGCACGGCATGGCCGAGCAATTTCACCGTGCCGCCATCGGGTGCCGTCAGCCCCAGCAGCAGGCGCAGGGTGGTGGTCTTGCCCGCGCCGTTGGGTCCAAGCAGGCCGTAGCACTCGCCGCGTTTGATGCTCAGGCTGATGTCGTCCACCACGCGCTGGCCGGCGTAGGATTTGTGCAGCTTGCGTACTTCGACGACTGTGTTCATGCGCGAATAACCGTGATGTAGGGTGCGTCATACGCACCACGGTGCGCACGGCGCACCCGACAAAAACTGGTGGTGAATATAATCATAAGGGATGCCCAATGAAGTGCTGGCTCACAATCGCCTTTAAATGGTGCAGATGGCCGTGGAAGTAATGGGTCGCCTCCGGCACCACCACAATCGGAAAATGCTGCTGGCGCGCCCACGCAAACACATCGCTTAGCGCCACCACCTCGTCCATCTCGCCGTGTATCAGCAGGGTGTCAGCCGGCACATGCGGCATCGCAAAGCGGCCCACGGCGGGCGCGACCAGCACCAATTTCTGCGGCTGCAATTTTTCGGCGGCACGCGCCTGCACATAGCCGCCGAAGGAAAAGCCGGAGAGAATCAGCGGCAGTGCGCCAAATTCCTGCATCGCGTATTGCACGATCGCCAGCACGTCCTCAACTTCGCCGTTGCCTTCGTCATACACGCCGCTACTTTCACCCACGCCGCGGAAATTAAAGCGCACCGCAATAAAGCCCAGCTCGGCAAAGGTTTTGACCAGGGTGGTGACGATCTTGTTGTCCATGGTGCCGCCCATGACAGGCAGCGGGTGCGCCACCACCGCGATGGCGCGCGGCTCGCCCTGCGGCATGTGTACCACACCGTGCAACACGCCCGACGGGGCCGGGATGGCAAACTTGTGCTGTGCCATTATTGTGGCACTCATATTCTCAGGCGCTCGACGATGCGGCCATGTTTTAAATGTTCCTCGATAATTTCATCAAGGTCATGTTCGTCCACATAGGTATACCAGACCGCCTCCGGGTAAACCACCAGCACCGGGCCCTCATCGCATCGATTCATGCAGCCCGCCGAGTTGATGCGGATGCGGTTTGCATCGGAAGAAAGGCCAAGCGCTTTGACTTTATCCTTGACATAGTCGCGCATTTTCTTTGCGCCAAAATTATTGCAGCAAATCTCGCCTGCCTCGCGCTGATTGGTGCAGAAAAATACATGATGGGCGAAATAGCTCATGGCTTGCTTTCCTGGAGAGGGTTTGATTGTGCGACAGATTTGATCTGTTATTTTACTACTTTCGCAAGATACCGGTTCGCCATAGATAGCCCAGCAGCAGGATGGGAAACAGCATAATAACGAGTTGGGAAAATCCGTTGTAGTTGAGCATGTGAATGTAATGCCAGTGGTACAGTCGCATGGCGGCAGAGGGTTTACTGTCAAGCAGCAGATCCAGCACCAGCATCAGGTACATAACGGCGGCCAGCGCGCCAAACCCCAGCAGCCAGTTGCGTGACAGGCGCAGCGCGGCTGCCAGCAGCAGCAGACCCGCCATGATGCCCAGCAGCGCCTCGCTGTTCAGCCACAACAGCAATGCCCATGACTTGAGCAGCACGGCGGCGGCGATGAATTTGATCAGCGTCACTGTGCACAGCACCAGCAGTAGCCCATTCATCGTGTGGCGGCGTTCACGCAGCAGGGTGGACAGCAATATTCCGAGCAGCAGCAGATTGAGTGCAACTTCGGCGCATTCCAGCCAGTTGAAGGGCGCAGCAGGCACAATATCGAACGGCCAACGTGCCACTTCTCGGACAAATACGCTACCCAGCATAGGCAGCGAAGGATTGGTCTGCGCAAACATCCACAACGCCACCAGCGCCAGCCCAAAATCGACCAGCCTGCCCTGCTTGAGCCATCTGATATGCAGGACTGCAATACGGCCGTACCAGGTGTATTTGGAGATAGTCAGTGCAAAGGCAGAGCCGGCAAGGGTGCCCATGCTGTTGCTGAGCAAATCGGCATTTGAGCTGACCCTGCTTGGCAGGTACATCTGCGCATATTCCATGGCCACAGACAAAGCCAGTCCTGTCAGCGTGGTCAGCAGCAGCAAATGAACCGCAGGCCAGCGATTGCGCAGCAAATATGTCAGCAGAAAGCCAAGCGGAAAATATGAAAAGACATTGAGGGTGAAATCAAACCAGGTAAATGTCTGGGCCAGCGGTGCGGTCAGCACATCGCTAAAATACAGGCCCTGTTCCTGCCAGCCGGTGAATGGCGACAGGCTGACGTAGGCGATGAACAGTGCATAGCCCGCGGTAAGGTAGGTGCGCAGATGGGTGCGTATATTGTCTCTGGATCGTGCTCTCATGGTCACAGCAAATTTATCTGGTTCTTGCATTCTACATGCAAGAGGTAAATTCGTTTAGCCGGAGCATTGTGAACCGGAAACCCTATTTCATGCGAGATGGCAATTTAACCGTTTCTCCGGCAATCATGAATTTTCCGCTGCCGCGATGATGCAGTGTTTTCGGGTCTTTCACTGCCGGGTCTATCCACGCCTTGACCACTTCGAGGATAAAGAAATTGTAGGAATTGACCAGCCGCGTATCCGCCACCTTGCACTCAAGATTGGCATAACACTCGGCAATCAGCGGCGCCTGCACCAGGCTGGCCGGTGCGGCGGTTAAACCCGTGCGTGCAAACTTGTCCACCTTGCGCCCGGAATTGTTGCCTGCAATTACTACCTGCCTGGCCAATTCAGCCGTAGGAATATTGATCACACATTCCCGCGTGGCCTTGAGTGCGGCAAACGAATGATTGTTGCCGCTGATCACGCAACCCACCAGCGGCGGCACAAACTCCATCATCGTGTGCCATGACTGCGTCATGATATTGGCTGTGCCTTTGTGCGAGGTCGTGATCAGCACCACCGGCCCCGTTTCGAGCAGACCATAGGCATTGGCCAATGGAAAGGACTTCTTCTTCATCACTGTTCTCCTTGCAAACTATTCATTTCAAGTAAATCAAGGAGGGACGTGGGGAGCGAAGGCAGGTGTTGCAAGGGCAATCGGAAAATTTCGGGTCTGGTGTGTGCTGCCTCACCGGGAACACTTAAATAACGGGTTGCTTAATATTTCACCATGTTGATGCTGACCTCGTTTTCATCGAGATCCCAGGCGCCGGGCGAAAAAATACCGATGATGGGAATAAGGAAGATCATTGAGCCGACAAAATCGGCTATTCCCGTCGAGCTGATGGAGTATGAAACAGATTTCTGGGCGGGGTAATAGCCGGGCTTGAAGCAGGCGTAGGAGAATACCTTGTCTCTTCTTGCTTCAATCTGTGCCTGTCCGGTGTAAATTTGCCCGCCGTTGACCTGCAGTGTTGCGTCAGGCTCCGAGCAAGAAGCATGGACAGTTTGCGTCTTGGTGGCGAAGGCAGAGCAACCTGAAAGCGCAAGGTTTGCCACCAGCGTGAGACAAATTAATTTTTTCATGTTCTGTTAGCGTGAAGTATGTGGGTTTGATGTTTTTATCATAAAAGATACGGGCAATGTATTTTCAATACGAAATGACTTGCCGGGCGAACGCTTCATTGAGCTCTTTGGGTAGCATCTTGAGCTTTGTGCTCAAGTCGTCATTTTCGGTGCCGCTCGGCTTCTGTGTTCGGTTCTCAATAAATTTCCCCCAATGCCCTTTTAGAAAACCGATGCTGCGTAGAGTGAGCATGGGGGTAATGATGATTTCCTTGCCAAACATTATTTCGATAGGAATAAATATCTGATCTCCTTGCAGTCCTTCCTGATAGGGGACGTTAAGGAGCTTGTTAGCAAAATAATGATTACTATTGTCCACAGTCTGGTGCAGATCAAATAAGGAAATCATTTTGAGCAGATTCAGATTTTTGCCCAGTTTGAATATCCATATCTGTTTGCCATTGTCGCAGTGGTCGCACTCCTCGCTTGCGGTAAAAACAATTACACCGTGTTCACCGTTTTGCAGGGTTATTATTTTTGCGTCTGAGACATTGGCCCAGTACAAATCATATTCTTTGGCAGGAAAAGCATAATTGCTAACGAGCTGTTGCGCTCCGCGGCTAATGTTCATCAGCAGTTGCCCGTCATTGATTTCATCCCGCAGGATGCCAAGTTGCATCTCGCCAATTTTCTTGCTGAAGATTTCTGCGGGTTGTTTGTTTTCCTGTTGTTTATTGTGGCTGGATTGGGGGAGGTTCAGATAAACAACAATATATAAAATTAATGCCAGGCTGAGAAAGCCGATAGCCAGCACCACGTATTTGAAATACTTCCAGAAAGTAGAGATCATATTGGTAATATCCTGATTATATTTAATAATTTTAATGCGCCGCTTCCCAGTTTGCACCCACGCCCAGGCCCACTTCCAGCGGCACTTTCAGCTGCGCCACATTGCACATCAGGCCGGGCAGTTTTTCTTGCACCAGCGCCAGTTCGCTGTCCGGTACTTCCAGCACCAGTTCGTCGTGCACCTGCATGATCAAGCGGGTCTGCAGTTGTTCTTTTTCCAGCCAGTTCTGCACCGCGACCATCGCCAGCTTGATCAGGTCGGCGGCGGTGCCCTGCATCGGCGCGTTGATCGCGGCGCGTTCGGCGGCTTGGCGGCGCATGCCGTTGCCGCCGTTGATTTCGGGCAGCCACAGGCGGCGGCCGAACACGGTTTCGACGTAGCCCTGCTGTTTGGCCTGCTCGCGTGTGCTCTGCATGTAGTTGGCCACGCCGGGGTAGCGCGCGAAGTAGCGCTCGATGTAGGCCTGCGCTGCGCTGCGTTCAATATTGAGCTGGCTGGCTAAACCGAAGGCGGACATACCGTAGATCAGGCCGAAGTTGATGACCTTTGCGTAGCGGCGCTGCTCGCTGCTCACCGCATCCGGTTCCACCGCGAAGATTTCGGCGGCAGTGGCGCGGTGCACGTCGTGGCCGTGTGCGAAGGCATGCAGCAGCCCGGCGTCATCGGATAGATGCGCCATGATGCGCAGTTCGATCTGCGAATAGTCGGCCGACACGATATGGCTGCCGGGATCGGCGATAAACGCCTCGCGGATGCGGCGGCCCTCGGCGGTGCGCACCGGGATGTTCTGCAGGTTGGGGTCGCTCGATGCCAGCCGTCCGGTGACGGCCACCGCCTGCGAGTAGCTGGTGTGCACGCGGCCGGTTTGCGCATTCACCATCAGCGGCAGCTTGTCGGTATAGGTGGATTTCAGCTTCGACAGGCCGCGATACTCAAGCAATAATTTTGGCAGCGGATAGTCGAGGGCCAGTTCTTGCAGCACTTCCTCGTCGGTGGAGCGCGAGCCGGTGGCGGTTTTTTTCTTTGACGGAATGCCGAGCATGTCGAACAGAATCTCCTGCAGCTGCTTGGGCGAATTCATGTTGAAGGGCTGGCCGGCCAGCTCGTAGGCGCGGGTTTCAAGATCGAGCAATTTTTCGCCCAGCTCGCGGCTCTGGATGTTGAGCAGCGTGCTGTCGAGCAGCACGCCGTTGCGCTCCATCACAAACAGCACCTGGCGCGCGGGCATCTCGATCTCGCGGTAAACATGTTCCAGTTTGCCTTGCGTATGAATTTGCGGCGACAGGGTCTGGTGCAGTTGCAGGGTGATGTCGGCATCTTCCGCCGCATATTGCGTGGCGGTGTCGATTGCAACCTGGTCGAAGCAAATCTGCTTCGCACCCTTGCCCGCGACTTCTTCGAAAGTAATCGTCTTTACACCGAGGTGACGCAGCGCGAGGTTGTCCATATCGTGCGGCTTGTGGCTTTCCAGCACGTAGGATTGCAGCAGCGTGTCTTCGGCAATGCCGGCAAGCCGGATGCCGTGGTTGGCGAAAATGTGCTGGTCGTACTTTAAATTTTGGCCCAGCTTTTTGTGCGCTGCGCTTTCCAGCCAAGGCCTGAGTTTTTGCAAGGCGTGTTCGCGGCTGATCTGCTCCGGTGCACCGGGGTAGCGGTGCGCCAAGGGCAGATAGGCGGCATGGTGCGCCTCGGTGGCAAACGAGATGCCGACCAGCTGCGCGGTCATGCTGTCCAGCCCGGTGGTTTCGGTGTCCACGCACACCAGCTCGGCCTGCATTAATTTATCAAGCCATTGATTTAATTGAATATCTGTAAGAATGCATTCATAGCGCGTGGCGGGCGCCACCACTGCGCCGCTGCTGGCGTCGAACATGCTGCCCTGCTGCGGTGCGCCGCTCGCGTCTGGGTTGGTGGCGGCTGCGGGCAAGACATCGCGCAGCAAAGATTTAAAGCCAAAACCCTGCAGCAGGGCGCGCAAATTTTCGCTGTCCTGCGGCGGTGCCACCAGCTCGTCGTAGCGCAGCGGCAACGGCACGTCGCACTTCACGGTGATCAGCTGGCGTCCGGTTGGCAGCCATTCCAGCGCGCTGCGCAGATTCTCGCCGACTACGCCGCCCACCTCGCCAGCATGCGCCAGCAGATTGTCCAGCGTGCCGTATTGCGTGAGCCATTTCACCGCGGTCTTGGGTCCGCATTTGCTCACGCCGGGCACGTTGTCCACGGTGTCGCCGACCAGCGTCAGGTAATCCACCATACGCTCGGGCGGCACGCCAAACTTCGCCAGCACGCCCGCCTCATCCAGCGTTTCATTGTTCATGGTGTTGATCAGCGTCACTTGGCCGTTCACCAGTTGCGTGAGGTCCTTGTCGCCAGTGGAAATGATGCAGCGCCCGCCGCCCCGCTTGGCCTGCAAGGCGAGGGTGCCGATCACGTCATCGGCTTCGACCCCGTCCATCATCAGGATATTCCAGCCGAATGCGGCAATGGCGCGGTGCAAGGGTTCGATCTGCGCGGCCAGCTCGGGCGGCATCGACGGGCGGTGCGCCTTGTATGCCGGGTACATGTCGTCGCGAAAGGTTTTGCCCTTGGCATCAAAAACGCAGGCGCTGTAATCGGACGGGTAGTCCAGGCGCAAACGGCGCAGCATATTGAGCACGCCCTGGATTGCACCGGTCGGCTCGCCACTCGGGCTGCGCAAATCAGGCATCGCATGAAAGGCGCGATACAGGTAAGATGAACCATCTACTAACAACAGTGTTTTCATTTTTTGTACAGGATATTGAGATGAACGATCAGTCTAGTTTGCCGCATGCGACTACTCCCGAATTGACGCATTCAAAAGAGGCGTGGCGCGTATTCGGCATTATGTCAGAGTTCGTCGCCGCGACCCAACGCCTGAGCAACATACATCCGGCGGTCAGCATCTTTGGCAGCGCGCGCACACAGCACGACCATCCCTATTACCAGCTCACCGAGGAGATTGCGCGGCTGCTGTCCGATGCAGGCTTTTCAGTGATTTCCGGCGGCGGCCCCGGCATTATGGAGGCGGCCAACAAGGGCGCGTTCTACGGCAAGTCGCCCAGCGTCGGCCTCAATATCCAGCTGCCGCATGAGCAGCACAACAACCCTTACCAGAACGTGAGTCAGACCTTCCAGCACTTCTTCACGCGCAAGGTGATGTTTGTAAAGTTCGCCAGCGCCTACGTGGTGATGCCGGGCGGCTTCGGCACGCTGGACGAGCTGATGGAAGCGCTCACCCTGGTGCAGACCGGCAAGACCCGGCGCATCCCCATCATTCTGGTCGGCAGCAAATTCTGGGGCGGCATGATGGACTGGATACGCGCAAGCCTGCTGGTGGAAAAAATGATCTCCCCCAACGACATGGATTTAATCCAGGTCATCGATGAGCCGAAGGAAGTGGTCGCCGCAATCTTCAAGCATTACGAAACCAGAGGATTCGAGCCGTCGGAAGCCGAACTTGAGAAACAGTTGAACCTGTAGGATCGGACAGTTGAATTATTATTGCTGTTGCCAATTTGCGCTGTAAAACTGGTTAATAGTTTTAATGGTGTGTTTAACGGAATATTTAGGGTGTGCTTGTTTTGTATTTATAATAAAAACAACTCATTACAATTTATGCGCCGGATTGGGCACCTCGAAGGTGCCTTTCAAGGCGATTTTAGGGTGTTTACTTAAAGTTATCGGCTCAGGAATATGACATTACCAATTACCGACACCATAATCGCTGCGCTAGCACAACTCGTAGACGATTCGAAATCCAATGGAGAATATCGCGAGCCATCTCACTCAGATATTGAGTTTTACGTTGGACGGTCCGGCTTAACTTCGGCAGACCCAAAAGCTCAAGGTCAAGTAATTGGGAAAGCCAAGAGAGTTAGAGCGATCCTGTCATGGGCAATCGACAACAATCCCAACGCAGGCTCAAAACTAATTGAACAACTCCTGTCAAAAGTTCGAGCATCAGGAGGATTTCGAGAACAGTCGGCCAACTTTGTTGGCTCAGAAGCAATTTTGAATGCCATTTCTGCGTTTGACGCAGAAGGTTATGAGCTCTCTAAAGACGGAGACATTCGGCCAAAAGTTTTGGAAAGCCTTAAAGGCCGAGAGTTAACCCAAGCGCTTCAGGCATATGCGCGCCGTGCTCAGAAAGGTGCACAAGACGCAGCATTACTTTCCGGTACTGGCAAAGATCTTCTTGAGGCAACCGCTGCACACATCCTTCAGACCAAATGGGGTTCATATTCAAGCGGGGCCAACTTTCAAGGTCTGCTTGGGCAAGCCTACGTGGCACTCGGGCTTACTGTTCCTGAGCAAGCAGCACAACCGAGTGAGCCTCAAACTAAAGCACTTGAACGTGCAATGTTTCAAACTGCTTGCGCTATAAATCGCCTCCGAAACAAAGAAGGCACTGGTCATGGCCGTCCGTGGTTGCCTTCAATTACAAACACGGAAGCTACGGCTGCTATTGAGATGGTTGGCAGCATTGCAAGCTTCCTACTCAGCAAGCTCGATGAAAACCGCTAACCCGGGGCTCAACCTCGCTCCCTTCGGTCGCTGGGTGCTGCGTTAGCTTTCACTATGTCCGTACTCTCCACAGCCGGCGAATTCGAGAAGCACAATCCACTCGTACGGTTCTCCTTCTATGCAAACGGTCGAGTTCAAGTACTACTGAAATTGGGCGTCGAGATTCTTGACGAGCTTGAGGCAGCCTTCGCTGATGACTCTTCAGTGTCGTTTGAACACATTGCTAGGGCAGAAGAGCTTTCCTGGTTGTGGGTTCTTGGCGCTTATGAAGTTGTTCGAACGATGTCGCAGGCCAAACCTTGCTTCTCGGAGCGTGCATACAAATCGCTGACGAAGTTGAAACGGGAGCTTAGTCACGTGAGAATGCCGGCTGCGAAAATGGAGGCACCTGGCCAGGCAGTTCCCATTGACTCCTCGCGCTCCCCAGCTGGGCTGGCTGCATCAGAACGAGACCTACTTGTGGGTGATCCATCCAACCCGAAGAGTCTGCGTAACCTGATAGGAGGCTTCTACTCTGTCTTCTCACAGATTGATGGTTCAGACATCTTGGCCGAACACGAGTCTGTCTACTCTGCTGAGAAAGCTAATTCGCCGTTCCAGGGGACGCGCCGACAAGCGGCGCGCCCCTGAACTAACATACATGGGCAAGGCTCGCGTGATACAACCATTTAGAGGAGGACTACAATGGCAGGATTTTTCAAACAGTGGGCATCAAACGCATCAGAATACAGGCGCCTGCAACAAGAGTTGACGGTGATATTTGCAAGATCTGGTGTGAATTTCATGCATCTACATCCAGAGATAACCAAATTTCTGGTTGGTGTGGCGCGTGAAGAAGGCGCGTCGGAGGCAGTTGCGAGACTTAATGAGACGATGGAAATGGTGGCCACTACGTTTCCGGGCTTAACGCAAGAACAGGCTCAGAAACAATTGATACGCACTGCCAAAACCATTAACACGTTGGCCCGATGACGGAGATCACCATGACTGTTAGGGAAATCAACGGAATCAATGGGGTCAGACTGAGGTAACCCGTATTGACTCGTGAATGCAGACGTCAGGCATTGTTAAGGAGCCGCAATGGCCAATTGTTGCAACGATAAAGAAGGTGAGATTGAGGCGCTTCACAAACGCCAGGGTGCTACCCTCAAGCTCGTTCTCGGAATCAATGTCGTTATGTTCCTGGTTGAACTCGCTGCCGGCCTGATGTCGGGCTCGTTGTCTCTGCTGGCGGATTCAGCAGATATGCTGGGCGATGCCCTGGTTTACGGCTTCAGCATTTACGTCATTGCGCGCGGTGCGAGAATGAAAGCGATGGCAGCGCTATTCAAGGGTGGCATCATGGCGGCATTTGCCGTCTTCGTTTTCGGCCAGGCGATTTACAGGATTATTTTCCCCCTTGTTCCGGTCTTCGAAACCATTGGTGTCATTGGCGTACTTGCCCTTGCTGCCAACAGTTTGTGTCTATTTCTGCTGTGGCGTCATCGTGCGGATGACATAAACATGCAGTCGGTTTGGCTGTGTTCACGCAATGACATCATCGCGAATATCTCAGTGTTGTTTGCGGCCTTGGGAGTATGGCTCTCCGGCTCTGGCTGGCCCGACATCATCGTTGGCTTGGCGCTCGCTGCCCTGTTTGCGCAGTCGTCGCTGTCCGTCCTGCGCCGCGCCATAGCAGCGCTTCGAATAACCAATGCCTAACCTGCCATGAACACTTCCCCTGCAAGCTGCGCTTCGCGCACAACTGCGCCCACAAACCGGGGTCAGGTCTATTATCGTGGCGCAATAATTCTGGTCCGCCCGGCCGCGCTGCGCCGCATGTTTTATTCTTGAGTTTATATAATATAATGAATGTATTCAATTTATTATATGTTTACGGATGCTTGCCCTCGGGGTTGTTTGCACGTCGCGGGTAAGGGGCGCACCTTGTTGTTGGCGCCCTGATTTCATCAGCAGAATAGGGCTGGCGGTGCTGTTACAGGCAGCCGCCGCAACTGCCGCAGCGCCAGTCATGCGGATTGACCGCCTGATAAAACCAGCGCATGTGTGCGTCATCGGCAGGAATGCCGTGCCCGGCAAACAGTGCGGCCAGCCATGCGGCGTTTTCAGCTATCCATTCATCCTCGGCCAGTCCTTCGGCATAGTCTTCATCGTCGGGAAAGATGTAGCTGAAGATGCCGTAGCTGCCCATGTCTTCCGCACTTCGCGCGGCATTAAGCTGCAGCAGTTGTCCCAGGTGGTGGATTTCCCAGTGGCCGAGGCACAGATTGTTGCCGGTGGAAGTCCAGCGGGCAGTAAATGGATTCATGATGGCAGATACCATGGAGCATGAAATGAATGGCTGGCTATCATTATAACGCGCATAAGAGGTGCGCTTATGCGGCGGCGGGCAGGTGCTGTTCTGCACGATTCTCGCCGACAACGCCGCGCTGCGCCTGCTTTGCAAAAAGCTTTGCAGCCTTTTTCACTCGCATCGGCTAAAATACACTCCTGCATAACATTGGAGTAAGGCAATGCGTTTAGTGAGCGTTTTATTGTTGAGTTGTCTGGCTGGCGCAGCCTACGCTGGCGACTCTGCTCCCGCCCCGGATTGGCAACCGCTGCCGCCGCCCCCTGCGCTGGAACCCGGTGCGCAGGATAGCGATCTGGAGCCGCAGGTCACCATTATCAAAAAAAAGGATATGGTGATTGAAGAGTATCGCGTGGGCGGAAAACTTTTCAAGATCAAGGTAACGCCGAAAATCGGCAAGCCATATTATTTGATTGATGAGCGCGGCGACGGGCAATTTTCCCGCCAGGATGGCCCCGATGCCTCCGGCTTGCGCCCGCCGCAATGGGTCATTCACGAGTTTTAATCAGGCAAAATTTAATCCAGACCAAATTTAATCCAGACACCTTTTAGTTCAGGTACTTTTCATGGCAGTTTTCACCAGCGTCAGCGATAACGAATTTTCCGCCTGGCTAGTCAATTATTCACTCGGTTCCCTGCTTGAGTTACAGGGCATCGCCTCGGGCATCGAGAACACCAATTATTTTGTCACCACCAGCAATGGCCGTTTTGTGCTGACGCTATTTGAAAAACTCAGTGCAAAAGAACTGCCGTTTTATCTGAACCTGATGGCGCATCTCGCGCGTCACGGCATTCCCTGTCCCAGCCCGGTGGCCAACCGGCACAACCAGTTTCTGGGTGAACTGAACGGCAAGCCGGCCTGCATCGTCAGCCGACTGGCGGGCAAATCGCTGACCCAGCCGACTGCTGCAAACTGTGCGGCGGTGGGCGCGATGCTGGGGCAGATGCACGAGGCCGGGCTGAGCTTTGCAGAGACCATGAAAAATCCGCGCGATGCGGCGTGGCGCGCCTCTGCGGCCAAGCAGGTGGTGGCGTTTCTGGATACGCAGGACGCCGCGCTGCTGCAGAGCGAAGTGGCTTTCCATGAACTAAACACGCTGGCGGCGCTGCCGCAGGGTGTGGTGCACGCCGACCTGTTCCGCGACAATGTGCTGTTTGATGGCGAGCGCGTGGGCGGGCTGATCGATTTTTATTTTGCATGCAACGACTGCCTGCTGTACGACGTGGCGATTACGGTAAACGACTGGTGCATGGGCGCTGAGGGCAGGCTGGATGCGGTGCGTACCCGAGCGCTGCTGAATGCCTACCACGCGGTGCGGCCTTTCACTGCGCCGGAGGCCGACATGTGGCCGGTTGCACTGCGTGCAGCCGCGCTGCGCTTCTGGATTTCGCGCTTGTTCGACCTGCACCGGCCGCGCGATGGCGAGCTGGTCAACGCGCACAATCCGGATCAGTTCAAACAGATACTGCAGCAGCATATCGCCGCGCATGGCGATCCAATCCAATTAATGTGAGGCAATAGCTTAATTAATGAACAAATTCGAAATACAAAAAGTCCCCGCAAGCCATGGCTGGCTGTGGGTCAAGCATGGCTACAGATTGATCATGCGCAGCCCCTTGCAGGCGTTTTCGCTGGCTATGTTTTTCATGCTGGGTGTATTTCTGGCAATGAATATTCCCCACGCCGGCGTGCTGCTGGCGGTGCTGCTCATGCCGATATTGATGGCCGGATATATGCGTGTATGCCGCTCGCTGGAATACAACGAAAAGGTGGAGCCGAGACAAATTATCGCCGGTTTTGAAAGTCGGACTGCGCAGCTTGTTACCCTGGGCGGTATGCTGCTGCTCGGCATGATTGTTGTTTCCATGTTCACCGCGGCGATGGGCGGTTCCGCCTTGAGCAGCATACTTGAGACTTTTCAAACACAGCAGGATCCAAGTGCATTGATTGATGCGCTGCTGGCGCCCGAATCCGGTCTGCGACTGACCCTGCTGGCCGGATTTGCGCTGCTTTTTCTGCTGATGCTCGCGATGCAGTTTGCACCGATGCTGGTATTTTTTAATGGCATGTCCCCGCGCCACGCGATGCAGGTAAGCCTGATGGCTTCCGTGCGCAACATCTTGCCCTTTTCGGTTTACAGCCTGATCATGCAACTGATCGCGTTTGCAGTGAGCGTGGTTCCGATGGGATTGGGCTGGATCATTCTGGTGCCGATCGGGCTGACCTCGATGTATGTGGCTTACCGCGATATTTTTTCGGAGGTGAAAGCGGCGAGCGATGAAAAAGAAAATGGCTAGGCTGTTGTAGGGTGCGTCATACGCACCGTGGTCGCACGGCGCACCCTACTTGACCTGAAACTCCTCAAATGCGCGCAGCACTTCCGCCGCATACATCAGCGACGGCCCGCCGCCCATATACACCGCAACCGCCAGCATTTCATTCACCTGCTCGCGCGTGGCTCCCAGGCGCACCAGCGACTTGACGTGAAAGCCGATGCAGCCGTCGCAATGCGAGGCGACGGCGATGCCGGATGCGATCAGCTCCTTCTGCAGTTCTGTCAGCACACCCGGCGCCATCGCCGCCTTGGCCATCGCATCAAACGCTGCCATCGGTTCTTTGGCTTCTTTGCGGAACGGCAGCAGCAGCTGTTTAATTTCCTGCGTGATTTCCTTGAATGATTTGCTCATGTTTAAATCCTTAATATTATATTTATATTCATATAGTTATAATGTATTTCCATGGTTCGCGTAGGGTGCGCCGTGCGCACCATGGTGCGTAAGACGCACCCTACAGCGCGGTCAGCTTCGCATATTCCAGTGCCAGCCACTTGCTGCCCGCCTTGCGGAATTTAACTTGCACGCGCGCATCTGCGCCGCTGCCTTCCACATTCAGCACTACGCCTTCGCCGAATTTCGCATGTTCCACATTCTGCCCGATGCGCCAGCCTGAAGCGTCTGCCGGACGCGGTGCCGGTGCAGCATAGTCCGAGGGGGTTGCAGGGGCAGCGTAGGGCGAGTAGGCAGGCTTGTATGCGCTGCGTGCGGCGATGCGCGGCGTGATCCAGTGCAGCAGCTCTTCCGGCAGCTCGCGCAGGAAGCTGGACACCATGCCGTAGTTGACCTGGCCGTGCAGCATGCGGCTCTGCGCAAAGGTCAAATACAGGCGGCGGCGCGCGCGGGTGATCGCCACATACATCAGGCGGCGCTCTTCGCCCAGACCGTCCTCCGTGTTTTTGCTGTTTTGGTGCGGAAATAAATTCTCTTCCATGCCGGTGATAAACACGGTGTGGAATTCCAGTCCCTTGGAGGCATGCACCGTCATCAGGTGCAGCGCGTCATCCTGATCGCCCGCCTGATGTTCGCCCGATTCCAGCGTGGCGTGGGTGAGGAAGGAGGTCAGGCTGTCGTCCTCGTTCTCATGCACGAACAGGGTCGCGGCATTCAACAGTTCGTTGAGGTTTTCCAGACGCTCTTCGGCCTCGCGCTTCTTGGCGCCGGTTTCGTTCTGGTAGTGTGCGATCAGCCCGCTGTGGTTCAGCATGTGGTCGATCGCCTCGGGCAGCGGCAGTTCGCGCGTGGCATTGCGCATCGCCTCGATCATGCCGACAAAGGCCGACACCTTGCCGCCCGCGCGCGCCGCCGCATCGAACAGCGTGGTGTTGTTCATCTTGGCTGCGGCCTGCAGCTGCTCGATGCCGCGCGCGCCGATGCCGCGCGTGGGGAAATTGATGATGCGCAGCAGCGCGTTGTCGTCGTCGGTATTTTCCATCAGGCGCAGATAGGCCAGCGCGTGCTTGATCTCCTGGCGCTCGAAGAAGCGCAGACCGCCATACACGCGGTATGACAAGCCCGCCGACACCAGTGCATGCTCCAGCACGCGCGACTGCGCATTGGACCGGTACAGCAGCGCGATTTCGCGCAGGTTCACGCCTTCTCTGTGTAGCTGCTGGATCTCGCTGACGATGAAGTTGGCTTCCTCCACATCGGTCGGCGCCTCATACACACGCAGCTGCTCACCGCCGCTTTCGGAGGTCCACAGGTTCTTGCCGAGGCGGTTGCGGTTGTGGCTGATCAGCGCGTTGGCTGCATTCAGAATGTTGGCGTGCGAGCGGTAGTTCTGTTCCAGCTTGATCACGTTCGCCACATTGAAATCGCGCAGCAACTCCTGCATGTTGCCGACGTTGGCGCCGCGGAATGCATAGATGGATTGGTCGTCGTCGCCCACTGCAAATAGTGCGTTTTCCTTGCCTGCCAGCAGCTTCAGCCAGCGATACTGCAGGGGATTGGTGTCCTGAAACTCGTCCACCAGAATATGCCGGAAGCGCGCCTGATAATGTTCGCGTATCGCCGCGGTGCGCGACAAAAGCTCGTAGCTGCGCAGCAGCAATTCCGAAAAATCCACCACGCCCTCGCGCTGGCACTGTGCGTCGTATTCGGCAAAGATCTCCACCTTGCGCCGCGTGTAGGGGTCGTAGGCTTCCACCTCGTGCGCGCGCAGGCCCTGCTCTTTGCTGCCGCTGATGAAATTCTGCACTTCACGCGGCGGATATTTCTCGTCGTCGACATTCAGCGCCTTCATCACGCGCTTGATGGCGGACAGCTGGTCGCCGCTGTCGAGGATCTGGAAGGTCTGTGGCAGGTTCGCCTCGCGAAAATGCGCGCGCAACATGCGGTTGCACAGGCCGTGAAAAGTGCCGATCCACATGCCGCGGGTATTGATCGGCAGCATCGCCGACAGGCGCGTCACCATTTCTTTCGCAGCTTTGTTGGTAAAGGTCACCGCCAGGATGCCATGCGGGCTGACCGCGCCGGTGCTAATCAAATACGCGATGCGCGTAGTCAGCACACGTGTCTTGCCGCTGCCGGCGCCAGCCAGGATCAGCGCAGACTGGTGCGGCAGGGTGACAGCCTGGCGTTGTTCGGGATTGAGGCCGGAAAGGAGTGTAGAGTTCATTGCATAATTATCCCACAGGGTCGCTGCACAAGGTTGGGCAAGGATGGCGGTATGAATAAGAACGGGGAAGACAACTCGCGTTGGCTTCCCCGTTGTTGCCTGCCGCCGGAATAAATCCGGCGGTGCAGACCAGGCTTATTTCTTTTTGTTCTCGATCATATCGTGCATGATAGGCGCGAGGATAATTTCCATCGCAAAGCTCATCTTGCCGCCGGGCACAACCAGGGTGTTGGCGCGTGACATGAACGCGTCAGGAATCATGTTGAGCATGTATGGGAAATCCACGCCCTTGGGATTGCGGAAACGAATCACCACAAAGCTTTCGTCCGGTGTCGGGATGTCGCGCGCGATGAAAGGATTGGAGGTGTCGACCGTTGCCACGCGCTGGAAGTTGATGTCAGTGCGCGAGAACTGCGGCGTGATGTATTTGATGTAGTCGGGCATGCGGCGCATGATGGTGTCCACGGTCGCCTCGGCCGAGTAGCCGCGCTCAGCCTGGTCGCGGTGGATCTTCTGGATCCACTCGAGGTTGACCACCGGCACGACGCCAATACCCAAGTCTACATATTTGGCAGTGTCGATGGTGCCATTGGTAGCCAGGCCATGCAGCCCTTCATAAAACAGCAGGTCCGATTTTGCTTCGATGTCTTCCCAAGGCGTAAATACGCCTGGCTTGAGGTCGGTCAGGTTGAAGTGCTTGTTGTGCTGCACGGCTTCAGCGTCGCTATGTACATAGTAACGGCGTTTGCACATGCCGGTTTCGCCGTAGGACTTGAAGGTTTCCTGGATTTTGTCGAAGTGGTTTGCTTCGGGGCCAAAATGGCTGAAGGAATGATTGCCGGCTTTGGCGGCTTCGGCCGACGCTGCGCGGAATGCCATGCGATCCAGACTATGCATGCTGTCGCCTTCGATAACCGCTGCCGAAATTTTTTCGCGGCGGAAAATGTTTTCAAAAGCGCGCTTTACTGTGGTTGTTCCTGCTCCGGAAGAGCCGGTTACTGCAATGACTGGATGCTTGCGTGACATAGAAACCTCATGAAGAGTAATAAAAATTTGATCCCGACATTCTAGCAGAACCGGACAGGCCGGGCAAAAAGCCAAGCCAGTGCCAGCAGGAGAGTCGTGTGCAACCCCTGCTGGCAGCGGTGATTGTGGGTCTAAATGCGGAGTTTTAGGCTTGCTTTGACAGCAATTGTCGTGTTTTACTGTTTTGGTGGAACGTAGCCAGCTGGCATCGCCGAGCCTGTGCCGAAAAGGAATTTTTCCATTTCTTCGGCCAGAAACTTGCGTGCCTTTGCATCGGACAGATTAAGACGGTTCTCGTTTACCTGCATGGTCTGAAACTTGAGCCAGCTTTGCCACGCTTCTTTGGAAATATTCTCGTAAATGCGCTGACCCAACTCACCCGGATAGGGGGGACGGTCTAATCCCTCGGCTTCGCGACCCAGTTTTACGCACTTCACTGTTCTTGTCATTGCTAGCTCCATTGCTAAAGTATTAAAGAAACAAATTATGACACTACTGCGATGAGCAGTCTCGTCGTTTGACGGGAATTCGTTGAGTCAACCTCATTAACTACAGGGAAATTTGTATTGCTGCAAAATCGCTGTCATGCGGAAGCTTATCTGAAATTCTGGCGTCCGTGATTCTGGAATGCTGATTGCCCGGGGCCCTACTTCAATTTTTTGACAAATACTTTAGAACGCCGCTGATAGTTATACAGCTCTTTTTTCTGCGCGGGGAGCTGCGACACGTCGGCTTCGGTAAAACCGCGTTCAACAAACCAGTGTGCGGTGCGCGTGGTCAGCACGATGAGCTTGCTTAATCCCTGCGCCCGCGCTTCGGCACTGATGTGATTGAGCAGGGCGTCGCCATAGCCGTGGCGCCTGTAGGCTGGTTGAATCGCGAGACAGGCCAGTTCCGCAGTTTTTTCATCGGCAAACGGATACAGCGCCGCGCAGCCGATAATCAGATGGTCATGCTCCAGCACCACAAAGCGCTCGATTTCACGCTCCAGCAATTCGCGGCTGCGGCGAACCAGAATGCCTTCCTCTTCCAGCGGCTGCAACAGCTGCAGAATCGCGCCGACATCGTCGATATTCGCTGCACGCAGGGTGTTAAGGCTGCTCTCCACCACCATGCTGCCGATGCCGCTGTCGGAAAATAATTCCTGCAATACCGCGCCGTCGAGATGGCGGCTGATAAGATGGGCGCGCGCCACACCGGCTTCGCAGGCACGCACGGCGCAGGGTAAAAACAAGGCCACATCATCCGGCAGCGTGCGTTTGCTCTTGAGTATTTCATTGGCGCTGGCGATGGTGAGCTCGCGCAGCAGCTCGCCCTTCTTGTCCATCACCCCGTCTGTATCCATCAGGAAAATCAGTTTGTCGGCATCGAGCGCGATCGCGGTGGAGGTCGCCACATCTTCCAGCGTGAGATTGAAAATCTCGCCGGTGGGCGAAAATCCGAGCGGCGACAGCAGCACGACTTCGTTGAATGCAAGCCTGTCCCTGATCGCGGAGACGTCAATCTTGCGCACATTGCCGGTATGCAGCAAGTCCACGCCGTGTATCACCCCCATCGGTTGCGCGGTGACGAAATTTCCGCCCGCCACGCGTATATCGGCATTGGCCATCGGTGAATTGGTCAGCCCCATGGACAGCAGCGCCTCGATCTCGAAGCGCACCCGTCCCACCGCTTCTTTCACGCACTGCATGGTAGGCGCATCGGTCAGGCGTATGCCGTGATGATAGTAATCCTCAATTTCATTGCGCAATAAATGCTGCTCGATCTGCGGGCGTGCGCCATGCACCAGCACCAGCCGCACGCCCAGGCTGGCAAGCAGATTGAGATCGTGCGTCAGCTCGACAAACTTGCCATCCGCCACCACTTCGCCGCCAAACGCAACGATGAAGGTCTTGCCACGAAATGCATTGATATACGGCGCGACCGAGCGAAACCAGGCAACGAAGTCGGTAGCGGCAGGTGCAGGGGTAGCTTGCATAAATTTAATTACCTGAATTTAGGGTGGCAATTTGATCGTTCTCGCCGTGAGAATCGTCCAATACATCCACCCCTTGAAAGGGAGATGTCAGGAGGGTCAAATCAAAAGTGTGCCTGTTAAACGCAGATTTTACTTTAGAGCACCTTCTTGTGCTGCACGTTTTTTTTGCCCGATTTCGGACAAGGTTTGGCGTACCACAGATAGAAGCGGCCCGCCGATCTCCAGGGCGCGGCGCGCTGCCTCCAGCGCAGCGTCATGCTTGCCTTGGTCGCTCAAGGTTTGCGCAAGATTATTAAAGGCCGCTGCCGAATCGGGATGCTGCTGAGTGGCTTTGAAAAACATCTGCTCCGCCACGCTCAGATCGCCACGGTTATAAGCTTGATTTCCGGCGGCGATTGTGACGAGCAGGCTGCCGGGCCAGCGCAGCATCGCAGCGTTATAGGCTGGCCATGTATCTGTGTTGCTACTGCTGTGTTGCAGCGCGGCAATGCTCTGGATATAGTTCTCCGGTGTCGCGGTTTGCGGAATCCGCGCGGGTGGCAGTGCCACCATAGCCCAGTATTGGCTGCGTGCCCAGGTGTGTTCAAAGGTTGTAAAAGGTAAGATCAGGCGTTGATCTGGCCCCGAACGCAGGAAGATTTCCTCTTTCTCCATATCGTAGCCTATGACTACGGCGTAGTGCCATACCTGGTACCAGCTCAAACCCAGGTTTTGCAGGACAACCACAGGATTGCCAGCGGCAACTTCTGTCAGAAGCTGCTGCAGTTCAGGCTGCAGCAAATACGCCAGCAAGCCATGGCGCCGCGTGGTTGCGAGCATTTCAACCTGCAGGCTGCCTTGCTTGTCGGGAAGATATAAAGAATCTTTCAGTTGTCCCGGCTCTACGTCCAGGCCGGCACTGTGAAAAACCATCGCCAGGGAGGCGGGGCCGCACTGGTTCTCATCCTGGGGGAAATAGGCGACGCTGCTCAGTTCCGACCGTGCAGGCAGGTTGGCCGGCGCAACGCTGCGCAACGCCTTGCTTTGCGGGGTGCTGCATGCAGCGAGCAGCAGAATGAAAACGCCCGCGATCGGGCGGGCGCAGGCCAGGGGCAACATTCGGTAACGACTAACGGCGTATGGTTTTTGTAAAGCTGAACACTTTGGTCAGCCCCAGAATATCGGTAATCAGCAGCACGATAAAGACAAAAACCAGTGCGCCAATCAAGCCACCAAACACATCGCCACCCGCGGGCAGGCTGTCGATATGACCGGCAATGCTGGCAACTTCATTGTCTGTCAGCGCATCCACGCGGGCTTTGGCAGCTTCTGAACTGACGCCTCTGGCTTGAAGTTGTGCTTTAACATCTTCACGGTCAAAAAATGCGCGTACTCGCTCGCGATCTTGCTGCGCAGCCTGGTTGCCGGCTACTTGCTCAGTAGTGATCAGAGTAGCCTGTGCGTTTGGGACCCAGATGCTCATGCTCAGCATGCTGATAATTAATATTTGGCTGATAAAACGGGCTGCGAAATTTTTCATTTTCATTACCTCCTCAGATTAATACGTTAAATTCGCACTGTTATAGCAGGCAATCACGTTTATTGGGCTTTGGACAGCGTGTAATTCTTTTACAAAAAATGAACATACTGGAAAAGATATAGTTTCGCAATTAGCCAAATACCCTAAAATGCAGGCGCCGACTGTTTAGAGGTAAATGCGACAAAGATGATTTTTCAATTGACAGACTGGGGTCGTCGCACTATAAAATCCGTACGTTGGTAAAATCCTCCAACTTTGTTTAACAGGTAAATCGCAGCAATTTTAATGTAACCTTACGCTTGGGGATATATATGACTAAAATGAAATTAGTATTGGCGACCGCAGCAATGATTGCAGTAATTCCTATGGCCGCGATGGCCTCTGGTGAGAACAACGTGGGCTCTTGCGGCTGGGGCTCCAAAGTGTGGGCAGGCCAGCGGGGTCTTGTGCCTCAAATAGGCGCTACTTCAACAAACGGCACATCCGGTAACCAGACTTTTGCGATTACCTCCGGCACCTCGGGTTGTACACAAGATGGCGCAGTTTCTTCAAACTGGAAAACAGCGATGTATATCGATGGCAACAAGTCCAAGCTTGCTCAGGATATGTCAAAAGGCAGCGGCGAGTCACTTGAGTCATTGGCACAGTTGATCGGCGTGAAGGATGCTGACAAGGTTGCTTTCTATCGCGCGACTAAAGAAAACTTCGCTCAGATCTTCGTTTCTGAACAGGCTTCTGCCGATCAAATTGCTTCTGCACTGAAGCAAGTGATGGCAGCTGACAGCACTTTAGCTCAGTACACCGCAGCCATTTAATGCGGTTGTAGTCATAAAACACCCAGTGGCAAGCCACTGGGTGTTTTTTTTGTACTTGGAGAAAATTAATGCTGTATCGGAAAGTGCTGGTTTTATGTTTTCTGCTGCTGTCCCTGCCTGTGCTGGCACAAGACGATCAATATCTGCTGCAGTTGATTCAGCAAGCGCGCACATTGCATCTGTCGGAGCGAATAGAATGGAAAAATTTGTTGCATTACAAACCTTATCCATTGTTCCCCGGGGCGCGCAGCCTGGCCGATGACCCATCGTTCTTCAATGCGCCGGAAGGCAAGCACAATGCTGCGGCCGAGCTTGAGGCTACGCTAAAAGCATTTTTTTCTGAATTGGAAGAAACGGATAAGCAGCAAAACCCGCAATGCCGCTTTGTGGCGCGTTATCACTGGTTAAACCAACAGTTAAATTTTGATTCGGCACGACTCCAGCCGCAGGTGTGCAAGCGTTTTAACGCCTGGATTCACGCGCTTGACCCAAATGAGATTACGCTGGTTTTTCCTTCCTCCTATCTCAACAGTCCCGCCTCGATGTATGGACATACGCTATTGCGCATTGATGCAAAGGATCAGAATGAGCGCACCAGGCTGCTTGCTTACACCGTGGGCTACGCAGCCAGCACCAATGAAACCAATGGCTTGATTTTTGCCTACCAGGGCCTGACGGGAGGATATCCGGGCGTATTCCAGACCGCCCCTTATTATCTGAAAGTGAGCGAATACAACGATATGGAGAATCGCGACATATGGGAATATCGTTTGAAATTCACCAGCGATGAAATTGACCGCTTGATGATGCATATCTGGGAATTGGGCCCGACTTATTTTGACTACTATTTTCTTGATGAAAACTGCTCTTATGAATTGCTGTCGCTTCTGGATGTTGCCCGCCCCGATCTGAAAATGACCGACGACTTTCGCTGGTGGGCGATTCCTTCCGACACTGTGCGTGCTGTCACCGAAAATACGAATCTGCTAAAACAGGCGATTTACCGGCCTTCCAATGCCACCGTCATCATGCAACGGCTGCGTGGCATGCAGCCGCCATTGCGCGCACTGGCCAAATCACTGAGTGACGGCGTGATTCGGAGCAATGACAACAGCATTCGCCAGCTTGCGCCCGAGCAGCAAGCCCAAGTGCTGGAACTGAGCTATGACTATATTGCCTATTTGCGCGCCAGTAAAGGCGATTGGCCAGAAGCGGCTGCGCGCTCCAGAGAGCTATTGCTGGCGAGGAGCGGGTTGGATGTGCCGGCCGCAACGCCGCCGATAGAGGTGCCTGCGACGCGGCCTGATCAGGGGCACAAGTCTCTCAGAGTGGGCTTGGGGGCAGGGAGCAGGGATGGTATCGGTTACGAGGAACTGGCCATACGCCCTGCATACCACGACCAGAATGATCCGGGCGCAGGCTATATTCGCGGGGCACAGATTCAATTCTTCAACCTCACGCTGCGACACTATGGAGACGGGATTGGCAATCGTGTTGAGGAATTCGTGCCCATTGATATATTCTCGCTGGCACCGCGCAATGAGTTTTTTCAGTCGTTGTCGTGGAAGGTTAATGCAGGCTGGGCGAGGAAGCGTATGGCAGACGGCAGCGAGCCCTTGCTTGCAAGGATAAATGGCGGCGTTGGTCACGCCTGGGATGCGCCCTCACTGGATCAGCCCACCGCGCAAGTCTATGTATTTTTGGATGCCACTGTGGAAAATTCGGGCCAATATTCGCGCGATTATGCATTCGGGATGGGGCCGGCTATCGGGGCGATAACGGATATAAACGATCGCTGGCGGATGAATGCTTATGCGAGGGTTCAGCGTTTTGCCCTGGGCGAGCCGCATACCGCTGCTGAGCTCACATTGCTGCAGCGCTATTCAATCGGTGCGCAGACGGCGCTGCGACTGGAGTTCGCGAGAAAAATGGAGTTTGATATGGGCTGGAACGATGTGCGCCTTTCCTTGCAGCAATATTTCTGAGATGCGCCTGCTATTTCCACTGGTTCTGGCTATTTCGCTTTCGGCGTGTACGAATGTGTTTTTTCAGCCGCAACAGATTCAATACCTGACCCCAGATCAAATCGGCCTGGCCTATGAGGATGTGTATTTCAACAGTTCTGACGGAGTGAGGCTGCATGGCTGGCTGCTGCCGGCACAGGGGAAGGCTAAAGGCACCATCCTGTTCCTGCACGGAAATGCTGAAAATATCACTACTCACATAGCCAGCGTGTACTGGTTGCCAGCGCAACATTACAATGTATTTCTGCCGGATTATCGCGGCTATGGACGTTCCGAAGGCAGTCCGTCACTGGAGGGAGCACAGGAAGATATCAATAGTGCGATGAGTCATTTATTACAGAGATCTGATATTGACCATGAGCGCATCGTGATGCTGGGGCAAAGCCTGGGCGGTGCACTGGCCATATATAACACAGCGCATAGCCCCTACCGCAGCAAGATCAAAGCCCTGATTACAGAGAGTGCATTTTCCGATTATAGAAGTATTGCGCGGGAAAAATTGGACTCCTTCTGGCTTAGCTGGCCGCTGCAGTGGCCGCTGTCGTTGACGATCGACAATGACTACAGCCCCTTGCCGGTGGTGAACAAAATCAGCCCGATACCCCTGCTGATCATTCATGGCGATAAGGACAAGGTGGTGCCGCTGGCGCACGGGCAGGCGTTATACGCTGCTGCCGCACAACCGAAGGAGATGTGGGTGGTGGAGGGAGGGGGGCATATCGCGGCGTTCAGGCGCAAGGAATATCAGATTAAGTTGCTGGCGTATTTGCAGGATATATTGAAAAATTGAGCAGCAGGAACAAAAAGTCCGATGCACTTTGCAGCGCATCGGACTTTTTGTTTACAGTGATTAACTACTTGCCGTAGTATTTGGTCAGATACTCCACTACCTTAGGCACATCTTCAGCCGGCAACGGCGCACCCATTACTTTGATCATTTTGTGCACTTCAGCATCCCAGCCTTTTTGGTCGAGGAACGGTGAGTTGATTTCAATGATGTCGTTGCTGTGACAAATGCCGCATTGTGCTTCGACCAAATCCCTGTTCGGGCCATCTTTCAGTTTGATTTTGCTTTCATCGGCTTGCGCAAAGCACGGCAGCAGCAACAACGCGAATATGAAATTTTTTTTCATGTTTATCTCCTAGGCTACTACAACATCGATTTTATGCACCACGTTGTTGTGGTATCCGGCCGGGTTCCAGATGAGTTCGAAAACTTGCGTGTTTCCGGCTCGGTTGCTGGCCTTGGCCATCACTGCATATTTGCCTTTGCTTTTCGGCTTGAATTGGAAGCTCCATGGACGGAACGAGAAGCTGCCGTAATCCTTGCCAAGGTCCGCGCTTTGCCATGTGTTGCCGCCATCGGTCGACACTTCCACCTGGCTAATGCCGCGACCGCTATCCCACGCCATGCCTTTGACCTCAATCGCCTGACCGTGTTTGAAGTGCTGGCCGTTGGTGATATTTGTGATCAGTGAGCTGACCACAATCTCGGTAATCGGCGTGCTGGTTTCTCCCGGATATTCCTGAGAGGTAAAGCGGTCCATCTCCGGGAATTTTCCCAGCGGAATGCGATAGGCTGTGCGCATCCAGAAATTTGCTTCCTGTTTGCTGGACACATTGATTTCCGTCACCATCTTGATCCAGTACGTGGCGGTCCAGCCTGGCACAACCAGCCTGACCGGGAAGCCGTTCATATGCGGCAAGGGCGCGCCGTTCATTTCAAATGCGAGGATTGTGTTTTCATCCAGCGCTTTCCACATCGGCAGGCTTTTCACAAAATCCGGTGTGGCGGACAGCACCCCCGATTCGGCGCCATTCATGACCACCTCCAGTGCTTCTTTCCTGATGCCCGCCTTGTTCAGAATATCCTTCAGGCGTACGCCCTTCCAGCGGGCATTGCCCATCGCGCCATATCCCCACTCGACACCGGCCACATGCGGCTGTGACAAGCCGCGGCGGTTGCCCGAGCACAGGCAGAGCGCGGCCACTTCGACATGCTCATAATCCTTCATCAGATTATCCATGGTAATTTCCATGGGATTTTGCGCGCAATCACCGCCTATCTTCAGGCGCCAATTCTGCGTGGTAATGTCATCCGGAATGTTGCTCAAATGCCAACGTACGAAAAATGCATCGTTGGGAGTGAATACTTCATTGAAATATTCGGTGGGCGTTTCGTAATTTGGTGCGCGGAAGGACCGCTTGATCAGCGGCTTTTTGCCCGGGAGCGATTCCAGCGTCGATGCTTTAATGTTATTTTCCGTCAAAGCGGACGGTGTGACTGTAAATCTGTCGGCTGCCCTTGCCCATGCAGGGGTTAGTATCGTCCCGCCAGCCACCGCCAAACCACCTGCCAATCCTTTCAAAAACTCACGTCTGTTTTCCATGTAACACTCCCTTTCATTTGGTTAGTGCAAGAACTGCTTTTCATGAATTACTTCAACGGAAAATCTTTGGTTCATCTGAAGCAAGTTTCAGTTTAACTCACTGAATAAATTTCAGGCGTGGATAAAAATATAATAAATTCATAATGTTAATATTGCGTTATGAATGCGTCAAAGGAGCGTGAAAGTGGAGATGGAGAATTTTTTTGAGCGGGTTTTATGCAGTGCGAGCCCTGAATTGGGCGTGAAGGCTCTTGAACAGCAGGCAGAGTTGCATATGCTAGCTTGAACTACGGCCTTTTGCATACCGGGCAATTTTCATCGCGCGACAGTTTGATCGTGCGCAACCCGCTGTGCAGGATATCGATCAGCAGCAGCCTGCCACACAGCGAGGTTCCCACTTCAAGCAACAGCTTTAGCGCTTCGGCGGCCTGCAGGCTGCCGATGATGCCAACCAGTGGCGCGAACACCCCCATTTCAGCGCAACGCGTATCTTCATGTTCCGTATTTTCCGGGTACAGGCAGTGGTAGCAGGGGCTGTGTTCCTGGCGGAAATCAAATACGGTGACTTGTCCGGAAAAGCGGATGGCGGCGCCGGATACCAGCGGCTTCTTGAGCGCCACGCACATGCGGTTGAGTGCATAGCGTGTGGCGAAATTATCGCTGCAATCCAGCACCACGTCGGCTTGCGCAACCAGCTCGTGCAGGCGCGCTGCTTCCACGCGCTCATTCAGGCTGTTGACGTGCACTTCGGGGTTGATTTCGGCAAGCGTGGCGCGCGCTGAATCCACCTTGCTCCTGCCGATGCTGGCAGTGCGATGCATGATCTGGCGCTGCAGGTTGGTGAGGTCTACCGTGTCGTTGTCGCAGATGGTTAATGTTCCGACGCCGCTGGCAGCAAGAAACAGTGCAGCAGGGGAACCGAGACCGCCGGCTCCGATAATCAGCGCGTGAGTGCCGATCAGTTTTTCCTGTCCTTCGATACCGATTTCCTGCAGCAGTATATGTCTGCTGTAGCGCAATAATTGCTGATCATTCATCTGAATTTACGCGTTATTTGTTATCGCGCAGCTCTTTCGGCGTGTCGTCGTGATCGCCGTGCGGATGGTTTTCATAGAGCTTGGCAAAAATCACGGGCGTATTGGATTTGGTCAGATGTTCTGGAGTATTGAGGTTGTGGTATTGCACGTCCTCGCAGTAGTAGATAAATTTTCTGCCTAATTTATCCAGCAAATTTTCCTTGAAGCAGAAACCGGCCTTTTTTAATGCGGCTTCCAAGCCCTCCAGCGAGTAGTCGCGCAGGCTATAGCTGATACGCAGGCGGTTAGGTTCGGCGACCTTTTCAATGGCCAGGTTTTCCAGCCCGCCAAGCAAGGCATGCGCCCGCTCCAGCTGTCCTGCGGGTTCTTCAGCAAAAAACAGGTCGTGATAGGTAAGGGTTTCTTCAGATTTATTCTTGGGAGTTTTATTCATGGCGTTTTGCTCATAAATTATTTGCCCTGCAGAATATGCATACCTTTAAGCAGATTGAGCGCCTGGTTCAACTGGAAGTCATTCTTTGAGCCAAATTCGGTGATTTCCGGTTTGCTGGTTTCGCCATCTTTGGTTTTAGGCGCCGCCTTGGGTGCTGCCACCGGTTTGGCCGGCGTGTCTGCAGACTCATCTTTCTTATTGCCGTTGATCAAATGACGCTCAAGGTCAGCCTCGCGCAGGCGGAAGGCATTGTCCTGGGCTGTTGTTGCCGGGTCTTCCGCAATGATGTCGGGCACGATACCGGTAGCCTGAATCGAACGTCCACTCGGTGTGAAATAGCGCGCGGTGGTGAGCTTGATCGCGGTATTGTTGCCGAGTGGCAGGATGGTTTGTACCGATCCTTTGCCAAATGACTGAGTACCCATAATCACCGCACGTTTGTGGTCTTGCAGTGCGCCTGCCACGATTTCAGAGGCAGAAGCCGAGCCGCCATTGATGAGTACAACCATGGGCACGGTCTTGAATACTTCGGGCAGATTTTTCAGGTAGTCGGATTTGCCTGTTCCGCGCAGATAGTCCTGTGGATTGGCGTTGAGGCGCATCTTGGCATCCTCGGTGCGTCCTTCGGTATAGACCACCAGCGCATCCTTGGGCAGGAAGGCTGCTGAAACGCCAACCGAGCCGGTGAGCAGGCCACCTGGGTCGTTGCGCAGGTCGAGCACCACGCCTTGGAGTTGGTTGTTGCTTTGCTTGAGCAATTTTTCCAGCGCTGTCGCCATGTTCTCGCCGGTATGCTCCTGGAACTGTGTGATGCGCACCCAGGCATAGCCAGGATCAACCAGTCTGGATTTAACGCTTTGTACTTTAATCACCGCACGCGTTACCGTAATCAGCAAGGGCCTGGGTTCCGATTTGCGGATCACGGTCAGCACGATATTGCTGCCCGGCTTGCCGCGCATGCGCTTGACTGCATCATTCAGGGTCAGGCCTTTTACCAGGGTGTCATCGAGCTTGATGATCAGGTCGCCACTCTTGATACCTGCCAGGAAAGCGGGTGTATCTTCGATTGGTGAAATTACCTTGACCAGGCCGTCTTCCATGCCCACTTCTATGCCCAGGCCGCCGAATTCTCCCTGCGTGCCCACCTGTAATTCCTTGAATGCCTCGGCATCCAGGTAGGTGGAGTGCGGATCAAGCCCACTCAGCATGCCGCTGATCGCCTCGGTGATGAGCTTTTTGTCGCTGACAGGTTCTACATAGTCGCTTTTGATGCGCCCGAATACCTCGGCAAAACTGCGCAACTCTTCAATCGGCAGCGTTGTCACGCTATCCTTTTCGGCAACGGCGGCGAAATGCATGCTGACAAGCACGCCCGCAATCAGACCTAATCCAATTAAACCGATTTTTTCAATACGACTGCGCATAGTTTTTGTGACCTCAAAAGTTACCTGGCTTTGGAAGAGTTTCCCCTCACCCATTTGCCGGGATCCAGGGGAATACCCTCATGACGAAGTTCAAAGTATAAACCGTAATTCTCATTTCCGCCGCTATTGCCGACAGCGGCGATAATGTCCCCTGCTTGCAGCTCATCGCCAACCTGCTTGTACAGCGTTTCGTTATTGCCATATAAGCTCATATAGCCCAAGCCATGGTCGATAATCAACAGGTTGCCAAAGCCGCGCAGCCAGTCGGCAAAAATGACCCGCCCGGGGGCAATTGCACTGACCTGTTGGCTGGCTGCCGCTTGCACAAACAGGCCTTTCCACAGCACCGGACTGTCAGGGCGTTTGCTGCCGAATTTATTGGCGATTTTGCCTTTGACCGGCAGCGGCAGTTTGCCTTTCAGGGTTACGAAAGGCGCGCTTTGTGCGCGCGTGGCAGGTTCACCATTGTTTTTGGGCGCCGGACCGGTTTTGGGCTGCGTCACTATCCGGGACAGTTTTTCCAGCAATTTTGCCAGATGGTTCTCATCCCGCTGCAAGCGGCCTATCTGCTGGCGTTGTTGCCTGAGCTGCAATGCAATTTTGTTAAGCACCTGTTGGCGTGCATTTTTTTCACGCAGCAGGCTTTGTTTCTGTCGGCTCTGCTCGGCCTGCAAAGCGGCAAGCTCCATATTTTTTTGTTTTGCCTGTGCTGTCACAGCGTTTAATTTCGCGAGATTGCCGCGCATGGTTTTCAGCCAGCTGGCCCGGCTTTGCGCAATGTATTCGTAATACTGCAATTCGCGTGCAGCCTGGTTGGGATCGCGGTTGTTAAGCAGCAGGATGAAATACTCCTGCTTGCCGCCTAGATATTGTTGATGCAGCAGCTTTGCCAGCAGCAGTTGTTGTTCCTGCATTTCCCCGGAGACCTGTTTGGACTGCTGCTGGAGCTGGCTTAAGGTCAGGTTGGCCTCGCGCTGCTGTCTGGCCAGCTTGTACAGCAAGCGATTGCTGTTGCTGATGGCACGCTCAGATTCACGCAACGCATCCGCTGTCTCGGACTTTGAGTCGCTGGTTTTTTCCATCTCCTGCTGTAATGCCGAAATGCGCTGGCGCAGATTTTCCAGATCCTGCTGCTGGCTGGCGTGGGCATGGTGTATGCCGGCCAGCGCGGTGAAGCAAAACAGCGCGCTGCGGACAAAAACTTTCACAGCAGGGACAGTAGCGGCTTGCCGGTCATTTCTTTGGGTTGTGGCAAGCCCATCAGGGAAAGCATGGTTGGCGCGATGTCCTGCAGCGCGCCGGTGCCGGCGATCTGCGCCTTGCGTCCTCCAACATAGATGAACGGCACCAGATTCAGGGTGTGCGCGGTGTGCGCTTGCTGGGTGGCGCGGTCCAGCATCTGCTCGGCATTGCCGTGGTCGGCGGTAATCAGCACTTCGCCACCGCATTGCTGCATCGCGTTCACCACCCGCCCGATGCAGATATCGAGTGCTTCGATCGCTTTGGTCGCCGCTTCCAGATTGCCGCTGTGGCCCACCATGTCGCCGTTGGCGTAGTTGCAGATGATGGATTGATACTTTCCGCTGCGTATCGCCTCTTCCAGCTTGTCGGTGACCTCAAACGCGCTCATCTCCGGTTTCAGGTCATAGGTCAGCACTTTGGGCGATGGCACCAGGATGCGGTCTTCGCCAGGGTAAGGTTGTTCCTTGCCGCCGTTAAGGAAGTAGGTGACATGTGCGTATTTTTCGGTTTCTGCGATGCGCAATTGCCTGAGTCCGAGGCAGGAAATGTATTCGCCAAAGCCGTTGCTGATAGAGCCCGGCGCAAAGGCCGTGGGCAGATGGAAGTCTTCGCCATAGCTGCTCAAGGTGACAAAACTGGCCAGTTTTGGGAAGCGTTCTCGGCTGAAACCATCGAATGTGGTATCGGTGAGTGCGCGGGTCAGTTCTCGTGCGCGGTCGGCGCGGAAGTTCATGAATACGGCGACATCGCCATCCTGCATCGCCACTTTTTCACCTATCACCGTGGCTTGAATGAATTCGTCGTTTTCGTTGCGCGCATAAGCCTGCTGCAAACCGGCCACGGCCGTGGATGCGCTGAAAGGTGCTTTGCCCTGTGTCATCAGGTCGTAGGCGAGCTGCACCCGCTCCCAGCGGTTGTCGCGGTCCAGCGCGAAAAAGCGGCCCACTATGCTGGCGATGCGCCCTGCGCCGAGTGCGACACATTTGTCCTGCATGCGCTGCAGCGAGGATTCCGCGCTGCGCGGAGGGGTGTCGCGTCCATCGAGTATGGCGTGCACATATATTTTCTGCAGGCCGTTGCGCGCAGCCATTTCCACCATGGCGAGCAGATGGTCTTCGTGGCTATGCACGCCACCGGGAGAAAGCAGGCCAATTATGTGCATTGCGGAATTGTTCTGCTTGGCGAGCGTGACTGCCTGCGACAGCGCGGGATTGGTATAGAAGCTGCCGTCCTGTATCGCTACTTCCACCCTTGTCAGCTCCTGTTGCACGATACGGCCTGCGCCTATGTTTAAATGGCCGACCTCGGAATTGCCCATTTGCTCGTGCGGCAGGCCGACTGATTTCTCGGAAGCATTGATCAGTGTATGCGGGAAGTCGCGCCATAAACGATCGAAGTTTGGCTTGTGGGCAAGGGCGATCGCATTGTGGTCAGTATCTTCGCGATAACCGAAGCCGTCGAGGATGAGCAGGAGGACAGGGGTGATTTTCATTGGTAGGTATGCTTTCTTGCTGGCTTTTTAAAGGTAAAAGTATAAAATATAAGCGGTTGCTAATTAATTAATATTTTAGCTGATTTTCAGGCATCGTACGATGCTGGTTCAGGAGATATGAAGCGTGGAAACGATAAAGAAATTGATTGATAAGGATGAGGATATTCTGCAGGCGTCGCTGGCGATTAAAGCAATTGCTCATCCTTTGCGTCTGAAAATACTGTGCGTGCTGGGTGCACAGGAAGTCAGTGTGCAAGACATTGTCGATGATGTGGGTACATCACAAAGCAATATTTCCCAGCATTTGGCCATTTTGCGCGATAAGGGCGTGTTGTGTACGCGTAAGGATGCTAATCGTGTCTATTACAGGATTAGCGATCAGCGTACCTTGAAGTTGGTGGAACTGATGCGGGATGTGTTTTGTACTAGTTGAGATGCAGTTGAGCAATTAAGTATATTAGCATATAATAATATACTTAATTTATAACTCGGGGGGTAGACCATGAGACATCAAACTTTATTCTTGGTAACTTTGGGACTTTTCGCCGGCTTGCCGGCGCACGCCGCGCAGGCTGCAGAGCAGCTTGTGGTGGCAAAAGTTGAGTATCGCGATGTAGCCCAGACTTACAGCGTCGAGGGCGTGGTCGAGGCTGTCAGGCAGTCGACTGTCTCGGCGCAGATTTCGGGACGCGTGAAAGAGGTAAATTTTGATGTCGGTGATACCGTCAGGAAAGGCCAGATCATTCTGCGTATTGATGAGCGTGAAACGGCCCAGGCATTGGCCGGCAGCCAGGCCCAAGTGATGCAGGCTCAGGCGGCGCTGACTCAGGCCAGGGCTAACTACGAACGCTCGCGACAGTTATTTGAGCAGAAATATATCAGCCAGTCTGCTCTGGATAAGGCCAAGGCAGATTACGACATGGCGCAGGCGCAGGCTGCAGCAAGCGAGGCGGGCGAAAGCCAGTCTGCGCTGGCGCGCGGCTATGCTGCAGTCATTGCGCCATTTAGCGGGGTCGTGGCGGCGCGTCTGGTGGAATTGGGCGAAATGGTGACTGTGGGCAAGCCGCTGATGGTAGGTTTCGATCCCAGCCAGATGCGCGTTATTGTTAATGTTCCGCAGTACAAGTTGGCCGAAATCGGTACTCATCCCAAGGTAAACGTGGAACTGACTTCGCTGAAGCGCTGGGTGCAGGCTGCAGCGGTGACCGTGCAGCCGTCTGCCGATGTCCGCACGCACAGCACTCAGGTGCGCGTGACCATACCTGCCAATGAGAAAGGGGTCTACCCTGGCATGTTTGTACGCGCCCACTTTGTGGTCGGGAAAACAACCAAACTGTTGATTCCGGCCAGCGCAGTGATTCGTCGCAGTGAGGTAGTGGCCGTTTATGTGGTCGACGACAAGGGTGCAGCCAAGTTGCGCCAGGTGCGTCTGGGCGAAGCATCTGGAGAAAACGAGATTGAGGTACTGGTTGGTTTGAAGCCGGGCGAAAATGTGGCGCTTGATCCGATCAAGGCTGGCATGGCGGTGGCTCAGCCGTAGGTCGGGCTTTAGCCCCGACGTGTCGGGTTGCTTACCCGACCTGCTCTCACATTTATTACTCCTCAGGAATAACGATCATGGGTATCTCCGGACGTATCGCTAAATTTTTCATGCACTCGCAAATGACGCCGTTACTGGCGCTGGTTGCGGTGCTATTGGGTATCTTCTCGGTGCTGGTTACGCCGCGCGAAGAAGAGCCGCAAATTAACGTCACCATGGCCAATGTGCTGATCGCCTATCCTGGCGCATCCAGCCAGGATGTGGCGCGCACGGTGTCAACGCCAGCAGAGCAGGTGTTGTCGCAAATTGCCGGTGTGGAGCATGTGTATTCCGTGTCGCAGCCGGGCATGTCGGTGCTCTCGGTGCAGTTCAAGGTCGGCGAGTTGCACGGCCCCGCCATGGTCAAGCTTTATGATGTCATTAATTCTCACGCGGACTGGTTACCGCCCACACTGGGCGTAATGCAGCCACTGATCAAGGCCAGAGGCATAGACGATGTGCCGATCGTGGCGTTTACATTGTGGCGTGATGAGGCTGTGGGCGGCGGTTTGGCGCTGACCCATGTGGCGCACGCGATCGAAGCCGAGCTGAAGCGCGTCAAGGGCACGCGCGAAGTGGCGACTATCGGTGCTACCCAGCGCATGGTGCGCGTATTGCTTAATCCTGAAGCGCTCAATGCCTATCAACTGTCGATGCAGGATGTGCGCGCGTCATTGCAGGCCGCCAATGTGTCACAAAATGCGGGGAATCTGACGCAGCACAACCGCGAAGTCATGGTGCAGACCGGCAATTTCCTGAGTAACGCCAGCGAAGTCAGGCAGCTGGTAGTGGGTGTATCCAGCGGCAAGCCGGTGTACCTGCAGGATGTGGCAGAGGTGCAGGATGGCGCAGATCAACCGTCTAATTATGTGTGGCTGGGTGCGGCGGCGGCATCAGCCGACAAGGGTATACGCGCCAAGGGCGAGTTCAGCGCAGTCACCGTGTCAGTTACCAAGAAGCCGGGTGAAAATGCGGTTGAGGTTGCCAGTAATTTGCTGAAACGGGTGGAAGAGCTGAAGGGCAGCGTCATTCCTGCCGATGTGCAGGTCACCACCACGCGCAACTACGGTGAGACCGCCAATGACAAGGCAAGGAAATTAATTCAGAAACTGATCTTTGCCACCAGTGCGGTAATTGCGCTGGTATGGATCGCGCTTGGCAGACGCGAAGCATTCATTGTGGGTGTTGCGGTGACGCTGACGCTGTTTGTCACGCTGTTTGCATCATGGGCATATGGCTTTACGCTGAACCGTGTTTCTCTATTTGCCTTGATTTTTTCGATCGGTATCCTGGTAGATGATGCCATTGTGGTGGTTGAAAATATCCACAGACGCCGCGAGCTTTCCACTCATCAGCCGCTATCTGAAATTATCCAGGAAGCTGTTGATGAAGTCGGCGGCCCAACGATACTGGCTACCCTGGCAGTGATCGCGGCCTTGCTGCCAATGGCTTTTGTGACGGGATTGATGGGTCCTTACATGAGTCCTATACCAATCAATGCCAGCATGGGTATGCTGATTTCGCTGGCAGTGGCCTTTGTGGTAACGCCCTGGCTGGCGTTGCGTTTCTCGGCTGCGCATCACGCATCGGTCCAGGATGAGAAAGATACCGTGCTGGCTCGTTTCTTCCGTGAGCGCCTGTCACCATTCCTGAATCGCGAACATGGCAAAAAAGCCCGGCTTAAACTCTGGCTGGGTATTGGTGCAGGCCTGTTATTCTCTATGGCGCTGGTAGGGGTGAAGCTGGTTGTGTTGAAAATGCTGCCGTTCGACAATAAGTCCGAATTCCAGATCGTGGTAGACATGCCGACCGGAACAGCACTGGAGCAGACGTCGGCAGTGTTGCACGAGATCGGCACTTACCTTGCCACGGTCCCTGAAGTGACAGATTATCAGGGCTATGCGGGTACTGCTGCACCGATCAACTTCAACGGCCTAGTGCGCCAGTACTATCTGCGTGCGGCAAGCGAGCAGGGCGATATCCAGGTCAACCTTCAGGATAAGCACAAGCGCAAGCGCAGCAGCCATGAAGTGGCAGGCAGCGTACGCGAGCCGATTGAAAAAATAGCCAAGCAGTGGGGCGCAAAGGTCAAGATCGTCGAAGTGCCGCCCGGTCCTCCTGTGATGTCGCCGATTGTGGCCGAAATCTACGGTCCTGATTATGAGGGAGCGCGCAAGGTAGCAGGCAAGGTGCGCGAGCAGTTCGGCAAGACCCCCGATATTGTCGGAATCGACGATAGCGTGACAGAAGCTGCGCCCAAAATGGTTCTGCATGTATTGCAGAGCAAGGCAGCCCTGCTCGGTATCGCACCGCAGGATATCGTGGATACGATACATGTTGCGTTGTCCGGACAGGATGTGACTTCGCTGCACGATGACACCGCAAAGTATGCGCTGCCATTGCGCATGAGCCTGCCCACCGAGAGCCGCAGCCGTATCGATAACGTGCTCAAGCTCAAGGTGCGCGCCCGTGATGGAGTGTTGGTGCCTTTGTCCGAACTGGTGCAGATCGTGAACATGCAGCGTGATTATCCGATCTACCACAAGGATTTGCTGCCTGTCGTCTACGTGGTCGGCGATATGGCAGGCAAGCTGGATAGTCCGCTGTACGGCATGTTCGGGATAGACAGCAGGCTCGACAGCATGAAGCTGGAAGAAGGCGGCACGCTGCAAAATTGGTATTTCACAATGCCTTCAAATCCCTATGCTGCCTATGCGCTGAAATGGGATGGCGAATGGCAGGTGACGTTCGAGACGTTCCGCGATATGGGCATAGCTTATGCGGTGGGCTTGATACTGATCTACCTGCTGGTGGTGGCGCAGTTCAAGAGCTATCTGGTGCCGCTCGTCATCATGGCGCCGATTCCGCTCACCATCATCGGCGTGATGCCGGGCCATGCCTTGCTGGGTGCGCAGTTCACCGCCACCTCAATGATAGGCATGATTGCGCTGGCCGGTATCATCGTGCGCAATTCCATATTGCTGGTGGACTTTGTCAACCTGCAACTGGCCGAAGGTATGGAACTGCAGCAGGCAGTGATCTCTGCCGCCAGTGCGCGCGCCAAGCCCATCATCCTGACGGGGCTGGCGGCGATGGCGGGAGCTTTATTCATCCTGGATGACCCGATATTTAACGGTTTGGCGATTGCATTGATCTTCGGCATCATGGTGTCCACCGTGCTTACGCTGGTAGTCATCCCGGTGTTGTATTACGCCACTTTATACAAGAAATTCAAGTAAAATACCCATTCGATTCTTGTTTCCCCTTTGCTCGTTTTCTGCATGGGTGAAAGGGGATGGAATGAATCTAAACTTAATAGGAGAAGTTATATGAACGCAGAACGTGTCGTTAGAATTGTTGCTGGTTTTATGATTATGCTGACCCTGTCTCTGGGTTTGGAAGCGAGTCCTGTATTTGTAAGCAAATACTTCCTGTTCTTCACCGCATTTGTTGGATTTAACCTGTTTCAAAGCGGTTTTACCAGAATCTGTCCGCTGAACAATATCCTGGCGAAGTTTGGAATCAAAGGCAGTTGCTAAGCAAGCCGGCAATTAATTTGCCTGGATTGCGCGCGATAGGCATGGCCCACATTAGTCTGGCATTAGTCGGGTTAATGTGGGTTTTGCCGTTTCTGTACTACTACCACGCGTATCCGCTGACAACGTTCTACCAGGAATGGGGAGCAGCTATTCTGGGACTTTGCGCCATGACTTTTTTGCTGGCCAGCCAGAATTGGCGGCAGCCAGAAATTCCGCGCATTGTTCTGCTGCCGATAGGGCTGATGCTATTGGCCTTGCTGCAATATCTGCTGGGCAAGACGGACTATTTTGACCAGACGCTGTTGTTCACGCTGTATATGCTATGGGCTGCCTTGCTCATCATGCTTGGCCGAGCATTACGGGAAAAATTTGGGCTGGCGGTGCTTGCAACCACGCTGGCCGCTTTTTTGTTGCTGGGCACGGAGCTGAATGCCCTGGCCGGAATCCTTCAGCACTATCGCTGGCATACTTTTCTGGATGCCGTGATTACCTCCAAAAATGGCGCAGCCGTGTATGGCAACATGGCACAACCCAACCACTATGCCAATTACATTGCGATGGGATTGGTTTCCCTGGGGCTTTTGCGTTCGCAACTGCGCTTATGGCAGATGGTGTTGCTGGCAGCACCATTGTTGTTTGTGATGGTATTGAGCGGCTCGCGCAGTTCCTGGCTGTATTTGCTGAGCATGACAGCGCTGGCTTATCTGTGGCAACGCCGGGATAAATCCTGCAAGCATCTGCTGAACTATACCTTGCTGTTGCTGCTTGGATTTGGTTTGATGCACTGGGTGGTGCAAATCCCGTGGTTGACCGGATCCTCGGGGGTGACCACGTTGCAGCGACTGTTTGCCGGAGACAGCGGCGGCGGCAGCATCAGATGGTATTTATGGCACGAGTCATGGCTTATTTTCAGCCAGTTCCCGCTTCTGGGAGCGGGATTGGGGCAGTTTGCATGGCAGCATTTTCAGATGGTGCCGCTGCTGCAAGCTACAAATATCAGCGGGCTGTATAACAACGCACATAATCTGCTGATGCAGCTGGCTGCCGAAATGGGCTTGGCTGGTTTGATTATTCTGTTTGGCTCGCTAGGCATGTGGTTACGGCAGGGCTTACGCGCTCACTTCACGCTGTATCACTGGTGGGGATATGCGGTGCTTGTCGTGCTGGGTATCCACAGCATGCTCGAATATCCGCTGTGGTACGCCTATTTTATGGGCATCGCGGCAATTTTGCTGGGGGTGCTGGATACCAGCAGTTATCGTCTCGAGTTGCGGGTACTGGGGCGCCTGTCGGTGGCTTCAATATTGTTGTTGGGCGTGATTTCGTTAGTCCAGTTGCAGCAAGGTTACCAACGCCTGGAACTTGCAGTGGCATTGTGTTCGAGCTCTGAGCAAGATATAAATGCAGCACAGCGGATGCGAGCAGGGCTGGTTGAGGTGCATGGCATGCCCATGCTGCAGCCGTATGCCGAGCTATTCATGAATAACGGGATAGAGGTGAGCAACGACGAACTGGACAATAAATTGGCGCTTAATGAAAGAACCATGAAATTTGTACCTGTTGCTTCCGTGGTGTATCGCAGGGCCTGGCTATTGGCACTGGCAGGCAGACAGGAAGAAGCTCGCCTGCAAGCAGAGCGCGCAATCTGGTCCTTCCCTGGAGATTTTCCTGCACAGAGCAAAGAATTGAGCGCATTGGCACAGAAAGATCCAGAGCGTTTCTCCGCTCTGCTAGAATTCGCAATTCAAAAAAATAAGGAGTACTTAAGTGCAGTATCTACAAAATAATATCTGGATGGTAGTGGTCGCAATCAGCAGTGGCTTGATGCTGCTGTGGTCTTTATTTGGCAACCGCGTGCGCGGCGTTAAAGTGGTAAACACCGTCGAGGCGCTTGAACTGATCAACCATAAAAACGCCCTTGTATTGGACGTGCGCGAAGAATCTGAGTATAAATCCGGCCACCTGCTGAACGCAAAATGGATACCGCTAGGCAGGTTGGCGGAGCGCATCGGTGAGCTGGAGCGCTATCGTGAACAGCCCATTGTCGTGGTATGCCGCAGCGGTGCTCGCTCGGCTTCGGCATGTGCAATGCTGGGCAAGCAGGGATTTACACAGGCGCATAATCTGTCTGGTGGCGTGATGGGCTGGCAAAAATCAAATCTACCGTTGGAGAAATAATCGTGGCTAAAGTTACAATGTATTGCACTGAAGTGTGCCCTTATTGCGTTCGTGCGGAACAGCTGCTAAAAAAGCGGGGTGTGACCGAGATCGAAAAAATCAGAATTGATCTGCTGCCCGAACAGCGGGACATCATGGTGGCTAAAACCGGCCGCCGCACCGTGCCGCAAATTTACATCGGTGAGCATCATGTGGGCGGTTTCGACGATATGGCCGAGTTGGATAGCCAGGGCGGCCTAATTCCATTGCTGAATGGCTAACGTGCAGTATTAATCAATCAATAGGGACGTCTTATGAGCGAAGCAGCATCCACCGAGCAGGCGCAGCCAATATTCAATATTGAAAAACTGTACATAAAAGATTTGTCGCTGGAAGTGCCGCATGCGCCTAATATCTTTTTGGAGCGTGCAAATCCACAGATAGATTTGCAGTTGCATACCGAACATGCGGCGATTGATGAAGGCGTTTATGAGGTAACCATTACGATTACCCTGACCGCCAAGCTGGCTGAAAAAGATAAAGTCATGTTCCTGATTGAGGCAAAACAAGCCGGTATTTTCCGTGTGCAAAATATTCCGGAATCAGAGCTGGAATCGGTGTTGGGCATTGTTTGTCCCAATATCCTCTACCCCTATATCCGCGAAGTGGTGACCGACGTGTCGGTGCGTGCAGGCTTTGCACCAGTGCTGCTCAACCCGATAAATTTTGAAGCGCTGTATCAGCAGAAAAAAGCGCATGCTGATGCTGCAGCCAACACCAAGCACTAAAAGCAGCAAGATGAAACAGAGCGGCATAAAATTTTGGGGAGCAGCATTGGGGTTGCTGGGCGTGCATCTGCTTGCAGTCAATGCCGCGCAGGCGCTCGAATATGTTTCTGTCTCGGACAGCAGCGCCATCCTCTATGATGCCAATTCAACGAGAGCCAAAAAGTTGTATGTGGTTAGCCGTTATATGCCACTCGAGAAAGTAGTTAACCTGGAAAACTGGATCAAGGTGCGCGACAGGTCCGGCGGTATGGCCTGGATCGAAAGGCGTGCCGTCAGTGACACTCATTACGTTGTTGTCACTGCGCCCCTTGCTACTGTGCGTCAAGCGCCGGAGCCCAATGCTCCTGTGGTGTTTCGGCTATCGCAAAATGTAGCCATCGAGTCATTGGGCGTTAATGGCGGTGGATGGATCAAGGTGCGCCACCTGGATGGTTCAACCGGATATATGAAATCCATCGAGGTCTGGGGTGCAGAATGATAGTTGTCCCAAGTAATGCAAACATCAGCATAAAGCTGTCGTCCTCAATTATATGAATATAACGGTATTAGGAGCTGGTGCATGGGGTACCGCGCTGGCGATCAGTCTCGCGCAGCGTCATCACGTGACATTGTGGGCGCGCAATCAGCAGCAAATTGCCGAGATGCGCGCCAGTGGCAGGAATCAGCGTTATCTGCCGGATATTCCCCTGCCGCCAGAACTCAGGCTTGAAGGCGGCTTCGATGCCGCACTGAGGGGCGCGGAGATGATCGTGCTGGCCGTACCCATCTCCGCACTACGCGAAACCTTGAGCAAAATTGCGCTATTGCCCGCACCGGTTTCCGTCATTTGGCTGTGCAAAGGCTTTGAAGCTGAAACCGCGCTGTTGTCACATCAAGTGGTAGACGAGGTCTTGCCGCCAGCTTTCCCGCGCGGCGTGTTGTCCGGGCCGAGCTTTGCGCAGGAAGTGGCGCATGGTCTGCCCACCGCGCTGGTGCTGGCCTCCACGGACAACGAGTTTGCACGGCAGGCGGCGCACAGCCTGCACAATGCACGCTTGCGCATTTACACCAGCAGCGATGTCGTGGGTGTTGAGGTGGGCGGGGCGGTTAAAAATGTGCTGGCGATCGCGGCAGGTATCTCGGACGGCATGGGTTTCGGCTATAACACCCGTGCCGCACTGTTAACCCGTGGATTATCCGAGATGACCCGCCTGGGCATCAGACTGGGTGGGCGTGCCGAAACCTTGGGCGGACTATCGGGTGTGGGGGACTTGATTTTGACCTGCACCGGCGATCTTTCGCGCAACCGGAAAGTGGGTCTGCTCCTCGCGCAGCAACATGCGCTGCCGTTCATACTGCGCGAACTTGGGCATGTTGCGGAAGGCGTGTACAGCGTGCGCGCCGTGCACCAGTTGGTGCAGCAGCTGGGCGTGGATATGCCGATATGCGAGGCGGTCTACCGCATACTCTATGAGCAGGAAGAAGCCGCCAGCGCGGTTGAAGACTTGCTCAATCGCGTACCTGACACCGAGTTTCCCGGCACTGCATTGTAGGGCGCGCAGAACGCGCAAATTGATTCAAACCGCGCCGGCAAATCCCAATTGCCGCCACGCCTCATACACCGCCACTGCAACGCAATTGGACAAATTGAGGCTGCGGTTTTGCGGCAACATCGGCAGACGCAGGCGCTGTTCCGGCGCTAATGCAGCCAATATATCTGCTGGCAGACCACGGCTTTCGGGGCCAAATAACAATGCATCGCCCGCCTGAAAACGGGTTTCGTGATAATGCCTGGAAGCCTTGGTGGTTATGGCAAACAAGCGTACCCCCGGCAGGGTTTGCAGACAGGCGTTGAGGTTGTCATGCACCTTCATCTCGACGTATTCATGGTAATCCAGACCGGCACGGCGCAACTGCTTGTCGTCGAGATCAAACCCCAGTGGTCGTATCAAATGCAGCTGCGCGCCCGTGTTTGCGCACAGACGGATGATGTTGCCAGTGTTGGGCGGAATCTCAGGCTCATACAGGATGACATGAACTAAAGTTTTCAATGAAACGTTACCAGCTGGCGCGCGCTATTAAGCCAAAGCCATCAAGACCAACCATCGGTGTGACAACTACGCCTTTTTTCTTTTGGTTGTTATCAAACACCGCGTCAACTGCTTCCCAGGCCATATACCAGCCCAGCACCACTTGCGACGGGAAATGCTTGTCATCATTGACTCGGGACCAGCCTGCTGCAGCGGAAGCAATATAGGCAGGATATTTAACCCAGCCGTTGTCGGGGTTCATATAAGCAATGGTGAGGAATGGCACTGCGCCGACAAAAGAATGGCCGCTGACGCCGTTGCTGTGACCAAATGGCGTGGTCCAGCTCGATCCTTCCGGCCTGTCACCGGGACGCGTTGCCCCGGTGACACCCTGCATAAACCACATTGCCGGCAAGCCGGTGATATAGGCCCTGCTGGCATTTGCGCCCCAGTTGCCGACCGCGGTGTCGGTGTCGATATAGTTCACGCTGGCGGAAAGCAAAGCCAGGGGGACCATGTATTTTCCTTCACCGAAAAATTTGGCATTGAACTCAAGATCTGTAGCGGGAGAACTTGCCCAAGAGTTGGTTTTTTCACTGCGCACATTATCCTGATACCAGTTACGGATGCTCATATCTACGTTGGTATTGGCAGCGATGCCGGCCACGCCAAACACAATGCCCATGCGTATCAGGCGGTCGGTGGCGTAGAAACTTCTGTAATCGTTAGCGACGGTTTCACTGATGGATGAGGTATTGCTGCTGCTTGTTTCTTCTGCGGCTAGCGCAGTCTGGTGTGCGAAAGCTCCCGCATACATGACGAGCGCAAGTATCAAACGTCCAAAACCGCACCGCGTTGCGCTGTAAATCAATCTATTCCCCTTATATTGTATGAATGCACAGTGAATCAGGTTTGCTGTGTTTCGTATGAAGATTGAATGAAGACACAGTCTGTGGCCAGCATCTGCAAAGCCTTTTCAGTTCCGGCTGATAGAGTTATCATTCGGCGGCAAAATTATACCCGAGAGGCTTGCGTCGCGATGAAATTGATCGCTACCTGCGTCCTCGCGTGCGCGTGGCAGGCTATTCAATCGCGCGCTGGACGCGCATACACTGAGTGCCGAGTTGCAATCATTTGTGAGGCGGCAATTGAAAGAACTGTAGGCCGGGCTAATCGAATTAGTGCACGGCAGTGCAGTCAGCAGCGCCAGCTAGTGCTTGCCCTTATGCGGCAAGGTACGTGCTACCACCCACGCGCTTACCTCGGTAGCCCCGGCATCCAGCAAGGCCATGGCCAGCTCATTGAGCGTAGCACCCGTGGTCATCACATCATCCACCACAGCAACATGTTTGCCAGCCACCTCAGCAGCGCAGCTAAAGGCGTTTCGCATGTTTTTGCTGCGCTCTTTCCATGGCAGGGTGGACTGGGAGGGGGTGTTGCGCACGCGTTTGCAGGCAGAGGGCAATACCGGAAGGTTGAGTTGCTGACCGATGCGGCGCGCCAGTTGCAGCGATTGGTTAAAGCCGCGTTCGCGCAAGCGCGCGGGATGCAACGGCATGGCAACGATGCAGTCAGGAAGCACAGTCACACTCAGGGTCAGTTTTTCGCCAAGGTCATTTGCCAGATTGAGTTTCGCGCCGTATTTCAATGCCAGCACCAGCTTGTCGAGTGGAAAGGCATAGGCAAAAGTTGCCACGGTACGTTTGAAGTGCGGCGGATGCTGCAGACAGCGGCCGCAGACTGCGCCATCCAGGGTGGGCAGGGCGCATACAGGGCAGCAGGCTGCGCTTAAATAGGGGAGTGACGCATTGCAGGCTGCACACCAGACACCGCTCTGGCTGGGTGCGCCGCACAGCATACAGGGCTGTGCAGGCAATGACCGCCTAATTAATGTGCAGATGTTCAAAAAAAGACGCCGCAAATTTGACAAGGTATAATATCCCTATTCAAAAGCTCACCTTCACAATTTAACCCTGTTTCCCTGCCATGCAAACACAAACTATCAAATTCCACGGTCACAAGAAATCCGCCGCTGCCGCCAATTCTGCCGGCAAGCCACAGAACTGGAGCGTCGCCGAAGTGGAGGCCCTGCTCAGACTGCCTTTTGCCGATCTGCTGTTCCGTGCACAACAGGTACACCGCGAGAATTTTGACCCCAACGCCGTGCAGCTCTCCAGCCTGCTGTCGATCAAGACCGGCGGCTGTTCCGAAGATTGCGGCTACTGTCCACAGTCCGCGTTCAACAACGCGGGTGTAGAGAATCAGAAAATGCTCGATGTATCCGCCGTGGTGCAAGCCGCGCAAGCCGCCAAGGACAATGGCGCCGATCGCTTCTGCATGGGTGCCGCATGGCGTGAACCGAGTGCTGAGGATATGCAAAGCGTGCTTGAGATGGTCAAGGCGGTACGCGGCCTGGGCATGGAAACCTGCGCTACACTGGGCATGTTGAATGATGAACAGGTCGAGAGTTTGCGCGATGCAGGTCTGGATTACTACAACCACAACCTGGACACTGCGCCTGAATTTTATGGCGACATCATCACCACGCGCGACTACCAGGACAGGCTGGATACACTGGAGCGCGTGCGCCGTGCAGGACTGCATGTGTGCAGCGGCGGCATCGTCGGCATGGGCGAGAACATCACCCAGCGCGCCGGGCTGATAGCGCAGCTGGCCAACCTGGAGCCCTACCCAGAGAGCGTGCCGATCAACAACCTGGTCAAGGTGGAAGGCACGCCGCTGGCAGATACCGCCGAGATCGACCCGCTGGATTTTGTGCGCATGATCGCGGTGGCACGCATCACCATGCCAACCACGCGCGTGCGTCTGTCCGCAGGCCGCCAGCAGATGAGCGAAGTGGTGCAGGCGCTGTGCTTCCTTGCCGGTGCAAATTCCATGTTCTATGGCGAGCAGTTGCTCACCACCGGCAACCCCGAAGTGGCACGCGACCGCGCCATGCTGGACAAGCTGGGCATGTATCCCTTCACTGAATCACACAACCACGTATAGAAGATACTGTGCAGGGGCACGATTGGCTATTAGCCTCGTACAGAATCTTCGCTCCTGCAGAATCTTCGCCACGGTATACCGATTGTGCCCTTCACCAAATTACAACACGAACTCGATGCACGCGATGCACAGGGCCTGCTGCGTCGCCGCCGCACGCTGGACAGCGCGCAGGGTGTGCGCATTACGGTGGATGGCAAAGCCTATCTATCGTTTTGCAGCAATGACTATCTGGGGCTGGCCAATCACCCGCAACTGATCGCGGCGCTGCGACAAGGCGCGCAGCAATTCGGCGCGGGCTCGGGTGCATCGCATCTGGTCAGCGGCCACTTCAGGGCGCATCAGACTCTGGAGCAAGCGTTCGCCGAATTTGTCGGCAAGCCAGAAGCCTTATCCTTCTCTACCGGCTACATGGCCAACTTGGGTGCGGTGCAGGCCCTGGTCGGGCGCGGCGATACAGTGTTTGCGGACAAGCTCAACCATGCATCGCTCAACGATGCGATGCTGCTGTCGCGCGCAGAGGTGAAACGCTACCGTCACAACGATGCGGCGCACCTGGCGCAACTGCTTTCCCAGGCACAGAGCGGGCGCAAGCTCATCATCAGCGACGCGGTGTTCAGCATGGATGGCGATATTGCCCCGGTGCCGGAACTGCTGGCACTGTGTGAAAAACACGACGCATGGCTGCTGCTCGACGATGCTCACGGCTTTGGCGTGCTGGGCGAGCAGGGGCGCGGCGTGATGTCACACTTCAGGCTGACGTCACCGCGCATCATCTACATGGCGACCCTGGGCAAGGCGGCGGGTGTGTCGGGTGCATTCGTCGCTGCAGAAGCGGTGGTGATCGATACCCTGCTGCAGACTGCGCGCAGCTATATCTATACAACCGCCAGCCCGCCAGCACTGTCTGTTGCCTTGCAAGCAAGTCTGCAGTTGATGAGTGCAGAGGAGTGGCGGCGCGAGCGCTTGCAGCAACTGATCAGGCAGTTGCGTGAGGGATTGCGCGGCTTGCCGTGGGCGCTGATGGAATCTTCCACGCCGATACAGCCGCTGCTAGTCGGCAGCAATGAAGCCGCGCTGGGGTTGAGCGACAGCTTGCGCGCACGCGGCATCTGGGTACCGGCGATCCGCCCGCCCACTGTGCCGCTAGGCACGGCGCGCTTGCGTATCACGCTGTCGGCGGCACATGAGGGAACAGATGTTGCAGAATTGATCGGGGCATTGCATGAGCTTGCACGTTGAGTCGCAGGGCAGCGGTGCACAGCTGCTGCTGATCCACGGCTGGGGCATGCACGGCGGCATGTGGGCTCAGGTTGCAGCGCAGCTGGCGCAATCTCACCGCGTGCATCTGGTCGATCTGCCGGGTCACGGTAGCAGTGCAACTTGTACGCAGTATGAGCTGGATATTCTGGTACAGCAGCTCAGCGCGCAATTCGATGAACCGCTTGAAGTATGCGGCTGGTCGCTGGGCGGGCAAGTGGCGTTGCGCTGGGCGCAGCTGCATCCGGCACAGGTAAAAAAACTGGTGCTGGTCGCCACCACGCCGTGCTTTGTGCAGCAGGATGGCTGGCGTTGCGCGATGGCGGCGGACACACTGCAAGAGTTTGCTGCCTCCCTGTTGCAGAATCATGCGCAGACTTTAAAGCGTTTTCTGGCCCTGCAGTTGCGCGGCAGCGAAAATGAACGCGAGCTTTTGCTCGATCTGCGCTCACGCTTGTTTGCCAACGGCGAGCCTGATATTGCTGCGCTGCAGGGCGGACTCGAAATTCTGCGCGACACTGACCTGCGTAAACAGCTATCGAGCATTAACCAATCCACGCTGGTGATTGCCGGCGAGCGCGATACGCTGACGCCCAAAGCGGCCTCGGATTATATGGCGCAAATTTTACCGAGTGCACGGCTGGAAAGTATACCGGGTGCGGCCCATGCGCCCTTCCTGTCGCATCCGCAAATTTTTATGCAGCACCTGACGAGTTTCCTGAATGAATGAATTTGAAATAGACAAGCTAGCCGTGCGGCGTGCTTTCAGCAAGGCCGCAACGCAGTACGATGCCGCGGCAGTGATGCAGCGCGAGGTATGCACGCGCATGCTGGAGCGTCTCGATTACATCAGGCAGAAACCGTCATCCGTGCTGGATGTGGGCTGCGGCACCGGCTGGGGTACGCGCCAGCTGGGCGAGCGCTATGCGGCTGCGCAGATCGTCGCGCTGGATATCGCGATGGGCATGCTGCAGGCCTCGCGCGGTACCTCAAGCTGGTGGAATAAACTGTTTGCGGGCGATACAAAACAGTATGTTTGCGCTGATATGGAGTCATTGCCGATCAAGGCAAACAGCATGGACATGGTGTGGTCCAACCTCGCCCTGCAATGGTGCAACGACCTGCCCGCCACGCTGGCCGAATTGCAGCGGGTGCTGAAAGTGGACGGCCTGCTGATGTTCTCCACCTTCGGTCCCGACACGCTGAAGGAAATCCGAAGTGCATTTCAGGGCGTGGATGGCTACACACACGCTAACCGTTTTGCCGACATGCACGACATCGGCGACATGCTGGTGGCCGGTGGTTTTGCCGATCCTGTGATGGACATGGAGTACATCACCCTCACCTACAACGACGTGAAAGCGGTGATGCAGGATCTGCGCAGCATCGGCGCGCACAACGCCACTGCCGGACGATCAACAGGCATGATGGGCAAAAAAGCGTGGGGCAGAGTGCTGGAGAATTACGAGAAGTTTCGCCGAGATGGAAAATTGCCTGCGACCTTTGAGGTGATCTACGGTCACGCATGGAAACCGCAGCCGAAGAATATTGCGGATGGACGGGCGATTATCAAAACACCGTTCAAGCTTTAATCAAAGTAGGGACGGTGAGTTCACGATGTATGTGCAAATATAAATTGCCTGCGCACGAGATTGATTGGGTTGCAAAAAAGCCGTGATGAAAAACAGTTACCATTAGCCTACAATCTGTAGCGATGAGGCGGGCATAAAGGGAGGTAGTTTTGATGAATATTATTGGAAGTCTGGCAGTTGCATTGTTCCTGTTTAGTTTGCCGGCTTTCGCCGATAACGCCGACGATTCTTTTCAGGAGGTTGTTACCCGCTATCGGGCTGCGAACCCCAAGCCGGTAATGCCCGAGGTGGCGCGCAAGTTCAAGGTGCAGGCCGAGTTTCTAGTGCAGGAAAAGCGGCTTGACCAGGCTATAGAGCTTTATCGAAAGGCATTGGACATCGTGCCGTGGTGGCCCGAAGGGCATTACAATCTTGCGCTGGTTCTGGGTGAAACCAGAAAATACCGGGATGCGATGCGCGAAATGAAGCGCTATTTGTTACTGGCGCCTGATGCAGCCGAAGCACGCACTGGACAGGATAAGATCTACCAGTGGGAAATCGTGGCTGAGCCTGAGGCAGGCAGAACGTTCAGAGATTGCGCGGGCTGTCCCGAGATGGTGGAAATTCAACAGGGTAGCTTCGCCATGGGCTCGAACAATGGCGAGCCAGACGAAAAGCCGCTGCATAACGTTACGATCGCCAAACCCTTTGCCATCGGCAAAACCGAAGTCACGCAGCAGCAATGGCATGCGGTGATGGGTGATAATCCGAGTTATTTTACAGACTGCGCCGATACGTGCCCGGTAGAGCAGGTCAGCTGGGATGACGTCCAGATCTTCATCAAGAAGCTTAATGCAAAGACCGGCAAACAATATCGCCTGCCCAGTGAAGCGGAGTGGGAATATGCCTGCCGTGCTGGCAATCAACAGGAATATTGCGGCAACGACAATGCGGATAGCGTGGCGTGGACTAACAACAACAGCGGAAATTTTTTTAGCAAAGGACCGCACCCTGCGGCAACCAGGCAGGCCAATGCATTTGGCCTGTACGACATGAGCGGCAACGTGTGGGAGTGGGTGGAAGATACCTATCACGACAGCTACGAAGGCGCCCCAGAGGATGGAAGCGCCTGGTTGAATGGCAGGATGCGTGTGCTGCGTGGCGGTTCGTGGGGCTACGATACGAAGTTCGGGCGTGCGGCAGCACGTTCAAAATTTGCGGCCAACTATCGCTACTTCAGTTACGGTTTCCGCTTGGCGCAAACGCTGCCGTAGGGGCTGAGTAGTCTGAGGCTAGATCAGTTGCTGGGCTCTGCAATGGTGTGTCACGCGCACTTTGGCGCAGCAGCAATAACCATAGATTTGATAAGTCTGAAGAGGCCTTTCACCCGCCACTTCTTCTAGTTGTGGTTACGGGTAACCTGAAGGTTAGTCTCCGCCACGAGGTGGCGGATCAGGGAATCAACAACCAAGCAGCGGAGTCGTGCGTGATCCGCCGGATCCCACGATTGAATTAATACAGACTCACCACAGGCTTGAATCCCAGCCGGGATTGCAGATCAAGCGCAGTCGCGCGTGCGGTTTCGGCATTGGCGTAAGGACCAATGCGTACCTTTACCATGCCGTTGTTATGCGACAGGCTCAGCTGCTTGCCGGAATCGCTTAGCTTCTTGCGCATGCTGATTAAAAACTCTTCCGCCCCGCTCTGCGAATTGAATGCGCCAAGCTGCAGGAACACCTTGCCGCCGGCGCTGAGCGCGGGTGAGTTGTCGGAGGGCAGCGGAGTAACCTGTATCGGTTCCTTGTAGATCGGTGAGATCGGTGCAGCAGCGTTTGCATCCGCGGTCAGGCTCTCCACTTCCACCATGCCTTGTCCGCTGCCGATGATGCCGAGTTTGGCTGCGGCGGTGTAGGAAAGGTCGATGATGCGCTCATGCATAAACGGGCCGCGGTCGTTGATGCGCACGATCACGGATTTGTTGTTTTGCAGGTTGGTTACCCTTGCATAGCTGGGAATGGGCAGGGTAGTGTGGGCCGCGGTCATGCCGTACATGTCGTAGATCTCGCCGATGGATGTTTTCTGCCCGTGAAATTTTTTGCCGTACCAGGAGGCGACGCCGCGTTCCTTGTAATTGCCGGTAGAGGTGAGCGGTGTATAGTTCTTGCCAAGGACTGTGTAAGGGCGATTGGCGTAGCGGTGCAGGGGTTCGGTGCTGGGAACCGCATCGGGAATGCTTGCCATGTTGGCGGGTGCACCTGTACCGGGCCCGTCGCCTTCAAGATATGCGCCGCCACCCGGTTGGGCTGCGGTGTGTGTTTGTAACGCACTGTTTTCATTTAGTTTATTGTCTTCTTCGGGCGTGCTTGATCTTTCCGGCGCGGTTTCACGCGATGCGGTGTCAGGCCTGGGCAAGTTGCCACGGCAGGCTGCCAGCATGAGGACCATCATGATTAATGCGCCGGTTCGTATGTTCATCTTGCTGCCCTTAGCTTTGAACTAAAGTCTTGTGGGAGTGTATGCTCATCAGCATGCCGAAGCCGAGGGCCAGCGTGAGCATGGAGGTTCCGCCATAGCTGACCAGCGGCAGCGGCACGCCCACAACAGGCAGAATGCCGGTGACCATGCCCATGTTGACGAAGGTGTAGGTAAAAAAGGTCAGCGTGATCGATCCGGCCATTAATCGTGTGAAGTAGGTTGAGGCATTGGCGGTGATGACAAAGCCGCGCCACAGGATGAACAGATAGATACCGAGCAGGATGAGATTACCGAGCAGGCCGAATTCTTCCGAATACACTGCAAAAATAAAGTCGGTGGTGCGCTCAGGCAAAAATTCCAGATGCGTCTGCGTGCCATTCAGATAACCCTTGCCCAATATGCCGCCAGAGCCGACCGCAATCATGCCCTGAATGGTGTGGTAGCCCTTGCCCAGCGGGTCCTGCGAGGGGTCGAGCAGCATTACGATACGCTGGCGCTGGTAGTCATGCAGTGCGTGCCAGACGAACGGCGCGCTGGCCATTGCAGCTACCCCTAAACCAATGATGACGCGCCAGCTCAGGCCGGCGAGAAACAGCACGTAAAAGCCGCTGGCACAGATCAGCATTGCCGTTCCAAGATCGGGCTGGCGCAAAATCAGGGCAAATGGAACGGCAAGCAACACTGCGGCGACCAAATAATTCTTCAGCGCGAGGGTGGCCTCATGCCGCTCGAAATACCAGGCCATCATCAGCGGTACCGCAATCTTCATCAGCTCGGAAGGCTGTATCGTGGCCACGCCCAGATTCAGCCAGCGCCGCGCGCCATTCTGGATGTCGCCAAAAAACGCCACCCCTAGCAGCAGAGTCATCCCCAGGATATAAATCGGAACCGCGCTGCGTATCAGGTAATGCAGCGGCATATTGGCCACCAGCCAGAGCGCGAGGAAAGCCACCAGTATATTCACCAGCTGGCCAAATACACGGTCAACACTGCCGCCACTGGCGCTGTATATCAGCACCAGGCTCACCAGCACCAAGGCACCCAGGCCTGCCATCAACAGGGGATCAAGATGCGCGATAAAACGCCGCTGTAGCCGGTTAATCATTTTCTGCCTCCGTTCTTACTGCGACTGCCTGCATAGACTGCGGCACCTTTCCCAGCAGGTAGTAGTCAATCACCTTGCGCGCGATGGGTGCGGAGACAGTGCCACCGTGTCCGGCGTTTTCAGCCAGTACCGCCAGTGCGATGCGGGGCTTGTCAGCGGGCGCAAAAGCGATAAACCATGCATGGTCGCGGTGGCGCTCATCAATGTCTTTCTCTTTGTATGTTTCACCCTGTTTGATGCCGATCACCTGTGCGGTGCCAGTTTTTCCCCCAAAGCTGTAGGACGCTCCCGAACCTGCAAAGGCAGCTGTGCCGCCGGGCAGGGTAACTGCAACCATCGCGCGCTTGACCAGATCCAGGTGCTCAGGTTTTATCTGCAGATTAATATCGATTGGCGTAGCGGTCTGGTCCGCGGGGCCGCCTGCTGTGAGCGGTGTCTGCTTAACCAGATGCGGACGGTAACCGATGCCATCATTGGCCAAAACCGCTGTGGCATAGGCAAGCTGCATCGGTGTGACCAGGCTGTAGCCCTGGCCAATGCCGACAGAAACCGTATCGCCCGGATACCATATCTGGTTGTATCGTCTGCGCTTCCAGTCAGGCGAAGGCAGCAAGCCTGAAGATTCGCCTTCCATATCGAGGCCGCTCTTTTTACCAAAGCCAAACTGCGCCAGATAATCGTGCACCCCGTCTATGCCCATTTCGGTGGCGAGACCGTAGTAGTAAGTGTCGCACGAGATCACGAGGGACTTGAACATGTCTACGCTGCCATGGCCACCTTTCTTCCAGTCACGATATTGATGCCGGCTACCCGGAAGATTGAAATATCCCGGGTCGTTTATCGTATAGCCAGCAGTGCGCTTGTTGGAGTCCAGTCCGGCAAGGGCCATGAAGGGCTTGATCGTGGAGCCGGGCGGGTACTGGCCGCGCAGTGCGCGGTTATTCAGTGGTACATCGAGCGAACTATTCAGCGCATCCCACGTCTCGTTATCGATGCCGTCGATAAACAGATTGGGGTCATAGCCCGGTTTGCTGACGAAAGCCAATACTTCGCCGTTGGTTGGATCTATGGCCACCAGCGCGCCGCGGAAATTTCCGAATGCCTGTTCGGCGACCTCCTGCAGTTTGATATCCACTGTCAGCGTCAGCGTGTTGCCGGACTGCGGAGCCGTTCTGGACAGCACTCGTACGCCACGCCCTCCGGCATCAACCTCGACCCTTTCAAAACCTGTCGTGCCATGCAGCTCGCGTTCATAACTTTGCTCGACGCCTATCTTGCCGATGTAATCCGAGCCACGGTAATTCTCGGCCAGATTGCTTGATTCCAGTTGGGCAAAGTCCTTGTCATTGATGCGGCCGACATAGCCTATAAGATGGGCGGTTCTGTCACGGAAGGGATATTCGCGGAACAAGCGCGCCTTGATTTCCACGCCGGGAAAGCGAAAGCGCTGAGAGGCGAAACGCGCCACTTCAACTTCGTTCAGGCGGCTGCGGATCGGATAGCTGTTGGAGGTATGGGACTCGGTCAGCAATTTTTTAAAACGTTTGCGGTCTTTGGGCTGTATATCCACCAGCTTGGACAGTTCATTGATGGTGGCTTCAAGGTCTGCAACCTTGGCGGGTGAAATTTCCAGGGTGTAACCGGAATAATTCTGTGCCAGCACAACGCCGTTGCGATCCTGAATCAGGCCACGGTTCGGCACGATGGGGACAACAGAAATGCGGTTTTTATCCGCCAGGGTGGTGAAATCGCTCTGGCGCACAACCTGAAGATAGAATAGTCGCGCTAACAGAATGAACACCAGCACCAGCACAAACACCATGCTTATTATTAAGCGCAGGCGGAAGAAATAAATTTCGCGCTGATGATTTTTCAGCTCCTGGTGCAGCATCATAATTCGTTCGGATCACTTCGCGTACGACGCATGGTCTGCAACAGAACTGAAAGCGGCACCCACAGCAAGGCAGAACTCAGGCAGCCGAGGAAAAATTGCCAGGAAATGCTTCCACCCGTCAGCCAGTGTACGGAGGCGAATACGGCATAGCTGATCAGCAGCAGGGGAAAAACTTGCAGCGGCTGCTCGCTTACGTCGAACATCTGAATGCGGCGATGCAAAAGGATCCCGCCAAATGCCAGCACCGAGTATGACAGCGCGTGCTGGCCGAATAAACTGGAGTCAGCCACATCGGCGAAAATTCCGATGGTAAATGCGATACCGATGCCTATGCGGTAGGGTTTGTGGGTACACCAGTAGAGCAGCACCAGTGCCGCAAAATCCGGGCGTACTGCAAGCCACAAACCCTGCCAGGGCAACCAATTGAGCATGAGCGCTACAAACAGCGTTAAGGCAATAAATGTACCGTTGGCTGGCAGCAGAAATTCATTATCTCTGGAGAATTCTTCGTTCACTGCTTGCTCCGTCTCAGTTTCTTGCTTTTGGATTCCGATGTTTTCACGCCCTCTTCAGGCAATTCCGGCAACTTGTGCAGGCCGGTAATAATCATAAGCTGTCGCTGGCGATCTACGCCGGAGAGGGGGGTGCATAAAATTTGCGCAAACGGATAGGCTGGATCACGCTCAATCTGTATTACTTTTGCAACAGGCAGGCCGGGCGGGTAGGTGCCATCAATGCCTGACGTTACCAGCTCGTCACCGACCTGAATGTCAGAGCTGATCGGCATATACCGCAATTCAAGATTGCTGATATTCCCCGACCCGAACACCACTGCGCGCAGGCCGGTGCGTAGCACCTGGATCGGTACGGCATGATCTTTGTCCGTAATCAGGGTGATTTCACTCAGCCACGGGAAAACGCGCGTAACCTGCCCGACCAAGCCTGTTTCGTCCATCACCACCTGGCCGGCAATGACATTCTTATTTGAACCCTTGTCGACAAACACTTTGCGTTTAAATATATCGCGTTCGACATAGACAATTTCGGCCATTTGCATGGGGAAGTCTGCACGTTGCGACACATCAAACAATTTGCGCAACTGGGAGTTCTCGGTCTGCAAAACCTCCAGTTGAAGCAGCTGCGCGGCATAGGCCGTCTGTTGCTGGCGAAGCTGTAAATTTTCACGCGCCAGATTTCCCTGTGTGTCCAGATAGCCGCTGAACTGATCCCACAATACGCCGGGCTGAGTGGTCAGGTTGGTAGCCAGGCGCTGCAGGGGCTGGATTGGAAGCGCAAGCACATTGCGTATCGACTCCAGGTGTTTGTAGCGGGCGTCGATAAACAACAGCATCAGCGAAAGCAGGACGAAAAAAATCAAGCGTGCTGCCGCACTGGGGCCGCGATTAAAAAACTGGAATGATTGAGTTCTATCCATGTATGAGGAATAGCCATACTGGTGCAACCAGATATGGCATGTTCTGCTTTAGTCTATGTTGGTTGTTAGTCTTTGGCGAAGATGTTGTTGAATTTATCCATGTGATCCAGTGCCCTGCCGGAGCCGCGCACGACACAGGTTAACGGATCATCGGCGATGATTACAGGCAGGCCTGTTTCTTCCATCAGCAGGCGGTCAATGTCGCGCAGCAATGCGCCGCCGCCGGTCAACATCATGCCCTTGCTGACAATGTCGGCACCCAGTTCCGGCGGAGTCTGTTCCAAGGCCGTTTTTACCGCGCTGACGATGCTGTTGAGCGGATCTGTAAGTGCTTCCAGAATTTCGTTGCTGGAAATGGTGAAGCTGCGTGGAACACCTTCGGCCAGGTTGCGGCCCTTGACTTCCATGTCGCGTACTTCGCTGCCGGGGAAGGCGGAGCCAATTTCCTTCTTGATATTTTCTGCGGTGGTTTCGCCGATCAGCATGCCGTAGTTGCGGCGGATGTAATTGATGATAGCCTCGTCAAATTTGTCGCCACCAACACGCACCGAGCCGGAATAAACCGCGCCGCCCAGTGACAGCACGCCCACTTCGGTAGTACCGCCGCCGATGTCGACCACCATCGAGCCGGTTGCCTCTTCAATCGGGAGGTCTGCGCCAATTGCGGCAGCCATCGGCTCTTCGATCAGCTCTACACGGCGTGCTCCGGCAGCATATGCCGCTTCACGAATCGCACGGCGCTCCACCTGGGTCGAGCCGCAGGGTACGCAAATGACGATGCGCGGGCTGGGTGTAAACATGTTGGATTTATGCACGCGGCGGATAAACTGCTTGAGCATTTGTTCCGTTATGGTGAAGTCGGCGATCACGCCGTCCTTCATTGGCCGGATAACGGTGATGTTGCCCGGCGTACGCCCCAACATCTGTTTGGCAGCAAGACCTACCTGCTGGATGACTTTCTTACCGTTGGGCCCGCCTTCCTGGCGTATCGATACGACCGAGGGTTCGTCAAGTACGATGCCTTTGCCGCGTGCCCAGATGAGTGTGTTAGCAGTGCCCAAGTCAATCGCCAGATCATTGGCGAAATAGCTGTCATAAAAACCAAACATAGATAAAGTGCCCCGAAAAGTATTAGCCGAAATTAGTATTGGTAAAATTAGTAATTAGTGAGTCGCAAGAAGCACGACTATAATTTGTTTATGATACCCTATTAACCTTGTTTTGAAACAGACCTAAATACGAATATGTCACTTAGCACCGACGATGTAAAGAAAGTGGCTCGCTTGGCCAGGCTAGCCATGAGCGAAGCCGAAATTCACGCTGCCCATGCCCAGATGGCCAGTATTTTCGGGCTGATCGAGGAAATGCGGGCGGTCGATACCAGCGGAATTGAACCCATGGCTCACGCCCAGGACCTTGGCCAGCGGCTGCGCGAGGATGTGGTCAGCGAAACCAATCAGCGCGAATTGTTCCAGTCTGTCGCGCCTCAGGTAGAACGCGGGCTGTATCTGGTGCCGCAAGTTATCGAATAAATCAACTGGCGGCGAGACGCAGTTTTCCCTGGCTCCCCGCGTTAATTCAAGATTTTCAGGTTATCGAACAATGATTAATAGCAGTCTTAAACAACTTTCCAGCCAACTGGCTGCAAAGAAAATTTCCAGCGTCGAACTGACGCAGCTTTATCTGGATCGCATCGCAGCGCTTAATCCCGCCTTGAATGCCTATATTACGCTGAGCCCGAAAGTTAGCCTGGATCAGGCTCGCGCAGCAGACGCGAGGCTGGCACAGGGCAAGGGTGAGGCATTGACCGGCATCCCGTTCGCGCAAAAGGATATTTTCTGCGCTAAGGGATGGCGCACCACCTGCGGCTCGAAGATGCTGGAAAATTTCATCTCGCCGTATGACGCGCATGTCATCACAAAGTTCAATAATGCCGGGGCAATTAATCTGGGCAAGACCAATATGGACGAATTCGCCATGGGGTCGAGCAATGAAACGTCCTATTTCGGCTCGGTCAAAAATCCGTGGAATCAGCTTGCGGTACCCGGCGGCAGTTCCGGCGGCACCGCGGCGGCCGTGGCTGCACGCCTGTGTGCGGCGGCTACCGGCACCGATACCGGCGGCTCCATCCGCCAGCCCGCGGCGCTGTGCGGCATTTCCGGGCTGAAACCGACCTATGGCGTGGTATCGCGCTACGGCATGATCGCGTTTGCCTCCAGCCTCGATCAGGCGGGTCCTATGGCGCGCAGCGCGGAGGATCTGGCGCTGATGCTGAATGTGATGGCGGGGTTTGATGAAAGGGACTCCACCAGCCTGCAGCGCGACAAGGAAGACTATGCGCGCAGCCTGGAGCAGCCGCTCAAGGGCTTGCGCATCGGCCTGCCGCGCGAATTCTTCGGCGAAGGCCTGAGCGACGATGTCGGCCAGGCAGTGGAGGCGGCGATTGCCGAATACAAGAAGCTGGGTGCGGTCGTGGTGGATATCAGCCTGCCCAATTCGCGCCTGTCGATTCCGGTGTATTACGTGCTCGCACCGGCCGAGGCGTCAAGCAACCTGTCGCGCTTCGACGGCGTGCGCTACGGCCATCGCGCCGCTGAATACGGCGACCTCGCCGACATGTATGAGAAGTCGCGTTCGCAGGGTTTCGGCGATGAAGTAAAACGCCGCATCATGATCGGCACCTATGTGCTATCGCACGGCTATTACGATGCCTATTATCTGAAGGCGCAAAAAATCCGCCGCCTGATCGCGCAGGACTTTGTCGAGGCCTACAAGCACTGTGACGTAATCATGGGGCCGACCAGCCCGAGCACCGCATTTAACCTGGGCGAAAAGGGCGACGATCCGGTGCAGATGTATCTGTCCGACATCTACACCATCGCGGTGAACCTCGCCGGACTCCCCGGCATGTCCATCCCGTGCGGCTTTGGCAGCAACGGCATGCCGGTCGGCCTGCAGATTATCGGCAATTATTTCGACGAGGCGCGCATGCTGAACGTGGCGCACCAATACCAGCTGGCGACAGACCACCACACCCGCGCCCCTCAACAAATCGCGCTGTAAGGAAATAAACACTATGCAATGGGAAATCGTTATCGGGCTGGAAGTACATGCCCAGCTCTCCACCAAAACCAAAATCTTTTCTGGTGCGTCCACCGCATTTGGCGCAGAGCCCAATACCCAGGCTGACGCCGTGAGCATCGCGTTGCCCGGCGTGCTGCCGGTTTTAAATAAGGGCGCGGTCGAGCGCGCCATAATATTCGGCCTCGCCACCGGTGCGCACATCGCACCGCGCTCGGTGTTTGCGCGCAAAAACTATTTCTACCCCGACCTGCCCAAGGGCTACCAGATCAGCCAGATGGACCTGCCGGTGGTGGGCAAGGGCGAGCTGACCATCCAAGTGCCTGCGGTTGGCAAGGCCGAGCCCTACGAAAAAGTGGTGCGCCTCACCCGCGCGCATCTGGAAGAAGACGCCGGCAAATCGTTGCACGAAGATTTTCACGGCATGACCGGCATCGACCTTAACCGTGCCGGCACGCCGCTGCTGGAGATAGTGTCCGAGCCGGACATGCGCTCTGCTGCCGAAGCGATTGCCTATGCCAAGTCCTTGCATTCACTGGTGCGCTGGATCGGCATCTGCGATGGCAATATGCAGGAAGGCTCGTTCCGCTGCGACGTCAACGTGTCGGTACGCCGTCCCGGTGGCGAGCTGGGCACGCGCCGCGAGATCAAGAATCTCAATTCATTCAAGTTCATGCAGCAGGCCATCGACTACGAAGTGCAATGGCAGATCGACACCCTGGAAAACGGCGGAAAAATTCAGCAGGCCACTGTGCTGTTCAATCCTGATACCGGAGAAACACGTTCAATGCGCAGCAAGGAAGAAGCGCACGACTACCGCTACTTCCCCGACCCCGATTTGCTGCCGCTGATCATTGAGCAGGCGTGGATTGAGCAGCTGCGCGTCACGATGCCCGAGTTGCCACGGAGCAAGCAGACGCGCTATGTGAATGAGCTGGGGCTGTCGGCCTATGACGCCGCAACCCTGACCAGCTCGCGCGAAATGGCTGATTTCTTTGAAGCCACGCTGCAAGCCGTGCCGAAAGATGCCAAGATTTGCGCCAACTGGGTCATGGGCGAAGTCAGCGCGCAGCTAAACCGCGACAATCTGGAAATGGCTCAATGCCCGATCACCTCGCAGCAGCTGGGCGGCATGCTGGCGAGGATTGTGGATGGCACCATCTCCAATTCCGGCGCGAAAGAAGTGTTCCGCAGCATGTGGAGCGAGGGCGGCAGCGCCGATGCCATCATCGAAGCCAAGGGCCTGAAGCAGGTGTCCGATGTCGGCGCACTGGAAAAAATGGTGGACGAAATCATCGCCGCCAATCCCGCGCAGGTGGCTGAATACCGTAGCGGCAAGGACAAGGTATTCGGCTTCTTTGTGGGGCTTGCGATGAAGGCCAGCAAGGGCAAGGCCAACCCGGCGCAGATGAACGAGATCTTGAAGAAGAAGCTGGCAGGGTAGTTATCGGGCATGGCACCGCATGTAACTTCACGGTGGCGGATGAGGGTAGTTAAAAGCTCATAGTGTGGATACAAAAGCGTGCCCTACATGTATGTTTAAACCAGCCCGCGCGGCTTATGTTTGGCCTTGCTGAAGATCCAGTCATACAGCCAGTTCGGCAGCAGTTTCAACAGTCCTCCCACCAGCCCCATCTGCCACGGCACCACGGCAAACGATTTGCGTGCCTTGATCACCTTTGCGATACGCCGTGCGGCGCTGTCGGCTGGCAGGATGAAAGGCATTGCGTAGGGGTTGATGGCGGTCATCGGGGTTTCGATGTAACCGGGGCACAACGTGACGACGCTGATGCCGCTACCGTAGAGTTCGGCGCGCAGGCTTTCGAGATAGGAAATAAGTGCACCCTTGGAGGCAGAGTAGGCGCCTGCTCCGGGGAGGCCGCGGAAGCCGGCGACGCTGGCGACACCGACCAGGGTGCCGCTGCCCGCGTCGCGCATGGCAGACAGAAAGGGCTGAAAGGTTTTCACCACGCCCATCACATTGATGTCCATCACTTGCTGGAAAGCGTGAATGTCCTCGGCGTATTCGGTGAGGGTGCCGCTGCTGACGCCAGCATTGGCGATGACGATATCGGGCACGCCAACTTGCGCTATGAAATGCTGCGCAGCCGCCTGCAATGCGGCCGCATCGCGCACATCAAGCGGGTAGCAGTAGACCTGGCCGGGGAATTGTTCTGACAGGGATTGCAGCAGGTCCGCGCGGCGGGCGCAGGCGGCAACATGGGCACCCTGCTGCAGGTAATGGTGTGCCAGCGCCAGACCGAGGCCGCTGGAGGCGCCGCTAATGACAACGCGTAACGCCATTATTAATGCTTGCCCGCGCGTTCCTTGCGAATTTTTTCGATCAGTTCCGCCATGACCTTGACGGCATCGGCTGGTTGCAGGCCCGTGACCAGATATTTTCCATCGACGATCAGCGTGGGGGTGCCGCGGATGTTATATACCTGCGTCAGTTGTTTGCTGCGCATGATTTTGCTTTGCACGCCGAAGGAATGGTAGGCATCGCTGAATTTTTTGCTGTCCACGCCGAATTTCGCGACGTATTGAGTAATCTTGCTTTCGTCGCTCAAATCGATATTTTTCACATTCCATGCGTCGTAGAGATCGTTATGCAGCTTGTGGTTCTGCCCCATAACTTCGAGTGCGTAGTAGGTATAGGCCATCGGTTCCCAGCCGGGGTTGAATATGGTTGGTACGTAAACCAGGTCAACATCCTTGGGCATTTTCCTTTCCCATGCGCTCAGATCAGGATGCAGATGGAAGCAGTGAGAGCAGCCATAGAAGAAAAATTCCAGTACCTCGATCTTGTTGCCGCTGTGTGTGGGCTGTGCCGGCTCAATCAACTTGTAATCTCTGCCCGCGACAGGTTCTGCAAATACTTGAGTGACGGAAAGCAAGATCAAAATTGCCAAAAGATTTTTGAGGTATTTCACAAATTTCTCCTAAGTTTAATAGCGGTGTTGATTATTGGCGGACGACTGAAAATTATTGAACCTTGATTGGAGCGGCATTGATTCCATTTAGTTTCAAAGTGGCCAGTGCTTCTTTCATTTCGGCTGAATTTTTATAGGGTCCCAAACGCACGCGATACCAGACCCCTTTGTCCGGGATGTTGGCTGGCTGCACGTTTGCCACCATGCCGAGCAGGGCCAGTTTTGCCTTAACCTTTTCAGCGTCGTCTGCAGTGGTGTAAGCGCCTTCCTGCAAGAAATAAACGCCGGTGCTTTCGGCCGGTTTCACGGCTGGTGCAGGTTTGCTTGCGATGGCGAGTTGCCGTTCTGTTTTTTTGCCCGCAGAGGTATCGGGCTTGTCGGTCAGTTCCTTGTAAAACTCGAAACGCGCTTTCCCTTCGCCGGCAGCCGAGGCGGTACCCGCTGCTGCGGGTTTGCCGCTTGCCGGCTTGCCGTTAAGCGGCTTTTCGGGGGTGATGGCAGGCTTGGCTGCCGCTGCTGTTTCCTTGATGGGAATGGGGACGGGATTTTTTTTCAGCACAAGCCATGCAATGCCGCCCGCTATCGCCAGTCCCATCACTATCCCCAGCAAGATGCCGGCAAAGACGGGAAACTCATTGCTGCCACCATTGGACCGACTGCTATTTTTGCTCATACCATCCTCACTTACATTTTCTCGGGTGCGGTAACGCCCAGCAGGTTCAGGCCGTTGCGCATGACCTGTGCGCTGGCTGCGATCAGCGCGAGCCGAGCTTGCTTGACCTTTTCATCCTCTACCAGGAAGCGCGAAGCATTATAGTAGCTGTGGAAATCGGCAGCCAAATCTTTCAGATAAAAGGCGATCAGATGCGGCGATAAATCGTTTGCCGCACCCTCGATGACCTGCGGGTAATCGATCAGGCGTTGCAGCAAGGCCTGTTCGTAGTTGCTGCGCAATGCAGACATATCGGCGTCGCGCAGGGCGGCGCGATCACCGTTCCATTGCGACAGCACGCTGTGGATGCGGGCATGGGCATACTGGATGTAATAGACCGGATTTTCGTTGCTCTGCGATTTCGCCAGGTCGATGTCGAACACCATTTGTGTATCGGGGTGGCGTGCCGCCAGGAAAAAGCGCGTGGCATCGCAGCCGACTTCATCGATCAGGTCGCGCAGCGTGACATAGCTGCCGGCGCGCTTGGATATTTTTACCTCTTCGCCGTTGCGCAGCACGGTCACCATCTGGTGCAGCACGTAATCTGGCCAGCCCTTGGGAATGCCGACATCAAGCGCCTGCAGACCCGCTCTGACACGGGTAATGGTGCTGTGGTGGTCTGCACCCTGTTCGTTGATGACCTTGCTAAAACCGCGCTGCCACTTGTCCAGGTGGTAGGCGACATCGGGCACAAAATAGGTATAGCCGCCGTCGCTCTTGCGCATCACGCGGTCCTTGTCGTCGCCGAAATCGGTGGTGCGCAACCACAGTGCACCATCCTGTTCGTAGGTGTGGCCGCTGGCGATCAGTTTCTGGACTGTGGCCTCCACTTTGCCATCTGTATAAAGTGCTGATTCCAATGAATAAACATCGAAACTAATCCTGAAGGCATGCAGGTCCAAATCCTGCTCGCGCCTCAGGTAGGCCACGGCGAACTGGCGGATGGAGACGGCATCGTTGACATCGCCGGATGCACGCACATGCTGATAGTCCGCATCGATCGCTTCTTTCGCCAGGAAAGCTTTGGCAATGTCGCTGATGTAATCGCCGCGATAGCCATTCTCCGGCCACTCCGCATCATCAGGCGTTACACCTTTGCAGCGCAGCTGCACCGAGAGCATCAGATTTTCGATCTGCGCGCCCGCGTCATTGTAGTAAAACTCGCGCGTCACATCCCAACCCGCGGTCTGCAACAAACGGCACAGGCAATCGCCTACCGCCGCGCCACGTCCGTGGCCTACATGCAGGGGGCCGGTCGGGTTGGCAGAAACGAATTCAACTTGCAGTTTGCGTCCTTCGCCCAGGTTGACACGTCCGTAGTCCTCGCCCAGCTGCAATACGCCGCGCACCACGCTTTGTTTGGCCGCGGTGGTAATAAACACGTTGATGAAACCGGCACCGGCAATTTCGACCTTATCCACCACCGTAGAAGCCGGCAGTGCGGCAATCAAAGCCTGGGCAATATCGCGCGGGCTGCGGCGCAATGGCTTGGCCAGCTGCATCGCCAGGTTGCAGGCGTAATCGCCATGTTGCGCCTGTTTGGGGCGATCCATGACAACCGGCATATTATCTGCAAGCTCGGGGGCAACGCTACGCAATGCCTGCCTGAACAGGCCGGCAAGATGGATTTTAAAATTTTCGACAGGGGTAATATTGGATACAGCGTCAGTCATCGCGCAACACATGCAAAAGGAAGCTTGAATTATAGCATTTTGCTTCCGGCTGGCTGAGGGGGTGATGCCGATATGTAACGGTGCATCAGAACTGCACATTTTTTCAGGGTGTGGAATACAATGAACGGCAGGAACCAGGAGCGCAGGGGTAATTGTTGCGCAAAGCAATCTTGACGGTAAGCGAAAACTATCATGCACCTCGTCCCCATTATTCCGCAGCCGAGAGTAGGTGTCGAAGAAAGCCTTGAGGTGGCAAGGACTGCTGCGGTCAGGCCGGTCAAGCCCGTTGAGGAGCGTACCCTTCCGCCGCTGTTGACTTATGCGCACGAGCAGCAACGGTCAGATGCAGGCGAGATTGTGCAGCACCCTCATCGCCGCGTGAGCGACCGCCCAGAGACGGCAGATCAAGGCGAGCGCAGGTTGGCATGCCGCCGCTTTCATCACCTGCCAATTCTGGAGGAGCTGCGCTCGCTGGTGGACAGACGGCGGCACAAGCGCAGAAAAACCGATCTTGAACCGCATATCGATGTGGAAGCCTGATCTCTTCTCGTCGCGCGCCATATCTGTCCTGCACCAACGGTATTCTCAATAAGCAGTGCTTCACGGCTTATTTCCAGCGTCGTTCAGCCCGACGATGCAGCTCACCAATCGCAGAAAATATCAGGATAATTCATTGCAGCCCATGCAAGTGAAAGGAAAATGTGTCAAAAATCATTGTAGCCGCCTTATACAAGTTTGCCAGTCTGCCGGACTACCGGGAACGCCAGCCCGCATTGCTGGATTGCTGCGTCAAACAGGGCCTGTATGGCACATTGCTGCTGGCTGAAGAAGGGATTAACGGCACCGTTGCGGGGACTCGTGCCGGCATCGATGCACTGATTGCATTTCTGCGGGCAGACCCGCGCCTGGCGGCGCTTGAGCACAAGGAGTCTTACGCTGACGCAATGCCTTTTACCCGGATGAAAGTAAAGCTGAAAAAGGAAATCGTTACGCTGGGAGTGCCAGGAATTAATCCGAACAAGAAAGTAGGTACTTATGTCGCGCCGGAGGACTGGAATGCGCTGATCTCCGATCCCGATGTCGTCTTGATTGATACGCGCAATGGGTACGAGTGCGACATCGGCACTTTCCGCGGTGCCATTGATCCGAAGACCACGACCTTTCGCGAGTTTCCAGCTTATGTCCGTGAAAATTTCAATCCATCCAGACACAAGAAAGTCGCGATGTTCTGCACTGGCGGCATACGCTGCGAAAAAGCCAGCTCACTCATGATGGAACAGGGTTTTGAACAGGTTTATCACTTGCAGGGCGGGATACTCAAGTACCTGGAAAACATACCGCCTGAAGAAAGCTTGTGGCAAGGTGAATGTTTTGTCTTTGACCAGCGCATATCGGTCGGTCATGGCTTGAAGGTGGGGGAGTATGAGCAGTGCTACGGCTGCCGTCACCCGCTATCCGCGGAAGACAAGGCGGCCAGCCAATATGTGAAAGGGATTTCCTGCCCCCACTGTTTTGACACGCAGTCGGAAGAAAAGCGCGCCCGCTTTGCAGAGCGGCAAAAACAGACTGAATTGGCGCGCAGCAGGGGTGAGCTGCATATTGGTTTGGCACAAAAAAAGCAGTCCGATTATTGCTGATCTGTACCCCGTGTTGGGAGCTTACCTTGCCGGCCCCGGTAGCATGAATTATTCGGGCAGCATTGAAACTGCGGCTATCGCTTCTCAAGCAGGGAAACAATCATTTGCCGGGTCAGATAAGAGCCCTCCTACCCGCCGATGCGGATTGCGCCCGCAGTGCGGGTATAATAGTGCAACCACTTTATTATATTGATTTTTTATGGCGACCAGGCCGCCTTGCTCTTGCGCGGGAGCATTCCCGCCCGTGTACCTCAGCGGCCCTGCATGCATCAGTATGTTATCCTTTCAACCGGTCGTATTCCTGCTATTCCAGATGAAGTATTTATTACTAGCCTTATTGTTTATTCCTTCTGTAGCTGCAGCGGACCAAGAAGACGATTTCATGGCTGCACGCAAAGCTTACCGTGCGGGCGATGACACACGTTTGGAACAAATAGCCGAGCGCTTTAAAAATACCCCGCTTGAACCTTATCTCACCTATTACCAGTTGCGTTTGCGCCTGTATAACCGCAAGCCGGAAGGGGTAAAAGAGTTTCTTGCGCGTCCGGACGATACACCTGTGATCGATCAGTTACGTTCGGACTGGTTGAAATGGCAAGCCAAGCAACGGCGCTGGGATGAATTTGCGGCGGAATATCCGCGTCTGCTCGAAGCCGATGACGAAATGAAATGCTATGCATTGCAGGCACGCCTGCCCAACAGCGTGGATTTAGTGCTGCATGAAGCACGCTCTTTCTGGTTTAGTGGCGACGGCCAGCCGGAAAGCTGCGTAACCCTGTTTAACATGGCGCTCGCAACCGGTGTGATCAGTGAACAGGATGTATGGCAGCGCACACGCCTGGCGCTGGAAATGAATAATAGTTCACTGGTCAAACAGCTTTCAGTGAATTTGCCCAAGGAAAGAAGGATTCAATCCAGGCAATTGGAAAGCGCCGCTGCGCATCCTGACCGCTATCTCGCAGGAGTTAAGCTGGGAAAGTCCACGGAGGCAGAGCGCATGGTTGCGCTGTTCGCCTTGCAGCGTCTGGCCAAGCAGTTGCCGCAGCTGGCTTATACCCGCTGGAAGAAGATTGAAGATCATTTTGACGAGGACGAGCAACATTATTTTTACGGCTGGTTGGGGTACGAGGCGGCGCGCAGACTCGATGAGCGAGCGCTGGACTGGTACAAGGCTGCCAAGGATGCGCCACTCAATGATCTGCAGTTGGCCTGGCGTGCACGTGCCGCTTTGCGTTCGAACAATTGGGGTGAGGTTTGGGCGAGCATTACGGCAATGTCACCGAAGCAGCAGCGTGAAGGCGCATGGCGCTACTGGAAGGCCAGGGCTTGGAAAGTGTCGGGGCGCGATGCTGAAGCCGAGGCTTCGCTGTCGGAGCTGAGCCGCGAATACCATTTTTATGGGCAGCTCGCAGCAGATGAGCTGGGATCGGTTTCCACCGTCGGCATGATGTCAGTGAGTTATCAGCCGACCCTGATTGAAATCGAAGCGATGCTGGCGCAGCCGGCAATGCAAAGAACGCTGGAGTTGTATCGCATGGGGTTGCGCGAGGAAGCGGCGAAGGAATGGTCTATGGCGGTGCGCAAGCTTGACGACAAGCAGTTGCTGGTTGCCTCGGAGATTGCAAGCCGCAACGAAATGTATGACCGTTCGATTAACGCCGCGGACCGCACGATTGTGCTGCACGATTTCAATCTGCGTTACCCCGCCCCTTATCGCGAGAGCCTGCAGGGACGCATACAGGAAAATAATCTGGAAGAGGCATGGGTGTATGGCCTGATGCGTCAGGAGAGCCGTTTCGTGACCGAGGCAAAATCGAATGTCGGTGCGGCGGGACTGATGCAGGTCATGCCGGCGACGGCACGCTGGATTGCGCAAAAGCTGGGAATGAAAGATTACAGGAAAACGCTCATCAGCCAACTGGATACCAATCTGAAATTGGGCACCTATTACATGAAGAGCGTGCTGTCCTCGCTCGGCAATAATCCGGTGCTTGCCTCCGCTGCCTACAATGCAGGCCCAGCAAGGGCGCGCCAATGGCAGGCAAACAAGCCGCTGGAAGGCGCGATTTATATCGAGAACATCCCTTTCGATGAAACGCGCGACTATGTGAAAAAAGTCATGAGCAATACCGTTTATTACGCCAACCTGTTCGGACAGTCGACCCCATCCCTGAAGCAGAGGCTGGGCATCATCGACGGAGGCAAAACACCCCCTAATCATCGTACGATGAAGAATGAAAGATAAGCCGCCTAAAATTTATTGCGTGGGCGGCGCGGTGCGTGATCGCCTGCTCGGTTTGCCGGTGCAAGACCACGACTGGGTCGTGGTGGGAGGCACGCCCGAACAGATGGAGGCGTTGGGCTACAGGCCCGTGGGCAAGGACTTTCCGGTTTTCCTGCATCCCGACACGCACGAAGAATATGCGCTGGCGCGCACCGAGCGCAAAACAGCATTGGGGTATAAGGGTTTTGCCGTATACGCCGCACCCGATGTGACCCTGGAGCAGGATCTGTCGCGCCGGGACTTCACCGTCAATGCCATCGCGCAAGCAGACGACGGCAGTCTGATTGATCCCTATAACGGCATCGCAGACCTGCGAGCCGGGGTACTGCGCCATGTCAGTGCGGCGTTCAGTGAAGACCCTGTGCGTATTTTGCGCGCCGCGCGTTTTGTCGCCCGTTTTGGTTTTTCCATCGCGCCGGAAACGCTGGAACTGATGCGGACCATGGTCGCCAGCGGCGAGGTTGATGCGCTGGTGGCGGAACGGGTGTGGCAGGAGCTGGCGCGCGGCCTGATGGAGAAAAATCCTTCGCGTTTTATCGCCACCTTGCGCGATTGCGGCGCATTGAAAAAAATACTGCCCGAAGTGGAGGGTCTGTTCGGCGTGCCGCAACCGCCGCAGCATCATCCCGAAATAGATTGCGGCATCCATACCCTGATGGTGCTGGACGATGCGGCTCAACATGGCTACGCCCTGGAAGTGCGCTTTTCCGCGTTGATGCATGACTTGGGCAAAGGCAATACACCGAAAGATATTTTGCCCCGCCATATCGGACATGAGGCGCGCGGCGTTGATCTGCTGCGTGCACTGTGCGAACGCCTGCGCGTTCCCGGCGAGTGCCGCGATCTGGGTTTTCTGGTGGCGCGCTATCATGGCGACGTGCATCGCGCCAGGGAGCTGCGCCCCGACACCATCGTGCGTTTATTTCAAAACTGCGATGCATGGCGCAAGCCGCAACGCTTTATGCAAATCCTGGAGGCTTGTGCAGCGGATGCGCGCGGCCGCACCGGGCATGGGCAGGACGACTATCCACAGGCCGATTATCTTCAGCGCATGTTGCATGCGGCACAGGCGGTGAATGCCGGCGAGATCGCACGGCAGTGCGAGGATAATAATTTGATTGCAGAGAGGGTGAAAGAGGCAAGGATTGTGGCGGTGGAAAAAGCGCTTGATCGTGATGCGGTTGGCAGAGAGTGAGGTTTGCTCGGCCATACACAAATGATATTGAATACAATCAATGCATCGAAGTTTTATTGGATTAAAATAATTGCATCGCAAACGGGACGAGCAGTCAGCATCTGGTGAGTGATCATTGAATTTCCGGGAAACCGGTGTTGTACTTAACTTTAAACTACGGAGAAATACCAGCATGGCAAACACCAAATCTACACTTTCTGTCGCCTTGGGCGGCGTTTTTGTCGCATCTATGGCAGCTTCTTCAGTTGTTGGCGCAGCGCAAAATCCATTTGAGATGGCCAGCCTGGACAAGGGGTATATGGTTGCTGCTGCGGATACGGCCAAAGACGGCAAAATGAAAGAGGCTAAGTGCGGCGAAGGCAAGTGTGGCAGCGCGAAACCACAAAAAACCAAGCCTGTCGAAGATAAGGGCAAGATGACAGAAGGCAAGTGCGGCGAAGGAAAATGCGGCTCAGCCAAGAAGTAATCTTTTGTCTTGCACATGAATACTAAAGGTATTTATGGCGCGGGCTTGGGTCTTCGGCGGGAATTGATTCCCGCACTGAAGGCCCAAGTGCCTTCCGCTATCAATTTTTTTGAAATCGCTCCAGAAAACTGGATTGACCTCGGGGGCGCCTTGGGGCGCGACCTGCGGCATTTCACCGAGCGCTTTCCGATGGTGTGTCACGGCCTGTCCCTGTCTTTGGGCGGGCCCGCGCCGCTGGATGAGATATTCCTCAAGCGGGTGAAAGGTTTCCTTGACCAGCACCGCATCGACTTGTATACCGAGCACCTGAGCTATTGCAGCGATGACGGCCATCTTTACGATCTGCTGCCGATTCCGTTCACGCAGGAAGCTGTGCATTACGTGGCGGCACGCATACGGCGCACGCAGGATATTCTTGAGCGCCGGATCGCGGTGGAAAATGCGTCTTACTATGTTGAGGCGCCGATCTCCGAATTAAGCGAGATCGAATTCATCAGGGCCGTGCTGCAAGAGTCTGATTGCCTGCTGCATCTCGACGTGAACAATATTTACGTCAACAGCGTCAATCACGGCTACGACCCGCTTGCCTTTCTGCAGGCCCTGCCGGGCGAGCGCATCGCCTATATGCATACTGCCGGGCATTATAAAGAAGCGGATGACTTGATTGTGGATACGCATGGTGCGGATGTGATCGACCCGGTGTGGGATCTGCTGGCAGAAAGCTACCGCACCTTCGGCGTGTTTCCAACCCTGCTCGAGCGCGATTTCAATATTCCACCGTTGCAGGATTTGGTGAAAGAAGTTGAGCATATAGCGCAGCTGCAGCGGCGTTATCAGGAGCACCGGCATGTCAAAAAAATCTGAGATAGGGGTAAAGGCCGCACTGCCTGCATTCCAGCAGTATCAATTTGCGTTCTCCGCACACATCCGCGATCCGCAGAAGAACAAACGTCCGCAAGGGGTGGCAGCAAGGCGCATGAAGGTATACAACGAGCTGGTCTACAATAATCTGGAAAGTTTTTTGCTGGCTTGCTTCCCGGTGTTGCGCAAGGTATTGGGCAAACGCAATTGGTCGAAATTGGTGAGAGATTTTTTTGCTGCACATCGTTGCCATACACCGTTGTTCCGGCAGATTCCCGACGAGTTTGTGCACTACCTGAAAAACGAGCGCGGTGAACGCGCTGAAGATCCGTCCTTCCTGCAGGACCTCGCGCATTACGAGTGGGTGGAGCTGATGCTGTCTGTGTCAAACAAGGAAATCGACTTCTCACGGATTAATCCCGGCGGGGATTTGATGAGCGGGCAACCGGCGCTTAATCCGCTGCTGTCGCTGCAGAGCTATGCGTATCCGGTACACCGCATCAGCCCCCGTTTTAAGCCCGCAGCAGAGCAGCAGGAGGAAACGCATTTTGCCATTCTGCGCAACATTCATGATGAAGTTAAATTCATCGTGGTGAATCCGCTCAGCCTGCGCCTGCTGTATCTGCTGCTGGCAGCGCCACTCAGCGGCGAGGCTGTTTTGATGCAGATTGCGACTGAAATGCAGCATCCGCATCCACAGGTCGTGTTGGCAGGCGGACTTGAAATTCTGCGATCCCTGCGTGATGCCCAGGCAATTTTGGGAACATGGGATGCCGGTGCTCCGGCCAAACGCAGCTAAAGATCCGGCAAATATCTGAATTCAGCCAGTATCCTTGCCTCAAACCGTTTTTTTTGCGGCGCTTTTAGCTGTGCCGCAATATCTGACCCCGAAAAGAATTTTCCCACCGTACTTGAAATAACAGGGCCACGCCCTTATCATTAGCAGTCTAAGGCGCTGAGTGCTAATGAGCGGCGTTGAAAGTTTATAACCATTTGTTTTTAGGAGAAAAGCATGAAAGTTCGTCCCTTGCAAGATCGCGTGATTGTCAGACGTATGGAAGAAGAGCGTAAAACAGCCTCAGGAATTGTCATCCCAGACGCAGCAACAGAAAAGCCTGATCAGGGTGAAATCATTGCTGTAGGCAAGGGTAAAGTAGGCGATGACGGCAAATTAATCGCAATGAGCGTAAAAGTTGGTGACAAAGTGCTTTTCGGTAAATACGCAGGCCAGACCTTCAAAATGGACGGGCAGGAATACATGACCATGCGCGAAGATGACATCATCGGCGTAGTTGAAGCTTAAGTACTCATAAAAATTCAGGAGAAATCAATATGTCAGCAAAAGATGTAAAGTTCCACGACTCAGCGCGTGCGAAGATGATGGTCGGCGTTAACGTTCTGGCCGATGCAGTTAAAGTGACTCTCGGCCCCAAGGGTCGTAACGTTGTTCTGGAGCGTTCTTACGGCGCGCCTACCATCACCAAGGACGGTGTGTCTGTTGCCAAAGAAATCGAACTGAAAGACAAGTTTGAAAACATGGGCGCGCAGATGGTCAAGGAAGTTGCTTCCAAGACTTCAGATGTGGCTGGTGACGGTACCACTACCGCGACCGTATTGGCACAGTCAATTGCCCAGGAAGGCATGAAGTTTGTTGCCGCCGGCATGAATCCAATGGACCTGAAGCGCGGTATCGACAAGGCGGTAACTGCTGCGGTGGAAGAGCTGAAGAAGATCTCCAAGCCATGCACAACCACCAAGGAAATTGCACAGGTTGGCAGCATTTCCGCCAACTCCGACACCGTGATCGGCGAGAAAATTGCTGAAGCGATGGAAAAAGTGGGCAAAGAAGGCGTTATCACCATTGAAGACGGCACCAGCCTGAACGACGAGCTGGAAGTGGTTGAAGGTATGCAGTTTGACCGTGGCTATCTGTCACCTTACTTCATCAACAACCAGGACAAGCAAATCGCAGCGATGGAAAATCCTTTCATCCTGTTGCACGACAAGAAAATCTCCAACATCCGCGACCTGCTACCGGTACTGGAGCAAGTTGCCAAGGCCGGTCGTCCATTGCTGATTATCGCTGAAGACGTTGACGGTGAAGCGCTGGCTACCCTGGTGGTGAACAACATCCGCGGCATCCTGAAGACCGTTGCGGTCAAGGCGCCTGGCTTTGGCGATCGTCGCAAGGCGATGCTGGAAGATATCGCTATCCTCACTGGCGGCACCGTGATCGCTGAAGAAGTGGGTCTGACACTGGAAAAAACAACGCTGGCAGAATTGGGCCAGGCCAAGCGTATCGAAGTGGGCAAAGACAACACCACGCTGATCGACGGTGCAGGCAAGGCAGATGCAATCAAGAGCCGTGTTGGCATGATCAACAAGCAGATTGAAGAATCCAGCAGCGACTACGACAAAGAGAAGTTGCAAGAGCGTAAAGCCAAACTGGCAGGCGGCGTAGCCGTTCTCAAGGTGGGTGCTGCAACTGAAGTTGAACTGAAAGAGAAGAAGGCACGTGTTGAAGACGCATTGCACGCTACGCGTGCAGCTGTGGCTGAAGGCATTGTTCCTGGCGGCGGCGTTGCCTTGCTGCGTGCCAAGTCAGTGGTTGCCAAGCTGAAAGGCGACAACCACGACCAGGACGCCGGTATTACCATCGTCTTGCGTGCGCTGGAAGCACCGTTGCGTTGCATCGTGCATAACGCGGGTGACGAGCCTTCAGTTGTTGTAAACGCAGTGTTGGCTGGCAAGGGCAACCACGGTTACAACGCAGCTACCGGCGAATACGGCGACATGATGGCGATGGGCGTGATCGACCCAACCAAGGTGACACGCACTGCACTGCAAAATGCGGCCTCTATTGCAGGGCTGATGCTGACTACTGCATGTATGGTGGCCGAGTCTCCTGAAGACAAGCCAGCTGCAGGCGGCATGGGTGGCGGTGATATGGGTGGCATGGGCGGTATGGGCGGCATGATGTAATTGCTGCGATATACGCTGCTGTAGTGAACAAACCCCGCCGCGTGCGGGGTTTGTTTTTTTTACTGCCTGACTGTATGCAGGAATGCGGAACAAGCGATTTGCAATAATTACGTTTGCCGTTATAATGCCCGACTTCGCGGGAATCGAAAGATCTTCGCGGCAGAAAAAAGCAGTATGGCTCGGTAGCTCAGTTGGTAGAGCAGTGGATTGAAGATCCTCGTGTCGGTGGTTCGATTCCGCCCCGAGCCACCAGTATTCAGAAGGCTTGCAGAGATGCAGGCCTTTTTCTTTTTCTACAATTCAGCGGAAATTTCTACAATTCCTCATTTTAGAGGCTCCACTTTCTCGCCTTTTCTGTGCCTGGTGTAGTGCTCTGTCATGGCGCGTGTCTTGTGCCCAAGTAGTTGTTGGGAGCGTGCAAGGTCATCTGTATCGGTCGCAGTCTTGGCGCGGATATCACGGAATTGGAAATCAACATCAGCCGCCTTCCTCGCTTTGTCAAAACGTGTGCGCAGCGCGCCGTAGCTTAATCGCTGCCCATTTCCATCCTGCAGCATTGCATTGCAGCCTGGAGCGTTTTGCGGGCGGCCTATGATGCGTTCAATCAGCTCACCCAGCTCGCCTACAATATTGATGCGTAGCTTCTTGCCTGTCTTGTTCTGTGTAATCAGGAGGGCGCCCTCCTGAATGTCGCTGCGATTCAGCTTGAGAAGGTCTGCCGGGCGCTGTCCGGTGAGGTAGGCTAAATCCATCGCGTCCTGCACCGTGTAGTGTGCTTTCTCCCATACAGCGGAAAATTCAGAATGTTCGATATACCGGTCGCGGCCAGTTTCGCGGTAACCCCTGATTCCTGCGCAAGGGTTCGGTGCATCGGTATAACCCCATGCCCGGGCGCAGTTGAAAATATGGCTGAATAGCGCCTTTTCACGGTTTGCACGTACCTTGGCTATTTTGCCGCGTTCATCAAGGTAGCGTTTTATATGGTGCGGTTTAATGGAATCTATCGGCATTGCACTGAATACCCCCTCAAGCTTGATCAGCTCTTTTTCGTTGCCACTCTGGGTTTGTAGTGCCTTGGTTGGCAATACTTCCTTGCGATAGCGTGCAACGATTCCGCCAAATGTGGAATTATTGGGGTCAGGCTGCTCCCCCTCGATCTCTGCCCACAGGCGTTTGGCAATGGCCAGATCTTGGCCAAGCTTTGTCCACTTTCTCGGGGTGTCGGTTGATACGTGGTAATACGTCTTGCCCTTGAGGTTCATCCTGGGCGGCAGGTTGTGGTTAATCGTGCGCTTGCGTCCCATGTGCTTACATCGCGCCCCAGTTGGGTTCCAGTGTGGCCGGTGCAGCTGCCATGCCGATACCGCACAAGCGTGCATGCAGGTGTTCGCGCAGCACTCTCGCGTGCCCGTTTGCACCTATAGCATAGTGATAATCATTGGCCTTGAGCCAGGCAATCTGCTCACCCTTGCGTTTGCGCTCAGTCAGCTCAGCCAATTCGGTTTGTGTAAGGAACATGGCTCAGTTACCGCACGATGTGCAGGTTTGCGCGGCGTGTTGCCTGCTGGTTCTTAAGGCGCGCCTGGTAGCGGCTGGCCGGTTTGTGTGCAGGGTTGATCATGCGCAGGCGCTTGTAAACTTTCAGCAGTGTGATTGTGGCATTGATGCTGTTGTCTGAGCTGGCCATATACGGGGTAATGTCGCGTCTTGGTTTCATGCTACTTTCTCCTGTGGTTGTTCACATGCAACTGTCGGGAAGGGGATAACGTGCGCTGTTCCGATGCTGTCCATCAGGTTATTGAGCTTATCCTGCATTGCTGCCAGCTCATCTACTACGCCTTGGGAGAGGAATAACTGCCGCAACCTGGTATTTTCTGAAATTGCTTCATTCAATTCGGCTTTCAGTTGTAAAACCTCATTGGTCAGTAAGGCATTTTCTGCAGAGGTCAGAGTGCTTGCATTCAGTTGCTCCGGAGTGAACCCAACTCGGCCATAATCAGGTGACATCAGCTTGCCGGTGTCGCTGATGAACCAGCCATCCCACTCGGGGTGTGAGAGCTTGAATGGCGCGCTTTCCAGAATCAGACGTAGCAATTCAAAGTTAGCGAATGGAATATCAACAATTCCAAATTCCCATCTTCTGATGGTAGAGAAGCTAACGCGAAGATAAGCTGCACATTGCACTCGTGAAAGGCCAAGTGCTCGGCGCAAATTAATGAAGTTTTCCGAGCCGATGGTGAGTCGTTGAGACAACCGAACCCACTGTGGGTGATATCCGGGGAATGCTTGATTAAGTGCCTCAGAGGTTGGTTCAATGGCCTGCATCCAGTATGCCCAGCGAGTTTTCTCGCTGGGGTAATGATGCGAATCTTTTTTGGTGGTGATACTATTCATATAGCCTTCCCTATCAAGGTTAGTTGCGCGCTCGGTGCTTGGCGGTTCCGGCGCGCAATGTTTTTTTAAGCGTCCAGCTTGTGCCAATTCCCGCCAAACGTCCCGCGTTCGTAATACACGCCCTGGTGCGTTGCTCTTCGCTCTGCCAACTCTTCAAGCAATCGCGCCACACCTTCCGCGCCTTCGTCCTGGGCAACTCGCAACACTTCAAAGCGCGCATTGCGGCTCAAGACTAATTTCCATTGGTCATGGTCTAGGTTGGTGACAAATTCGCGCTCCGGCAATTCTTCCGCCGCTATGTCCTGATCGCTTTTTTCTTCATCCAGCAGGCGCAAGGCTTTGCGCAGTTTGGGCGACCAGAAAAGTTGGCGTTTGCCCTTGAAATGCAGGCCGAACTCAACAAATAACTCACCGCTGGCCTTGTCGCCCTGGATGTAATCCGCCAGCAGGGTGAATGGCGTCCTACCGCCCAGGCGTTTACCTACTTTGGCGTGGGCTTTGGTCATTTCGTGGGATGCGCTCCAGGTGTTTTCTGTAATGACTTTTGATGCGTTGGTGGCTTCGTGGCCAAACTTGGCCACATATTCCGCCGCGTAATCGCCGTTCTGAACATCGAAGGCAACCCGCATCATATCGTTGTACTGGTTGCGCTCTGCGATGCCTGTTTTTATCAGGGTTTCTATCCACACTTCCTGCAACTCCTGAAGTTTAGCCAGCTGGCCGGCACCGGCAAATACTAGGTCATGGGTGTGAGGATGCCAGCCATTCGCGCCGTGGGTTACTTCCAGCGCGCGGATACTGCCCGCACCGGCCACCGCCTTGATGGTGTTTTTGTATGCACGTGAGTTTTTGAAACGCTTCAGCGCGTCCGCGAATAAATCCAGGTTCACTTTGAGCTGCTGGTGTTCCAGGTGTGGGAAAGTAAGGCTCATGAGATACACCTCGCCGCCCTGCTTTGCCCAGGCATTAATTGCGCCCTGCAGTTCATGCCGCCGCGCTTCCGTGATCTTGGCTGAACACACCGGACAATGCCACACGCTTCCGCATGTTGCCAGATTGCTGTAACCAGCGCCCTCAGTCGAACGCCACACAGCTACACCAGCACTGTTCATGGTGCTGCGATGGCAATGCGCCACGCGCTGCTGAGGCAAAAGCCCTTGCGCCGCACGCTGTAGCTGGTACCTCGCTTTTTTGTTGGTTATGGCCGCTTCGTCCTTTACCTCCAAACGGAACTTGGCCGTTTGCTTTTTTGGTTTTGGTATTGAGAGGGTGTTTACAGTACTAGCGAAGATACCAAGAGAAGTGCGGCCCGCTGGATTTGCCTGCTGACGGTGGTCGAAATTAGGTGTCATGCCGCATACCTTTCCGGCGAGGCACCAGCTGCACGGCGAAGCTTGCCCATGGCGATGTCGTGAGCAATCAATACAGTCTCCACGGCATGCCACAAGCGCCCTGTTTCGTGCGCAGTGAGTATCAGCGAGGGAAGGTGTAGGGAATGGTCAGCGGTGAGCGTGTTGATGCGCTGTGCAAGCTCTGCGGCCTTTTTCAAGCCTTGCTGAATAGAGCAAAGAGCATGCACCTGCGTATCGGTCAGAAGGTCGGGGATACTGCTGGGGTTCATGAAAACACCCCACATTGATGATGGCGGTTGGTCATGGTTTTCCTATCGACGATGGTTAGCGTTGGGGTTGAGCTGGTGTAGCCGGCTTTTTAACCAGCATGGACACTGCTAAAACACCAAGTACGACCATGATTACTACTGGCACAATTTTTCCACCTGCAGGAAACGGGGAGACGGGCATCATTCTGTTGTCTCCTCTTCTTCTTCAGTTTGTTCTGGCTGCTCGTAGGGGCTTAATCCGGCTACTGCATCGCGGTAGCTGTTGAATAGCATGTCGCCCAATGTCTTAGGTACGGTCTTCTTACCATCTGGCGAAGGGTCTGCTAACAATCGATCTTGATTGATCAGGATGCGGCCTTGCAGGTGAAGGCTTACAAGCCCGATTCTGGCCAAGTGTCCCCAAAGCTCACGCAGCTTGGTTTCAGTGGCTTCGTCGTAACTGTTCCAGTTGCTAACGAGTTCAACCCCCATCAGCTCCTTAGCCTGGTTGAAGCCATCCTCAAAGCGTTCGCCTGCTTCCTTGATCTGATCAACAGTAAGGCGTTCATCAATGAAGAAGTGGCGACACGCTAGGACGGCGCGTTGAGTGAGACCGTCATCGGACAGAATTAAAGGGAGCTTGAGTGCTGGCTGTTCAGAGAGTTTTCCACTGGCTGATTGTTGGGTTGACGCTGAATCTTGAGCTTCGGTAAATTCCACGCCCAAGGACTCGAAGTAGTCACGCAGCTTGGCGGCCTGCTCTGGCTTGAGGCCGTCGCCGTAATTGCGGAAGTGGCTGACGATGTGTCGGGGGATGCCAGATTCGCGGGATACCTCGGACACGCTGAGGCGCTGTGATACAAGTGCTGCTTCGAAATCAGCCTGAGTGATAGCTGTTTGCTGTTTGATTGCCATGACACATTCCTTTCTGTAACGAGAAAATTGTGCGGCAAGTTTACATGCGCTTATTTCAAAATGCAACAGTTGCGAGAATTTTGTAAGCAATTCGAGAAACAAAAGGCAAAAAAAACCGCGATCTTGTCGCGGCTGTTGCGAATATTTATTAGTTATTTAGCAAGCTTCCTTGCCGTTTCAATAAGCTGTTTGTAACTGTTATCGTCGTCCGATTCTTCCTTCTTTACTAGGCCGCGGTTCTCAAGAATTGACAACACGGTTTCGCTAATAATATCTTCTAACATCATGTCGAAAGGTTCTCGCCGGAAGGAAATTGGATCTTGATCACCATAAACAATCAACGCTAATGGCTTTCTAAACGCCCATGATAAAATTTTCAGCTCTCTTAACCCAGGCTCTGATCCAGACTCGTATCTGGATAGGGAGACGCGGGAAATTCCTTTTCCCTCGGGGTCAACCCCCTTTGTTACCAAACTTAATGCCTCAAGAGTCAACTCTGCATTCTGGCGATATTTTTTCAGCCTATCTTTAATTGGACCATTTATGTAGTCGATTTGAAAAATTGGTGCGCGTGGAAGTCCTTTGGGCGGCAAATCCATTGTGGCTTGCTCAGTTTGTTTTTTCTTGGCTGTCATAGGTTTTTTCGCTGTTTAACAGGGATGTTTTCAGGTTGATTACACTCTGTCGGAAGCCCTGATGTTACGTGTTTAGCACTGAATTACAGGGGGCATTATTACAGGGTTGGAAACAGTATGCCAGTGTAGGAGGTAATTTAGCCTGGCAGAGCGTGGCGGCATGAATCGCTCGCAACCCTATGCGACCAAAACATCTGCACAGGGCCCCCCTCGCGACGCGGTGTCGCGTGCCACCATGAACGGGTTGCGAAGCGTTGGGGTTTGGTCTATCAAAGGGTAATAATGGCTTATGCCTCAAAAGGCGGCTCACCGTGAATGATAAATCCAATAGGCCGGCGAGGGTGCTCAGGTGGTTGAACTGGCTGAATGAAGCAAAGCAATTGAACTGTAGCTTGGTGGGCAAGCACAATGCATGGAGAACCTTGGATCTTGCCCTCGATTCGTATGCCGTGAAAACTTTCTTGAGCCAATGTTTCTACTTCGATTTGAACACCGCCGTTTAATAAGGCACGAACAGCAGGCTGTACCTCCTCTTGTGCGGGTAACTGCGAACGCCACTGTGTGATTGATTCAGCCAGGCGGCGCAGAAGGACACTCGCACTCTGATATTGATTCATTTCCTCTTGGGTGGCTAGCTTGAGGGGGCGTACAAAATCAGGTATCGATATTTTTGGCACCGCAAAGTCCTTTAAAGCATCGAATTGTGATGCGCGCTTCAAAGCTTCAATATTTAATGCCCCAAAACTCTTCTCGAGATTTGAATATTTTTCGGCGATACTCTTAGCGAGGTCCTCTTTCTCAAAGGGATTTTTTGTTGGGTCGCTCATGAAATGTCCTTTCCATTGTCACTTGAAGTGAAGTGGTTGTATTACGTGTGAGTGTTGTATATCTCGTAGAAGCGGAGGATTTTCGGGGCGGTCTGGCGAGATTCGGCGAGTCCTTTGCAAATTCTTGCAACAATGCCGCCGTCTATGGTGCCTTGTGGAACGAGGAGGCCGCTGGATACGCCCTTCAAGAGCTTTGGGGCTTCTTCGATTCGTGCGGTGCGATAGCTGATGAAGCTGTTGTGCTTGATGAACGGGTGATCGCCTGGGTAGATGAGGCATGTCGGATCATGTGGTATCCCCGTCTTCACGGTTGAGGTGCTTACCATGAGGATGTGCTTTTCTGTACTCTCAGGGACAGAAACAGGATCAGTGATCAGTATGAAAAGGTGCTTCCTATCGGGGTCGTGTGCTGGTCCAGAAGGTACGAGTAGCGTTGCGCGCCGGACAGGCAGGAACAAACTCATAGAGTAGCGAAGATTTTATCCAGTGTGCGTTCAGACTCTATGCGGGCGCTGAGTTCCATTGCTACATCTGCCGGCTGGCCCAAGGCGCGGAATACACTTTCGTAGGGAATCGGGTTGGAAGATCCATTGGGATCAGTCCATTCCGGGCAGTGGTCGTGGGTGTAGTCGCGGATTGTCCACTTGTCCATATGACCAAACTGCGCCCAAACCGCTTCCAGCACATCTATGTCCGCCTGGCTAAGTTCGTCCAGGTCATCGCGGGTAATAGCGTGCTTGAGGGAAAGCTCGTGGTTTTCCTTGTCGGATATCAGTCCGTCCCATCCACCGGGCGATGATTCTACATCGCCATCCATGAGGTTGAGCGTCATGGAAAGTACTGGGCCGTGTGGCATAGCAACGATGCGATCGCCGGAAATAGGCGCGCCAAAACGCCCCATGGACTCGCGATCAGCGAGATACAGGAGTTTCATAAGCTTGAGGTGAGGCATTCTGTCATTCTGCTTCCTGAGCAGGAAGGCCGCCATCTGGGCTACTTTGCGCTCATTGAACATGGGATATCCCTTGAATGATTGTCAGTTGATGCGAGGTGTATCGGCAATTCATTCGCGCATTTTACCCCAATTGCCCACTTGTATACATATTGTGTACATTTCTGTGCAAAAGGCTCAAAACTGTGAGCTGTGAAAGATAAAGGGGAAAATTTTTAAAAGCCCACAAAACTTTGAAAATTTTCTTCTACAATTCATAGCCGCACCATGTAACAATGTGCCTTTCGCAACCGCTATTTTTTCTGATTTGTAGATGATTAATTAGCTAGTTGTTTGTATTGATGAAATTTGAGTTGGGATTGAAGATCCTCGTGTCGGTGGTTCGATTCCGCCCCGAGCCACCAGATTAAAGAATAAAGCCGGGTCGCGAGACTCGGCTTTATTTATTTCAGCACGCATTTCAGGGTATTAGGCGGACTTTCAGCAACAAAGTGCTTGGGTAATCTCATTGTCATCGCGCTCAGGGTGGCGACATTGGGCTTGTCATAAGATCGCTTCATTGTCATGATGACTGTCTTATCGATGCAGACGATTTGGCAAAATGGCCTACTCATGGAAGTGAAATCAAAATGGTCTTATCTTTCCTGAAAAGCACATTCGGCAGCAGAGGGGCAAAACTTGCCTCCTTTCTGCTTGCCTTTCTTTCAGTCTTTATCGTCACCGCACTTTATTACAACCAAAATCAATTTCTTGAGGCATTTGAGGCCAAGTCTTACGACCTGAGGTTCAGCAGTTTGCGCGGCGCTATTCCGGCTGATCCAGAGATTGGCATCGTGACCATCGATGACAGGAGCATTGCTGAATTAGGGCGCTTTCCGTGGAGCAGGGGGCGATATGTGCAGCTATTGGAACGGTTGTCAGCTGCCGGCGCGAAGGCGGTATTATTTGATGTGATTTTCTCTGAATCTGAAACGGGTGCGATCGACAGGTCTCTTGCTGCCGCGGTTAAAAAAGCTGGAAATGTCGGTTTGGCGGTTTTTTATGAGTTGGATAAAGACTTCCAGGTTGTGGGCAGCACGCATAGCCTGGCGGAAATTGAGAACAATGCCGCAGGGCTTGGCCATATTAATTTTTTACCTGAAGACGATGGCGTAGGCAGACGCAACCAGCTATTGGTTGAGGCTGGCGGCAAGAAAGTTCCCTCACTGGGCTTGATGGGAGCCATGATGGCAATGGGGGAAAGGGAGTTTGACGCGGGGCTGTTTAACATCAGGCTCGGCAAACAGAATATCCCGGTGGATGCCGGGTCCCGCATGTGGATAAATTATTCCGGCCCGCCGGGAAGCTACCCCAGCGTTTCTTTTGTTGATATCGTGCAAGGCCGCGTCAATCCTGAACAACTGAAGGGCAAAGTATTGTTTGTAGGTGCAACGGCCCTTGGCATCTATGATATGCGCGTCACGCCTTTTAGCGGAAATATGCCGGGGGTCGAGATCCATGCAACGATTGCGGATAATATTTTGACTGGCCGGTTTATCCGCCGCACCGGTTTAGAGTCGTTGTTCGACATCGCGCTCATCTTCATCCTGGGATTGTCTGCTTTTTATCTGACCAAGCGCATGGGTTTCTATGCAGCTTTTCCTGCAGCACTGCTGCTGTCATCGGGCTATATCTGGCTTGCCTACTGGCTGTTTAAGCAGGGACATTGGGTCAGCATGATCTATCCGCCATTGGCGGTCATATTCGCCCTGCTGATCGGCGGCAGCTTCCGCTATATGGTGCTGGAGCGCAGTGCCAGAGAATTGCGTTCGATATTTTCGAGTTATCATTCAGACAAGCTGGTTGCGCGTCTGGAGGCTGAACCCGATGCTGCAAAAATTGGTGGCGATAGCAAGGACGTAACGATCCTGTTTACCGATATTAAGGGATTCACCGCTTTTAGCGAAAAACATACTCCTCAGGAGGTCGTGGCCCGTTTGAACGAATACCTCGGCGCCATGGTTCAGGTAGTCGAGGAATATGATGGTTATGTTGACAAGTTCATCGGCGATGGAATCATGGCCTATTGGGGTGCGCCTCTGGCACAGGCTAATCACGCGAAACTTGCCATCGCCTGCGTTCTGGCCATGCAAAAATCGATGGCTGACCTTTGCGTGAAGTGGCAAGCCGAGGGCGTCGAGCCTTTTTCCATACGCGCCGGGGTGCAATCGGGAGAGGTCGTTGCCGGCAATATCGGTTTGCGCGGTAAGAAGATGGAGTACACGGTGATCGGAGATACGGTCAATCAGGCGGCAAGGCTGGAAAGCAGCGCCAAATACTATGGGGTGGATGCCCTGATAGGTGAGAATACCTATCTTCAAACCTGCGATGCCTACAGTTACAGGGAGTTGGATAAAATACGCATGGTGGGAAAACAAGTGCCTGTTAAAGTGTATGAGTTGACCGAGCCACAAACGCTTGAAAAAAACAGACTGAACGAACTGTTCGCAGCGGCGCTGGCTATCTATCGTGCGGGCAATTGGGAGGCTGCGGAAAAATGTTTCGCTGCCATAGTCGCCGAGTTTCCGCATGACAGACCAAGCCAGATCTATCTGGAGCGTTGCCAATTTTTCAAAGGATCGCCGGTTGCGGAAAATTGGGACGGCGTATTTAACAGAAGGGGCAAATGAAATGAGCGTTACTAGTGTCTTTCCCCCTAATCATCTGCAATTAATTCTATCAAAGCGACTGTATATATCATGGTGTCATCAATGCGACAAATCAGCATCACAATAATTACCTTGCTCTGGGCGACATTTGCCGGCGCAGAAACTCAAGATACGCCCCCCTCAGCTGGGTTGGCCAAAACCGGTTTTGTGAAGGAACACACAATCAGCGGAGCCAGAAAATTAATCGGCTGGAGAGATGATCATATTTTTGTTGCGAAACAGGATGGCTCGATCGAAGAGATTGATCATGCGGGACACAAGACGCTTACCCTTCAGGCCAAGGACAGCAAGGGAATGCCTGTTCTCAAACAACCGGAAGCTGTTGCAGCGGCGGAAGGCGTTATCTATGTGGCGGATAGTGAAAGTAACCTGGTGGCGATGTTTAGCGCGGAGGGAAAATACCAGGGCAGTTTTGGTGCCAAAAAAGGCGGATTTTTTGGCGGCGGAGCGGGGGTGGAGCTGAGTGCACCACGTGGAATAGCGGTGCATGAAGGCATAGTCTATGTGGCGGATACGGGAAACGGCAAGGTGCAGTTGTTTGGCATCAATGGCGTGTTTCTGGCGACATTGGAAATAGAAAGCTCACCTGACAATAAGGCGGCAAAAGAAAAAGGTCTGCCTTACAAGCTGGGCGAACCTGCCGACATAGCAGTCAGTGGCAGGGGGGACATATATGTGCTGGACGCGAACGATAACCTGATCAAGGTTTATGCCCCCAATGGAAAATATTTGAAACACCTGCCCAAGGATGGCAAACCGCTGGCATTAAGTCTGTCCGCGGAAGGCATTTATGTTGCGGATAAAGATACGCTGATCATACGCAGATACGATTTCAACGATAAATTGACCTACTCCTTCGGCGCCAAGGGTGAAGGGCGTGGCTTGTTTAAAAGCATAGCAGGGCTGGTCGCGGGCAATGACCGGCAAGTCTATGTTGGCGACAGCAAGAAAGGACTGGCGAATGTATTTCAGGCAGAAGCCGGTACGCCGCATGAAGTGCTGCCCAAGCAAGCCTCAAGAATTTCTGTCAAAACGCAGGGATCCATTCCGGTTTCCGTATCCAAAATGGCCTGGAATGGCAAGGATACGATTTATGCAATCGATGCAGAAAATAAAGCCATCATCCGCATTCACAATGGCGCAATGGCTGGCGACATTAAGGCCAAGGATCTTGTACCGGTCGCGGTTGCGGTAGACAAAAACGGCGCGCTGTGGGCACTGGACACAAATAATATGCGGGTGGTAAAGCTGGAAGAGTCGGGAGCAATACTCGCCAGCATCGGCAGCAAGGGCGGTAAAAAAGGGCAGCTGGATGATCCGACGGACATGGCAATTGCCGCTAACGGTGATATCTATATTGCAGACCGTGGAAATAACTGGGTGCAAGTGTTCAACAGCGACGGCGGCTTTGTGCAGGCAATCACCAAAAGCACAGCCGCCATACTGGATGAGCCTGTCGCTATCGCCTTGGATCCACAGGATAATCTCTACGTGTTGGACAAGGGGCGTACAGTCATTTCGGTTTTCTCTGGCAAGGGGGAGCCGCTGCATGAGTTTGGCAAGCCACAGGCGGGATTTTCCGGCCTGATAAAGCCGGTGGCACTGATGGCAACAGCCGACGAAGTGTTTGTGCTTGACTCAAACCAGGTCAGGGTTTTTTCCCATCAGGGGATATATCAGCGTGCATTTTCTGCCAAGGGCAGCGCGGCCGGCGAGCTTGATGAGCCACTTGCTATCGCAGCAAAAGACAGCACGACATTTTTTATTGCCGAGCGCGGCAACAAGCGGGTACAAACATTTGTCACCCTGCACAAGCCGGCTGCGCCGGAGCAGCTGGTGGCGCAAGGCGCCGTGCATGCGGTGGAATTGCGCTGGGCTGCTGCAACGCTACCCTATATAAAACAGTATCAGATATATCGTTCAAGAAGCGCAGATGCAGGGTTTGTCCGGATAGGCAGCAGCCAGAACAATCAATATGCGGATCAAGGTCTGGCGGGCGAAGAGCAATATCATTACCGCGTAGCCGCAGAGACATATTATGGCTTTGAAGGCGCGACGAGTGCGGCGGTGCAGGGCACCGCGCAAAAGTTTGTACCTCCGGTGCCGGTAAACGTTCAGGTTGATCCCTCTCCCTGGCTAATTAAAATGAGCTGGCAGCCTGTTGACAAACAATACCTGAGCGCTTATCTGATCTATGAAAAAGAGGGCGACGCATATAGCAAAATCGGTGAAACGACAGAAGCTGAATACACAAAAGCATCACTCAAACCGGATTCAAAATATACCTTCTACATTTCCACTCGCAGCACAGATGGTATCGAATCTGCCAAGTGTGCGGTCAATGCGACGACCCTGCCTTTTAACAAGGCTCCGCTGGAAATTGAAGTGTTGAAATTGCGCGATATCTTCTCCAATACCTATAAGCTTTACGAAGAAGATGGCGTTGGCAGGATCAAATTGACCAACAATACCGATAAGGCCATGAATAACATCAAGGTCAGCTTTGTATTGAAGAACGTAATGGATTTCCCGACGGAAATAAAAATTGAGCAGATTCTGCCTGGCAAGAGCGAAGAAATCTCGCTTAAGGCGGTATTCAATAACACCATTCTGACTATTTCTGAGGATAGCTCGGTACAGGCGCTGATAGAGGCCAGTTATTATGAAAACGGGTCGCAGATTGTCTATGGCAAGAATTCCACCGTTACAGTTTACGATAAACACCGCCTGACCTGGGATGAACGCGGCCGTTATGCTGCATTCATTACCCCCAAAGATCCGCCGATCATCAACTTTGTGCGCTCTGTCGCGACGCAATTTCCGGATGCAAAAGATCAGACGCAGATGGGGGCGGTTGTGTTTGATGCATTGGGCGTGGCAGGTCTGACCTACCTTGCTGATCCAACGAACCCTTATCAGGTGTCTTCCGGCAAAACAGATGTGGTCGACTATATTCAGTATCCGCGCGAAACCATGCGGCGCAAATCGGGCGACTGCGATGATCTGGTGGCCATCTATTCCGCTGCGCTGGAAAGTCTGGGGATTTCCACACTGGTGGTAGAGGTGCCGGGACACATGTTTATGATGTTCTCAACGGGGATTGATGCCGATGCAGATGGCTACACGAATAACGACTTGTATGTGGCACACAAAGGCAAGCTATGGATCCCGGTTGAGACAACCATTGTTGGCAGTTCCTTTGTCAAGGCGTGGGAACTGGGTGCAGCAAATTATTACAAATGGAAAGATAAAGGCCTCACTTTGCTGGATATCCATGAGTCATGGAATATCTATAAACCAGCTACCTTGCCTGTTTCCACCCAGGTTCCTATTGAAGTCAGCGCCAAGCAGATTGAAAAAAAATTCCCCGGCGATCTGGTGTCCGTGCTAAAAATCAGTTCACAGACAACAATCAGAAGTTACCTGCAGGCGATCGAAAAAAATCCGGCTGATATTGATGCACACCTGCAAGCGGCTATTGTGCTCGCCAGACTGGGAGACAGAAGTGAGGCTATGAAATATTTTGACAGGATTATCGCGGCAGAACCCAGGAATGCAGCGGCGCTCAATAACCGCGGCAATATCTTCATGATCGAGAGCGATTACCCTGCGGCGCAGAGGAACTACCTGGCGGCCACTCTATCGAACCCAGAGGATGCTGAAATCTGGGTGAACCTGGCAAAATCATATAAGGCTGAGAATAATATGAAAAAATCCAAAGAATCATTTGCCAGGGCGCAAAAACTGGATTCGTCCATCAAAAATAAATACAAGGCGCTAGCCATGGAATTGTTGAACACCCTGTAAGATTTGCGTTAATTACCGTTACAGTCTAACGATTAGGAGAAGTTGATGAAAAAACTATACGCTGTGTTGTTCCCGGTGTTGATGGCTATTAGCTCACAGGCGATTTATGCCGAGGGACAAAAAGATGCTCCGCTCAGTTTCTGGGACAAGCTCAGATCAAAAATCGAGCAGATAACGCCACAAAAGAAGGTAACGGCTACTACCGCCGTGGGTGGCGTGCGCGGTGCCAAGATGGCAACTGACGATGTTTACTGGAAAGGCGAGAAAGTTGCCCATGCAGTGGATGCGGATGAGCTGGACGCATTCAAACAGGCAATCGCGCTGACAACTGCGGGCGAGTTTGCACAGGCACAAGCTGCGTTTGCAGAATTTATCGCAAAAAATCCTGACAGCCCTTTGCGTAAAGATGCGGACCAGGCGCTGGCTCAGCTTCAGGCCGCGAAATGAGCAATTCCTGGCCTGAATAGAACCCGGCAAAATTGCCCACCTTCTGGTGGCTGCTGGCATAGAAGGCAACTAGCCTCTATAATCTCGCCCCCGGCATATTCTCCGGCCCCCTATTAATCAGCTTGTTGAAAATCATGCAGTTATTCGCCTTTGGCATAAACCATAAAACCGCGCCCCTTGCTGTGCGCGAACAGGTTGCGTTCAATGTGGAAGGGATGGATTCGGCGTTGCGGGATCTGGTCGGGCATGGTGCCGCCAAGGAGGCGACCATACTGTCCACCTGCAATCGTACCGAGGTGTACTGCAGTACTCATGAGCCGGTGCAGGCGATCAATTGGCTGGCGGCTTACCACAAGCTCTCCCCTGGCAACATCGAACCGTATATTTACACCATGCCGCAAGCAGAAGCGGTGAAGCATGCATTTCGGGTGGCCAGCGGGCTGGATTCGATGGTGCTCGGCGAGCCGCAGATTCTGGGACAGATGAAACAGGCGGTGCGCTATGCCGAAGAGGCGGGCACGCTGGGCTTCCTGTTGCACAAGTTGTTCCAGCGCACCTTTTCAGTGGCCAAGGATGTGCGCACGCAGACTGAAATCGGCGCAAACCTGACTTCAATGGCGGCGGCGGCGGTCAAGCTGGCTGAGCGCATTTTCCCCAGCATTTCGGATCAGCGCGTCTTGTTTATTGGCGCGGGCGAGATGATAGAGCTCAATGCGGTGCATTTTGCCGCAAGATCGCCCAAGCAGATCACCGTCGCAAACCGTACGCTGGAGCGTGCCCAGGCACTGGCGCGAAAAATCAATGGCCATGCAATCACCCTGCAGGAACTGCCGGAACAATTGGCACAGCACGACATTATAGTCACCAGCACGGCCAGCCAATTGCCGATACTGGGCAAAGGCATGGTCGAACGCGCCCTCAAGACGCGCAAGCACAGGCCGCTTTTTATTGTCGATCTTGCCGTGCCGCGCGACGTCGAGGCGGAAGTCGCCGAGTTGAGGGATGTGTTCCTGTATACGGTGGACGATCTGGCCGAGGCAGTGCGTGACGGTCTGGATGCACGCCAGGGCGCGGTGAAAGAAGCAGAGGTGATCATCGATTCCGGTGTGAACGAATTCATGCACTGGATGGAATCGCGCGAAGTCGTGCCCACTATCCGTGCGCTGCGCGATGTCGCAGAGCGCCAGCGCCGCCATGAAATGGAAAAAGCCCTGCGCCATCTGGCGAAGGGTGAACCCGTAGAGAAGGTATTGGAATCCCTCAGCAATGCACTGACAAATAAATTTTTGCATGCGCCTACCCACGCGCTCAACCAGGCGCAAGCGGCCGAGCGTGAAGCACTGCTTGAGACCATACACCGTCTCTATCAGCTACATACACCAGAATGAAATCCCGGCACGAATGAAATCAACTATAGCCGTCAAACTGGCTCAACTGGCAGACCGCCTGGATGAGGTGAATACGCTGTTGAGCAGCGAGCATGCCACGAACGACATGGATGCCTACCGCAAGCTCAACCGTGAACGCTCTGAGCTCGATCCCGTGGTGACGCTGTATCATGCTTATCAGGCCGCCGAGGCGGATGTGACCACCGCACTGGAAATGGCGGCTGATCCCGAGATGCGCGAGTTTGCCGATGCCGAGGTGAAAGAAGGACGTGCACGTCTGGAGCAGATCGAGATTGATCTGCAAAAGCAGTTGCTGCCGAAAGATCCCAACGACGAACGCAACGTATTTCTGGAAGTGCGCGCAGGCACGGGTGGCGATGAGGCCGCGCTGTTTGCGGGCGACCTGTTTCGCATGTATACGCGTTTCGCCGAGCGCCGCCGCTGGCAGGTCGAGGTGATTTCCGAAAGCCTGGGTGAGAAGGGCGGCTACAAGGAAGTGATTGCCCGTATCATCGGACAGGGTGCCTATTCCGTGCTGAAGTTTGAGTCCGGCGCGCATCGCGTGCAGCGCGTACCCGCCACCGAAACGCAGGGTCGGGTGCACACTTCGGCCTGCACTGTCGCGATCCTGCCGGAAGCCGACGAGGTGAGCGATGTGGTGCTCAATCCTGCTGATCTGCGCATCGATACTTTCCGCGCCAGCGGTGCAGGCGGCCAGCATATCAACAAGACCGACTCCGCCGTGCGTATTACTCACCTTCCCACCGGCACCGTGGTGGAGTGCCAGGACGGACGTTCGCAGCACAAAAACAAGGCGCAGGCCATGTCTGTGCTGGCCGCGCGTATCAAGGCCAAAGAAGAAAGCGCTGCACATAACAAATTGGCGGCAGAGCGCAAGTCGCTGGTCGGCAGCGGTGACCGTTCCGAGCGCATCCGCACCTACAACTTCCCGCAAGGGCGGGTGACCGATCACCGTATCAATCTTACGCTGTATAAAATGGATCACATCCTGGACGGCGATATCGACGAGCTGTGCAATGCACTGATGGCCGAGCATCAGGCCGAGCAGCTGGCTGCATTGGCGGATGAAAGCTGATTAAGTCGCCAGATACAGCTTTGATCACGGGGTACACATGTACTGCGCTGTAATATTCCTTCCGGTTGATCTTCTTTGACTCATACCATTCAAAACATACTGCCACGAGATACCGCAATGCTGGCCACGACGCTCGCGCTCGAAGCCAGCACTGCACGGATTGAGGTGCAGTGTCTGCTGCAAAAGATCTTGCACGTTCCGCGCGTGTATTTGCTGGCACACCCCGAGCGCTTCCTGACTGAAGCCGAATTCACGCACTACAGCGAACTCCTGCAGCGCCGTTTGCACGGTGAGCCTGTCGCCTATATTTTGGGCGAGCGCGAGTTTTTCGGGCTGAATTTAAAAGTCACGACTGCAACCCTGATTCCGCGCCCGGACACGGAATTATTGGTCGAACTCGCCGTGCAGCGCATCCCGTCGCACGAACGCTGCGCTGTGCTGGATTTGGGTACCGGGAGTGGTGCAATCGCGCTTGCGATCGCGCAGGCTTGCCCGCAAGCCGAGGTGCTGGCTTGTGATGCATCGGCTGCGGCGCTGGCAGTGGCACAGGAAAACGCGCGTGCCTTGGGCCTAAGCAACGTGAGGTTTGTGCAAAGCGACTGGTTTGCAGCGCTGGGCACACAGCGCTTTGCGCTGATTGTGTCCAACCCTCCGTATATTGCCGCAAACGACCCGCATCTGGCCTTGGGGGATGTGCGCTTCGAACCCGTTTCAGCCCTGGTTTCGGGTAGCGACGGGCTGGATGATATACGTCACATCATCAGCCATGCAGCCTCACACCTCCTGCCCGGCGGCTGGCTGCTGCTGGAACATGGTTACGACCAGGCCGCGGCAGTGCGCAGCATATTGCTGCAGGAGAAATTCACCGATGTATACTCAGCCCGCGATCTGGCAGGTATAGAACGTGCCTCTGCCGGACGAAGGGGGCTGGATGAATAGAGGCTTGACGACCTTGTATACAAGCCCTAAAATACTCGAGTGAATTACTCAATTACTATTCGACAGGAGATTTCGGAAAATGAACATTCAAGAAGTGATCAAGCAGCAGGTAACCACTCACCCGGTTGTCGTCTACATGAAAGGTACGCCGACAGCACCGCGTTGCGGATTTTCTGCAAATGTAATAAATATTCTTAATACCTTGGGCATAAAGGATATTTTTAGCGTAAATATCCTTGAAAGCGATGAAATTCGCCTGGGGATAATCGAGTACGCAAATTGGCCAACTGTGCCTCAGGTATATATCAACGGTGAGTTTATTGGCGGCTCCGACATTACGACCGAAATGTACCAAAGCGGCGAGCTGAAGACGATGCTCGGCAAAATTACCGCCTAAAGTCACAACGGGCTAGATAATTATCTAGGCCGTTTGGTATATAGGATTTGTGCTGTGACACCGTTACAATTCAGGTTGAGTGTTGAACAAAATATATTATGTAATTTGTTCTATGAAACTCTCCTCCTTTCGGGCGATCGCAAGATTGCCCGTTTTTTTGTCCGAAATTCAGATGGAAATTACCTGTCACCCACCAACATTTTTCTGGCACGGGCAATAGCCGCTTCCACCTGCTGGGGCGCTGTGCCGCCGATGTGGTTGCGCGCAGCCAGCGAGCCCTCCAGCGTCAGTACTGCATAAATATCATCGCCGATGAGTGCCGAGAACTGCTTTAATTCCTCCAGCTTCAATTCCGCCAGATCGCAGCCTTTTTTCTCGGCGAAGCGCACCGCCAGTGCGACCGCCTCGTGCGCATCGCGGAAAGGCAGGCCCTTCTTGACCAGATAATCGGCCAGATCAGTGGCGGTGGCGTAACCCTGCAAGGCGGCACTGCGCATCGCGTCCGGCTTGACGGTGATGCCGCCCATCATGTCGGCGTAGATGCGCAGCGTGATCGTCAGCGTATCGACGGTATCAAACAGCGGCTCCTTGTCTTCCTGATTGTCCTTGTTGTAAGCCAGCGGCTGGCCTTTCATCAGCGTCAGCAGGGCCACCAGATTGCCGTTGACGCGGCCGGTTTTGCCGCGCACCAGTTCCGGTACGTCGGGATTTTTCTTCTGCGGCATGATGGAAGAGCCGGTGCAGAAGCGGTCGGCAATGTCGATAAAGCCGAAACGCGGGCTCATCCACAGAATCAGCTCTTCCGACAGGCGCGATAAATGCGTCATGATCAGCGCGGCTGCGGCGGTAAATTCAATGGCGAAATCGCGGTCGGAAACCGCATCCAGCGAGTTCTCGCATACCCCGTCAAAGCCCAGCAGTTCGGCCACGTATTCGCGCTTGATCGGATAACTGGTGCCCGCCAGCGCAGCAGCGCCCAACGGCAGGCGGTTGACCCGCTTGCGGCAATCCCTGAGCCGTTCCGCATCGCGCTTGAGCATTTCAAAATAGGCCATCAGGTGGTGAGCGAAACTCACCGGCTGCGCCACCTGCAAATGGGTGAAACCGGGCATGATGGTCTGCGTGTGCAGTGCCGCCAGATCTACCAGTGATGTTTGCAATGTATTGATTAGTATTAATAATTCATCGATTGCGTGGCGCAGATACAGGCGCACATCGGTAGCCACCTGGTCGTTGCGCGAGCGTCCCGTATGCAGGCGCTTGCCGGCATCGCCCACCAGTGCCGTCAGGCGTTTTTCGATATTGAGGTGCACATCTTCCAGATCGAGCAGCCACTCGAACTCGCCGCTCAAAATCTCATTTTCGATCTGCGCCATGCCGCGGCGAATGTCGTTTAAGTCCTGAATGTTGATAATATCGCTTGCGGCCAGCATCTGCGCGTGGGCGAGCGAACCCTGAATGTCAAACAGCGCCAGGCGCTGGTCAAATTCCACCGAGGCGGTAAAACGCTTCACTAATTCCGAAACGGGCTCATCAAATCTGCCCGACCAGGTTTGTTTATCTTGCATCGTTGCCATGTCTTGTCCAGAATGTCGGCATACCAGGAGTAGTTATGCCTAAAGTACAAAGTATAAATCAAATTCTGTTGCCTGACGCATTGCCTAACTTCCGCAATCTCGGTGCGACCCTGCGCATCATCTTGTTGGTGAACGGCGTTGTCATGCTGGCAGTCATCGCCCAGGCGGTCTCCGTGCGGGATATTGTGCAGCGATTTATAGACAGTTCTGCATTTGTGCAGCCAGTATTGCTGTCCAGCCTGCTGCTGCTCTATATACTGAACGACAGGCTGGCGCGCCTGGTTTATTGGAAGGGTGTGGTGGCGGTGACGAGCCTGGTGGTGCTGGTCACGCTGGCGATAGCTTATCTCGGTGGAGACCTGTATGCGCCCACATTCGAGGATATGTCATTTCATGCATGGCGTAATGCCCTGCTGAGCAGTGCAATCACCGCGCTGCTGCTTGTCTATTTCAAATTGCGCGCATTGTCGCTCTCGACCGCCTTGCACGATGCGCGCCTGCAGGCACTGCAGGCGCGCATCCGCCCGCACTTCCTGTTCAACAGCATTAATGCGGTATTGAGTATCGTGCGCGCGGACCCCAAGCGCGCCGAGACTGCGCTGGAGGATATGGCCGATCTGTTTCGCATGGCGATGGCCGATAGCCAGAAAATGGTTCTGTTACGCCGGGAAATCGAACTGTCACGACAGTATCTTTCACTGGAAAAATTGCGTTTGGGCGAGCGCCTGGTGGAGAGTTGGCAAATTGACGAGGCCCTGAATGATGCCTTGATACCGCCGCTGATCTTGCAGCCATTGCTGGAGAATGCCGTATATCACGGGATTGAGCCCTTGTCGGAAGGCGGTGTCATTGAGGTCAGGCTGGCGCGTGTAGGCAGTGAACTGCACCTGGATGTGCGCAATCCCTGCCGCGGCCAATACGGCCTGCATAACGGCAATAAAATGGCACTGGAAAATATTCGTGAACGACTGGCCTTGCAGTTCGATGTCGAGGCAAAATACACTGTGGAAAGTGGTAGCGATTATTATCACGTCCATATCCAGCTGCCTTATGTAAAGGAGGAAGAAAATGAATAAGCGGGACCGGAATGAATAGCGTTGATCTTCCCCTTGCGGTCTACATCGTCGATGACGAATCTCCGGCACGTCACCGCATCAAGGAGCTGCTCAGCGATTGTGGTGCACAGCTTTCACTGGAACTGGTAGGCGAAGCGTCCAACGGGCGCGAAGCACTGGAACAGCTCTCGGTGCAACATGCCGACGTGGTGCTGGTCGATATCCGCATGCCGCAGATGGATGGCATTGAGCTGGCGCAACATCTCAACAAGCTGGAGAGACCGCCGGTGATCATTTTTACCACCGCTTACGACAACTACGCGATCCAGGCATTCGAGCAGCATGCAATAGATTATCTGCTCAAGCCTATCCGCCTGGGCAGGCTGTTTGAAGCGCTCACCCGTGCGCGTGCCGCAGTGCCGGTGCGAAGCGAAATACTGCAGGAGTTGATGCCCGAGCCGCGCAAAAATTTGTCGATCCAGGAGCGGGGGAAAATTCTGCTGATTCCGGTAGATAAAATCTTATACCTGCGCGCAGAACTGAAATACATCACCGTGCGCACGGCGGAACGCGAATATCTGGCCGAGGAACCGCTGGGCGCGCTGGAAAAAGAATTCGCAGCACGCTTTGTGCGCATCCACCGCAATTGCCTGGTGGCGAAAGAGGAGATAGAGAGTTTTGAAAAAGTGGGCGAAGATGGCTCGGATTCACACTGGGCTGTGAAACTCAAGGGTCTTGAAGAAAGGCTGCCGATTAGCCGCAGGCAGCAATACATCGTCAAAGAATTTAAAAAATATTAAAAATACAGACTTCATCCCAACTGCTGCGTTGCGAACTAAAATTTATTGCTTGCATATAAAACATATGCGGCGCTGCTAAATTTTAATTCACGCCTTGCATTTGGGCGAATTCTGAATTTTTGAGTTTGCTTTGTTCGGTTGAGTAGAGTGCGCCGCGCGCACCATGGTGTGTATGACGCACCCTACAGCTTAGCGGCGGAGTGTGATATTAGCTTTTTCTTCTGCGTACCAGTCATTCGTCAGTGCAACCGCCTGCGAAATAAAGCCGTCGAAATAGGGCAGCAGTTCCCCCACATCGGGCGTCTCGCTGCCGAAGCGAAATTCAAATACAGCAGTATCCTGCCCTTGCCCCAAAAAAACGATTGAATAAGTGATCGGCACACCGATTTTATGCGGGTGGTCGTACACATCCGCGTGCGGAAAAACTCGTTCATCCAGTTGGTCGATCAGGCTGTTGAAAATCGAGCCATCGCTGCTGCCGAGCACGCTCACTTCATCCGCGGGCAGCTTCCCGCTGCCCTGCCTGCCGATAGCGCCGTCGCGGCACAGCATCATGGACAGCGCGCTTAAATTGCCACTGACGATGTCGATGCGGAATTTCTCGATGTCGGTTTTTTTCATTCTAAACAGCTGCGCTGAACTGCTAGCTCCTGCGGAGCTTCTTTCAGCCACTGGAAATAATGCTTCCACTCGGGATCGGATTTTGTTTCAAATTCGATGCGGTATTCAGGATGCAGTGCTTTCAGCGCTGGGACAACCTCCGATAAAACAGCGTCGCCGCCGTAATAAATAAAATATTCGCGCATGCCGGCAGAGGCGACACGACGCACATATACTGCCCAGCCGTAGCCCGATTCGGCGACTAAACCCAATAAATCGGTTTCGATTTTATTGAGCGTATCTGTCTCTTCGGGATTCCAGTAATGTCCGGAGGTATCCTGCAAGCACCACACCGCAAACCAGGCGATATTGGGCAGCGACTCGCCGGGCGTGTCACTGATATATTGATCATCGAGCAGGACCTGGGATTGATTGCCGATAATCTCTATGTCAAAAAGCTGCCATGTCATTTGAATTTCCTTAGCGTGATGAATTATGCGGTGCGTGATGAACCCTGCCATTTTAACCTTATGTCGCGGTTTAAATAGTTGTGCGGATTTTGACCGAAGCCGACGGCAGCTTTTCCCAGCCAGATCAATGGGTAGAAATATTTGAAATATTTGACATGGTGACAGTGGTAAAATTCAGGCTGAAATCATCTTCAAGCTATCATGTCACAACCCAGCTTTATTCATCTACGACTGCACAGTGAGTTCTCCATTGTCGACGGCATAGTGCGCGTCGGCGATGCGGTTGAGGCCGCCAGGCGTGACGGCATGCCGGCGCTGGCGCTGACCGATCTGAATAATATCTTCGGTCTGGTCAAGTTTTATGCTGCGACCCGTTCCAAAGGCATCAAGCCTGTCGTCGGCTGCGATGTGTTTGTCAGCAATGAGGCGGAGCGCGACCAGCCTTTCCGCCTGCTGCTGCTGTGCCAGTCCAATGCAGGTTACCTGCGGCTGTGCGATCTGCTTACCCGCGCCTATCTGGAAAACCAGAACCGCGGCCGCCCCGAATTGCGCAAGGAATGGCTGCGGGCAGGTACCGAGGGTCTGATCGCCTTGTCCGGCGCGCAGCTGGGCGAGGTGGGCGCCACGCTGCTGAATGGCAATGCGGCCAGTGCGCGCGTGCTGGCGCAGGAATATGCCGGTCTGTTCCCCTCGCGTTTCTATCTGGAGGTGCAGCGTTGCGGTTTTGCGCGCGAGGAAGCGCATGTCCGCGAGACCGTTCAACTGGCGGCTGAACTGGCGCTGCCTGTCGTCGCCACTCATCCCGTGCAGTTCCTCAGCGCGGACGACTACAAGGCACATGAGGCGCGCGTGTGCATTGCCGAAGGCTATGTGCTGAATGACAAGAGGCGCGTGCGCACCTTCACCCCACAGCAGTATTTCAAGACCCAGGCGGAAATGGCAGCCCTGTTTGCCGATATGCCTGAAGTGCTGGCCAACAGTGTAGAGATCGCCAAACGCTGCAACCTGACGCTGCAGCTGGGCAAGCCCTACCTGCCCAATTTCCCCACGCCCAATGGTGTCAGTCTGGATGACTTTTTGCGCACAGAGTCCGAACTCGGTCTGGCGCAGCGCATGGCGGTGCTGTATCCGGATGAACAGCAGCGTGCGGCGAAGATGCCCGAGTATGCCGCGCGACTGGCGTTCGAGGTTAATACCATCATCAATATGAAGTTTCCCGGCTACTTCCTGATTGTGGCCGACTTTATCCGCTGGGCAAAAAACAACGGCGTGCCGGTGGGGCCGGGGCGCGGTTCCGGCGCCGGCTCACTGGTGGCCTACAGCCTGGGCATCACCGACCTTGATCCGCTGCGCTATGAATTGCTGTTCGAGCGCTTCCTTAATCCCGAGCGGGTGTCGATGCCCGACTTCGACGTCGACTTCTGCCAGGACGGGCGTGAGCGCGTGATCGACTACGTGAAGCAGAAATACGGTGCGGCAAGCGTGTCGCAGATCGTTACCTTCGGTACCCTGTCGTCCAAGGCGGTGATCCGCGACGTCGGCCGCGTGATGGATTTTCCCTATGGCCTGTGCGACCGCCTGTCCAAACTGGTGCCGCTGGAAGGCGTGAAGCCGGTGTCGCTCAAAAAGGCGCGCGAGATTGAGCCCGAGTTCAACGCCATCATGGGCGCAGAGGAGGGGGTGAGCGAGCTGCTGGAACTGTGCGAGAGTCTGGAAGACTTGACCCGCAACGTCGGCATGCATGCGGGTGGCGTGCTGATCTCGCCGGGCAAGCTTTCCGACTTCTGTCCGCTGTATTGCGCCGAGGGCAGCGACAACGCCGTCAGCCAGTTCGACAAGGACGACGTGGAGAAAATCGGCCTGGTGAAGTTCGACTTCCTGGGCTTGCGCACGCTCACCACCATCGACTGGGCGGTGCGCTATGTGAACCAGATGCTGGCGCGTGAAAGAGATGCAGCGCTGCCAGTACCACAGCCATTCACCGTGGACAATCTGCCGCTGGATGACAAGGCAACCTACAAGCTGCTGAAGTCGGCCAATACCACCGCGGTGTTCCAGCTTGAATCGCCGGGCATGAAAAAGCTGATCGTCAAGCTTGAACCGGATACCTTCGAAGATATCGTGGCGCTGGTTGCGCTGTACCGTCCCGGTCCTCTGGAATCGGGCATGGTGGAGGATTTTATCAACCGCAAACACGGCCGCGCCAAGGCAGATTATTTCCATCCCGATCTGGAAGTTTCGCTCAAGCCGACCTACGGTGTGATCGTATACCAGGAGCAGGTGATGCAGATCGCGCAGATTATCGGTGGCTATTCGCTGGGCGCGGCGGATCTGTTGCGCCGTGCGATGGGCAAGAAAAACGCCGATGAAATGGCACAGCAGCGCAATATCTTTGTCGAGGGTGCGGTCAAGCGCGAGATCAAGGAAACGCTGGCCACCCAGCTGTTCGACCTGATGGAAAAGTTTGCCGGCTATGGCTTTAACAAATCGCACTCGGCCGCCTACGCGCTGGTCTCATACCAAACTGCCTATCTGAAGGCGCATTATCCCGCCGCCTTCATGGCAGCCACGCTGTCGTCCGACATGGACAACACCGACAAGGTGCACAGCAACTATGACGACACCCTGGCGCAAAACCTGACCGTGCTGCCGCCCGACATCAATGCCTCCGATTACCGCTTTGCGCCGGTGGATGACAGGACCGTGGCCTACGGTCTGGGCGCGATCAAGGGCACCGGCGAAGCGGCCATCATCAACATCGTGGCAGCGCGCAACAGCGGCGGACCCTTCAAGAATATTTTTGATTTCTGCCGCCGCGTCGACAAGCGGCTGGTTAACCGCCGCTCCATCGAGGCGCTGATCCGCGGCGGTGCGTTCGATTCGATTTCCGATCACCGCCATCAAATATTTGCGTCGCTGGACGATGCGCTGGCCAGCGCCGAGCAACAAGCCCGTGCAGCAAACCAGAACAGCCTGTTTGGCGACGATGAAGGTGCTGCGATGCCGGTGCAGATGAAGGACGTCCCCTACTGGGGTCTGCGCGAAAAATTGCAGCAGGAGAAAACCAGCCTGGGCTTTTATCTGAGCGGCCACCCCTATCAGGAATTTGCCGAGGAGCTGGCACCGTTCATCAAGCAGCGTCTGGCCGATGTCACGCCGCAGGCGCTGCCGCAGGGCGGCGCAAACAACCGGCGTGCAAGTCTGGTGGTGTTGCTGGCCGGCATGGTTGCCGATGTACGCATCCAGCAAACCCGGCGCGGACGAATGGCGATCATCAGGATCGAAGATGGCACTGCGCAACTGGAAGTGACCCTGTTCAACGAGCTGTATGAAGCGAGCCGGCCGTGGATACGCGACGGTGAGCTGCTGGTCGTGCATGGCAAGGCGACGATGGACGACTATTCCGGCAATATGCGCGTGACCGGCGAAGAAGTGATGGACCTGGCGTCTGCCCGCGCGGCTTTCGCCAAGCGGCTCGATCTCGGCTGTGCGGAACAGGATGCTGCTATCGTCGCAAGGTTAAAGGATTTGTTCACGCCCTATCGCGGCGGCAAGTGCCCGGTGGTGATTCATTACCGCAACCAGACCGGCAGCGCCCAGCTGCGCCTGGGCGAGGCCTGGAATGTCACGCTGCCAGATGGTTTGCTGAGTGATTTGCGCGGCCTGCTGGGGGAGAAAAATGTGCGGGTTGTTTATGGATAACTTCAATCTGGCAATGCATGTCCCTTTTCGATCGCGGGCGGCAATAATGCCAAGCCAACAAACCTTGTCCTGCGGTTATTCTTCAGCCTCAAGAATAATGCGTGCCATATCGACCTTGTGGCTAACCCCGAGTGCGGCATAAATGACTTGCAGATGGTTACGCACTGTTGCTGGCGCAATATTCAACTCCTCCGCGATTTTTCGGTAGTCTATGCCCAGTCCGAAGCACCTTGCCACTTCAAGTTCACGAGGGCTTTAATTGATCCACCGTGGATTTTCTTCTGACAGTGAGCAAAAGCATGTCATTAAACGCATGGATCGTGGCAACAATGCCAAGGCCGGTATACCGGCGCTGTCCCTTAACGGATAAAGTATCCAGCAAAACTCCGGGAAATTGCAGCCCTCGCCAATCCGGCCATTCTGTGAGCATCAGGTTGTCAAAATTCTGGCTGGCGTTGTGCAACACGCCTTTTTTTTCGCAAATTGCCCGAGCCCGGTCAGGAAGTGTGCCGTCTTTGTGGGGGGAATGCATGAAGTTCATGCGATTGCTATTCCAGACTTCGGCAAGATGCTGCATTATATTTTGCCTGAACAGCCGCTCGGTTTCGGTAAAAGGCTATCCGGGATTGGCGACTGAAACCGGTCGAGACGGTATTCTGGTTTAGTACGCTGGGTCTGGGGCAAACCATACAGTTTGATATGACGCATGTGTTGGGTGAGCCGCTGCTGTTCCGCGCCACTTCCACAGCCACCTGTTTTGAAGCGCCACAGCTTTGCAATCTGTGCCAGGATTTATAATTTTTCACATACTGTGAATGACAGCAGCGCTTTGCTGTACCAGTTGAGCGTGCTCGGTGATGATAATCCAAAGCTGAAAGAAACCACTTATGCATTGCTGATGCTTTATCGCTATAAATTGCACCGTGAGTGGATGTATTTTGAAGTGAGTCCGCAATTGAGCTTTCCCAGAACAGATGATCAGGATGAATGGTTCACTATTGTTCCGTCTGGAAATGCTGTTTGGCACAAAGCAATAAAGGGTTTTATTTTCCGGTGGATTTTGGCGGGCATGCGCTGTTAAGTGGTTTTTGCCAGAATCACCAATAACCTTTGATATAGTTGGGTGGGTGATACGGGTTTGTGCAGTAGCGGTACACCGCTGGCCTGAGCCTCGCGCAAGCGTTCCGGTGCGGTGTCGCCGGTGATCAGCAGGGCAGGTAAGGACTCTCCCAGTAACGCTCGTAGTGTTGCGATAGCTTCAACGCCAGTGCGCTGCTCGCGCAGGCGGTAGTCGCTGATGACCAGATCGGGTGCATGTATACGCGCCAATGCCATCGCCTCTTCGATGGATTCAGCCGCCTCGCATTCACAGCCCCAATCGCGCAGCAAATGAAGCATTCCTTCGCGCACGATTTCATCATCATCGATGACTAGCAGGCGTGCATTAAGAAGTCGCGTCCTGTTCTGCGTCATGGCGATTTGTGTGGCAGAGATGACGGTGTCGATAGGCAAGGTCAGCCGGAATACGCTGCCGCGTTGCAGGGTGGACGCCAATGACAGGTCATGCCCCAGCGTGCGCGCCAGCCCCTTTGTAATCGCCAGCCCCAGCCCCAGTCCTTTTTGGCGATCACGTTCCGGATTACCCAGTTGGTGAAATTCGTGAAATACCTCCTGCCGATGTTCTGGCGCGATGCCGATGCCGGTGTCCCACACTTCCAGCACGGCTTGGGCGGCGTGCTGCCGACACGCCACCAGCACGCCGCCATGCTCGGTGTAACGAATCGCATTGGACACCAGGTTGCGCAGAATCAATTCCAACAACATCGGGTCGGACTGCACCGCCAGATGGGTCTCGCGCGAGCGGTACACGATGTCTTTTGCGTCGGCTTGCGGCGCGAGTTCTCTTTCAATTTTATTGAACAACGGCTGCAAGCGGAATGTTTGTATTTGTGGCTCAATCACGCCTGCTTCGATGCGAGAAAAATCGAGCAGTGCATTGAGCAATTCGCTGGAAGCTTCCGAGGCAGCGCGTGAACTGGCGACCAGATTGCGCTGATTCGAGTTCAGGTCAGTGCGCGAAAGCACTTCCAGAAATAGGCCTTGGGCGTGTATCGGCTGGCGCAGATCGTGGCTGGCCGCGGCGAGGAATTTTGATTTTGCGGTATTGGCATGCTCGGCATCGCGACGTGCTTCTTCGGCAATTGCTTTTTCCACGCGCAGTTGACCTACCAGCCCAGTATTTTCGAAGCGCAATTCTATGGCCGCACGCGCAGCGCGTGAGCTGTTACTTGCTTGGCTAAGCAGGGTTGCGATGTACAAAGCAGCGGCCACACCTAATGCGTTATAAGCCGTATCATTCAGCAGCCACATTCTCGATGCCACAGCACCCAGTGCCGGGATGACAAATGCGACGAATACCGGCAGCACCGGCGACAGTACCGACATGGCACCGCCCGCCATGACCGCGATTACGGAAATCACCAGGATGCTGCCCGCCAAAGTGGACATACCTATCGTGACCCACGTCAATGCACCCCAGAGCATGCCGTCCACGGCGTTCAAAATTATCAGCATCCGCACCGTACGCTGCGCTTGGCCGGATAAGATGCTGTCGGCGGGGTGGCGGCGCAAATAGAGATAGCCGTTCAGTCTGGAGACTATCACTGCTGCTGCCCATATCCACAAAGCCGTCGCGTTGCTGTCGTTGAGCAAGACCCAGAGCAGCAGTAACGTCAGCAGAATAACCGGGATGACCGAGCTGTCCCCATTGCGCAGCAATAGCCGCAACTGCTCCACCAGAATGCGGTCTTCATCCAGTCGCAGAAAGTTACTTTTCATATTGATCTCGCAACCCGATTTTTGTTTTAGCGCTTTGCATTTTAGCCCACCAGTCCCCTGCGGCGCGCTGCGAATGCGGCTTCCGAACGGCTCGATACCCCCAAGAACCCCAGTATCGCCTGCACATGCCCGCGCACGGTATTCTCCGAGAGCATTAACTGCCGAGCAATCAGTTTATTGGACATGCCCTGGCACAGCAGGTCGAGCACCTCGCACTGGCGCGGGGTCAAGTGCAGAAGCGCGCCCAGTACATCCCCCCGGTCTCCCGCTTGTGCCTCTGGAGTAGTAAGTTCCCCGCGCAAGATGCGCTTGAGCAACAAGATGATATTGTCTGCGGTTTCGGCTTTCGAGATGAAGCCTGTCGCACCACGTGCGAGCGCCAAGCGCACGGTTTCAGGCTCGTCCTGAGACGACAGCATTAACACGGGAACTTGCGGCCATTTGCGTTTGAGCAGCGCCATACCTTCTACCCCATTCAGGCCGGGCATTTTGATGTCCAGCAGGATTACATCGGGCATGGCATCAAGCCTGTCGGGCGCGCTTTGCATCGCTTCGTTCAATGAACCCGCCTCAAACACTTCCGCGTTTGGCAGGCTCGCGTTCAGCACCATGCGCAGCCCGGAGCGGAACATGGCATGGTCATCAATCAATAGAATCCGGGCAGTCATCATGTGGTGAATTTAACCCGTGCGGCACTCTGTGCGCAAGCATTTACGTCCAACCAGTCCAAATGGACTATATGAAAAATTTGTCGCGAGGCATACATTGCGCAAAGTTTATGAACAACTCTGTCGCGCAGCACTAATGAACAACATGAGGCAAGCAAAATGAAATTCACCCACCCCAAAATCTTTCAAGTAACAGTGTTCTTGGTTGCCTTATTGCTGGCCGCGTGCGGCAGCGGTGGTGGGGGCGCAGCACCTGCGAGCGTGACGGCCAGCTACTCGGTAGGCGGCACGGCCACAGGCCTCGCGGGTACCGTGGTGCTGCAAGACAACAATGGCGACAACCTCAGTGTTGCGGCCAATGGCGTGTTCACCTTTGCCACCCAGGTCGCCAGCGGCAGCCCATACAGCGTGACCGTGCTCACCCAGCCCAGCGGCCCCAGTCAGACTTGCACCGTCAACACTGGCACCGGAACCATTTCAGCCGCGAATGTCACCGGCGTTACGGTTATCTGTTCGACCAACGCTTACTCCGTTGGCGGCACAGTCAGCGGAATGACAGGCACGGGTCTGGTGTTGCAGAACAACGCGGGTGATAACTTGACGGTCAGCACCAACGGTGCATTTAACTTTGTTACCAATGTGGCCTCCGGCGCGGGATACAGCATCAGCGTCAAAACCCAGCCCGGCGTACCCGCGCAAAACTGCGTAGTCGGCAGCGGCAGTGGCACGGTTTCCGCCACGAGCATTAACAGCATCACGATCACGTGTTCTGTGTATGCGCCGCGCTTCGCTTATGTGGCAAATGCTGGCGACAACACCGTCTCGATCTACACGGTGAACGCCGCCACCGGGCAGTTGCGCCACAACGGCTATGTCGCGGCGGGCACCAGCCCCCAATCCGTCAGCACCGACCCCTCCGGCAAGTTCGCCTACGTGGCGAATAGCGGTTCAGCCAATGTTTCGGCCTACACCATCAACGCCAGCACCGGGGCTTTGACCAGCATCGGCGCGCCGGTGGTAGCGGGCACCACCCCTTATTCCATCACCATCGACCCCTCTGGCAAGTTCGCCTACGTGGCGAATTTCGGTTCCGCCAACGTCTCGGCCTACACCATCAACGCCACCACAGGTGCGCTGACCGCCGTGGCGGGTAGCCCATTTGCGTCGGGTGCTCAGCCCCTTTCCGTCACCGTCGACCCCACGGGCAAGTTCGCCTATGTGGCAGATAACGGCGGCAATATCTCGGCCTACACCATCAACGCCACGACCGGCGTTCTGACGGGCAGCGGCATCGTGGCGGGTGGGGGAGTGGGGGGCGCTCTTCGCTCTGTCACCAACGATCCCACAGGAAAATTCGTCTTCGTGGCGCAGGCGACTGGAGGTATTCTTGCATACACCATCAACACCACAACTGGCGCCTTGACCGCCGTGGCGGGCAGTCCGTTTGCGGCTGGGAGTTTCCCGATCTCCGTCAGCGTCGACCCCACGGGCAAGTTCGCCTACGCGGCGAATTACAATTCCAACGATGTCTCGGCCTACACCATCAACGCCGCGAGCGGCGTGCTCACCAGCGTCGGCGCGACAGTGGCGGCGGGAACAGCTCCAGTTTCCGTTACCGTCGATCCATCGGGCAAGTTCGCCTACGCGGCGAATTACAATTCCAACGATGTCTCGGCCTACACCATCAACGCCAGCACCGGTGCGTTAACCAGTATCGGTGCGGCGGTAGCGGCGGGAGCATCTCCCGTCTCCGTCACCGTAGACCCGTCGGGCAAGTTTGCTTACGCGGCTAATGGTAATTCCAACAACATCTCGGCCTATACCATCAACGCCAGCACCGGTGTCCTGACCAGCGTCGGCGCGACAGTGGCGGCGGGCACCGCTCCCAGATCCGTCAGCGTCGATCCCTCAGGCAAGTTTGCTTACGTGGCAAATATGAGTTCCAACAACATCTCTGCCTATACCATCAACGCCAGCACCGGTATCCTGACCAGCGTCGGCGCGGCCGTGGCGGCAGGAACCAGTCCCTACACTGTCACCGTCGACCCATCGGGCAAGTTTGCTTACGTGACTAATACTAATTCCAACAACATCTCGGCCTACAGCATCAACGCCGCCACTGGCGTACTAACCAGCATCGGCGCGGCTGTGGCGGCGGGAAACAATCCCCAAGCCATAAGTGTCGATCCCCTCGGTCGGTTCGCCTACGCGGTGAATTACAATTCCAACGACGTCTCGGCTTACACCATCAACGCCAGCACCGGTGCGTTGACCAGCGTCGGTTCCGTGCCTGCGGGAACCAATCCTTACTCCGTCAATGTCGATCCATCGGGCAAGTTCGCCTACGTGGCAAATTACACCTCCAACGACGTCTCTACCTACACCATCAACGCCACGACCGGCGTTTTGACCAGTGCCGGCGCGGCCATGGCGGCGGGAACCAGTCCAATCTCTGTCACCACCACCGGCACGATCCAGTAAGCCGCCGCCACACGCAACAGGCATGAGTTGATAACCAGGAATCAAAAAGTTAGTGAGGCAAGCAAAATGAAACTCAACAACACCAAAATCATCTATAGCGCACTGCTCCTGGTTTCAATATTTCTAACCGCGTGCGGCGGTGGAGGTGGTAGCACAGCAGCACAGCTTGCCACAGCCATCACCGCCCAGCCCACCGACCAAAGCGTGGTGTCGGGCACGGCAGCAACCTTTGATGTGGTGGCCAGCAACGCAACTGGCTACCAGTGGCAGCGCAGCAGCGATGGCGGCACCACCTATACCGTCGTAAGCGGTGCCACGACTGACAGCTACGCCACTGCCGCAACCACACTGGCCGACAGCGGCACGCTATACCGGGTAGTCGTTTCCGGCACCAGCAACAGCGTCACCAGTTCGGCTGTTACGCTTGCGGTAACAACTGTTGCGGGCGGCCCCGCCATCACTGTGCAGCCGACAAGTGCGCATGTCACCGCACTAGCTGCAGCCAGCTTCAGCGTTACCGCCACCGGCACGTCACTCAGCTACCAGTGGCAGCGCTGCATGGATGCAATTGCGACATGTGTGACCTGGAGCAACATTGCAAACGCAACCTTGTCCACCTACTCCACCGGCAACACCGATACAGCCATGAGCGGTCAGCGCTATCGCGTGGTTGTCAGCAACACAGTTGGCAGTGTGGAAAGTGCAGCAGTCACGCTAACAGTTGACCCCACACCTGTAGCGCCCGTCATCACCGGCCAGCCTGTGGATGTAACAGTTGTGGCGCCGGCAGCAGCGAGCTTCTCCGTCGCCTTCACCGGTGTACCTACACCCATGCCGCGCTGGCAGTATTACGACGGCAGCAACTGGGTCAACGCGGGTGTTGCCGTCGCCACCTTCACCATCAACACCACCACCGCCAGCGACAACGGTCGGCAATACCGTGTGATCATTGAAAGTGCTGCGGGCAGGGTTACCAGTAATGTGGTAACGCTGTCCGTCAATGCCGCCGCCATTGCGCCAGCCTTTACCACCCAGCCAGCCAATGTCACCATCACCGAGGGGCAAAACGCGCAATTCACGGTCGCCGTCAGCGGCGCACCCACACCCGCCTTGCAGTGGCAATTAAGCACGGACAGCGGCGGCAACTGGAGCAACATAAACGGCGAGACCGGCACCATTCTTAACCTGTCCAGCGCAGCACTGGCCAACAACGGGCGACAATTCCGTGCGGTAGCCACCAACAGCTCGGGCACGGTCAATAGCAGTGCGGCAACGCTGACGGTAAATGCAGCGCTTGGTTCCAAGGCATTCGGCACAGCCGCACTCATCGAAACGGGCGCGGGTGCTGCCGCGCAACCCCAGATTGCCGTAGACCCCAGCGGCAATGCCGTGGCTGTGTGGGTGCAAGTTGACAGCACGGGCACATACTTGAATATCTGGGCTAACCATTACACTGTTGCCACCCATACCTGGGGCACGGCTGCGCCCCTAGAGACCGGCGTGGGTTTTTCATCCAACCCCCAGATTGCTATCGACGCCAATGGCAATGCTTTGGCGGTATGGCAGCAGGACGGGGATGCGACGGCAGCTGTGCGAGACGACATCTGGGCCAACCGCTACAGCGCCAGCTCCGGTACATGGGGCACGGCGGTGCTCATCGAAACCGACAACGCCGGTCCTGCCGTTAGTCCGCAGATTGCCTTTGACTTAACTGGCAACGCCATGGCGGTGTGGCTGCAGAGCAACGGTACGTCTTCTCAAATTCGTTCAAACAGTTACAGTGCCGGTTCCGGCACATGGGGAACGACAGCAACTATTATCGAGCCCGTCAGCCTCGGTGCCTCCTCGACCCCCCAGATCGCCATCGACGCCAATGGAAATGCTTTGGTGGTGTGGTCGCGTTACGACGGCACGGGTACGATCATGTCGAACCGTTACGCAGCAGGCAGCGGCTGGGGCGCTGCCTCGGTTATTGGTGGTGCCGGTGGCCTGCCCCAGATCGCCATCGACGCCAACGGCAATGCATTGGCGGTGTGGTCGCAGTCCGACGGTTCGAATCGCAATATATGGGCTAACCGCTACAGCGCCGGCTCCGGCTGGGGCACGGCGGCGCTCATCGAGTGGACCGGTGGCGATGCCGATAACCCCCAGATCGCCTTCGACGTCAGCGGCAATGCGCTAGCGGTGTGGCAGCAGAACAGCGGCTTCGGCACGAACGAGCGCATCTGGTCTAACCGCTACACTGCAGGCAGCGGGTGGGGCGGCTTCCCGGCACTCATCCAGACCGACATTTCGGGCGGCTCCACGGCCAATGCTGTGGAGCCCCAAATTGTCATCGACGCCGCCAGCGGCAATGCGCTGGCAGTGTGGGTGCAGCCCGATGGTGCGTCCGACAATACCCCCGACATCTGGATCAACCGCTACACCCCTGGCAGCGGCTGGGGCACAACGGCAAATCTCGGCCAGGTTCGAATCAATACTGCCGGGGCGCCTGCCGGGCAGCCCCAGATCGCCATCGACGCCAACGGTAATGCTGTTGTGGTGTGGTATCAGTCCGATGGCACGAACGACAGCATCTGGTACAACCGCTATCAGTAAGCGTATCGAGGTAGGACTAAATGAAATGAATCCTAACAATCAAGGACGATGCTGTTATGGAAACCGTGACGGTCGTTCAGGTTTGCACAAGCATCGCTTAAGGGCACGCCAAGCCGAACGCAACGAATACGAATTATTTACGACAAGAGAGAAAAATCATGAATAGCAAACGAGTGTTGGCCGGTGTTTCAATACTGTTCGTTGTTGCGCTGCTCGCCGCATGCGGCGGCGGAAGCGGCGGCGGCAGTACAACACCTGCACTGATCAATGTAACACCGACCACAACTGCAATCGGTACTGCGAGCGGTGTTGCCGCAAGCGCGACCATAGGTGCAACAGGCGGCAGTGTAGCCACGCCGGATGGGAAAATCACCCTGACCATCCCGGCAGGTGCGCTGGCGGCAAACACATTGATCGGCATTCAGCCCATTACCAATACGGCGCACGGTGGGCTGGATGCGGGTTATCGCCTGACCCCTGATGGACAGACCTTTGCGCAACCTGTTGCGCTTAAGTTTGCCTACACAGCCCAGGATCTGGCGGGTAGCGACCCTGCCATTCTGGGTGCTGCCTATCAAACTTCTACCGGCTACTGGAAGTGGCTGGGGACACCCACCACCGATAGCATCGCCAAAACCATGACCATCAGCACCACGCACTTCACCGATTTTTCGATGGTGCAAGGGTATCGGCTACAGCCGCTATCGAAGACGCTCAAGGTGAATGATAGCCTGTCTCTGCAGGTAGTGTACTGTTATCCTCCGCCGGTCGCACCAAGCGATGACCTGACCCCGCTTGGATTGCCATGCTCTGCCCCCGCAGCTCAAGGCGGCCTCGCCCCTCTTGTTTATGTCAGTGATTGGTCGGTAAATGGGGTGGCGGGCGGAAATGGCACTACAGGAACAGTGAGCGGCAATGGCCTCGGTGCCACCTATACCGCCCCTGCGACGAAACCCGCACCGAATATCGTAGCGGCCAGTGCGCGTGTGAATCTAGGTAGCGGAGCAAAGGTGCTGGTGGCCTCCAACATTACCATTACCGACCTTGTCCCCGGCTACACCGGCACAGTCAATTTCACCACTACAGTGACGACAAGCGGAGTCAACACCAGCAACGGCGTTGCCAACGTAACATGGGTTCAGACCGAGAATTTGCCCGATGTAAAAACCTACACGGCATCAGGCACTATCAGCGGAAGCCTCGCGCCTGTGCTTGCAGGTTTTACCTGTACCCCGCTGCCTGTGACGAGCACTATCCTGTCTACCGACAAGCTGCTTGTTTATACGGCGAGCAACACGCTATGGCCAAGCACCCATGCCTTTACCGTGACAGCTGCAGATACCAATACCATTCTGACCACAAATTGTACGGACAACAGCAGCGGCAGCACCGTTCCGGTTCAGTTTGCCAAGCTGCTATATGCATTTGTGGGGGGAAATTGCTTACCTGGCACAACACCTCAACCTGTTGCATTCACGAACGAGGCGCAACTATCGGGTAGCTATAATTGCCCCGGCGCGACTAACTTCGAGGGGACAAATGCAAGCTGGACGTTTACCCAGCAATAAAACTGAAATAGCTTTCCCGCCCCCTTGTGTCAGGGAATTAAGATGGAAAAGAAACTCAGGGCGGGTAGCGAATTCAGGCCAGCTTATTCGGCTAAGCTTTGATACGCCAAGACTGGACGTGAGCTTGCCTCTCTCTTGCTGATCCATCCAGGTGCGTAATGATATGGTGGCCGACGTGCGCATCCAGCAAACCCGGCGCGGGCGCATGGCGATTGTGAGGATCGAAGACGGTAGCGCGCAGCTGGAAGTGACCCTGTTCAATGAACTCTATGAGGCCAGCCGCCCATGGATAAAGGATAGCGAACTATTGGTCGTGCGCGGCAAGGCTACACTTGACGAATATTCCGGCAACATGCGCGTGACCGGCGAAGAGGTCATGGACTTTGCCTCCGCCCGCGCCGCCTTCGCCAAGCGGCTGGATCTGGGCTGCGCGGAACAGGAGGCCGCTGTCATTGCGAAGCTCAAAGAACTCTTTTTGCCCTATCGCGGCGGCAAATGCCCGGTGGTAATCCATTACCGCAACCACACCGGCAGCGCGCAGCTGCGCCTGGGCGAGGCGTGGCATGTCACGCTGCCGGACAGCCTGCTGAACGATCTGCGCGGCTTGCTGGGGGAGAAAAATGTGCGGGTGGTGTATGGCTGATTGTTTGGGAGCGCCGACGTCCTCGTCGGCAAATATACGAAAAAAAGCCGACGAGGACGTCGGCGCTCCGGTATTTACTTGCAGGTGCGTGGGACGCACCTTACATGTAAATCTATATGCGATTGATTGTATTGAATATTTTAACTTGCTAAGCTGAGGCAGAATCTGCTGCATCGCACGAACCCTCACCCCCAGCCCCTCCCCCGCCTGCGGGGGAGGGGAGCGATAAGACGACAGCTTACTTGATCCTCATGCCCGGCTGTGCCCCCTCATCCGGACTCAAAATAAACAGCCCGGGTGTTGCCCCGGAAGCGGCCAGCACCATGCCTTCCGACAGGCCGAATTTCATCTTGCGCGGGGCCAGGTTGGCGACCATCACCGTCATGCGGCCCTTGAGCTTTTCCGGATCGTAGGCAGACTTGATGCCGGCAAACACGGTGCGCGGTTGCTCTTCGCCGATATCCAGCGTCAGCTTGAGCAGCTTTTCAGCGCCTTCCACGTGCTCGGCACTGACGATCCTTGCCACGCGCAAATCGACCTTGCTGAAGTCGTCGATGCTGATGGTTTCTGCAATCGGCGCGATGGCATGCTGTTGTGCCTCGGCATGGCGTGCGGGGGAGTGTTCCTGTGTCGTTGCCTGCAGGCTTTCCTGGTTGGCTGCTACCAATGCGGTAATTAACTTGGGGTCGATGCGCGTCATCAGGTGTTTGTATTCGTTGATGCGATGGCTGAATAAAAGGTCGCCGGCATTGGCCCAGGTCAGTGCGTCAATGTTGAGGAAACTCTCTACTTCTTTTGCCAGCACAGGCAGGATGGGTTTGAGGTATAGCGTGAGCAGGCGGAACAGGTTCAGGCTGACGGTGCAGGCTTCCTGCAGTGCGGCTTCCTGGCCTTCCTGCTTGGTCAACACCCAGGGCGCCTTGTCGTTCACATACTCGTTGGCCAGATCGGCAAGGCGCATGATTTCACGTATCGCTTTGCCGAAATCACGGTCTTCGTAACATTGTGCAATCAGATTGCCGGCATCTGTAAAGCTCGTCATTAATTCGTTCGCACGGGCGTCCTTGATGCCATCTTTTGCCGCCAGCTTGCCGTCAAATCTCTTGCTGATGAAGCCGGCAGTGCGGCTGGCGATGTTAATGTACTTGCCGATCAGGTCGCTGTTCACCTTGGCCACGAAATCATCGAGGCTGAGGTCGAGATCCTCCATGCTGCCGTTCAGTTTGGCGGCGTAGTAGTAGCGCAGGTATTCGGTGTTCTTGATGTGCTCGACATAGCTGCTGGCGGTGATAAAGGTGCCGCGCGACTTGCTCATCTTCTCGCCGTTGACGGTGAGGAAGCCGTGCGCGAACAGTTTGGTCGGGGTGCGGAAACCGGCGTGCTGCAGCATGGCGGGCCAGAACAGCGCGTGGAAATACAGAATATCCTTGCCGATGAAATGGTACAGCTCGGCATCCGAATCCGGTTTCCAGTAGTCGTTAAAGTCGATGCCGCTGTCGTTGCACAGCTTTTTGAAGCTGCCCATGTAGCCCACCGGCGCATCCAGCCATACATAGAAATATTTGCCCGGCGCATCGGGTATTTCGAAACCGAAGTAGGGCGCATCGCGCGAGATGTCCCAGTCTGTGAGTTTGTTTTCACCCGCTGTTCCCAGCCATTCCTGCATTTTGTTGGATGCTTCGGATTGCAGTGTGCCGCTGGTGGTCCATTGCTGCAAAAATTGCTGGCAGCTGGGGGCGGAGAGTTTGAAGAAGTAATGTTCGGATGCGCGCATCACCGGCTTGGCGCCGGACACGGCGGAGTAGGGGTTGATGACTTCCGCCGTGGTATAGGCCGCGCCGCACACTTCGCAGTTGTCGCCGTACTGGTCCTTGGCGTGACACTTGGGGCATTCGCCCTTGATGAAGCGGTCCGGCAAAAACATTTCCTTCACCGGGTCGTAATATTGCTCGATGGAGCGTTGTTCGATCAGACCGTTGCTCTTGAGTTTGTTATAGATGCCATTGGCGAATTCCCGGGTCTCGCCAGAGTTGGTCGAACCGTAATGATCGAAATTGACATGGAAAGCTTTGAAATCAGCGTAATGTTCCTGCCATACTCGCGCGATCAATTGCTCCGGGGTGATGCCTTCCTTTTCGGCGCGCAGCATGATGGGTGTGCCATGAGTGTCGTCTGCACAGACGTAGTGGCAGCTGTTGCCCTGCATTTTCTGGAAGCGTACCCAGATGTCCGTCTGGATGTATTCCACCAGATGGCCCAAATGGATGCTGCCGTTGGCATAAGGAAGGGCTGAGGTGACCAATATTTTTCTTGGTTTCGTTTGAATTCTGGTGGTCATAATTGCCTTGTAACTGAGATGGTTTTGCCATTGTAGCAAAACCTACGCAAACAGTCGGAATTGGGTAGAATCACGGTTTGCCAAAACTAATTTACCCACGAATACCCAGGAGAAACAAATGGCTTTTACAGATGCAGATGTGCAAGGTGCAATGAAGCAGTTGATCGATCCCAATACCAAAAATGATTTTGTGGCGGGCAAGTCGGTCAGGAACATCAAGATCAACGGCAACGATATTTCACTGGATGTGACACTGGGCTACCCGGCCAAGAGCGTGTGGGCAGAAATCAAGTCCATGGTGGAGGAGCATCTGCGCAAGACCATCCCCGGTGTGGGCAAGGTAGAGGCCAATGTGAGCAGCAAGGTGGTATCCCATGCCGTGCAGCGCGGCGTAAAGCTGGTGGACGGCGTTAAAAACATTATCGCGGTCGCGAGCGGCAAGGGCGGCGTGGGCAAGTCGACAACCGCAATTAACCTGGCCCTGGCGCTGGCTGCCGAAGGCGCGCGCGTCGGCATTCTGGATGCGGACATTTACGGCCCGTCGCAGCCCACCATGCTCGGTGTCAAAGGCTCGCCAAAGTCCACCGATGGCAAGTTCATGGAACCCATGATCGGCCACGGCATTCAAGCCATGTCTATCGGCTTTATGATACCCGGCGACGATCAGGCCATGGTCTGGCGCGGTCCTATGGTGACCCAGGCGCTTGAGCAGTTGCTGGGCCAGACACGCTGGGACAATCTGGATTATCTGGTGGTCGACATGCCGCCCGGTACCGGCGATATTCAGCTGACCCTGGCACAAAAGGTGCCGGTGACGGGCGCTGTGATCGTGACTACGCCGCAGGATATTGCGCTGCTGGACGCACGCAAGGGCCTCAAGATGTTTGAAAAAGTGGATATCAAGATTCTCGGCATCATCGAAAACATGAGTACGCATATCTGCTCGAAGTGCGGCCATGAGGAGCATATTTTTGGCAGTGGCGGTGGCGAGAAAATGTGTGCTGACTACAAGGTCGAATTCCTTGGTGCCTTGCCGCTGGATATCAAGATTCGCGAGCAGGCCGATTCAGGGAGGCCAACTGTTGTGGCAGAGCCGGATGGCAAGATCAGCAAGGAATACAAGCAAATGGCGCGTCGCATTGCGGTGAAAATCGCGGAGATGGCACAAGACCATAGCGCAGCGTTCCCGAAGATTGTAGTAAAAAGCACTTAACAGCCCGTTCAGAAACACAGTAAACTAAGCCCATTCCCTGCTCGGGGAAGGGGCTTTTTTTAACACCCAGTTAAGGATTCGAGGCGGAGATGAGTATAAAAGCGGATAAATGGATACGCCGTATGGCGGAACAGCACGGCATGATCGAGCCGTTCGAACCCGGGCAAGTGAAAGAAGTGAATGGCAAGCGCATCGTGTCCTATGGCACATCGAGCTACGGCTACGACATTCGCTGCTCTACGGAATTCAAGTTGTTTACCAATATCAACAGTACGATTGTCGATCCGAAGAATTTCGATCCCAGTTCGTTTGTTGAAGTGAACAACGATTTTTGCATTATTCCGCCAAATTCATTCGCACTGGCGCGCACGGTTGAATATTTCCGCATCCCGCGCAATGTACTCACCATCTGCCTCGGCAAGAGCACCTACGCGCGTTGTGGCATTATCGTCAACGTCACGCCGTTCGAGCCGGAATGGGAGGGCTACGTCACGCTGGAATTTTCCAACACTACGCCGCTGCCAGCCAAGATTTATGCAAATGAAGGCGTGGCGCAGGTGCTGTTCTTCGAGTCCGATGAGGTGTGCGAAACTTCGTATAAGGACAGAGGCGGCAAGTATCAGGGACAGAGCGGTGTGACGTTGCCCAAGATGTAGGATGGATTAATCCTGTTGTGCATTGGGCTTAACGATAAATAGAGGTTGCCTCTGTTTACCCTGAGATTTTCGTTGAAGGATATGAGTATCAAGCCCGATGATTAATCCCGGATCATAAGAAATATGCAAGGAAAGTTTGCTTATAAGGGCTTTACCCTGCTGGAAACGCTGGTTGCACTGGCGATACTGGCGATTGCAATGGCCGCCGTGATGCGTGCAACGGGGGCTGGAACAAATCATGCCGAGACCATGCGGATGCGCGTGCTGGCCGATTGGGTGGCACAAAATCGCCTGGCTCAGCATGCTGCACGCGGCGATTTTTTGCCACCCGGCACTCAAAACGGAGAGGAAACGCAGGCGGGAATTCGCCTGATCTGGAAAGAAGATATTGGTGTCACGCCAAATCCTGCGTTCCGTCGCATCGAGGTGAGCGTGTATTCACCCGATGATCCGGAATATGCGCTGCGCCGCCTTACCGGTTTTTTGGTGCAACAGCGCCGCTGATGAGCATGAAATCCCAGCTCGGGTTTACTCTGATCGAATTGCTGGTGGCGCTGGTGATTCTCACTCTGCTGTCTGTTGCCGGCTATCGCGGCCTGGATGCGGTGTTGCAGGCACGGGAGCGGGTGTCAGCCGAAACGCGTAAATGGCAGCACCTGGCATTTTTCTTTTCACGCATGAATCAGGATATTGCGCAGGCGGTGCGGCGTCCGGTGCGCGATGAGGACGGCTCAATTGTGCGGGCGGCTTGGGTCGGCACTGCAGTGACGGTGGGCGAGAATGCGGAACTGATTTTTACCCGTGCCGGCATACCGGATCAGGGGGCTGCATTGCAGGCGCCGCAACGCATAGGATACCATCTGGAGCAGGGCACGATTGTGATGCTGCGCTGGCCGTCGCTGGATCAGGCGCCGCGTGCAAAACCCGTGCGCTACCCGGTGCTGGAAGGCGTGCGCGAATTCAAGCTGCGCTATCTGGATAAGGATGGGGTGTGGCAGCCTCAGTGGCAATATCCCACGGATTTAAGCAGTCTGCCTCTTGCGGCAGAAGTTACGCTCACGCTGGCAGGCGGTGAAGTAATCACGCGGCTATTTGCATTGCAGTGAAATAAGGGGCCATGAATTCATGATCAGGAACTGCCGACAGCAAGGGGTAGCTATCATCATGGTGTTGCTGATCGTGGCGCTCGCCACTTCTTTGGCCGCCTATATCGCGATGCAGCAAAACCTCTGGCAGCGCCAGGTGGAGAGCCAGTTCGAGCGTGCGCAGGCCCGCCAGCTGGGGGCGGCGGGCATGGACTGGGCCAGGGCTGTGCTGGCGGAGGATGCACACGGCAGCAATATAGATCATGAGAAGGAAATATGGACCCTGCGTCTGCCGGCGATACCGGTGGAAGGCGGGGAAGTGATCGGTGCGATTGAGGACAGGCAGGGCCTGTATAATTTGAATAATGTGGTCAGTAACGTGGCACAATTCCAGCGCTTGCTGGCGGTGCTGGGTTTGCCCGCTGAACTGGCGCCTGCCCTTGCCGACTGGATGGATGCCGATAGCGAGACGCAAGCGGGTGGAGCAGAGGATGGGTACTATCTCGCCTTGGCCCAACCTCACCGCGCGGCAAACCGTGCACTGGTGGAGTTGGGTGAGTTGGCCCAGGTGAAGGGATTTGACAGCCGCACGATTGAGAGTTTGCGCGCGTTTGTGAGTGTATTGCCGGCAAGCGGGACGCCGGTAAATGTTAATTTCTCACCGGCAGAAGTGCTGGTGGCGGTGTTCGAAGGTTTGACCTTGCCAGATGCGCGCATGTTGGTGCAGCAACGGCAAGGGCAGCCGTTTATAAATACTGCGGATTTCAGGCAGCGCTTGCCGCATGGAGGGATAACGGTGGTGGATAGCGATATTTCTGTGAAAAGCGAATTTTTCTGGGTAACGGGGCGCGCCAGCGTTGGACAGGCGCAGGTTGTCACGCAGGCGCTCATGCGGCGCGTGAGTAATTGGCCGACAGTCGTTTGGCAAAGCGTGCAATGAGCCTACTGCGAATTTATTTTTCCGGCCAGTGGCGCGACAGCAATTCGCCTTGTCCGTGGGCGTTGTGCGACGAAAAGGGCGCGCTGCTGCAAACCGGCATTGCGGCCCTCGCCATGCTGCCCAAGGGGCATGAGTGTGTGGCGATTGTGGCGGCGGAGCGGTTGCTGAGCATAGCCGCCACGCTGCCAGCGGGCGGGCGTCGGCGCTGGCAGTCAGTGTTGCCGTTTGTGGCAGAGGAATTTACGCTGGCGGATCCCGAAGAAAATCATGTGGTGCCCGGACCAGCGTTGGCAGATGGTCGACGCATGCTTGCGGTAGTGGACAAGTCATGGCTGAAGCGCATCGTGGACTCGGCACACAGCGCGAGGCTGTCGCTGCGGCGTATGGTTGCAGAAACCTTTTTGCCTGCACTGGCGGCGGATAGCTGGACAGTGGTTTGGGATGGCAGCAGCGGTTTTGTCAGAACAGGCGCTGCCAGCGGCACCGCCCTGGATGTCGGCGATGCAGCCATACCGCCGCTTGCGTTGCGCCTCAGCCTGGATGCAGCGCCACAGTTGCCGAAGAAAATTGAAATAAGGTTTGTGCATGATGTCTCTGCCGAACTGCGCACGATGCCGCACTGGCCCGAACTTCAGTTGGTTGCCGGTGCAGATTGGGATTGGCGCAGGGGGGCTATCCCTGAAGATGCGCTGAATTTGCTGTGTGGAGATTTTGCACCGCGCGCAAAAATTCAGGAGTGGTGGCCGAAATTGCGGCCAGCTGCTTATCTGTTGCTGGCTGTTCTTGCCGTAGAATTGTTAGGCACTAATTTCGAATGGGCCATGCTGGCAAATGAAAAAAATCAGCTGGCAAAAAATATGCAGCGGACTTTCCGGGCAACCTTTGGCGATTCGGTGACGCTGGTCAATGCTACGTTGCAGATGCAGCGCAATCTGGCTGAATTGAAACATGCAGCGGGCGTGGCCGACACCGGCGACTTTCTGCCCCTGCTTAACATATCCAGCCGTCCGCTCGCGGCTTTGCCTGTGGGGAGTGTGGTGGCGATGCACTATGAAGCAGGCCGGCTGGATATCGATGTCAGGCTGGCGCGCAGCGCCGATTTTGCTGGCCTGAAACAAAGTATTCTAAGCGGCGGATTAGGCGTGCGCGTCGGAGAAATACGAGATCTGGGTAACGGTGCGGAAGCGCGACTGACGCTGTTGCCGGAGGGAATGCCGTGAAAGCAAATTGGCAGACGTTCAAGAAGCGCAATTGGGATTCACGCCCGGAACGGGAGCGAAAGGCGCTTAAACTGGTCGCATGGTTGTCTGCGCCTGTTCTGCTGTATTTCGTTCTGTGGCAACCCGCACACAATGCGGTGCAGAAACTGCATGTCAGTGTCCCGCTGATGTATATGGAAGCCGAAAGATTGCGCATTCGGGCCGGCGAGGTTGAAATGCTGCGCCATCGGCCTAGGCCGGCGCTGCTGGATGCGGTTGCGCTGAAATCGACGATAGAAGATTCTGCGTTGCGGTATGACTTGCGCGAGGCAATTTCTACGCTCGATTTGCAGCAGCCCAATGCGGTACGTATCTCATTTGCTTCGGTTTCTTTTGAGCAGTGGTTGCGCTGGTTGCGAGCCTTGCAGCAGGAGCAGCATATCCGTGCCGACTCTGTCAGTGTTGCCATGCTGCCACAAGCCGGAATGGTGAAAATCAGTGCCACGCTTATCAATGGCGGTACTCAATGAAAAAACCGGCCAAAAACAGCACCATGAAGAAAATCGGCTGGCGCGCATTTGCGGTATTTGCTGTTGCGTTCCTGGTGGTGCTGATCGTTACTGCGCCTGCTACCCTGCTGGCAAAAATTGTGGATGGGAGTAGCAGTGGACAGTTCGTGCTGGCTAATGCCAGCGGAACGGTGTGGCAGGGGAGCGCAACACCCGTCATACGCCAACGCACAGGCAACTTGCTGGCATTGGAAAAATTGCACTGGGATATTTCCCTGCTGCCTCTTTTTTCGGGAAAGCTAATTGCCCAAGTGCGCTGGGATAATGTTGAGCAAATACAGCCCATGTTGGCCACTATCTCTTTCAGTCAGATCGAGTTACGCAATGCCGTCATTCCATTGCAGGCCGGGATATTGGGCGAGTTGGCGCCCATGCTGCAACCTGTGCAGTTGAGCGGGCAAATGCTGATTAAGAGTGAGCAATTCGCATTGTCGAGGTCGGGAATAATCGGCAACGCTGTTGCCGACTGGCTTGGCGCGGGATCAGTGCTCAGCTCGGTTAATCCTTTGGGCAGTTATCGAATAAACCTGACAGGTGCGGGCGAACGCTTGGATATTTCGCTTATGACTCTATCAGGCGCATTGCTGCTTGAAGGAACAGGAAACTTCACGCGTGACCAAGGGCTGAGATTTCAGGCCACGGCGCGCGCTGCAGCAGACAGCAAGGGTAGTCTCGATGAACTGCTCAGCAACTTTGGTCCGGAAAGCGCTCCCGGAGTGCACTCCATCAACTTGATGCCTTGAGCTGTCAGGGCGTGCAAGGTTGCTGTTTGATCGATACCCGGTTTCAGGAAAAGCAGATTTCAGGGAAAATACCGTTTTCAGTATTTAATAAAACATACGCGGATGAAAAGCTCATCCGCCTTCAACGGGGTATAAGAAAATGAGTCGTTTGATATTTATTATTGTGGTTATTGCGCTGGTATATTGGCTGTTCAAATCCTCTCGCAGGCAACAGCCCAAGCAGGATGAGCCTCCCAAGACTCAGGATATGGTTAGCTGTGCTTACTGCGGCATACATTTACCAAAGAGCGAGAGTCTGTTTGTGGATGGAAAGTATTATTGCTGCGCAGCGCACAGTCGCGGTCAGTCCGACAAATAATCAGACCTGTTAATGCAATTCGACAAAACCCTCCCCTGGCCAGTTTTTAAGACACGAACAGATCCGGCAGCCGGATCTTGGGAACTGTGGCGTTCCCTCTATTTACTGAACACATACAGGCTGATTCTGGGCGGTTTGTTGCTTACGCTGGTATGGCTGTTTGGCAATGATCTGACGCTGGGCCAGCGTAATATATCTTTATTTTATCAAGTAAATATTGGCTATATAGCCTTATCCCTGCTGACGCTGGCGCTGATCAGGTTCAGGCACCCGCCTTTTAATGTCCAGCTTGGCATTCAAATCGGCACGGATATCGTTTGCATCGTTCTGTTGTCATATGCCAGCGGTGGTGCTTCCAGTAATCTGGCTGTGCTGCTGCTGGTGTCGCTGGCTGCAGCCGGCTTGATTTGCCGCGGCAGGATCACTCTGTTTTTTGCCGCATTGGCCAGCATTGCGGTGCTGCTGGAGCATTCCTATTCGGTGCTGACCCAGGAAGCCTCAATTGCCCAGTTTATGCAGGCCGGCCTGCTGAGTACTGCATATTTTGCCGTCGCCTGGGTGGCACATACCCTGTCCAAATATGCGATTGCCAGCGAAAAACTGGCCACCCTGCGGGGAGAAGATTTGTCTTATCTGGCGGAGGCCAATCGGCTCGTCATTCAGGATATGCCGGATGGCGTGCTGTTGGTCGACGAGCGCGGTGTCGTGCGGCAGTCCAACCCTGGCGCAGCCCGTCTGCTGGGTTACGCATTTTCGGGCGAACGAAAAGATACGCTGGATGCCTGCTCCCCCTTGTTGAGTGCGCTATATGGGGTATGGCGGCAGAGCCGCCTCAACCGCGATGAAGTGCTGAATTTGCCGGTGACCCACAGCATCGTCAGGGTGCGTTTTTTGCCTGTGCAGCGTGAGGGCTTTGGCGGCGCAGTAGTGGTGCTGGAGGATATGCAGCGTGCGCAGGCGCAGGCGCAGCAGGTGAAGCTCGCAGCGCTAGGACGTTTAACGGCAAACATTGCGCATGAAGTGCGTAATCCGCTGTCATCCATTAGCTATGCAGCAGAATTGTTGCAGGAGGGTGAGCAGATTCAGGGGCAGGCGCGGTTATTCAATATTATTCTGGATAATGCCTTCAGGCTGAACAGTATTGTGCTGGATGTGCTGCAGCTGAACCGTCGCGATCGGGTGCAGAAGGTGGCATTTAACCTGGCCGAACAGTTGCCCTATTTTCTCGAAAACCTGCAACACACTGAACACTTTTCACCGGGAATATTCGAAATTAATGTACCACCTGCATGTATTGTGAATTTTGACCGTGGTCATTTTGAGCAGGTGCTGTGGAATTTATGCCGCAATGCGCTGCGCTATTGCCAAAGACAAGCAGGCAGCGTGAAAATCATCGCAAAATGCGCAGAGGATGGCAGAACGGTCCTGGAAATAAGCAATGACGGGGAGGCAATACCCATCGAACTGGTGCAAAGACTGTTTGAACCTTTCTTTACCACCTCAGTCGGAGGTACGGGACTGGGATTGTATATCGCGCGTGAACTGTGTGAAGCTAATGGTTCCAAGCTCGAATATAAATCAGACAAGGAAGGCGGGGCGTGTTTCCGCATTTCATTTGGGGTAGACAATGAATTTTGATGCAAAAACCTCACCCCAGCGCGTGCCGCGTGTACTGGTGGTGGATGATGAGCCCGATATACTGGAGTTGCTCGAGCTCACCCTGTTGCGCATGGGGCTTGAAGTCGAGCGTGCAAGCAATGTGCGCGAGGCTGTGCAACGCCTGGATAACAATAGCTATAACCTGTGTCTGACCGATATGCGCATGTCGGATGGCGAGGGCCTGGAGGTTGTGCGTCACATTGCCGAGCATAATCTTGATGTTCCGGTGGCCGTGATCACCGCCCACGGTAATCTGGACAATGCCGTTGCTGCACTCAAGGCGGGTGCGTTTGATTATCTGTCCAAACCAGTAGCGCTGGATCAGCTGCGCGCTGTGGTTAAGGCTGCATTAAAGCTGCCGCTATCCACAGCTAATGAAAAAAAGGGTGAGCGGGTATTGCTGGGGCGCTCTGCCGCCATGGAGCAGGTTCGTGAACTGATTGGTCGTGTGGCGCGAAGCCAGGCGCCTGTTCACATCAGCGGTGAATCGGGGAGCGGTAAAGAGCTGGCAGCACGCTTGATTGTTGAGAAAAGTGGTCGCCGCGAGCAGGCTTTCATAGCAGTGAATTGCGGCGCCATTCCTGAAAACCTGATGGAGAGCGAGTTCTTCGGCTATCGCAAGGGTGCATTTACTGGCGCGGAAAAAGACCGCGATGGTTTTTATCAGGCTGCGGCCAATGGCACCCTGTTTCTGGATGAGGTGGCTGATCTGCCCTTGACCATGCAGGTCAAGCTGTTGCGGGCCATACAGGAAAGAAAGGTGCGCAAGGTAGGGGCAACCGAGGAAGAGTTGGTGGATGTGCGCATACTCAGCGCTACTCATCATGATCTGGGAGAGTTGGTCAAACAGGGGAAGTTTCGTCAGGATTTGTACTACCGCCTGAATGTGATCGCGTTGCAGATGCCAGCACTACGTGAGTTGCGCGACGATATTGCGGAAATTGCCAGCCGGATACTGGATCGCTTGCGCGGGGAGGACAGTGTTGTGTTCTCGGCCGAGGCATTGCAGGCGCTGAGCCGATATGATTTTCCGGGCAATGTACGCGAGCTGGAAAACGTGATCGAACGCGGCTTGGCGCTATGTTCGGGTAACATCATCCAGACTGAGGATCTGCAATTGTCCCCTGCTGATATCGTGGCGGAGTCTGAATCGTCGGGGCTGCCAGGAAAGTACCCGCTGACTGATTATCTGGACAAGGTCGAACGGGAAGTAATTCTGGAGGCGTTAAAGCAGACAGGTTTCAATCGCACAGCCGCTGCCAAAATATTGGGGGTGACTTTCCGCGCCCTGCGTTACCGCATGGCGCGTCTGGATATTACCGGCTCGACGGATGCCGACAATTGAGCCTATATGAAAATTGACACAAATGGCTGGCTAAGCGGCGTACGCCGGATCGCATCGCCGAATTATGATCGGCGTCCGCCTGGAACAAAGATTGATTTGCTGGTGATACACAACATTAGCCTGCCGCCGGATCAGTTCGGCAGCTTGAGCATTGTGAAATTTTTCACCAATCAGCTGGATGTCGATGAGCATCCCTATTACGCGCAGCTTAAGGGAGTAAAAGTATCGTCGCACTTCCTTATTCGACGCGATGGCCAGATTGTTCAGTTTGTTCCATGCCGGGGACGCGCCTGGCATGCGGGGGTATCAGACTGGCAGGGGCGCGCGCGCTGTAATGATTTCTCCCTGGGCGTTGAACTCGAGGGCAGCGATTTTGTGCCCTTTACAGACCTGCAATACTCCGCACTGGCGCGCTTAACGCGAAGATTGCAGCGGGCATATCCTATCCGCAGCATTGCCGGCCACTCGGATATAGCGCCTGTGCGAAAAACTGATCCCGGCCCTTATTTTGACTGGCCCCGTTATCAAGCCGCGCTCGGGTTATTGGGTCAGGATCGGGCGTGATCGTTCTACGCCTTTACCCGGGCAGTCCAATTTTTTTCAGCCGCCGCTAAGACCAGCCATCAAGCTGGAGAAAAATCCCGTTTACCAATGCTTGCAACAGGGGTAAGTGTGGGAAATCATGCCTGCTTAACAAGCGTTGCGTTGAACCATCGTTTCATCTTTTGGTGAATCTTCCCGCCATCATGACCTCCTCGACTTGATCGAATATTTTTAGGCAAAAAGCTCTTGCAAAAAATCAGCAATACACTAGAATTAGCGAAAATTTATTCTTGTAACACCATAGGTTGTGGTTTTATGAATTTCCGTGCGGGCATTGATTTTGATCCCGGGCGGCACAATCTGCCGGGGAATTATGCAATTAGGCAGTAAAAACAAGGGGGCTGTATGCAATTAGGTAGTGAAAGTGTTTCATCTTCTTCGGTGTCGGTACGTCAGGACACAGAATTCTCAAAACCGGCAAGTTCTTCTGCCACGCAGTTTGACCAATATAAAGTGATACGCCGCAATGGCTCCGTGGTTTCATTTGAGCCGGCGAAGATTTCTATCGCGATGACCAAGGCTTTTATCGCGGTCAATGGCGGGCAAGGTGCCGCATCTGCGCGCGTGCGCGAAGTGGTCGAGCATTTGACCAACTCGGTGGTGGCTGCCTTGGTGCGCCGTCAGCCGCACGGCGGCACTGTGCATATCGAGGATGTTCAGGACCAGGTGGAGCTGTCTCTGATGCGCTCCGGCGAGCACGATGTGGCGCGCAGCTATGTGCTGTATCGCGAGGATCGCACCCGCGAACGCGCAAAGGGCAAGAAGGAGCATGAGCCGGCCTTTGTACTGAATGTGAAAGAGAACGGCGTGTTGCGCCCGCTGGATGTGAGCGGCCTGACCATGCTGATCAAGTCCGCCTGTGAAGGCTTGAGCGGTGCAGTAGATGCAGGTCTGATACTGAAGCATACCCTCAAGGATTTGTACGATGGCGTGCCGCTGGAAGAGGTGCGCAAGTGCACTATCCTGTCTGCGCGCTCATTGATTGAGCAGGAGCCGGAATACGGTTTTGTTACCGCACGTCTGCTGTTGAACAATATTTGCTGCGAAATACTGGGCGAAGAGGTGACTCCCGCCGACATGACTACGCGCTATGCAGCCAATTTCCCCAAATTCATCAAGCGCGGCATCGAAGCTGGCCTGCTGGACGAGGATATGGCGAACTTTGACCTGGTGCGCCTGGGCAAGGAGCTGGATGCGAGCCGCGACCTGCAGTTTGATTACCTGGGTCTGCAGACTTTATACGACCGCTATTTCCTGCATGTTGACGATGTGCGCATCGAATTGCCGCAGGCATTTTTCATGCGCGTAGCGATGGGTCTGGCGTTGCGCGAAATCGACCGCGATGGTCGTGCGATCGAGTTCTACCGTCTGCTGTCCAGCTTTGATTTCATGAGCTCGACACCCACCCTGTTTAATTCGGGTACACGCCGTTCGCAATTGTCTTCCTGCTATCTGACGACCGTATCGGACGATCTCGAGGGCATTTACGATGCGATCAAGGAAAATGCGCTGCTGGCCAAATATTCGGGTGGGCTGGGCAATGACTGGACGCCGGTGCGCGCGCTGGGCAGTCACATCAAGGGCACCAACGGCAAATCGCAGGGCACCGTGCCATTCCTGAAAGTGGTGAACGATACCGCTGTCGCGGTGAATCAGGGCGGCAAGCGCAAGGGCGCGGTATGCGCCTATCTGGAAACCTGGCATCTGGATATCGAGGAATACCTCGACCTGCGCAAGAACACCGGCGATGATCGCCGCCGCACGCACGACATGAATACCGCGAACTGGATTCCGGACCTGTTCATGAAGCGCGTAATGGAAGGTGGCGAATGGACGCTGTTCTCGCCATCCAATTGCCCGGACCTGCATGACAAGGTGGGTGTAGCCTTCGAGCAGGCCTATGTGGCCTACGAGGCCAAGGCGGCCAGCGGCGAACTCAAGCTGTTCAGAAAAGTTGCTGCAGCCAGCCTGTGGCGCAAGATGCTGACCATGCTGTTTGAAACAGGCCATCCATGGATCACCTTCAAGGATCCATGCAACATCCGTTCGCCGCAACAGCACGTGGGTGTGGTGCACAGCTCCAATCTATGTACCGAGATCACGCTGAATACCTCGGACACGGAAATCGCCGTGTGCAATCTGGGTTCAGTCAACCTGGTGGCGCATCTTTATCCGCAGGGTCACGAGAAATATGGTCAGCTGGATCATGCCAAGCTGCAGCGCACGATCAATACCGCGATGCGCATGCTGGATAACGTGATCGACATCAACTATTACGCCGTGGCCAAGGCGCGTAACTCCAATCTCAAACACCGCCCGGTCGGCATGGGCATTATGGGATTCCAGGATTGCCTGCATGAACTGCGCGTGCCTTATGCATCTGAAGCAGCGGTCGAGTTTTCCGACCGCTCGATGGAGGCGGTGTGTTACTACGCCTATCTGGCCTCTTCACAGCTGGCGGAAGAGAGAGGGCGTTACGCCAGCTATCGCGGCAGTCTGTGGGACCAGGGCCTGTTGCCGCAGGATACCCTGAACCTGCTGCGGGAGCAGCGCGGTGGCTATGTTGAAGTGGATACTTCCGTGAGCATGGACTGGGAAGCACTGCGTGCACGCATCAAGCAGCACGGCATGCGCAATTCCAACTGCGTGGCGATTGCGCCCACGGCGACCATCTCCAATATCATCGGCGTGTCGGCCTGCATCGAGCCCACTTATCAGAACCTGTTCGTCAAATCGAATCTGTCGGGTGAATTTACCGTCATCAACGACTATCTGGTGCGCGACCTCAAGAAATTGGGGCTGTGGGATGAGGTGATGATTTCGGACCTGAAATACTTCGACGGCAGCGTGTCCAAGATAGATCGCATTCCGCCGGAACTGCGCCAGCTGTACGCAACCGCCTTCGAGTTTGAGCCGCAGTGGCTGATCGAAGCCGCTTCGCGCAGGCAGAAGTGGATAGATCAGGCGCAATCGCTCAATATTTACATGGCAGGCGTATCGGGCCGCAAACTGGACGAGACTTACAAACTGGCGTGGCTGCGCGGCTTGAAGACTACATATTACCTGCGCACCATGGGTGCAACCTCGGCAGAAAAATCCACTTCACGCACCGGCGCTTTGAATGCGGTGTCAGTTGGCAGTAATGAAGTAGCAGAGACTCAATTCTGTTCGATTGACAATCCCGAGTGCGAAGCCTGCCAATAGGCAGGTTCGCCTCGTGATTGCGGTGAAGGCTAACTTGCGTAGCAAGTTAAATCCCGAAGGGATGGCCGAAACCACAATCCGGGGGATGTGAAGCCTGTCCGTAGAGTTTATGTAGGGTGCGTCACACGCACCAACATCAATGGTGCGTGTGACGCACCCTACAAATTGCCATAAAGAACAAAGGGGATAAAAATATGTTGTTATTTGAAGATGAAGCAATGCCAGATGCAAAAAGCGCGGGTATTAATATGGCCGCATTGGGCTCGGGCGCAATAGCAGATGCATCAATATCAACTTACACCATGGCCGCAGCCGGAAGCGGGCGTATACGCGTGGAAGACAAAAGCATCATCAATTGCCATGCGGACGTGAATCAGCTGGTTCCATTCAAGTACAAATGGGCGTGGGAAAAGTATCTGGCAGGCTGCGCAAACCACTGGATGCCGCAAGAGGTAAACATGAGTGCGGACATTGCGCTGTGGAAAAATCCCAACGGTTTAACCGCCGATGAGCGTTTGCTGGTGAAACGTAATCTGGGTTTCTTCAGCACCGCGGACAGTCTGGCGGCAAACAATATTGTGCTGGGAACCTACCGTCATATCACCAACCCCGAATGCCGCCAGTATCTGTTGCGCCAGGCATTTGAGGAGGCTATCCATACCCATGCCTACCAGTACATCGTGGAAAGCCTGGGACTGGATGATGGCGAGATTTTCAATATGTATCATGAAGTTGCCAGCATTCGCGACAAGGATGAGTTTCTGCTGCCCTTTATCGATACCCTGACCAATCCGCATTTCAAAACCGGTACGCCCGAGGCGGATCAGAATCTGCTGAAAAGCTTGATTGTGTTTGCCTGCATCATGGAAGGCATGTTCTTTTACGTCGGATTTGTGCAAATCCTTGCACTGGGACGCCAGAATAAGATGACCGGGGCAGCAGAACAGTACCAGTATATTTTGCGCGACGAGTCCATGCATCTCAATTTTGGTGTGGATCTGATCAATCAGATCAAGATGGAAAATCCCCATCTGTGGACGCCCGCCTTCCGTGAAGAAGTGCGTGCGCTGATACAGAAGGGAGTGGAATTGGAGTACCGCTATGCAGAAGACACCATGCCACGCGGCATTCTGGGCTTGAATGCGGGGATGTTCAAGGAATATCTGCGCTTTATTGCCAACCGCCGCTGCCAACAAATCGGGATTGATATATTGTATCCGGGAGCAAGTAATCCATTCCCCTGGATGGCAGAAATGATCGATCTCAAGAAAGAAAAGAATTTCTTCGAGACACGCGTAACCGAATATCAAACCGGTGGCGCACTTTCATGGGATTAGAAAACCGATCAAATTTTACGACAGCCGCGCTTACTTTTTAGGCAAAAATTACACCTGAATTAACAAAAAAATCATATTTGTCAATAAAAAAATAGAATTTTTTGAAATAGTGTGATAAGTTACTGACTATTAAAGATTGCCAAGGGGGTTTTCTTGACAAAGGACGTTCGATACACCGCGCTTCGGTGTACTGGGTGTAAGCGGTAGTGGTTGTTTTAATTGTATTTTTTATTTTTACCATTGACTAAGGAGAAGAAAAATGGCAGCAGCTAAGAAATCTAAACCAGCAGCAAAGAAAGCGGTAGCGGCTAAAAAGCCTGCTGCCAAAAAAGTAGTGGCAGCCAAGAAACCAGCAGCTAAAAAGACCGTTGCAGCCAAGAAGCCAGTGGCTAAAAAAGCAGTAGCAGCCAAGAAGCCAGCAGCGAAGAAGCCTGCAGCTAAAAAAGCAGTAGCCAAGAAGCCAGTGGCTAAAAAAGCAGTAGCAGCCAAGAAACCAGCAGCTAAAAAAGCGGTAGCCAAGAAGCCAGTGGCTAAAAAAGCGGTAGCAGCGAAGAAGCCGGCAGCTAAAAAGGCAGTAGCCAAGAAGCCAGTGGCTAAAAAAGCAGTAGCAGCGAAGAAGCCAGCAGCTAAAAAGGCAGTAGCCAAGAAGCCAGTGGCTAAAAAAGCAGTAGCAGCCAAGAAGCCAGCAGCGAAGAAAGCAGTTGCAGCGAAGAAGCCAGTGGCTAAAAAAGCAGTAGCGGCCAAGAAGCCTGTAGCAGCCAAAAAGCCGGCAGCGAAAAAAGCGGTGGCCAAGAAGCCAGCAGCGGCAAAGCCAGCAGCAGCTCCAGCGCCGGCAGCGACATCAACAGTGTCTCCTTCTGCTCAAGCGCCAGTTCGTCCAGCTGCAACTTGGCCTTTCCCAACACTGGGAATCGGCAAGCCTAATTGATGGGATTGCGCTGCTGTGGAGGCAACTCTAAAGTTTGTACGGGTTGATACGCAGCAGTAATGTAACATCGACAGGCGTGCCCGAATGTGCGCGCCTTTTTATCCATGTTCATTGGATAACTTCCTATTTCCCCAACTCACATTAGGATAGCTATTTAGCCTGATGCGTTTTCGTTTCAATTTGCCCGCTGTTCAGGGCAGTATTTAAGCAGCTAGTTAGCCATTAAATTTAAAATTCCAGCCATTACACCAAAGTCGTAGCTGGATTCAGTGTCACTGTATACAGGGTTATCGGGGCCGCACTGTTTTTGTCGAAGGCTATACCTGCTTCAACACCTGCACGGGCAATATCAGTCGCGTTGTCAAAGCGGGAGTAGGCGTGCTGCATTGCACCCAAGGCAAACTCATGGCCAGACCCGATCGCCCAGTATTGGGTATATTCAAACACTTCGCGCATGGAAAAAATGCCATACAAGCCGGTGGCATTGATGATGAGCGCCGTGATCTGGCTGGACTCGTAGGGGTCTTCCTCGTCTTCCTTGGGGTTTAAAAAACATTCCTCTTTCAACACCGGATGAAGTTTGCGGAAAGTTTCAAAAATCGCCTCCTTGCTGTTAAGCTGTACATCGGGTGTTTTGCCAAGCAGGTTAGCCAGCACCAGATGGTGTGCTGCGCTGCCACAAACGCCGACATGACTGTCTCCAATGTGCAATATTTTGTCGTGAGATCTGTCCATCATCGCGGGCAGGCGCGTGTTGCCGAAAGTTGTTAAAGTATCAGCGGCAATGGTAACAATGCCATTTTTTCTAACGGCTACGATAGTTGTCATTTTTCATTAATCCTCATGGTTTTATGCGATTTTAACACCGATGTTATTCAGGGTTCCGCTTCCTTATACCAGTAATGCTGCAGCCTATTACGTGGCCATCGCCGATCTGCCTTGGGCGGTGTGGCTGGATAGCAGCGGCCGTGGCCGCTACGACATCCTCACCGCGCAGCCTGTCGCAACCCTTGTAACACAGGGGGCGCAGACCTTGGTCAGCGACTCGGCGGGGGAGCGCACTTCAGCTGACAATCCTTTTGCATTGTTGGGTGAACAACTGAACAAGAATTTTGAACAGGTTCCAGGTATAAAGTTCGCGGGGGGAGCGCTGGGCTACTGGGGTTATGATCTTGCGCGCAGGCAGGCGCAGTTGCCAACGCTGGCTGTGGATAGCGAGCGGTTGCCGGAAATGGCAGTAGGCATATACGACTGGGCATTGCAGCTCGACCATCAGGAGAAAACGGCGCAACTGATCTCGCATAACCGTTACGCGCAGACCGCACAGATCATTCCGCAGATTCTTGAGCGCTTGCAAAGGGAAAATAGCGCCCCTGCAAACACTTTTCAAGTACACGGGAAAATTTCTTCCAACTTCACCCGCGCAAGCTACGAAACAGCGTTTGCAGCAGTACAGGCTTACCTGCGAGCCGGTGACTGTTACCAGATCAACCTGGCACAGCGCTTTGCGGCGCGGGCGAGCGGGGATGCGTTTGCGGCCTACTGCACCCTGCGGCAGTTAAGTCCGTCGCCCTATTCCGCCTTTCTCAATTTACCCCATGCGCAAATATTGTGCGCCTCGCCGGAACGCTTCCTGCAGGTACAGCAGGGACATGTGGAAACCAGGCCGATCAAGGGCACCCGGCCCTGCGTGGCGGATGCGACGCAGGATGCGCTGTTGCTGCAGGATCTGAGGAGTAATGCAAAAGACCGAGCAGAAAATTTAATGATAGTCGACCTGCTGCGCAATGACCTGGGCAAGAATTGCGTGCCCGGTTCGGTGCAGGTGCCCAGATTGTTCGAGGTGGAGAGCTATGCTACGGTACATCACTTGGTCAGCACTGTGACAGGCGAACTGGCTGCCGGGTGTGGCGCGCTTGCGCTGTTGCGCGATTGTTTCCCCGGCGGTTCTGTCACCGGGGCACCCAAGCAGCGGGCGATGCAAATCATCGAACAGCTCGAACCCCAGCGACGCGGGATATATTGCGGATCTATTGGCTATATCGGATTTGACGGCAATATGGACTGCAACATCGCCATTCGTACACTGGTGTATGCTGGCGGCGAGATTCGCTGCTGGGCAGGTGGCGGCATCGTGGCGGACTCCGAGGTCGGGGCAGAGTACCAGGAGACTCTGGATAAGGCAGCGGCGATGCTGGAATTATTGCGACGTTATGGTGGCACCGATTCTATGTTTGAATGAACTGCTCCAAACAGTTTGATCTGCTATTTTTTAGGATGAAAGGAATGAAAAATGATTACCCTGCGTAAAGCATCAGCGCGCGGACGCGCCGATCACGGCTGGCTGAAGAGCTGGCACAGTTTTTCTTTCGCTGACTACTACGATCCTGCGCATACGCAATTTTCCAGCCTGCGCGTGATCAATGACGACACTGTCGCAGCCGGACAGGGTTTTGGCACGCATGGACACCGGGATATGGAAATCTTGAGCTATGTGCTGAGCGGCGCCTTGCAGCATAAGGACAGCATGGGCAATGGCAAGATGATGAGCTGGGGCGAGGTGCAGCTGATGAGCGCCGGCACAGGCGTGCAGCACAGCGAGTTCAATCCTTCACCGCTTGAGGAGGTGCATTTTCTGCAAATATGGATTATGCCAAATCAGTCTGGCCTTAAACCCGGCTATCAGCAAAAGCATTTTCCGGCGGAAGCAAAGCGCGGATGCTGGTGTCTGCTGGCTTCGCCCGATGCGGCGCAAGGCTCGCTGTTGCTGCACCAGGATGCACGCGTGTTGGCAGCGTTGCTCGACGGTGAGGAGCGCTTGAGTTACAGCGTGACGCCCGGCCGACAGGTCTATCTGCATGTTGCAAGGGGTACGGTGAAAGCGGCGAATATGCAATTGGCGGCGGGCGATGCACTGATGATCAGCGATGAAACCGCGATCAGCATGGAAGGAGCAGCAGAGGCAGAACTACTGCTGTTTGACTTGCCCTGATTGCTGGATGTTTTTGATGCGCGAGATACGAATTACTTCAGGAATCAGCCGCAGGTTGCGCATCACATTGGCCAGGTGCAGGCGATTATTGACCTGCAGGGTAAAGTACAGCGCAGTGTAGTCGCCTTCGTTGCTGAAGTGCACATTTTCAATGTTGGACTCCGCATCCGCTATTGCGGTCGCGACCTTGGCCAGCACGCCGCGCTGATTGGCGACAATCAGCTTGATGCTGACATCGAACAGCTTGTTGATATTTTTGTCCCAGGCGACGTCCAGCCAATCGTCTGAAGCGCTGCGCCCCTTGCGAAGTATGTGACAGTCGTGGGTATGCACCACCAGTCCCTGGCCGCTTTTGATCACGCCGATGATGGGGTCGCCGGGTATCGGCATGCAGCATTTTCCAAACTGCACCGCCATACCTTCGGTGCCGAGTATGGTGATCACGCTGCTGGAAGCGGTTTCATGTGCCGCGGCATCTTCGGCTACGCGCGCAAGTTTGCGTGCAATCACGGTGTTGAGACTGCGCCCCAGCCCGATATCGGCGTAAACTTCCTGTCTGGATTTGGCGCCCGACTCCTTGAGCAACTTATCCCAGCAGCTTTCCGGGATGTCCGCAGCCTTGAATCCCAGGGAATTGAGCGCCTGATTCAGCAGGCGTTCGCCGAGCGCGGCAGATTCGTCAAGGTGCATGGTCTTGAGGGTGTGGCGGATCTGACCGCGCGCTTTGCTGGTCACCACGAATCCCAGCCAAGCAGGATTGGGGTGGGCATGCGGTGCGGTGATGATTTCCACGCGGTCGCCATTTTTCAGTTCGGTGCGTAACGGAACCAGTTCAAAATTTACCTTGGTGGCCACGCAGCGGTTGCCGATATCGGTATGCACGCTGTAGGCGAAATCAACCGCGGTGGCCCCGCGCGGCAGTGCCAGAATCTTGCCTTGCGGTGTGAAGACATAGACCTCGTCCGGAAACAGATCCACCTTCAGGTGCTCCAGAAACTCAACCGAATCGCCGCTCTGGTTCAGGCTTTCCAGCAGGCTTTGCAGCCATTGGTGGGTTTTAACGTGCAGGTCGTTAATGGGCGCTTCAGCCGTTTTATACAGCCAATGCGAGGCGACGCCGGCATCCGCAATGCGTCCCATTTCAAAGGTGCGTATCTGAACTTCTATCGGTGTGCCGAAGGGGCCGAACAGAGTGGTGTGCAGGGACTGGTAGCCGTTGGCCTTGGGGATGGCGATGTAATCCTTGAATTTTCCGGGTATGGGTTTGTACAGTCCGTGCAGCAGGCCGAGCGCGACATAACAGGCATTGACATCGTCCACCAACACGCGAAATCCATAAATATCAAGCACCTGTGAAAACGCCAAGGATTTTGCCTGCATCTTTTGATAGATGCCATACAGATGCTTTTCGCGGCCCTTGACTTCTGCATGGATATTACTTTCGAGCAGGCGCTGCCGTATGGCCTCCTGAATTTTTCCCACAACCTCGCGGCGGTTGCCACGTGCCACCTTGAGGGCCTTGGCAAGCACGCCGTAGCGGTTGGGGTGCAAAAACTTGAAGCTTAAATCCTGCAATTCATGAAATATTTCGTTCAGCCCCAGGCGGTTGGCAATGGGCGCATAAATTTCCATGGTTTCCCTGGCGATGCGGGCGCTTTTGTCGCGCGACATCGATTCAAGCGTGCGCATATTATGCAGGCGATCCGCAAGCTTGATCAGGATCACGCGCACATCGCGTGCCATTGCCATCAGCATTTTGCGGAAATTTTCGGCTTGGGCATCCGCCAGTGTTTCGAATTGCAGCTTGTCGAGTTTGCTTAAACCCTCAACAATGTCGGCTACCGGTTTGCCAAACTGGGCCGCAATTATCTCGGCGGTTATCTCGGTATCTTCGACGACGTCATGCAGCAGGGCGGCGATAATGGCCTGGGTATCCAGGTGCTGCGAGGTGAGAATACGTGCAACTGCAATAGGGTGGGTGACATAAGCTTCGCCGGATTGGCGCAGTTGCCCGTGATGGGCGTTTTTGCTGAGCTCGATAGCCCGCTGGATGTTTTCTACATCCTCGGGTTTCAGGTAGGCTGAAACTTCCTGTAGGAGTGCGTCAGCTTCAGACATGTGTTGCAGAGTGACATTAAGCCATGCCGCGATTCAGGATTTCCAGCCCGACCTTGCCTTCGCTGATTTCGCGCAGGGCGATAACCGTGGGCTTGTCATTGCTTTCCGACACCATGTGGTTTGCGCCATTGGCAAGCTGACGTGCCCGGTAAGCCGCTGCCAGCGTAAGTTCGAAGCGGTTTGGGATGTGTTTCATGCAATCTTCAACGGTAATACGTGCCATGATTATTTCTCCTGCTTTTGTAGTTGATTGATTAAATTTGCCTGGCGTGCGAGTTGTCGCTCCCGACGCAGCCCGGTGGCAATGACGATGGCATTGAGCTGTTGCAGCGCCTCGTCCAGAATGTCGTTAATAATAACATAGTCGAACTCGGCAACGTGGGCGATGTCTTCCTGGGCAGCTTGCAGACGTTTCGCGATGACCTCGGCACTGTCCTGCTTGCGCCCTGTCAGGCGCGTCTCCAGGGCCTGCAGGGAAGGGGGCAGAATGAAGATGGAGATGCAGCCCGGGAACTTGTTTCGCACCTGCGCGGCACCCTGCCAGTCGATTTCCAGCAGGATATCGCGGCCATCGTGCATTTCCTTGCTGATCCACGACTGCGACGTGCCATACAGATTGCCGTAAACCTCGGCGCTTTCAACAAAATCGCCATGCTTGGCCATTGCCAGAAAAGCATCGCGGCTGACGAAGTGGTAATCCTTGCCATCGATTTCGCCGGGGCGGGCAGGACGCGAGGTATAGGAAACTGACAGGTCTATGCGTTTGTTAATGCCCAGCAGTGCGTTGACCAGGCTGGTTTTTCCGGCGCCTGACGGCGCGCTGACTACAAATAGATTTCCACTCATGTTTTATTACTCCAGATTTTGAATTTGTTCGCGCATCTGCTCGATCAGGATTTTCATTTCCATGGATGCGCGCGACACCTCCGCATCCACCGATTTTGAGCCCAGCGTGTTTGCCTCACGATGCAGTTCCTGCATCAGAAAATCGAGGCGCTTGCCTACGCTGCCGCCTTTTTCCAGCACTCTTTCCATCTCGGTCAAGTGAGTATGCAGACGCGACAACTCCTCGTCCATATCGATCTTGCTCGCAAACAGGGATATTTCCTGGCGCAGGCGATCATCGTCATGGTTGGCCAGCGCTTCGAGCAAACGCACGCGCAATTTTTCTTCATAAGCCTTGATGGCGGCGGGTATGCGCGGCGCAACGCCAACTCTCAGTGCATCGATTTGGCCAACGCGCTGCTTCAGAAAATCTTTCAGCTTTTCACCTTCGCGGGCACGTGCGGCGTTGAATTCGCGCAGCGTCTGTTGCAGCAAATCCAGTACATTGTCATGAAGCTTGTCGGCAATCATTGCCTTGCTTTCCAGGATGCCGTTCCAGCGCAAAATATCCGCAACATCCAGGTCGCGGGCAGCGGGCAAAATATCGCGTACTTCAGCGTTCCACTGCGCCAGTTGCCGCAACAAGGGGAGATTGATTCGTGCCGGGATATTGGCCGAGGCGCGAGCGGTAAAGCTGACACGGCACTCAACCTTTCCCCGCGATATTTGCGCAGAAATCGCCTCGCGCAAAGGCAGTTCCAAAACGCGCAGTTCCTCGGGAATACGCAGTTGCAGGTCGAGGTAGCGGTGGTTGACTGAGCGTATTTCCAGCGCCAGAGAGCCTGAATCGAGCTCAATGGCTAGCGCGGAAAAACCGGTCATGCTGCTGATCATGGTGCCCCCGAGTTGCTGCTGAAAAATAATTAATTAGGCTGAACGGCCACATTATATTACGATTACACCTATACCAAAATTTCGTTTGTATATTTAGCCTGTTATCCTTAAGTATTATTTGAAATAAAAAATGAATTTTGCCATTTACCAGGCCAGCCATCAGGGGGCGCGGAAATACAATCAGGATTGCGTTGCGCACGCCTATACCGACCAGGCTTTATTGCTGATACTGGCGGATGGAATGGGCGGACACTCGCACGGTGAGCTTGCCGCACAAATTACCATCAAGACATTTATGCAGGAATTTTCTGTCGAGGCAAAGCCCCAGGTGCAGAACCCTGAAGAATTCTTGAGCAGTGCGATGCGCAAGGCGCATGAAGCCATCATTCAATTCGCCAGAGACCAGAAGCTGCTCGGCAATCCCGGTACGACTTGCGTGGCGGCTTTGATTCAGGGTGGACGGGTGTGCTGGGCGCACGCTGGGGATTCGCGCGCCTATTTTTTGCGCAACCACAAGGTGCGCTCGGTCACACATGACCACTCCGTAGTGCAGCAATGGGCGGATCTGGGCTACATCACTGAAGAGCAGATGAAAACACACCCGGATCGCCACAGGATTACCAATTGTCTCGGTGGTGAAGGCGAGACGTTCTATGTTGAAACCGAACCGGAACTGGATTTGCAGCAGGGCGATGTATTGCTGTTGTGCAGCGATGGCTTGTGGGGTCCCTTGAGTCCGGCAGAGATAAGCGCCGCGTTAATGGTAGCCAACCCATTACAGGATGCGCTGGAGCAATTGATGGAAGTGGCTTTGTACCGTGAAGGTGCGCATGCGGACAATACCACGGCGGTAGTCGTGCGCTGGGGTAGCGCAGAGGCCGCGCACGATGCGACAGATACCGTTTACGAAGCACTGTATCCTGCCTGACGCTTTAAAACAGCCCTGTGCTTTGCGTACATGACGTTGCGTAATTTGCCAGACTGCAGCCCCTTGCCGATTGCGAATTGTTCCAACATTTTCTATATAAATCAACATGGTGCCGCGAAACGCTGCTGCATGAGTTTCATCGCTAGATTATGAAAAAACTCGTTATCGCCTCCAACAATCCCGGCAAGCTGCGCGAATTTCAGGCCATGCTTGCCCCGCTCGGCATCGAAGTGCTGACCCAGGAACAGCTCGGCATCGCCGAAGCCGAAGAGCCGCATTGCACCTTTGTTGAGAATGCGCTGGCCAAGGCGCGCCATGTCAGCAAACTGAGCGGCCTGCCGGCGCTGGCGGATGACTCCGGCATCTGTGTCAGCGCCCTGGGCGGCGCGCCCGGGGTGTGGTCGGCACGCTATGCGGGCGAGCCCAAGTCGGATACGCGCAACAACGATAAACTGCTGCATGAAATGCGGGGCGTGGCAGACCGGCGTGCCCACTACTACTGCGTGCTGGTGCTGGTGCACCATGCGGATGATCCGCAGCCGCTGATCGCCGAGGGCGAGTGGCACGGCGAGATCGCCCAGCAAGAGCGCGGTGGCGGCGGCTTCGGCTATGACCCTCTGTTCTGGCTGCCACAGTTTGGCAGGATGAGCGCGGAACTAAAGCCCGAGGAAAAGGCTCAAATCAGCCATCGCGCGCTGGCGATGAAAATCCTGCTGCAGAAACTGAAAATAGAATGACCATACACAAGCTGCAAGCTGTCGGCCTCAAAAATCAAGCTGTTAATTTTCAAGCCCTGCCCCCGCTGTCGCTGTATATCCATATCCCCTGGTGCGTGCGCAAATGCCCCTACTGCGATTTCAACTCGCACGAGGCGCGTGCCGAGCTGCCGGAAGCCGCCTATGTCGCTGCGCTGATCCGCGATCTGGAAATGGCCCTGCCGCTGGTGTGGGGGCGCAAGGTGTACAGCGTGTTTATCGGCGGCGGAACGCCAAGTTTATTGTCTGCGCAGGCGATCGAAAAAATTCTCGGCAGCGTGCGCATGCTGTTGCCGCTGGACGTGAACGCCGAAGTGACGCTGGAAGCCAATCCCGGCACGGTCGAGGCCGAAAAATTCAAGGGCTTCCGCGACGCCGGCGTGAACCGCTTGTCGCTGGGAATACAGAGTTTCAACGAGGCGCATCTACAGGCGCTGGGGCGCATCCATAATTCGAGCGAAGCGCGCCGCGCGGTAGACATCGCGCAGCAGCACTTCGACAACATCAACCTCGACCTGATGTATGCGCTGCCGCAGCAGACGCTGGCGCAGGCCGAGCAGGACGTGCGCATCGCGCTGGAGTACAAACCGCAGCATCTGTCTTGTTACCACCTGACGCTGGAGCCGAACACGCTGTTTCACCGCTACCCGCCCTCGCTGCCGGATGACGATGCCAGCAGCGAGATGCAGCAGCGCATCGAAGCGCTGCTGGCGGAACACGGCTACCGGCACTACGAAACTTCCGCCTTCGCGCAGCCCAAAAAACAGTCGCGCCACAATCTCAATTACTGGCAGTTTGGCGACTACCTCGGCATCGGTGCGGGCGCGCACAGCAAGATCAGCTCGCACGACACGGTGCTGAGACAGGCGCGCTACAAACAGCCGCAGGCCTATCTCGAACAGGTGGAAAATGGTGCGCCGGTGCAGACCGAGAGCAAACTCACGCGCGACGACCTGTGTTTTGAATTCATGATGAATGCGCTGCGGCTGAACGACGGCTTTTCAGCCGAGCTGTTCAGCGAACGCACCAGCCTGCCGCTGTTGCTGATACGCAGCGAGCTTGAAAAGGCCGAGCAGCGCGGCCTGTTGATGCGCGATTTGCAGCGCATCGCGCCCACCGAGCTGGGCAGGCGCTTTCTGAATGATTTGCTGGAGATGTTTCTGAAGGAGCAAACTTAGGGCACGCTGGGCAAGCGGGACTTATATTGATAATTATAAATACTTAATATAATCAATATGTTATAATTATGACAAGGCAATTGCCGCGCTAGCGGAGTGACCCCACAGCTGGTGCTACACCCGTTTATACACCAGATCCCACACCCCGTGCCCCAGCTTCAGGCCGCGATTTTCAAACTTGGTGAGCGGGCGATAGGCCGGTTTTTCGGCGTAAGCAACGGCGGTATTCTCGAGCAAGGGTTCCGCGCCGAGAACGGCCAGCACCTGCTCGGCATAGTCCTGCCAGTCGGTCGCCACGTGGATATAGCCACCCGGTTTTATTTTCTGCACCAGCTGCGCGATGAACGGCGCCTGGATCAGGCGGCGCTTGTTATGCCGTGCCTTATGCCAAGGGTCGGGAAAGAAGATGTGCACGCCGTCGAGCACGCTGTCGGCCAGCATGTCGCGCATTACCTCTACCGCATCGTGCTGCATGATGCGCAGGTTGCTGATGCCCTGTTCATCGATCTGCTTCAATAGACTGCCGACACCCGGGGTGTGCACTTCGAGCGCGAGGTAGTCGTTGTGCGGGTGATTCCTGGCGATAAAAGCGGTGGGTTCGCCCATGCCGAAGCCGATCTCCAGAATCTTGGGCGCGCTGCGGCCAAAGGCTGCATCGAGATCCAGCGGCTGTGCTGCATAGGGAATGCCATAGCGCGGCAGCAGCGTGTCGAGGCAACGCTGCTGCGCGGTAGAGACGCGCCCCTGGCGCAGCACGAAGCTGCGGATATGGCGTTTGGATAGATCGTTGGCGTTAGTCATGTATTTTTAAATGTAAAATTCAAAAAACTTGCCACAGAGAACACAGAGAGCACAGAGATTTAAGCGGGTTTCTCTGTGTCCTCTGTACCCGCAAGGGGTAGGCCGAGATTGTAAGGGGCTAAAGCCCCAACAACATACGCTCTGTTCTCTGTGGCTATAAGGTTTTTTGCAGGATGTTATCAGCCGCTCTTTCCTGGCGTGATCATGCCAGTGGTGGGTGAGCTGGGGCTTGCGCTGTAAAGTTTCCTCGGCATGCGTCCGGCGAGGAAGGCGGCGCGTCCTGCATCAACCGCCATCCTCATCGCGCTGGCCATCAGCACCGGTTTTTGTGCAGCCGCAATCGCGGTGTTCATCAGCACGCCGTGGCAGCCCAGTTCCATCGCAATCGCCGCGTCGGAAGCGGTTCCCACCCCCGCATCCACGATCACCGGCACCTGCACGCGGTCCATGATCAGTTGCAGATTCCACGGGTTCAGAATCCCCATGCCGGAGCCGATCAGCGAGGCCAGCGGCATGATGGCGACACAGCCTATGTCTTCCAGCTGCTTGGCGATGATGGGATCGTCCGAGGTGTAGACCATCACCTGGAAGCCGTCCTTCACCAGCGTCTTGGCGGCGGCGATGGTTTCTACCACGTTGGGGTAGAGCGACTGCGGGTCGCCCAGTACTTCCAGCTTGACCAGGCTGTGGCCGTCAAGCAGTTCGCGCGCCAGACGCAGGGTGCGCACTGCGTCGTCTGCGCTGTAGCAGCCGGCAGTATTGGGCAGCAGCGTATATTTGGATGGCGGCAGGATGTCGAGCAGGTTGGGTTCGTTCGGATTTTGTCCGATGTTGCTGCGACGGATGGCAATGGTGATGATCTCCGCGCCGCTGGCCTCGATAGCTGCCTGTGTTTCGGCGAAATCCCTGTATTTTCCGGTGCCGACCAGCAGACGTGAAGAGTAGGATTTGCCCGCGATAATTAAATTGTCTGAACTCATTGTTGCCCAACTTTCTAAGATTAGCCGCCGCCAACCGCGACGACGACTTCAAGTTTGTCGCCGTCGGCCAGCATTTGTTGATTGAATTGTCCGCGCGGCACAATTTCGCCGTTGCGCTCGATTGCAATGCGCTTGTTGCCGATCTGCATGTATTCGATCAGCGCCGCGACGCTGATAGGAGTGTCGAAATGATGCACCGTTCCGTTGATAGAGACTGAAATCACTTTCAAGAAATTGCCGAGTTAATGTAATATGCCATTTTACCCGAACACAGGCAATTCAGCGTCTGATGATCGCCATGCGGGCGTCGTATAATGGTAATACCCAAGCTTCCCAAGCTTGTGCCGTGGGTTCGATTCCCATCGCCCGCTCCACTTTCTGTACTACATCAATTGGCATGTCAGGCTGTTTGTTTAACAGCTGACCGTCTGGATTTATAAATCAGCATTACCAGCAGCAGCACCAGCAAGGCGGCGCCGCCGTTGTGCATGATGGCTATCACGATGGGCCACGACAGGAAGATGGTCGAGACACCGCTTGCGAATTGCAGAGCAAGGACGATCAAAATCCACTTGCCGGTTTTTCGCAATCCTTCAATTTTGTAGGCCTTGTGTGCAATCCAGGCGATGTAGGCAATCACGATAAATGCAAAGTTGCGATGCACCCAGTGGATGGCAGTCAGCGCTTCAACCGGAAGCAAGTCGCCAGAAGCGGTTTTGCCCAGTTCACGCCACCAGGTGAAGCCATGCTCAAAATCCATCGGCGGCACCAGCATGCCATGGCACAGCGGGAAATCGGTGCAGGCCATGACAGCATAGTTAGTGCTTACCCAGCCGCCCAGCACGATTTGAATAACGAGCAGGGCAAGTGCAAGGACTGCGGGGTTGAAAAGGTTGCGGGCAGCTGATGAAATCGCGTCCAATACGCTATGGCGGGCGGCGAGTATGGTGAGCATTGCAAGCAGAAGCAGGCCGAGTAACAGATGGATGGTCACAATAATGGGTTGCAGTTTCATTGTGACGGTCCAGGCGCCAAATGCACCCTGCAGGCAGACCAGCAGAAACAAAGAGGTAGGCAAGCCGGGTGCAAAATTGATCAACTGGCGGGATGATTTTAGCCATCTGCGCCATGCTACGACCATGATTGCGATGATGAGCACGCCGACTGCCATCGCGATATAGCGATGGATCATTTCAATCCAGGCCTTTACCACGGTAACCGGCCCGGTGGGCATCAGTGCCTCTGCTGCACGGATGTCGGCGTGCGCCTGCACCGGATTGGCCTGTCCATAGCAGCCCGGCCAGTCTGGACATCCAAGCCCCGAATCGGTCAGACGCGTAAATGAACCAAACATGATCAGGTCAAAGGTGAGGAACAGTGTGATCCACACCAGTTTTCGATATTTGTTGACATCCTTTGAGGATAAAACGATCGCCAGCGGCAGCAGGGCAACCAGCATTCCAGTGATAGCAAGTTGAATCAGCATAGTAATGTTGTAGAGTCAAAAAGATTTGCAGGCGGCATCATCCCTGCTTGGGCAGGTCTAGTCAACGCCGAAGGACAGGGCTGGCCTTAAGAGTTGAAGAAGGGAATTATTCTGGTGTTTAACAGGTCTTATCAAAGCGAGCATCTTGAATTCCTTCATATTTGCATGGTTTTGGACAATTATCTGTCAGGCAAAAAAGCAAATATGTGCATTCCAAGGTAAAATGGCGAACTGATTTGAATGGAAGGGTAGTTGATGAAGCGCGTAGATGATTTTCGTCTGAAATTTGGCAAGCACGAGTTGGTGCCTATTATGATAGGTGGAATGGGAGTGGATATTTCTACCGCTGATTTGGCGCTTGAAATTGCGCGCCTCGGCGGAGTGGGACATCTTTCCGATGCGATGCTGCCCACTGTTACTGACAGACGCTACAAGACCAAGTTCGTCAAGGAAAAGACCAAGCAGTACAAGTACAACGTCGAGAATTCCGACAAGTCCGACGTGAAATTTGACCTCGGCCAGATTGCCGAAGCGACCCGTGTGCATGTAAGCAAGGCCATGGAAGCCAAGCGCGGCCCCGGCATGATTTTCGTAAACTGCATGGAAAAGCTTACGATGAATGCACCGCGCGAGACCCTGCGTGTGCGCTTGCATGAGGCGCTCTCTGCAGGAATTGAAGGTATTACCCTGAGCGCGGGTCTGCATCTGGGTTCATTTGCGCTGATGGAAGATCATCCGCGTTTCCGTGATGCCAAGCTGGGCATCATTGTGTCTTCTCTCCGCGCGCTGCAACTGTTCCTGCGCAAAAATGCAAAGCTCAACCGCTTGCCTGATTTCATCGTGGTGGAAGGGCCGTTGGCAGGCGGCCACCTCGGTTTCGGCATGGACTGGGCCGAATATGACCTGATGGAAATTTTCAAGGAAATTCACGCGCATCTGCAGGCTGAGAAATTGGATATTCCGCTGATCCCGGCCGGCGGCATTTTTACCGGCAGCGACGCCACCGCCTTTATGGAAGCCGGTGCTGCGGCGGTACAGGTGGCAACACGTTTCACTGCGACGCATGAGTGCGGCTTGCCGGAAAAGGTTATACAAGAATACTTCAAGGCCAGCGAAGCCGATGTTGAGGTCAACACCATTTCACCTACCGGTTATCCCATGCGCATGTTGAGAAACAGCCCGGCCATCGGCGCGGGCATACGCCCCAACTGCGAAGCCTACGGCTATCTGCTCGATGCGAACGGCAATTGTGCCTACATCGACGCATACAATGAGCAGGTGGCTCTGCATCCGATTGCGAAGAAACTGGTGGTGATGGACAAAACCTGCCTGTGCACGCACATGCGCAATTTCGATTGCTGGACATGCGGGCATTACACCTACAGGCTCAAGGACACCACGCGCCGCCGTGCCGATGGCAGCTATCAGACGCTGACCGCTGAGCATGTGTTCAAGGACTATCAGTTCAGTACCGATAACAAGATCGCCCTGCCTCCAGAAGAAAAATAATTTTCTTCAAGATTGATGTATGGTTAGAAGCGCAAGCCGAGCTCCGGTTTTGCGCTTCATTTACAATGGTCAAAGTGTTTTTAAGGGGTAATGAAAAATGAAAAAAATACTTAAGTATGGTTTGCTTGGGCTGGTGATTGTACTTGTGCTGATCGTGGGCGCGATCAGCTATTTCATCGCTACATTTAATCCCAATGAATACAAGCCGCAAATTATCCAGGCGGTAAAAGACAAGCAACAACGCACCTTGAAGCTGGATGGCGACATCAAGCTGACCATCTTCCCCAATATCGGCGCCAAACTCGACAACATTTCCCTGTCCGAATTCAGCAGCGACAAAGAATTTGCCGCTGTAGAAAGCGCGCGCGTTTCGCTGGCATTGTTGCCGCTGCTGTCCAAGCAGGTGGTGGTGAGCGAGGTGGGGCTGAGTGGCGTGAAGCTGAGGGTAGTCAAATATAAGGATGGCACGACCAACCTGGATGATCTGCTCGGCAAGAAAGAGGCAAAAGAAGCGCCTCAGCCTGAAGCGGTATCCAAGCCTGGCGCTGCGGTTAAATTCGACATCGCCGGCGTGAAGATAGAGAAAACCGAGCTAAGTTACCGCGATGAAAGCACGGGCGCGCAATATTCGTTCAAAGACTTGAATCTGAAAACCGGCAGGATTGCCAATGGTGTGCCCGGCAAGATTAACTTTGATGCTGTGATACAGGCGAATAAACCCGCACTGGATGTCGCAGCAAAGTTACAGACGACGCTCACCTTTGATCTGGAAAAACAGTTTTTCCAGATTGACGACCTGGACATGCAAGTCAAAGGCGCAGCGCTGGATATCAGCAACCTTCAGATCAAAGCGACAGGAGATGCCAGCGCGAATCTTGCTACGCAGGAATTCAAGGCAAAAAAACTGGAGATTTCTGCGTCCGGCATGAAGGCAAAAGACAACTTTTCCGCCAGTCTGGATATGCCTGCATTAACTTTCACCAAGGATAAAGTGGCGGCAGAAAAACTGCTGATCAATGCCAATCTGGACGGCGCGCTGGGCAAGCTAATTGCGGCCCTGAGCCTGCAGGATATGCAAGGCAATGCCAAGTCATTCAAGAGCAGCAGCCTGGTGCTGGAGGCTGAGCTGAAGCAGCCAGAGCAGGCATTCAAGCTGAAGATGTCGACGCCGCTGGTGGGCAGCATGGATGCGAAACAGATCAATCTGTCCAATCTCGTATTTGCTGTGAACGCAACGGGTGACAAGTTGCCCGGCAAGTCTGTCAGCAGTGAGATGAGGGGCAGCGTGCAGCTGGACGGTGGACGGGAAAGCATGCAGCTCAACCTGGCAGGCGGCCTGCTGCAAAGCCAGGTAAAAGCCAAATTTGCGCTCAAGGGATTTACGGAACCCGCGATCCGTTTCGATGCGGAGGTGGACCAGTTCGATGCCGATCTGTATCTGCCGAAAAAGTCTGCTGCAGCAACCGCAACCCCCAAGGCGGAGCCTGCGCCAGAGCAGGCCTTTGATTTGTCCGCGCTGCAAAAACTGAACCTTGAAGGCGGTTTGCGCATAGGCACACTGAAAGTGGCTAATGTTAAATCGTCAAAGCTGCGTATCGATGTGAAAGCGCACAAGGGGCAGGTCAATGTGAATCCGCTGTCGGCAAATTTGTACCAGGGCAGCATCAACGGCAGCATTGCGGTGGATGCGACGCAAGCTAAACCGACATTTGCCGTGAAGCAGAATTTGAGCGGTGTCCAGTTGGGCCCGCTGATCAAAGATGCGCTTGACCTCGATATGGTAGAAGGCAAGGGTAATGTCACTGTCAACCTCACGACCCAGGGCAATACCGTGACTGCCCTGAAGAAGGGACTGAATGGAAATGCGGCCCTTAATCTGGCAAATGGTGCGATCAAGGGCGTCAATCTGAGCAAGCTGGTGCGCGGGGCGCAGAATCTGGGCCAGGCCGGCGGCGTGCAAACACTCAAGCCGAGTCCCGATGACAAGACAGAGTTCAGCGAATTAAAGGCCAGTTTCAAGGTGAATAATGGCGTGGCGCACAACGACGATCTGCTGGTTAAATCTCAGTCTCTTAAAGTGAGTGGCAAGGGAGATGTCGACATCGGCAACAGCAGTATCAACTATTCGACCAAGACTACACTGGCCGAAGCGGTGGATGGCAAGAGCGGCAGTCTTACCGTTCCGGTGCAACTCAGCGGCCCGTTCACCGATTTGAAATTCAAGGTGGATTACGGCGCTGTCGTCGCGGATGTCGTCAAGCAAAAAGTTGACGCGAAGATTGAGTCAAAGAAAGAGGAGCTCAAGCAGCAATTGCAGGAAAAACTGAAGGGCGGCCTGAAAGATTTGCTCAAATAACTGATGTCCGACTTTTCAGTGCGCGTCATCCAGTGGCAACGTAAGCATGGCCGCCACGGCCTGCCCTGGCAAGGCCAGGATGCTTACCGGGTATGGCTGTCAGAGATCATGCTGCAGCAAACCCAGGTCGCCACCGTCATTCCCTATTACCAGCGCTTCGTTGCCTCTTTTCCCGACGTCGCCTCGCTCGCGGCCGCCACTGAAGATGAAGTGCTGGCGCACTGGAGTGGCCTCGGCTACTACGCGCGCGGACGCAACCTGCACCGTGCCGCGAAAATAATCAACGAAAACCACCACGGTGAATTCCCGCGCGAGTTTGCGCTGATACTCGAATTGCCCGGCATCGGGCGTTCCACCGCAGCCGCCATCTGCGCGCTGGCTTTTCACGAACGCCGCGCGATACTCGACGGCAACGTCAAGCGCGTACTGGCGCGTTACTGCGGCATCAGCGGTTCGCCTGCGGAAAAAGCCGTGGAAGCACTGCTATGGCAGCAGGCAGAAGCACTGTTGCCGCAGCATGAAGTGGCAACATACATTCAGGCACAAATGGATATGGGCGCGACGCTCTGCACGCGCAGCAAACCAAAGTGTTCTCTCTGTCCGGTGCAGACAGATTGCGTTGCACTGCAGAGCAACCGTGTAGCCGAACTGCCCACCCCGCGTACACGCAAAGCTGTGCCGGAAAGAAACACCACCTTCCTGCTGTTCATGCACGGCAACGACATCCTGCTGGATAAACGCGCGCCGCAGGGCATCTGGGGTGGCTTGTGGTGCACCCCGCAGATTGAGGATGGTCAGGGCGTGGTTGCAGATTATGTGCAGCGCAACGGCTTGGAGGTGTGTGAAAGAGTCGATCTGGAGGAATTTACGCACACCTTTACGCATTTCAAGTTGCACATCACGCCGGTGCTGCTGCGCGTTGCGCAGAAGCCAATTCAGGTGCAGGAGGCGGGGAGTGTGTGGATGGATGTGGAGGAGGCGTTGCAGGCAGGAATACCGACTCCGGTTCGCAGCTTGCTGCAAAAATTGCAGTCGTAGGTTGGGTTAGCGGTTTCACCGCGTAACCCAACATGAAAGTGCAAAATCAACTTCAACTTCAACTTCAACTTCAACTTCAACTTCAACTTCAACACCGCCGGGGGCAGCCCGGCAGCTGGTTACTTTCTTTTGCTTCGCCAAAAGAAAGTAACCAAAGAAAAGGCGACCCCAATCTGCCACCTCTTCGAGGTTCCCTGCGTGTGCTCAACTGGCCAGGCGGCTGCGGAACTCGCACTGCGTGCTCAGACAGTCGTGGCTTCGACATAACCTAAAGGTTAGTCTACACCGCAACAAGTCGCTTCGCGCCGTGTTGTCACCTCTACCCCCTGACCAGTCTCCGCTACTCGGTGGCGGACGAGGGGGAGGTAAAAGCGAAAACCAAAATCAACAGCAAATTCAAAATCAACTGCAAAAGCGAAGTTCGGTGTGGGCACTTTGTGCCCACACGGTTTGGATTTTTGGTTTTGGTGTGCGCATTGCGCACACTGCTTTTGCTTGTGGTTTGGATTTTGATTTACCCTCCCCTGTGCACCGCCTTGATTTATCAGCAACAAGCGGTGGGGTTAGGCGAGGACTGTTTGAGCACGTGGACGCGCAGCGGATCGTGCGAGTTCCGCAGCCCCGCTTGTTGCTGATAAATCGAGGGAACCCCGCAGGGGCGGTAAACCGGGGATCGCTTTCTTTTGCTTACTTTTCTTGGCGAAGCAAGAAAAGTAAGCTGCTGCCGGGCTGCACCCGGCGAAGTTGTTTTGGTTTTCTTTGGCTTCGATATACCTGAAGGCTATATGTAGGTTGGGGCGATTATTGATTGATGGGTATCGCTGTGCTCAATCCATCCTACGCGTTGATTTGTAAACTGTAGAAATTAAGGGAAAGTGATATATATTCCCCCATCTACGTCGAGCAGCCAACCCTCAGTGCCTGCCTCAAATGCAATTTTAAATGCCCAAAAATCTTTGCCACAGGCGGATTCTATTACCGTGACTTTTTCGTCGGGCAACAATTGTCTTGTTGTAGTTCGCTTTACCTCGTTTAAGCTGTGGTGGAACTTGGCCCGATGCGGATACGTGTCAACAGAATATAATGGTGTTGGCTTACTCACTTCTAAGTTTGGCCCCCAGTCCTGATAAGCTTCCAATACACATAGGTCAGATTCCCGCAGTAGTTTCGCAAAGTGAACGAAATGATTTGCGCCGCAGATGAATAACAGGGGCCACTGATTGAACTCTAGAATTCTTCGCAACCACTCCCGTTCTCGAATACGGTTAGACACTTCACTGTTTATATGTATTGCGGAGTCGAGTTGTTCACGTGACCAATCATTATCCATCGATTTAATCATCATGTCGCCGTTATCGAGAATGCCTAGGGTTCGCCGCTCATTTTCAGTAGGATCTGAAAAATTGTGAGGTAATCCACCTAACTCTTTGCAAAGTTGCTGGGCAACAGATTCTCGAATATTAGCTTCCTGCAAAGCTGCTGGGGACATTTCCTCTGCAATTGCGCACAGATTATGACGCTCAAAAAGTACGCGAATGGTCTTTTTAAAGTTTTCAATTCCTGCTCGGTGCGGCCCGTCTATAGGTTTCTGAAATTTATGATCTGTACCAACGAGTACAACAGTTCGCATTTTGACTCCAAGTTGACTTATTTCAACAACTACTCTGCTTGACCCCAAGGCTTCATCAAAGCCTGCTCGACACCAAGATGATCCAAAATTCTAGCCACCACAAAATCCACCATATCCTGCACGCTTTGCGGATGATGATAGAAGCCCGGATTAGGCGGCATGATCACAGCCCCCGCATGCGATAGCTTTAGCATATTCTCCAGGTGGATAGAAGAGAATGGCATTTCGCGGGGTACTAGAATTAATGGGCGTTTCTCCTTGAGCATGACGTCGGCGGCTCGCGCAATGAGGTCGTCGCTGATGCCACCGGCGATCTTGCCCAGCGTGCCCATGGTGCAGGGGCAGACCACCATTGCATCGCCGGGATTGGAGCCGGAGGCCATGGGTGCGTACCAGTCCTGTATACCGAATACTTTTAGTTCGCCGCTGAAGGTGCCGAGCTTTTCAATCAGCATTTTTTCTGCATCCTGCGGCCTGTTGGGTAGCACGAAATCCATTTCCTGTTTGGCAACAATCTGCGCGGCTTGTGAATACATGAGGTGCACGCGCTGACCGCTTTGCAGCAGGCATTCGAGCAGGCGTATCGCATAGGGAATGCCGGATGCACCAGTGATTGCAAGGTTGATGGTTTTCATACGGTGACCTCTTTATGTGATTCAGGTGTATTGATAAAGCGTGCCGCGATCATTCCGTTGACGGTGCCGAATACCAGCGCTGCGGTCGCAAAAATGGGTAGCAGATAGGCCAGCCCGGCATGCGGTATTAGCCAAAAATATACCAACAACAATTGTCCGGCAATGTGTGCAAATGCTGCCAATATGCTGTGTGTGACAGCGCCAAACCAGCGCTGTGGCAAGTGCTGGCTGGCAGCCAACATAACGAGGCTGAAAATCGCGCCAGACAGGCCCAAAAAGAATCCCGGGGAAAGAAAGCTGCCGAACAGCAGGCCGCCCGCCAGCACGCGCAGCAGCGCCACCCAGGCTGCTGTGCGCCAGCCATAGCGCGCCAGCACGATCAGGATAACGATATTGGCCAGTCCGGGTTTCACGCCCGGCAAGGGTGAAGGAATGGCGGCTTCCAGCACGGACAGGCCCAGCGCGAGCGCTGCCATGCGTGCAAGGTGGTGGTCCTCGGCCGAGGTCGCCAGTTTAATAACTGAGGCTGTCATAGGGTTTTGTGCTGCCGGTGAGTTCCAGACTCACTTGGTTCGGCAGGCATATGGCGACTTCGCCCGCCTGCTTGAGCCAGCCCTGGCGCACGCAGTATTGGCGTGGGCTGGGGTCGGAGGAAATGCGGGCCTGATGATTGTGGATGGCAATTATGCTGTTGCCCAAGGGGCCAGGAACCTCAAGCTTAAAGTCGCGCGCCAGCGGTAATTCACGGAATATCTTGCCGCCGCTGCGGATGATGGCCTTGTCTGCAGCACCGCCGTGCCAGGCGGCGCCGGCAAGCCACACCGTGAATAGTGTTCCAGCCAGTAATGTCAGCCAGTCGCCAGCCTTGATATAACGCATTGATTGTACTTAATTAAATTGCACGTAAACTGGCTTAATGGCTGCCTACCAGTTCGCGGTGGCGCAACAGAACTTGTTGCTCGGACTCGAAGTGGCGTGCAAGCTTTTCAGCAAAATATACCGAGCGGTGTTGACCGCCGGTGCAGCCGATGGCAACCGTGAGGTAGCTGCGATTGTCGGCAATGAAGCAGGGCAGCCAGTCAGCAACAAACTTCCGGATGTCGGCAAACATCTTTTGCGCGCTGTCGGTGTTTTCCAGGAACTCGATGACAGCCGTGTCACGCCCTGTGAGCGGTCGCAGCAGCGGGTCATAGTGCGGGTTGGGCAGGCAGCGCACGTCGAACACCAGATCCGCATCGAGCGGAATGCCGTGTTTGAAACCGAAGGACTGGAACAGCAGGGTCAGATTTGCGCGATCAATCCGAATAAAATCTCTTATCCAGGATTGCAGTGCATTGGCGCGCAGATCGCTGGTGTCGATATGGTGGCCGATGCTGGCGATGTCTGTGAGCAGCTCGCGTTCGCGTTGCACGCATTCTGGCAGGGTCAGGTGGTCGTCGCTCAAGGGATGGCGCCGGCGCGATTCGGAGTAACGCTTTACCAGCGTATCAGTCTGCGCATCAAGGAATAGCAGATGCACATCCACGCCGTGCACTTTCAGTTGCTCAATCTGCGTCGGCAATTGCCGCACACTGCTGCCGCTGCGCACATCAATACTGACGGCAATGCGCTTGTAGCCGGACAGGTCAAGCTGGGAAATAAGTGCGGGCAGTAATTCAACCGGCAGGTTGTCCACGCAGTAGTAGCCGCTGTCCTCCAGCACTTTCAGGGCGACGCTTTTTCCCGAGCCGGAGAGTCCGCTGATCAGAAAGAGTTGCATTATCCTGGAGACCGTAGTTGGGTGTAGCAACGCAGCACCGCGCTGTAACGGACGTGCAATTCGCCTCGTAGCTGCTCATTCAAAGGATGATTTGTGGTCAAACAAAGTGATTGTTTTATGTTCATAGCCTTATGGTCTTAGAAAAGCGGTCAACAGCGGTTTCCAGGATTATTATTGTTCCAGCATCTGTTGTTGGTGCCGTTCAATGAATTCCTGCATGGTGTCGATACCGCGCTGTTGCAGCACAAAGTTGCGCGCGGCGGCCTCTACCAGCACCGCAAGGTTGCGGCCGGCCACCACCGGAATGCTGACCGTTCTGATCTTGATTCCCAGCACTTCCTGATAGCTGGCATCGATCGGCAATCGCTCAAGCTGCGAGACGTCGCCGCCCAAAGGCCGATGCAGGTGCACGATCAGTTTAAGGCTCTTTTTACGGCGCACGGAAGTCTCGCCAAACATGGTGCGTATATTGAGCATGCCCAGGCCGCGTACTTCAAGAAAATCGCGCAGTAACTCCGGGCAGCGTCCTTCCAGTGTCTCCGGCGAAATGCGGAACAGCTCGGTGACATCGTCTGCCACCAGGCCGTTGCCGCGCGTGATGAGCTCCAGTCCCAGCTCGCTTTTGCCCACGCCGCTGTCGCCGGTGATCAGTACGCCTACGCCCAGCACGTCGAGAAATACCCCGTGGCGAGTGGTCGATTCGGCCAGTTCCTTGACGATGTAATGGCGCACCAGCCACATCAGATGAACGCTGCCCTGGGGCGAACGGAACAAGGGCGTTTGCGTGCGGTTGGCATAGTCAATAATCGATTGCGGAATCTCGTCCGTGCCCGCCACGATTAGGCACAGCGAGCCGCCACCTTCAAGCTGTTTGAGTGCAGTAGCCAACGCTGCAGCGCTGAGATCACGCAGATATTCCAGCTCAATGGTGCTGAGAACTTGCACCCAGTTGGGGTGGATTAGATTCAGATGGCCGATCAGTCCGCGGTTGGATGCGTTGACCAGTTCGCTATCTAGTATCTTGTTTGAGCCATCGGATCCGGCAACCCAGCTTAAAGCCAGGCGTTCCTGCTTGTCGTCGAACAGCTTGCGAATATTAACCTGTGCCATTTATTCAGCTTTCCAGCTGCTGAACAGCTGATGGATTACGGCAGGATCATCGCTGCTCTGCAACTGCTCGCGGAAAGATTTGTCACTGAACATCTGCGCCAATTCGGCCAGCAGCTGCAGGTGCACATCGGTGGCGCGCTCGGGAACCAGCAGCACAAAAATCAGATTCACCGGCTGTCCATCCGGTGAATCAAAGGGAATAGGGTGTTTGGTCTTAATGAAGGCGGCAATTCCATCGCGCAGATTTTTGATACGGCCGTGCGGAATGGCTACCCCTTGTCCAAGACCGGTTGAGCCGAGTTTTTCACGGGCGAACAGGCTGTCGAACACCTGGCTGCGGGCAATCTGATGCGAGTTTTCAAACAGCAGCCCCACACGTTCAAACACGCGTTTTTTACTGGTGGATTCAGCATCCAGTAAAATGTTTTCGGGCAGCAGAAGTTTACTGATTAGATTCATTGTTTCGGTCGCAATTTAAAAATTCGGCTCACGCAAATATATGCACATCTCATATGAGAAAAGGCGACCATGGGTCGCCTCGAAAAAACTACTCTGCTGCCGCGAGGCCGCCGGTGTCATCATGGCGACGAGCAGAATTCTTGTCTTTATGTTTCAGGATCTGGCGATCTAGCAAATCCATCAGATTGTCGATCGCCACGTAAAGATTGCCGTCATCTGTTTCTGCAAAAACAGTTTTTCCACTCATGTGCACGGTGGCTTCGGCTTTTTGCTGCAGTTTGTCCACGGACAGGATCACGTTAATATCGATCACATTATCGAAGTGACGTTTGATTTTTCCAAGCTTGGCTGTGACATGCTCGCGTATGGCTGGAGTGATTTCCAAATGACGTCCGGTGAGGTTGATGTTCATGGTCTACTCCTTGTAGTGATTAAAGGGACTTGCGAAGATTGACCGGGAGAATATGCAGCAATTCCCGGTATTTTGCCACGGTACGCCGGGCAACAATGATGCCCTGCTGTGCCAGGATTTCGGCCATGCGACTGTCATTCAGAGGGTTGTGCGCATCCTCCTCTTCGACTAGCCGCTTGATGATTTCGCGAATGGCGGTGGACGAACATGAGCCACCTGTTTTGGTGGCCAGGCCACTGCCAAAAAAATATTTCAGTTCATAAATGCCGCTGGGCGTGAGCATAAATTTTTGTGTGGTGACGCGTGAAATAGTCGATTCGTGCAGCTCCAATTGGTCGGCAATCTCGCGCAAGACCAGCGGGCGCATGGCAATCTTGCCGTGCTGGAAGAACTGGTGCTGGCGTTCCACGATCGCCTGCGATACGCGCAGTATGGTGTCAAAGCGCTGCTGCAGATTCTTGATAAACCAGCGCGCCTCCAGCAATTGGCCGGACATTTCCTGCGCGGAACTATCGCCGCGATTTTGCATGATGTTGGCATACGCCTGGTTGATGCGCAGGCGCGGCATGGCTTCCGGGTTGAGGCGCGCGCGCCAGGCGCCGTTTGTGCGTTCCACCAGCACATCCGGCACCACATAGTCTGCGGCACGCTGTTCAAACGCAGTTCCAGGCCGGGGTTTGAGATGGACAATCAAATCCTGTGCTGCGCGCAGTTCTGCATCGTCGCAGTGCAGTATTTTTTTCAGCTTGGCATAGTCGTGCGCTGCCAGCAGGTCGAGATGACCGGCCACCAGGCGCTGTGCAAGCTGCAAACTGGCGCGGCTGATATTGCAGTCCGGGTGGCGCGACAAAGCCTGCAGTTGCAGCGACAGGCATTCGCTCAAGTTGCGTGCGCCTATTCCCGGTTCATCCAGATGCTGCAATTGCACCAGTGCAGTTTCCAGGTCGTCCAGGGTGATATCGAGTTCCTGCGGCAGAAATTCCGCGATCTCTTCCAGCGGTTGCGATAAGTAAGCGTTGTCATCCAGTGCATCGATCAGCAGGCCGATAATTTGCCTGTCGCGCTCTTCCAGAGCGCTGAGATTGACCTGTGAAATCAGATGGTCGCGCAGGCTGGGTTTATCGGCTGCGACCTCGCCATAGCCAATATCGTCGTCATCCGGGTTGTTGGAAGTGGCGAAAGAGGGAATTGCCCAGTCCGAATCGTTGGGTGCAGCCTCGCGTTCTGACGTGCTGTGCTCGCTGCTTGTGGTGCTGCTGGCAGTCTGGGTATTATGGTGGGCATCACCATATGCATAGGGCTGGCCGGGATCGTCTTCTTCGCGTTCAAGAAAGGGATTTTCATCCAGCAGACGATCCGATTCCTGATTGACTTCCAGCGTCGACAGCTGCAACAAACGTATAGCCTGCTGCAACTGCGGGGTAAGCGTCAGTTGCTGGGACTGTCTGAGTTGTAATCCGACTTTCATACTATGGTGTCTGGTTTTGAGATTGCTGGCTTGCTAATAATTCATCAGGCATTAGAGCTGCCCTATAGCTTGAAGTTTTCGCCAAGATAGACTTTTCTCACGCTTTCATTATAGACGATTTCATCGGGCTTGCCTTCCGCCATCACCGAGCCCGCGTTAATGATGTAGGCGCGATCGCAGATGCCCAGCGTTTCGCGTACATTATGGTCAGTTATCAGCACGCCGATGCCGCGCTCTTTGAGAAAACGCACGATTTTCTGGATATCCAGCACGGCTATCGGGTCTACCCCGGCAAACGGCTCATCCAGCAAAATAAAGCGCGGATTGCTGGCCAGCGCGCGGGCAATTTCAACGCGCCGCCGTTCGCCGCCCGACAGGCTGATGGCAGGGTTATCGCGGATATGGGTGATATGCAGGTCTTCAAGTAAAGCGTCGAGCCGTGCTTTCAATTCTTCTTTGCCATATCCCTGCAATTCGAGCACTGCCTGAATATTTTCAGTCACGCTGAGGCGGCGGAAGATGGAGGCTTCCTGCGGCAGATAGCTCAATCCCAGGCGGGAGCGGCGATGGATCGGATAATGGGTAATGACTTTATCGTCGATGAAAATATCACCGCCATCTGCAGCGACCAGTCCGACTATCATGTAAAAACTGGTGGTTTTACCCGCGCCGTTGGGGCCAAGCAAGCCAACGATTTCGCCGCTGTTTACCGACAGTGAAACGTCCTGTACGACAGTGCGTGAGCGGTAGCGTTTTTTTAAAGAGGTGGTGCGCAATTCACTCATGGTTGCGGTGCTGTGTTGGTAGTGGAAGGTTTGTTGGGAGGCGCGGGAGTACCAGGCGCAACCTCTGTCGTTGTATCTGTTGGCGCTTTATCCTTCGGCTGGATAACAATCGTCACGCGCCCTTTATTAGGTGCGTCCACATCCTTGCCGTTTGTGCCAAAAACCTGGAATATGCCGGATTTGGTGTTGTAGATGATGTGTTCACCCCGCACATCATCGCCTTCGCGTTTTACCCTTGCCTGGCCGTAAAAATTGGCAATCTCGGTATTGCTGTCATATTCAATGCGCTCGCCGAAACCATCGGCATATTCACTGGCGCCATCGCGCTTTTGGCGGAAATGCGCCGGTTGCCCGGTTGCAGTCATTCGGCTATAGCCTTTCTTGTCCTGTGTGACCACGATTTTGCTGGCCTCGATCAGCAGAGTCCCTTGACGCATTTGCACGCTGCCTTCGAAGGTGCTGGTCTGGTTGGCGTCATCGACCGTGACACGATCGGCTTCCATCTGCATTGGCTTCTCGCGATCGGCGCGCTCGGCAAAGCCCGATACTGCATGGCCGGATAGCAGCAGGCAAAGCAGAAACAGAATATTATTTTTTAGGGGGTTCATATACGGTTTTTACGCGCGACAGAAATTTAATGGTGCGCGCCTTATTGTCCAGTTCCATGCCTACTGCATTGAGGGTGGTCCTTGCATCGAACATCTTCACTGGCTGGTCGGTATTCACGACGTCTTTATTCGGGACGACATGCAGATAATCCGTATTGAGTGTCAGTTCGCTTTTGTCTGCATAAGCGGGCCGCACAATAGTGACATCATTGCGCAAAAAAACCTCGTCTCCCTTGCTGGATATTTCACCATTGAGTGCGAACATGCGCACGGGTGGGCGTTCAGAAGTCAGGCTTTCGAGCCGGGGAGAGTCCAGATGGGTAGTGTCATCATCGGGGTAATGCCACATCTTTTTTGCGGACATGACAAAACGGATCTTCCCCTGCTCATCCAGCGTGGTGGCAGTAAAATTGTCGATCATGTAGTCAGGGTCGTGGCGCAGATTTTTGCCGGCAGCGGATGTCGTGGACTGTACTTGCAGGTTAAGCCAGTAGGTGGCTGCGAGCAGCAGCATCAGGGGCAGAAGCGGAAGCCAGCTGCGCAGACGCTCTCTCATGATAAGTAAGGCGCCAGTTGTGCATCCAGTGTGCCTTGCGCCGACATGATGAGTTCGCATGTTTCACGCACAGCGCCATTGCCGCCCTCGCGCTGTGCCAGATAGTGCGCATGATCGCGCACCAGTTGCGGCGCATTGGGCACGGTGATGGAAAAACCCACACGGCGCATCACCGGCAAATCGACAACATCATCACCCATATAGGCTGCGGCAGCCGGTGCGAGATTCAGTTCCGCGAGCAACTTTTGCATTGTTCCCCATTTGTCTTCCACGCCCTGATACAGGCGCGTAATGCCCAGATTCTTTGCGCGCAGCTCAACGCAGCGCGAGGTGCGTCCGGTGATGATGGCAAGCTCCACGCCGGAAGCCTTAAGCATCTTCAGGCCATGCCCGTCCAGAGAATTGAAGCGCTTGAATTCTTCCCCGGAATCGGTGAGGTAGAGCCCGCCATCGGTCAGTATGCCATCCACATCGAATGCGATCAGGCGAATTGCTTGTATGCGTTGAGCGAGCGTCATGTCATTGTTTCTTTTCAACTGTTTTATTAAATAACTTTGGCGCGCAGCAGGTCATGCATGTTCAACGCGCCCACCAGTTTGTTGTCGGTATCCACCACCAGCATCTGGCTGATATTACGCTCTTCCATCATGCGCACTGCTTCTACCGCCAGCGCATCCGGGGTAATGCTGCGCGGATTGCGCGACATCACAGCGCTGATCGGCGTGGTGCTGAAATCCAGCCGCTTTTCCAGCGTGCGGCGCAGATCGCCATCGGTGTAGATGCCCAGTACATGTTGCGCTGCGTCCACGATCGCAGTCATTCCCAAGCCCTTGCGCGAGATTTCCAGCACTGCATCCGACAGCATCGCATCCTCGGCAACTGCGGGTATTTTTGTGCCGGTGTGCATAATGTCGCGCACATGTGTCAGCAGGCGCCGCCCCAAACTGCCGCCGGGATGAGAGCGCGCAAAATCTTCCTCGCCGAAACCTTTCGCATCGAGCAGCGCCATTGCCAGCGCATCGCCCAGCACCAGTGCGGCAGTGGTGCTGGTTGTCGGTGCCAGCCCCATCGGGCAGGCTTCCTTGGTGACTGAGCCATCCAGATGGGCGTCCGCCGCCAATGCCAGGCTGGATTTTGGATTGCCGGTCAGACTGATCAGGCGCGCGCCCTGGCGTTTGATCACCGGCACTATGGTCATCAGCTCATCGCTTTCGCCGGAATACGACAGCGCGATAAATACATCCTGTGCGGTAATCATGCCCAGATCGCCATGGCTGGCTTCGGCTGGGTGCACAAAATAGGCCGGCGTGCCGGTGCTGGACATGGTGGCGGCAATCTTGCGCGCGATGTGGCCGGACTTGCCCATGCCGCTGACGATGACCCGCCCTTCGCAGGACAGAATGATATTCAGCGCGCGCAAAAAGTGCTCATCAACGCGTTGCGTAAGCGCCTGAACGGCAGCCGCTTCAATGTTGATGACTTCGCGAGCGAGGACTAGGGCGTGAGGTGTGGCAATTAGAGGTGTTTTCATGTGTGAGTATTATATCAGCGCGTCTAGTCTGAGGCGAAATTTTGAGGATTGGAAATTTTGCACTTCTGAAATTTTGCGTTTGGCTGCATTTCAGGCATTATCAAATCAGTTAAAACAGAAATATTTATTGAATAGCTTATGCACAATACCCTCCAACTCGTATTGATCCTGCTGACTGTCGCCGTCATGGTGGTAGTGCTGTGCCGTCTGTTAAAACTGCCGGTGACGCTGGGTTATCTCATTGTGGGGATTGCGATCGGCCCGCACGCGCTGGGGTGGATTCCCGATTCTGAGCAAGCCAGGCATCTGGCCGAATTTGGCGTGGTGTTCCTGATGTTCAGCATCGGGCTGGAGTTCAGTCTGGCAAAGTTGCGCAGCATGAAAGCGACGGTGTTCGGCCTGGGTGGCGCGCAATTGATTGTCACCCTGGCGGGTGTGGCGGCGGGAGCCATGATGCTGGGCATGGACTGGCGTGCAGGTGTCGCACTTGGGGGAGTGCTGGCGATGTCTTCCACCGCCATCGTCAGCAAAATACTGGTTGAGCGCGCTGAACTCAATGCGCCTCACGGCCAGTTGATCATGGGCGTGCTGCTGTTTCAGGATCTGGCCGTGGTGCTGATGCTGATCATTATTCCGGCTTTGGCCAGCCCGGCAAATGATCTGGGACTCCTTCTGGCAACGGCGCTGTTAAAGGCGGCACTGGTGCTGGGCGCGCTGCTGCTGTTTGGGCAGAAGCTGATGCGGCCTTGGTTCTACGTAGTCGCGCGGCAAAAATCGCCCGAGCTGTTTATCCTCAATGTGCTGCTGATTACGCTGGGGCTGGCTTATTTCACCGAGCTGGCCGGACTGTCGCTGGCGCTGGGCGCGTTTGTGGCAGGGATACTGATCGCCGAAACCGAATACCGCTACCAGGTGGAAGACGACATCAAACCCTTCCGCGATGTGTTGATGGGTTTGTTCTTTGTGACGATAGGCATGCTGCTCAATTTGAGAGAGTTGCTTGCCCATCTGGGTTGGGTGCTGTTGCTGTTGCTGGCCTTGCTGTTGTTCAAGGCAGCGATTGTGGCGCTGCTGGCGCGCTGGTACAAGGGCGACTGGGGAGTGGGCATACGCAGCGGATTAGGCCTGGCACAGGCGGGTGAATTCGGCTTTGTGCTGCTGACCCTGTCGTTTGACGCAAAACTGTTGACGCACGATGTTACGCAGATTGCGCTGGCCGCTATGCTGCTCTCCATGCTGGCCGCACCCTTTTTGATCCAGTATGCTGAGGCGATTGTGCGCCGCCTGTCACCGGATGAATGGATGAGCCGCGCGATGCAGATGCACCAGATTTCGGTGCAGACCATGGCGACAAGCGAGCACATCATCGTGTGCGGTTATGGGCGTAGCGGTCATTCACTGGCACAATTTCTGCTGCGTGAAGGCATCCCCTTTGTTGCCCTCGACTTCGATGCGCGCCATGTGCGGCAGGCCGTGCTGGCGGGCGAGACGGTGGTGTACGGTGACGCCAGCAAGCGCGAAGTGTTGATGGCCGCGGGGCTGATGCGCGCCAAAGTGCTGGTGGTCACTTACGACGATGAACACTCTGCGCTAAAAATCCTGCACCATGTCAAATCCGCGCGTCCCGGCCTGTCGGTGGTGGTGCGCACCGCCGACGACAGCCATGTGGAAACGCTTAAGCAGGCAGGCGCCACCGAAGTGGTGGCAGAAGTGCTGGAAGGCAGCGTCATGCTGGCGTCGCAGGCCCTGCTACTGTCGGGCGTGCCATTCAACCGCGTAATACGCCGCATCCAGGAAAACCGGGCGCACCGTTACAGCGTATTCAGGGGGCAATTCCATACCGCCGATGACAGCGTGGCCGAAGTAACCGACAGCTTGCAGGCGCGCCTGCGCAGCGTGCTGCTGGGCGAAAGCGACACAGCGGTCAATAAAACGCTGCATGAACTCGATCTGGGCGGACTGCAGGTTGCGGTCAATGAAGTGCGGCGCAACAACGTTAACGTTCCCGGCAGCCAGACAGTCAGCCAGCCGGCAGGCGACATGGTGCTGCAGGCGGGCGATGTGCTGATGTTGCTGGGGCAGCAGGAAGCGTTGGAAGAGGCGGAAAAAAGGTTGCGTGAGGGTTAACGGGCAATAAAAACCCCGCCGAAGCGGGCTGGTTTTTCTGTCGCGTGTACGCTACTAAATTCCCATGCAGACGGTGTAGCTTGCTGCGTCATCAATTCCACCAACACCTGTGGTTGGAGTTGCAGTTGTGTTTAAAGCCGAACCTGTTGGAACCGCCATCATTGAACCCGCCGCTGTATTGCCGTCATCCATTTGTGTGTCCAATTGTTTGGCAAATTTTCCGAGAATTGCGCTTGAACAAATAATATAAGAGCCGCGTATCGCGTTGCCGGCAGTATCTTTAACTGGTGAGTTTGCAGCGGTGCTTGTTCCGCTCATGATGCCCACTTCGCCACCTACTGCATTGATGGGCAAATACCCATCTCCGTGTGCAGGGGTGCCGGGCACTGCGGTAGTTCCTGGAGCAAATCCAGCCAGGCGTACATGTTGCCAGAACAAATAGCTTTCATCAGTGGATGTGATGCTATTCCAGAGTCCGTTAATGACCCCATTGCCGGCGGTTATGTTCGCTACGGGAATGGGGCAAGTGCCGCCTGGGCAATTAGGTTTAAGTCCTGAAAGGTGTGTATCTACAGCGCGGTCATCACCTGGCAAGGTCTTGAATTTGTCCTGATAGCCGTAGATAAACAATGGAACGTTGCGGAAATCGCCAGCCAAATTCTTAACTTTCGCACTGTTGATCAGTTCCTGGCCCTTCAGCACGCCGCCCAGCAGCAGACCGATAATTACCAGCACAATCGCGATTTCGATTAAAGTAAAGCCAGATTGATTGCGTTTCATTTTTATCCCCGGAGTGAAATGTAATTTTTATGAATAGTAAGTTAACCGCAAAATTTGTGCCATCGCTCAATTGCTGCGCTATTGCCTGTTATGAATGCCTTTTTCGTTGCGAACCCGGCATTGCGATGCAAATCAGCCTGTAAATCCAGCCCTGTGCGACAGCGGCAGTGAAATTCCGGAAAAGAACGCAAGTCAGCTGCTGCGTACGGTGGTGGAGTCCGAGGATGGCCTGGGAGTCGAGCTGTTTCAGGCTGCACGCTGGGCGGAGCAATCGGGCTATCGCCTGCAGCTACAGGAAAACAGGAAGGGCAGGGTGTGTATTGAACTTGTTGAATTTATTTAATATTTTATAGTCTGAACAGGGATTGTTTACTTGAATATTAGTCCGTGCTAATATTCATCAAAATTACATAGGAGTAATACGATGTTTATGAGCAGCATTAAAGAAATTGACGCCCCGGAACTCGCAATCTGGGTGAAGGAAAAACACCCGAATATGCGTGTTATTGACGTGCGCGGCATGAATGAAATCGCCACGGGTACAGTGTCAGGTGCAGAGGCCGTGCCATTGCACACCTTGCCGGTCAAGATCAATGAATTCAGCCGCGAAGAAAAGCTGGTGTTTATCTGCCGCAGTGGCGCGCGTTCGGCGCAGGCATGCATGTTCTTGCAGCAGCAGGGCTTTGACAATGTTTTCAACCTGCGCGGCGGCATGATGGGCTGGATGCAGAGCGGTCTTGAGGCCTCTGCGCTGGCTTAAACAGACAGGAACGCCAACATCTGAAATCAGGCTAGTTACTGGCGACCAGCAATTAAAACGCACGGGGCCGAGTGTCATAGACACTCGGCCCCGTGCGTTTTTATTTGCATGATTTTTTGCCGGGCTGTCCGCATAGTTTTGCATAACATTCTGATATGTACAGAAAATTATTTAAAAAAGATATAGGGATATCCTTATTAAAGGCATACCCATAGTGATTAACTCATAAACACTATGGGTCATAGAATACGCAGTTTTATCCGAGTACACTGAATCTAAGTACTTAATTCCTGACTAATCTTGTGGGTGATGCGGTACTTTATTTGCTTCTGTTAATGCAATTAGGAAGTTAAAACTCAAATAGGGAAAAATAATCATGAAAAAAATAATATATCTATTGGCAAGCGCACTGGCTGTATCGGCGTTTGCACCACAGGCTTCCGCCACACCGATGTATGCACGCCAAACAGGCATGGAGTGCAATTCGTGCCACTTTCAGAGCTTTCCGGCGCTGAATGATATAGGGCGGTCTTTCAAGGCGGGCGGCTATACCATGAATGGGGCGCAGAAGAATGTCGACGGGCTTGCTCTCCCCGTAACGCTGAATGCCGGTGTCGTCACTAAAATCCGCTATCAGCAGTCAAATGGAACTAAAATTGATGGAACCAATAATACCAATGATGGACAGTTGCAATTCCCCGACGAGTTGCTGTTGATGGTGGGTGGACGGGTCAGCGAAAATATCGGCGCTCAGCTTGAATTGAACTTGACCAGCTCGGGTACCAAGCCTGTGGTGGAAAGCTTCAAAATGCCGTTCATCTACGATGTCGGCGGCATCAAGGCCGGGGTTATTCCTTTCACCACGGCCACTCAGGGCGTGGCATACGGATTTGAACTGCTGAATACGGGCGCGGTGCGCGGGGCGCGGATAATGGAGGCTCGCAATAGCTTTTCCGCACAGCAGTATATCGGCACTGCAACTGCGGCTGAAGGCGCCGCAGTGGTTGCCAGCAACGCCATGTTCTTCCTCAATATCACCAAGTGGTCACCACGCAGTGTGGGAGCGGCCAACTCTGGATCTCCATCGGCAACCTATGTCAGGCTGGCAATCACGCCAAAAATAGGGCAGTGGGAAACTGCTGTAGGTGTGCAGTCCTGGAGCGGCAGCGCGACCCTTCCAACCCTGGTGCAGAATGATACCAAGGCGTACGCGGTTGATGCACAGGTGCAAGGCGAGGCTGGTTCCATGCCAGTGGGGTTTTATCTTACCTACGCCAACGCCAGCGCCACTGAAGCGGGAGGCACGACTAACCTCTTCAATGCCAATGCAAATGCAAAAACAGCCGCAACCATCGCCGGGCAACTGGGCGTGGTGCCCGGCAAAGCAACCCTGCTGATGGCCTACCGCAAAGGTGACACTGGCGCGGCTGCTAACAATGACGATAATTCACTGATGCTAGGCGGTACCTATCTGATGGAACAAAACGTGCAACTGCAGTTTAACCATGAGATGTTTTCGGGTAACGCCTACGATGGGGCGCCGGCTAATGGCAACCAATTGACCACGCTGATGTTGTTTGCTGCGTTCTGATCAGTTAAGTCAGCAAATTAATTGATTTATTACAGGGGAGACGTCGTCTCCCCGTTTTTTTTGTGGGGAGCTGCTGCAACAGCCAACCCTGCGTTGCGTTTATTTGCGCGCGTGTCAGGGATTTTCGAGATTTCCTTCAATATAAGGAATCTCCTTATTCTTTAATTCAATATTTGACTCTAGAATCCACACATCGAATATTTTGTCGTGCCACACAGTTTGAAACGCTGTAATCAATTCTTTCCCCTTAGGGGAGACTTCGGTCTCCCCTTTTTTTGCGCCAAAAACTCCGTACATAAGGCAGTGCAACGGGTAAAATTGCGCGTTATGACAGATCAAACGCAAGCAACCGCAACAATTTCCCCGGTTTCATCCACACCGCAAGCACGCCGCGCAGCACGCATCGAACTGCTGGGGCCAATCGAATATCCCGCCGATCTGCCGGTGGTATTGCGCCGCGAAGAATTGGCAAAGGCGATCACCGAGAATCAGGTAGTGATCGTGTGCGGCGAAACCGGCTCCGGCAAAACCACCCAGTTGCCGAAAATCTGCCTCAGCATCGGGCGCGGGGTGCAGGGCGCGATTGCGCATACCCAGCCGCGGCGGGTGGCGGCGCGCACAGTGGCAAGCCGCATTGCGCATGAGCTGAAAACCGAGCTTGGCGGCATGGTCGGCTACAAGATTCGCTTCAATGACCGCGTGTCGCCCGACACCTGCATCAAGCTGATGACGGACGGCATCCTGCTGGCGGAAATCCAGACCGATCCGCTGCTGAAAAAATACGACACTATCATCATCGACGAGGCGCATGAGCGCTCGCTCAATATCGACTTCCTGCTCGGCTATTTCGTGCAAATTCTGCCGCGCCGGCGCGACCTGAAGCTGATCATTACCTCGGCCACGCTCGATGCCGAGCGCTTTGCCAAACACTTTTCCGGCGCGCCGATTTTGCAGGTCAGCGGGCGCAGCTATCCGGTGGAGGTGCGCTACCGCACGCCGCAGCAGAACGAAGAAGGCGAGCTGCAGGATGTGCCGCAGGCGGTGTGCGGCGCGCTCGATGAGCTGTCAGTTGGCGGCCTGCGCGGCGATGTGCTGGTGTTTCTGCCGGGCGAGCGCGAGATACGCGACACTGCGGAGGCACTGCGCAAGCATCATCCCAAGGGCGTGGAAATATTGCCGCTATTCTCGCGCCTGTCGGCAGCGGAGCAGGACCGGGTGTTCAAACCCGCCTCCGGCATGCGCCGCGTGGTGCTGGCCACCAACGTGGCGGAAACGTCGCTTACCGTGCCGAATATCGGCTATGTGATCGACAGCGGGCTGGCGCGGATGAACCGCTACAGCATCCGCCAGAAGGTGGAACAACTGCGCATCGAGAAGATTTCGCGCGCGGCGGCCAACCAGCGCGCCGGGCGTTGCGGCCGCGTCATGAGCGGTGTTTGCGTGCGCCTGTACGACGAGCCGGATTTCATTGCGCGTGCCGAATACACCGATGCGGAAATCTTCCGCGTGTCGCTGGCCACCGTCATTTTGCGCATGAGCGCGTTGCGCCTCGGCGAAGTCGAAAAATTCCCCTTCATCGAGGCGCCCGGGTCGCGCGCAATTTCAGACGGCTACCAGCTGCTGGCCGAACTGGGTGCGATCAACGAAACACGACAACTGACCCCGCTCGGCAAGGAGCTGGCCAAGTTCCCGCTCGATCCGAAGATTGCGCGGCTGCTGCTGGCCGGCCGGCAGCAACAGTGTTTGCAGGAGATACTGGTGATCGCCAGCGCCCTGTCGCTGCAGGACCCGCGCGACCGCCCGGCAGAGCGACGCGAAGCGGCCGATGCCGCGCACAAGAGATTTAACGATGAGAGTTCGGATTTTCTGGCGTATGTGAAATTGTGGAACTGGTTTCAGGAGGCGATCAAGCACAAGAAAAGCAATCGCCTGTGGGCGGCTGAATGCCGCGATCATTTTCTGTCGCCGCTGCGTTTGCGCGAATGGCACGAGTTGTACCAGCAGCTGCATGCGCAGGTGGTGGAAATGGGCATGCGCCTGAACGAGCTGCCCGCCAGCTATGATGCAATCCACAAGGCGCTGCTCACCGGCCTGCTCGGCAATATCGGCTGCAAGGGGGTGGAGCGCGAGCCCTATTATCTCGGCCCGCGCGAGATCAAGTTTTTTATCGCGCCCAATTCGGTGCTGGCGAAGAAAGGCGCGAAATGGATCGTCGCCGCCGAGATTGTGGAGACCACCAAGCTGTATGCGCGCACGGTGGCGCGCATCGAGCCGCAGTGGCTGGAGGAAGTCGCCGCGCATCTGATCAAGCGCCATTACTACGATCCGCACTGGGAGAAGAAAGCCGCGCAGGTGGCGGCGTTCGAGCGCAGCACGCTGTTTGGCATTCTGCTCAATCCGAAGAAGCGCGTGCATTACGGGCCGATGAATGTCGAGGAGTCGCGCAAGGTGTTTATCCGCCAGGCGCTGGTGGAAGGCGAGTTCAACACCATGGCGCCGTTCTTTGCGCACAACCAGAAACTGATCCACGACATCGAGGCGCTGGAGCACAAGTCGCGCCGCCCCGATGTGCTGGTGGACGACGAGCTGATCTATGCGTTCTATGACAGCCGCATTCCTGCCGAGATACACAACGGCGCGGCGTTCGAGGCGTGGCGCAAGGAGGCAGAAAAAGACTCGCCGAAGCTGCTGTATCTGCAGCGCGACGACCTGATGCGGCATGAGGCGGCCGGCATCACCACCGACCAGTTCCCGCCGCAGCTGGTGATGAACAATGTGAGCTATGCGCTGGGCTACAACTTCGCGCCGGGCAAGAGCGATGACGGCGTCACGCTGACGGTGCCGCTGGCACTGATCAACCAGGTGTCGGCGGCGCGCTGCGAATATCTGGTGCCGGGACTGCTGGCGGAGAAAGTGGCGCAGCTGCTGAAAACGCTGCCGCAGAAGATCCGCCGCAACTGCGTGCCGGTGCCGGAGTTCGCAGCGAAATTCTGCGAGGAAATCAAGCCGTCGGATACCGGCCTGCTGCTGGCGCTGTCGAAATATATACGCGCACAGAAACAGCTCGATGTGCCGCTGGATGCCTTTCGCATCGAACAGCTGCCCATACATCTGCTGATGAACTTTGTGGTGATGGACGAGCATGGGCGGCAGCTGGGCGTGTCGCGTAATTTTGCACAGCTGCGTGCCGAGCTGGCACCAAAGCAGGGGCCGGCCGTGGTAGCGATTGCGCCGACCGGAGTGCCGGTAGCCGAGAAGGTGCGCATCACCGAATGGACGCTGGGTGATTTCAAGGAGACCACGGAAATTAGCCGTGCGGGCCAGACCATTACGCTGTTCAATGCGCTGGTGGACGACAAGGATGCCGTGGTGCTGCAGGCCTTCGATACGCGTGAAGCGGCCCAGGCCGCGCACCGCCTGGGCTTGCGCCGCCTGTTTATGCTGGCGCTGAAGGAGCAGGTGAAGTTTCTCGAGAAAAATTTACTCTCCGGCAAGGAATACGGGCAGAACATGGCGATGCAATTTTTGCCCTTCGGCAGCGCACAGGACCTGCAACGCCAGATCTTCGCGCTGACCTTTGACCGCAGCTGCCTCGGCGACCCGCTGCCAGCGACGGAAAAGGAATTTGCCGCGCGCTGCAAGGACGCGAAAAGCCGCTTGAATCTGGTGGCGCAGGAGATCGCGCGCCTGGTGGCTAGTGTGTTGCAGGAGTATCACGCGCTGCAAAAAAGCCTGCCCGGATTCAAGGCGCATGGCGTGGCCACCCAGGACATCAAGGCGCAGTGCGAGTGGCTGCTGCACAAGGAATTTATCGCGCGTACCCCTTATGAACGCCTGCAGCACTTGCCGCGTTATCTGAAGGCGATGAATGTGCGCCTGGAAAAACTGCGCGCCGACCCCGCCCGCGATGCGCGCCAGTTTGCGCAAATGCAGGCCTTGCAGCAGGCATGGCAGCGCAAACTGACGGCGCAGCAGGGAAACGTCGACAGCAGGGTGGAAGAGTTCGGCTGGATGCTGCAGGAATTGCGTGTGTCGCTGTTTGCGCAGGAGCTGAAGACGCCGGTGATCGTGTCGGTGAAGCGGCTGCAGAAAATGTGGGAATCGATCAGCTGATAAATACTTAATGAAGCAGTGCAACTCAAAGCACACACGGTCAGCGGCATACCGCTAAATACATGGGGCTTTCAGCTGAATTTTGATTTTTTTTTGAACCGGTGAGTGTCCAACCAGCAGCAGAAAATGACGCCATCGGAGGGGCTGCGGGCTGGGTTATAATCGAAGCCAATTACTTGCGTGAGGTATTTGTATGGATAAGCAATTGCGCGAAGATGCACTGCAATACCACCGCATTAGTCCTGCGGGCAAGATTTCCGTTGTGGCCAGCAAGCCGATGCAGACCCAGCGCGATCTGGCGCTGGCCTATTCTCCCGGAGTGGCTGCAGCGTGCGATGCGATTGTGGCCAATCCTGGCGAGGCACGCAATCTCACGGCACGCGGCAATCTGGTGGCGGTGATTACCAATGGCACTGCAGTGCTGGGGCTGGGCGCAATCGGCCCGCTGGCGGCCAAGCCGGTGATGGAAGGCAAGGGCGTGCTGTTCAAGAAGTTCGCCGGGATCGACGTGTTTGATCTGGAAATTGATGAACGCGATCCGGACAAGCTGGTCGATATCATCGCCGCGCTGGAGCCTACCTTTGGCGGCATCAATCTGGAAGACATCAAGGCTCCCGAGTGTTTCTACATAGAGCGCAAGCTGCGCGAGCGCATGTGCATCCCGGTGTTTCATGACGACCAGCATGGCACGGCGATTATCGTCGGCGCGGCGCTGCTGAACGGCCTCAAGGTGGTGGAGAAAAGAATCGATCAGGTGAAACTGGTGGTGTCCGGCGCGGGTGCGGCAGCACTGGCCTGTCTGGATATGCTGGTTTGTCTTGGCGTGCGCATGCAGAACATCATCGTCACGGATATCAAGGGCGTGGTGTATCAGGGCCGCACCGAGGAAATGGACGACAACAAGGCACGCTATGCAGTGGCGACGAGTGCGCGCACGCTGGCCGACGTTATTGCTGATGCAGATGTGTTTCTGGGGCTGTCTGCAGGCGGCGTCTTGCACCCCGAAATGGTGAAAAAAATGGCGCAGCGTCCGCTGATTTTTGCACTGGCCAATCCGACACCGGAAATTCTGCCGGAGCAGGCCAAGGCGGTCAGGCCGGATGCGATTCTGGCCACGGGACGTTCGGACTATCCGAATCAGGTGAATAATGCGCTGTGCTTCCCCTATATGTTCCGTGGCGCACTGGATGTGGGGGCGACGACGATCAATGAGGAGATGAAGCGTGCGGCGGTTTACGCCATTGCCGCACTGGCAGAGGCCGAGCCGAGCGATGCGGTGGCGGCGGTCTATGGTGAAGCTAGCCCGGGTTTCGGTGCTGAATATCTAATCCCCAAACCGTTTGACCCACGCCTGATCACACTGATTGCGCCTGCTGTGGCACAAGCGGCTATGGACAGCGGTGTGGCAACGCGGCCGATTGCGGATATGGATGACTATCGCGAACAGATATCGCATTTCGTCAATCAGTCGGGTTTGTTGATGAAACCGGTTCATGATCTGGCGAAGAAACATCCAAAGCGTCTGGTATATGCCGAAGGTGAAGATGAACGCGTGCTGCAGGCAGTGCAGATGGTGGTGGATGACAAGGTGGCTTTCCCCATTCTGATTGGACGCCCGGCAGTGGTGGAAAGCCGTATCAGGAAACTGGGATTGCGCATTCGCATCGGCGAACATTTTGAACTGGTGAATCCGGAAAACGACCCGCGTTATCGTGATTACTGGATGGAATATCACCGCATCATGCAGCGCAATGGTGTCACGCCCGAGCATGCCAAGCGTGAAATGCGCCGCAGCGGCGCACTGATAGGCGCCATGTTCATTCATATGGGCGAGGCGGACTGCATGCTGTGCGGCACTTTTGCGCAGCCGCTTGAGCATCTGCCCTATATCAGGGATGTGATCGGCCTGCGCCCCGGCGCCAGTGTATTTGCAGCGATGAATATCCTGCTGCTGCCGAATCGCACGCTGTTCATCTGCGACACTCACATCAATCTTGATCCGACAGCCGAGCAGGTGGCCGATATGGCGATACTAGCTGCGGAAGAGGTGCGGCGCTTTGGTATCGTGCCCAAGCTGGCATTGTTGTCGCACTCCAGTTTTGGCAGTTTCGCCAATGAGTCTGCAAGCAAGATGAAGCGGGCGCGGGAGTTGCTGGAGCAGATGGCCCCCACGCTGGAAATGGAAGGTGAAATGCACGGCGACGCCGCCATTTCAGAGAGCCTGCGCTTGCAGGTATTCCCCAATTCGCGCTTGAAAGGCGAGGCCAACCTGCTCATCATGCCCAACCTGGATGCGGCGAATATTGCCTTTAATTTGCTTAAAATGATCGCCGGCGACGGCATCACTATCGGCCCAGTTTTGCTGGGGGCGGCAAAATCCATCCATATATTGACACCCACCGCGACTGTGCGGCGCATTGTTAATATGAGTGCACTTGCGGTTGCGGGTGTAAAAACTCATTAGGGAAACATTGATTAAGTCCGTCATTCCCGCGAAGGCGGGAACCCAGTCAAACAAAAGAGCTGGATCACCGCCTTCGCGGGAATGGCGGTTTAATCAGCGTATCCTTAGATTATTTATTAAAAAGGAATCCACATGCCGGACAAATTGAATAAACAGGAAGTCGCAATGCTGCGCGAAGAACTGGAAATGCTGATGGCGGAGCGCAGAAGCTTGTTGAAAGTGGTGGGCGCCGCATCGGTGCTGATGGCCAATACCGACGGTCGCGACATGCCGGCGGAGGCTGCTGAAGCGGCGGAAATGCTATCACGGCTGGTCAATGAGCTGCCTGAAGAGTCCTTGAAGGAAGCACTCGAAAGCGTGCATGCAGCGCTTGGCACAGGCGATCAATAATTTCGTGTCGGAGTAAGTTGATGGATGTGCCGCAAAAGGCAGGTTTGATATTGACCGGTGGCGGCGCGCGCGCTGCCTACCAGGTGGGGGTGCTGAAGGCGATTGCAGAGATGCTGCCACGCCGTACGCAGAATCCATTTCCTGTTATCTGCGGCACTTCGGCAGGCGCATTTAATGCCGTGACTTTGGCGGTTTATGCACAAAGCTTCCGCTTGGGCGCGCAATATTTGGAAAAAATGTGGAAGAATTTTACGGCGCACGATATTTATCGCGCTGATCCGCTCGGCGTGTTCAACAACACGGTACGCTGGCTGTCAGGCTTGATCCTGAACGGCTTTGGCATCAATAAGCTGAACCATGTGTCGCTGCTGGACAGTTCGCCGTTGGCCGAGCTGCTGGAGCGAGCAATGCCGAGCGAGAAAATACAGGAGAATATCGATCTGGGCGTGCTGCACGCGCTGAGTATTTCCGCGTCGGGTTACGGCACCGGGCAATCGGTGAATTTTTTTCAGAGCGCACCAGGCGTGCTGCCGTGGCAGCGTGCGCGACGACTGGGTGTGGCAACCAATATTGAGGCCATGCATATCCTGGCGTCGTCGGCTATTCCATTTATTTTTCCTGCTGTGCGTATCAACCGCGAATATTTTGGCGATGGCTCCATGCGCCAGATTGCGCCCATCAGTCCCGCACTGCACCTGGGCGCGGTTCGCGTACTGGTGATAGGCACGGGACAGAGCGATGAGAAGCAGCCCAGCCGCGCAAAGGTGGATGACTATCCATCGCTGGCGAAAATTGCAGGCCATGCGCTGGACAGTATCTTCCTCGACAGTCTGGAGGTGGATATGGAGCGTCTGAAGCGCATCAACAAGACTATCGATCTGGTGCCGGACGAGCTGCGCCAGCACATGAATATGAGCCATGTCGATGTGCTGCTGATTTCGCCCAGCCAGTCGATTGAAAAGCTCGCCGGACGGTACGCCGGGCAGCTGCCATGGGCAATACGCCTGCTGCTTGGCAGTGTCGGCGCAATGCGGCGCAACACGTCGAATCTGGTCAGTTATCTGCTTTTCGAAAAAGAATTTTGCCGCGCATTGATCGATCTTGGCTATCAGGATGCGATGAATCGCAAGGAAGAGTTGATGGAATTTCTTGGCATGCCGGCAGAGCCGGCATCTGATGATCCGCTGTAATGAGTGACATGGCAGCGACAAACATGGCAGCACCCAAACCGCTCACCTTTGCTTTGTTGCGGCTGCTGGCGGACGGGGAGTTTCATTCCGGCGAGGTGTTGGCCCATAGTCTGGGGGTGACACGCGCCAGCGTCAATAATGCCTTGCACGGCATAGAACAATATGGCTTGAATCTGTATAGCGTGCGCGGACGGGGCTATTGCCTGACTAATCCGCCACAGTGGCTGGATGCGGCTCAGGTGAGCAAGCATCTCGCTGCAGCAGCGGGTGATTTTCACATAGAGATTCTGGATAGCGCGCCCTCAAGCAATACCCTGTTGTTGCAGCGCGCAGCCCAGGGCGCGCCCAATGGCAGCGTGCTGGCGGTGGAGTGGCAAAGCGGCGGACGCGGCAGGCTGGGGCGGCCATGGCATTCTGGTTTGGGCAATGCCCTGACTTTTTCCCTGTTGTGGCGATTTGACTGCGGCCTTGCAGGCCTGTCCGGCCTGAGTCTCGCCACGGGTGTGGCCATGATGCGAGCACTCAACGCATTGGGGGTAAGCGGAGCCGCGTTGAAATGGCCCAACGATGTGCTGGGAGCCGGCGGTAAAATTGCCGGCATATTGATCGAGGCACAGGGCGATATGCTGGGGCCGAGTGCTGTGGTCATCGGCATCGGCATGAATCTCACGCTGCCGCATGAAGTGTTGCAGCGCATCGATCAGCCAGTGAGCGATTTGTCGCGGCTAGCGGCCACGCTGCCGCAGCGAAACCTGTTATTGGCTATACTGTTGCGCGAATTGGCCGGGGTGCTGCGCGAATTTTCCAAAGCGGGCTTTGCCGGCTTGCGCGAAGAGTGGGAAAATAACCATTTATTCCAGGATAAACCTGTGCAATTATTGCTGCCGGACGGGAAAAAAATTCTGGGCATAGTGCGCGGCGTCAATCCGGATGGCGCCCTGTTGGCGGAGGTTGAATCTGCAGCGGGTGGAGAGACAGAAATGCGTATATTTCATGCGGGCGAAATCAGCCTGAGGAGCCGGGATGACAATGCTGCTGTTTGATGCGGGCAATAGCCGCTGTAAATGGGCATGGATAGAAAACGGCAGATGGTTACAACAGGGTGTGCTCGACAATATGGATGATGCGGCCTGGCAGCAACTGCGTCTCACCCTCGCCGCGCTGGAGGCACCACAGAAAATCCTGGTTTCCAATGTGGCGGGGGCTGCACTGGAACACAGGCTGGGTGAACTGTGCAAGGCCTGGCCATGCTCCATGCGGTTGATCGTGGCGCAAGCCGTGCAGTGCGGGGTGCGTAATTCCTATGCACACCCCGCGCAGCTGGGCAGTGACCGCTGGGCCGCGCTGATTGCCGCGTGGCACCGCGTACAGGGAGCCTGCCTGGTGGTGAATTGTGGCACCGCGACCACGGTGGATGCGCTGTCTGCAACGGGAGAGTTTCTCGGTGGCTTGATTCTGCCGGGTATGGAATTAATGCGCCGCAGCCTGCTGCACAACACCGCCCAGCTGGGACTGGCGCAGGGCGAATTGCGCGATTTCCCGCGCACTACGGCGGACGCAATCGCGAGCGGGGTGATACGGGCGAGTATCGGTGCAATTCAGCACCAATACGCCTTGCTGGCCGCACACAACGGAGCGCGCTGCATGGTAAGCGGGGGGGCTGCAGCCAGCCTGTTGCCGCACCTCGGCTTGGCGGCTGAGCAAGTGGATAATCTTGTATTGCAGGGTATGCAGATCATAGGCCAGGAATGTTCGACAATGACAGATAAAGAAACGGTGGCGCGATGAAGTGGTTATTCGGTTTTTTGCTCTTGCTGAGCATATTGCTGTTTGCGCTGATGCAGTGGGGCGAAGTGCTGACAGAGGCCACTAAAAATGGACAGACTCTTGCAGAGCTGAACCCTGAAAAGATCAGGCTGCTGGATAAACCGGCGGCCAGGCAGATGCCGGCATCCGCTGCGCTTCCGGCGCAGCCGGGCGTTGCCAGCCCAGCACCTGTGGTGCCGGCATCCGCACCGGTAGCGGCCAACGTGCCTGTGCCGCCGGCGGCTTCAGCACCATTGCCCGTATCGGCTCCGGCAAAGAAAATTGTCTTTGCACTGCCAGTGATACCGCCACCTTTGCCGGCTCCAGTACTTGCCCGCGTGCCTGCAATCGTCCCCGCAGCGCAAGCTAAAACAGCAGCCAGGGCCTGTATGGAATGGGGTGAATTTTCCGGCGCTGACCTGACGCATTCGGCGAATTCGCTTGCGACACTGAAATTGGGCGACCACCTGACGCACCGCACGGTTGAATACGCCAGCGGCTACTGGGTTTATATGCCGCCGCTTAAAAATAAGGCCGCAGTCAACCGGAAAGTTGCACAAATCAAGGCGCTGGGCGTGAAAGAATTCTACGTGGTGCATGAGCCGCCCAAATTGGTTAACGTGATTTCATTGGGCGTGTTCAAAACCAGCGAGGCTGCAAGAAACTTTCTGGCCAGTCTGCAGAAAAAAGGCGTGCGCACGGCGATGGTGGGAGAACGCAAACGTAAACTCAAATTTACCGTGTATCAACTCAGGAATCTCGACGCTGAGGCTGTCGCACACCTGTCCACGCTGCAAAAAGAATTTGCATACAGTGAGTTGAAGACTGTCGCATGCAATAAATAATGCGCGTGGCGCAACGGTCGATGTCGATAGGCGATTGACAGACGCGGCTTAAATCAGGAGAATGCTGCCTCCTTAAGGCGTGGGGCAAAAATCCTCACTCCGTTTGGGGTAGTCAAAAAATTTGCATCACAAATTTTGGGTGATATAGCTCAGGTGGTTAGAGCGCAGCACTCATAACGCTGAGGTCGGTGGTTCAAATCCACCTATCACCACCAATACGAATGGTTAGCCTGATGGCTAGCCATTTTCTTTATGCCGCGTCGCATTCCGCGAAAACGCCGCAACGGGTTGAAGTTACACCTATCCTTTCACAACCGCTTGGTGCATCCTAATTTTTTTCATGAGCCAGCCGCATAAACTTTCTCTTGCTGTGCAATATGCAAGCCTGTCCGGATCGCTGCCGACGCGGCAGCAATTCCGCCGTTGGGTGAAGGCCGCCTTGCAGCGGGATTTGCAATGCACCCTGCGCGTGGTGGATGAAAGCGAGGCGCGCCAGCTGAACCACGATTATCGCGGCAAGGATTATGCGACCAATGTGCTGACCTTTGTCTATGACGATACCGATCCCCTGTCAGGCGACATCGTATTTTGCGCGCCGGTGGTAGAGCGGGAAGCAGCAGAGCAGAGCAAGCCGGCTCTTGCACACTACGCGCATCTGACCGTGCACGGCGTGTTGCATTTGCAGGGCTATGACCACGAGAACGAGGCGGATGCAGTCAGGATGGAAGCGCTGGAAACTGCGCTGATGGTAAAATTAGGGTATCCTCCGCCTTACGAAGTTATCAAATAAAAGTAGAGATGGACGCCCCAGACAGTAACAAACCCAGCTTGCTAGAGCGACTTTCCGCGCTGCTGCTGCGTGAACCCGAAGACCGGGAACAACTCATTACCCTGTTGCATTCCGCGTACGAACGCAACCTGCTGGATGCCGAAGCCCTGGCCATGATGGAAGGGGTGATTCAGGTATCGGAGCGGCAGGTGCGCGAAATCATGCTGCCGCGCGCGCAAATGGATGTCATCGACATCAGCGAACCCCCGGAACAATTCATTCCCTTTGTCATCGAGACTGCGCATTCGCGTTTCCCCGTCATCGACGGCAACAAGGACAATATCATCGGCATTCTGCTCGCCAAAGATTTGCTGCGATATTACGCGGGTGAGGAATTCGAAGTGCGTGACATGCTGCGCCCCGCAGTATTCGTGCCCGAATCCAAACGCCTTAATGTATTGCTGCGAGACTTCCGCAGCAACCGCAACCACATCGCGCTGGTGGTGGATGAGTACGGCGGCGTGTGCGGCATGGTGACAATCGAGGATGTGCTTGAGCAAATCGTCGGCGAGATCGAGGACGAGTATGACTTTGACGAGGATGAGGACAATATCATTTCGGTTGGCAAGGACACCTGGCGCATCAAGGCAGCGACCGAGATCGAAGATTTCAACACCGCCCTGGGGAGCGATTTCAGCGATGAAGAGTACGATACCGTGGGCGGGCTGGTGCTTAAAGCTGCCGGCAAACTTCCCAAACGCGGCGAGCGTATCACCATTGAAAACATGATATTTACCGTGCTGCGGGTGGATAGCAGGCGGCTGTATTCGCTGCTGGTGGAGCACAAGCCAGAGGAAGTAGACTCAGAAGAGTAATGCTGCCGGGATCGCAGGGTGCTCCCTAGGGCATAAACGCCATGGGTTTTGCTGTGCTCAACCCTGCCTGGATGTTACTAAAACTGCTCGTCATCGCGCAGATAGCGCCACTGCCCAACCGGCAATTCACCCAGCTTGACCCTGCCTATCCTGACGCGCTTTAAACCGGTCACTTTCAGCCCGACCAGTTCGCACATGCGGCGTATCTGCCGTTTCTTGCCTTCGCGCAGAATGAAACGCAACTGGTCCTCGTTTTGCCAGCTCACCTTGGCCGGCTTGAGCTTCTGCCCATCCAGAGACAGGCCATGGCACAGCATGTTAAGGCCGTTGCCTGTCATCTTGCCGGTCACGCGCACCAGGTATTCCTTGTCGATTTCCGAGTTTTCGCCGACCAGCTGTTTTGCCACGCGGCCATCCTGGGTGAACACCAGCAAGCCCTGTGAATCGATATCCAGGCGGCCTGCAGGCGCGATGCCTTTCAGGTGGCCCGGATGGAAGCGCAACGGGTATCTATCACCCGACCAGCGTGAAGCGGCATTGACCAAGGTGATGGCGGGCTGGTAACCGTCCTCGGCCTGGCCGGAAACGTAGGCGATCGGCTTGTTCAACAAGATCGTCACCTGGGTTTGCTGCTGCTCTGTGGCCGCGCGATTGAGCGTGATTTTCTGTGTGGGAAAAACCTTCATCCCCAGCTCGTTGACCGGCTCACCGTCCACCAGCACCCAGCCGCGCTCGATGTACACATCGGCCTCGCGGCGCGAGCAAAAGCCCTGTTCGGACATGAGTTTCGAGAGACGAATTTTTTCCATGAATTTTATAAGCAGTTGTGAGTAAAAATGCAATCTTGACGGGAGCGCGGACGTCCTCGCCCCGACATTTGGTGCCGGTTGATCTAGCCCGGGCTTAGCCGAGTGCCGGAAACAGGCCGCGCATCCCGCCGGCTATGAATTCTACGGCAATTGCGGCCAGTATGAGACCCATTAGCCGGGTAAAGACATCGATACCCAGGGTTCCCATGCGCCGTTCTACCCAGGGTGCAGCCAAAAAGGTCAGCCAGACGCTGAGGCTGAGCAAAGCGAGAATCAGGGTCATGCTTAAGTAGTGCGCGATTTCCCCCGCCTTGTGCGCATCCAGAATGACGGTGCTGATAGAGCCGGGCCCTGCCAGCAGCGGTGTGGATAATGGCACGATGGCCAACACCGACCTTGAATCGTCCGCGGAGAGCCCCTGCGTTTCCGGCGCCAGCTGGTTGATGTTGCCATTCAGCATTTTCAGCGCCATGATCATCAGCAAAATGCCGCCCGCCAGGCGAAACGAGTTAATGCTGATGCCGAAAAATGCAAGCACAGCCTCGCCCACCAGCAGCGCCGTGAGCAAGATGAAAAACACGGTCAGCGATGCCAGGCGGCCTGTACGGCTGCGCTGAGCGGCTGTCATCCCGGCCGTGAACAGGATGATGACAGGAATAATCCCGATCGGATCCAGAATCGCGAACAGGCTGATAAATATTTTGCTGTATTCCGTAAATTCGAGCATAGCGAGTCAGTTAGTATTAACCAATGTGATCGAAAAAAGCGACTGTTGCGGCTTCACGGCAGGCTTTGTCGGGTCGACCAAACAGGAAGCCCTGCCCACTCGTAAAGCCCATCTGTGCAATTTTTTTCAATATATCTTCAGTCTCCACCCCTTCGGCTACCAGCGTGTAGCCCGCTTTAATCACCATGGCGGCGAGGTTCTCGATGATGACGCTTTGCCTGCTGCCTTCGAACAGTTGCCGGATCAGGGAAATGTCAAACTTGACACAGTCCACCGGCATATTGGCGAGATAGCTGAGCGAGGAATAGCCGCTGCCAAAATCGTCCAGCGCGATCAGGAAACCCTGTTGCCGAAGCTGGTTGAGAATGCTGGAGGCCAAATGCAGCTGGGTAATCAGCGCAGTCTCTGTCACTTCGATGATAAGTTTGTAGCGCCTGAGATGAATTGCAAGGCCTTTGATCTTTTCCAGCACCACAGGATCAATCAGCCCGGGGCCGGATACATTGAAGGAGATACCGGTGCCTTCGGGAATTTTTCCCGATTCGATGTCCCTGGCAATTTGTCCGAGGATGATTACATCGAATTCCGCTTCAATGCGGCGCTCCTCAATGATGGGGAAAATGGTGGAAGGCATGATCAGGTTGTCGCCATCATGGACGCGCAGCAGGGCTTCATAATAGTCGACCTTGCCGCTGCCCAGATTGGCGATGGGCTGGTAGTGCATTTCGATCAAGTCGGCACCCTCCATCAGGCTGAAGATTATGCTATTGATTTTGCTGGAGAAAAGTATGCTGGCATTGTCTGACATGCTGGGATCGTACACCGCAATTTTGCTTTTGCCGGGGCGTTTGGCGTGGTACATCGCGACATCGGCCTGTTTCGGCAGGCTGGTCAGCATCTCGACATCGATGCCGGTCGCATAGGCCATGCCGGCACTGATACGCACCGGTTCCTTGATGCCCAGCAGCGTGAAATCATACTGGCTCACGGCTTCGATGCAGCGCTCTGCCGTGTGCAGTGCAAGGACGGCATCGATATCGAGGAACAGCGTTGCAAATTCATCGCCGCCGATGCGGTATAGCCTGTCGCCGTGACGCAGGGTATTTTGCAATGTCTGGGTGATGGCCTGGATCACCTGGTCGCCGGTGGGGTGGCCGTAGGTATCGTTGATAGCCTTGAAATGATCGCAGTCAAACAGCAGTAATGCCACGCCCAGACGATGGCCGGCTGACACCGACAGCATGTGTTTCCAGTCCTCCTCGAAGCCGCGCCGGTTATAAATGCCGGTGAGCGGATCATGATGCGCGAGTTGCCACAGCTCGTCATTCTTCTCGCTCAGGTTGAGGTGCATTTCTTCCAGCTTGCTTTGATAATCGTTAAGCGAGGTACGCATTTTCTCCAGCTCGGCCACCGGCAGGCTGCGCGTGTAGCTCTGCGACAGCAGCCCGCCTTGCCCCTTGCGCAGCGCATCGATATGCAACGACAGGCGGCGCAGCGGTGCGGACAGCACGGAAGACAGCATCAGATAAAACAGGAAATACAGCACCAGCATGCTGAACAGAATTTGCCGCTGGAAACGCTCGATCGATGCGGTAAGCGCCATGTTCTCCGTGTTGGGTACCAGCGAAAATTCCAGATGGGGCAATATCTGATCCAGCGGCACACGCTCGTTCTCTTTCAGCTTGATTTCCAGGCTGTCGATATCGACATAGTTAAAGCGCTGCTCATTTCTCAAGGCCTCCAGCAGGTCGAGCTTGAAGCCGATATAGCCGCGAATCGGACTGGTATTGCCGTGAACCGCTGACACGGGATAAAACAGATACAGAAAATCATGCCCGCCCTGGCGTGTAACGAAGTTGCCGAGATCCTGCCGCGACAGCAGTTTCGGCATGTCGCCGGTGGTGCGCTCTGCCAGCGCATTCCCCTGCTGGTTATAGAGTTCGACTGCGGGCAGGAAGTGCGGCAATGCGCCGTTGCCGAGGATGCGGTTGTCGCGCCAGTAATAGTAATAAACCGGATCAAACAGCTGCTGGTGAGTCTCGTCCTGACCGGCGATAGCCTGGGCTCTCACCCTGACGGCATCGGTGATGTGGCTGATGACATAGCCAATTTCCGCAGCGGCCGCCTGGTTGTTGCTTTCAAGCGCCTCATTGCGAATTGTATCCAGCTTGTACTGCATGCCCCAGCCGAGCAAGCCGAATATCAGCGACATGAGGATGATGAAGCTAATGGCGTAGAACTTGATCGTGAAAGGCCACAGGTTCTTCAGCTTTTGTGAAATGCGGGTCATAGCTATTATTTGGCGTGAAGATTGGATAATGCAGCTTCTACTTCTTCAGCCAGCTCAAACTCATGACTTCCGTCAAAAAAATGATTGGCCTTGTCGATGATGCTGACTTTGATATTTGTTGCCTTGACATGCGCTACCCAGTTTGCGGGCAGGATGGTATCGGCCGAGCCAAAAATAATTTCGGTGGGAACGGCAGTATTCCTCAGCAACTCCAGAATTTTATTCTCATCGTATTGCGCATAGGACAGGTAGCTGCCTGCTGTCGCCGTAAAATTCTTTCTGCAGTAGCCGAGGCTCAGTTGCATGGGTTTTTTCGCGTAGGTATTGGGCTGCGTCTCCATCATGCTGCGAACTTTCTGCCGCTCTGCCTTGTCATGGTATGACGAATTGGGGCTGATCAGAATCGCCTTGCTGATGGCAGGGTGGGCTCCCTGCGCGTTATACACAATAATTCCGTTGTTACCCATGCTGCTGAAGCCGATCAGCACGATGTCGCGGTAGCCTTTGTTGCCGAGCCAGTTTACCCAGTAATCAAGCTCCGCGATATCTTGTGCCATCGTGTGTGTGTGCACGGCTTCGCACGGCATGCTCTGGTTGCGTAGATTGATACCCAATGAGAGGGTCGGGCTCAGCGTCGAAAAGCCTTTGGAAGACAAATTGCCCGCGAGCGAGTTCATCGGCTGGGAATGATGGGTCTGCAGAAAGCCATGCAGCAATACCACCGCGGGCTGTGACGGGCGGCCGGTGTGGAAATTGGCTGAAACCGTGATGCCGCTGGGCAGCTTGGCTTCTATCGTTTCTGCAGAAGCCGGTAGCGCCGGCAAAACAAGGCATAACAGTGCGGCGAGAGCTGAAGGGCGATTGATCAGATAACCGGAAGGATTGTTGATGGTCATCTTCATAGGATTGGGGAGTGTATGGAAGCAGGGGTTTGAACGGCGCCCAGTTTACTCCAGAAGCCTGTTCGAAGCAGCCCATTTGCTGTGTTGCAGGGCGCTGTTTTCAGTAAAAACAGGTACTTAAACCGTCAGCCGGCGGTAAATATTCGCAACTTTTAAAGGCAGCTTGCCCACCTCGTCCACCACCACATAATTGGCCGCGCCATACATATGCGGCAGATAGTCGCGGTCCTGCGTGTTGATGGTGATGCAGAAGGGGTGGATGCCGCTGCGCCTGGCCTCAACCAGCGCCTTGCGCGTGTCCTCGATGCCGTATTTGCCGCGGTAGCCGTCGTTGTAGTCATCCGGCTTGCCGCCCGACAGGGTGATCAGCAGCTTGGTGCGCGCATCGACCTCGTGGAGGTGGGTGTACAGCATGGAGTGACTGTGCTGTATTTTTGGACAATTCGGGGATGCGGTCAACAGAATAAAGCAATGTGCTAAATTCCCCACACCCCCTTTTACACCCAAAAGGTGGGCCAAAACATGGTGTTTCTCCAATGCTGTTATATATGCAGCCTGCATTCCAACTTTGCAAAGGGGTAGGGGGGTTGCTTTGCTGTTTCACGTTAAGCTTACTATCGCAGTTTGTCTGCAATATGAACTCACCTTTTATTTATGCAGTACTTGGCGTGCTCAATACAATCGATGTCCCGCCCGTCACAATCCATTCCTCATAATCCGCCATCACCAGCTCGGATCGTTTAAGCAACGGCTCCATGAAAGCCTTGCGATTGGCGTGCATATAAATTTTTGGATTCAGCGTCGCAGTATCCAGCAGGCTCTTGAACATCGTATAGCGTTCTTCCCATGCAAAATCTGTGCCGGTCGTGTGCATTGATATCACCATTTTGCGATGCACATCCTGATTCACATTCTTGCCCACGGCATCGATTACACCGAACAGCACCAGCAAGAATGATTTCAGCTTTTCTATCAGCTCCAATTTCTGCTGTTCGGTCAGACTCAAGGCCGCCAGCAGCGTAATTGCATCCAGCGATTCAGCCAGCGCCAGTGCCGACTGTGGCGTGCCGGGCGGTGCCGGCGTTTTGCTGTTCTTTTTCTCCTCGGCTGTGGGCAACTCGTCCAGGCCCCAGCCTTCGGTTTCCTCTACCAGATCCACATCGAACACGGCGGCAACTGTGTTATCCACCTCCTTGGTTTTGGCTGCCAGATGCCGCACCACCTGCTCGGCAAATTCAATGCGCATCGGATCATTGTGCTTCTGCAATTCCGGCTTGTCGAAATCGAGGATGATGCGCAGCCGCTCCCTGCTGGATAGCCAGGCCGTGCCGAGTTTGCGCAATAGCGCGGCACGCAGCAGCCCCTCTTCGGAAGTGACCAGCGTATCCAGAAAATCCGACAGGTCTTTCGCCCCCTGCGAAGCCTTGCCTGCGCCGCGTGTGGCCTTCCACGTTTTCCAGTGCGCGGACAAATCCTTATCGCGAAAAAATTCGTTAAAGGCTGCGTCCATCTTGTCGCGCAGCGTCATTGCATCCAGCTCGGACACGGTAATGCCGCCGTACTTCCTGAACACCTTCGGCAGATTCTTCGACACAACCCCCTCGTGCGAAAAATCCACGATCAGGCAATCGTTCTTGTACTTGCACACACGATCTACGCGGCACGCGCTCTGGAACAGCAGCACATCATCCATGCCGCGATCCAGAAACAGCGTGTGCAGCGTCGGCTCGTCGAAGCCGGTCAGCAGCTTGTCCACCACCACAATCAGCGCATTGAACACTTGCAAACCGGGCTTGGCGGCTTCGCCTTTGCGGCGAAACTCATCCAGAATGGCATCCTGATTTTTTCCGTCATTCAGCGACGCGCACGACACCTCGCCCTGCTTGTCGGTAAACAGCACCAGCACCGGCGCAGCCCGGAGTATGTCGCCATACTCGGCAAAACGCGGATCATCTGCCAGCGCATCCAGCTCATAGCGCAACAGCTTCTGGTAGCTGATCGCCGCCTTGATCGAATCGGCAGCAAACATTGCCTTGCCTTCACCCAGCGCGCGATTGGGCGGGCGCACGGCGCGCACCGTCTTGGCCGCGAACACCAGCGCCGCATTTTTGGCAATCAATTCCTGGCGCGCCGCGTTCTGGTAAATCTCCGTCGCGCTCGGCTGACGCACCGTGTGCCCCTGCTGCAGTTTCTGGATGGTGTCAGTCGCCTTGTAGATCAAATGATCGTCAAAGCGCAGCACGTTCTGAATCGGGTTGAGAATGATTTTTTCGCGGATCGCCTGCGCCATGGTGTAAGCGAAATAAGGCACCCAGCGAATGTTGTCGCCCGGCGCGGAAGGCGAACGCCATTCGCCGAACCGCGCCAGCACCTCATCACGCGGCGTCGCGGTCAAGCCGATAATCAGATTGCGTTTCGCGCCCTGCGGACGGATGCTGCCCCACTGATCGAAAATATCCACCGTCGCATCGTGCAGCACACCGTTCTGGCTGCGGTGCACCTCGTCGATAATGAAAGCCACGCGCTTGGAAAGCAGAAGCGCATTGAGCTTGGCATCCTGTTCCGCCAGTTTCTGTATCGAAGGGAATTTCTGGATGTTGACCACTACCACACGCGCGCCGCCATCCAGACCATCGCGCAAATCGGCAAACGTCTCCGCCTCTGCCACGATGTTCTTCACCCCCTTGGTGCGCTGCGCTTCCGAGGCCACATTCTTGCGCAGCTCGGTGCGGTCGGTCAGCAGAATGCACAGATCAAACAAACCGGCCAATGCCGGGCTGCGCGGATCAACCATATCCGACAAGGCCTGCGCCAGCCACACCATCACATTCGTCTTGCCCAGTCCGGCCGCGCCTTGCAGCAAGATCGTGTGCGCCTCAGCGCCGTTGCGGTGCAACAGCGTATCGTTGACGATGGCGTTCGCCTTGGCGGGGTCGAGGTCGGGCAGGGCCAAGGTCAGTTGCGCGCGGATATCCGCCTCGTTGATCTTGGGCACATTCTCGTTCGCATACAAGGCATCCACGCGGCACATTGCTTGATACAGCATGGCGCGCTGCGCCGGGCGCGGGCGCAACATCTCCACCTGGCTGGTGGTGCGGCTGGGGCGCAATTGATTGAAAAAATGAATCTCGCGATCGACACCGTGCGCAGGATGAAACATCGAAGCCAGATGCTCCGCCACCGCCGTCGAAGGTGTCTTGTCGCGCATCTCCGGCGCACGCGCGAAGCACTCAATCAGCTTGTCAGGAATGGTTGAACCCAGGGCAATCTGGTTGTCCTTCAGCAACGCATCATCCACCTCGCCCAGCAACCAGTCGCTGTCGCTCAAGATCATCAGGTTGCCCATATCAATGCTGCTGATATGCGTGGCACGCTCGTACAGGCAAATCTCCTGGCGCACACGATGCCGTTCCGCCTCCTGCAAATTGCGGCTGCGGAAGCCGGGCCATGCGCCACCCTGTGCGGCAAAGCGTTCGCGCGCCTCGTTCAGCGCGCAGATTGCCGCCTCGATGCAGTTGTGGGCGATCTTCTTGCGCCCATTGCTGGCGGCAGTTTGCCCGGTCTGCGCCGTCTTCAACTCCGCATAGGAAAAATACAATCCGTTGACGAAAAACACCACGTCGGGGCGGCGTTTGATGCGCTTGTTGGTGAGCGGGAAATGCCGCTCGAAGGTCGCCTCGGCAATCACCCGCAAACGGTTGCTGTCAAACAATGTCCGCGCCGACTTGTCCGCTCCGGCGCGCGGCGCCTCGTTCCACAGCACAAAGGTCTGTCCCTGAAACACCAGATTATCGCGCAACACCACCGCCGCGTTGGCACTGTCGCGAAGTTTTTGCGCCAGCACATTCGCCCACAACTCATGCAAAAATGCCAGATCGGAATCAAACGGCTTGACCGCCTGTTTGAACGCCGCCGCATTCTGCGGGCAGCCATGCTTCAAAAATTCCAGCAAATCGGCGGGCACCATCCAGCGCTCGCGGTCGATGTCGGTGGGCTTGCCCTCCATCCAGTTCAAACCGGCAGGCTCAGGCGCGGAGAAGAACGGCAGAAATACCCCGTGCTGAAAATCGTTTTCCTTGAAGCCGTAAGCCATGGTGTAACCCTGTTGTTGGCGGCCCGTCGATGCGGCCAGATTATGTTTGTACTTGTTCGTCAACTACCTTGCACGATGATGGCGCACTTAAAGCAAGTTGCCCGGCGGGAGGAGTAAGGGGCGAGGTGTGTATTTATAAGTGCTTGATTATATTGAATAATTTAAAAATACCCTATGATGCAACTCCGCTCACCCAGCCGCCTCATTGCCCTCATTATTACCCCCACCAAAAGGTAATTACCCTTTCTTTTTCCACCGCGCCGCAGGCCCGCGGCCTTGGCATTCAACCAGCTTTGCGCTTTGCTGCTCGCGCAATACGCGCCGAATCATGTCGCGGCTCACGCCGGGGCAAGCCTGCTCCAACTGCGTCACAGTAAACTCGTCGGTAAAGCGCTTGATTGCCGCCAATACCAAATCCGTTTTGGAACCTCGCGGCGCTTTCACTTCGCCCACACGCTCGGCAAACTCGCGGTAAGCCAGCTTCAGCATCGACAGCACATAGTTGATGTAAGGCCAGGGATCATGCTTGCCTTCATGCCATCCCTGCGAGCTTTGCTCCAGCGTTTCGTAATAGCGCTCCTTGTTTTCCTCGATCAGGCGCTCAAGGCTGATGTAGCGCCCCGCCTCATAGCCCAGTTGATAGCACTGCAGCAAAAGAGTCAGCCGCGACACGCGCCCGTTGCCATCGCGGAAGGGGTGGATGCACAAAAAATCTAGATTGAACGCAGCCATGGCGATAAGCGGATGCACCCAGCGATCTTCAAGGCAATGCTGCCAATCCGCCACCAGTTCTGCCATGGCAGCCGGCGTATTCAGCGCAGACACAGGGCGAAAGCGCACCCGTTCGCGCCCGTCGGCATAACGCTCGATGATGTCGCCGTCTTTCTCCTTGTATAGACCTGCATCCCAAATCTGGCCGCGTGCCAGCCGGTGCAGCTCGCGTATCGTCGCCTCGCTCAGCGGAAAGCGCGCCGCGCCGTCGTGTATGCGTTTCAGCGCATCGCGATAACCGCGCACCTCCTCCTCATCGCGATCACGAAACAAGGGCTTTTCCGCCACCAGCACATCGCGCACCCGCGACGGCGCAACAGACACCCCCTCAATACGGTTGGAAGAAACCGCGCTTTCAATCAGCGCATGTTCGCGCAGGGTCTTGAGTCGCTGCGGCGATTGCTGCGTGTAAAGTTCCTGCTTGCCGCGAAATTCGCCCAGATCGGCGAGATACCAGGAGGTGCTGGCGGGTATGGAAAAATCCTTGGCGGCAAAAAGGCGTAGCGTGTTCATATGGTTCCTTCCGGTTCAAGTTCCGCTCAAATCGATCTTCCCCGTCACCGCTTCGTGGATGATGGCCTTGCGCAGCTCTTTCAAGACCTGTGCTTGCTCGTCCAGCGTGGCGAGCTGCGCGTCGATGTGTTGGGTTTGCTGGTCGAGGTGGTGTGCAATGGTGAGCTGTTCGTCAACGGGCGGGCAAGGCAAATAAAGATTTGCGTATTTTTCCGCATTAACGTTTTGGATAGTTGATTGAATCTGAGTGTCAGAGATGTATTGCCAGTAAAACGTTGACTGGCAACAGGCATAAAAAAATTTAGGCACACAAACATCAGGATTGAGCCGAGCGCGTATCAAGTATCCAGCGAAACAACAACGCCCCCAAGAACGCTGATAAATAAAACTTTTCCCGACTGTCGCTCCACTTCTAGCTAATAAAACATCGCCCTCTTTAAGTAGATATTGCCTTGCAATATCTAGAGGGAGCGAGCGAAAGGTGTCCTCGCGAAGATTACCGTTTGCGTCTATATCTGTAATTCTGACAAATCGAGGATTTTCAAGATCATTGCTATCGGCTGCTTCGTTTGCTCCATACGTCAAAGGTTCTTTGAGTAACGACTTAAGCCGTTTTATTTCCCAGTTTTTGGGAATCTCACCAATCCACGCCACACCCGAATCTTTCATCGGTGCGTTTTTGTTTAAGCCTTTGGTGACTGCATCGTGGATGGTGGCCTTTCGCAGCTCGGCCAGCACGGTCTTCTTCTCGGCTAGCGTGCTCAGGCGCTGGTCGATCAGTGCGGTTTGCCGGTCGAGGTAATCGGCGATTGCGCGTTGCTCTGCGAAAGGAGGGACGGCAATAAAGTCATACTCTAATGTACTAAATGGTATGGCTTGTCCATCGCGTATGCCTTTTTGGTGTTGCTTTAATTGAGCTAAGAAAGTAGCTGATTTGAAAAAGTGTTTGAAATACTCAGGTTCACACCGCTTAGCGTCTCGCAATCTTAATACCGTGTATGCGGGACTAATAATTCCTCGAACAGAAGACTTTTCAATACCACCTTCAAATGAGCGAAGGCTAATAACAAAATCGTCTTCGCAAACAAGTTTGAAATTCTCTCTGCCGTCCACTTTTGCTTCCATCGTGCGCCAGCCAACCTCGCTCTTCAAAATCACTCCAGCATGTTGGGTTGCTGCAAGCAAAGGGGCAGATGGAAATCCTTTAATCGAGACCTCTTGAAATACGCTTTTAACGCGTTCATTTTTCCACTCTGGCGGTATCTCCTCAATCCAACCCACACCCGAATATTTTATCGCCTGTGTCACGCTCAGTCTCCCGCGATGCTGGCAGCGAATTCCGCTTCCAGCTTTGCGCTCCTGGCATTGATCTGGTGCAGCTCTGCCAGCAAGTCTTTAACTGCGCGCACTTCGCTTTGCTTGGGGAAATGTTTGTTGAAGTTGATTTCGCAGCCAACCTTGACGCCACCCGCCACACGCTCAAACGGTTCTTTCACCCAGGTGGCGAGGAAGTCGCGGATGATTTTTTCGTTGGCGTTTGCGTCGGATGCGTAGGCGGTGGTTTCGGTGTCTTTTTCTTTCAGCGGGCCCAGGGTGACGTCGACTTTGAGGATTTCTGCGCCGCCGGATTTGGCGACCTTGGCTTTGACGGTGAGTACGCCGAGGCCGAGTTCGCGGGTGTTTTTGCCGTCGTGCAACTGGATCGCACCGGTTTCATTGTCGCGGCTGTGGCGCTGTTTGCCCGCCTGCACGCTGATGCTTTCGGCCGCCTTGATCGCTTCGTTAAACGCGGCAGCGGCTTCCTTGGCGCTGAGCTCATCCGGCTTGAGCAGCGGGCCATTTTTGATGATGTGGCTTTGCTCGCCGACGGTGATGGTAATGACATCGCCCGCAAGCGCCTGCTCTTCCTGCACGGCGCGCCCGGCTTCGTCGTGGCGGTGCAGGATGATTTCTACTTTGTTGTAGAGCAGCTGGTCGACGCTGAGCACTTTGGAGATGGGGCCGTCGGCATAGGCGCGGAAGGCTTGCACGATCTTGGCGCAGTTGGCCTCGTCGATCTTGCAGTTTTTCTTGTTGAGGTTCTTTTTGAGTTTGACGAAGTTGTTTTCGGCGTTGATCAGCAGCACGCGGCCTTTGCGCGCCTTGGGTTTGTTTTTGTTGAGCACCCACAGGTAGGTGGAGATGCCGGTGTTGAAAAATTCGTTCTTGGGCAACTGAATGATGGCTTCGACCATGTCTTGTTCCTGCAGCAGCCAGCGGCGTGTTTCCGATTCGCCGCCGCCCGCATCGCCGGAAAACAAAGTAGAGCCGGAATGCACGATGGTGGCGACGCCGCTTTCCTTCAGGTGAAAGGCGGCATGCTGCAGAAACAGCAGTTGGCCGTCGGAGGTGGGCGGCAGGCGGTTTTGTGCAAAGCGGCCCGAGGCATCGGCTTCGATGGCGGATTTGAAGTCTTTCCAGTCCACGCCGTAGGGCGGGTTGGCCATGATGGCGTCGAATTCTTCGCCGAGAAAACGGTCATCGGTGAGGGTGTTACCCCATTCGATTTTTGCATCGCTGCGGAAACGCGCCTCGATGGCGGCCAGCGCAAACAGCGCATCGTTCAGCTCCTGGCCGCGTGCGCGCACCGATAAATTCGGGAAGGCCTCGCGTAGCGAGTCTTCCATCGCATAGACAAAGTTGCCGCCGCCGCAGGTCATGTCATACACGTCGGCGATGCCTTTGGTATCTTTGCCTTCCTTGAACAGCTCGACGATAAGCGCGCTGGCAAGGTCGATCACATCGGACGGGGTGTATTGTTCACCCGCCGTTTCCGCCGAGATGTCGGCCCATTTGCGCTTGATGTGCTCTTCGATAGTGGTGACTTCGGAGTTGTCGAAACCGGTGAGGTCGATGTTCCCCCACTTCTGCGCGAAGGCATACAACGGCTGGTTGGGCATGCCCCACAGCGATTGCGCCTTGCCCTGGATGTCCAGAAACTTGGGCAGCCCGGCCACATAGCCCATGCCCAGCAGGCGGCGGGTCTCGGGGTCGTATTGTTCGAGATGGGTGGTGAAGCGGTTGAGGAAGTTGCCGCCGGGCACCTGGCAGGTTTCTTGCAGCCCCTTGTTGTGCAATACCAAATCCTGATGATAGCCCTTGCCCGCAGCCTTGATGGACATGTCCAGCCAGGTGAGGTGTTCCGGGTTCTCCTCGTTGAATTTCTGCTCGGTAGCCTCTTTGTATTCCGTGATTTTTTCCGCCCTGAGGCGGCGTATGCGCGACTCGACCAGCATCAGCGCGAAGAACGGCATCATGTAACCGGGCCAGTCACTTTCCTTGATCGCGCAGCCGCGCAGTGTGTCGGCTGTTTTCCAGATGTCCGATTCGTATGTGATGATGCCCGCGCCGATGGTTTGCTTCATTGAATGCCTTTGATGATCAGAAATATAGCGTGATAAACGCCGGGCAGATGCTAACAGATTTTGCAGAAAAGCTCCCGCGTAAAACCAATGCCATTGAGCAAATAGTGAGTTGTGCTACTGGATGAGAAACGTACCAATCCTGCTAGTCCCCTTTTGCGAAGTGGTGCTAGTGGTATTTGCTTTTTTTCATCCTATACAGGGCGGAAACTTTCGCTATACTCCTGCCATTAAACAAAAGATTGGAAACAGGTATATGGAAAACAAGCCCGCAATAGATATGCTGGAAGCGCTGGCGCTGACCGCCAATGCGGGTGCCTACACCTCGCACATGGACCTGATCTCGAAACAGGTGAGCGTGTACGGCGTGCCCGGCTTCGAGGTGATTGGCTACAACGACTGGGCGCGCCAGTGCCAGTACGAGTTCGACGAAGGCATCCTGAAGCGGGTGAGCTATGAGGGCCTGCGCGTGGTGACGGTTACGCACGGCAACGTGCTGTTCAAGACGCTTGAGACAGTGGAAGGCACAGACGGCACCATCAACCGCCACGGTGTGGAAATACTGATACGTCAGGAAGCGGATGGCAAATGGCGCGTGGTACAGGAGCGCATACTGGATGAAAATGAAATGGAATTCGACAGCCGCAAGGCCTGATTCCTTTCCGGGTTTAAATCAGCGTAATGCAGGGTGCGTGGGACGCACCCTGCAATCATAATTTTCGTGTTTAAAAATAAGCGGAACAAGAAGGCAGTAAAAAATATGACACTCACTTTTGCATCGCACTCCGAGTTTGCAACGCAGCCGCGCTTTTCACTGCAGCCCGGCCCGCGCGAAAGGCACTTGCAGCGCAAGCTGAACAACCTGCTGTTCAGCGCAAACGGCAGCATCACACAAGAGGATATCAATACCGCGCAGCGGCAGGATCACACGGCCATGCAGCAGTTCATGGAGCATTTTCGCGAGCTGGTGCAGCGTGCGGTGGGGCTGGACAAGAATGTGGAGAGCGACGTCATCCTGCTGCTGAAAGCGCAGCTGGAGCAGCAGTACGCCGTGTGCAGCGGCCTGCCGGGCCAGCCGCTTGCGATACAGGATGCCATCAAGAAACTGATCGCCGCCATCAGCTCCACCCTCAGGAACACTTCAAAGGATGATCCGCACGCGCTGGAAAAATTGCGCAACGATGAAGAGCACACCCGGCTGCATTTGCAGCTTTGCGATTACCTGATCGTTTCCGACATCCTCAATCCGGATGAAATCATCCGCGACGACGAGCAAATCCCCGCGCTGTTAAACGAGTCGGACGAAGCGCTGCAGGCGGCGCTGGCTTTGTTCCCGCCGGAGCGCATCGGCATGATGATCGAAGAAGGCAGGGCCTTGCTGCAGCGCATTGAGGCAGAAGGGCACTGCCTGCCGCAGGCCTGGCAAAACCTGGCGCAGATGGAAAGCTGGCTGCACGGCGCGTAAGCAGAAATATCTTCAGGGGGAGCAATGCAAAATTTCTTAAAACGTTCAGCGATACCGGCACGCTGGCTACAGCATTCGGTGCGCATCGGCCTCGGGCTGGGCGTCGTTTTATTGTTTATTCTGCATGGCAGCCACCTCATCAAGCTGCCGCTGCTGGAAAGTTTCGAATGGGTACTCTATGACGCGAGGGTGCGTGCCACCATGCCCGACAGCGTCAACCCGCAAGTCGTGATCATCGATATCGACGAGAAAAGCCTGAAGGAAGAAGGGCGCTGGCCGTGGAGCCGCGCGCGCATGGGCGAGCTGGTTAAACAACTGACGGACCACTACAAGGTGGCGGTGGTGGGGATGGACGTGGTGTTCGCCGAGCCTGACAGCCAGTCCAGCCTGAAGATGATGGAACGCCTTGCCAGAAACGGCTCGCCGCACAGCGCTGAAATGAAAGCGCTGCTCGGCAGGCTGCAGCCGCTGCTCGATGGCGACAAGGCGTTTGCGCGGGATATGCAGGGGCGCAACGTGGTGATGGGCTATTACTTCAAGCGCGAAAACAATCTTGAAGCGCAGTCGCTGTCGGGCAAATTGCCCGCACCCGCATGCGATCTGGAGCAGGCATCACAGCAGGACATGCAGCTGCAGCAGGCCACCGGTTACGGCGCAAACCTGTCGCAACTGCAGGATGCTGCCGCAGGTGCAGGTCATTTCGTCCCCAATATGGATGCCGATGGCGTCATCCGTTCCATCCCCATGCTGATGGCCTACCAGGGCAAATGTTACGAGGCGCTGTCGCTGGCGATTGTGCGCCACATTCTGGACAGGCCCCAGGTGACGGTGGAGCAGGGTGGCGACCGCTGGAGCAGGCTAAGCCTTAAGGTGGGAGAGCTGAAAATTCCGGTGATGGCAGATGGCTCTGCATGGATTCCCTATCGCGGCTTTCAGGGCAGCTTCCCCTATGTGTCGGCGGCCGATGTGCTTGAACGTCGCGTCGACCCAAGGCAACTGGAAGGCGTGGTAGCGATACTGGGCACCACCGCCGCAGGCCTGCTGGATTCACGCGCAACCCCCGTGGGCAGCACCTATGCCGGAGTGGAAGTGCATGCCAACATGGTTTCCGGCATGCTGGACGGCAGCATCAAAAAATCACCCAGCGCAATCGCGGGCATGGAAACCTGGATGTTGTTATTGTTGGGGCTGGCGGCAGCTGTGCTGCTGGGCAGCGCATCTCCAGTGCAGGCGATGTGGCTGGCGCTGGGCGCCAGCGTGCTGCTCACCCTGGCCAATCTTTTTGCCTGGCTCAGCGCGTCCGTGGTGCTGCCGCTGGCTTCGCCGCTGCTGCTGATCGCGCTGCTGTTCATGCTGAACATGTCCTACGGCTTCCTCGCGGAAGAGCGCACCAAGCGCCTGTACAAGGAGCGCTTCGGCCAGTATGTCTCGCCCGAGGTGATCGAGGAGATGATCGCCAATCCGGACATGCTGGAGTCGATGGAAGGCAGCAGCCGCAGCATGACCGTGCTGTTTTCCGATATCCGCAACTTCACCACCATCTCCGAAGGCATGGAGCCCAAAGATTTGATGCGCATGATGAACGAATACCTGACCCCGATGACGCGCCTGATTATCGACAAGAACAAGTATCAGGGCACCATCGACAAATACATCGGTGATGCGATCATGGCGTTCTGGGGCGCGCCGCTGTTCGATGCCAACCATGCACAGCACGGCGTGCTGGCCGCGCTGGAGATGCAGAAACTTGCGGCCGAGTTAAGCGCGCAGTTCAAGGCCAAAAACTGGCCCGAGATCCGCATCGGGGTCGGCCTTAACACCGGCATGATGGCGGTGGGCAACATGGGCTCCAGTTTCCGCCGCGCCTATACCGTGCTGGGCGATCCGGTCAACCTGGCGGCAAGGCTGGAGGGCCTGACCAAGGAATACGGCGTCGGCATCCTGGTCAGCGAAACCACCAGGCAATGCGCACCCGATATCGTGTACCGCGAGCTGGACCGGGTGCGCGTCAAAGGCAAGGGGCTGGCGGTGAGCATCTATGAACCGATCGGCCTTGCCGCAGAGGTGAGTGCGGAACAACACCGCCGCATCAGGCAGTTTGAGCAGGCGCTGACACACTATCGCGCGCAGCAGTGGGACGAAGCAGAAGCCGTGCTGCAGAGCCTAGCGCAAACGGACAAGCTCTTGGTCGAGCTGTATCTGCAGCGTATTGCAGAAATGCGCGCGCACCCTCCGGGCAAGGAATGGGACGGGGTCACGTCTTTCACCACCAAGTAAGCGGCGCCCGCACTGCCGCGACGATGCCTCTGGCGTGCCGTGCCGAACATTTTCAAGCACATGATTATATTAGTTATTGTATGGTTGTGTCGTCATCCCCGCGAAGGCGGGGTTCCAGCTCTTTTATTTACTGGGTTCCCGCCTTCGCGGGAACGACAAAATGGACTTAATCAGTGTTTCCTTAAATATTTTATAAACGGTGAAGCGGAATAAAGCTGTTCGGCGCTTCAGCCACTATCCGCGCGATATTGACGTTGCTGACAGCGATAACAGCATCTGCCCGCCATTGTTCCCGCTAGCTGATGTCGTTACGCAGAGGTCCTTAACTTTGCGCCACTTCTGCTGGAACGCTATTAGCCTGTGGCTTGCCGCATTGCATGCAATATCGTGCATATACATGCATAAGCGTGTCGCAATGCCGGCATTTTTTGTATTGAGCGAAACTGCATGAGGGGCAGGCGTGCGCACCATGCGGCAGTTGTTTGCCGCATTTCTGGCAAAGATTTTTAGCAATGCGTTTTTCGAGCAGCTTGTCATGCGAGAACAGTTTCTTCTGGAAGAGATAAATCACAAACAGCGCTGCCACAACGGATATGAGCATAAACAGGTAATACCATATTGCAATCAGGTTGAGCGATACCAACAAGTCTGCAATCATCTTCATCAGCCTCTTCGGGATGATGTCGTAAACCGTCTCAATGATCTTGAAGAAAATAGGAATGCACACGACTACAAGCAGATGAGATGAAACCAGTGTTTGTACATAGCGTGCTTTGCGTATGCTCGCTGCATGCCAGTTATAAATGACAAGCAAAAGCGGCAGCAGGAAGAGTAGCTGCATGCCGAGCTGCTGCACCGGATACCAGAAATTCATAGTGCGCAGATCAGACTTGAGCTGTTCACGCCCTGCAGCAGTGAGTGACTGAATATTTTGCCAGAGCGACTTGATTGCCTCAGTCTGGTTAAGGTTTTCGTCCAGCGAAGCCAGCTGTTCCCGCAGCGTGTTCAACGTGGAAGTAAGCCGCTGTACATCCTGCCTGAGCGCAGATACGTCAGATTTTTCGCTGCTGTTACGCGACGCAATACTCTCCAGCAGCGCTGTGTCATAGCCGCCCTTGCGGTCATTGATACGCGCTTCAAGCTCGTGCACCTCCCGTTGAAAAGTCTTTCTGTTTTCAAAAAGACGCAGCAACTCTTTGTCTTTTTCTATTTGATCAATTGCAGCAGCAAAGGGAGAGCAGATTGGATGCTGCCTATTCCTGTTTTCTTTCACCAGCGTTAGCTGATTGCTGTAGCCTGAAATAATATCGTTAAGATTATCCAGCCGGTTCGTGTTGTTCCAGCTTCTGTGAATAACAATTTCACGACAGGAATAGGAAACATATTCATTTGGAGCAACAAGTTGTCGTGTGTGCTCATCAAGGCCGTCGAAAACAGAAACCAGAATGAAGATGTCAAGAAACACAAGCACAACAAGCGTGGCTTTGCTCAGTGGCTGTTCGTCACCTAACTGAAGCAGATGTGATTTAAATCTGCTCGCTTTATTTCTGATCCATGTGAACATCGTAACTAAGCTCCCGTGTTGTTGCTCAAAGCCTGAGCCCGGCGTGTTTTCATCCTTATCTATCCGCATGCAAGCGCGGCAAACTGATATGCCAGTGTATCGCCACCAGCCGAATTATAATGATGCAGGCCATCGATAGCAGAATGGCGATATTGTGGTTGACGCGGTAGCTGTCCAGCACGATCAATAACAAAGCACCGGCGAACGATGCGGTTGCGTAAATATCGGTGCGAAAAATCAGCGGAATCTCATTGCACAAAATATCCCTGATGACGCCGCCGAACACGCCGGTGATCACCCCCATCAGCGCCGCGATCAACCAGGGCGTGCCCAGTGTGAGGGCGACGCTGGTGCCGATGACGGTGAAGAGCGCAAGCCCGATGGCATCCGGGATGAGGAAAAAGTTCAACGGCAAGCGCAGGCGCCGGCCAAAGAAGAAGGCGAAGCTCGCAGCGGCCGCGCCGACCACGACATAGATCGGGTCGTGTACCCAATATACGGGCAAGCGCCCCAGCAGGATATCGCGCAGGGTTCCGCCGCCGATGCCCGCAATCACCGCAATCACGACAACGCCGAACCAGTCCAGCTCGCGGCGGCGCGCTTCCAGCGTGGCGGTAATCGCGCACACGGCAACCGCGCAAAGATCAAGCAAATAAATAAAGCTCATGGTTTAAAACCAGACAAAAGAGCGCGTCATTATATGCTTTTGCAAACGCAGAGGAATGGCGTGCGCGAGATCTAAGCAGGAATCTCGGGGTAATGCATGACGTAACCCGGTGTGTTGATGAATAGCTGATCGGGGTAGAAATCGCTTTAGTATGAGACTGATATGTGCCCATTCCGGACTGTCAGAGTATTGGGAAGCGGACGTTGGAACGTTAAATTAAGGGGCGCGCTTTTGCGCGTCCCTCTTGAATGAATATAAATGGACTTCCCACATTCGCAAAGCGGCTATGCCGCACGGCATCTGATGTGCCAAGATTGAATTCCGGTCAATCTAAATACGAAGGAGAAGCCCAAATGAATATTACGACAGTTGGTATCGATCTCGCAAAGGAAATTATCACCGTCTACGCCCAGGATGTACAGGGGCGCTGTGTCATGTCACGCAATTTCAAATTCAAGGAGCTTGCTGAATGGCTGGTGCAACTGCCCGAGGGCTGTCTGGTGGGCATGGAAGCATGCAGTTCAGCCCACTACTGGGGCAGGCGCATGCAGGTGATGGGTTTACAGCCACGCCTGATGGCCGCCGAGTTTGTGCAGGCATTCCGCAAGAGCAAGTCTGCCAAGAATGATCACAATGATGCCGAGGCCATTGCCATTGCAGTACGCCAGCCAACCATGCGTT
>DATKTO010000020.1:0-101215 GCA_035531075.1 Gallionellaceae bacterium
TCGGGTTTCTGGTAGCCAGCCAGCAGTTGGTCGATTAAATCCGGCGATGGTGCTTTCTTTGTTGCGGTCATGGTCACTCCTTTTTGAAGTTAGGCAGTTTCCTGCCAAATGACCGTTTACACAAAAATTTTTACACCCTCAGCGTCAACAGATAGATGCTTTCCTGCAATCTGCTCAAGCCGCGTTGCTGAAAACGGGGATTTTGTGCGAGCACGTCTACTTGTGCCAGCAGGCGTATATCGGCGTGTTCCCGATAGAGCGCTTCCACCTCTGCCGATGCAAGTGCAAAGGGCGGTCCCTGCATTTCAGCCTGGGGATAATCAAAGGCGATCAGCAAAATCCGCGCTTGCTGTGGCAATATATTTAGCAGGTGCTGTGCATATTGCAGGCGCATTTCCGGCGGCAGCGCAACCATTGATGCACGGTCGTACACAGCCTTCACCCCTGCCAGATCACCTCGTCTTAAATCGAAAAAGTCACCGCATATAATATGTATGCCATTGGCTTCATAGTGTTCAAATCTATCGTCGGCTGTATTTGTCGGGGTGTAATTGTTTTCCTTGAAGAACGCTTGTGCCGCTATTTCACTCAGTTCGACACCCACAACAGGGTGCCCCTGCTCGCGTAACCATTGCATATCAACACTTTTACCGCACAAAGGCACAAACACGCCACTGCCGTGCGCACAATGCAGCTCATGCCAGAATTGTTTCAAATAGGCATTTACCACGCCCTCATGAAAGCCAGTTTCTTCGCGCTGCCAGCGCTCCAGCCAAAATTCTTTTTGCATTTTTTGCTCCTGTTCAAAAATCCGATAATCTGCTTCATACAGACTGCGATAGATGTGCACCAACGCTATCTACCCCCTCAAATCAATCTCTCGCCTTGCGTTCAGAATGCGCCAATGTCCAGGCTAAACCGATACCAATCGTCCACCCGGTTTCGCGCCGCACCAGAGGACTGTCATAATTGGCGGACCCTGTCACCGAATCAGCGCGAATATAACTGAAAAACCGCGCATCGGGAGTGAACAAGCGCGACGCCCATAGCGTTGCGCGTAATGCTATCAGGCCGCTTTTGGCATTATAAGCAGGCCGGACCGGCGTGGCTTCAGCAGGCGCAACGCGATAAAAGGTATCAGCAAGCTGCTGGTCTCCAAATACCGCTCCCAAATTCGTGGTTACAATCCAGTTATCGGGCAACTCCATATCCTTCACCCACTGCAACTCGTATGCAATGCCGTGATATTTAAAATGGTCGTTGGCGTCGAATACTGCTCGCATCGGTATCTGGATGCGTGAAGTGCTGCGACCATCAGAAACCTCACCCAGATTTATTTTCAATCTCGGTCCAAATTCCAGCAGCGTTCCCAGATCATCCATACCGCGGCGCGCTTCACTGTCTGCAGCGCGTGAACCCAGAGAAGCGGAAAAGCCGATATCCACTTCGGTGCGCGGTGTCTTGATCGCGCGCACACCTACCGTGTTGCGATCTATGCGCAAATACTCACCGCGATATACGACAAAAGGCAAACCCAACAGCAGGCTCGCTCGCTCATCCGCGCCGGGATAGGCTGGTTGCGTCATGCCACCAGCAATCAATCCCGCTTCCCACAGGGGCAAGTTGTCGCTTGAGTGCTCACCGGTAAGAATTTTGTCTGCTTCCGTGCTCTCATGCGCAAGCAGGGGCTGGACCATCGCAGCCATCACTGTCATTGCCGTCATGCCCTTAAAGGCCAGGCGCATTAGCCAGACTTCTGATTTAAGCACGGCCCGACTCAGCGGGCGGCTTGACGCCCGCTCGTATCAAAAATTCGCGCAGGTGCTTGATTAGATTTCGATCGCACACACTGCTCTGATGTGGGTGGTGCAAAAAACATTCGAGACTGTTCAATGTGACATGGAAGCGCGCCCCGTGCGCAGGGTTAATGCTCGCACCCAAGTGCTGCAGCAGGGATTCGACCTCCCGCCAGTGTATATTGCCGCTGACGGGATCGTGGAAGATGGCGCTCAGTTGGCTATCATGTTTGTGGCTCATGACGATTCTCCTTTTTCTACTGATACAGTGCCAAGTATTATCCCTTGCGGCCGCCGGGTAAAGTGTTTTGAGATAGAATCCATGGGTATGAAATAAAAAATAACTCTTTCTCCACAAGACAAAAAAAACGCTGACCCGATGTCCCGATCTCCGCACTCTTCTTCTTACTCTCCTGGCAGCGCGCCGGATCAGCCAGTACAAACCGATTTGCGCTCGATCGGCAAACTGTTCCCCTATCTGTGGGAGTTTCGCGGGCGGGTACTGCTGGCGCTTGCCCTGCTGATCGGCGCTAAGCTGGCTTCAGTGAGCGTGCCACTGGTGCTGAAGGAAATCATCGATGCACTGGACAAGTCCAACGCCAGCCTGGCATTGCCGCTGAGCCTGATTATCGCTTATGGCCTGCTGCGCTTTGCCAGCACCACCTTTGCCGACCTGCGCGACATGGTGTTTGGCAAGGTCACGCAGCGGGCGATGCGCCGGGTCAGCCTGGCAGTATTTGAGCAATTGCATGCTCTGTCGCTGCGCTTTCATCTGGAGCGCCAGACCGGCGGCATCACGCGCGACATCGAGCGCGGCACCAAGGCCATCTCCAGCCTGGTGGGATTTTTGCTGTTCCGCATCACCCCTACCGTGCTGGAAATCCTGATGGTCGCAGTGATCCTGTTCGTCAAGCTGGACTGGGTGTTCGGACTGATTACACTGGTGACGCTGGCGGCATATATCGGCCTTACCATCACCATCACCGACTGGCGCACGCAGTTTGTGCGCCGCGCCAATACGCTGGATTCGGAAGCCTATGGCCGCGCCATCGACAGCCTGTTGAATTATGAAACCGTCAAATATTTTGGCAACGAACGCCATGAGGCCAGGCGCTATGACGGCAGCCTGGCGGAATGGGAACGCGCCGCCCTGCAATCACAGCGTTCTCTCGGCTTTCTGAACGCGGCCCAGGCCGGCACCATTGCGATTGGCGTCACGCTGATGTTGATCCGCGCGGCCAACGGCGTGGTGGAAGGCACACTCACGCTGGGCGACCTGGTGATGGTCAACGCCTTTCTGCTACAGATGTTCCAGCCGCTGGGCTTTCTCGGCGTGATGTACCGCGAGATCAAACAATCCCTCACCGATGTGGAGCGCATGTTTACCCTGCTGCATCGTCCGCGCGAAGTTGAAGATGCAGCAAATGCAAACACCCTTGCCATCAACGGCGGTGAAGTTAAATTCGAGCGGGTCAGCTTTGCCTACAGCAGCGACCGTCCGATTCTGCATGATGTGAGCTTCACCATTCCTGCGGGTAAAACCGTGGCCGCGGTGGGCGCCAGTGGCGCGGGGAAATCCACTCTGGCGCGCCTGCTGTTCCGCTTTTATGACGTGAATGACGGCAGCATCAGGATCGATGGCCAGGACATCCGACATGTCACACAGGAAAGCCTGCGTGCAACCATCGGCGTGGTGCCGCAGGACACCGTGCTGTTCAACGACAGCATCTATTACAACATCGCCTACGGTCGCCCCGATGCCACACGTGATGAAGTGATCGCCGCCGCCCGCGCGGCGCACATCCTGAGCTTTATCGAAATCCTGCCACAAGGCTGGGACACCGTGGTGGGTGAACGCGGCCTCAAACTTTCCGGCGGCGAAAAACAGCGTGTCGCCATCGCCCGCACCCTGCTGAAGAATCCGGCGATTCTGATACTGGACGAAGCCACCTCCGCACTCGACACCAAAACCGAAAAGGCCATCCAGGCCGAACTGCTGGAAATTGCCAGGAGCCGCACCAGCCTCATCATCGCGCATCGCCTTTCCACCGTGGTGGAAGCCGATGAAATACTGGTGATAGACGCCGGACGTATCGTCGAGCGCGGGAGGCATCCTGAGTTGCTGGCAAAAGACGGCGTATATGCGGTGATGTGGGCGATGCAGCAGCAGGCGGAAGATGCATAGCTTTACTTAGGTAAGCGCTGAATATGCCGAGCCTGCTTGATTAACAAATTACATAAATATAATCAAGCTGTTATCCATGCACCTCAAAACAATTAAAGTACTTAATCTGCATCTCCTAGAACGGAATATTATTCCCGATGTTCAAGCCGTAAGTCTTCGCCTTGTCGATGCTCGTGTTATCCGTACGCAAGCCAATGTAGAGCCAGTGATGTCGCAGAGCAAGGCCGACTGAATTAAAACGGAAATCATAATCCGCACTTACGCCCCATTGCGGATTGAATTGGTATTTGACCCCGGCCTGCGGAAACCAGTAACCACTCGTGTAATTGGTGGCACCCTGCAATTCATAATCACCCAATGCGTAATTTACAGCCAGCCACAGCTTTGCATCAAGATTCTGGGTCATATTCTGGTAACTGCTGATTCGCGTCGCCGATGGATTAAATTGCACATTACCGTTGGCATCATAGTACTTGTTTGCGGTATTAATATTTGCGACGTTGTTGGGCAAGTTTTTCCACTCGATACTTCCCGCAAGATCGGCGACTGCCAGTTCTACGCTAAAACCGCTTTCACTCTGCTGCAGCACCATACCCGCATCCAGCGCATAGCCTTCGCCGAAGGGGGTCGCCAATCGCCCGTAAGGCGCATTAAACTGCGCAAGGTCGGTGATATTAATCTGACTATCTGTGTCATTCAGGCTGGCACTCGCGTTTAAATCCTGCGTGTTGAGCGCGACCAGTTGACCAGACACGGTTTCCAGTTTGATGCGCTTGCCACGCAGGTAAGACAGACCAAGCCCCCAATCCAACTGCCATGGGCCACCCAGGTCAAGCCGAAAACTTCTGCTCAGCCTGGAACCGCTGGCCTCAAAGCCCTTGATCTTCAAATCAAGCTGATAGGTCCTGCCGACATCGTAGCCACTGCTGTTGGTGTATTGTCGGATCAGATCGGAAGTATCGCGATTGGCTTCCACCAAAGCCTCTGCGCGGTACAGCCCCCCCAGACGAAAACCCTGCCACTGCACACCGCTTTCGGCACGAATGCTAAACAGACCGAGATTGCTACCAGTGCGCGGTGCGTAATCGCCCTGCCAGTCGCTGCCATATTGGCTCAACGCCACCTGATCGTTAGCCGCAAAGGCTTGCAGCGAGACATAAACCTTCCGCTCCTGGCCATTTTTTGCCGGGTTATCAACCGCCAGCAGGCCTTCCGCGTACCCCGGCAGCGGAAATTCAATACACAGGAACAGCACCAGGGTAATCTTCTTCATCGTTGCCATGTGATCACCAACAAATTCGGCGGATAAGCTCCGCCGGATTTGATGAAACATCAAACTGCGGTTTTACATCAATGATTCGGTAAAGCCATCGACATAATAAATTATGCCCATCGTCGTATTAAGAGTTGCGACAGGGCTGCCATACCGAGTCACAGCGCCGCTTGATGTCGAGGGTGCCGCCACGTAATGTTGAGTTGTAATGCCTACCTGAAGGCCGTCCTGGTTACTCAAGGTCAGGGTTGCGGTCATGCTTGTGTCATGCGACATCAAGCTGCCGCTGATCGTATTTTTGTTTCCGAAACTGTAGCTTACACTTAAAGAATCCGTTGCAAAGCCAGTATGGACGGTAGCAAGCACAAGTCTCATCAGTAACTGACTGGGTTGCTGTACTGTACCGATAAAGATCAAGCCAGCTTGTCTGTAGTTATCGATAGAAAGAGGCAAGCTCGTAAGGAAGGCAGCGTAATTGCCAATGAACGCTTCCAGTTTGCCAGTCAGAATTTCTCCCGTGCCGAAGTCCCTGATAACGCCGTTCAAGACCACGCTGGTGGGCACGTAATCCACGCCATCAGCATTTGCCCTGAAACTACCCATATCCACTGTGCCAGTGAAATTGGCCGAGTCCGTTTGCACCGCGCCGATCACTTCGGCCGCCATCATTTTGTTGCCGGTGGTGGCAACAGAAGTTTCATCCAGGTCGAAATGGCTGCCGGTATTGAAAAATAAGGTCTGGAGCTTTGACGAATCTACTGGATCGGTTGCCGACACTGAACCGGTCAGGGCATAGCGGAAGTTGTTGGCTGCAGCCAGGGCGGTACGGGCAACTGAAATGTGAATCGTGTCCACACCTCCAGCTGCGGTAGCGACGGCGGCCAAAAGCGGCAGGGTGCCGTCGATGTCGAACGTATTTTGTGCCCTATTTTCTACCCAGCTTCCATAGCCTGCAGGACCTGTTGTCGCGCTTAAGTGGCCGTTGGCGCACCATACACCATTAATTAAAGCCACGGGCAAGTCCCACCTGGAAGCAATATAGCTGTAGGAATTAGATCCTGGAGTGCCTGTCACTGCAAATACAACCATTTTCAAGACGACATTTGCCGGGTCAGAAAAATCAGCGGAATCTGGCCCTGCAATGGCGCAGGATACTGCGCTTACCGTTGCGGCAGCAGGATCCGTCCAGCAGTAGCTAAAAGAGCCCAATCCTTTCATGGCGGCATCGATACTGCCCGTTTCACGAGCCAGGGCCGCAACCGAATCGTAAAGGGTAGGACCTGACACAAACCCTAAGGTGTTAGTACCTGCAACATAGAGATTACGATCAACAAACACATTCACTGTGCTGCTCAATGCGCCAAGCCGTCTGACCAGCTTGTCCATCTGCGTGGCCAGGATGGCGCTGAAATCAGCAGAGTGGCTCGTAGCTTTTCTGCCCGGTAACCCTTCTTGATTGGCGTTCAACAGCGATAACCCTGTAGTACGCAGAACGGCGAACATCTGCTTAGCCGCGCTAACATCGTCCTGATTGCTCCCCACCACAATTTGGGCCACATCCGTAGTTATTTCAAGCGGCTGGATCCGTACCATAAGCAGGCTTGCAGGATCAGCATAGGCTACGGCGGCCTCTTGGTATTGCGTGGCCAAAGTTGAAGGGTCGTAAGCAAAAAGCACTTCAGCAGGCGTTGAACCTGTTCCGTCCAAGCCGTCAAGCCTGTCGTCTTTAAGATCTGAAGCCAGATTATCGGCCACATCAGCCGCACTATATGTTCCTGTTGCAGTTTTTGCCAAGGCTGCCAGCACCAGAGCATACTTGTCTTCAAGCTTGGCCACATCGAGTGTTGTACCTGTCGTTGATGTTACAGGAGTAGGCGCCAACAATATATCCGACAGGCCAAAAACCGCGCCCACTTTAATATTAGCGGTTTGAATATTGCCCACGCTGGCGCTCGCAAGCGAACCGGCTGCTTCCAGTCTGGCAACGGCAGCATTGGTCAGCGGTGTCACACCCACTGTAGTTTTAACTGATGGCATAACGGCACGAAGAGTCTTGGCAAAAGGAACTTCGCGTTCCGATTTTTCATCGTAATACGTCACGCCGTTGCCACCCAGCACTTCTACCACAACCGGCCCCGAGTAGCCTGGCGGCAAGGTAATAGTTGATGTGCCATCGGCGGTAACTGCTCCAATTCCAAGCAGGGTACCATCGATCTTCTTGAGATTGACTGGAGTATTTACACTGAACTTGCCCAGCGAAGCCGTCACTTTAACGCTTGAGGCGGTTAGATCTTCATAACCTGAGCATCCGGCAAGCAGTGCTGAGAGGAGAATCCCCGCGCCTAGCAGTGATATTGTTCTGTCGTTTTTATTCATTAAATTCTCCCCCTCAAACTCTGCAATTCAGCTCACGTTTTGTTTTCGCGCTTACTTGCTTAAGGAAAATCCCTGCACTCAAAACATCCTTACTTTGTTCATACTGCACCTGTAACTACAGTTCGCATCACACATATTGGGTATAAAAACATGGAAACAAGAAACACATCGGATTTATTCAATCTTCTGTCTTTCTTGTTCATATTTTATTTTGCGCTGTCACAAGTCTACCCAGGCTCATTGTTGTGGGATAGAACGGCCCAGTGGCACTAAGCCGTGACGGTGAACATCGGCGGCGCCGCCCACGGTATGCGCGACGATCGCAGCGAGGATTATTTCGAGAGGGAAAAATCAAACAATTGCTGGGTGACGCCGGACTCGACCGCGGCAAGGAAGTCATCGTTTATGCCAGCGAAGCCAATCACTTCGTCTATTTTGGCCACCTTACCATGCAGCACTTTGCGTGACAGAATTCACCTGTTTATCACGGCGGGATCAATAACTGGGTAGCGTCCGGCCAGGCCGCGAGCACAGCGGCCGCGGTGCTCGCGGCACTTCATTTGAAACTCACGTGAACAAGGTGTAAGGGTGAGCACCGAAGCTGTGTTGAAGAGCCGGAAGCACCCGCAGGCCGGAAAAGAAAAAGGTCGCCAAGCAGGATGGATTGGCGCTGAAAGACCGAAATGGCGTGTCCCCAATGCGGCAGACGATGCAGCGTCAGCCGCAGAATGAAGCGTAGCCACCCTGTCATCGTGTCGGCTCAGGGGATCTCACAGACAGATGACAGGAATATTAACCTTCTGTAATATTGCACTTTTCTGGCGCGAAGCGCACAACAAACTTAATTATAATCATATAGTTGCAAATTACCCTTTGCTCTGCGATCTTCCTTGGCAGCGCTGATCTTCTGTCTTCCTTAATCAACACCCATTTGAGGCATCAATGAAAACCACCCGTCTGAGCTTTATTTTTCTCGCACTATTTGTAGGCAATTTTGCTGCTGCCGAATGCGGCAGCCCTGTGACCATGGAGGCCGTCAACAAATTACCCGCAACCGTCACCTTGGGTGATATCACCTCCAGGTTCGGCGAATCGTGCCAGGGTGAGGGCCCTGTAAGCTGGTACAAGGGATCCAAAGACAGGCAAATCTGGTTCTACTGGAAAAACACCGGGAAAAGCACCACCGCTGGCAGCAAAGCCAATCCGGTACTGATGGTAACCGAAGTCAATGCCAATGATTTCGACGAACAGAAGATCATCTGGCCAAAAGAACATGCCGGCAAAGAAATGTCCGTCATCCTGCTAAATGAGTATGGTCCTCAAAACAACAGGTAAATCTGCAAACAGGCATCCGGTGTCTGCCATCCTGCTGCGACCTCAATCAGGGTAAAGACTATCTTGCTACCCAGCATTATCTTTTGCCATATGGCGCAGCACCGCCTTGCGCAGCTCCTCTGCCAACAGCATGGCGACCATAAAGGGAAGGATGAACAGCCAAACTTCAATGCCGATTTCTGCGGTGCCAAACAGCTTGTTGCCCCATGGGGTGTAGACGATCAGCAACAGCAGCAGCAACTCAAACACGATCCCGTACCAGATCAGGCGGTTGTTCCTGTACCCGCGAAGGCTGGAGATGGCGGGATGCCGGCATAGAAACACATTGGCCACCTGCATCAGGATGATCGCAGTCAGGCAGGCGGTGGTGGCCTGCAGGTACAGATTGTCCCTGTAATCCAGCAGGGTGCCGGCTTGCCAGCCCCCGCCTTGCAGCACAAAGAAGAATGCAGCCATTCCGGCGAGCGCCTCCAGCAGCCCTAAAAACAGGTAGGCACGCAGCAAGGTGCTCCTGTTAAGCAGCCGCTCCGAAGGGGGACGCGGCGGCCGGCTCATGATCGCGGGCGCAGGTTTTTCCACACCCAGCGCAAGCGCAGGCAACATGTCGGTGCCGAGATCGACCGCAAGAATTTGTATGATGGTAAGCGGCAACGGTATTTTGAACAGCACGAAGGCGAGATACGGCACCAGTTCAGGTATGTTTGAAGTGAGGATGTAAGTGAGAAATTTGCGCAGGTTGTCGAACACCGCGCGCCCTTCTTCTATCGCGGCGACGATGGTGGCGAAATTGTCGTCGAGCAGGATAATATCGGCCGATTCCTTGGCGACATCGGTGCCGGAGATGCCCATCGCGATACCCACATCGGCGCATTTCAGCGCCGGTGCGTCATTTACCCCATCGCCCGTCACCGCGACGATTTCACCCTTGCGCTGCAACGCCTGCACGATGCGCATTTTCTGATCGGCGCTGGTGCGCGCAAAGATCAGCTCGGGTTCGTCGAGATGCAGATGCAAGTCTGCATCTGACATCAGGCGCAGCTTGTCGCCGTTCACCGTGACCGGATCTTGCGCCAGCCCGATTTCGCGTGCCAGTGCGCGGGCGGTTTGCGGATGATCACCGGTGATCATGATCACGCGGATTCCTGCGGCATGGCAGGTGCGCATCGCCCCGTGCACGGCCTCGCGAGGCGGGTCAACGAGGCCGACCAGGGCGGTGAAGATCAGCTCGCTCTCCGGTTCTGCACTATGCTGTGGATTACTGCGATATGCCAGCGCAAGCACTCGCAAGCCGCGTTCAGTCATGTTTTCATGGGCATTCAGCAGCTCGTTTCGGCTACGCTCATCCAGCGGCAGCGGCCTTCCCTGCTGCAGCATTTCGCTGCACAGCGGCAACACATTTTCGGGAGCGCCTTTGCAATACAGCATGCGGCCTGCAGGTGTATCGCAGATCACCGACATGCGTTTGCGTTCGGTGTCGAAGGGGATCTCATCCACACGAGGAAATATCGTGCCGCGCAACGGTACGGCCTTCAGCAATGCCTCTTCCATCGGATCGCCCATCCACTCTTCCTTACCGTTCTGTTCGATGCGGCGCAGGTCATGGCAGTGACGCACGATGGCATACAGCGGCTCTGCTGCAGACACGGGCAATCCGTCAGCCCTTATCAGTTCGCCGGAAAAAAACAATTCCCGCATGCTCATGCGATTTTGAGTCAGGGTGCCGGTCTTGTCACAACAAATCACGCTGGCCGCACCCAGCGTTTCCACCGCGGGCAGGTGGCGCACCAGTGCGTTTTTTTTTGCCATGCGCTGGGTGGCCATCGCCAGTGACAGGGTAACAGTCGGCAGCAGCCCTTCCGGAACATTGGCGACAATGATGCCAATCGCGAACATCAGATTCTCCATCAACGACATGCCCACCAGTTGACCGACGAGGAAAAACACTCCGCCCAGCAATGTAGCCAACAGCGCAATCAATCGGGACAGGCGCTTGATCTCCGTTTGCAGCGGTGACAGCGGCTCGCGGGTTGTCTGGGTCAGGCGTGCGATATTGCCAAACTCGGTGTGCATGCCGGTGGCATACACCATGGCTTTCGCCTCTCCCGAAATCAGTGATGTGCCGGCATGCAGAATGTTGCGCCGTGATGGGTGCTGCTCATCCTCCGGCACTGCCGTACTGCGCGCCACGGGCATAGACTCACCGGTGAGATTGGCAGTATTGACGCGCACACCGAACGCTTCGATCAAGCGACAATCAGCGGGGACATCATCGCCTGCAGCAAGCAATACCACATCTCCCGGCACCAATTCGGCAACCGGTAATTGCACTGCGCGACCATCACGCAGTGCGTTGGCATGAGGCGGCAGCAATTTTCGCAATGCGACCAGTGCTTTTTCAGCACGGTATTCCTGCAAAAACGAGAACGCACCGTTGACCAGGATGACGCCAAGAACGGCATAGCCCAGTGTCGCCATGCCCAGCCCGGGAGATTTCCACTCGGCAACAAATGCCAGTGCTGCGGCCAGCCACAGGATCAATGCAAAGAAGTGAGTGAATTCCTTGAGCAGTTTGCCGAGGACAGATTGCCTGCTAATTTCCTCGATCCGGTTTGCGCCGTATTTTGCCAGACGGCGCAGGGCTTCAGCCTGGGACAAGCCCTGCGCACTGCTGTGCAGATATTTATAGAGCGATTCAATGGGATGGCGTTGCGGATTCACGTTATACGCCTGACGCTATCTCAGTTGGAATTCAGTCCGGATGCCCGACAACGCGGCCACGCCACAATCAGAGGGGGCGAGCAAGATAAAAAACTTGCCCGTTTCGACATTCAGGCTGACATTCCTCACCGCCATGAAATCACTGAAGCGGCATGAACCATTCCTGATTTCGAGTTGCGCCATATCTGGCTAAAACAATGGTCTGCGTGGGGAATAGAGCAATCTGCAATATTTTCTCATGGATCAAGCATGGGTAGGAAAATATCGGCTTCTGCAGGCCATGTAATCTGCGGCAGGATGCTATTAACGGTTCCAGCTGACACCCAGCAGATTATTATCAGCAGTACCATGAAACTCCAGCACGCCTTTAAAGGTCTGCAGCAACGCCTCACCTATCCCTCGTGCCAAACTGCTGTCTGTTGTTGTTATCAGGGCACCGAACTCCGTTTTTTTAACAGCCATGATGCGCAGCAAGGGCTGCGCTTCACGACCACGCATTTCATAATCTCTGATTAATCTTAGAATTTCCCGTTCATTGGCGGAAAAGAATTCACCGCTTAAGGCTACATATCCTTCAGCCAGATTTTTGCGAATCCGGCTACACGCGGGACAGATTGTTTGCTGTGCCTCCGCCGGTTTGGCCAGCCATTGCCAGAATCCAGCGTGATACACCGCTCCACAATCCGTGCAATGCATGGGCTCGTCAAGATTCCCGCTGACTTTATAACTATCCATCTCTGTTTCCAGTATGGCCTGCCCACTCGTGATTTTGTGTAAACCGGCCAGTTTTAAATGAACATTCATGTGTGCATCCTTCTGTTTGAAAGGCTCGTCATATAGGGTTCTTTATGCCGTGTTTTTTGATACTGGAGGTGCGCGAATTTACATGCTGACAATGTCCCTGGCAGCCTTGGGCAGCGTGAGAATAAACGTACCGTCCCTGAACTCAATTTTCACTGTCTTTTCATCGGTATCCGCCGGCATGCGGAAGCTGCGTGCAAATCTTCCATGCGAACACTCTGTGCGGTGAAATTTTCTGTTATTTTCTATCCCCACCAACTTTCGATCACCGTGGATGATGAGCATGCCATCCTGAAAGGTAATTTTTACCTCCCTGGGATCAACGCCAGGTATATCGCCGCTGACCATATAATCTGCATCAGATTCGCTGATATCGACCTGAAGTGCCCAGTCAGGAGATATCGTCATGCCGTGATTCGGAACGGCTCGATTCTGCTGGCGCGAGAACATATTGGCCAAACGATTTGATATATCTTTCAAGCCCCAGTCGTGTTCCAGTCCAAGAAGATTCATTGCATTTTTTCCCTTATAGTTTTAATCAAACCGCTGTCAACAACACACTGACTTGACTGATTATATTTGCTCAAACCGGTGCCCAATAATCCCAATATGCCACCCTATCCTACGCATTTACCTATTCACTTTCTACTGTGAATAATATTAAATAATCCATAAAACACTACACACTCTTTTAACCGAATTGAAATCCGTGTTCGCATTCTGATCACACTTAACTGTTTATAAAATAGGGAATATCCTTATTTTTTTACAAGGTTATAAGTATCAATTGCATAAGAAACTGGGTTAGCATTCAACATGCATTTTCGAGTAACGACTTGAGAAAAATTGAGTGCCTAAATCTGAAGACGATTCGTTTTGATGATATCTGATGGCCACTATCTGGTTTGTGGACGTCGCCGGTTCCATAACCGATTATAAAATTGGCAAACACTTGCCGAATGAAAATTGCATGAGGTACTCATGAGCAATAATTCAAACGAACACGCGCAGCAAATTGCAGCAGAGGACAAGATTTTTCACAGCCTCAGGGTCGCAGCAGAAAAAAAATGGGCCAATCAGCAGCATGCAGACACGCCGACCCGTTCAATAGAAGAGACTCAGCATGAACTTGAAGTTCGCCAAATCGAACTGGAAATGCAGAACGATGAATTAAAGCGCGCGCAAGCCATCATAGAAGAGTCCCGCAATCGCTATGTCGAATTTTATGATTTTGCACCCGTAGGTTATATCACTCTTGGCAGCGACGGCAGGTTCGAAGAAATCAACCTCACCGGCGCAAAGATGCTTGGAGAAGAGAGAAACAGGCTATTGCACAGAAGTTTTGTGCATTTTGTCGCTCCTGAGTACCGCGACCGCTGGCAACAGAATTTTATGTCAGTGTTGCAGCACGACAAAAAATATAGTTGCGAACTTTCCCTCCTGCGCGGTGAGGGAACACGCCTGGATGTTCAGCTGGACGGCCTGCGTCTGCGCAAAAGTGAAAAAGTGACCGTGATGCGCATATCGATGACTGATATCAGCGAACGCAAACGAGCCGAGGAATCGATACTTGAGCAGAAAGAATTTTTCCGCATGATCACGGAAAACATCGAGGATTTTATTGCGGTGGTGGATCTTGAAGGGCGGCGGCTTTATAACAGCCCTTCATACGCCAAACTCTTTTACGATATTGATAGCATGAAAGGGACCGATTCTTTCGCCGAGGTTCATCCTGATGACCGCGAACGGGTAAAAAACGTATTCAAAGAAACTGTGAAATCCGGATCCGGGCTACAGATTGAGTATCGGTTTGTTCTCGCAGATGGCAGCATCCGCCACATGGAGTCCCACTGCGGGCTGATACGAAACAGCCTTGGTCAGCCATCACGCGTTGTGGTCATTTCACGTGACATAACAGAACGCAAACTTGCCGAAGAAAAAATTCGCAACCTGGCCTTCTATGACGCGCTGACACAACTTCCAAACCGCCGCATGCTGGATGACAGGTTGCATCATGCAATGGCAGCCAGCATGCGCAGTGGCCGATATTGTGCAATGATGTTTCTGGATCTGGACAACTTCAAACCACTAAACGATCTTTATGGGCACGGAGTGGGCGACATGCTCCTGATTGAGGTGGCACATCGCATCAGCAGTTGCGTGCGCGAAGTGGATACTGTCGCACGTTTTGGCGGTGATGAGTTTGTGGTGATGCTCAGCGAGCTGGATGTTGATAAAGAATCCTCAATTGCACAGACTCGCATCGTCGCTGAAAAAATTCGCACCATCGTTGCCAAAACTTATGTGCTGAGCATCAAAGTCAATGGTAATAGGGAAATAAGATTTGAACATAATTGCACCTCCAGCATCGGCGTGGTGATATTCATCAATCATGAATACAGCCCTGAGGAGCTGCTTAAACTGGCAGACATGGAGATGTACCAGGCAAAAGAATACGGCCGCAACCAGGTATGCTTCCTCAATACTTGAGAGGTGATGTGGTTTGAAGTCAATTCAACTATCACTGCGCGAAGCATATTTATCCAGCACGCCACAATCGATTCATGTTGCAGTCAATACGCAGACTTGACTGCGGACATAACGCTGCTTCCCTCTCTTGAAATTGCCGGCTAAATCGGGCGAAAACCTGTGCGCATCCGTCCGCCTGCATTTACCCGGCTGTTCATACACTTCCTGACAATTGTTTTAGTTTGTAGCACTCCTTACAACTTAAAACAATCTGCGACACATAAAATTATTATTTATAAACAACATATTGAAGAAACTTTCAATAGTGGCACGGCTATTGCTCTGTTACTAGCGTGTGGCAATTGAATATGCTTTGAACAGAACTATCTCACTAATAAAGGCATGGTCTTCTTCCACAACAGCGCCAGTTTTTGATTGTTGGTATTTTTTTAAGGAGATAAGCAATGAATGCACCACTGCGTCAAATCGCCTTTTACGGCAAGGGAGGTATCGGTAAATCAACCACCTCCCAAAACACCCTGGCTGCCCTGGCAGAAATGGGACAGAAAATCCTGATCGTGGGTTGCGACCCGAAGGCTGACTCTACCCGCCTGATCCTGCATGCAAAAGCACAGGACACCGTGCTGTCGCTGGCAGCAGAAGCCGGCTCGGTAGAAGACCTCGAGATTGAAGATGTGCTCAAGGTCGGCTATCGCGACATCCGCTGCGTTGAGTCTGGCGGACCGGAGCCCGGTGTGGGTTGTGCCGGTCGCGGCGTGATCACATCGATCAACTTCCTCGAAGAGAACGGCGCTTACGACGGCGTGGACTATGTTTCCTATGACGTACTGGGCGACGTGGTGTGCGGCGGATTTGCGATGCCGATTCGCGAGAACAAGGCACAGGAGATCTACATCGTGATGTCCGGCGAAATGATGGCGATGTATGCCGCCAACAATATTTCCAAGGGCATTCTGAAGTACGCCAACTCCGGTGGTGTGCGTCTGGGCGGCCTGGTGTGCAACGAGCGCCAAACCGACAAGGAGCTGGAACTGGCCGAAGCACTGGCAGGCAAGCTGAACACCAAGCTGATTCACTTCGTACCTCGCGACAACGTTGTGCAACACGCCGAGTTGCGCCGTATGACCGTGCTGGAATACGCACCGGACTCCAAGCAGGCTGAAGAATACCGCCAGCTGGCACAGAAAATCCATGCAAACGCGGGCAAGGGAACCATCCCGACCCCTATCACGATGGAAGAACTGGAAGACCTGTTGATGGAATTCGGCATCATGCAAAAAGAGGACGAATCCATCATCGGCAAGGCAGCCGCCGCAGCCTGATCTGGCAACTGACTTGCGGGAACAGCTTATCGTTCCTGCAGGCAGCTCCGCAAAGGGCGTAGCGATATAAAGGGCAAGCAATATGGACTAGCGTCCTTTGCGAAGTTGGTTTTAATTTTTCACTAAAACTTAGGAGGGCAAGATGAGCCTAACCATTGAAGAAACAAAAACACGTAACAAGGAATTGATCGAGGAAGTGCTCGCGGTGTATCCGGAAAAAACCGCCAAGAGACGCGCCAAGCATTTAAGCGTGCATGAAGAAGGAAAAAGTGACTGCGGCGTGAAGTCCAACATAAAGTCACTGCCGGGCGTGATGACCGTGCGCGGCTGCGCCTATGCCGGCTCCAAAGGCGTGGTGTGGGGCCCGATCAAGGACATGATCCACATTTCCCACGGCCCGGTCGGCTGCGGCCAGTATTCATGGTCCACCCGCCGCAACTACTACATCGGCACCACCGGCATCGACGCTTTCGGCACCATGCAGTTCACTTCCGACTTTCAGGAAAAGGACATTGTGTTCGGCGGCGACAAGAAGCTGGACAAGCTGATTGATGAAATCCAGGTGCTATTCCCGCTGAACAAGGGTATCTCGATCCAGTCTGAATGTCCGATCGGCCTGATCGGTGACGACATCGAAGCGGTAGCGAAAAAGAAATCCAAGGAATACGTCGGCAAGACCATTGTGCCGGTGCGTTGCGAAGGTTTCCGCGGCGTATCGCAATCACTGGGCCACCATATCGCCAACGACATGATCCGCGACTGGGTGTTTGACAAGACCGATCCGAACAAGAACGCGTTCACCGCCGCCCCTTACGACGTGGCCATTATCGGCGACTACAACATCGGCGGCGATGCCTGGTCATCACGCATCCTGCTGGAAGAAATGGGGCTGCGCGTGATTGCACAGTGGTCGGGCGACGGCACCATTGCCGAAATCGAGAACACGCCCAAGGCGAAATTGAACGTGCTGCACTGCTACCGTTCGATGAACTACATCTCGCGCCATATGGAAGAGAAATACGGCACGCCGTGGGTGGAATACAACTTCTTCGGCCCGACCAAAATCGAAGCGTCCTTGCGCGAAATCGCCAGCCACTTCGACGACAAGATCAAGGAAGGCGCGGAGCGCGTCATCGCCAAATACCGTGCAATGACCGACGACATCATCAAGAAATTCAAGCCGCGCCTCGAAGGCAAGAAAGTGATGCTGTATGTCGGCGGCCTGCGTCCGCGTCATGTGATCGGCGCCTATGAAGACCTCGGCATGGAAGTCATCGGTACCGGCTATGAATTCGGCCACAACGACGACTACCAGCGCACCACCGATTACGTCAAGGATTCCACACTGATCTACGACGACGTCACCGGCTATGAGTTCGAGCACTTCGTCGACAAGATCAAGCCCGACCTGGTCGGCTCCGGCATCAAGGAAAAGTACGTATTCCAGAAAATGGGCGTGCCATTCCGCCAGATGCACAGCTGGGACTACTCCGGCCCTTACCATGGTTACGACGGCTTTGCAGTGTTTGCCCGTGACATGGATATGGCCATCAACAGCCCGGTGTGGAGCCTGACCAAGGCACCCTGGAAGAAATAATCCGACTACTGAACCTTAATTTTGGAGAATGCCATGAGCAGCCAATCAGCAGACAAACTAATCGACCACGAAATGCTGTTCCGTCAGCCGGAATACACCTCGATGTTCGAGAACAAACAAAAGAACTTCGAATACAAGCACCCTGAAGAAAAGGTCATCGAGATCATCGAGTGGACCAAGACCAGGGAATATCAGGAAAAGAACTTCGCCCGCGAAGCGCTGACTGTTAATCCGGCCAAAGCCTGCCAGCCGCTGGGCGCTGTGTTCGCCGCGGTCGGTTTTGCCAAAACCCTGCCCTTCGTGCACGGTTCGCAAGGCTGTGTTGCCTACTACCGTTCGCACTTCTCGCGTCACTTCAAGGAGCCGACCTCCTGTGTCTCCTCCTCGATGACGGAAGACGCAGCGGTATTCGGCGGACTCAACAACATGGTCGATGGCCTGGCCAACGCGCACGCCATGTACAAGCCCGAGATGATCGCCGTTTCCACCACCTGCATGGCCGAGGTGATCGGTGACGATCTGGACAGCTTCATCAAAACGGCCAAGAGCAAAGGCAGCCTGCCCGAAGATTTCGATGTGCCGTTTGCCCATACACCCGCCTTCGTCGGCAGCCACGTCACCGGCTACGACAATGCACTGAAAGGCATCGTCGAACACTTCTGGGAAAAGGAAGGCGCGCGCAAACCGGTTGCAGCAAAAATCAACTTCATTGGCGGCTTCGACGGCTACACCACCGGCAATCTGCGTGAAATCAAGCGCCTGCTCGGGCTGATGAAAGCCGATTACACTATCCTCGGCGATACTTCCGATATCTGGGATACACCGACCGACGGCGAATTCCGCATGTACGATGGCGGCACCACCAAGGAAGAAGTGAAGAGCGCATACAACGCCTCTGCCACCATTTCTTTCCAGGAGTACTGCACAGAAAAGACGCTCAAGTACATCGCCAGCAAAGGGCAGGAAACCGTGGCGCTCAACCACCCGGTAGGCGTGACCGGCACTGACAAATTCCTGATGGAAGTGTCGCGCCTGACCGGCAAGCCGATTCCCGATGCGCTGGCAAAAGAGCGCGGCCGTCTGGTGGATGCGATCGCCGACTCGCAGGCGCTGCTGCACGGCAAGAAATTTGCGCTGTACGGCGACCCTGACCTGATGCTGGGCCTCACCCAGTTCCTGCTGGAGCTGGGTGCAGAACCCACCACCGTGCTGTCGACCAACGGCGACGACAAGTGGGCCGCCAAGGTGCAAGCCCTGTTCGATGCCAGTCCGTTCGGCAAAGGCTGCAAGGTTTATCCGAAGAAAGACATGTGGCATCTGCGTTCGCTGCTGTTCACCGAGCCGGTGGACTACCTGATCGGCAACACCCACGGCAAGTACCTGGAGCGTGACTGCAATGTGCCGCTGATCCGCCTCGGCTTCCCGATCTTCGACCGTCACCATTACCACCGCTTCCCGATCTGGGGTTACGAGGGTGCACTGCGTGTGCTGGTGATGATCCTCGACGAGATCTTCGAGCGTCTGGACCAAAGCACCATCATCACGGCCAAAACCGACATCAGCTACGACATCGTGCGCTGATGCAGAAACAGAAAGGGCGGGCAACCGCCCTTTTTTTTCAATCAAACCCATACACAGGAGCCATCATGGCCAATGTTACTTTTACCTCCCCCAAACTAAAGAGGGACATCACAGTCTATGCAACCGCAGGCGACTGCAGCACCCTGCTCAGCGTGGCCAGAGAACACAATATACCGCTGGATTTTGAATGCGAAAACGGCGAATGCGGCTCCTGTGCCGTACAAGTCAGCGTGCTGGAAAACAAGCAACCGCTGGGCATCAACCTCACCGAGAAAGAAAAGACCGTGCTCAAGCTCTCCAGCAAGATCAGTAAAGACCAGATCGCCGCAGCAGAAACCAAAGACATCCCGCCGCCCTGGCGTCTGGCCTGCCAGTTCATCGTGCGCAACGAAGATGTGCTGGTTAGATTTTAAATAGTCTGGACACAGGAATACCAACATGATTGCCGACACAGCACGATTCGAGACAACGATGGCAAAGTTTGACGAGGCCAATGCCGCCGATCCCAACCGGGAAATTTTCGAGGGCAGAGCCTATCCCAAGGAAATGCTCTATGCGCATCGCATGAGCAAAATGCTGGAAAAATTCGCGCCCGACGCTTCCGAAGTGGTACAGCTGGCAGCGCGCAGCCAGCACATTTGCCGCTGGAAAATTCCGCGTGACAATTATCCGATGGACATGAACGGCTACAAACGCTGGCGCACCACCCTGTATAAATTTCACGGCGACATCGCCGGCGACATCATGCGCGAACAGGGTTATGACGATGACATGATCATCAGGCTGCAAGCAATACTGCGCAAGGAAAAGCTCAAAACCAACCCTGAAACCCAATTACTGGAAGACGTGGTCGACCTGGTTTTCCTGCAACACTATCTGGACGATTTTGTGGGCAAATTCAGCCATTACAAAGAAGAGATTCTGCTCGGAATCCTGCGCAAAACCTGGAAAAAGATGTCCGAAAAAGGCCACGATGCCGCCTTAAAACTGGATTACACGCCGGAGATGCTGGCGGTGGTGCAGAAAGCGCTGGCTGGTGCATAAGCAGGCCCTGCACAATGGCCATAGATTAATTTAACATATTGATTGTATTAAATAATAAATAATAACCAGCTAATGCTGGTGGGTTTGAATTGCGGACTGAAAGTCCGGATACGCGTCGACCCTGAGATTCGTAGCAAATTACGAGGAGAAAATTGAATGACTCAAATTTCTTACTTTACGTTCAGAGGGACGCATGGCCGAAATGAAGACAGTCTGGAAGTCGGCCTTACCGGACTGTGGAGTTTTGCTGAAATAGCTGTCGGCTTGGGCTACCTGAACGTCAGCTTCTTACTTTTTTAAGTTGCCACTTTGTGCTGGAAACGGACGCACCGGATATGCCACCGGCAAGTACAACGGCCAATCACAGCAAAATCCATTTTAAACATGCGGCTATTGCGCTAATAGCACGCAAATAATTGGTAGAATTCACCCTTTTAACCTTGACGCCACGCTTAATCCACTATGAACGCTCCTCTCCCTGCCGATCCAAAATTGCTGATGCGCTCTATCATCCAGCGCATCGCCACCGGACCAGATCTGTCCAAAGACATCAGCCGAGCAGCAGCACATCTCGGTACCAAAGCGATTATTGAAAACCATATCGATCCAGTGCAGGTTGGCATTTTCTTTATCGCCCTGCGCATGAAACGCGAAACCATGGATGAAAATATCGGCGTGCTCGACGCCGTGCTGGAAACCACAAAACGCGTTGTCGCTACAGTCGAGGAGGTGGTGGATATCGGCGACCCCTACGATGGTTACAACCGCAGCCTGCCCACCGCACCCTTTCTCGGTCCCTTGCTGGCTGAGCTCGGCGTACACGTGGTGAGCCACGGGCTGGATCGCGTGGGGCCAAAATACGGCGTCACTGCACGCCACATACTACAAGCAGCAGGTGTTCCGGTAGACCTGCTCCCGCAACAGGCTGCCGCACGACTTGACGACCCCGCGCTAGGCTGGACGTATATTGACCAGGCGCAATCCAATCCCGGTTTGCATAATATGGTGGGATTGCGCGCGCAGATGATCAAACGCCAGGTGCTCACCACCGTTGAAGTGCTATCCAAACCCATTGCCGGCAAGAAGAAAACGCATTTCATCACCGGCTTTGTGCACAAGCCCTATCCGCCAATTTATGCTGAGCTTGCGCGCGTTGCCGGCTTTGATACTGCCTGCATCATTCGCGGCGTGGAGGGTGGTGTGGTGCCTTCCTTACGCCAAGCCGGGCGCTATTTCCAATATCAGGACATGGGACCCGAAAGCGAAGTGGCGATAGATCCCGTTACGCTCGGCATACAACAGGATGTGCGCGCCGTCCCCTTGCCGGGTTCTGTTGCGACTGCCGAAGGGGAAGATGAAATTGTTGCCGCAATCGATATTCATGCCACCGCGCGTGCCGCCGCACAGGCAGGCATGCTCGCACTGCAAGGTAGTAAGGGTTCCTTCTATGATTCACTGGTGCTGAGTGGCGCCATCGTGCTGCATCACGTGGGCAAGGCTGCGAGTCTCAGCGAGGCCGCCGATAAAATTCGCGCAGTGCTTGATTCCGGCCGCGCCGCAAAAAGGGTGGCCTGATGCGTGAATTTATTGCGGTTGCCGCTGCCGACGAACTCAAACCGGCACAGATGAAGCGTGTGCTCGTGGACGGCAAAAAGCTCTTGCTGTGCAACTCCCAGGGAACATTGTATTGCGTGGATGAAATGTGCAGCCATGAAGATTATTCACTGTATCTGGGCTGCATCAAGGATGGCAAAATCAAGTGCTCGCTGCACGGCAGCTATTTCGACCTCACCACCGGCCAGCCGACTTGCGAACCAGCTGAAACACCGATACGCAGATATCCGGTGAAAGTTGAAAATGGGCAGATATGGGTGTTGGCGCAATAATAAAAATAGCCAAATGAACTAAATGGGTCAAAATTAGAGCTTCGCGAACATCTGCTTTCGGGCAGCGTAAATTCGATATGAACCGTCTTTTTTTGGGCGGCGGGTTCAATAGCTTCATCGACCAGTTGAACCCGCCGCACTAACCGGACGCCCCAGCCAACCGCAGCAACTCCCCCACCTGCTGCTCAATCTCGCTAAGGACATGCAGCTCCAGTTTTTCCAGCCAGCGTTCGGGTATCGCCTCCGCGCCATACAGGGCGCCTCCCAGCATGCCGGCGATGGCGCCGGTGGTGTCGGCATCTTCGCCGCAGTTCACCGTTTCCACCACCAGGCTTTCGAAAGAATCGGTGCTGAACAAGTGATACAGCACAGTCTGCAGGGTGTCCACGATGTAGGCGGAGGCGCGTTTTGGATAGGGCTCAAACTGGAATTCCGGAAAGTCGTGCAGCAGTTCTTTCACCACCGCGCGACATTCCCTGAGCTTGCCGCCGCCGAGTATCACGCGCAACAGACGGCCCAAGGCGAGCGTCGCCGCGTCCGACAGCGGATGGTGGTGGGTGAAGTGGCATTGCACCAGGGTGTGCTCGACAAAAGTCTGCTCGTCATGCAGCGTGAACAGCACCAGCGGCAGGTTGCGCATGGCGGCGCCGTTGCCCGCATCGCCATTATTTGGCGGGCCGCTCAGGCTGCCGTCCAGCATGTAGCGCTGGATGCCGCGGCGGCAGGTGTTGCCAATATCCACCGGGCGTGACTTCAGCCAGGCAACGTAGGAATCGGCCACCGCCTTTGCGTTCCAGCCGCCCGCTGTCACTAGCGCGCGGCCTAGCGCCAGTGACATCTCGGTGTCGTCGGTCACCCTGCCCGCTTTCAGCTTGAGCCAGCCACCGCCGATGATGTCCCGGTGCACGCCGTACTGGTAGCGTATTTCGCGCGGCAGCATGAACTCGACTGTTGCCCCCAGCGCGTCGCCCACGGCGAGGCCGAGATAGGCGCCGAGTGCTCGCTGATGCAGTTTTTCCCTGTCCATATAGTCTCCTGGTATGCAGTATGCAGGTGGGTTAGGTGCGCCTTTGCTCCGTAACCCAACCTACCTTATGGTTATATTCGGCTCCGTTCATGCTTCGACAGGCTCAGCACGAACGGGCTTTTAAAGCCTGGACTTAAAAATACGACATGCCCACACGGTAATCGCCGCCGATGACCAGGTATTCCGCCTCGCCCCGCAACAGACAGGGAGAACGCAGCTCGTTGAAGAAGAGGATCTTGACCACGGGCACCTCGACCTCGATGATGGTGTCGCCAAACTCGTCGGCGATCTCGCGCTGTGCGGTGAACGACACCAGGTTGTTCAGATGCACGATGGCGCTGCGCGCATCGAGCTGTTGCACCAGTTGCTGTTCGCGCACATCGTTGGTGCCGCGATACAGCGTGATATGTTTTCTGCCCACCGCGACGAAGCGCGCCAGCACCCACTGGCTGAATTCATACAACACGTCCAGCTGCGAGTGAATGTTGTTATTGTTGAAGCGGGTGGACATCTTCTGCTCAACATACACCAGCCACTCCGGCGAATTGAAACGGCGTATCGGCGCGCGGTGAAAGGTGGGGAACAGGCCGAAGCGGCTTTCCACCCAGCCTTTCAGCACCGCACCTGCAGGGCTGTTGGAATCGAAACCCCAGTCCTTGAGCAGGCGCAGATAGCTGGCGCGAAAGCGCCGCGCACCAACATGCTGGCCGCTCAATTTGAACAGCCTGTCCATATATTCCTGAAATATCTGTCGCGCCTTTTCCAGGCTGCCGCACAAGCTCAGTTCATCAAACAGATCGGCATGCGATTCGCGCACCCCGCGTATTGACAGCGCGATCGGAAACTCATTGAAGCTGGCGCTCGCCAGCAAACCGGTCGGCACGCCTACCAGGTTGCTGCTGTGGGTGCCGGTGGCAATGGATAGGTGTGCGTCGCTCATTAATCTGTGCTGTTTTCTGGGTTCACTCCCAGTACAAAGCAATAAGCGTTCCTCCTGCATTAGCGGGATGAAAATGGCTTGATATCGTGAGTTTCCCTCTGCATCGTCATTCCCGCGTAGGCGGGAATCCAGCAAAAATATCCCGCGAAGCGGACAAGGCTGGGAGGTTTCCCCTGCGCGGGGAAGCATTAAAAGAACTGGATTCCCGCCTACGCGGGAATGACGGGCTCAATGACGTGTCGGCGATGTACACGATGTGTAGGGTTTGTAAGCTTTGCTACATCGGACGATTGCACACGTCCTCCACTCATAAAATAAATATTAAATATAATCAATATATTACAATAATTAAATGACTTGGCATGATGTTTGCTGAATTACCAGCGTGGCAAGTCTGCATTTCGCGGATAGCCGAACGGGGAAGCGCTGCGATGTCTGGTCTCAACCTCAAACTACAGGATGTGTTCAACGAACCCGGCTGCGACAAGAATCAGGCCAAGGGCGAGAAGGAGCGCAAGAAAGGCTGCACCAAGCAGCTGACGCCCGGCGCGGCGGCGGGCGGGTGCGCCTTCGACGGCGCGAAGATCGCGCTGCAGCCGATCACCGATGTGGCGCACATCGTGCATGGCCCCATCGCCTGCGAGGGCAACTCGTGGGACAACCGCGGCGCGAAGTCTTCCGGCCCCCTGCTCTATCGCACCGGCTTCACCACCGACATTTCCGAGAACGACATCGTGTATGGCGGCGAGAAGCGCCTGTTCCGCGCCATCCGCGAGGTCATCGAAAAATACAATCCGCCCGCCGTGCTGGTATACCAGACCTGCGTCACCGCCTTGATCGGCGACGATATTGAAGTGGTATGCAAGGCGGCCCGGGAAAAATTCGGCAAGCCGATTATCCCGATCAATGCGCCCGGCTTTGTCGGCAACAAGAATCTCGGCAACAAGCTGGCCGGCGAAGCGTTGCTGGACTATGTGATCGGCACCGAGGAGCCGGAATTCACCACGCCTTACGACATCAATATCATCGGCGAATACAACCTCTCCGGCGAGATGTGGCAGATCAAACCGCTGCTCGACCACCTCGGCATCCGCGTGCTCGCCAGCATCTCCGGCGATGCGCGCTATCACGAGATTGCCTCGTCGCACCGCGCGCGCGCCGCGATGATGGTGTGCTCCAAGGCGATGATCAACGTCGCGCGCAAGATGGAAGAGCGCTATGAAATTCCGTTCTTCGAAGGCTCGTTCTACGGCATCTCGGACACCAGCGACTCGCTGCGCCAGATTGCAAAGCTGCTGGTGCAGCGCGGCGCGCCGGATGATTTATTGGTGCGCACCGAAGCGCTGATCCAGCGCGAGGAAGCCCGCGCCTGGGCGCGCCTGAACCGCTACCGCGCACGGCTGGCAGGCAAACGCGTGCTGCTGATTACCGGCGGCGTGAAGTCGTGGTCGGTGGTGTCGGCGCTGCAGGAAGTGGGGCTGGAGATCGTCGGCACCAGCGTGAAAAAATCCACCGAGGAAGACAAGGAGCGCGTCAAGGAACTGATGGGCAGCGACGCGCACATGTTTGACGACATGGCGCCGCGCGAAATGTACAAGATGCTGAAGGATGCCAGGGCCGACATCATGCTCTCCGGCGGACGCTCGCAGTTCATCGCGCTCAAGGCCAAGATGCCGTGGCTGGACATCAACCAGGAACGCCATCATGCCTATGCCGGGTACGAGGGCATGGTGACGCTGCTGCAGGAAATCGACAAGGCGCTGTACAACCCGATCTGGGAGCAAGTGAGGAAGGAGCCACCATGGCAAGCGTAAGCACCTCGAAAAAATCCTGCAGCGTGAATCCGCTGAAGATGAGCCAGCCCATCGGCGGCATCCTGGCCTTCATGGGACTAAACAATTGCATGCCGGTGCTGCACGGCTCGCAGGGCTGCACCGCCTTCGGCCTGGTACTGTTTGTGCGCCATTTCCGCGAGGCCATTCCGCTGCAGACCACCGCGATGAATGAGGTCACCACCATCATGGGCGGCATGGACAACATCACGCAGGCGCTGCTCAACATCAACAGCCGCGCCAAGCCGGAGATCATCGGCCTGTGCACCACCGGCCTCACCGAGACCAAGGGCGAAGATGTGCGCGGCGACCTCACGCTGATCCGCAAGCGCCACCCCGAGCTGGCCGAATTGCCCATCGTGTTTGTGGAAACGCCCGATTTCAAACACGCCTTCCAGGACGGCTGGGGCAAGACGGTGACGCGCATCATTGAGGAACTCGTCGTGCCAACCTCAAATCGCATCAGCGGACAAATCAACCTGCTGCCCGGCAGCCATCTCACCGGCGCCGACATCGAAGAGATTGTTGAGATCATCAACGCCTTCGGTCTGTCTGCCATCGTGCTGCCGGATATTTCCGGCTCACTGGACGGGCACATCCCCGACCAGTTCAACCCCACCACCAATGGCGGCACCACTGTGGATGAAATCCGCAGCATGGGCAGTTCGCTTGCCACCATCGCCATCGGCCGGCAAATGGATGAGGCCATGGCGAAACTGGAAGAACTCAGCGGCGTGCCCGGCACGGTGTTTGACCGCCTCACCGGGCTGGAAGCCAATGACCAGTTTCTGCTGCATCTTTCCAGGCTGAGCAGCAAGCCGGTGCCGCGCAAATACCGAAGGCAGCGCAGCCAGCTGGTGGATGCGATGCTGGACGGGCATTTTTATTTCGGCGGCATGAAGATCGCCATTGGTGCCGAGCCCGATCTGCTGTGGACGCTTTCGTCGCTGCTGGCGGAAATGGGCTGCGAGATCACGGCCGCCGTCACCACCACCCATTCTCCGTTACTGGAAAAAATGCCGTGCGCGGAAGTGCTGATCGGCGACCTGGAAGATCTGGAAATGCGCGCCAAAGGCTGCGACCTGCTGATCACCCATTCGCACGGGCGACAGGCCTCGGCTCGCCTCGGCATTCCGCTGTTCCGCGCCGGTCTGCCCTGCTTCGACCGCCTGGCTGCGAACCATAAGCTGAGTGTCGGCTACCGCGGCACGCGCGACCTCATCTTCCAGATCGGCAACGTGTTCCTCGAACACGGGCACGAAAATGCGCCGGACAGCTGGCCCTTGCCGCAGTCCCAAGGCAGCGCCCCAGATGAAGGAAACGGCCATGCACATGCTGCGCAAACTCAAACTGTGTAACACCAACCAAGGAGCAAAAGGTATGAAGATCGCATTCGCAACCCAAGACCTGCAACGGGTAGACGCCCATTTCGGCTGGGCCAAAAACCTCGCGGTGTATGAAATCTCGCCGCAGGGTTACAACCTGGTCGAGGCCATCCAGTTTTCCGGCGACCTGCAGGAAGACGGCAACGAGGACAAACTCGCGCCCAAGCTGGAAGCCATCAAGGACTGCGCCATCCTTTACGTCGCGGCCATCGGCGGCTCGGCGGCCGCGCGCGTGGTGGCAAAAAAAATTCACCCGATCAAAGTGAACGGCCCTGAGGCCATCAACGAGATTCTCAATAAATTGCAGGAAGTGCTCAAGGGCGAGCCGCCGCCGTGGTTGCGCAAGGCGATGCTCAAAGGCGAGGAACACGAGCGCAATTTTGACGAAGATTGAAGCAAGAGTTGACGCAACACCGTCTATCGCGCAGTCGCGGGTATGACGGAAAATTTTAATACTTAAGGTATCAGACCATGACAACAGCAGAAGCAGTCAACATCAACAGCGGCGAAATGTTCCTCAACGAACTGGCCAAGCAATACCGCGCGCAGGACACCTATGGCACATGGGATGGCAAGAGCAACGACACGCTGCTTGAGCCCTACATCATCAACAAGGAGCAGCGCAAGGAAATCCCGCTGATGGGCGACCCGGATCCGGAAACCCTGTGGCGGCTGGAGCTGTTTTACAACGCCATCGGACTCTCGGTGGAGCGCCAGACCGGCATCATGGTTTCACCGATGATGAAGATGAGCCACGAGGGTTTTGGCCGCATGGTGCTCACCGCCGGGCGTCTCGTTGTGATCAACAAATATCTGCGCGACATACACCGTTTCGGCTTCAACGACATGGGCAAGCTGGGAGAAGAAGGCGGAAAGCTGGTGGATGCCGCGGTGGAAATGATCAACAAATTCCCTGAAGTAGCAAAATACGGTTAAAGGAGGCTGTCATGGAAGAAATAGATTTCATCAAGGCCGAGATCAAGAAACTCAACGCGCAGGCCACGCAGCTGAAAATGGACTTGCACGACCTGTCTGAAGATTTGCCAATCGGCTGGGAGCGCATCCCGGAAATCGCGGCCAAAACGCATCTGGCCTACGAAAAACTGACCGCTGCGCGGCAGAAACTGGCGGCTGCATAAGAAAATGTAGGGTGCGCCGTGCGCACCATGGTGCGTATGACGCACCCTACGAATACGCATTTGAACTGAAACGAGGAGTACATCATGTCATCCGTAGTCACCATTACCATGCCGGACGGACGCAGCTGGACGCCGAAATTCGTCAACAATATCGACCAGGAAAAATGCATAGGCTGCGGGCGCTGCTTTAAAGTGTGCGGTCGCGAAGTGCTGCAACTGGTCGGCATCGACGAAGGCGGTGAAATAATCAGGCTGGAGCCGGGCGAGGATGACGATGACGAATACGAAAAGAAAGTCATGACCATCGCCAACGACAAGAACTGCGTCGGCTGCGAAGCCTGCGCCAAGATCTGCCCGAAGAAATGCTACACGCATGAGGCGATGGCAGCATGAATACCTCTTTTGCGGATCCCGTGATCGTCGATGCCTCACAACTGTGGCGGTACTCAGCCAGCGACGAGAATGTGCTGACCAATGCCTTTGCCCATGTCATCGCCGTGCACTGCGATCCCGATTCGAACGTCTTCGTGCCGGCGCTCGGTCTGGATTACCATTCATTTTTAAAACTATTGCAGGCGTATTTCCCGCTCTTTATCGCACCATCGGACTGGCTGCTTGCGCAAAAATCAGATGCGGCAGCCAGTACTGCTATGAGCGAATTTCCAGACTTGCTGCAACTGCTGCTCGATTGCAGCACAGGCGCTGACGAACATCATCGCCGCATGGCCCACCTCATCGCCAGCGCCTGCATGAGCAGCAACCACCTGTGGCAAGACGTCGGCCTGCCCGATCGCAAGGCACTTTCGTCGCTGCTCTCCGATCACTTTCCTGCTCTTGCCGCCAGAAATACCGGCAACATGAAATGGAAAAAATTCTTCTACAAACAGCTGTGCGACCGCGAGGGCGTCAACGCCTGCAAGGCGCCGAGCTGCGCGGCCTGTGACGATTACAGCAAGTGCTTCGGCGCTGAAGAGTGAAACAGATCCTGGCACATCCCTCGCCGAGCACCGCAACTCTGGTGAATTACGCAAGGATTGCGCCCCCACTCTAACTCGGCCGGATCAATAAGACTACTTCGGCATCTCCGCCGTTTTCAGGTCGGTCTTGATCTCGCCGTCGCGCACCCAGGCTTCCACCGACTCGATGAACAAATGCGGCTTGCCGGGATACAGGCGCATCACATGATATTCGGCGAGGCTGCTGCCGTCGGAATGAAACATCAGATATCCTGCCCGGTAGGAAGGCGACAAGTAGAACGATGCCAGCAATGTATTCTGGCCGTTGTACAAATCGTGCTCCAGCGTGAATTTCGCGTTGTCGAAATCTGGAATGGTGATCGGTTCACCGGGCAAGCTTAGCCTGGCGAGCTTGCCGCGCAGGCCGGCGAGTAGCGCCACACCGCGGTCCCTGGCGGCTGCGATGCGTTGCTGTAATTCTGCTTCCATCAGTGTGATCCTTCGGCGATGTAGCGCACGACCGATGCACCAACCGTATCGTGCGGGTCGAGTTCGATCAGCTTGTCGACGATGGCCGAAGCCTCATCCCTTACGCCACGGCGCAACAGAATAAAAGCCAGCGCCTTTAGCGAGAACAGGTAAAAATGCGCGGGGGTGGCGTAGTCAGACCAGTCGGCCGAGTCCGGATGCAATGCAAGCATGTCGGCATCGAAGCCGCCCGCGCTCGCTGCGGCCTGCAAAGCCATGCGCGCCGATAGCTCGGCATTCTCCAAATCGCGTTTATAAAAATAGAATTTGTATAAGGAATAATAAACCGGCAAAGCGTCAGGCGCTTTCCGCTGCGCTTGCCACAGCAAGGTTTCGGCCAGCTGCGTGTCAGCATAAGACTGCATCGCACGCGCCAGCAGCTCTGAAACCTCAGGCGCAGTTTCGCCGCCGAACAGCGGACGTGATGGAGCGAGCTGTTCCATGGTTCAGACCGGACGATTTTCGGGGATGCGGATCGGCCCCATTTCTTTCTTGCCCTGCTCGAAGCTGGCTACAGGCAGCTTGCCCTTGTAGCGCGATACTGCCTCGGCGATCTTGTCGAGTTTGCCGGCGGTGTCGAGTTTTTTCAGGTCGTTACGTTCCAGACCGATCAGGTCAAGCATCTCGTTATAGACCGTGGCTTCATCCAGCGGCAGCACACTGAACGGAATGCCGTCGAGTATGATCGCATATTTTTTGGAAATATCCACATTTCCCGCGAAGACAAAATACTTGCCATCGGCCTTGAGGTAATCGCCCAGCACCTCGCGCAGGTCTTCCAGATAGGCCAGCGAATCCAGCTCGCAGGCAAAGAAATCAAACTTGCCTCCGCTCGCCGCAAACATGGTCTGGGATGCCGCAATTTCCGGCGGACGCGCTTCATTGGAAAGCTGTACTGCAAATTTCAACGCGATTTCGCCGCGAAAACCTTCGCTGTTTGCCTTTTTAAGTGCGCCTTTATACACGGGCGACAGCAAACGTTTTTGTGATTCGAGTGTTGCGATGACAGATGTATTCATGATTTTTTACCCTGATTATAAACTACGTTATCAGCCCCAAATTTCTGCAGGCACTTTCAATCTTTCCACCGGCTGGTTGCCCAGCAGATGCTGTTCGATGATCGCTGCGACGTCATCCTTGCTCACCCCGCCGTACATCACGCCTTCGGGATACACCAGCACGCTGGGGCCATTGCCGCAGGGGCCGATGCAGCCGCTGCTGGTCACCGCGAACTTTCCCCACAGTCCGCGCCTTTCAAACTGCTGCAGGAATTCCTGGAAAATCGCATTGCTGCCGTTCAGGGCACACGAGCCGCGCGAATGATTGGGCGGGCGCGTTTGTGTACAGATAAACACATGTTTCTTTGGTTTGGGCATGCGAACTCTCTCCTTCTGAAATATTGGCTTTCTTAAAAATTTCTTTGCATGATTATTCAGGCTTCAGGTTTGCGATTGGCTGTAGACAAATATGACCTGTCTTCCTGTACGGCATAGCGGTCTATCCATTTTTCCAGTTCGGCCACGTGCTCCGCTTCTTCGGCGGCAAACTCAAGCGCCATGTGCTTGACGTCAGGGTCAGCCGAACCCGCTGCAAAACCTGCATAAAAGGCTTGGCCGCGACGCTCGCTATCCAGCGCCAGCTCAAGCGCGAGGTGCACGTCCATCATGGCGTCCACCCCGATCCAGCCAAACTGCTCCGGGCTGACGCCACCCGCCCAAGTGTATTCATGCGGCTCCAGCGCGGGCAGGCGGCGAAACCCGCCGCGTGCAATCGCATCGGCAAGGTGCTTGCGCGAGAAGGTCGCCATTTTGCGAAAAAATTTCTCCACCGCCTTGTTACCATCGGCACGCATGCTTTCGGCAAGCTCTTCATAGCGGCGCGCGGATTCGCACTCCAGCTCCACCGCATGCGCCAGAAATAAATTTATTTCTTCCATGACGCTCAGCCAAACTTGAACAGGATGCCGTAGCCGCCGCGCGGATATTCCCACGCTACGTTGCGGTAATCGTCGCAGATGATGCGGCAGGTGCCGCACTCCAGGCAGCCGTCGGTGATCAGCACCACACGCCCGCTGCCTTCCGCTTTGTAACAGGCGGCGGGGCAGATATGGGTACACTGCTGGGTCTTGCATTCCGCCGAGCATATTTCCGCATTGATGATGCTGATATGCGGACGGTCGTGATCCACCTTGTAGCGGTTCTGGAACAGTTTCTCTTCTACATTCACATTCATCTCAATGCCCTCCACATTTTGTATGCATCTCCCACCAGCCCCGCCAGCGAGCGGCTGCGGGTAAAACTCCTGATAATTTCGCGTTCCTTGGTTTTCTTGTCCACGCCATCCACGGTGAGCATGGTGTGTGCGGCCTTGTTGACCAGCTCCGGATAGGTGGTGAAGAATTGCCGGTTGGCATGGAACACGCCGGGCATGTCCTTGTACTTGGCGAGGTCCTTCATCACAAAGCTGGCATCCAGTTTGGCGCGATACACGGCGAGGTTTTTCCTGCTCATTTCCTTGCCCGACTGCTTCAGCTCGATCACCGTCTGTGCGGCCATCTGCCCGGTGGTCATCGCCAGGTTCGATCCTTCGCGGTGCACCGCATTGACGAACATGCCGGAGTCGCCGACGATCATCCAGCCATCGCCATAAATCTGCGGCATCGCCTTGAGGCCACCCTCGGGAATCAGGTGCGCGGTATATTCCTTCATCTCGCCGCCCTCAATCAGCGGCTTGATCGCCGGGTGTGCCTTCATCTTTTCCAGCAACAGGTAGGGCGACAGGCGCGTTTCCTTGAAGTCGGACAGCATGCAGCCGACACCAATGGTGACCGATTCATTATTGGTGTAGAGGAAGCCGGTACCCATCATGCCCTGCGTGATCTTGCCTATCATTTCGATCACCACGCCCTCGCCTTCCTTCACGTTGAAGCGGCTTTCCAGCGTCTCCTGCGGCAGGAACAGAATCTCCTTCACCGCCAGCGCCACATCGCCGGGATTGATCTCGGGATGGAAGCCGGCCTTCTTCGCCAGCAGCGAATTCACGCCGTCGGCCAGGATCACGATGTCGGCTAAGATGTCGCCGTTCTCGCGGTCGGTGCGCACACCCACCACACGCTGTTTGTCCATGATGAGGTCGGTTACCGTGGTCTCGCAGATCACCAGCGCGCCGGCTTGCGACACCTTCTCCGAAAACCATTTGTCGAACTGCGCGCGCAGGATGGTGTAGCGGTTGTACGGCGTTTTGTTGAAGGCATCGGAACGGTAGTTGGTGCCGATATAGGAATCATCGTCCAGCACCCACATGCGCTGCTCGATGATGTGCCGCTCCAGCGGTGCTTCGTCGCGGAACTCCGGGATGATTTTTTCCAGCGCGTCAGAATACAGAATTGCTCCCTGCACGTTTTTGGAGCCAGGATATTCGCCGCGCTCGATCTGCAGCACGCTCAATCCGGCCTTGGACAGGGTATAGGCGGCCGCGTTACCGGAAGGCCCCGCACCGACTACGATGGCATCAAATTTTTCCATGATCTTCTCCTATGCGGCCACCGCTTCGCTGCTGCGGGCGGAAAGCTCTTTGCGAAATGCTTTGGTCAGGGCCGGCAATATAGTCATCGCATTGCCAACGATGCCGTAAGTGGCAAAATCGAAGATGGGCGCATTGGGGTCGGAGTTGATTGCGATAATCACATCCGACGCATCCATGCCGACACGGTGCTGGATCGCGCCGGATATACCTGCCGCGATATACAGCTTGGGCCGCACGGTCTTGCCGGTTTGCCCCACCTGACGCATGGCCTCAACCCAGCCTGACTGCACCACCGGCCGCGTCGCGCCAACCTCTGCACCCAGCACCTTGGCCAGCTCCCAGATCAGCTGGAAATTCTCCTGTTTCTTGAGGCCCTTGCCGCCGGACACGATGATGTCGGCATACTCCAGGTTGACCTTGCTGGTGTTTGCATCGGGGATGAACTCCAGCACCTTGGTGATGATGTCGGTCTCCAGCATCGACAGCTTGGCCTCAGTGATATTGCCGTTGCGCGTGGTGTCGCGCTTCGGCATCGCCATCACGCGCGGGCGTATCGTCGCCATCTGCGGACGGTAATTGAGCGTCTGGATGGTGCACAGCAGACTGCCGCCAAAGGTTGGGCGCGTCGCCAGCAGGCTGCGAATATCGACGTCGATATTGAGTTCGGTGCAATCAGCCGTCAGCCCGGTCAGCAGCGTGGTGGCCACACTGCCGGCCAGATCGCGCCCCAGCGTGGTGGCGCCGAGCAACAGAATCTCCGGCTTGTATGCGATGACCAGATCGGTCATCGCCTTGGTGAAGGGCTGGTTGCGGTAATCCTTGAGGATGGGATCTTCGATCAGATAGCAGTGATCCGCGCCGTGATAGAACGCCTCCTGGCAGAAATTGCGCGTCGCCTCCCCCGGTGCGCCCATCACCACCCCGGCAACCTGCACACCCAGCTTGTCCGCCAGCTTGCGCGCCTCGCCCAGAAGCTCCCACGACACGGTATGCGGCGTGCCGCGCTCGTGCTCGATAAACACCCAGATACCGCGGTATTCGGCCAGCCTGGGGTCCAGCTCAAGCTTCTTTTTGCCGGCAGGTTTTTTGACTTCTTCGTTCATGATTCTTTCCTCGATTAAACCGCTACAGTCCACACCTTCCCGTAAGCACACGGGGCAGTCACGCAACATTCCCATCCGTTCGCCCTGAGCCTGTCGAAGGGCATTGATTTGGCGGCTAGTGGTTCGACAAGCTCACCACGAACGGTCAGGTGAAAATTATTGGTGGGCGGAATGAATTTCTCATCACACTCAACCCGCGCTCTTTTCCAGCTCTTCACGCACATGCGGGAACTTGGTAAACATGCGCATCAACAGCGCCCCGGCCAGATCCTGCGGCTCGTTGCTCTCGGTCCGCACCATCTCGGCCTTCACCGTTTTCGGGCTGGGCGCGAACACCTTGCTCACCACGGTGGGCGAACCCTTGAGGCCGATCTTGCTGACGTCTTCAATGCCCGCCATCACACGGTCCCATTTTTTAACAGTGGTGCGCGCGGCGCGGATCATGCTGGGCATGGTGGCAAATCGCATCTCGTTGCTGCCTTCCAGCATGGTGACCAGACTGGGCAAACGCGTCTTCAGCAACTGCACGCCGCCTTCGGAACGGCGCTGCACCACGATCTCCTTCTTGTCGGTGTTCACGCTGACGATGCTGGAGATGTAGGTGAGCAGCTCGATATTCATGCGCTTGGCGATGCCGGGGCCGACCTGCGCGGTATCACCGTCTATGGTCTGCTTGCCGGTGAACACCAGATCCACTGGGCTGCTTTTCTCGATCTGGCGGATGGCGGAAGCCAGCGCGAACGAAGTCGCCAAAGTGTCGGCACCGGCGAAGGCACGGTCGGTCACCAGGATGGCATCATCCGCACCGAACGACAGCGCCTTGCGCAGCGCGTTTTCGGCTTGCGGCGGGCCCATGGTGATGACGGTGACGAAGCCGCCAAACTTGTCCTTGATGCGCAGCGCCTCTTCCAGCGCGAACAGGTCGTAGGGGTTGATGATGGCCGGCACGCCCTGGCGCATGATGGTGTTGGTCACCGGATGCACGCGAATCTGCGCCGAGTCCGGCACTTGCTTGATACACACCACAATATGGATCATTTCAATATCCTCTCTTTATCCGCGTGGCGGCAGCGAAGCGCGCAGGCTGTCCACGCTGAATGTCTTCACACCGGTCGCATCCTGAAACACCTTGAACACCTTTTGTGTCGCGGCATCCGAATTTACAAAATCTCCATAAGCGCGTTGCAACAGCGCCCTGTATTCCGCCCAGCTCTCCGCCTCGCCACCGCCCTTGAATTTGTGCAGTGCCATGTACTGGTTGAAGCGCTTGAGTATGTGCAAGCGGTTGACATTGACCACATGCTGCTCAAAATCCACTTCCAGAAAATTCAGAAACTCTTCCGCCGAAGAAAGATTTTCCAGTATATTTTTGATTTCACTCACGCTGATACCTCCTTACGAATGGACTGCTGTATATGGCACGGTCTCGAAATAAATCTGCTGTAAATCATCCTGCTCAGGCGAATGCTTGGTGCGATAGGAAAACTCGCGCACCTTGGACAGGATCATCTGCGCCTCGCCTTGCGACAGCACGATGCCCATTTCAGCATAAGCCCTGATCACCGCGCTGGTGCCGGAATGCTTGCCCAGCACCAGGCGGTGCGCCATGCCGACCTCGGACGGATCGAACGCCTGGTAATTGCGCGGATTTTTCAGCAAACCATCCACATGGATTCCCGATTCGTGGGTGAACACGCCCGAGCCGATGATGCTCTTGTTCACTGCCACCTCCCGCCCGGAAGCCGCGGCGACCATGCGCGACAAGGCGTGGTAAGCGCGCATATCCACCCCGCTCTCGATGTCCTGAATGTGGCGCAACGCCATCACTACCTCTTCCAGCGGCGCATTGCCGGCGCGCTCGCCCAGTCCATTCACCGTGGTGTTCACATGGGTTGCGCCCGCGCGCACCGCCGCCAGCGAATTCGCGGTGGCCATGCCGAAATCATCGTGCGCGTGAATTTCAATCTGCATATCCACCGACTTACGCAATAACTCGATACGGTTGTACGTTCCGAAGGGATCGAGCATGCCCAGCGTGTCGGCAAAGCGGAATCGCAAGGCACCGCTATCCTGCGCGGCGGCAGCAACGCGGCGCACAAAATCAATATCCGCACGCGACGAATCCTCGCCGCCCACACACACGAAATAACCCATGTCCGCAGCCCTGCGCACATACTCGCGCACCGTGCGCAACACCCATTCCCGGTCCTTGCCCAGCTTTTGCTCAATATGAATATCGGAAACCGAAATCGACAAATTGACCCAATCCACGCGGCAACGCGAGATGGCTGCCAGATCGTTCTCATGCATGCGCCCCCATACCATCAGCCCGGCCTGCAATTCCTCCGAGGCGATCGCATTGATGATTTCACACTCCGCATCGCCCATCACCGGCACACCCACTTCCAGTTCGGACACGCCCGCTGCCACCAGCGCATGCGATATGGCGATCTTCTCCTCGGCATTGAATGCAACCCCCGCCGTCTGCTCACCATCGCGCAGCGTCGTGTCGTTGATCGTGACCATACTGGTGTAATGTTCTTCGTACATGTTGTGCTCCTCTCGCCAGTAGAACGTTTGTGGTGCTCTCGCCCTGATAGACAGCAACAACTGTGCCACCATATGAACAGGCAGTTTTATTTATACAAATCAATAAGATATGTTTTTTTAAACGGAGAGACAGCGGCAGCACAAAACAGACAAACGGAGGGTTTGTAGGATTTGCGACAAGAGGGAATGCGTGGAGATAACGGCATGAATCATGGATTCATGCCGCAGCTCACAACAGGTGAAGGCCGCAATGGCAAATCCCCACTCGCCCCCTTTAACAAGCGGAGACGCGGCCCAGCTAGCCCCTTGCGCCTACGACCTTTGTAGGTCGGGCTTTAGCCCGACATGTCGGGTTGAAACCCGACCTACGAGATTAAGATTGGGGAGCCAGCGGCAGCACTCAAGGTTGCCGAAACAAATTCGGCCCGGGCGGCCGCATTGTTGTCCTTGCCGTTCGCCTCGCACCAGGCAAAAAAATCCTGCGGGACGATGTGGCATTCGACTGCGCGCACGCCGGAACGTTGCAGCTCGCGCCGCGCCTGGATGGCCATCTTTTCCCACGCTGGAAAGCTATCCTCGAAACATTCGGAGTCTGTTGCCGTAGCCTTTACCTGGGCCCAGGTTTCTGCTGTATACCAGGTGACGCCTGCCAGGATGGACTGGTTACGTTGCTTTGCTCTCAGGCGCTGCAGGAGTGAAGGTTTGCGCATGTTTTAAAGTACCTGTTGTAGTTTGTCCATTGCAATGCAGCGCGAGACGAGAACTTCAGCCACGCACTTATGAATGCCGGTCGAGCATGAGCCGGACGTCATGTGAAATTTCATCGCAAATATCCAACATTAAATATCAAAAAAAATACGCACCACTGGCTTGAATGATGCGTACAAAGACCGCATAGCGGCCAGGAGCTCAGTTACAAAATATATCTGCCATGCATACGGCAGGTGTTGCGGTTAAACAGAGAACGACGAGCCACAACCGCAGGTGGAGGTCGCATTGGGGTTATTGATGACAAAGCGCGCGCCTTCCAGCCCTTCCAGATAGTCGATGGAGGCACCCGCCAGATACTGGAAGCTCATCGCGTCGACCAGCAGGGACACGGCATTCTTTTCGATCACGGTATCGTCCTCGTTCACCACTTCGTCGAAAGCGAAGTTGTACTCGAAGCCTGAACAGCCGCCACCGGAAACATAGATTCGCAGCTTGAGGTTAAGGTTGCCTTCTTCCTGTATCAGCTCGCTCACCTTGCTGGCGGCGCTGTCGGTAAAATCTATCAATGCTTCAGTCATCTCTTATTCTCCGGGTTGGTTGTTCAATACTCAAACTTGTGTTGCCATCTGCAGCGCACGCTCGCGCAGTTGTGCGACCGTGCGCCTGACCAGCTGCACGGTCTGCCCAATCTGCTGCTCGGTGGTGTAACGGCCAAGGGAAAAGCGGATGGCGCTGTGCGCCAGCTCATCGCTGCGCCCCAGCGCACGCAGCACATGGGAAGGCGCCACGCTGCCCGAGCCGCAGGCTGAGCCGCTGGAAACGGCGATACCGTCCAGGGACTTGAGCAGCAATTCGCCCACCACAAAATTAAAGCTGAGGTTGAGGATGTGCGGCACATGCTGTGCAAGGTCGCCGTTCACATACACCTCTTCTATCGTCAGCAGCCCCTGCAGGAGTTTGTCGCGCAGCTTGCGGACGCGTGCATTTTCAAGATCCATCTCGTTGCGCGCCAGGCGAAATGCCTCGCCCATGCCGACGATCTGGTGCGTCGCCAGCGTGCCGGAACGGAAACCCCGTTCATGCCCGCCGCCGTGCATCTGCGCTTGCAGCTGGATGCGCGGCTTGCACCGCATGTAGAGCGCGCCTATGCCTTTCGGGCCGTAAGTCTTGTGCGCGGAAAAGCTCATCAGGTCGACCGGCAGAGTATCGAGATTGATGTCTACTTTACCTGTGGCCTGCGCCGCATCGACATGGAACAGCACACCTTTTTCGCGACAGACTGCCCCTAAGGCAGCGATGTCCTGTATCACGCCGATCTCGTTATTCACCAGCATGACGCTGGCGAGGATGGTGTCTGGACGCAGCGCCGCCTTGAATTTGGCGGTGTCGAGCAGGCCGTTTGCTTCCACTTCAAGATAGGTCGCGCTGTAACCCTGTCTTTCCAGCTCGTGCACGCTGTCGAGCACGGCCTTGTGTTCGGTTTGCACGGTGACGATATGCCTGCCCTTGCCTGAGTAAAATTGTGCCGCGCCTTTGAGCGCGAGGTTGTTCGATTCTGTCGCGCCTGAGGTCCACACGATTTCTTTTGGTTCGCAATGCACCAATGCGGCCACTTCCGCGCGCGCCTGTTCCACCGCCTCCAGCGCCTGCAGGCCATAGGCGTGCGCACGCGAAGCCGGATTGCCGAAGTGCTCGCACAGGTAGGGAATCATCTTCTGCGCGACACGCGGATCGAGCGGCGTGGTCGCGGCGTAATCCAGATAGATCGGCAATACGGTTTCCATGTTCGTGCCTTTGTGTTTGCTCCCTCCACCTTCAGCAAGAGCTGTGCCAAAAACTAACAAGCTGTTTTTTCTAGCTTTGTCATCCAGTTACGAACTGTTGCATTTGTTGCATATCGAACAAAACCGACAACTTTATATATGCCGCATTTGCGCATAGCGCCCGCTCCTCAATTTAGGCATGCATATTGCTTGGAACTAGCTTAAGTAATAAGAGGAGCAAATAGTGCGCGTTTCCAAGAACAACATCCAGTTGGTCACCGTGTACGAGGTGAGCAAGATACTCAACTCGTCGCTCGACCTGCACAAGACCCTGCGCAGCGTGCTGAACGTGTTGTCCAACCATTTGCAGATGCTGCGCGGCATGGTCGCGCTGGTGCAGGAGGATGGCGACCTGCAAGTGATCGCGGCCACCGGCATGGAACAGGAGGAAATCGCACAAGGCCGCTTCAAACCGGGCGAAGGCGTGGTAGGCAGCATACTCAAGACCGGGGTGCCGGCAGTGGTGCCTGACGTTGCAAAGGAAGCGCTGTTCCTCAACCGCACCGGATCGCGCAAGAGCAAAAACAAAGCCGTCATCGCCTTTATCGGCGTGCCTATCAAGGCCGGACGCGAGTGCATCGGCGTGCTGAGTTTCGACCGCGAAAACGAGAATCTGGAAACTGCCAGCCATTTTGGCCATGACGTGCAGTTCCTTACCATGATCGCCAATCTGATCGGGCAGACCGTGCGCCTGCACCAGAATGTGGCACAGGACCGCGCCAATTTGTTGCAGGAGAAGCTCCGCCTGCAATCGGAACTGCACAGCAAATACAGTCTGGATAATGTGATCGGCCAGAGCAAAATCATGCAGGCGGTATTCGCCGAAGTGCACCAGATTGCCGCATCTAAATCCACCGTGCTGCTGCGCGGCGAATCCGGCACCGGCAAGGAAGCCATTGCGCGCGCCATCCATCACCTGTCGCCACGCAAGGACAAGCCCTTTATCAAGGTGAATTGTGCGGCGCTGTCTGAAACCCTGCTCGAATCGGAACTGTTTGGCCACGAGCGCGGCTCGTTCACCGGTGCGGCGCAGGAACGCAAGGGGCGTTTCGAACTGGCGCATGGCGGCACGCTATTTCTGGACGAAATCGGCGACATCTCGCCCGCCTTCCAGACCAAACTGCTGCGCGTGTTGCAGGAGCGCGAGTTCGAGCGCGTCGGCGGCAGCAAGACGATCAAGGTTGATGTGCGTCTGGTCGCCGCCACCAACCGCAATCTGGAAGAGGCCGTGGCCATGGGAGAATTCCGTGAAGACCTGTATTACCGCATCAATGTCGTTGCCATCTTCCTGCCGCCGTTGCGCGAGCGGCGCGAAGATGTGCCGCTGCTGGCGGAATATTTCCTGCAACAGGCCAACACAGAGAGCGGCAAACAATTGAAGTTCTCCCCCGAGGCAATGCAGGTGATGTGCAATTGCAACTGGCCCGGCAACGTGCGCGAGCTTTCAAACTGCGTTGAACGCATCACCGCGATGACGCAGGGCACCACCATCCGCAGAAAGGATTTGCTGTGCGACCGCGAGATGTGCTTCTCCTCCATCATGTGGCAGCAGCACAGCAAGCACCCGATCTATCCGATCTTCCACAGCGCCGCGCAAACCGAGGCGGCAGCAAGAGATACGGCAGCCAGGAACCCTGTATCAGCAGACAGCAATGAGGATGAGCCGGTACATTCCGAGGGGTATGGCGATCCGCAAAAGCACCAGCTCATCGATGCGCTGGAAAAGTGCGGCTGGGTGCAGGCCAAGGCCGCGCGCCTGCTCGGCATCACACCGCGGCAGATGGGATATGCCATTTTGAAATACGGCATCAATGTGAAGCGCTACTGAGAATATTCTTTTTCTGTTCGCATCAGCTCCTGTCTTAACTTTTGTAGCAAATCAAACCGAACACTGTCGCATTGCTTACAGCCGTTTGTGTTCACCACTGACCAAGATACCTATCCTGCTGATACTGCTTGTTTTTTTATTTGGCACGAGACTTGCTAAATAGAAACTGAGGCAATACAAACCGCGTTATCACTTATCGAGGTCAGCATGGAGTCAGCATTTGAAACCAGCATCACAGCAAAACTCAAACCACTGAGCGGCATCAAGATCGTGGTCGCCGGCCAGGCGGCATCCGGTTGCGGCAGCAAGGGCGGTGAAGGCAAGGCAAGCTGCGGTTCTGCCGGCGGGCCGGAGGACATGCCGGCAGAAATATGGGAGAAGGTGAAGAACCATCCCTGTTACTCGGAAGAGGCACACCACCACTATGCACGCATGCACGTGGCAGTCGCCCCGGCCTGCAACATCCAGTGCAACTATTGCAACCGCAAGTACGACTGCTCCAATGAATCGCGCCCCGGCGTGGTGTCGCAAAAGCTCACGGCCGACCAGGCGGTGAAGAAGGTGCTGGCAGTGGCTTCAGAAATTCCGCAGATGACGGTGCTGGGCATCGCAGGGCCCGGCGACGCGCTGGCCAATCCGCAGAAAACTTTCGACACCTTCCGCCAGTTGCATGAGACGGCGCCGGACATCAAGCTGTGCCTTTCCACCAACGGCCTGGCGCTGCCGGATTACGTGGACGAGATCGCCAAATACAACGTCGACCATGTGACCATCACCATCAACATGATAGACCCCGATGTGGGCGAAAAAATCTACCCGTGGATCTTCTACCAGCACAAGCGCATCACCGGTCGCGCAGCATCTGAGATTCTCACACAGCGCCAGATGCTCGGGCTGGAGATGCTCACCGCGCGCGGCATCCTCACCAAGATCAATTCGGTGCTGATCCCCGGCATCAACGACCAGCATTTGATCGAGGTAAACCGCGCAGTAAAAGCACGCGGCGCCTTCCTGCACAACATCATGCCGCTGATCTCGGAAGCCGAACACGGCACGGTGTACGGTCTCACCGGCCAGCGCGGCCCTTCGGCGCAGGAACTGAAAGATGTGCAGGATGCCTGCATGGGCGGCGCCAATCTGATGCGCCATTGCCGCCAGTGCCGCGCCGATGCCGTGGGCCTGCTGGGAGAAGACCGCAGCAATGAATTCACCATTGCCCAGGTGGAGAAAATGGAGGTGGTGTATGACCTCGACAAGCGCCGTGCCTATCAGGAAAAGGTCGAAGCCGAGCGCCAGGCGCAGCAGGCGGCCAAACAGGCAGCTGTCGCCGCCACGCAGGCGCAGGGCGGCATGAACATCAAGCTGCTGGTCGCCGTGGCAACCAAAGGCCAAGGCAAGATCAACCAGCATTTCGGCCATGCCACCGAGTTCCAGATCTACGAGATCGATGCAGGCAATGGCAACATCGCCACCGCTTTCATCGGCCATCGGCGCGTGGACCTGTATTGCCAGGGAGGTTACGGCGAGGACGAACAATTGCCATCCATCGTCAATGCCATAAACGATTGTCACGCCTTGCTGGTGGCAAAAATCGGCGCCTGCCCGCGTGACGAATTGCAAGCTGCGGGCATCGAAGCGGTGGAACAGTTTGCGCACGAGTTCATCGAACACGGCTTGCTCGGCTGGTTCAACGACTACCGCGCCCGTATTGCACGCGGTGAGATAGAACACCAGGCGCGCGGCGACGCCAGCATCCGTCAGGGCGCATACCTCGCTGCTTGATCAATTAATTATTTAAGGAGAAATATCATGGCCTACAAAATCGTCTCTTCCTCATGCACCGCCTGCTCCGCCTGTGAACCGGAATGCCCCAATGTGGCCATCGTCGAAAAGAACGGTACCTTCGTGATCAAGCCGGAAAAATGCACCGAGTGCATCGGCCATTACGATGATGCGCAATGCCTCGCCGCCTGCCCGGTGGAGAACACGGTGATCATCGACAAAAACTATCCGCGCTACGTCGCCCCTTAAAATTAATTTATAAATTTTAAGGGGCAATAATTTTCGTTACAGCTATCAAGGAGAAGCACATGAACATCAAAATTACCCCGCATGCAGAGAGTTATATACGCCGCATGATCCGCTTCAACGGCGGAACCTCAGGATCGGGCCTCAGGCTGCTGGTGACGCCGGGTGGCTGCTCCGGCTTGAATTCCAACTTCACCGTGGAAGCCGCGCCGCTGCAAGGCGATGTGGTGCTGGAAAGCAACGGCGTGAAATTATTCTTGCCCGCCGAAAGCCGCATCATGCTGGAAGGGGTGACAGTAGATTTCACCGACAACGCGATGTCTACCGGACTCAGCTTCATCATACCGAACGCCCAGTCATGCGCATGCAGCAGCACCGAATTCGGCATGCCGCCCAAGCCGGTTTCGGTAAGCACCGACAGCATTCAACGCAGGCATTGAGCTGACACGTGCGCCATGAACGATCCGCTCGAAACGCTGGACTGGCAGGGCAATCAGCTGGATTGCAACGCCTGTGAAAACGCCAGCCTGCTCGCTGGCGGCGGTTGCAAGCCGCGCCACGCCTGCGTGCATGACCGTTACGCCAAGCGCATCGACCGTTTCTTTGTACATCATCCGGACTGGGCGAAGCAATATATCGCCCATCCCTATTTTGAAGTGCGCGCGGTCGTCTCAAAATATGTTGATGTATTCAAACTTTCTCGCCTGCGCAACGACCCGGATGAGACGGTGCGCAGTATGGTGGTATTGCGCCTGCCGCAGCGGCAGCTGCTGGAAATGCGCAATGATTCAGACCGCGAGGTGCGCATCCGCGTGGCTGCAAAACTGTCAGGGCACGACCTGGAACCGATGATGCACGACGCGGATTATTTCGTGCGCACCGTAGTGGCCAGAAGACTGCCCAAGGGCATGCTGGCATTAATGACCAACGACCCGGATAGCAGCGTGCGCGCCATGGTGGTCAAGCGCCTCGATGAAAGTTTGCTGCAATCCATGTGCAATGATCCCGAGGGCGAAGTGCGGCTGACGATTGCGCGCCGCTTGCCCATGCATTTGCTGCCGCTGCTGCGGCACGACACCGACTGGCGCGTGCGCTATGAAGTGGCGCAGCGCATCGCTGCCGAATATCTCTCGCTGATGGCCAGGGACGAGGATTGCATGGTGCGGGAAATGGCGCTGATGCGGCTGCTGGAAAACTCACTTGGCGAAACGCCGCCCATCAGGAGGTCACATGGCAAAAATTAGCCGCGACAGCGACATCGTGGAACTGGATGGCCCGCCGATATATGACTACGGCACCAAGGTGGTGGCGAAGTTCAATATCCGCAACGACGGTACTTACCGCGGCAAGGAGGTGGGTGAGGTGCTGGTGAAAAAAGGCGATGTCGGCTATGTCAGCAGCATAGGCACATTTTTGCAGCAGTACTACATCTACGGTGTGGATTTTTACGAGCGCGGCACGCTGGTGGGAATGCGCTCGCGTGAACTGACAGCATTTATAAAGGATGCAGAAAGCGGAGACGAACATGCTTGATATACGCGAACCGAAATTTCAGTGGGGACAGCAAGTCGTTGCACAGATTGATCTTGTAAACGACGGCAGCTACCCGGACACCGCTCAGGACGCGCTGCTGGTCGCCAGCGGCTCACAAGGCGAAGTGGTGCAGACCGGGATGCACGAGGAATCGAATACGCCGATCTATCTCGTCGAATTTCCCAATGGCAAGGTGATCGGCTGCCTGGAAGCGGAAATCGCTCCCGCCGCAATAGCGGCTTCTCCGCTCCGCGCCTGAGTGGAGACTGACAAGAGCGGGGGACAACAGCCATGTACGCGCATCCCAACCAGATTGACCGCAAGCGCATTGAGCGCGCGCTGGCGCAGCGCGAGCGATACCGCTACGTCACGCCGAGGGTGATCCCGGATGAAGAGGAACATGGTTACAGGATAGAAAGCCCGTGCTGTTCGCGTAACGTCGAACCGACGGGCGGCATCATCGATATTGCCTTGCTGAAGTATTTCAAACCGCACTGGCTGCTGTATCGCAAAGATCACGCCTGCAGCGCCTGGGTGCTGCACAGCGTGGTGGATACGCTGCAAGCGGCACTGGGAATTTTACTGCCGGACGAGGAACGTATTTTCTGGCCATGAATAACAATATTTATTTGCATGAAAGGAACACAGCATGAAAGTCATGATCCGCAAGAATGCAAAAGGCGAAGCCTCGGTCTATGCACCCAAGAAGGACCTGGAAGAGCCGGTCATTGCCATGAGCAATCCGGCAATGTGGGGCGGGGTGGTGACACTGGCCAACGGCTGGCAACTCGAACTGCCGGAAATGGCTGCCGACACCCGTTTGCCTATCACCGTCGATGTGCGGCATATCAACAGGGAGTGATGACATCATGTCCATGAACGAAATACAGATGAGTTCCATCGAAGCCTCAATCAAGGCGCTGATGGCGACCGGCAATCCGCTGGTGCCGGGTTTGCGCAGCATGTTTCCCGACGTCACCTTTGTGCGTTGCAGCGCGGGTGAAGTGGATGGCACGCCATACCGTATCAGCAATAAATATGAACTGTTTCTATTTAACTGCAGCAAGGTGTGCATCCAGCTGACTGACCGGCTCGAATCCGCCGACGGCGTCATCGTGGCCGAAGTGAAGTGCGATGTCTGACGATCTGATCCGCCTGTCCGACCCTGATATTTCCAGAGTCGAACTGGAAATGGTGGAGGCCGCCCTGTGTTCGCCGCGCTTGAGCCAGGGCAAGCTGGTCGAGGCATTCGAGGCGGCGCTGGCCGCCTGGCTGGGACGTTCGCATGCCGTGGCGGTCTCCGGTTCGACGCTGGCTGTGTGGTTGTGCATGAAAGCCTGGGAGATGCAGCCCGCAGACGAGGTCGTCACCTCGGCGCATTCATGGCACCAGATCGCGCGCGGCATTTCACTGGCCGGTGCGACGCCGGTATTCGCCGACATTGATTACTGGTCTGGCACGCTGGCGCCTGGCAAGGCTGCGGAAAAAATCACGGCAAAAACCAGGGTTATCATGGCCGGCAACACCAACGGCCATCCTGCCGACTGGCTTGGCTTGCGCGCATTGGCGCAGCAGCACGGGCTGAAACTGATCGAGGATTGCACCGAGTCCATCGCATCGCGCTATAACGGAAAAATGGTCGGTAGCTTTGGCGACTGCGCGATTTTCGATTTCTCGCAACCTTCCGCCCTGTGTTGCGGCGAAGGCGCAATGATCGTTACCGATGATCTAGATTTCGCCCGCGCCTTGCGCTATTTGCGCGATCGCCAGCCGGAGCAGCGCTATTCCATCAGCGTCTCGCGCCTGCTGCCGCTGAACGCGCGCATCAGCGAGCTGACCGCCGCACTCGGCATTGCCCAGCTCAAGCGGGTTGACGACATCCTCGGCAAGCGCAAGCAGGTCGCGCTGTGGTACGAAGACCACATCAAGTCGTTCGAAGGCATCAAGCCTCCCTATCTCGCGCCGGATGTGAATGAGGCGCACTGGTTCCTCTATACCGTGCATCTCGGCACGCGCTTCTCGCACAGCAGTTGCCGCGCTATTGTCGATGATATGCATACCGCCGGGGTAGAGGCCGAACTGTACAGCCACCCGCTGTATCTTGAGCGCAATTACATCGAACAGGGGTGGCGCAAGGGCAACTGCTTCGTCACCGAAAAGCTGGCGGACCGCGCCATTGCCCTGCCCTTCCACACACACCTCAGCGAAGAGCAGGTCGCTTTCATCGTGCAGACCGCCAAGGACGCGTCAGTGAATATCGGCGCCGGCGCTGCCATCTATCTCTAAATTTTCAATCCAATTTCAACCGAACAGGAGCCATCATGCCCGACATATCCATTCAACCTTCCGGAAAAACCATCAGCGCTGCGGAAGGCAGCCGCCTGCTAGACGCACTTGTTAACAGCGGCGAAAAAATTCAGCACAAATGCGACGGCCAGGCACAGTGCGGCAGTTGCCATATCTACATCCAGGAAGGCCGCAAGAGCATCTCCAAAATACAGCGCGGCGAGAACGAGAAACTCGACAACATTGTCGGTGTCAGTTCCAAATCGCGTCTGGCCTGTCAGGTAATGCTGGGCAGCGAAAACATCAGCGTCGAACTGCTGGGATTTTCTTCCTGATTTTGATCTGCCAACTTATATCCTGCTTTAAACCGCCAAACATACAAAAGGAACCACCATGCCGGACAATACTGCGATCAACGAAATACTGGCCGGACTGGAAGCGGGGAACATTGTCCCGTTTCTGGGGCCGGGCGTGTGGACGGCTGCGTCGCCGCCCGCACATCCCGCCGACCCGTTGCAGCTGGTCGCCAAGCTCACCGAGCGTGTCACCGTGTCGCACAAGCTGCGCAAAAATCTGACCGGCGCGGCGCAATACATCGAGAATTTCAAACACCGCAAGACGCTTGTCGGGCTGATGAATACGGCCTTCCAGGACAAGGCCGCACCGAGCGAACTGCACGAATTCATCGCCTCGCTGCATAAATTGCCGCTGCTGGTGAATACCTGGTACGACGATGCGATGCAACTCGCAATGGCACAGCACCCGAACTGGGGCCAGGTACAGGGCGTGAGCCAGGCTGAACACTACGGCGAGTGGGTGCGCTATTACACGGCACAGGGGGAATTGAGCGATGCCGATGCCGCGAAGAAATGGCAAACCCTGCTGTATTGCCCGCTGGGCTCCGCCAGCCCGGCGCAGAACTACATCGTGTCTGATTCGGATTACGTCGAAATTTTAACCGAGATCGACATCCAGACGCCGATACCACCCATCGTGCAGCAACGCCGCATCGGCAAGAACTTCCTGTTTCTCGGCTGCCGCTTCAGAAACCAGCTCGACCGCATTTTCGCGCGCCAGATTATCAAGCGCTCATCATTCAAGCACTGGGCCATCATCGAGGGCGAGCTTACAAAGAATGAGGCGCGCTTTCTTGGCGAATTGAACATCACACGGCTGGACATGCCGACAGAAGATGCGCTGAAGCAATTTTCCTGCGTGGCTGCCTGATGCAGGCCCGATGCCCTAAAATGGAGGGTGAAAATAGTTTTGTGTAAACGGTCATTTGGCAGTACAGCACTGAGGGACTGCTTAAACTGGCAGACAAGGAGATGTACCAGGCAAAAGAATACGGCCGAAACCAGGTTTGCTTTCTGAATGCTTAAGAAAAACCTCATCCCCATGGCGCAACATGAAGTAACTTTTGCTCCCGATAGCCGTCAATCCTGCCTGCTCCAAGCGCAATGCTATCCAGGCATCTCTGATCAGATAGTTTTGAGTGCCTGGACAATGACGCTATGATGGCGGAATGCTTCCCGCACGTTGGCACATAATTGCTCTACATCCCAAGGCTTGGTAATAAATTTGTATACTGCTCCTTCGTTGATGGCAGCCGAGATCAATTGCTGGTTGTCGTGACCAGTCAGCATGATGCGCACAGTCGCCGGGTGTAGTGTGCGTATTTTTCTGAGCAATTCGATACCTTTCATTTCGGGCATATTATGATCAGAGATAATGACACCCACGCGATGCGTTGCCATCAAATCGAGTGCCGCGCCGGCATTGGTGGCGGGCAATATGCGGTAGCCTTCCTGATGCAGCGCACTGGAAAGCGCTGCCAGCATGAATTCATCATCGTCCAGCAGCAGCAATATTCTCTCTTCCTGAGCTGCGCTTGCTTGCAATGACTGGATGCAATACCCCTCTTTCATCATGCGCTCCATCTCCAGCTCCGGAACGGGACGGCTGAAATGAAACCCCTGAATTTCGTTGCAATTACGCGAGCGCAGAAATTCCAGTTGTTCCTCTGTTTCCACGCCTTCGGCTATCGTGCTCAGGTTCAGGCTGTGTGACATGGAAATGATGGCTTGCGATACAGCTGCATCTGCCGGATCGGACGTAATGTTGCGCACGAACGACTGATCAATCTTGATACGATCGATGGGTAAACGCTTGAGGTAGCTGAGCGAAGAGTAGCCGGTACCGAAGTCGTCGATGGCAATTTTTACGCCAAGCGCCTTGATCTTGTGCAGGATGACGATGGTGCTTTCCGCATCCTGCATGATCATGCTTTCCGTTAGTTCCAGTTCCAGACATTCGGGCGGCAGTTTACTGTCGCGCAGCACTGCTGCCACAGTTTCTGCCAGGTTATTGTGCGTGAATTGCACCAATGACAAATTGACTGAAATCCTGGCTTTGGGCAGACCATCCTCCATCCATGCCTGAAGACGCGTGCAGGCTGTGCGCAGCACCCATTCGCCGATGGGATGAATCAGCCCGGTTTCCTCTGCCAGCGGTATGAAGCTGACGGGAGGCATCAAGCCATGTTTGGGGTGCTGCCAGCGCAGCAGCGCTTCCATCCCGATAATGTTGCCGTTATACAAATCAACCTGAGGCTGGTAGTGAATGACAAGTTCGTTGCGTTCGAGCGCATAACGCAAATCATTTTCCATCAGTAGCCGTTCCATCGCGCGCTTGGAAAGATCTTCGGTGTAATACTGGTAATTGTTGCGCCCCCGTTCCTTACAGCGGTAGAGAGCGCTGTCCGCATTCTTGAAGAGGGCCGTCATGTCGTCGCCATCATTCGGGAAAATACTGATACCGATGCTGCAACTGATAAATATTTCATACTGTTCCAGTATGAATTTCTCTGACAGAGCAGCGTTGATCTTTTTTGCAACGGTACTTGCGAAAAGCGTGTCTTGCAGTTCCTCCAGCAGAATGACAAATTCGTCGCCTCCGAGGCGGCTTACCGTGTCTTCCTCGCGCAGGCAGGCAGTCAGGCGTTGCGCCACCTCCTGCAGCAACAGGTCGCCTATGGGATGGCCAAGGGTATCATTGATTATTTTAAACTTGTCCAGATCCAGGAACATGACTGCCACCATGGTGCTGTTGCGGCGCGCGTGCGCCATCGACTGATGCATGTGCGCATTCAGCAGCAGGCGATTGGGAAGCCCCGTGAGTGGGTCGTGATGGGCGAGATGTTTGAGTTTTGACTCGGACTCTTTCATCGCGCTGATGTCCGAGAATACAGCCACGTGGTGGGTGACTTCACCCCGACCATCCTTTATTGCACTGATATTCAGCCACTCTGGGTAGATATCGCCATTCTTGCGCCGGTTCCATATTTCGCCTGTCCAGTGCCCCGTTTCAAGTATGGAGTTCCACATGGTGTCGTAAAACTGCTTGTCCTGACGCCCGGATTTCAGGATGGCTGCGGTCTTGCCGACCAGCTCATCCTCACGGTAACCGGTAATCGTGCTGAAAGCGCGGTTGACACTAACGATTTTCCCCTTGCCATCTGCAATCATCACGCCCTCGGTGGTGTTCTCAAACACCGTGGCTGACAGGCGCAGTTTGTCCTCGACCTGCTTGCGTTCGGTTACATCCTGCAGCGTTCCGTTGAGGCGGATGACATTGCCTGCCACATCGTATGTGGGCTCGCCTTGACAATTCATTACCCGCTCGGTGCCGCTCTGCAATTTGATGCGGCAATCGAAATCGAATGCGTCCCCTTTACTAATAGCATGGTTAATCGCCTTGCTGAAGTCGGGACGATCATCCGGATGAAAAAAATTAAGCGCAGCGCTGAGCGACATGGTATTCGCGTCGAAAGGTATTTTCAGGATGCGGCAAGTTTCTTCAGAAAATGTGAATTTGCGGTCGCCTATATTCCACTCCCATCCGCCAAGATGGGCGAAGCGCTGCGTCTGTGTCAGCCGCGCACGGCTTTCCAGCAGTTCATCCTGCATCATGCGATGATTGATCATGCCGGCCAGCGTGTTGGCGACGCTGCCAAGAAATTCAAATTCGCGGTCCTGCTGAATATGCCCGTGTTTCAGATACAACACCATGACCCCGACCACTATACGGTTGGACATGATGGGCACGTTGTAATGGCCGTGCGGCTTGATACCGGGATAGGTAATATCGTGGCGGTGATCAAGACAGGAGGCGTATTGGATTTCCCGGCTGGCGGCGGCACGCCCGCACAGACAATGGCCCAACGGCACGCGTGCACACGCCGTCAGCAGCATCGGGGCGAGCCCGCGCTGGGCAATCAGCGTCAGCGCGTCGTCGCCCTTGTGTAGCAGGAAGATGCCGCCCTTGGGTTCTATGGGCAACCAGGACAGCGCCAGCATAATGTCCAGCACGCGCTCGAACTGCTCCTTGAGAGGAATGTTTTCAAGACTGATGCGCAGGACGGCGTTCAGCGCGTTTTGCTCCTCGCTGTTGTGCTGGCGTACCAACTCGGCCTGCTTGTATTCGGTGACATCCTCGCCCAGGCAGAGAGCCCCCTCAACGCAGCCATTTTCGTTGCGCAATGGTGTGAGTCGCCACGTGATCGCGCGGCCGTCTGCGGTTATTATTTCTGTGGGGCTTTCAAATTGATCGTGCAGGCCGTATTCTCCAGACATGCTACGGCGAAATATCTGCTCTGGTTCGTCGCTTTTGTTTTGGCTGGTATACAGGTCGAACCATTTTTTCCCGATCAGCCTGGCACGGACGTCACCGATGAACGAGCAACAAAGAGCATTGATCAGTACGATCTTGCCATCCATATCCAGTACGGCGAGCGCCGCATGAGCAGCATCAAGGTCGCGTTGTTTCCACCCGTTTTGATTGTGCATTACGCCGTACCTGTCAGTGTTGTCAATGCAACCGCACAAATTATAGGGCAATTATTTTCTTTATGGTAGTGGCACGCCTGAGCCAAATTGGCACAAGACAAAGGCCGTTGAACACACAGCTAAAGACCTACGCAATTAAAGGTTAATATTGCACTCTGATACAACAACAGTTCATCTGGCGGAAGGTGATAGCGGCATGTTGACTGCTGTCATGGCAACATTTGCCGAGTGGTACAAGAACTCGCTCGCTACTCAGATTCATTCCGTATAATCTGTAAAAAATTGTGTATCAACATGTCAACCATCTTCAAAAAAATTCTTGTAGTCTATCTGCTGGTGCTTGCACTGGGTGTGACGCTTTCAACGCTGATTTACAGCAACGGGCACTCAGTCTCCAGAGCCATCAGTTCACTGGTGAACGACAACCTGCCGCATCTCAATTCAATCTCAAAATTGCGGGTTGCCATTTTTGCGCAAAAACCGCTGCTGTATGAATACTATGCCACCACCGACCGCAAAACATTTCTGCACGCCTTCGAATTAAACCAGCGCGAAATCGAAGCCAGCCTCCATACCATTCATACCTTGAGCGACGGCAATGCTCTGCTGCAAAAAATCAATGCCTACACCGATCAGATCAACCTGAATGCCGACCAGCTTGACCGAACCTTTACCACCACACCAATCGACTGGGATCGGGCTCGCGACATATTGGCTGAAGTGAGCGTCACGGAGGGCAGGGTTTCACCCATCATAGACGCCCTAGTCACGCTGAACCAGCAGCAGGTATTCATGAGCGGTGAAAATGCGCAGTCAAGAACCGATCTGATGATCCGGATGGTAATCGGCTTCAGCCTTGTCATTTCTGTAATCGCGATTCTGATCGGCTACCAGGTCAATGCCTACCTGTCCGAAAATGCAGAGCGAAAACGCCTTGCCATGTTCCCGGAGCGTAATCCCAGCCCGGTGCTGCGCATGACCTGGGAGGGCAAGGTGGTTTATTCCAACCCCGCCACGCAAGCTCTGCTGAGCCAGCTTCAATTTGCCGATCCCGCCCAATTGCTGCCGGATGATTTTATACAGCGCCTCTCAGCCATTCAGTCTTCAGGGCAAGGCAGCATGGCACTGGAGTACACCATCAAGGATCGGGTGATCGATTGTTTTGTGCATGTGCTGGAAGATTTGAACATCAGTCACATTTACATCAACGATATCACCCAGCGTAAGCAGGCCGAAGAAAAATTGCTGCACCAGGCGTATCACGACCCCATGACCGGGCTGCCCAACCGGCGCATGTTTAATGAACATCTGCAGAATGCCATCCGTGAGGCTAACGGCGCGCAGATGATCGCCGTAACACTCGTGCGCATCGACCGCATCAAGCTAATTCTGGAAAGTCAGGGCTATGAAGCCAGTGATAATCTGATGCAAACCCTTGCACTTCGCCTTAAAGATTTGCTGCATGCCAACCGCGAACTGGCCAAACATGCGTTTCTTTTCCGTTTTGAAGGCGCCACTTTTGGCATTCTGCTGCGCTACTTTTCTGACAGCAACCATCTGCTGCTGCTCGCAGAAAAACTGCATGAAAGCATGAACACGCCGCTTAAGGCAAACGGCCAGGAACTCTTCTTTACACTGAGCATCGGTGCCAGCGTATTCCCGGTTGACGGACATGATCCGGAAAACTTGAGCAGAAATGCCGAGGCTGCGGTAAACAGGGTGATTGCATCCGGCGGCAACAGCTTCCAATGCTATACGCAAGACATGAATGAAATGGCGGAACGCTGGCTTGCGATGGAAAACGGTTTGCGGCGTGCACTGGAACGCAACGAACTGGTATTGCTGTACCAGCCGCAAATAAATGTCGCCAGCAACGCCATCATCGGCGCAGAAGCGCTGCTGCGCTGGAACCGGGACGGACAGGGATTTGTTTCACCGGCAGATTTCATCCCCCTTGCGGAAGAAACCGGATTGATCATACCCATAGGCGAATGGGTGCTGCGCACCGCCTGCCATCAGGCCCAAGCCATACATCAGCTGGGCCACACTGACTTCGTCATGGCCGTAAACATTTCAGCACGTCAATTTCAACACCCTGGATTTACGCAGCTGGTGGCCCTGGTATTGCAGGAAACCGGCCTGTCCCCTACCCGGCTTGAGCTCGAAATTACCGAAAGCCTGGCCATGCATGATGCTGAAAAAAGCATCGCCACCATGGTTGCGCTACGCACTATCGGTATCCAGCTTTCCATCGATGATTTCGGCACAGGCTATTCCTCGCTCAGTTACCTGAAGCGATTTCCCATCAACAAACTCAAGGTTGATCAGTCTTTCGTGCGCAACATGTGCAGCAATGCAAACGATGCATCCATTGCCAAATCCGTGATCCTTCTCGGCCAGAGCCTGAACCTGACAGTGATTGCCGAAGGCGTAGAAACTCACGAACAACTGGCTTTGCTGAAGCAGTACGGCTGCGACGAAGTGCAAGGCTATTTGTTCAGCAAGCCCGTACATAAAGACAGCCTGGAACAATTTATTTCAAAGCCACACATCGCAGGCTAAACATGCCACGCACAATTTACCCGCACGCCCCAATCGCGCCACAGGAAGTGCAGAAATCACAGCCGTCTTTTTTGATCACCGTGCGATTGCCACACTCCTCGCACTTTTTGCCGGCCATTAACTGCACATCGGACTGCCTGCGCCGCTCGACACGCCGCTTGCCATGAGGTGCCGACAGGATGCCGCTCTCGGTTATCGGGAATCCCTCTTCGGTGAGCAGGCCCAGCATCGCATAGCGGTGGATCACCAGCCGCGCCACATAGGCCACGGTGGAGGGCCAGGTCTGTGACTTTTCACTGCCGGGTACGCGGGCCATGAAGTCGCCAAGCGGCTCGGCATAGTTCAGCAGCTTGCGCAGCTTCATGCCTATCCATGCCGGATCAACAACGCGCATGTCGAGGCTCAGCAGTTTGCACAACCCGTCCAGCGCGCGCGGATATTCACCCGACAGCCACAGCGAATAGGGGCGGCGCTGCCCGTCAGGCAGCACCAGTTCTTTCAGGCCCAGCACAAAGTCGTCACCCGCTGCAGAATTCAGCACATCCACCGTCCAGCTCATGGTGCCGTCCGGGCTGGCCTTGGGTTCCTTGCGCGAGAACATCGCGTCCAGCACGGGTGTGGGTTCGCCTTCCTGCATGCTCAGCGCATCCAGTTGCTCGCAGCGGTAGTGCACAATTTTGGCGAAACCTGACACCAGGCTGGGCATGCGCTGCTTGTCGCCGCTGGGCGGGAAGGCCATCATGAAGGCGTCGTCGCCCGCTGTTTTTTCCAGCACGGCGAGTTTCATGTTGAGCCAGCCGCGGTCTTCCGCGCGCATGTCCATCGACAGCGTCTTGGCGACCGCGCCCAGGCCGCGCGGCTGCTCCGCACCGTTGACCCAGACTTCAAACGGTCGCGCTTTGCCGTTCTGGATATGACTGATAAACACCGCGAATCCACCATGCTGGTGCTCGATCATATATACCCAGCCATCGCTGCCCAGCGGCTGCTCGGGCCGCCCCGGCCAGCGCAGGCTGGCAAGGGCAGGAGTGGGCATTTTGTCGAGTACGACACGCCGGTCCAACTCATTCTGGTCGAGGTCTTGCGGAGTTTCCTTGCTGGTTGCCACGGGCGCCACCTCCAGCACCGCGCCCAGCACGCTGTTGGGACGATAGGTGGTGATGCCCTTGAGGCCGTGCTTCCACGCCTCCATGTATAAATTTTCAAACGAATCAAATGGATAATCTGCCGGCACGTTGACAGTCTTGCTGATGGCGGTGTCGACATACGGCTGCACTGCCGCAGACATGGCCATATGATCGGTGGCCGACATCTCCAGCGCAGTGACAAAGTAATCCGGCAATTTGCTGACGTCGCCGCCGAGATGGCGATACTGGCGCCACGCGTGGTCTTCCACCTGGATGGCTTTTTTGCTGCCGTCCGGCATGCGCTTATTGCGGTTATAGAACCACGAGAACGGCGGCTCGATGCCGTTGCTGGCGTTGTCGGCAAAGGCCAGGCTGATGGTGCCGGTGGGCGCAATCGACAGCAGATGGCTGTTGCGCAGGCCATGCTGCCTGATGCGCTGCTTGATTTTTTCCGGCAGGCGCGAGGCAAAGCGCGGTGCAGCGAGATATTTGTCGGCATCCAGCAGCGGGAATGCTCCTTTTTCAATCGCCAGATCGACCGACGCGTTATACGCCGCATCGCGCATCGCCTCGGCAATTTTTGCCGCCATTTTGCGTCCCGCATCACTGTTGTACTTCAGGCACAGCATGATCAGCGCGTCACCCAGCCCGGTGAAACCGATGCCGATGCGGCGCTTGGCCTGCGCCTCCGCCTGCTGCTCGGGCAGCGGCCACACCGTGACGTCGAGCACGTTGTCGAGCATGCGTGTCGCCAGTGCGGTCACTTTCTCAAAAGTGATGTAGTCGAACTCCGCTTCCTTGCTGAACGGGTTAAGCACGAAACTGTTGAGGTTGATACTGCCCAGGTCGCAGCAGCCGTAGCTGGGCAGTGGCTGCTCGCCGCAGTTGTGCACATACAGACCGTTGGCATCGAAGGCATTGATGCCGGGGACCTGCACATCGAAAACCGCTTCAGTGCCCTCCTGTGTAATGCTCTCCACCTCCGCCACAAAGCGCTCGCGGTTGGGCGTACGACGATAGTTAGCGATCAAAGAGGTGAGCTTCGCCTGCTTATCGCTGTCGGCAAAACCGATCAGGTCGGCATAGCGCACCAAGTTATCGTTGGCGATGACGAGCTCATGCTGAGCCTTGATAAAATACTCCTTAGAGCCACCCTTGCCGTCCGGCATGGCTTTCATCTGCTCATCGCGACGATACAGATACAGCGTGGAAACAATGCCCATCCGTGCCAGCATGCGCTGCACAGCTTCCAGCGTAGCGATATTGGATTGCGCCAGACGTGCGCTGACTCCCTTTTCCTGAGAGCCTTGTATGGAACCATCCGCATCGAAAAAGCCGCGCAGGAAGCCGCGATAAAACGCATAGGATGCCTGCTCTACTTCAGCAGTCACCTGTTTGGCTTCTATCATTCCAAATTGTTCTGCCAGCATGCGCAGGCTAGCTGATTTGTAGCGATATTCACCGCGACCTTCGATGACATGCCAGCCATTGTGATCGGCTCGATTCGTTAAACAGCTTGCAGCAGTTGTAACAGCCTCGCGTATCGATGCACTGCCCGCATGCTCCCATACCGACAATATCGCAGTCTCCTGCTTGAGCAGACCATCACCAAGCAACAGGCCGAGCAGATAGCCCTGCTCTGTCGTGCCGCTCCCCGTCCAGCCGGAAAGTTCGCGGTGGTTGTTTAGTACCAGAGTGTCGCCAACCTGAAGCTCGCCGGCTTTTACCCATGCCGTTTCGCGTGAATATCGTGTTACCGTTGCCTTGAGCACCAGATGATCTTCGGTCAGACGAAGTGAATAGCCTTCATGAGTGCGTATCCGCATCACTGGCTTGTCGCCGGTTTTGAAAAATCCGACAGGAGCGGCGCGGTGTACCTGGCCATCCACAACCACCGAAAACTGTTTTCCCATCAGCTCCACAACCTGGCGCGCGCCATCGCTTGTCATCACCCAGGTATCTGCGGTGACGCAGGGATTGGTGGCCTCGATTTTCTCGATATAGGAAAGATTGTTGTCGCGATTGATCTTGTCGATAAACAGCACGCCCGGCTCGGCATGGTCGTAGGTGGCCTGCATGATCTGCTTCCACAGCTCGGTCGCCTTGATCTTGCGGTAGACCCATTTACCGTCTGCACGCAGGTAGGCGCCGGCATCCAGCACAGTTTGCGAGGGCATGGCTTTATGCACCAGTTCCCAATCTGCATCGGCCTCTACCGCCTGCATGAATTCATCGCTGATGCCTACCGAGAGGTTGAAATTGCGCAGGTCGCCGCTGTCCTTGGCGTGAATAAACATCTCGATATCGGGATGGTCGCAGCGCAGCACGCCCATCTGCGCGCCCCGGCGCGCGCCTGCGGATTCGACGGTTTCGCAGGAGCGGTCGAACACGCGCATATAGGACACTGGGCCACTGGCACGGCTGTTGGTGCCTTTCACCAGCGCGTCCCTGGGGCGGATGTCGGAAAAATCGTAACCCACGCCGCCGCCTCGGCGCATGGTCTCAGCTGCCTGCTGCAGCGCGTCGTAGATGCCCGGCTTGCCGTCACTGATGCCGCTGATCGCATCGCCTACCGGTTGCACAAAGCAGTTGATGAGGGTGGCCTGCAATGTGGTGCCGGCGGCAGAGTTGATACGGCCGCCGGGAATAAAACCGTTCTCCAGCGCCCACAGAAACTGTGTCTCCCATGCGGCAGTATCTTTCTCGACTGCGGCCAGTCCCCGGGCCACGCGCTTGCGCACATCGTGGGCGGTTAATTCACCCGCCTTGCAGTATTTCTCAAGCAAAACCTCTGGCGTAATTTCCTGTTCAATCAATGGCGTATGGATTTTTTTCGATTTCATCATCTTGTGCCGTGAGTTTTACTGAAGGAATAGATGGGTTGATTATCCCCCCTTTTCAAGGGATAAAAAAAGCCCAATATTTTGGGCTCAGGCTTGACAGGGGATTAATCTTGGCGATTCAATCGCATGGGAAATCTGGCCAATATCCGAAAATACTTATGGGCTGGCCTGCTCCAATTGAACCTGCTGATAAAAAATAACTTAGTTGCGGGCCGGGGACAGGAAAAAGTTTTCCACCCCCTCATAATTGGTTAGTTCCTGCGCCAGATCCGTCATGGGCGCACCCTTGCCTTTACCCAGCGCGATGGCCACAAACTTCCATTCCGGCACTCCGTCTTTGAAGTTGATTGACAGCGAGCCGCTGGCTACTTCATAACCGTGAGTCAACGCACGTCCGCGCAATCTTGCCTCAGTCGGTGTAAAACCTTTTTTGAACTGAAGCACGACTGAAACAGCCTGACGGGAAGGCAGCCAAGTTTCCAGCCTGGATACCCACATCATGCATATTGCAGAAAGCAAGGCCAGCAATATCGCTGCAGGATAAAATCCAACGCCCACCATGATGCCGATGGCAGACGATGCCCACAGCGAAGCAGCTGTCGTTAATCCACTAATGTTCATGCCCTCGCGCATGATTACGCCGGCGCCTAGAAAACCAACGCCGGTCACTATCCCCTGAATGATACGGGTAGGATCTGCGCCAACGTAGGTGGCGATTTGCCCGCCGTACCAGAAGGTCGGGTAGCCGGCGAGAACAGTAAGCGCCGCAGAGGCCATGCAGACCAGACCGTAAGTTCGCATGCCGGCAGCGCGGCCATGGTAAGACCGTTCATATCCAACCACCAAACCAAGTGCCAGCGCACCGAGCAAATTCAAAAAAATAATTACGTTGGTTGCGATTTCGGATGCGCCCCAATAGCCTGAAAAAGTTTCATGCAAAATTAAGTTCATGGTTTTTGTGATTTGCCTGCCTGGTTAATAATGAAGTGGCCGAAAAATTTGCGGGTAAAATCAAGGCAAGAAGCGCCTGTTTGCACCGCACTTTATAATAATCCTGCCCATCCCCTGGAAATGCAATTACTTTTCACGTAATCAATTTCTCACGTCAAGCCAGATGAAACTCCCCATACGCCCCGTCACCCCGTCACGTCGATAAGAATAGAAACGCTCCGCTTCACTGTAAGTACACAGTCCGCCACCATAGATGCGACTGATACCCAACGCATTCAAGCGCAGGCTGGCAAGCTGATAGAGATCAGCCAACCACTTTCCGTTCTTACCCGGCACAAAGGCGGATGCAGCTTGCGCTTGCTGCGCCACAAAGGCAGCCCGCACCTCGTCGCCCACCTCAAATTCGCCCGGTCCGATGGCGGGCCCCAGCCAGGCCATCAACGTGGATGCTGGTACATTCATGGCACTCACAGTGGATTCGATCACGCCATCACACAAGCCGCGCCAGCCCGCATGTGCCGCCCCAACCACGCTGCCCTGATCATCACATAACAGGATGGGCAGGCAATCTGCCGTCATCACCACACAAACCGCACCGGGATGTGTGGTCACACTGGCATCAGCTTCAGGCAAACAGCCGGCATGGCCGGCATCAGCCACGCGGATGCCATGCACCTGATTAAGCCACACCGGCTCGCTGGGCAGCAATGGCTCCAGCAGCATGCGGTTGCGCGACACGGCCAGCGGATTGTCACCTACATGGCTGCCCAGATTGAAGCTGGTGTAAGGCTCGACACTGGCACCGCCTTTGCGCGTGGTTTGCAGCGCACGCACATTCGCGGGTGCAGGCCATTCGGGGACGATGCAATGCGCCATCAGATTCATGCTGTTACGCCATGTTCCGGATAGACGCCAGCAGCTGCCGCATGTCCTCCGGCATCTCCACCTGCCATTCCATCCATTCGCCTGTTTCCGGGTGCTCCAGACCCAGACGCTCCGCATGCAAAGCCTGCCTCGGGAAAGAGGCCAGGATATCACGCATCTGCGGCGGGCATTTCTGTGTGCCCTTGATGTAGATGTGATCGCCGACCAGCGGGTGGCGAATCGAGGCCATATGCACGCGTATCTGGTGGGTGCGGCCTGTTTCCAGCTTGCAGCGCAGCAGGGTGCAGCCGGGAAAGGATTCAACAACCGAGTAATGGGTGACAGCAGGTTTGCCGCCCTCCACCACCGCCATTTTGGTGCGCTGCGAGGGATGCCGGTCGATGGGGGCATCCACCTTGCCGCCGCGCGTTACTTCGCCGTGCACCAGGGCGAGATATTCGCGGTGCACGGTGCGCGCCTGCAGCTGGCGCACCAGATCGGTTTGCGCGATGATCGTTTTCGTCACGACCAGCAGACCGCTGGTATCCTTGTCGAGACGGTGCACGATACCGGCGCGCGGCACCTCGGCCAGATGCGGCGCATGGTGCAGCAGGGCGTTGAGCAGGGTGCCTTCCCAGTTGCCGCTGCCAGGGTGGACCACGAGGCCTACCGGTTTATTGATAATCAGGATGCTGTCATCCTCATACACAATATCCAGTGGTATGTCTTCGGCCAGATAGGGTTGGTCGGCAGGGTCGCTTTGCGGCACCAGCACGATGGCTTCCCCTCCCCATACCTTTTGCTTGATTGTGGCAGGCGCGCCATTGAGCGTCACCTGCCCTTGCACTACCCACTCCTGCAGGCGGCTGCGTGAGTATTCCGGCAACAGCCTGGCCAGCGCCTGGTCAAGCCGCATACCGCCGTATTCAAGAGGAACCTTAAAGTGCAAGGGTGAAAGGGAACTCGTGTTTAAGGCTTCGGTATTTTGGGAGCCCTTATTTGGGGAGTCGTGGTTTGCGGTATAATCGCTCAATATATTTTCGGTTTCTGTCATGCGCACCATTTTATCCGCTTTCCTGCTGTTCACGTTAATCTCTTTAACGGCGTGCAGCTCAATCCCCAAGCAAGATTTAAGGCCGGCCAGTGAGCTCTATACCGAAGCGCAGATGGAAATGGAGGATTTTAATTACGAAAAAGCCGTCAAACTTCTGGAAACGCTGCAGTCGCGCTACCCCTATGGCCGCTACGCGCAGCAGGCTCTGATGGAAATTGCCTATGCCAATTACAAGCAAAACGAGCCCGATGCAGCCCTTTCCGCCGCGGACCGCTTTATCAAACAATTTCCGAACAGCTCAAGCCTGGATTACATCTATTATCTGAAAGGGCTGATCAACTTCAACGACAATGCAGGTTTCTTCAGCAAACTCTCACGCCAGGATCCCGCCGAACGCGATCCACAGACACTGCGTGATTCATTTGATTCATTCAGGGAGCTGGTTACGCGCTTCCCGGACAGCCTCTATGCAGAGGATGCCAAGTTGCGCATGCAGTTCCTGATTAACACCCTGTCGCGCTCGGATATTCGCGTCGCCAGTTATTACCTGCGTCGCGGCGCCTATATTGCAGCGATCAACCGCGCCAACAATGTGCTCAAGGAATTCCCGCAAACAAGACAAACGCGCGATGCATTGCAGATCATGGTGTGGGCCTACAATGCCATGGGGCAAAATGATTTACGCGATGATACGCAGCGCATACTCGATCTGAATATTGCCAAAGACGGTATCAAGCCCAGTATCGAGAACAGCCGTGAGCGTGCCGGAAGCTGGTGGCAATTTTGGATGTAAGACAGGCCCGGGAGACTGCATGAAATTCTGTTCCGAATGTGGTGCCCCTGTCGAACTGCGCCATCCGCCGGATGACAACCGCGAGCGTCATATCTGCACTGCTTGCACCACCATACATTACCAGAACCCCAAGATGATCGTCGGCGCCATACCCGAATGGGAGGATGGCAAAATCTTGCTGTGCCGCCGCGCAATCGAACCGCGCCACGGGCTGTGGACACTGCCCGCAGGCTTTATGGAAAATGGTGAAACCACACCGGAGGCCGCCGCTCGCGAGACCCTGGAAGAAGCCAATGCGCAGGTGAAAATCGGTGATCTTTATTCCCTGTACAACATTCCCTACATTAACCAGGTGTACCTGCTGTTCCGCGCGCGCTTGCTCAATCTTGATTTCTCGCCCGGCGTGGAAAGTCTGGAGGTGGCACTTTTCGCCGAGAAAGATATTCCGTGGGATGCCCTCGCTTTCCGTGCTGTAAGCCTGACCCTGAAAGACTATTTTGCCGATCGCCATGCCGGAAGCTACCGCTTCCACATTGGTGACTTGCTTACCCCGATGCGCAATACTTAACACTAGGGTAGCAGGGATTGAAGTACCGATTCAGCCCTGGTGTAGTCACCCTAAAGTACCAGCAACTTGGCCAGATCAAGCGCGATCCGCGGATTGCCCGGATCTTCATTCGCTGCCTTGGACAGCAGCGCGCACGCCTGATCCACATCGCCATCCCGATGAAAGGCACGCGACGCATTCACCTGAGCCATACTCGCTTCACGCGGAAGATTCAAGCACAGTGCCAACAGTGTTTCTCAACGACAACCAACGCTGGGCCGCAGCCTGTTCCAATATCATATTTTCCGCACCGGAACGAATTCGCGCCATCTCTTTCGCTGCAAACAATATAAAAAACGTCTTGATATTATTAACTTTACAGCATTAAAAATTTTCGAGTAGGATGTGACAAACTCAGGGAAAAAACATGTCCAACAAGGCTATCATCTCGCTCGCCGTCGCACTATTGATTCTGATCATTACAATTTCCGGCTACAGGCAGGGGATTTTTAACAAGCCCGAATACTTTCTTCACGATGCTCAAGCAAGACTGTTGCGTTCCGACAAGGCTGCAAGTCCAAAAATTAAAATTATCCTGGTGGACGAGGCTGCCCTTAAGTCTATGGACAACATTGCAGGCAGATGGCCTTGGCCCAGAGCGATTTGGGGTGACCTGCTTGACTACCTCTCAATGGGCGGCGCACGCGCGGTGTTGTTCGATATCCTGTTTATTGAAAAGGATCTTGCCAACAAAGAGAACGACAAGGCGCTCTATGCTGCAACCAGAGAGTCACACAACGTCTATCACAGCATGCTCATCAGACACGAGACTGCAGATGATGGCGCAATGGATAGAGCCCCCTCGCTCCCCGATGAATTTGTAAGTCGTTTCGCGTTTAAAAATGTGACCGGGTCACTGAGCATAAAACCCGGTAAAGAAAGCAATGACTTTGCACTACCCATAGCCGGTTTGCCCGAGGTTTCAAAAGGCGTGGCGGTGGTCGAATTCAAGCCTGATAGCGACAGCGTATTACGGCGCACAAAACCTTTGAGAGAATATGAAAAAAAGTATTTTCCCGTACTGGGACTTGCTCCCTTTATGGACAGCAGCACTCCTATCACCATTCGCGACGATTCCATTACTATTAATGACCGTACCATTCCCCTCGACGAGAACGGCAACAGTCTGATCAACATGTACGGCAGGATTGACGCCTATTCAATGAGCGGCGTATTCAAATCATTACAGCAAATCCGAAAAGGTAAAGTTGAAGATATCTTTCTTTCACCCGAAACATTCAAGGACAGTATCGTATATATCGGCACCAGCGCCATTGGAACTGCAGATCTCAAGGCAATACCAATGGGGGACAGCGAACCGGGGGTATTGCTGCACGCTTTTCAGGCAAGCAACTACTTGCAGAATGATTTTATGACGCCGCCCAGCAGAAAGATTACTTACCTGTCTATATTGATTGGCACTTTCCTTACCGTATGGTCAGTCATGTTCTCGAGAAGGCTTTTGATCCGGATCCTGCTTCCGCTGAGCATGCTGGCAATCTACATCAGCTATGCACTGATTTCGTTCAAGTCGAACATGCAGGTGGAAATGGTGCCATTTATTTTTTCAACAGTCTCGGCCGGCTTTTTCTCATTCGCTTATCTGACCTTTACCGAGGGTGCTGAGAAACGAAAAGTTTCACACCTTTTCACGCAATATGTATCCAAAGATGTACTTGATGAGGTACTCAACAATTACCAGGAATACCTGAAATCCAGTGCGGGGCAGAAAGTAGAAATTACTGTGCTATTTTCAGACATCAGGGGATTCACCACCATGTCGGAAACTTCTGATCCGGAGGAAATCGTTGAAATGCTCAATGTGCATTTTACTGTGATGGCGGATATTATCCTGAAGCATAACGGCACCATCGACAAATACATCGGCGATGCGATCATGGCTTTCTGGGGTGCACCCGTAAAATCTCCAGATCATGCCGAACAAGCGGTTTTGGCCGGAGAAGAAATGCTTGAAGGACTTAAAGAGGTCAACAGAATTCTCAAGGAACGCGGGTTCAAACATGAAATAAATATTGGAATCGGCATCAACACCGGCATGGCAACGATAGGCAATATCGGCTCAGAAAAGAAAAAGAATTACACAGTGGTTGGCGATGCCGTCAACTTATCCTCGCGCCTTGAAAGCATTACCAAGGAACATAAAACGCCCCTGCTATTTTCAGAGTACACTTATAATAAAATCAAGGATAAAATTCCGTGCAAACTCATCGGCAACGTTACGGTGAAAGGAAGAGGGCAGTCTGTAGATATTTACACAAGCAGCCGTTGATATTTATAAAAAATTGAAGCCCATGATAACGTTTAAACGAAGTAGCTGATTTATTGTGTTATTCATTTACAGGAGAAAACCATGAAAAAGCAGGTTTTGATGTTTGCGATGCTTTTACCCAGTATTTTATACGCCGCATTTGCTCTTGCTGATGCGGTTTATTACGTTCAAAGCACCAATGCCAATGTGCGTTCCGATCCATCCTTCGGCTCCAAGGTTATCGCCAAAGTAGCCAAAGGACAAACTCTTGCCTCGATATCCAAGGATGGCAGCTGGATCAAGGTTAAGGTTGAGGGGAAGGAAGGCTATATATCATCTCTGCTGGTTTCCACGCATCCGCCGTTGGAAAAACAGACAGTCATTAAAGCAGACGATGAAGAAATCAAACCAACTGCCCGCCGCAGAGCTTCCTCGTACACAAGTGCGGCTGCCGCGCGTGGACTCACAGATGAAGATAAAAAGCGTGAAGGCATCGAAGACAGCGGCGATTACAAAGCGCTTGATAAGATGGAGTCACTGAAAGTAACACCTGAAGAAGTCACCAAATTTAAGGAAACCGGGAAGTGAGCAGACTGTTTTTTTCTATCGCCCTGGCATCTGCGATATTGCTTTCCTCGCCGGCGACTGGCTTTGCGGTTGGTGAGAACTGGCGCAATCGTGCATCTGCTGAAGAAGTTGTCACAACAGGTGACATTGCGGCGGAAATTAATTTCGGCAGAGCTATTGCAGCAAGGATATTAGGGAGACACAAAGCCTACGATAATCCAGCGCTGATCAAGTACGTCAGCCTTGTGGGCGCTACACTTGCCCTCAGTACCAACAGGCCTGAACTCGAGTTTCACATGATGATACTCGATACCGACGAACTGAATGCTTATGCTGCGCCAGGCGGTTATATATTCATTACCAGAGGCGCACTAAAGTACATGAAAGATGAATCCGAACTTGCAGGGGTACTAGCGCACGAAATTGCGCACATTACTGAAAAACATGTTGTGAAAGAACTGAAGATAAAAGGCACGGATGAGTCTTCGGATCTTGCAAAACTCGCCGGCGGCAGTTCCGGCGCTGCACGCGCCGCATTCGGACAGGCAGTTGAAAAGGGACTGGAATTGATCTTCAGGGATGAATACAAGAAAGAAGATGAAATGCAGGCCGACAAAACCTCGATCACCATCAGTGCCCTGAGCGGCTATGATCCTACAGGTTTAGGCAGATATTTGAATCGTATCAAAGCAATAAAAGAAAAGACCCCTCCTCCATCCGACAGTACTCATCCAACTTTCGACGCCAGGGTAGCGCAGATCAATCAGGTGATTATCAAAGAAGAGATTAATTATCGCGCCCTTGCCAAAAACAATACCCGCTTCGCGGAAACAATCAACAGCCTCAAATAGGCTTCAAGCTATCGCTCAATATGACGACGACAGGAACATGGTCCAGCCAAAAGTAGAGGCATCCTGAACATCAGTGCTTGAAGTGCCAATCTGCGCCTGCCCAAGTCCGTAACTGATGCTCCCGCCGAGCGTCACCGAAGAATCACCGGTGAAGTGTGTAAAGCTCAGGCTACCGCCGTACAAATTGATATGCTCTTCAATATTTGTAACCCCCGCCTGTATAGCCGGTGTATTTGCAACGTTGGTAAACACTCCTGCTCGAACCGCCCATTTTTTATTTAAATAATATTCCGTACCGAGTGCCGCATCCAGGGTTGCAACTTTATTGCCAAATACGGGATCCTCTACCGCGGTATGATAAGTGATGTCCGTGGATATGAGCAGACTGCTGCTGGCAAAATAGGCAGCGCCAATAGCCGTGCGGATCGGGTACTTTCTCTTAACATCAAAGGCTGTAAGGGTAGGCACCCGAAAGGAAATGGCCGGCGATGCATTGGCGACGCAGCCGGTGGCAGTACTGTCCCAACAAGTGTCTTGCCTCACCGCATCGGAACTGATTAATTGCGTTTGCGCCACAGTAAGACCAAGTGACAATTTTTCAATCGGCGACCAAGTGATACCGACAATGGGTCTGAATCCGGATTCGCTTAATTTGAAATACGAATTTGTCCACTGATTAGTACCATCCGCCCTGGCCAAAAACTGGTTCTGGACGATCAGCGTGTCTCGCTGGTGCACATACAATGTGATGCCAAATGCAAGATTATCACTTATGGCCGCAGCAAACGACGGGCCGAAATTGTACGTGTTATCGCGGTTATTCAGGTTGATCGTAAAGTCGTAATTTGAAACCGTCGATGCAACATTGCGCACTGTCTGACTCAAATCTTCATTGACCGAATCGGGCACTGCATATGAAAATCCAAACTTGTATTTGCCGACAGGTTTTACGATACCGAAATAGTTCGCCAACAACGCATTGGATTTGCGTACAAATGGCTGCCCGCCGATCACATTTTCGTATCGTTTAGTTTGAGAAAAAAAGGCGTTAACGCTCGCAGAGAAATTCTTATCTGTTACATATACGATGCCGGCAGGATTGTAAAACATGCCCGAGGCATCATCGGAAATCGCGGTATACGCTCCTCCCATTCCCGAGGCACGGTCCCCAATCAACAGGTTGTTATAGTGAAACTCGTCGGCTGCGGCAAATGTGCTGAAACAGATCAACATCGCCGCCGAAAAATTTTTCCACCTTATGATGAAGGTCATCTCCCCTGCTCCCTATTCTTTTTATCCCGCAACACTTTGGGTTATACCACTTTGAACTTGCAGGTATTTTAACCACTTCTTCGATCAAATAGCTATAGCCCTTCTCCAGCTGGAAATTTCAGCTATTAAGCTTACTTGCTTTCCAGTTCTTCCCAGCGCGTCATCAAGGTCATTAACTCGGCTTCAATGGCACTCGCACGGGTCTGCAGTTTTTGTGCTTGCTTGGGATCATCACGATACATTTTCCCAGCGGACAATATCGCCCCCACTTCTCCCTGCTCACGTTCAAGCACCTGTATCGCCCCCTGAATCTCTTCGAGCTCTCGCGCTTCCTTGAAACTCAATTTGCCCGCGGGTTTGTTTTTTGCGGTCTCGTTTTTTACCACTGCTTTTGCTTCAGGAGCACGTGCAGCGACACTTTGTGACGATTTAAAATCTTTCATCCTCACCCAGTCTTCATACCCGCCCACATATTCCTTGAGTTTGCCGTCACCCTCGAATGCAATCACCTGGGTGACAACGTTATCAAGGAAAGCACGGTCATGGCTGACCAGGAACAGCGTGCCGTCATAGTTGGCAAGCAACTCTTCAAGCAACTCCAGCGTTTCAATATCCAGATCATTGGTGGGCTCGTCCAGCACCAGCACGTTGGTTGGACGGGTGAACAAGCGTGCCAATAACAAACGATTGCGCTCGCCGCCCGACAGACTCTTTACTGGAGAACGCGCACGCTCGGGGGCGAACAGGAAATCACCGAGATAGCTGATCACATGCTTGCGCACGCCGCCGATCTCGATGAAGTCCGCGCCCTGGCTGATCGTGTCAACCAGCGTTGCTTCTTCATTCAGCTGGCCGCGCAGCTGGTCGAAATAGGCCACCGACATCTTGGTGCCGAGCTTGACCTCGCCGCTGTCAGCCTGCATTTCTCCCAGAATAATTTTTAGCAGCGTGCTCTTGCCGGCGCCATTCGGACCCAGCAGGCCGATCTTGTCGCCGCGCTGAATGCGGCAGGAGAAATTGTCGATAATCTTCCGCTCCTTGAAAGATTTGCAGACATTGGTGAGCTCTGCCACCAGCTTGCCGGAACGCTCACCGGTATCCACATTCAGACCTACTTTACCGACAGATTCGCGTCTGGCTGAACGCTCGCGACGCAGCAGCTCCAGTCGTCGCACACGTCCTTCGTTACGCACGCCACGCGCCTTGATGCCCTGGCGTATCCATACCTCTTCCTGCGCCAGCACCTTGTCAAACTTGGCATTGGTCACCGACTCATCCGCCAGCATTTTCTCCTTGAGCGCCTGGTAGGCGGCGAAATTCCCGGGGAAGCTGGCCAGCTGGCCGCGATCCAGTTCAACAATTCGAGTCGCTACGCCATCGAGGAAGCGCCGGTCATGGGTGACCAGCAATACGCTGCCGCGGAAGCTGTTGAGCAAGCCTTCCAGCCACTCTATGGATGAGAAATCCAGATGGTTGGTGGGTTCGTCCAGGATCAATACTTCCGGCTCAGCCACCAGCGCCTGCGCCAAGGCCACGCGCTTGCGCACACCGCCGGAAAGAGAACCGACGAGCGCGTCCGGATCAAGCTGCAGACGCTGAATGGCGGTCTCGATGCGCGCCTGCACCGCCCAGCCGTTCTGCGCTTCAAGTTTGGTTTGCAGGGGTTCCATGGCTGCCAGCAAGGCATCATAATCCGCGTCAGGCTCTGCCAACTGGTGCGACAGATGATGATAATCACTGATGATCTGATGGAGATCGCCGAGGCCGCGCGCTACCTCGTCAAACACCGTGGCGTCCGCATTCAGCTTTGGCTCCTGGCTCACATAACAGACACGTGCGCCAGGCGCACGCCATACGATTCCATCATCCAGTGCAGCCTCTCCGGCCAGCGCCTTCAACATGCTGGACTTGCCGCCCCCGTTGCGCCCGATGAGGCCTACGCGCTCACCTTCATCAAGTTGAAAATCTACTGCATCAAGCAGGGCGACGTGGCCGTAAGCCAGGGAGGCTTTGTTCAGGGTAATATAAGGCATTGTGTTTTACTTTTAAAAATATTGAATTTGGATAGTGCAAAAACTACCTGCCAGCCAGCCGGTCAGGGCAATTCTTGCACTCTCTATGATGAAGAAATTAGCGTTCTGGTACAGCCAGTAACAGTCCCAGGTCGTCGATGATCTCTTTGGAGTGCCGTGAAGTATCTACCTTGTCATATACCTTGCTGATATTGCCTTGCGGATTAATCAAAAAGGTATAACGCTTGGCTATCCTGAACAGCCCCAGATTTACCAGCACGCCATAGCGCGCCGCCACATCGGAGTTCTTGCCGGCAAGCAACGGAAATGGCAGGTGATATTTCTTGGCGAACATTGCATGGCTGCTGCTGTCATCCAGACTCACACCGACTACCTCAGCACCCATTGCGCTTAACCGCTGCAGATCATCGCGAAAAGCACACGCTTCCTGGGTGCAGCCGGGTGTATCGTCCTTGGGATAGAAATACAATACCAGCCACTTGCCGCTGTAATCCATCAACTTATGCAGCTTGCCATCCTGATCGGGCAGATTGAAATCCGGCGCTGCCTGCCCTGCCTTGGGCACCTCTGATGCCTGAGCCATGCGCACTACCAACAGTGCCAGCGCACTCGCCAAGCCAAATAACAATACCCATTTCATTGTTTACTCCTTAACCAACCCCTGCTGCAAGGACGCAATTTTACTTGATTACGCACCACTCGGTGCCCATAACTTCGCGCATGGGGCGAAAGAGCGTATATAAATCTACGTGTTTTAGGAGTTCGCCATACTTCGACGATAATCAGGCAATTATGGTGAGCAGGTATATTAATTGTTAAGATGTCAGCATTGCCATCATTTGCTTAACGGAGGTTGATCAATGTTATTTGCGAAAACTTGGAATTACAGGCAATTGCATTTATCAACCCGCCTTATGCTGCTGGTTACTGGCAGCCCCCTGCTCACCGCCTTATCAGCGGCTCATGCCGCGAGTATGACTCAGCAAGCGGTTGATAGTTCAGCATTTCCGGAAACAATTATTTCCGCAGCGGATGCCGGAAACAAACCCTTGCCTTATTGCAGAATTGCTGAAGATACCTATTTTCTCTGCGGCAACGTAAAGGCGGGACAGGATCATGAAAGTGCGGTGCGACTGTCTGGTTTTGCCGATTGGCATAACTCCGCTGTATCATGAGAACCATCAAAAGAATGCCAATTTCATTATCTTGAAATGGAACAGGAGTCATTTTTTGGCAAGTAAGCACAACCCAAGAAATACTCCCGGAAATATTATAAAATATATATGCTGAAAAAAGTTAATGTTCATGATCTCAAGCTTGGAATGTATCTCCAGGAAATCTGCGGCAGCTGGATGGAACATCCTTTCTGGAAAAAATCCTTTAAACTCACCGACCCTAAAGATTTAAAAACACTTAATGAGTGCGGCATACAGGAGGTCTGGATCGATACCAAGAAAGGACTTGATATTGAATCCAGTACTGACGGACTTAGCGAAGATGAAGCAAAACAAAACGTAGAAGCAACATTGCAGGCAGTCATTCAGTCTGCCGAAAATTCGTCTCCCCGTGTTTATGTACAGGAAGAGATTGAGCGGGCACGAGAAATACATGGCAAGGCTAAGGAAGCAGTCACTTTGATGTTTCAGGAAGTTCGCATGGGCAAGGCACTGCAACTGGACGAGATCGGCACACTGGTTGATGATATCAATCAGTCCATTACACGCAATCCGGAAGCATTTCTGAGCCTGTCCAGATTAAAGAACAAAGACAACTATACCTACCTCCATTCAGTGGCAGTGTGTGGACTAATGATCGCCCTGGGAAAACAAATGCGCCTGGAGCCATCACTGTTGAAAGATTTGGGTATGGCAGGTTTATTACATGACGTCGGTAAAATGATGATTCCTGACGAGGTTCTTAACAAACCTGGACGCCTGACAGATGGGGAGTTCGATGTGGTCAAGAATCATCCCCAGCGAGGCTGGGAGATACTCAAAGGATCAGAAGGCGTTTGCGATATAGCATTGGATGTATGCCTGCATCACCACGAACGTGTGGACGGCAAGGGGTATCCAGACAAACTATCCGGGGAGGCATTGTCGCTTTTTGCACGTATGGGTGCAGTATGTGATGTATATGACGCGATAACATCCGTTCGATGCTATAAAACTGGCTGGGAGCCAGCAGAGGCCATACGTAAAATGGCCGAGTGGCAAGAAAGACATTTCGACAACACAGTGTTCCATGCCTTCGTAAAGACAATTGGCATTTATCCGGCCGGGACACTGGTAAAGCTTAAATCAACTCGCCTGGCTGTCGTTATCGAACAATCGGACAAGAGCCTGCTTACACCCATTGTGAAAGTATTTTTTTCAACCGAATACAATGCCCACTTACAGCCGGAAATTATTAATCTGTCCCTGTCTACAGACAGTGTCCTGAATGCCGAAGATCCCCAAAAATGGGGATTCGATCTGGAAAGTCTAACCGAAACAAAGTCAGCAATAACAAATTGATACCATAGGAGTTTTTGATGTCCAATTCAATCGATTCAGTGCTTAATGAAACCCGCGTCTTTACACCATCAGATGCCTTTATAAAACAGGCCAACGTGTCCGGCATGGCCAGCTATCAAGCCATGGCGCAGGCAGCACAACAGGACTACGAGGGTTACTGGGCCAAGCTGGCGCGTGAATATATAGAATGGAAAAAACCGTTTTCCAAGGTACTTGATGAAAGCAATGCGCCCTTCTTCAAATGGTTTGAAGATGGGCAACTGAATGTTTCCTACAATTGCCTGGACAGACACCTGGCAACACAGGCAGATAAAACTGCGCTGATTTTCGAAGCCGATGACGGCAAAATAACCAAGGTAAATTACCGCGAGCTGCATGGCCGTGTCAACCAGTTCGCCAACGGCTTGAAGTCACGCGGTATCAAGAAGAATGACCGTGTGGTGATCTACATGCCGATGAGCATTGAGGCCGTGGTAGCCATGCAGGCTTGTGCACGCATAGGCGCGATTCACTCTGTCGTTTTTGGCGGCTTCTCTGCCAAGAGTCTGCATGAACGCATTATTGATGCAAAGGCCAGCGCTGTGATCACTGCTGACGGGCAAATGCGCGGTGGCAAAATAATCCCGTTAAAAAATGCTGTGGATGAAGCACTCAGCCTCGGTGGATGCGACACGATACACAGCGTAATTGTCTATCGCCGCACAGGTGGAGAAGTCGCCTGGAATGCCAAACTCGATCTGTGGTGGCATGATCTGTTCAATGCATCGGCCACGCACTGCGAACCGGAATGGGTAGGTGCAGAGCATCCGTTGTTCATCCTCTACACCTCGGGCTCCACCGGCACACCCAAGGGCGTGCAACATTCCAGCGGCGGATATTTGCTGGGCGCCATGACCTCGATGCGCTGGGTATTCGACTACAAGCCCAACGATGTCTTCTGGTGCACTGCTGACGTGGGCTGGATTACCGGTCATAGCTATGTGGCCTATGGCCCTCTGGCCATGGGAGCAACCCAGGTTATTTTTGAAGGTATCCCCACCTACCCTGATGCCGGCCGTTTCTGGAAAATGATTCAGGATCACAAGGTCACCACCTTCTACACCGCCCCCACTGCGATCCGCTCACTGATCAAGCTCGGTGGCGATCTGCCCAAGCAATACAACCTCAGCAGCCTGCGTCTGTTGGGCAGCGTGGGTGAGCCGATCAACCCTGAAGCCTGGATGTGGTATTACACCGTTGTCGGCCAGTCACGTTGCCCCATCGTGGACACCTGGTGGCAGACCGAAACCGGCTGCCACATGATCTCGCCGCTGCCCGGCGCTATTCCCGCCAAACCCGGCTCCTGCACCCTGCCCCTGCCCGGCATCATGGCCACCATCGTGAACGAATCCGGCGATGAAGTGCATGACCAGCATGGCGGCTTCCTCGTTATCAAGCGCCCGTTCCCCTCGCAGATCCGTACCATCTGGGGCGACCCTGAACGTTACAAGAAAGCTTACTTCCCGCCTGAAATGCAGGGTGCCTACCTGGCGGGCGACTCTGCCCACCGCGATGCAGACGGCTATTTCTGGATCATGGGACGTATTGACGACGTGCTCAACGTCTCCGGCCATCGTCTGGGCACCATGGAAATTGAATCCGCTCTGGTCGCCAATCCCATGGTCGCCGAGGCTGCCATAGTGGGGAAACCGCATGAAATCAAAGGCGAAGCGGTCGTTGCCTTCGTCGTGTTAAAAGGCGAACGCCCCAAAGACAGCGCAGGCATCAAGAAAATTGCAGAAGAGTTGCGCAACTGGGTAGGCAAGGAAATTGGACCCATTGCCAAGCCGGATGAAATTCGCTTCGGCGATAACTTGCCCAAAACGCGTTCCGGCAAAATCATGCGCCGCTTGCTGCGTGCCATCGCCAAAGGCGAGGAAATCACCCAGGACATTTCAACGCTGGAAAATCCAGCCATACTGGAACAACTGAAAGAAGTCATCAAGTAATTCATGGATGGATCTAGTGACGACATATACCGAAGCTTAGTCTCGCAGCAGCATGCCGCCAGCATGTTGCGGTGGAGTAAGCTCCGGAATTCGTCGTCACCAGGAAATCCCACGCACTTGACAGACAGGCAAATTAGTCCAAGAATGTACACCCTATGAAAGCAATCAAGCATTCCCTGCCAATTCGAGTCCCTGCCATGCCACGAGCATGGTGTGTGTCTCATGGTCTGTGCCTGCTGGAATTGCTCCGATGATTTAGCTTCCCTCCTTAGCATTCCAAAAGGCCACAGATTCACTTCTGTGGCCTTTTTTATTTTCCATGCTTTTTATAAGGATCAAATCATGTCAGTACCTGCCGCCTATCTGTCCATCATTCTTATCTGGTCCACCACGCCACTCGCCATCCAATGGAGCGGCACCGGCGACGGATTCCTGTTTCCCGTGATGGCGCGCATGGCGATAGGCCTGGCAATTTGCGTGCTGCTGCTGGGCATACTCAGATTGAGGATGCCGTGGCACCGTGAAGCAAGAATGACCTACCTGGCCGCAGGTCTGGGAATATTCGGCACAATGATTTGCGTGTATTGGGGCGCCCGCTATATTTCATCCGGTCTGGTGGCCCTGCTGTTTGGCCTGACCCCTATATTCACCAGCATTGCTGCAGCATTCTGGCTGAATGAACGCGGTTTTTCCCCCAGCAAAGTCGTCGGTACGGTGTTGGGCTTGCTGGGCCTGGCGGCGATATTCGGCTCAGGCCTGTCGCTGGGCGACCATGCCATAGCAGGCATAGTTGTGGTGCTGGTGGCGGTAGTTGTGCAATCGATGAGCCTGGTATGGGTAAAGCGCATCGGAGCGAGCATACCCGCCATGGCGGTCACCAGCGGTGCCATGATGATAGTCGCACCGCTCTTTCTGCTTATCTGGGCAATCTTCGATGGAGCGTTGCCGCTGTCAGTCTCGCCACGTGCCAGCTGGTCGATTGTTTATCTCGGCGTATTCGGTTCGGTGCTGGGCTTCAATTTCTATTTCTATGTGATCAAACGCATGGAAGCTGGACAAATCGCACTGATCACGCTGATCACCCCTGTCAGCGCGCTGTTGCTGGGTCAGTATTTGAATGGCGAGAAAATTCAGGCGGGAGTCTGGCTGGGAGCAGCCTGTGTTTTATGCGGCCTGTTATCCCATCAATGGCAGGTCTTGTCGTTCGGGCTGCGGCGTGCGACGGCAGCAAGATAATGGCAGCTCACAGTGCAAGCGGCCGAGGCTGGTCTACCCAGCCGTCAATGGCGGCCTGCGCGCCTTGCGGATCGTTGTGCCAAGCGTCAAGCAACTGCATTGCTACAGCCTGCCAGTGCGTGCGCCCGGCTTCAGCCGCCGCCAGCAACAAGCTCGTATCGCCGCTTTTTCGCCAATGCTCATATGCCATTACCAGTTGCGGGAATAGTGAGCGGCGCAGGCTTTCAAGATTGGCAAAGTAGAAATGGATCGAGCAGGTTTGCTCGCGCTTTATCAGCTCGGGTAGTGTGGAAAGGCAATCGGCCAGATGGTCGCGCACCGAGCGTGCCATGAAAATGGCGCGACGGCTGCTGAACGACAACAACATATCGCGCCATGCTGGCCCCAATATTGGCTCCGCCATTGCCTCGCCAATCTCGTGCAGAATGAGCACTTCACTTTCCTGTTCAGCCATGCGCGGCAGCAAGGTGGTTTTATCGCCCTGCATTCCGTAGCAATCTATCGCAGATTTTAATGCGCCATCCGCTTCATGCACCGACCAGATTTCAATTTTTTCCGCCAGCCAGCGTTGCAGCGCGTCAGTGCGCAGAAACATCGTATTTTCGCGCAGTGCCGCCGGGAACGCGGTGATATCACGCGCATATTCACACCCCGACACGCGCAGTGTCAGCCCGTGAATTTGTTCACTGCGGAGGAGCTGCGCGAGAAAGAAATGCGGCTTTCCCCAGCGCCCGAGTCCGCCGCCATACACCAGACCATGGGGCGCCAGCGCTTTGTTGATGGCAGCATTGTCGAATGGATCATATTCACGGTTGGCAATAGGAATCGGGCTGTAGTCCAGTTCCTCCATCGTCTCCCAGAACATTTCGCGCTGCACCAGCCACTGGCTGAGATCAGCCTGCACCAGAGGATAGGAAGGTGGAAATTCATTCTCCCAGATATACAGCTCACGCATGCCCAGCAGGTAATTGCACATCGACATTTCGCGTGCGTGGCGCGCATCTGCAATATGGCAATTGGTCTGCACAACCTCTATCGTTTTCTGAAAATCTCGCATGGTTGCCTCTTTGAATGCTCTTGATCAGTTCTTTATGATGGGTCTGCGCGACAATGCAATGCAATACGCTGATTTAATTAAATATATTTATGGCGCACCGCATGACGCAGGCAGTGTTACTCGGCCAATGGACGCTTCTTGCGCACTTCGCAGGCCACGACCGATTGAACAATTTTGGAGTACGGAAGCTCGTCCAGGCTGCCGAATTTTATTCGTGCTTTAGCGACCAATGCGGAGACATCGACGACCTCTTCCGAACCGTCCACTTCGAGTTGCAGGCCCTGCAATCCGCCGCACTGGACACGCATTTCAGGCCCATGCGGCAACGGTGGAGTGACGTGTGTGAGCTTTAGCGCAAACGCTGAATTCTGCCGCAGCAGATCCAGTAACTCACCGCACTGTTCGCGTTCGGTTTCGACACTGCAGGCGACCATTTCTCTTTCGGCAGCGTAAAGCTTGATGACCTTGGAGCAGGCACAATGACGGCTGAGTATCACCTTACCGAAGGCGCATGGCTTCGGGTTGATGCTTCCCAATGCGTGCATGAAGGCGATCTCGTCCATTTACGCTACCTCTTTCATTTATTGCGACCAATCTTCACACAATGCTTTTAGTCGTCGCCAAGCTCTGGCAACGGCTCGCGCACCTGCATCAGCAAATCTTCGGCCTGCAATTCATTTTCAGCAAAAATCATTTTGACATTGCATTGTTCAGTCAATGCAAGCTCTTTGCGCAGCAATTTGCTCCGATCCGCACCCTGCCTGTATACATCATGCTGTTCGATTTTTTCTACCCGTTTCATCGGAAATTCAAAAATTTTATAAATATAATATGGCATTGCACTTTCCTTTATAGGCAGAATTTAATTTCTGCGCGATGATAAAACTCAGGATGAACAGCTTACCTCAATATGGCGTGCCCAGTCCGGTGCTAGTGCTGCATAACTTTCCATTTCCGGCTGTTCATCGAAGGGATGGGCAAGCAAATGCAGCAGGCGATCCACTTCGGAATAATCACGCTCTTTCTCGGCTTTACTGATGGCAATTTGCGCCAGATAGTTGCGCAAGATGTATTTTGGATTGGCTTTGTCCATGCGCTCTTTGCGTTCGGCGTCCGTAGTACCCTCTGCTTGCAGGCGTGTACGATACAAACCAGCCCACTCATCGAACGCTGCGCGGTCAATAAACTGGTCGCGCAGCACGCTGTTCTTGTCGCCAATCGCTGATTTGAAATTGCTCAAACTGCGAAACAGATTGGTAAAGTCCAGCTGGCTTGCCTGCATCATTTTCAGCAAAGGTTCTATAAGCGCATAGTCTTGCAGACCGGCATAGGTAAGCCCAAGCTTCTGGCCCATCAATTTCACATAGTGCTCGGAGTAAATGTCACTATAAGAATCGAGCAACTCCTCGGCTTGCGCAATCGGTATAAGCGGAGTCAACGCTTGCGCCAGGGCACTGAGATTCCACAGGCCAACTTGCGGTTGCTCGCTGTACGCATAACGTCCGCCATGATCAGAGTGATTGCAGATGTAGCCCGGGTTATAGCTTTCCATAAAGCCGAACGGACCATAGTCGAATGTCAGCCCGAGTATCGACATGTTGTCGGTGTTCATCACGCCGTGTGAAAAACCCACCGCCTGCCACTGCGCCATCAGTTGCGCGGTACGCACCAGCACTTCTTGCAGGAAGCGCGGATATTTATCCGGCGCATCGACCAGGTGCGGAAAATGCCTGGCAATCACATAGTCGGCAAGCTGCGCGACCTGCGCATGCTGGCCGCGATGGTAGAACACTTCGAAGGAACCGAAGCGCACATACGACGGGGCAATGCGGGTAACGACCGCGGCCGTTTCGACCGTCTCGCGATAAACCTCTTCATCGCTCCCCACTATACACAGAGCACGCGTGGTGGGAATGCCCAGGCCATGCATCGCTTCCGAGCACAGATATTCGCGGATGCTGGAGCGCAGCACGGCACGGCCATCGCTATTGCGCGAATAGGGTGTCGGGCCGGCGCCTTTCAGCTGAACATCCCAATACTCGCCCGCACTATTCTTGATTTCACCCAGCAATATCGCACGTCCATCCCCCAGCTGGGAAACGAAGTGCCCGAACTGGTGCCCGGCATAAAGCATGGCCAACGGTTCGCTCCCGGGCAGCAAGCGATTGCCGATAAAACACTGCGCAAATTCATCGCGTGCCGCTTCCGTAATAGACAGATCAATCAATTTCGCAGCTTTCGCATTGAAGCTGACCAGATAGGGTTTGGCTAACGGCGTAGGATTGATGCGGCTGTAAAAAGACGCGGGCAGGCAGGAAAAAGTGTTATCGAAATTCAGCTGATCGAGTTTTCTCATGGCGATAGTCTCTGAAATATCCGCAATACAAACACCCGACCCAGCCTGAATGTAGCAGCGGGGTTTATACGCAGCCGGTTGGTTTGGGCATGCCACCATATTTGGTAATTGGTTTCATCGGACCTGTCATCCACAGTTCGAATACTTCCTTCTGGTCCTCACCTACAAATTTGGCGAATTTGCGGATAGGCGGTACCGAGCCGAATTCCTCAAAATATTCGCGGGCCTTCATGATTTGTTCCCATTTCTTTTCATTCAGCTCATAAGCATCTGCTTCGGCCATCGCACGGCCAATTTCGGGAGTCCATATATTCATATCGACGAGATAACCGTCACCATCACGTTTTGGGAGATCCATTTTTTTACCTTTCATAACAAACATTAGCTACTGGAAAATCTGCAAATTTCACCAGCACAAACTGGGTGAGACATTTATGCAGGTGTGGCATTGGAACATACCATAGTAATTTAGTCAACAATTATTTACCCGCCAAAAATAAGGGCATAACCGTACACTCTTGGCGGCGGCCAACACCCGTAAAAAGCACAATTTATATGTCCGGTCTATACCGTCTGGCAAGACGCAATATCGGGTGCCGCTCCACACCTTTGCATGCACTCAACAAAATCTTCATAAAATAAATGCCATAATATTGAATGCATGGCGCTCATCTACAGCCATGTGCGACCAAGCATTCCGCGCTCTTGATGTCGCGGCCGCTGTCAAAACAGAATGCGAATTAAATTGGAAACAAGCATGAAACAAATCATTAGCGTCGCCCTGCTCATTTGGGTATGGACGGCAACAAGCTGGATGCAGGCAGCTCACGCAGAGGGACTGCCAGTTGTGCGGGATTTTACGATTGAAGCAAAAGAGTCGAAGCACAAACAGGCACCCATTTTGGTGCTGTTCATGAGCCAAACCTGCCCTTATTGCGAGCAGGTATTGGAAGAGTTTCTCCTGCCGATGCAACGCAACCCGGACTATGCAGGCAAAGTAATATTGCGCCAGATTGATATCGGCAGCAGCAATAAATTGGTCAACTTTAATGGAAAGATCACGACGCAAAGCGTGTTCGCCAAAGCGCACAATGTTTGGGCTGTGCCCACAGTGGTGCTTTTCGACAGCAAGGGGCGCGAATTAACAAAAATTATTGGTTTGCTTACCCTGGATTTCTATCTTGCCTATCTCGACAATGCCATCAACGAATCTCAGGCAAAGATAAAGGCCAATGCCATGTAGCCTCCCTGAGTTCATGGTGCCGGTTTCATGCATCTTGGAGCCGACACTCTCACCCGCCGGCTCGGAAAACGATGTTACGCCGATTCCACCGCTAACGATCACAACCGGGCTCATCTGATTCTTCTCCCCGGGTAAAGTTTACCTCCAAGCACTGTGAATCAAGCATGAGCGGCTTGCGCGATTTTTCTTAACTCACGAATTCTAACAACGGCTTCTCCGCGCAAAGGAAAATGCATCACGAAGATCTTCGCGCCATTGATGCTAGTCTGCCAGCCAAACGAGAAATTTTTTGATCCGCTATATTTCTCATACGTGATTCTTCCGATAAAACAGACTACTCTTGGCATCTCGGTCCTGATTATGCGTGAAATTTTTTTGCGTCCCGGCAACTCCTCGCCTTTCTCAAGTTCGGAAACAGTGCGCGTCGGCCGATCGATAATATTCACGAATCCCAATCGATACACCGCATTCAACTTCTTTGTGTAGATCCGTCTTAACGATTCATCATCTCGAAGTTCGTCTCTTTTTTCCTTGATAATTCCCGCGTCTGAAAGAAGGTACCAAAACGACTTGTTATTGGAAAACGGCACGCCCCGCTCAAACGATCCGAAATGAGGATTAATGCCCACGAAAAGTATCTTCGCCTGCTTGTATGAATAACGGATCATGTTTTAGGTTACAGGAAATGCGGGCTGTCCTTCCCTTACTTCTTGAAATGGATTATCAAATATAATCAAATCAATAGCGCTTTAGCTCGCGCGCAGACGTTGTCGACGGTGAAGCCGTATTCACGCAGCACGACTGCAGCCGGAGCGGAAGCACCGTAGCGCTCCACACTGAGCATGTCACCACAAGCACCAATGTAACGATCCCAGCCTTGCGCCACACCCAGCTCAACCGCGAGCCGCGCGCCGACCGAGGGTGGCAGCACCGCATCGCGTTCGGCTTGCGGCAAGGCCTCGAACAACTCCCAGCTCGGCATTGACACGCAGCGCACGGCGATGCCTTGCTGTTGCAGTCGTTCTGCCGCCGCCACGATCAGGCCGACTTCAGAGCCGCTGGCGAGCAGGATCAGTTCTGGCTTGCCACTCGGTGCATCACTCAACACATAGGCGCCACGGCGCAATCCATCCGCCGCGGCGTAGCGGCTGCGATCAAGCGTGGGCAGATCCTGCCGGGTCAGCACCAGCAGCACCGGCCGGTTCCGCGTCTCCAGCGCGACGCGCCAGGCGACCGCGGTTTCGTTGGCGTCGCCGGGGCGGATCACGATGAGGTTCGGCATCGCACGGAGACTCGCAAGTTGCTCCACCGGCTGATGCGTGGGGCCGTCCTCGCCGACTGCGATGCTGTCGTGTGTAAACACATGCACGATATGCAGCCCCATCATTGCCGCCAGCCGGATAGCCGGACGCATGTAGTCGGAGAAAATCAGAAAGGTCGAGCCGTAAGCAATAAAACCGCCGTGCGCGGCGAGGCCGTTGACGATGGCACCCATCGCGTGTTCGCGCACGCCGAAGTGCAGGTTGCGTCCGGCATGGCTCCAGCCTGCGCTATCGGAACCTTGTTGGTCCGTGTTTTTTTCCGCAGGAGAATTGAAATCACCCATGCCTTTCAAGGCCGTTTTCGTCGATGGATCGAGATCGGCCGAGCCGCCGCTCAGCGCCGGCAGCCTGGGCGCAATGGCGTTCATCACCTTGCCGGATGCGTCACGCGTGGCAAGGCCTTTGGCGTCGGCTTGAAATACCGGGATGTCCGCATCCCAGCCCGGCGGCAGTTCGTCGCGCAGGCGGTACCCAAGCTCCTCTGCCGCCTCTGGCCATGCCTTGGTGTAGGCGCTCAGCGACGAGTTCCACGCCGCCTCGTCCTGCGCGCCGCGCTCCACCGCCTCGCGGAAATGCGCCAGCGCCGCCTCTGGTATCAGGAACTCCGGCTCGGTCGGCCAGCCCAGTGCCTGCTTGGTCTTGCGCGCATCGTCCAGGCCGAGTGGGGAGCCGTGCGCCTTGAAGCTGTCCTGCTCGGGCGAGCCGAAACCGATATGGGTACGCACCAGGATCAGCGACGGCCGCGAGGTTTCAGCGCGTGCGGCGGCCAGCGCGGCGTCGATCGCGGCAAGGTCGTTGCCGTCCGCCACCGATACGGTGTGCCAGCCATAAGCCTCGAAGCGCAGTGCGCGATTCTCGGAGAAAGTGATGTCGGTGCCGGCGGACAGGGTGACGTGGTTGTCGTCATAGAGGCAGGTGAGCTTGCCGAGCTTGAGATGACCAGCCAGCGAGGCCGCTTCGGAGGCCACGCCCTCCATCAGGTCGCCATCACTGATGAGGGCATAGGTATGGTGATCGATGAGAGCGTGACCGGGCCGGTTGTAGCGAGCCGCGAGTTGTGCCTCCGCAATCGCCATGCCCACCGCGTTGCCGAAACCCTGTCCCAGCGGCCCGGTGGTAATTTCCACGCCGGGCGTATATCGGTGCTCGGTGTGCCCCGGTGTCTTGCTGCCCCATTGGCGGAATTGACGGATATCATCCAGAGAAAGATCGTAGCCACTCAGATGCAGCAGACTGTAGAGCAGTGCCGAGCCGTGTCCGGCCGAGAGCACAAAGCGGTCGCGATTGAACCAGTGCGTGTTTTGCGGGTTGTACCTGAGCCAGCGCGTCCACAGCACATAAGCCATCGGTGCGGCGCCGAGCGGCAGACCCGGATGCCCGCTGTTGGCCTTTTGCACCATGTCCACCGACAGGAAGCGCAGAGTGTTGATGCACTGCTGGTCGAGCGGCGATGCAACTATCATGGCCAGTCTCCGCCCGGAAGATTCTGCGGTGGCTTTCATCATTTATCCTTTTTCAATATTGGATTGTGCCAGCTGCCGTCTGCAGCGATGAGTGCATCAGCCTGTTTCGGTCCCCAGCTGCCGGGCTTGTAGGGATATACCGGGCGCGGAATATCAAGCACGGGATCGACCACTGCCCATGCGGCCTCAATCGCATCCTCGCGCGTGAACAGCGCGCCGTCGCCGGCCATTGCATCCGTTAACAGCCGCTCATAAGGTGATTGCTCGATCGGTTGTTCATCCAGCAGAAAGAGCTCGCGCTGGTCGCCGACAAATTCCTTGCCCGCGCGCTTGACGCGGGCAGCGAGTGCAACGGCTGTATTTGGGGAGAGACGAAAGCGCAGATAATTCGCGTGCCCGTTCTCCGGTGCTGAATCGTCAAACAGCTTTTGCGGCGGCGGCTTTAATTCAACCAGCACTTCGGCCGCGCTGACAGCCATACATTTGCCGGAACGCAGATACCATGGCACCCCCTGCCAGCGCCACGAATCGATATGCAACCTTAACGCGCAGAACGTTTCGACTTCGGATTTTTTTGCCACGCCGTGCTCTTTGCGGTAGCCGGCATACTGGCCGCACACCATGTCATCCGGCTGCAGCGGGCGCATCGCCTGGAACACCTTGGATTTTTCGTTGTGCACCGCGCCATAACCCTGAAACGCCGGAGGCTCCATGGCCAGCAGCGCGACGATCTGGAACAGGTGATTCTGGATCACGTCGCGCAGACACCCCGCACTTTCGTAAAATTCGCCGCGTCCCTTTACGCCGAAATCCTCGGCGAGGGTGATCTGCACCCTGGCAATATTGTTACGGTTCCAGATCGGTTCGAGAAAGGAATTGGCAAAGCGGAAATAGAGGATATTCATGATCGCCTCTTTGCCGAGATAATGGTCGATGCGGAAAATCGAGTCTTCCGGAAATACCGACAGCGCAATGCTGTTGAGTTCCCTCGCCGAGGCCAGGTCGCGTCCGAACGGCTTTTCGACGATGACGCGCGCCTGCTCTGCCAAACCTGCCGCGGCCAGGCCCTTGATCACGGTTGAGAACAGTACGGGTGGAATGGCGAGGTAATGTGCAGGGCGCCAGGCATCGCCCAACGCCTGCTTGAGCGCCATGAAGGTATCCGGGTCGCTGTAATCACCGCCCACATAGCGCAGCAGGGAAAGCAAGTGGGCCAGGGCGTTACGGTCATCAATCTTGCCGGCTTGCTTGATGCTGTCGCTGGCATGTTTGCGCAGTTGCGCCACATTCCAATTCGAGCGGGCAACACCCACGACCGGTACCTTGAGCACCCCGCGCTTGGCCATTGCATACAGCGCAGGAAAAATCATCTTGTGGGTCAGGTCACCGGTCGCGCCAAAGATCACCAGCGCATCGGCAGAAGTGTTGCGGCAATTGCTCATTTCACCATCCCTTTTCCTTCCCATCATGCGCGCAACATGGAGTATGTACGCTGGCGCACGCAAGGCGGAAGACATGCGCTGCTGCAATGTCGATATGTCGCCGCAACAGGGCCATCACCACGGCGGGTGCAACGGCCTTATCGTTGGTGGATTGGAGGCCAATTCATGTCGTTTGATTTTCATCAGGAGTGGATATTTATGCCCCCTTCCAGACAAAAATTGCATCGCTACTGCACCAAAGCAGAGCTTCAGGAATTCACCCTAACGATCTCACCCAGATGCGTCAATACGGTTGATTGCCTATATATTTTTCTGGAGGTCTGAGAAGCGCGCTTACGATAATTGATTTCGTGGCGCCGAAAATAATCAATTAGCAGGTCAAATTATTTTCAGGAAAAACGCTGTTACTTCTTGCAGCGTCCTTCTTTGTTGTCCACTTCAAAACCAGAAGCGGGACTATTGAAGTTGACGTTCGCGTTAAAACTGGGCGCGGTTTCAGGGCAATTTTTTTTGGCCACTTTGATACAGGCAGCCATGCACTGTTTCATGTCGCGCGTTGAAGCACCACAATCAAGTTGCGTAGGCTCGGGAGACGAAGCCCCTTCGTAAAATACGAAGGCTTTGCAAGAGTTCTCCGCCAGTGCCGAGTTAACCGCAAGGCAGAAAAACATCCCCGATATCACGCTAAATAATAATTTCATTTGCTTCCTCCTGGTCAATTTGATGTGATAATTTTGTTGCACAGTGACAAAAGCATGTCGGGCATTCTAATCCCCCCTCGTGCTTGCCCGCAAACAATTCAGTGAAGCTGCGCATGCAACTTCTTCCAGACTTGCTCATGCGAACTTCATACATAAAGTTTTGAAAGACTTGCACGTATCCTGACGCGCTAACAACGCCTCAACCAATTCTCGGTTGCGTGCTTTGTTACTCCGTCGCTTAATTTTTTCCGCCCGCCTCAACAGGCGCTTGTGGGTGGATCAATTCCTCGGCTTCCCTGGCCGTCAGGTATTTCCAGGGCAACGGCATGAGTCCCGGCACGCGGGCGATGTAATCCTGATACCGTTTTCCATACTGGGTGATGAGCTTGCGCTCCTCGAGCCGAGAGCCGACGACGAAATAGAGGGTGATGGCTGCCGCCGAGACCAGCAGCGGTGCGTTCATGTCGCGCGTCCAGACCAGCACCAGGCCGAAGCAGTACCACGGGTGCCGGACGAAGCGGTGGAAGACGGAAAGGGTGAAGGTCTGGCTGTCGTCGCCGGCGTGTTGTTTTAGCTGGCTGAGTCCCAGGAATTCGCCCATGTCGTAAAAGCGGGTCGAGACAAAAAATCCTAGTAGCGCAGCGAGCGCGAGGCCATTGGCAACCCAGGCCAGTGCGCCCGTCCAGCGCCACAGCCAATCGCCCGCCGTGCTGTACACCAGCCACAGCACCGGCAGCAGGGCCACCACCGAGAACACGTTGTAGGCGACCCGGTAGCCGGGCATGAGGTGTGGCCAGCGGCTGTTTACCCAAGTCTTGGTGGAAGTGGCGGCCAGCAATGAATGCAGTGCGAAGTATGCGCACCACGCAAGGGCGATTTCGGCAAGTCTCATAAGGCGTCCAGGAAAATTTCGCGAACGGGCATCATACCTCAACCACGTGTAGGGTGCGCCGTGCGCACCATGGTGCGTATGACGCACCCTCCCCCCGTCTGCAGATTAATCCGCCGTTCACAAACCCTCTTATTGAGGAACGTAAAAGTAACTGACATCCCTACACCCGTTCATGGTGAGCTTGTCGAACCATAAGAAGCCGCTTCGTTGCTGCAAATCGACCTTCGACAAGCTCAGGACGAACGGTGTTGAAATGTGCCAGTCATTTATCCAAGCATCAATAATAAGCACGCCCGATGCAATCATTTGGTGCCTACCAGGTTCAGCTTTGGTGCGAGCCGCGCTTGTGCATACGGAATAAATGATTTAGCCATTTCCATAAAACTTCAATATAAACAAACCGTAATCGAGCTTTCCCAAGCAACTGGCATCGTTGTTGCTTAGTCATCCATGAATATTACGAATATTCACAACCGTATTACCGATGACTACTAGGAGACAAGCATGAATGAAATTAAACGCAGTAAGACGATGAAGCATTTGATGGCGGGTGCGCTGATAACGATCGCAGCCTTTTGTTCTGTTCCTGCATTGGCGGCGCAGCCATTGAAGGTTGGCTATAGCGACTGGCCGGGCTGGGTAGCCTGGCAGGTGGCGATTGATAAGGGCTGGTTCAAGGAAGCCGGTGTGGATGTGAGTTTCGAATGGTTTGACTATTCCGCCTCAATGGAAGCCTTTGCCGCCGGCAAGATCGACGCGGTCACCATGACCAACGGTGATGCGCTGGTAACGGGTTCAGGCGGTGCGAAAAGCATGATGATCATGCTGACAGATTATTCAAACGGCAACGACATGATTATTGCCAAGCCCGGCATCAAATCACTGAAAGACCTGAAGGGTAAAAAAGTAGCGGTCGAACCCGGTCTGGTGGAACACCTGCTGTTGTTGAATGGCCTGAAAAAAGTCGGCATGAAAGAATCTGATGTCACGCTGGTCAATGCCAAGACCAATGAAATGCCGCAGGTGCTCGCTTCTGCGGATATCGCCGCAGTGGGTGCCTGGCAGCCAATCGCCGGCCAGGCAATGACCGCGGCGCCCGGCTCCAAGCCAATCTACACCTCGGCCGACGAACCCGGCCTGATCTACGACGCGCTGGCGGTTAATCCGGCCAGTGTGAAAGCCCGTCGTGCCGAGTGGCAAAAAATCGTGAAGGTGTGGGACCGTGTCGTCAAATACATCGATGATCCAAAAACACAGCCCGATGCGCTCAAGATCATGTCTGCCCGTGTAGGACTGACACCGGAAGCCTATTTGCCGCTGCTGAAAGGCACCAAGCTGCTGAGCCTGAGCGATGCGAAAAAGATCTATGTCAAAAGCCCGGGCTTTAACTCTATCTACGGCTCATCCAAAACAGCGGATAGCTTCAACGTGGCGAATGGCGTCTACAAGGCAGCTGAAAACGTAGACAGCTACATCGATCCGTCTTTCACCAACGCCAAGTAAGCGAGGCTCACTGTGACATACGGCACTGGAATGCGTAGTTCTGCACAATGGCTGGCAAAGTATCTGTTGTCGCGCAAACAAACGCTGCTGGTGTTGAGCTCATTCCTGTTGCCGTTATTGCTGTGGAGCGCAATCAGTTACCTGCCCTTCGTCTGGCATCCGAAGATTCTTATCGGAGAGCCGGGCGGCGTTGATTATTTTCATGCCGGCATGCTGGTGGACAAAAGCCTGTTCTACGATGAACTCGCCAGCATGCAGGCACAGCAACTCCCCCTACCCAGGGGGGAGTCTGCCAACCCTATTTATTTGCCCGCTCCGCATGAGGTGGCAAAAGCTTTTTACACCGCATTCAGCAAACAGCCGGAACAAAAAGACCTGCCCTGGTTGCACCAGAGCTTGTGGCACAGCATCACCATTATTTTCTGGGGATTTTTAATCTCCTCGCTGATCGGTATCCCACTGGGCATACTGGCCGGCACCTATTCCAGCATGGCGCGCCTGAGCGAGCCATTCATCGAGTTTTTCCGTTACCTGCCTGCACCCGCCTTCGGTGCATTGGCAGTGGCCGTGCTCGGCATCTACGACTCGCCGAAAATCGCCATCATCGTCATCGGCACGCTGTTCCAGCAAGTGCTGATCGTGGCCAACACCACGCGCAAGCTCGACCCCACCATCATCGAGGCCGCACTCACGCTGGGCACCAGCCGCCTGCGCCTGCTCACCAAAGTGGTGGTGCCTGGCATCATGCCCGACCTGTTTCGCGACCAGCGCATCCTGCTGGGCTGGGCATGGACATACCTGATTGTGGCCGAGCTGATCGGCACCAGTTCCGGCATCACCTGGTTCATCACGCAACAGGCACGCTACCAGCATTTCGATGCGGTTTACGCCGCCATCATGATGATAGGCATTATCGGATTCGGCACCGACATCCTGTTGGGACGCCTTGGACGCCGGCTGTTTCCGTGGGACCGCAGCCAGAAGAAAGAATGATCATGAACAAGCAAACCAGCCATACCGACTACCTGACGCAATCCGCTGCGGTGCGTGCCCGCTTCGACACCATCAGGCAGCGTGACGTGATTCTGGAAGTCAAAAAATTGGGCAAAAATTACACCTCGGCACAGGGCGAAGTGGAAGCACTGCGCGATATCAATTTCAAGATACACCGCCGCGAAATCATCTGTGTCGTGGGCCCATCCGGCTGCGGCAAATCCACCCTGGCAAGAACACTCGCCGGGCTGGAGCAGCACAGCGCGGGCGAGGTGCTGATCGACGGCAAGCCGGTGAACGGCCCGGGCCAGGACAGAGGCATGGTGTTTCAGGGCTACTCGCTGTTCCCGTGGCTGACGGTAAAAAAGAACGTCATGTTCGGCCCCGAGATGAACGGTGCAGACCGCAACGAGGCCGAGCGCGATGCGCTGCTGTGGCTGGAGCTGGTGGGCCTGAGCAAGTTTGCCAATGCTTACCCGCACCAGCTTTCCGGCGGCATGCGCCAGCGCGTGGCCATCGCCCGCGCGCTGGTGAACCAGCCGCGCATTCTGCTGATGGATGAACCCTTCGGCGCACTCGATGCGCAAACCCGCATCAAGATGCAGACGCACTTGCTGGATATCTGGCGCAACGTGGATATCACCATTGTGTTTATCACGCACGATCTGGACGAGGCCATTTTTCTGGCCGACCGCATCCTGGTGTTGAAAGCCCATCCCGGTGAAGTGCAGGAAATGATCGAAGTGCCGGTGCCGCGTCCGCGCTCCCCCGCGCAATTTGGCGGACCCGAGTTTCGCGCCACCAAACAGCGTCTGGAACAACTGATCCACCCGCCCGTGACGCCCGAAGAAAATGAAGAGGAGAAAGCGATCAAGCCGCACCTCATCCGCTTCACCCACGTAACCGACAATGTGGAGTAAAAAATATGCGCTGGTCTGAACTCACCTGGGCTGAAATTCCCGCCGTGCTGGCTGCGGCAAAGCATGCCGCCATCCTGCCGGTGGGCGCCACCGAGCAGCACGGCCCGCATCTGGGGTGCGGTGTAGATTTCGTGATTGCCGAAGAACTGTGTCTGGCCGTCTCGGAAAAAACACAAGTGCCGGTGCTGCCCACGCTGCCTTACGGCTGTTCGCTCGGGCACAGCCAGCGCTGGCCCGGCACCCTCTCCGTGCAACCCGTCACGCTGATCGAGCTGGTCAAGCAGATCGGCGACTGGGCCTATCACAGCGGCGTGCGCCGTCTGTTTATCGTGAATGCGCATGTCACCAACGCCGCGCCCTTGCGCTGCGCACTGGAAATGCTGCGCGCCGAACACGACGGGCTGATGGTGACGGTGATCAACAGCGCCACCCTCAGCAAGCGCGTGCGGCAGTTTCATTTTGCCGACGCGGACGACTGGCATGCCAACGATGCCGAGACTTCGCTGATGCTGGCGATCGCACCCAGGCTGGTGCGCCCCGAGCTGTGCGCCGCAGCCGACGATCCCGACCGCACTGCTCATTGCATCTTCCCGCACCCGGTCAACCGCACCAGCCTGAACGGCGTCACCGGCAAGCCGAGCGCGGCGACTGCAGACAAAGGCAAGCACGGCTTTGACATGATGGTGGAGGATTTAAGCGCCGTCATTTTGCAGGGCCTGAGCGAAACGCCGCCGCTGGATTATTGCTACCACTCGCATTTTGACGATGCCGCGTAAGCAGCTCATAAATTATTAACCACACCCCAACCTAAAGGAATTGCAATGAGCACCAACGAAAAAGTCACCAAGCTGCAAAAGGAACTGTCCGACAAAGGGGTCAAGTATTGCATCGGTGCCTACGTGGATATCCACGGTGTACCCAAGGCCAAGGTGGTGCCTATCGACCATCTCGGCCACATGGCCAAGGGCTCGGAGCGTTACACCGGCTATGCGCTGGACGGCCTCGGCCAGGCACCCAACGACGACGAACTGACCTCGGTGCCCGATCTCGACAGCGTGATCCAGCTGCCGTGGGAACCGAAGATCGCGTGGATGGCGGCAGACAACCACTTCCAGGGCAAGCCCTACCCGCTGAACACCCGCGTAGCGCTGAAGAACCAGCTGGCCAAGGCGGCCGAGCTGGGTTACGGCATGAACCTCGGCATCGAGTGCGAAATCTTTCTGCTGAAGCAGGATGCGGAGGGCAAGCTGTCGGTACCGGATGCCGAGGACAAGCTCACCAAGTCTTGCTACGACGTGCGCGGCTTCACCAACAGCTTCAGCTGGCTGGACAAGATGGCCAGCGCCATCAACGGCCTGGGCTGGGACCTGTACTCCTTCGACCATGAAGATGCCAATGGCCAGTTTGAATTCGACTTCAACTATGCCGACGCCGTGACCAGTTGCGACCGCCTGATTTTCTTCCGCTACATGGCCAAGCATTACGCCAAGGAACAAGGCCTGCTCGCCACCATGATGCCCAAGCCCTTTGTCGACAAGACCGGCAATGCCGCGCACTTCAACATGTCGCTGTACGACCTGAAAAGCGGCAACAACCTGTTTGCCTGCGACCCCAAGGATGACCCGCGCGGCATTGGTCTGACCCCGCTGGGCTACATGTTCATCGGCGGCATCCTCAAGCATGGCCGAGCGCTGTGTGCGGTATTCGCGCCGACGGTCAACAGCTACAAGCGTCTGGTGCGCAGGGGCGCGATGAGCTACTTCACCTGGGCGCCGGTGTTCAACTCATATGGCTCCAACAACCGTACCAACTCGGTACGCGTTCCTGCCGGCGGTGGCCGCTGCGAATCGCGCAATGCCGATGGCGCGGTGAATCCGTATCTGGCAGCCGCACTGGTGCTTGCTGCAGGGCTGGAAGGCATACGTGAAGGCCTCGACCCCGGCAACCCCAACGAAGACAACCTGTACGACATTTCCGAAGCCGAGCGTGCCAAACGCGGCATCGAGTTCCTGCCACAAACCCTGCAGGAAGCCGTGGCCGCCTTTGCCGCAGACCCGCTGGTGGAGCAGGCGCTGGGCAAGGAACTGAAGAATGAGTTTATCCGCTACAAGACCGCAGAGTGGGAGGAATACCACCTCAGCGTGAGCAAATGGGAAGTGGAACGTTACAGCTATATGTTCTGAAATAGCGGCCATGAAAGCCAACAGCAAAGTGTCTATTCCGGTCAGCCGCGTCAGCATCTCGCTGCCGCCGCCGTTGCTGACCGAGCTCGACCGCATGGTGGCAAGCCGCGGCTATGACAGTCGTTCGCAGGCGATCGGCGAGATGGTGAATTACCAGCTCTCCGAACACAAGCGCACACTGGGAAATGAAGTGATGGTGGGCACCATCACCCTGCTCTACGACCGCCTGACCCGTGACTTGCAGAAAAACTTGGCCGACCTGCAATACCAGAATATCGATGAGGTCATCAGCTCACTGCACGTGCACCTCACCGAAGACCAGTTGCTGGAAGTGATACTGGTGCAGGGGCCGGCAGCCAAACTGCAGGAGGTAGCCAATGAGATGATCACCCTGCGCGGCATTATCACCGGGCGCTTGCAGCTGCTGGCTGCAGCCATTCCGCCGGTGCATCCCTTAACTGCAGCATAAATTCAAGCCACCGCAATACACCCAGGCCATGCGTTTACAGAGCATGTGCAGGCTTATCTGATATCAATTTTAAGCTATTGATTATATTCAATATTTAAGCGCGCACCAAAGGATGTTTTTACCCTGCTATCTTTTCATCATGCATGTGCAGGAGCAGCTCCTGTTTAATCTCAAGCAGCCGGGCTTTCATCGTCGCCTCATTTTTGCTGCCTATCCGCATCAGTATGCGCTGACCAATGGAAAGCGCTTCAAGCTCAGGGTCGGCAAATTGATAAAACACTTTTGGCCTGAGCAGTTTGACAGGCTCCGTGAGGTCTGGCGCCTCAAGCAGATCATCGATCACCTCTATCAAGCGATCATTGAAATAACTATTCGGGTAGCCCAGCTCTACGTATGCCTGTTGAAACAGCGGATAGAGGCGAACATACAGCCCGACTAATTTCTTGACATCGATGGCCTCGGCGATTTTCACATAAGGTGTGTAACGCGCCGCGTTCTTTGGGCTGATGCTTAACTCGCCGTCCTTCCCGGCAGTCATAAACTTGCCCGATGCCTGCTCGACCGGCAACAGCTTCATCGGCAATTTCATGCTCGGCAGGTTGTCTATCGTGGCCACAATATTGCGAATAATCCGCTCGGTATGAAACAACTTCATCAACGACTCATTGCCAATCAAACCGGCCAGGGCATCGAGCACAAAACTGTCGCTTTCGGCCAATTGCGGCAGCGGTGCTGCTGCAGGAGGGGTTTCAAGTATTTGACGCACTTCCGGCTTGGGTGCTGCAGCTATCGGCGGTGGGGGTGGCGGTGCTTGAACCGCCACCTCCGGCTCAATCTGCTGCAAGTAAATATATGCGGCAAGGCCACCGCCCAAGATGACAAGTGCCAAGGTTGCCTTCAATTGATTCTTGTTCATGAGCTAGCCCCAATTATTTTGCCGGTTAATATTATGCATCGAATATTATTTTGGGATTACATGCATTTAAACAAGCCCATCTGGATTTCAGGTCTGTAAATTCAGTTCGGCCAAATATTTTTCCCAAGTACAGATCAGCGGGAGATTAGGCTATACGAAGCAGTGATTGGCGTTAGGCAAGGGCAGGCAGTAGTTAATAACTAGATAGAGGCTCGACGTTCGTGGATGCAGCTGAGCAGTCACGGGGTCTTACATATTACATTAGCAAATTTGAATGTAGCTTGTAAGGCTTGACCCCGTGATTCGTTTTATGCATCTAATATTATTTTGGGATTAAATACAATAAAACAAGCCCATAAGAATTTTAGTTCTAGAAACTCAGTCGGCCAAGTATTTTCCCGACGTACAGCTCAGCGGATGATTAGCCTCTACGAAGCAATGTTTGGCGTTAGGCGGGGGCAGGCAGGATATCGCCGATGTAACAACAGCTGGGAATGAGCGCTTATCGGCCTGAGCAGGCATTTGCCACTATACTTTGGAAGTCCGCTTCGGTTCAACTCACGACCTTCACGTGCATCAGAAATCAGGCGGGAGCGATATAGCTGCTTATCAATGCCACTCATGCGCTGAAATCTGTTAGGATTCCTCGCAAAACAGCTAATCATTAATAGAGGCGTTAGGATGTCTTTGTTTATTTAAAGCTTAAAGCGTCTGCTCGCGTGCCAACTAAGTTGGTCGCGTATATAATTCACTAAAAGTTAGGCTATATGGTTAGGAATACTACTGCAACGTCTACTGCTGGTTTTGATGTAATGCCGACTACAGCACAAAGCGATCCCTCTAGCCCGCCTCTTACCCAAAGGGAGTTGGGTGCATATTACACTCCAAGTGTCCTTGCTTCACTTCTTGCCAAGTGGGCAATTCGCTCACGTAATGAGCATGTATTAGAGCCTGGATTTGGCGGTTGTGGCTTTCTTCAGGCGGCGGTAGACAGGCTATCTGAACTGGGTAGCTCATCCCCCAAGAATCAACTTTATGGTTGTGATATCGACCCACAAGCATTCGCATATCTTTCCGAAAAGCTGGGTATTTTGAGTATTGAGCGCCGTTACATACTTTCTGATTTTATTGCGGTATCCCCACAAAGCTTTTCTGCGCAAGCATTTGATGTAGTCATAGGAAATCCACCTTACGTCTCCCTACACAACATGTCTGCGAACCAGAAGGCTTCAGTTCAGGCATGGAAAGAAAAAACAGGAATTAAAATTAACGGCAGAGCCAGCTTATGGGCTTATTTCGTATTGCATGCCATGTCTTTCCTTAAACCCGACGGCAGGATGGCATGGGTGCTCCCTGGGAGTTTTTTGGAAGCGGATTATGCGACAAGCTTGCGTGAGGATATTGCCGCTCGCTTTGATGAGGTTATCGCTATTCAGCTAACTGAAAGAATGTTTCTTTCGGACGGCGTGGAAGAGCGGACAGTGATTCTGCTGTGTTCTGGCTTTGGTGGGTCATCTAAGGGCATTCAAAATAGCCACTGTACATCGGCGGATCAACTAGATAGTGTGATAGCTACCAAAAGCCAAGTTAATCCATCGCTGGATAAGCCAATCTCTCTGAAGCAATTACATACCGCTCTGGATGAAACAAGTATCTACGACACATTGTCCGCCAGTACAGACGTAGTGAGCCTGGGCGATCTGTGCAAGGTATTGATAGGCACTGTGACTGGCGCAAATCGATTCTTCATCATGTCTCCAAGTCGCGCCAAACTTCACAATCTTGGTGAACGTAACCTCAAGCCCATTCTTTCCAAATTCGCGCATATCCAAGGCACACAGATCAACGAAGTGGATATTGAGGACTGGCACTCTCAGGATAAGCCCTATTTACTATTTCATCTGCCTGACAAGCGGATGTCAGATGCTGCATCGAACTATGCGGCAATGTACCCAGATAGTGAACGCTTGAAAAATAGCACCTTTCGCCGACGGAAAGATTGGTTGAGAGCTGATGATGGGCGTATCCCACATGCTTTTTTTTCTTACATGATGCACGACGGGCCGAGAATGGTGCTCAACAATGCCGCAATCAATGCTACGAATTCTATTCACCGTGTATTTTTTCACCCAACTATCACATCGCAAACCATAAAACTCGTTGTTATTTCACTGTGCTCTACTTTTAGTCAGCTATCCGCTGAGCATGTAGGCCGGAGTTATGGCTCTGGAGTGCTGAAAATTGAGCCATCTGAGGCAAACAGAATAAGGCTCATCCTCCCAAAGGATAAAACAGTTGAGAAGACTAATGCTGCCTTTTCACAAATTGACGAATGTTTCCGTAAAGGTGATTCTGAAGAGGCGCAGCAAGTTGCTAACATGTTTATTTTTGGGAATAGAAAAAAGTCTGTCCGTGAGCAATTAGTTTTCGCATTGGCTAAAGAATTAGACATCGTAAGGAACCGGAGAAGGCGCTTACGCGATGAAATCTGATCTTCTTAACACGCTTAAAAAGCAGCTTTCAATAGAGCTTGAGCAGGAGCATGTCGATTTTCAGGCTATTGCGGAGCTCAACAAGAAAATACTTGAATGTGATAAAAGCTCAGTACGATTTTCAATCGATGCGCGGCATATTCATCGCCTGGGCTTTGAACTCGTTGGTCGCCAAGAAACAGCTCTCAGTGAACTAATTAAGAACTCCTACGATGCGGATGCTACAGAAGTAAGAATTGATTTCGTTGCGTTTGATAAGCCTGGCGGGTTTCTCACCATTGCTGACGACGGCTCGGGAATGACGGAGGAAACAATACGTAGCGCATGGATGCGACTTTCGACTAATGACAAAGAACTATCCCCAATTTCCGATAGGTTCAAACGTTCACGAGCCGGGCGCAAAGGTATAGGGCGGTTTGCAGTTGAGCGTCTTGGGAAAGAGTTGATTCTTGAGTCAGGTGTGCTCGGTGAGTTACAAGGTGTGCGCGTGCAATTCAATTGGGACGACGTATTTAAGCCTGATGTAGACATAGGCATGCTTTCGTTTTCAATTGAACGCTTTGATAAGGCACCAGAAGCGCATGGCACGAAATTAACCATTGTTACGATGCGTGATCGTTGGACGGAAGCCCAATTGAAGCGCGTGTGGAAGTCCGTCATTCTGCTTCAGCCGCCATACAAGGTTCGGCGAACTTATCGGGGTAAAGCGCTAACCAAAACAGAAGGCAAGGAACTTGACCCCGGCTTCTCGGTAGTAATCAACGGAAAGTCTTCCTCAGAAATTCAGGCAGAATTTTCGCTGGATAAAACATTTCTTGATCAAAGGCTGGCTCGGATTAGTGGCTATATAGACAAAGATGACCGCGCGCATATTTTGCTTGAATCTAAAAAACTTGGCTTTTCAGATAAAATTACGCTCGACCGCAAATTTGAACTCGTTGGAGAAACTAGCTTTGAGGCGGATTATTTTATTTATCTTCCAGAGTTTATTGAGGGCTTCTCCACAAGAACTGCCACAGACGTTGGCTCAGAGTACGGTGGTATTCGTGTTTACCGCGATGGATTTCGCGTGCTTCCCTATGGTGAGCCACGCGATGATTGGCTTAAGTTGGCATATGACACTGGTCGAAGAAACATAATCGTCCCAGCACACAACGTCAATTTTTTTGGCCAACTTGAACTTTCAAGTGATGTGAACGTACTCCTCGAAGAAACTAGCAGCAGAGAGGGCTTGATTGAAAACGAAGCTTTTGTTCAGCTTGCTGATTTTGTTAGGAGCGGTCTTGAATGGGCGGCACTACGTGTAGCTGCTGCTCGCGAAAGAAAACAGACAGCAGGTCAAAAAGACTTTACTTCTAAGCGCGGCAAGCCATCCGAACGTGTAAAGAAGATATTTGAAGACGTGTCGGCCACATCAAGTCAAAGTGGGCCTTCAGGTGCAAGCGCTGTTCCAGCTGATGTATTGAAAGAAGCTCAAGAGGAAGTACAGAAGATTGTTGAAAATTTTGAGCAGGAACAGGAACAACGCGAAAAAGCGCATCTACGTTATGAGGAGTTGCTTCGAATCCTAGCTTCATTGGGTACATCGATAGCCGTATTCAGTCATGAAATACGCGGGGCGCTGAATGGTTTCAGCGGCAGTATCCTGAATTTGAAAGGATTGCTAGCTGACCTCGGTGCAAAGGATAAAGCCAAGAAGCCCATTGATGACGTTGAGGCAAGCCTTAGTCAGCTTAATGATTTGGCCTCCTATGTGATGAGCTTGATAGCGCATACAGCCAAGCGGGAAAAGAATGAGATCGCCGTTCACAGCGTGATTACCGAATTCGTATCCCAATTCAAACACTATCTTGATACTAGGCAAGTTGAGTTTGAAGTGGCTATCAATCCGCCCTACTTGCGTACAACTCCCATGCATCGGAGTGAAATTGATTCTGTGCTATTCAATTTTCTGACAAACTCAATCAAAGCAATGGATCGCGCCAACACCGGGAATAGAAAAATTAAAATCAGCGCTGATCGTGAAGGTGAGTATGTTCGCATCGGGTTTCAGGATACCGGATCAGGCGTTGACCCAGCGATTGCGGATAAAATATTTGATGCATTTTTTACAACACATCAGTATGGCGATGATGAATTAGTTGGACCTGGCTCCGGGTTGGGATTGAAGATCGTTTCCGATATCGCAAGCGCCAATAGTGGCCTTGTTCGTCTTGGAGATGCCGAGCAGGGTTTTAATTGCCGATTTGAATTCCTAGTCCCCGCAGCAATAGCACAACAATAAGGAGACGATCTTGTTTAAAGGTATTTTTGTCGATGACAAGGAAGAAGAAAAGAAATATGCCGAGTTGCTTACCAAGATTTCAAGTGGCAAGTTGAATATCGAATTCCGCCTACCTGAGCATGAAGTAACCGAACTTGCAGATCATTTGATAGGCCAGCATTTTGACTTTGCGGCAATCGATTTCCGCCTTGATGAAGTACCAATCAAGGGCGCTGAAGGGAATAAGCAAAAAAATAAATACCGTGCAAGCGCTTTAGCTCAACAGATTCGTGACCGTGCTATTGACAAACCAAGCAGTGATTTGCCGCTAATTCTGCTGTCGCAGGAAGACTATATCAAACGAATTTTTCACGCAGACTCGACGGCGGAAGACCTTTTTGATCTTGTAATTTCGAAAGAAGAGCTCGTCACTGAGGAACCCCTGAGGCTGGCTGCCGCTCGCATTACAAGTCTAGCCGCAGCCTATAAGACCATACAGTCCGTTTTTGCAAAAAACAATAATAAACCCGTAGCACTAAGTGTCCTTCTTGGCCTGGATTCGAATGAAGCTGAAATGGTGCTAAATCATCAAGCCATACGTGCAATTGCCAAAATTCAATACCCACATCAAATCATCTCAAAGGTAATGGCGCTGTTGATTCAGCGCCCTGGAATTTTATTGTCTGATGAGCATTTATTGGCAAGGCTGGGTGTATCCCCAGATTCTCCAAATATTTCCCAGCTTAAAGCCAAGCTGATTGATTTGAAGTTGGGCTACAGCGGACTGTTATGTGATGGATGGCCTCGGTGGTGGTGGCATCGCTTAGACGCATGGGGAAAAGGAATTCTAGGTGCGCCATTAGGGTCATCGGCAGGTTCTGAAAGGGTGTTGAAGCTATCAAGTGCACTAAAGATCGAGCTAAAGCCTGCTGCATCTAAGTGGAGTAAGTCTTCAGATGAATATTTCTGGGTTGCATGTTCAAGTTGTGATCACCCCACCGAGCTGAAACATTCTGTTTTGGGCTACGACGCCAACTATCAACCTTTTTTGGAGCCATCAAGAATTTGCTGGTACTGTATTCAAACCGGTGCCTATGACAGCCGTGATTTGATTATCGACGATTCCGATGAAAATCTGGCTGAACAAATCAAGAACGGAAAAATTCAACCGCAAGCCCAGATGTCATCATGAGCGTACCATCTGCTAAAGAAATGGCGGTTGCGCTTCGTCAGACTGGTCGGGCGCTTCATCAAAAGAAGATCATTGAAGCTGGGAACGTTTTTGAGGAACTAGCCAGAATCACCGTTGCTCATGGGAAAGAGAGTTTCACATGGTCATATGAAATATCAAAATCTAATCCTATTGTATTCAAGCGCAAATATGATCGGCATTTAAATAAGACTATTCAGCCACAGATATACGCCTCCATCAGTGTTCAGCGAAGCCCTGCAGGAGGTGTCTGTTTTCGGCGTCTTGATCTGGCATTGGAGGTATTGGATGACGAAGGTAATGTCTTAATCAAGCATCATATTGATTTCGCAAATTCACCAAAGGATCAATTTCAGGAAGGCCCACTCTTCCATCTACAATTTGGGGGGCATACACCTGGGCACACCAAGTCTTTTGAAGTACCTATTAAAGAGCCAAGATGGTTGTGTTTTCCTTTAGATGTTGTGTTGCTTTGTGAGGTGGTGGTAGCAAATTTTTACCCAGAAGATTGGGCGGAATTAAAGAATCTTCCTGGATGGAATGCTCCCATAATTGCTAGTCAGAAACTTTGTATCATTCCATTCTTGAATGCGTTGCATATCAAGGCCAGCACATCGTCGCGCTCCTTACTCGATCAGGTATGGGCAACTTCACTTGGCGCAACTTATATTGCTGAAGGCTTTTCTTAGGTCGATTTGGTTCTTAGGCGCAACGTGACATCGCAGCTCCAAAGACTGCTTTAAGGCGGAGAGCAGCATAGGACTAAAGGCGGGAATACATAGAAAGTTTCCCTTCAGAAATGAAGAAACGTGTGTCCGCTTTAGGCCGAAGATCAGCCATCCACAGCAATCGCTCTGACCGTCTCAATCGCGCCGAGGTAGTCCATCAATCCATTCGCGCATGCCAATCATGGAAATGCGCATACTCATTTTTCCCCATCCATGAGTTGATCGCCCACAGGTCTGCGACGGGCTCACGGGTAAATGGCTTGCTGTGCAGATAGCCGTCGGGGCCGAACTCCGGGGTCATTGTGGTGAAGGCGTAGCCCCGGTCGCGCTGGATCGCCCAGATTTCTTCCCAATAGCGCTGGTGCGAAACCAGTGCGCCCAGATATTCCGGTGCGGCGGGATGCGGGACTTGCGGGCCCTGTTCGTAACCGACACGGGCGTGGATGTGATGCGCATGCTTGGCGACTTCGCGCACGACATCCCATTCTTCATCCAGCTGCCTTTCCATCACCACCACCCAGTGGCTGAAGTCGCAGGTGAGGCGTAAATCGGGCAGGCGTTCGAGTATCGCCAGCGTGCTCCACGGGTTGAACAGTGAACGGCTGCGGTGGGTTTCAAAGCTGCAGGCGATACCCAAGCGTGCGGCGAGTTCTTGCGTCTCGCCGAAGAAGCGCACGCTCTCCTCCAGCGACCAGGCATCGCTGCCGCCGATGATGGTGACCCAGCGCGGTTCGAGTGCGCGGCCCAGTTGTAGCTGCCGGTGGACGTCCGCAATATGCTCCTGCACGGTGTCATTGCGGCGCGGCACGTAGCCGCCTGCCGTGACAATTTCTTGAATATAATCAAGTCGTTGCAATTGAAGCACCGCCAGCAGTTCGTCGCGCCGTGCGCGGGGCAGATCGGCATTGCCTTCGAGCCCGATAAAACCGGATTTAATCGCCTCATCTGCTGCCTGTGCCAGTGAGCCGCTATGCCCCCACAGGGTTTTGAACAACTGCAATTCCACGGTATCAAGTTCCTTTTATGTGTTTCATTAGGTTGCAGTGTGGGAGCGCCGACGTCCCCGTCGGCTACTTCCAGATTG
>DATKTO010000021.1:0-2339 GCA_035531075.1 Gallionellaceae bacterium
GAATTTGTGCAGGATAATCAGTCGGTGATTGCCATTTCGCCCGAGCGATCCCAGATATTCGGCGTCACGTTCTTTGAATATCCGGAGATAAATGTTTTGATGCGACCGGTATCAGGTTCATAGACATGGCGCTTCACCGCACCGATATTCGCACCGTAAACATGGATGCTGACAGAGGTGCGATCGGCGAACGCGTTTGACACCTTGTGGATGTCCCCGATGCGCGGCGACACCAGATCGATGCCGCCGCAGGGCAGCTGATGCGAGCCTGTTGCGCGCAGGCGGCCGGTTGCAAGTTCCGTCTCGAATTCCTCGCAGGTCTCCGCGCCGCGCAATATCCCGACCATGCCCCACACCGTGTGGTCATGCACCGGTGTGGTCTGCCCCGGCCCCCATACGAAACTCACCACGGAGAAGCGCTCCATCGGATCGCAATACAACAGGTACTGCTGATACCGTTCCGGACTCGGCTGGGCAAACTCGTCAGGCAGCCAGTCATCGCGGCTGACAAGATCCGACAGGAGCTTTTTGCCATCCGCGAAGATGCGTTCCTCATTGCCGCCACCGTATTCGATCAAACGTGTGAACGACTGGATAAAGTCCCGTAACCTGGCTATGTTTTTCATCGCTGTTTCTCCTTCGAAAAGCGGACATGCAATATCAGTATCTCAGCTTTTGTTGTGCTGTTCAACGCGTAAGCAAAAGGTGCGGTGCAAGGATCAGAGGAGCGATGGTGAGCAGGGAAGGGAAGAAATGGCGCCGCAAAGCGATCGATTAGCCGTGTGCGCTACGGCTGTCTTCAGGAGCCTCGTTGCGATCGTCCAGCCCGTAGTCCCGCACCACGGATGCAACCCGTATCCGGTATGCGGCAAAGACACCATGCCGTCCCTTTTCCTGAACGGCTCGATGCTCCTCCATGTTCCGCCAGGTACGGATAGATTGTTCGTCGCGCCAGAAAGAAAGTGACAGGAACTTCCCTTTTGTTGCCAGGCTCTCGAATCGTTCAATCGAGATGAACCCTTCAATTTCTTCAAGTAGTGGCCTGAGTTCGGCGGCCAGATCGAAATACTCCCTGGCCCCGTTTTCGACCGGCCAGACTTCGAAGATTACTGCAATCATGATGATCTCCCGTGGGGTGGGTGTGCAGGGTCAGGAATGTTGGTTCGAAACAAAAAATCAGGCAGCTAAGAAGGTTCGGCGCTTTGAAAATTCAAGTTGCCCTTTCCCCAATTAAAATGGGTCGAGCTTATTGAGCACAAAATCGCCTCGGTGTATCCATGTTCGTATTACATCACTTGCGGCGTAGTAGCATCGATCGGAGAACATTGTCTTTCAGAATATAGTGGTGGTGCAGCGCTGCGGCAGCATGTACACCTGCCAGCCAAAGAATTGCGTCGCCAAGCCAGGTATGGATATTGGCAATCGTTGCGCCGAGTGCATGTGACTCGGCCAGCGGGGGATGAATTAGCACGTGTCCGAGCAGGGTGAGGGGGTGGCCTTCCAGCCAGGCGCCACTGATGGCGGTGAGCGGCAAAGCGAACAACAGGACATACAGCGACGCTTGCACCGCATTTGCGGCGATGCTCATCCAGCGTGCTGCCGGCGGCGGTTCCGGATGCTTGTCGAGGGCCCGCCAGAGGAGCCGAACCACGACTAGCGCAAATACACCCAGACCCAGGGTCTCATGCAATTGCCGGCCAAAATCGCGTGCCGCAGAGTAGATGCGTTCTTCCGTACCTCCCGGACCGTAGATGAAGGCGACCAGTACCAGAATTGCTGTCAGCCAGTGCAAGATACGCGCTGGTCCGCTGTAGTATGTAATGCTCTTGTTGTCCATGGATAATTGTAGCGTAGTTGCGGCCACCCAGGACTAATCTCAGGTGATGCACTGATACCTCACATACCGCGGTATTCATTAGCGGCATGCCTGAGCGTCTTTGCCAAAAAGAAAGATGCTGTCTTCCGGCCAAGGCCAACACCGATGTGTGATAACCATCGGGATCAGGTCAATTTCTGTCAGCCTGACGCCGACTGCGTAGAAGTGGTGCGGCGCACCCTCGACTCTCGTGTCAACACAGCTTTCTCGTGAAGTTTGCATGTCGTGTGAAGGGCTTATCGTGCAGGTAAGGGGCTGCGCTTTAGCGCAGTCCCTCCCGAAAGATGGGTTGCGCAGGCCATTGATATAAGCAATGTCAGGATATTTCGTGGATTTCGGTTTTGTTAATTATGAGGCGCAGAAAAAAATACGCAAAAAAAGGTAGTGCGATACCTAGTGTTATCACAATAAGAATGATCCAAATTATCGTCTGTACAAGTACGTCACCGAAATCCAGCGTACA
>DATKTO010000022.1:0-94678 GCA_035531075.1 Gallionellaceae bacterium
TACATACGTATGTGAAAGTAGGTCATCGTCAGACTCCTTACAAAGCAAAAACCCCCGCCCCAAAAGGCGGGGGTTTTTGCTTTTGTGCAGTCCAACAATAATGACCTACTTGAACGAAGTGACCACCTGCCACGAAGGGGCAGGTGGCGGTGAAGGCTAACATTCGCCTCTGGAATGTTAAGCCCCGAAGGGGCGGACGCAGCCCAAGTAAGGTCATCTCAGCAAATACGATGGGAAAGCTGAAAGCAAATTAATTGGCATTCGCTTGCAGTCACCTTTATATTAGCTTATCCTTATTAATCTTTTTGCATATGTGTGCAAATCTTAATTAGAATATTTGGAGTAAATTATGTACTACATTGTTGACAGCAATAAATCCTTTGACCAGGCTGTAACTGATCTGGATGCAGCGGTTAAGAATCACAAATTTGGTGTATTACATGTGCACGATATTGGTGCAACATTGCGTGGCAAAGGTTTTGAATTTGCTGAACAGTGCAAAGTTTTTGAAGTATGCAATCCGGGCCAGGCTTCCAAGGTATTGGCTATTGATTTGAAATTGAATATGGCATTGCCTTGTCGTATCTCCGTATATACCGAGAAGGGCAAAACCAAAATAGGTATGATTGAACCAGCGCAAATGCTCGCTATGCTGTCTAAAGATACCGCGTTGACTGCGGTTGCCAAAGAAGTAGAAGCGTCAATCACCAAGATGATTGATGAAGCTAAGTAATCACTTCCCTTTATTGGCGGCGGCTGAGTCAACATTCAGTTGTAGCCAGTATTCCAGCAGGGCTAAATGCCATAACTTGCTGCCCTGAATTCTTGTGAGGTGGATTTCTGGATTTGCCAGCAACTTGTCCACATAAGTGCGTTGGTATAGTCCCCGTTTGATGCAGGCTTCCGAGAGTAAGATTTTTCGCATAAATTGCAGAAAGTCGCCGCGCACATATTTAAGTGCTGGCACTGGAAAGTATCCCTTGGGCCTGTCGATAACGGAATCTGGAATCAGACCTCTGGCGAGGGCTTTCAAAGGAAACTTTCCTCCTTCTTTTAGCTTGAGCTCTGGTGGCATTTTGGCTGCGAGCTCAACCAACTCATGATCCAGAAATGGCACGCGCGCTTCAAGCCCCCAAGCCATCGTCATATTGTCCACCCGCTTAACAGGATCATCCACAATTAATGTGGTTGTGTCGAATCGCAGCACCTGATCCAAAAATGTGTCCGCTTTTTCTTGGTTGAGACCCGCAGCCACCATTACAGAGGTAACGTCAGGCACATGATAGGCTGGACAAACCATTTCAAGGTATTCTGAGTGGTCACGATCAAAATAGTTAGAACTGAATCGCTCAAGGTTGCTGCCTTTCGATTGTTCCATCACGGGATACCAGAAGTAGCCGCCGAATACTTCATCCGCACCTTGCCCTGATAGCACAACTTTTACCTCTTCTGAAACGCGTTCGCCTAATAAATAGAAGGCCACTGCATCCTGGCTTACCATGGGTTCTGCCATATTGCTTACTGCTTCAGGTAGTCTTTTCAGAACCTCGGAATTTGGGATGAGGAATTTGTGGTGCCGGGTCTTGAAAAGTTCTGCCACTTGGTCGGAATACTCGAATTCATCGCCTTTTTCTGCACCATCACCGATATCTTCGAAACCCACCGAAAAGGTGAGCAGGTTCTCCACATGATCTGCGAGAAGACCGACCAGCAGGCTTGAATCAAGGCCTCCCGAAAGTAATACGCCCACGGGGACATCAGATGCGAGTCTATGACGCTCGATGGCGCGTGTAAGCACTATGCGTGTAGCCTTTAGCCAATCCTGCTCAGATAGCGTCTGGCTTGGTCGGGTGGCGTCCAGGCTCCAGTAAGTGTGCAGGGTTATTTTTCCTGCGGCTGTCACGGTCATTGTTGTCGCAGGTACCAGCTTTTTAACGCCGTTAAGAATGGTGCGCGGCGCGGGAACGACCGCATGCAGGGTAAAATGATGGTGCAGGGCAACCGCATCGATGCTGGTGTCTACCCCACCCGCCGCGAGCAGCGCTTGCACATTTGAAGCAAAGCGCAGATGAGCGCCGTCCAACGAGTAATACAGCGGTTTGATGCCGAAACGGTCACGCGCCAAAAAAAGTGTCGCATGGCGCATGTCCCACAGCGCAAAGGCAAACATGCCGAAGAAGCGCTCTACGCATTTCTCTCCCCAAGCGTGGTAGGCCTTGATGATGACCTCAGTATCGCCTTCTGAAAAGAAGGTATATCCCATTTCGGTCAACTCGGCTCGCAGCTCTCTGTAATTATAAATTGTGCCGTTAAAAACGAGGGAAATGCGCAGATCTTTGTCGACCATGGGCTGGTCGGCGCTGGATGTCAGGTCGATGATGGCAAGGCGACGGTGACCAAAGGCCACAGGACCATCGCCGAATGTGGCCTCATGGTCTGGCCCGCGGCGGGCGATTTTTTGCGACATGCGCTTGATGACAGCGAGGTCGGGAGAGGAGCCGTCAAAACGTAATTCACCGCAGATGCCACACATAATTGCCTTTAGACACGTTAATATATTTATGAATTATACTGCCAGTATGATGATGCTTCGACGGAGTTATATAACTATCGGGTGATCGGGCAGGTCGTTCGGGTTCTGGTCCCGGGCTGGAAAATGTTGTTGTAGCAATGCGGTAACCTCTGAAATACCCAGTTGCACGCCACCCTCAAAATTACCGGTGCGGAACTTGCTTTCCATGTCCTGACAAATGCTTATCCATGCAGAATTGCCAACTCGTGAATGGATGCCGCGGTCAGCTACTATCTCGACCTTGCGGTCGGACAGCAGCAAGTAAATGAGCACGCCGGAATTGTGTTCGGTATCCCATACGCGCAGATGTGAGAATACCTCCAGTGCCCGCTCACGTGAGGTGATGCCTGCAAACAAGTCAGGCCAGTCAAGACCTGCCTCTACGGCGAAGCGTAACTCGCCCATGTGCAATTTTTCGGATGCGTGTATCGCCGCCTCTATTGCATTCATGCTGTGCCTGGGCAGACGACGTCTTACCTGCCAGCGGGCTGCTGTAAGATGTTTGATAAAACGTGTTAGCTTTTTCATCTACCAATCCCCCGATGCGCCGCCGCCGCCAAAACCGCCCCCGCCGCCAGAAAATCCGCCACCGCCACTGGAAAAACCTCCACCTCCACCGAAGCCGCCACTGCCAAATCCGCCGCTTCGACCGCCTTTTATCAGCGCAAAGAAAAATGCAACGATGCCAAAAATAATTGCGAAAATCAGGCCACCGCCCAGTACCATAGTGGCTATTCCGATTAAACCGCCATTCACTACTGCACCGGGAAATGTACCCAGTATGCGGCGAAGAATCGCACCGCTGATCAGCGCTCCAAAGATCAGGAAGGGGAGATAGTTTTCTATTGGTGTGTTGTCATTGCCGGTTTGCCGGGGGGCAGGTAGCGCCTCACCCTGAATGATGGCATCAATGCGCGTAATGCCTGCGACGATGCCGCCGTAGAAGTCATTCTGCTTCAAGTGCGGGGTGATATCCTCTGAAATAATGCGCTTGGCAATGGCATCGGGCAGCGCTCCTTCCAGTCCGTAGCCAACTTCGATGCGCAACTTGCGGTCTGCTTTGGCGATCAGCAGCAACACGCCGTCGTCAATTTTCTTGCGGCCGAGTTTCCACTGGTCTGCGACACGAATCGAAAATTCTTCTATGGTTTCTGGCTGAGTCGTGGGTACCAGCAGCACCGCGATCTGGCTACCCTTTTGTGATTCCAACGCCTGCAACCTGGCTTCCAGCGTGGCTTGTTGCTCTTTAGTGAGGGTGCCGGTGAGATCGGTTACATGCGCCGTAAGCGCAGGTATCGCAACTTCCTCTGCAAAAACTGCAAAAGGCAGCAGGCACAGCAGCAAGAAAGTCAGACAGCGTCGCATGGATTATTTTCCGAAATCAACTTTAGGTGCGGTCGAGATCGCTTTTTCATTTTCAACGGTGAAGCTCGGTTTGGTTTTATAACCGAAAATCATGGCCGTCAGGTTGTTCGGGAAGGTGCGCACGGTTACGTTGTATTCCTTGACTGCAGCTATGTAGCGGTTACGCGCGACGGTGACTCTGTTTTCCGTTCCTTCAATCTGGGCCTGTAAGTCCCTGAACGACGCATCAGCTTTCAATTGCGGATAGTTTTCCGAGACGACCAGCAAACGCGACAGCGCTGAGGTCAATTCACCCTGGGCCGCCTGGAATTTTGCAAAGGCCTGCTCATCGTTGATCAATTCAGGCGTGGCCTGAATTGAGCCCACGCGTGAACGCGCCACGGTGACGGCCTCCAGCACCTCCTTTTCGTGGGATGCATAACCCTTGACTACGTTGACCAGATTAGGCACCAGATCAGCGCGGCGCTGATACTGGTTGATCACTTCACTCCATGAGGCTGTCACGCCCTCCTCTGTGGCTTGTATGGTGTTATAGCCACAACCTGAAAGGCTCAGGGTGGCGAGCATAAGGGTAAGTGTCAGCAGAATGCGCATGGTTGCTCCTTATAAGTAGGTAACGTTAAGTCATTAAGGTATGTGTGCGATTGAATTCTACATCAGAGATTATTGCCATGCTGAATATTGGGGCGGGTTTTCAGGGCGCAATAGGCAGGGAAATCTTGTCAACCACCCGCCGCAACACAAAGCTGGAATGCACGCCGGTAACGCCTTCAATGCGGGTTATCTTGTTGAGCAGCAGTTCCTGATAGGCATCCATGTCGTGCACCACCACCTTGAGCTGGTAGTCGGCATCTTGTCCGGTAATCAGCAGGCATTCAAGCACACTGGGAATTTCGCTGATTTTCTTTTCAAAATTGGCAAAGCGCGCCGGCGTATGTCTATCCATCGAAATGTGGATCAAGGCCATCAGGGTAAGCCCCAGCTTCCTGGCATCCAGTTGCGCATGATAGCCAGCGATGATGCCCGACTCTTCCAGAGTGCGCACGCGGCGTAGACAGGGCGAGGGCGACAGGCCTATGCGTTCTGCCAGATCCTGATTGCTGATACGCCCGTCTTCCTGCAGTAACTCAAGAATATGGTGATCATAGCGGTCCAGTTCCATATATCGGCCTTTAAAGGTGTGAGTTTTCTATTTAATTGCGAATATATTATATTAATAGCAATTTAATTGCTATTAAGTGCGATTTAAAGGCTGCATACGCAATGTAATTTTGGGTGATTTGCCATATTATTCGGAGTGCAAAAAGGCCAGCCTATATGCGGCCAGGCATAGACATATACGGAGCACATCATGAAAGCATTTGACCACAGCAAATACAGAGCCACTGCAGCGACTGCCATGCGCAACCGCCAGTGGCCCAACCGCATCATCACCAAGGCGCCGCGCTGGGCAAGCGTAGACCTGCGCGACGGCAACCAGGCATTGCTGGAACCGATGAACGTGGGGCAGAAGCGGCGTCTGTGGGCCTTGCTGGTGAAGCTCGGCTTCAAGGAAATCGAGGTGGGCTTCCCGTCGGCCAGCAAGCCTGACTACGACTTCGTGCGCTGGCTGATTGAAGAAAACCAGATCCCCGATGACGTGAATGTGCAGGTGCTGGTACAGGCGCGAGAAGACCTGATTGTGCGTACCTATGAGGCGCTAAAAGGAGTCAAGCGGGCGACGGTGCACTTTTATAATTCCACCTCAACGGTGCAGCGCGAGCGCGTATTTGGTATGGATAGGGAAGGCATAACCGCCATCGCCCGCAAAGGTGCAGAGTGGGTAAAGCGCGAAGCTGCAAAATATCCGGAAACAGAATGGTTGTTTGAATATTCGCCCGAGAGCTTTACCAATACAGAGATGGACTATGCGGTAGAAATTTGCGAAGCGGTGATGGATATATTGCAGCCGACCGTGGCCACGCCAGTCATCATCAATTTGCCATCCACCGTGGAAAGCGCCACACCAAATGTGTTCGCCGACCAGGTGGAATATTTCGCCACGCATATCAGCCGCCGCGACGCGATCATCCTGTCCGTGCACACCCACAACGACCGGGGCTGTGCGGTGGCATCGGCGGAGTTGGCGGTATTGGCGGGAGCTGACCGTGTGGAGGGAACCTTGCTGGGCAATGGCGAACGCACCGGCAATATGGACATCGTCACCATGGCGATGAATCTGTATAGCCAGGGCGTAGACCCCGAGCTGGATATTTCAAATCCCGACGAGATCATCCAGGTAGTGGGCGAATGCACCAGCATTCCCCTGCATCCGCGTCACCCCTGGGTGGGTGAACTGGTGTACACCGCCTTCTCTGGCAGCCATCAGGACGCAATCCGCAAGTGCCTGCATAAACAGCAGCCGGATGAACACTGGCAGGTGGCTTATCTCCCGATTGATCCCAAGGATATCGGTCGCGATTATCAGGCCGTGATTCGCGTCAACAGCCAGTCGGGCAAAGGCGGCGTCGCCTTTGTTCTGGAGCGAGATTACGGCCTGAGCTTGCCACGCTGGATGCAAGTTGAGCTGGCCCAGCTGGTGCAACAGGCAAGTGAGCAGCGCAGCGGTGAGATAGAAAGCTCGACTATCCATGCCCTGTTTATGCAGCACTTTGTAGCAGACCGCGAGCCTTTGTCGCTCAATGGTTACCTTCTTGAACGGGCTGACAGTCAGGATCTGATACAGGCGCAAATCGCTGAGAACGGCAACGAGTACTCCTTGCATGGCAATGGCGAAGGGGCGCTTTCAGCCTTTATCGATGGCTGGATCAAACGCGGCGGGCAGCAAATCAGCGTGGTGGATTACAACGAGCATGCAATAGGCTCTGGTACCAATGCAGAGGCGGTAGCCTATGTGCAGCTCAACATCAACGGCCAGCGTGTGTCAGGTGTTGCGTTCGATCACGACACAGTGAGCGCATCACTCAAGGCCGTGCTTTCTGCATTGAACCGACTCATGTCTGGCTCTTGAGCCTGACCGGCATCAGAAATGAAGCATTGGCATTAACGCGCCTTTGCCGGTGTCCGTGTTCCGCCTCTCAGTCAAACCTGAATGTATAGAAAAGGTCTACCGCCGGTGTGGTGCCAGCTTGCGCCTGCACAGAAAGGCGTTTGTTCAGTATGTAGTTGATCTTCACCAGGCTGCTTGCGTTGGTGAGCCCCTGCTCATAATTCAAGTAGGCGCGCGTAGACAGACGTTTCCCCAGAGAAAGCACGCTCCCCTGCAGCTGGCCTGAGCCACGCAGGCTGACTTCTTCCAGGCCATATGCGTGCGCTATCTTCTGCTGCAACGTGATGGATTCGCCAGTTGCCAGCAAAACCCCGGCCGCTGCATTCAGCGCATTCAAGTCCTTGCCGCTGGAATCTTCAAGTCCATATCCAAGCACCAGCCACGAGAGCTTTTCGCTATCCGGAACGCTGGGATTGGACACCAGTTTCACACGTGGCGACTGTGCGGTGCCGGTAACGGATACACCCGCTTCAACGGGCTGGTTTTTGCGCATCGCAATGATGTTAAGCCCGGGGTTATTGAGCGGGCCCTGGAAGTTGAGTATCCCGCGCTCGACTTCAAGGCGTTGCCCGTAAGCGGTATATATCCCCTTGATGACGTGGATGTTCCCGCGGGAAGAGGGCAGTGCAGTACCATTGCTGCTTAGCTTTAGCGTGCCACCCAGTTGCGCGTCCAGCCCCTTGCCTTTGACGAAAAACTGTTCACCCAGATCCAGATCGAGATCCAGGCTGAGCGCATAGGGCAGGTCTTTCTTTTGTGAGCCGGGCGGCTGCCCGACTACGATGACATCATCACTGGCTGTCACTTCGCTATCCTTGGGCAGCTCGATCAAGCCGCTGTCCGCCTTAAGTGTGGCCCCGATCTGCAGTTTTTTCCCTGCTGCCGATGCGTTCCCTGAGCCACTCAGTATCAGGTGGCGGTCAGGTCGCGAAAGCACTTCAAGTTTGTCTGCTGTCAGCGATAGCTGCATGACTGCAGCTTCGCCTTCAAGCGCTAAACGGCCCTGGCCGCTGAGATTTCCATCGCCGCCGCGTATGGATAATTGATTGAGCAGCAATTCATGATCCCGCAACTCCACGTGAAAACGGCCATCGGTAAAACGCAGCCCCTGATTCTGCCACGCCACACTGAAACGCTCACCGCGAATGCTACCTGCCAGCTGTGGTTGCGCGAGCGTGCCATCGGCATGAACCTCAGCCTTGAGAGCGCCATCCAGGGCGAGCGAGCCAGTACGGTTCAACAGCGGTGCGATCCAGGCGATAGAGTCGACAGAGAGATTTGCGTTCGCACGGATGGGAGCATCACCTGCGATTCCCCAGACGCCATCGCGGCGCGAAAATATGCCCAGAGCATCAACCTTGAGGCTGCCCAACAGGTCGCCGGTGGCTTCAAGGTTGCCATGCAGGCGATTGTTTGCGGCATTGATATTCAGGCTCAGCCTGTTCAGGCCCCACGCGGTCTGCGGTGAAGAGGGGAGAAACACATCGCCCCCCTGACGCCATACGGCAATATGTCCATCTATTCTGTCCCGCACCGCAAACTGCCACTCGCCATTTAGCCTGAGATCGGTTTTCAGGTCGGCAGTCCGTGCAGATATATGTTGCACATAGGCAAGTGGCAGACCTTTAAAAGTGCCGCTGCTTGAGACCTGTCCGTCCCGGTAGGCGAGTTCATGCAGCACAACATCTGCATCTTCCACATGCAAGTCGGCATTGTTCAGCAAAAATTTTCGCCTGCCAATTTCCAGCTTTGCCGGAGACCTGAGCGCAAAAGCATGGCGCCCGAGGTTGTGCAGATCCATCACCTGTCCGACCCAGCCGGACTCGTCGTGCCAGCCACCGGCCAATTGGCTCTCCAGATCGAAGTCTGGATTTTCTGCCATGAATTTGAGCGTGTGCCGGATGCGTGTACCCTGCGCGTCCAGGCTGGCCCGGTCAAGCTGCACCAGCGGCGTGGCCAGTCCCTGCAAGCTTGCAGCCAGCGCTAGTGCGCCGTTCTCTCCCTTGTCCAGCCGGGCGCTGGCTTGCAGCATGGCGATTCGGTAATCTTTCCCCCAGGACAGGTCGTTGATTTGCGTATCGAATTGTCCCGAGAGTGCAGAAAATTTACCGTGCAGAGTTGCCTGGGTGCGTACTCGTCCGCCAAGTCCGGGATCGAAGGCGTCGAGATTGCCAGCGTCAATGCTAAAGGCGAGGGTATCGTCAGGACTGCCCAATCCCCCCTTGAGCTCTGCGCGGTTCTGCGCCAGCTGCAGCGTGATATCGCTGTTCCAGATGCGTATGGCAGACAGGTTCAGCTTGCCACGAGCAGAAAGCGGCTGCTGGCGGAGCCGACTATCAGTGACTGCAAAATCCAGCGTCGCCTGGGGTGATCTTGCCAGCTGTCCGGAAGCGGAGAAAGATGCATTGATACTGCCTGCCGGATAGTGTCCGAAATCGGCCGGATTGAATTTTTGCAGTGCGCCTGACAGCTGAAATTTCCTGAGATCATCCAGCGCCAGCGCGCCATGTAGTGCAAGGCTACCGGCAGCGGATTCCACTTTGGCTGAGCGCAGTTCAAGCACTGCGTGCTGATGTTGCGCATCGAGTTGCAGCCGGAAATTCTGCTCGCGCAAATCAGCCGACAGTTGCTGCCTGCCTGCTTCGGCCTGAAGGCCGATTTTTCCAGCCAGGCGCATGCGCCGTAACTTGCTGTGTACACTCTGCGGATCGAAGTTCCTGGTATTTAACTGGAGCTGCAGACGGTTGTTGGCGAGATTTCCATCGCCATCGAAATCCCCGGCCTTGCCCAGGTCGAGCCGGATTGTGCGCAGATCAAGATTATCCTGCGCTCCGGAAAGTTGCATCGACAATGTGCGCAGTGGAATGCGTGAATAATCCCAGTTTCCCGGTATGCCATTTTTGAGCATGACATGACCCTCAATGTCTTTTTCTCCCACATGAAACAGGCTGATATCAGCGCCAAAGTTGGCCTGTGGCAAGCCTTTGCGCAGGCGTGCAGGATTGATGCCGCCAGCTGTGATGCGCGCCGCGGTAAAAAAAATTTTTCCGAAAGGGGTGAGCGTGGCGTTGATCTCTGCATGCCCTTCCTGCGCTCGGGCATTTGCCCTGAGCAGTAGTTGCGCCAGCGTGCCCGAGACATCGGCCTCGGCGCGATAGGCCAGGTCCCCTTCCTGCTGCAGGGTGGCATGTGCCGAGACAGTGTAGGGCTGTGTGTCTCCCAGCACCACGGTGGCATCGGCCTTGCCCCATGCACTATCGATGCGGTGCAGAGTCAGCCTGTAGTCTGCAACCACTTTGCCCGCGCTGAGCCGGATATTCTCCAGTACCTGCGCCGTGCCCGCAATTCTGAATATGACCTTGTCAATCCCGATGTCGGGGGCGCTGAATGACAGGGGAAAGTGCAAGGTATCGGGCAAGCGGGCTGGTTCCACAGAGGGCTTTGTCTGCATAATTTTCAGTTCCTGCAAATTCAGTCGCGTGATCCGTATGTGCAGATTGAGCAGCGAGCGCGGCGACCAGTCCAGCATGAGCTCTTTCGCTTCAACGCGCATCCCGCCGCTTTGGAAACTGAGTGACTCGATGCGCAGCGGACCATAAAGCGAGCCATGTACAGCATGCAGCGAGAGTCTGCCGTTGCTCAGCCCCTCTGCCTGTCGCGCGCCCCATTGCAGTGCGGCTTCCGTGCCTGCCAGCCAGACTAGTACGCCAGCAACGACAGTAACGCCGAGCAGAAAGCGCACAGTGTAGCGGCCCGGATTTTTGAGCAAGTGAGGTGACATTAGAAGGTGAAGCTCAGAGAAAAATGGAGGCGCGTTTGCCGCACTTTCTCGCCGTAGGCAAGGTCGAGATTGAGAGGGCCCACGGGACTTTTCCAGCGCGCTCCCAATCCATAGCCGTAGACTGGCGTAAGCTTATCCCAGTCATCGGCCGCATTGCCGCCATCGATGAATAATCCAGCCCCCCACTTTGGCGTTATCCAGTACACATATTCGGTACTGGCGACTGCCACATAGCGGCCCCCCACAATTGCGCTGCCCTCGCTTACGCCCAGGCTTTGAAAGGCGTAGCCGCGTATGGTTTGGTCCCCCCCCGTGCGAAACAGGAAGTCGCTCGGAATCCCCTTGCGGCTAGTGGCCACTACCCCGCCCACTTCTCCTCGCAGGTTCAGTTGACTGCTTTTTCCCAGCGGATGGAAAAAAATTATCCGGCTGTAACCGCGAACAAAATCCTGGTCTGACAGAATGTGGCGCGTCGCCGTGTGAGCCTGCAGATTTACAATATAGCCGCGGGTTGGATAAAGCAAATTATCGACATTGCGCAATGTCCATGAAAGGGATGGACTCAGCGTCGTATTTCTCGCACTCGCCGCCCCGGCGATATATTGCTGTTCGAGAAAATAGCTCAAGCCAAAGGAGGTTTCGGTGTTGCTGCGGATGTAAGTCCGTTTTGCACCCAGGACGATCTTTTGTGTTTCCTGGCCCTCAATGTCTGCGTGTTCGAGCAGATTATTGAAGCTGTTGCGAAAGCTTTGCTCGCTATAAGGGAGCAGCAGCTCGGTCGCCAAAGATTGCCGTTTCTGTTCCAGCTTGAGGGTGCTGCCCAGCGACCAGGCGCGCTCAAGGAAGTTTATATCGCGATAATCCACCAGCCCCCTTGCACCCGTGTCGGTGCTCATGCCGATGCCGAAGCCCAGTTTCCGCGACTGATTCTCGGTCAGCTCAGCCCTGACTGGCACCCCGATTGGCTGCATGGGGTCCAGCGGCACGCTCACGTCAACATTGGCAAAATAGGGGCCGTTCTGCAGGCGGGATTGAAATTCCAGCAGTTTGCTCTGGGAGTATTTTTCGCCAGGCTGGATGGGATTCATGCGCTCGACGAGACTGGCGGGATAGCGCGACAGCCCGCCAATTTCCAGGGCGCCAAAGGTAAACAGGGGCCCGCTGTCCAGCATGACCCGCAAATCGACAGACATGGATTCCGGATTGACCTGTGCATGGCTGTCGGCAATCGAAGCTGTCGGGTAGCCTTCGAGCAACAGCGATTTGAGGGCATTACGTTTGGCGGATTCCCAGTCGGCGTGGCGGAATACGGCATTGGGGGGCAAGCGCCAGTCCGCCCTGATTTTTTCCAGACGCGCCTGGTTCTCGATCGAGCCGTCGTTGAAAGGGCCGCTGACTTGAAGTTCAACGCTGCTGACACGGACGGGGCTGCCGGGATCGACCTCAATATGCACGACCCATTTTCCGTCCAGATATTGAGCTTCCGCTTTCAGGGCGGGTGAATAAAAGCCCTCTGTGGCCAGGAGCTCGCGTATCTGCGCCGGCGCCAGGCTGACGAGCCGCTGCAGCTGACTTTCGTTCATACGTTCGCTGCCGCGCCAGCGATAGAGATCGAGCTGATTTTCCAGCAGCTTGCGCTGAGCGTCCGGCACTCGCAGTATGATGTCGTAAGTAAATGCCGGTTGCCCGTCAGATGCAGAAACTGCCTGAGTCATTGCCAGCAGAGCCGGGCTCAAAGCGTAAAACAGAGCAGTGAGTAACGATCGTTTCATGGCAGCTTTTCTGAGGTCGGCGCAATTCCAATTCGGGCAGTCTGTTTTAAGCAAAAGCATGCCGTGTTGCTGCTCAAGCCCTGACAAAAAAGATGGGGACGACCCGGGTGGAATCAATGTCGTGTGCTGCTGTTCGCGCGATCACAGCCCGGGCGCTTTAGGATAAGCGGAGAAATGTGTAACGCAATGATTATATTTAATATTATTTGTTATTGTGTATCTGTCCTTGTATATGGAGGTTCAGCAGACCACAGCAAACGGTCGCTTTCGCGCTTTAACTGCGTACCCAGTTCATCGCACAGCATAGCCATGCGCGCACAGATCGCGGCGAATTCCTCGCTTTGCGCCAATGCAACGCGCGCCAGACTTAAGGAAACCGGCAGCAGCTCGATGCGGCACAACTTGCGGTGCTCGAACATCAGCTTGAACAGGCAGGAGCGGTCATTGCGCAGTCGCGGCTCTACGGCGTAGTCGTCGATGAAGTTGCCGGTGTCGTAGAGGATGGGCTTGCCCTGGTAAATTTCGATGCCCTGGCAGATATGGGCGCTGTGGCCGTGGTAGATATCGGCGCCGAGTTCGATCACGCGTCTGGCAAAGCTGCGAAATTCGGCTGAGGGGCGCTCGACGAAATTGGCCCCCCAATGGTTGGAAAATATGACCAGCTCGGCGCCCTGCGCACGCGCCTGCGCGATGCTGCTGGCGATGCGCGTGAATGTTTCTTCGCTGAGTGAAACGGGCAGGAAGTTGGTGCCGGGGTGATCAGCGCCGGCGGCGAAGTCCGGCTCGTTGTCGGTAAAAGACAGCAGCGCCACGCGGCACGGTGAATCGCCTGCAACATCGAGCAGGGCAGGGGTGGCTGCTGCATTCGCGTTATCACCTGCACCTGCATGCCGGATGCCGCTCTTGCTCAGAACGCGCAAGGTGTCGCGCAGGCCGCGCTCCTCAAAATCCAGTATGTGGTTGTTGGCGAGGGTGCAGGCATCGATGTGTGCCGCCAGCAGCACGCGCACGGCTTTGGGATCGGCGCGGAAATGGAACATTTTCCAGCTGCGCGCCCACGGCTTCAGATGCACGCTGAGCGCGCACTCCAGGTTGACGATGCGCAGGTCGGCCTGCCGCAGATGCGGCAGCACATCGCCCCACACTTCCTCCGGCGGCATGGTCTTGAGCCTGTCGTTGACCAGGCGTCCCAGCATCACATCACCGGTTAAGGCCAGCGTCAACATGATTACATGGTGCGCATCAGCAGCTTGCGCAAAGCGTCAAGGGGACGGGTGTTGAGCACATCGGCCTTTTCCAGCCAGCCGCGCCGCGCCTGGCCGACGCCATAGCGCAGATTGCTGAAATCGAAGCTGCTGTGCGCATCCGAGTTGATGCTGATCAGCACGCCTTCTGCCTTGGCGCTCTGGCACTGGCTATCCAATAAATCCAGCCGCTCCGGATGGGCGTTCAACTCCAGAAAGCAGCCGCGCTGCCTGGCATGGCGGATGATGCGCTGCATGTCCACATCATAGGGCGCGCGCGCATCGATCAGGCGTCCGCTGGGGTGCGCCAGCAACGTGAAGTACGGATGATCCATCGCGCGCAGTATGCGTTCGGTCTGTTTGGCGCGCGACAGCTCGAAGCGGCTGTGCACAGCGCCCACCACCAGATCCAGCTTGGCCAGCACATCGTCTGGCAGGTCGAGGCTGCCATCTTCCAGGATATCCACCTCGATGCCCTTGAGCAGGGTGATGCCGTCAAGCTGATCGTTGAGGCGGTCGATCTCGTCGCATTGTTTCAGCAGATGTTCGGCGTCCAGGCCGTGCGCTACGGTGAGGTGGCGCGAGTGCTCGGTGACGGCCAGATACTGCAGGCCCAGTTTTTTGGCCGCAAGGGCCATGCCCTGCAGCGTGTCATGGCCGTCGCTGGCTTTTGAGTGCACATGCAGGTCGCCTCTAAGATCTGCGAGCTCCACCAGTTTCGGCAGATTACCGCTGCGCGCCGCCTCGATTTCGCCGCGATCTTCGCGCAGTTCGGGCGGGATGTAGGGCAGACCTACCGCGCGGAATACGGATTCTTCCGTCTCGCCGGCAATACGCTCGTCGCCGCGGAACACGCCGTACTCGTTGACCTTCAGGCCAAGCTGCTGCGCGATGCGGCGGATGGCGATGTTGTGCGGCTTGGCACCGGTGAAGTAATGCAAGGCCGCGCCATAGCTCTGTTGCGGCACCACGCGCAGGTCGACCTGCATGCCGCATTTGAGCAGGATGCTGGCACGGGTTTTACCTGCGGCATACACTTCGGCCACTTCATCATAGCCGGTGAAGCGCTGCATCACGTTGCTCTCCGGCATGGCCGTCACCAGAATGTCCAGATCGCCCACCGTCTCGCGCATGCGCCTGAAGCTGCCAGCCAACGTCACCTGCTGCACGCCGGGAGTGGCCTGCAGAAAGCTGCGCAGCGCCTCGGCATATTGTGCTGCCAGTGCCAGCTTGAAGCGCTGCCTTTCGCTGGCATGGGCTTCCACCGCCTGCAATATCTTCTGCTCGATTTTTTCGCCGAAGCCATGCAGCGCGCGGATGCGGCCATCCTTTGCGGCGCGCTGCAATTGTTCCAGGGTCTGCACGTCGAGGTCATGGTACAGCGTCTTCACCCGCTTCGGCCCGAGGCCGGGAATTTTCAGCAGTTCGGTAATGGCCGCTGGCAGCTCCCGGCGCAAACGCTCAAGCATGCTGCAGCTGCCAGTGCTGGCGATTTCCCTGATCTTGCCGGCGAGATCGGCGCCGATACCGGGTATGCGTGGCAGCTCTTCGTTTTTTTCGAGCAGCAGATGCAGCTCCTGCGGCAACTCGCTCAGGGTGCGCGCGGCGTTGCGATAGGCGCGGATGCGGAATGGATTCGCCCCTTCTATCTCCAGCAAGTCGGCAATTTCCTCAAAGATGGCGCTGATATCGGCGTTATGCACGGGCATATCGTTTTCTTTCGCTAGTTGATGAAACTAGATGTGTCCGCTGCTTGAATAAACAAGCGACAACGCAATTGATGACGCCAGACTGAGTTTGGAAAATGACACCCTGCGAATTGACCGGTTATCATGACCTTATTCTTCAAATGGATATCCGGAATATTCATTAAAGTGACTGCTGCAGGCAGAATTGTTAATGAATTTATCAGGATAATTTAGCGTATGAAAAAGTGGTGGAGCAGGCTTTCCCTAACCAATAAATTGCAGATTTCCATACAGCCTATTTTGCTGGTGGTGTTGCTGATTGTGCAGCGTGTGGCACTGGAAAGGTTCGAAGCATATGTGATCGATGATGCCAGGAATAGAGCAGTCGTCTCGGCAGACGGCGTGCTGAATGGGCTGAATATGCTGATGCTCAATGGCATCATCACTAATGCGGATCAGCGCGCGTTATTCGTGCAGAAAATGAGCAAGTCCGAACATATCCAGGAATTGCGCGTGATTCGCGACAAGTCGGTAAGCAGTCAATATGGCGCGGGAATGCCCTCCGAGCAGGCGACCGATGAGATGGATCGTCATGCATTAAACAATGGGCAATTGCAGAGCACTTTTCTGAAAGAAAATTCTGGCCGCGCTTTGCGCGTAGTTGTGCCCTTGATTGCACAAGCCAATTTTCGTGGTACCAATTGTCTGTCGTGCCATGCTGTGCCTGAGGGATCGGTGAGCGGTGCGGTCAGTATCACGCTCGATATGAGTGGTGATTATGCAGTGATACGCAAGGCAAACTATTTGTTTTGGGCCGTGCAGATCGTTGTGCAAGTGTTCCTGTATTTCATGATTGGCTGGGTGATTCGTTTCATAATCCGTCCTGCGCAACAGTTGGAAGAAGATCTCAAGAGGCTGAGCAAGGGCGACTTTACCGGACAGATCAAAGTCTGTGGCGATGATGAAATTGGCTCGATCGCAAAATCTGCCGTACTGGTTAACGCTGAACTGGGAAAATTAATCGGCAATGTAAAGTCTGCGGCTATTCACCTTGCCGACACAGCAAAGCAGGTCGCCATGGTCTCCACCATGACCAGTGAAGGCGTCAAGGCGCAGAAGGATGAAACAACACATGCCAGCGAGTCGGTAAAGCAGATAGCAGGATCGCTGCTCGAATCGGTTGCGGGTTCGCAAAATGCTGTCGCTGTGGCGGTGACCATCAAAGAACAGGCAAACAGCGCAAAACAGGTGGTGACACAGGCTATCAGTACGATCCATACGCTGGCCGCAGAAGTGAAGACTGCAACCGGGGTGATTCAGACACTGGAAAGCGACAGCAATGACATCAGCGGCGTAACGCAGATCATCGCCCAGATTGCCAAACAGACCAATTTGCTGGCGCTGAATGCCGCGATCGAGGCGGCTCGCGCGGGCGAACAGGGCAGGGGATTTGCGGTTGTAGCCGACGAGGTTCGCAAGCTGGCCCAGCGCACGCATGAAGCGACACAGGATATCCAGAAGAAAATCGAAGCGCTGCAGTCCGGTGTTAAAGATGCGACTCAGGTCATGGTAAAAGGAAGCAGGCAGGCTGATGAAAGTGTGGAGCAAATCAACCGAACCAACGTGTCCCTGGGAATTATTCTCCAGTCGATCTCCACAATACATGAGGTCAATGAAAAAATTGCCGGCTCGGTGGAAGCGCAGAGTCAAATAGCCACAAAAATAAACGACACGATCCTCAATATCAGCTATGTGGCCGAACAGACTGCGTATAGTTCAGCAAACGTATCGCAGGATATTGAAAAAGTCAGGGATGCAGTCAATAACCTGAATATGCTCGTGGCCAAATTTATTGTGCCGGCTGATGCAAGCTCGACCACAACGGCTGCATTGTCCGCTGTCGACGATTACCTGTTTTGATGCCGCCTGTCCGCATACGCCAACAGGTGTGGCACAAGGGATCGTTGCTCCAGGGATAGTTCCTCTGTGCTTACGCCAGTGCCTTGGCCACCAGCTCGTGCACATCCTTCGACAAACCTTTAGTCGCAGCCACCTTCTGTAACGCCGTCTGCATCTGTTTTTTCAGTGCAGGCTGATATTTCTTCCAGTGGTCCAGCGTGCGCACCAGGCGCGCGGCGACCTGCGGGTTCAGCTTGTTGAGCGTGATCACCTGCTCCGCCCAGAAGGCATAACCGCTGCCATCCGCGGCGTGAAACTGCGCCGGGTTGCCGTTGCAGAAACTGAAAATGAGACTGCGTGCACGGTTGGGGTTCTTCAGCGTAAACGCCGGGTGCGTCATCAGCTTGCGCACTGCTTTCACATCGGTGGCATCGGCCACGGCCTGCAGGCTGAACCATTTGTCGATGACCAGTGCCTCGTTCCTGAAATCCTGATAGAAGCGTTTTAACGGCTGCCCAGCACTCGGGCTGCTGCTGTTGACCAGCCCCATCAGCGCGGCCAGGCGGTCGGTCATGTTGTCGGCAGCGTCGATTTGGGCGTGCGCCAGCAGCAAGGTGCTTTCATCTTCCCAGCCCAGCAGATAACTCAGGCACAGGTTTTTCAGGCCGCGCCTGCCGGCAGATTTTGCATCGGCGCTGTATTTTCCCGGCGTCTGGTTGGCTTCATAGGCGGCGATAAGGTCCGCCTTGAGTGCTTCTGACAAAGTCTTGCGCATAAATTTGCGCGCCGTGTGGATCGCCTGCGGGTCGATCACCTCGCACTGCTCGGCCAGCATCAGTTCGGAAGGCAGGGTCAGCACCACTTCGCGGAAAGCCGGGTCCAGCGTCTGGTCATTTAGCGTGCTGCGCATCGCCTCGATGAACAGCTCATCCAGTGCAGGTTGCCTGTTGTTTTGCAACGCATTGATTATATTCAATAATCTGTTAATCGCCAGACGCTGTCCGGCTTCCCAGCGGTTGAACGCATCGCTGTCATGCGCCATCAGGTGGCCCAGTTCGGCATCGGTATAGCCGTATTCCAGCTCCACCGGCGCGGAGAAATTGCGCAGCAGCGAAGGCACAGGCTTTCTGGTGACACCGGTGAAGACGAAGGTCTGTTGTTCTTTGGTCAGCTCCAGCACGCAGGTGGTGGGAACGGTGGTGGCAAAGGCCGCGCCTTGCAGGTGCAGGGGCATATCATCACCTTGCGCATCGAGCAGGCCCACGGCCACCGGAATGTGGAACGGCAGCTTGCATTCCTGCCCGGCGCTCGGCTTGCAGATTTGCGACAGGGTCAGTTCATAGGTCTGTTTTTCTGCATCGTATTTGCCAAGCACCTTTACCTGCGGTGTGCCGGACTGGCTGTACCAGCGCTCGAACTGGCTCAGGTCGCGGCCGCTGCTGTCGGCCATCGCGGCGCGGAAATCGTCGCAGGTCACCGCGTGGCCGTCGTGGCGCGCAAAGTACAAGTCCATACCCTTGCGGAAGCCGTCGCGACCCAGCAGGGTCTGGTACATGCGCACCACCTCGGCGCCTTTTTCATAAATGGTCACGGTATAGAAATTGCTGATCTCGACATAGTAGTCTGGGCGCACCGGGTGCGCCATCGGCCCCGCATCTTCGGAGAACTGGTGCTGGCGCAGCACGCGCACATCGTCGATGCGTTTCACTGCGCGTCCGCTTGGTGTGCCGACCATATCGGCGGAAAACTCCTGGTCGCGGAACACGGTGAGGCCTTCCTTCAGCGACAGCTGGAACCAGTCGCGGCAGGTCACGCGGTTGCCGGTCCAGTTGTGGAAATACTCGTGGCCCACCACCGCCTCGATATTGGCGTAATCGGCATCGGTAGCGATGCTGGGGTTGGCCAGCACATATTTGGTGTTGAAGATGTTGAGGCCCTTGTTTTCCATCGCGCCCATGTTGAAGTCGCTCACCGCCACGATCATGAAGCGGTCGAGGTCCAGTTCCAGGCCGAAGCGCTGCTGGTCCCAGCGTATGGAATGCTTGAGCGACTCCATCGCATGCTGGGTCTTGTCCAGATTGCCCGGTTCCACCCAAACCTGCAGCAGTGCCTTGCGTCCGGAAGCAAGTTTGATTTTCTCTTCCTGGCACACCAGCTTGCCCGCCACCAGCGCAAACAGATAGGACGGCTTCTTGAACGGGTCTTCCCACTTCGCATAGTGGCGGCCTTTGGGCAGATCGCCCTGTTCCACCAGATTGCCGTTGGACAGCAGCACCGGATATTTTTTCTTGTCGCCGCGCAGCATCACCGTGTACTTCGCCATCACATCCGGTCGATCGGGAAAGTAAGTGATCTTGCGGAAACCTTCCGCCTCGCACTGGGTGAAGAAATTCCCGTTGGATATATACAAGCCCATCATGGTGGTGTTTTTTTCCGGATTGATCAGCGTCTCGATCTCCAGCGTAATCTCATCCGGCGCATTGGCAATGCGCAGTTTGCCTGCCTCAATGGTGTAGCCGTTGGCGCCTTTGCTCAGCGTCTTGCCGTTCATGCGCAACGCCACCAGTTTGACACCTTCGCCCAGCAACTCCACATCCTTGTTGGCAGAGTCGGCATTGCGCTGCATCGTGATGCGCGTGGCGACCCGTGTTGCCGCCGGATCAAGGTCAAAGCCCATCTCAACGGTGTTTACCCAGTAGGCGGGCGCGTTGTAGTCATGGCGGGAAATGGTGGCGGGCGAATTGCTTTTCATATGATATGACTCCGGTAGAAGATCAGGCAGTGCGGGATTTTACCAATTATTGGGCGCTGCGTGATTCATGTTAAGCAAAATCTTAAAGTAAAATCCCGGATACGATATGCTGTGATCGAATTGGCAGGGTACGTATGACGCAGCCTATGTTTGAGTCGGCAAGTTTTCTCTGAACAGTCTTGCAGGATCAAACGTAACTTAAACCTTTGTCAGGAATGCAGGAATGATCACTCGCTTAGTACACACATGGCCATAGAAACCGAACTCAAACTGCGCATCGCCCCAGAGCAGCTTGCCAGACTCAAGCGGCATCCGCTGCTCAAGGCGCACCAGCTCACGCCCCCGACTACGCGCCGTCTCTACAATATCTATTACGACACCCCCAAGCTTGAATTGCAGCAGTCCGGCATGGCCCTGCGCCTGCGCCGCAGCGGCAAGAAATGGCTGCAGACGCTGAAGGGCGGCGGTGGAGTGCAGGGCGGCCTGCACCGGCGCAACGAATGGGAAATGCCGGTGCGCGGCCCGGCACTGGATTTTTCCCTGCCGCAGGTTGCGGAATGGGACGAGCTTCTGCCCAAGAAATTACGCAAGAAATTGCAGCCGGTATTTGTCACCGATTTCTCGCGCAACAGCCGTATGCTGTCGTGGCAGGATGCACAGATCGAACTGTGCATGGATCATGGCGAAGTGAGCACCGAGCACTTGCGCACGCCGATCTGCGAGCTGGAGTTGGAGCTGAAATCCGGCGAACCGCAACAGTTGTTCGAGCTTGCGCTGTCCATACTCGACATCGTGCCGTTCGCGCTTGAATCGATCAGCAAAGCCGAACAGGGTTTTCGGCTAATGGGAGGCGTTGCCGAACAGCCGGTGAAAGCCTTGCCGGTGAAGCTGGACAAACATGATGAGCTGGGCAAGGCCATGCAAACACTGATCTGGTCGGTGTTGCAGCAGGTGCAGGGCAACGTGCGCGGCTTAGAGCTGAATCAAAAGATACCCGTTGCTCTTGAGCCTGCCGAAGGACTGGTTCAACAGCTCACAGTCGATAACGTTGAATATCTGCATCAACTGCGTGTCGCCCTGTGCCGATTAAGCGTGCTGCTGCAGATGGCCGAAAGCGTTTGCGCCGACGAACAGCTGGCCGCTTTCAGACAAGACATCGCCGCGCTCTGCATCATTTTGGGCAGGGTACGCGACTGGGATGTGTTCATCGCAAATACAGTCCAGCCCATGTGCGCGCGCATGCCGCAGGATGCCGGCTTGGTGGCGCTGCTGGCCGCGAGCAGGAAGCAGCGTGATGGCTGTTGCGGCGCATTGCGCAACGATGCGCAGGCGCGAGAGCTGCAGCGCCTGCTGCTGCGTTTTGCCATCTGGATGCACGGGGAGTACTGGCAAAAATTTGCCGAGACAGGATTGCAGGCGCGCGATTTTGCCGCTGCGTATTTGTCGGAGCTGTCCGGGCAGTTCGAACAGGCGGCAGCGCATCTGGAACCATTCGATGCAGCAAAGTTGCATGTTTTGCGCATACAGGCGAAGAAGCTCAAATACTGCGCAGAGTTTTTTGCCTCGCTATATGGCAAACATAAGTTAGAGCAGTACTTGGCCGCGCTGAGCGCGGTGCAGGAAGTGCTGGGGCAGATCAACGATGACGCGGTGGCCAATCGCTTGCTTGATGGGTTGGCTGCAACACAGGCGTTGTCAGGGCATGAGGATGCGCTTGCGCTGGTCAGGGGACGGATGACGCATGATCTGCCGCAGCAGATGAGGGTGTTGCAGGATGCGATGCATGACTTTAAACGGCAACTTCAACACTGGAAAAACTAGATTGGTCTATGAATACTTTATGCCTTTATGCGATTTCGATCTTGAATTCACGCTGCCCTGAAGCAGGCATTCAAACGGCAGAAATGTAAAGCTACCTCCGATGACTTCAACTCAGTAACAGGGTCCCTGACACTGTTACTGTTATCTAATTATTCTGCCAATTTCGGATACAACCTCACAGCAACAAATAACAGTAATGAGAACACCGCGAGCATGACCGAAAAATCCACCAGGTAACCATGCACGACTTCTCCGCCTTTGATCATCAGTCCACGCAATGCGTCGATCAGATAGGTCAGCGGATTGATCTGCGCGATAACGCGTAACCAGCCGGGCATAAGGTCCAGAGGATAGATCGCATTGCTCGCAAAAAACATGGGCATGGTCAAAAGTTGGCCTATACCCATGAAACGCTCGCGCGTTTTAACAATGCAGGCGATGATCAGCGAAAATGTGGAGAAGATGGCCGACCCCAGCATCACACTTGCCAGCACTGCCACAATTGCCAACGGATCAAGCCTGATGGATACATGCAAGGCCAGTGCCACAATGTAAATGACAATGGCCTGCAAAACGCCGCGAAAACCGGCGGCAAAGGCTTTGCCGAAAACGAGCGAGCTACGTAATGCCGGGCTCACCAGTAGCTTGTGTACCACGCCCAGATCGCGCTCCCAGATAATGGCTATGCCATAGAAAATTGCACTGAAAAGCACGCTCTGCGCCAGTATGCCCGGCGTGATGAAGTCAAGATAATTCAGTTGCCCGGTATGGATACCGCGTGCCTGGGCAAGCACCTGACCGAACACCACCAGCCATAACACGGGCTGTACTGCGCGGGAAATGACTTCCGTCGGATCCCGCACCAGCTTGATCAGCTCAACCGCTACAATCGCGGTACTCTCAAGAATAAATCGTTTCATATATTTTTACTTAGCCCAGGCGATGTGCCGTTCGGCGTGTTTGCGCGATATCGCTGAAAGAGCCGCTTTCATGAATCGATCCGCCCGCGTAATGTGCGAACACATCGTCAAGCGTTGCGCCGTCGCCGAGCCCGGCACGCAACGCGGCTGGCTTGCCGACAACGCTAATTCGTCCCGCATGCAGAATCGCCAGTTCGTCACAAAGTGTTTCGGCCTCCTCCATATCGTGCGTGGTGATCAACACCGTGATTCCAAAGTCACGCCTGAGCTCAAGCAAGCGATCCCACACCGTATGGCGTGCAACCGGGTCGAGCCCGATCGTGGGCTCGTCCAGGAACAGAATCGCGGGATGATGCAACATGGCTTGCGCGAGCTCGAGCCTGCGGATCATGCCGCCTGAATAAGTTTTTACCAACTTGCCTGCCGAATCGGATAATCCCATAAAGTCCAGCGCATCACGGATGCGAGTGCTTCTTGCAGCTCTGTCTATCCCGTAAAGCCGGGCAGACAGCTGCAGATTTTCGTATCCGGTAAGCGCACCGTCTGCCGACAGCAGTTGCGACACATAACCGATGTTGCGCCTGACATCGCCCGGTGACTTGATAATGTCGTATCCGCCAACTTCAGCCGAGCCGGATGTTGGAGACAGCAAGGTCGTCAGCATCTTGATCACAGTGCTCTTTCCCGCACCATTTGCACCAAGCAAGCCGAAAATATCCCCATGTGGTATGCGCAGTTCAATGCAGTCTACCGCCGTCAAACTGCCAAATTGGCGTGTCAGAGCCTGTGTTTTGATGGCAAATTCCGTGGGCAAGTCGGGGGTGCTTGTGTTCATTGTTGAATGTGATCCTGCTAATTGGTTGGGGCAATATTAAGACAAGTTTGTTGCCTGCCAAGCACTGCTGCTAGCTATCAGGCTATCGCAGCGGGTACACGCCATCTGATCATTGCAACTTTAATTAAATCGTTCACAACCAGACACGCCACCATTGTGTAAACAAAAATGGCCAACGGCTGCCACCAAGGCAATGGCATAAGGCCCGGCAGGCCAGCATAGGTCAGCACAGTGCCTATCAATATATCTGCCGAGAGTGCCGCGATGAGTGTTTTGCTTGGCATCGTGTTCCAGAAACTGCGCCGTTCTCGCGCGGATACGATGGAAAAAACCGCCATGTAGAGCAATGTGAGAAAGCTGACAGTGTAGAGGGCATTATCGTTGCTCGCCAAACCAAAACGCGACCAGCCTGCCCACAGCAGAAGGAGTGCCTCGACGACCATCACGATGCCGAGTACCACGGACACCATGATGAAGCCGCCGATGTTCCATGTCTCCGGTTTATTGGAGGGTTGAACATGGTCGGTGGCAAGAGCGATCTTGGCGAAGTCCGTCATGAACACCAGCAGCAGCATCGCAAAGGCGGAAACAACAAATTTTCCGGTCATCACAAATGCGATGGATACGAAGGCTGCCTTCAGGATCGTGCGGCTGATCTTGTTGATGATCCACGTCAGAATGCGTTGGTAGATGATCCGTCCCTGCTCCACCAGTGCCACGATGTTGGTCAGCCCCGGCTCGGTCAGCACAACGCTCGCGGCCCCTTTGGCCACGTCGGTCGCGGTGCTGACGGCAATACCCACTTCGGCCTGACGTAGTGCGGGTGCATCGTTGACGCCATCACCCGTCATGCCGGTCACATGTCCGGCGGCCTGCAGGTGCTGCACCACGATAAATTTGTCCTCCGGATACACTTCGGCGAAGCCATCGGCGCCGGCCAGCAAATCAACCGCGTCGTTGCCGGGCTGGGCGCTGGCCGCCTTCAGATCCGACACGCGCTGGATGTTGGACAATCCCACGCCTTGGGCAATTTCTCTTGCGATTGCCAGTGCATCGCCGGTGAGCATCTTCACCGCAACGCCAAGCTGGTTAAGTGCGGCGATGAGTTGCCTTGCATCCGGGCGGGGCGGGTCAAACAGGGTCACCAATCCCAGCAATACCGGTGTGCCTGTTTCAGAACCTTGCGCCACTGCCAGTGTGCGGTAGCCCTTCAATGCCGACTCGCTGACCATTGTTTCCAGCACCGCTATCTCATGGGACTGCAATCCGCAGGCTGCGGCAACGGTGCGCACTGCGCCTTTGATCACCCGCAGCCGCTGTCCGCCCTGCGCAACGACAGCTTCAGTCCGACGGTTCGTTGCATCAAACGGCGTAAATGAAATTTGCGTGATTGCGGCTGATCCGGCAAAGACATTCCGCTCTTTTGCCGCGGCAAGAAAGGCCAGGTCTATCGGATCCTGATTCGCCTCTTGCGACGCGAGTGCGGCGGCAAACAGAATATCGAGTTCTGTCGCCTGCCCCAGCTGAATCACACCGATGACGGATAGCTGGTTCAGCGTAATCGTGCCAGTCTTGTCAACGCATAACACGTCCATCGTTGCTGCATCTTCTGTGGCACTGAGGCGCGTAACCAGCACGCCGCGCTTCGCCAGTTCCTTCGCGCCTACAGCCATGCTCACGGTGAACATTACAGGGAGTGCGACCGGCACCGCACTCATCAACAATACGAGCATTAACGGAATCATTTCAAGCAGCGGTACCTGCCTGATCAGTGACATGATGATTACCAGCCCGAGCAGAGAGCCTACGATGACGAACAACCAGCGCACTACTTTTGCCACCACTGCTTCGATATGAAGTTTAGGACGGGCTTGCTGCACCAATTCAGTAGTGCGCCCAAAGAAGGTTTTTGCTCCGGTCAGAATTACCACGCCGTTGCCTTCACCTCGTCGCACGACCGACCCCGCCGAGAGTGTATCGCCCGGGTTCTTGGCGGCGTCTTTTGATTCGCCGGTAAGGGCGGATTGATCTATGCTCAGCGCGCCGGTAACGAGTTTCACATCAGCCGGTATGATGTCGCCGGATCGAACGCGGATGACGTCGCCGGGAACCAGCTCACGCGCGGCAATTAGCCGCCAGGTTGACTCGCGCAGAACGCGCGCGTTGACCTGCAGACGTTGCCGCAAAGCTTCGATGACGCCGGAGGCGCGGCGTTCCTGCATAAAACTCAATACGGCGTTGACAATCAGCAGCGCGCTCACTACGGCGAGGTCAGAGTATTTTCCGAGGAAGGCAGACAACACCATAATCATTTCGAGCATCCACGCCGACATACCCCAGAATTTGCCGAGAAATTTCAGGAGGGGATGAGATTGTTTTTCGGTCACTTCATTGTAGCCGTGCACGCGGCGGCGTGCTTCTACCTCGGCGTGCGCAAGACCTCTTTCCGTACTCACATTCAGCGCCGCAAGCGTAGCGGGAATAGACGCGAAGGCGATGTCAGATGTACTGGCAATTGCAGGCGCTAATGGCAGATGTTCTGCTGCAGATTTCATTTCAGTTTAACCTCCTGGCATGTCCCATTAACTTGTCTCCTTATGTAGAAAAAGTCTGAAGTCATGGGAGCAAGTTTCGATGCCAGCTCACTGGATTATTTTTTTAATGCTGCGCCACAGCGGACACTCGCGAACGGCAGGTTCTGGCTGGTCAGCGGCCAGCGCCAATATCTACAATGATGCTGATTGCAGGCCCCCATCCACCAATCTCAATTGTCGCTGCATTTTGCCCGCCAGCTCAAGATCGTGCGTCACCACGATAAAGCTGGTGTTCAGCCGCTCGTTCAGTTCCTGCATCAGATCAAACAAGGCTTTTGCGCTGGCACGATCCAGGTTGCCGGTGGGTTCGTCGGCCAGCACGCAGGCGGGCTCGGTGACCAGGGCGCGGGCGACGGCAACGCGCTGGCGCTCGCCGCCGGACAGCTCGGCGGGGTTGTGCGGCAGGCGTTTTTCGAGGCCGACATGCTTGAGCATCTCGGCAGCGATGGGGGCGGCCTGCTGCATTTTCATGCCGCGTATCAGCAATGGCATGGCGACGTTTTCCAGCGCGGTGAATTCGGGCAGCAGGTGGTGGAACTGATAGACGAAGCCTAGCGAGCGGTTGCGCAGATTGCCGCGTTGCGCTTCATTCATCGCCTGCACGTCCTGGCCGAGAATCGCCACGCTGCCGCTGGTGGCCTGGTCCAGTCCGCCGAGCAGATGCAGCAGCGTGCTTTTGCCGGAGCCTGAGGCGCCGACGATGGCGATGCGCTCGCCTTTGGCGACATCTAGGTTGATGTTGTTCAATACCGGTACGTTGAGCTTGCCCTGGCTAAAGGTCTTGCTCAGGTTGCGGCAGGAGATAACCGGTGAATTGTTCATGTTGTTAATAGCCTCACTCATAGCGCAAAGCCTCCGCAGGTTGAGTTTGCGCGGCGCGCCAGCTCGGGTAGAGCGTGGCGACGATGCTGATCACAAAAGAAAATACCGACACTACGATGACGTCTGCGCGTTGCAGGTCGGACGGCAGCTCGCTGATGAAGTACACATCCTTGGCGAGGAATTGCACGCCGAACAGGTGCTCGATGAAAGGAACAATTGTGCCGATGTTGACGGCGATCAATATCCCGCCCACTACGCCGATCAACAGCCCGGTGAGGCCGATCACCACCCCCTGCACCATGAAGATTTTCATGATGCTGACAGGCGAGGCGCCCAACGTGCGCAGGATCGCGATATCGGCCTGCTTGTCGGTCACCGCCATCACCAGCGTGGAGACGATATTGAAGGCGGCCACCGCGACAATCAGCGACAGGATGATGAACATCATCTTCTTTTCCATCTGCACTGCGCTAAAGTAGTTGGCGTTCTGCCGCGTCCAGTCGCTGGTGAAAAGATTGTGCGGCAGATTGGTATCCAGCTCGGCGGCCACGCTGCGTGCCTGGTCGAGATCGTTCAGGCGCGCACTGATGCCGCTGACCGTCTCGCCCATGCGATACAGCTTTTGCGCATCGCTCATGTGGATCAGCGCAAGCGCATTGTCGTAAGGGGACATGCCGATTTCGAAAATACCCACGACATGAAACTGTTTCAAACGCGGCACCATGCCGGCGGGAGTGATCTGGCCCTGCGGCGTGATCAGCAGTATGCTTTCGCCCACCCGTGCGCCGAGCGAGCGCGCAAGATCAATGCCCAGCACGATGCCAAACTCGCCCGCGCGCAGGTTGGCCAGCTTGCCCATCTTCATTTTGTCGCTCAACTGGGTGAGGCGGTCTTCCGCCTCGGGCAAGATGCCGCGCACCATCACGCCCTGCACGTTTTCGTTCTGCGACAACATGCCCTGCCCGCTGATAAAGGGCGCTGCGGCAAGGACCCCGGGATGGGTGGCGACAATTTTTTCTATCGGTTGCCAGTCGGCAATGGAGCCGCTATCGCTGGCAACCTGCAGATGGGGCGTTACGCCCAGTATGCGCGCGCGAATTTCCTTCTGGAAACCGTTCATCACCGACAGCACGATGATCAGCGCCGCCACGCCCAGCGCAATGCCGAGCATGGAAATCATCGAGATGAACGAGATGAAATGGTTGCGTTTTTTTGCGCGGGTGTAACGCAGGCCGATAAAGAGTTCGTAGGGAGACAAGATGGACTCAACTTAAATTAAACGGGGCGCTAGTTTGCCATAAGAGGCGGGGCTGCGGGAGGCAACTTATGTTGGCTGTCGCATCAGCATTGCTGCTTACCGTTATAATCGCGCATCTTTATATGAATCATCGCACTGCTTATGACTGATCATCCGTTTGCCACCCTGGAATCATTCCAGCATGCCTTTTCCTCGGGCCTATCCGGCCTGCTGCAAAAGGGCGGACTGGGGCCGTTCATTCTGGTGTGTGCCAATGCCAGTTTTGACCGGCGCGTGGAAGCTGCCACGGCTGAAGGGCTGGCGGCGCTGTATCAGTCATTGAGCACGGAATATGTGGATGCCTTGTCTAACGGCAAACCGATTCAAGTTGTTGAAGAAGATTTGCTGGTGTTTCTCAAGCTGCATGCGGTGGGCTTTGCGCGACTGCAGGCCACCGAAATTCGCCATGCCGGGCCGTGGGAGGTGCAGTTTAATCAGTTGCGTTCGTTCCGTCCCAGGCGCATCACCACGCAGGTGCCGCAGACGCTGCATGTGCCGTTTGACGAAGCAGGCTTTCATTTCAACAAGCCATTTATGCAGAAGGAAGCATTCTGGAATGGCAAATTGAGCGGCCGCCATGCTGCGCTGTACTACAACAAATATCCTTTCGTCGATTTCCACGGCTTGCTGGTGCCTGAGCGTGAGAGCTGCCTGCCGCAGTTTCTCAGCGAGGCGCATCATTTTTACCTGTGGCAGGCCACGCTTGATCTCGCGCGCGCGCTGGACGGCGTCGGCTTTGGCTACAATTCGCTGGGTGCCTTTGCCTCGGTCAACCACCTGCATTTTCAGATGTTTGTTAAACCTGCAGGCCTGCCGGTGATGGCTGCAGAGTGGCAGCACAACGGCGGTGCCACACCTTACCCCGCGCAGTGCGCGGCATTTAATACACCTGCTGCGGCCTGGGCGTATTTGAGCGAATTGCATCAGAAAAACACGCCGTACAATCTGCTCTACAGCAAGGACCGGCTGTATGTTTTTCCGCGCAAAAAACAAGGCTGTTACGCACAGCCAGACTGGACCAGCGGTTTCACCTGGCATGAGCTGGCGGGCGGCATGATTACCTTCAACCGCGAAAGCTATGCCAGTCTTGACCAGGCGACGATAGCGCAGCAGCTGGCCAAGCTGGTTTTATAAGCATGAAGAAAATACACGTCGTCATCCCCGATCTTTTTTTGCCGCAGCAACTGGCTGCCTATGCCAGCGGTGATCTGCGTTTGCCTGCGCTGGAAAAAGTGCTGGCCCGCGCGAGGGTAGAAGCGCGCCACACCGATACGCTGGAGAGGTGGTTGTGCGAGCATTTCGGCGTGGATGATATGGCGATTGCGCCGCTGACCCTGCTTGCGGATGGCGTGCAGCCGGGAGAATCTTACTGGTTGCGCGCCGATCCGGTAGGCATCAGCATGCAGCGCGACCAGACGATCCTGCAGGCAGATATTGCGCTGACTGCGGAGGAGGCCGCGCAATTGTGCGCGAGCCTGAATGCGCATTTTGCAGCAGACGGTTTGCACTTTGTCGCTCCCCATCCGCAACGCTGGTATCTGCAGCTGGAGCAGGTACCCGCGCTGCAGACCCATCCTTTGCCACAGGTGGTGGGGGCTGATATTCATGCGCATTTGCCCAGCGGCGGGGATGCCTTGCGCTGGCACAGTGTGTTCAATGAAATCCAGATGTTGTTCTATGAGCATGCGGTGAATCAGGCGCGCGAGCAGCGCGGAGAGCTGCCCGTCAGCGGCGTGTGGTTGTGGGGAGGCGGTAAAGCTGCAAAAGATTTAGGCCGGGCTTTTGCCTGCGTGGCCGGTGACAGTGAGCTTGCAACTGCCTTTGCCCAGGCTGCGGGCATTCCTGTTGTGCAATCTGTGGCGCAGATGCTGCGCGGCGTGGGGAGCGGCGACTGCCTGCTGGTTTGGGAAGGCTTGCGCGCTGCGCTGCAAAATGCCGATATAGGCAAGTGGCGCAGCAGGTTGCAGCAGTTTGAAAACGAGTATGCGGTGCCACTGCTGGCAGCCTTGTCGGCAGGACTGGTTGAACAGATTACGCTGGATGTGTTGAGCGAAGGTGCATCGCGCCGCTATGTGCTGACACGCGCTGCGCGATGGAAGCTGTGGCGTTTGCCCAAGCCACTGTTGCATTACGCGCTGGTGACGCATTAGATGCAAGCAAGATACCCCTTAATCAAATTCCCGCTATCCTGTATCATAGCGTTTGTCCCAATAGATAGCGTGGCCTATGAAAGTTACCTTTTTAGATTTTGAGCAAACAGTTTCCGACCTGGAAAACAAGATAGAAGAGCTGCGCTTTGTGCAGGATGACTCAGCCGTAGATATTTCAACAGAGATCAATCAGCTGCAAAAAAAGAGCCAGACGCTCACCAAGGATATCTACGCCAAGCTTACGCCATGGCAAATCTCCCAGGTTTCACGTCACCCGCAGCGCCCATATACTCTTGATTATATTGAACATTTATTCACAGACTTCGAGGAGTTGCACGGCGACCGTTCGTATGCCGACGATGCTGCGATTGTTGGCGGATTGGCGCGTTTCAACGGCCAGAGCGTAATGGTGATCGGCCACCAGAAGGGCCGCGACACCAAAGAACGCCAGTACCGAAATTTCGGCATGCCACGTCCCGAGGGCTACCGCAAGGCGATGCGCCTGATGCGCCTGGCAGAAAAATTCGGCATCCCTATCATGACTTTCATCGACACACCGGGTGCTTATCCCGGCGTGGGCGCGGAGGAGCGCGGCCAGTCCGAAGCCATCGGCAAAAACCTGTATGTGATGGCTGAGCTGCGCGTGCCGCTGATCTGCACCATCATCGGCGAAGGCGGCTCCGGCGGCGCGCTGGCGATTGCGGTGGGCGACACCATGCTGATGCTGCAGTACGCGACTTACTCGGTTATTTCCCCCGAAGGCTGCGCTTCCATTCTGTGGAAGAGTGCGGACAAGGCACCGGACGCCGCGGAAACGCTGGGCATCACCGCCACACGCCTGAAAGCGCTGGGGCTGGTGGACAAGATAATCAGCGAGCCGCTGGGCGGTGCGCATCGCGACTATCCTGCAATGATGGATACCCTGAAAAAGGCCTTGCAGGATTCGCTTAAGCAGGTGCAGAGCCAGACCATGGAGCAGATGCTGCAAGCCCGTTTTGCCCGCTTGATGAGTTATGGCAAATTCAAGGAAGTCGAGCTTTAATCTTTCCGAGCGTGTCGCTGACACGCTCACCTCAATAGTTCCACGCGGAAGTTCCCTGTTGCTAGGCTTAAGTGGCGGCGTCGATTCGGTCGTGCTGCTGCATCTGCTCGCGCAACTTTCTCCGCGATTTTCCTGGAAGCTAAGCGCACTGCATGTGCATCACGGCATCAGCACCCATGCCGACAGCTGGGCTGCATTCTGCTCCGGGCTGTGCGCGACATATTCAGTTCCCCTGCTGGTAGAGCGTGTGGACATCAATCCCCTGCGCGCCATGGGCATAGAGGCGGCTGCGCGGCAATTGCGCCATGCAGCGCTGGCGCGGCAGAAAGTGGATTTCATCGCGCTGGCGCACCACCGCGACGACCAGGCCGAAACCCTGCTGCTGCAGTTGCTGCGCGGCGCGGGGGTGCGCGGTGCCAGCGCCATGCAGATGCACCAACCGCGTAAAAATGCGCCAGCCTTGTTGCGCCCCCTGCTTGATGTGGAGCGCAGCGTGCTGGAGGCGTATGCCGGCGAGCATGGCCTGCGCTGGGTGGAAGACGACAGCAACGAGGATGTGAGCTACCCGCGCAATTTTCTGCGGCATAGAGTATTGCCGGTGCTGCAACAGCGCTTTCCCGCTTATCGCGCCACACTGGCGCGCAGCGCCAGCCATTTTGCCGAGGCGGCCGAGCTGCTGGACGAACTGGCGGCACAGGATGCCCGCGAAGCGATAGAGGGCGAGCGCCTGAGCGTTGCGGCGCTGCGCCAGTTAGGCAGCGCGCGCGGCAAAAATCTGCTGCGCTATTTTCTGGCGACGCGTGGCGCGCCCATTCCCGACTCTAGCCGTTTGGCCGAAATGCTGCGCCAGCTGTGCGTGGCTGGCGAGGGTGCGCAGATACGCATCACCTGGCAGGGCTGGCAGCTGCGCTGTTACCAGGAACGCGCTTATGCCTTGCCTGTGACGCTTCCAGTCGCCAATTTTTCTATCGTATGGCAGGGGGAAGCTGAAATGGTCCTGCCAGCATCGCATGGTGTACTGCATTTCGAGCATGTCGCCGGCCGGGGGCTGAGCCTGGCCAGGCTGCAGCAAGGTGTGGTGACGATACGCCCGCGCCACGGTAGTGAAAATATCAAGCTGGATGCCGCGCGTCCGCGCCAGAGTCTGCGCAATTTGCTGCAACAGCAGGGGGTGCCGCCCTGGCAGCGGGAACTATTACCATTGCTGCATTGTGGTGATGAGCTGGTGCGGGTACCCGGTGTGGCAATGTCTGCCGCTTATGCCGCGCAAGCGAATGAGCCTGGGGTACTGGTGCGCTGGCAATATTGGTCTAAGCTGCAAAGCAGCCAGGCATGACTGCCCTGCAAGTTGTGTGTTTGAATTGTGATTGGAGAGAGTGTAAGGTGTGCGTTAATTAAGTGTTTATTAATGCCGGCGTTGCATAAAAACAGTGTTTCTTATATAACAATACAACGAGTCTTATAACCAAGGGAGGGTGAATCATGAAAAAGATAAATGTCTTGCTGGGTATTCTGCTGTTATCCATTTCGGCGATGTCTCTGGCTGAGCCGGTTGTGATCAAATTCAGCCATGTGGTTGCTCCTGATACGCCCAAGGGTAAGGCTGCAGAAAAATTCAAGCAGCTGGTGGAAGAGCGCAGCAAAGGCGCGATGAAAGTCGAGATATATCCCAACAGCCAGTTGTACAAAGACCGTGAGGAGCTGGAAGCGCTGCAGCTAGGTGCAGTGCAGATGCTTGCGCCATCGATGGCCAAGTTTGGCCCGCTGGGTGCGCGCGAGTTTGAGTTGTTCGATCTGCCGTTTATGTTCCCCAACAAGGAAACGCTGTATCGCACCATGGATGGTGTCGTCGGCAAGCGCCTGTTCAACAAGCTGGAGACAAAGGGGATTGTTGGTCTGGCATACTGGGACAACGGCTTCAAGCAGATGAGCGCCAACAAGCCTATGCACAGAGTGGCCGATTTCAATGGTCTGAAGATGCGCATACAGTCTTCCAAAGTGCTGGATGCGCAAATGAAGGCGCTGGGTGCGATGCCGCAGGTGATGGCATTCAGCGAGGTGTATACCGCGTTGCAGCAGGGCGTGGTGGATGGAACGGAGAATCCTCTGTCCAATGTATATACGCAGAAAATGCACGAGGTGCAGAAGCATATGACCATGTCCGATCATGGCTATCTTGGCTACGCGGTCATCACCAACAAAAAATTCTGGGACGGGCTGACAGCAGACCAGCGCAACTTGATCGCGCAGGCGATGAAAGAGGCGACGGTGTATGAACGCAGCATTGCCCAGCAGGAAAATGACGAATCCCTGGCCAAGATACGCGCGGCTAAGACAACCGAGATCTACACCCTGACCGATGCTGAACGTGCGGAGTGGATGAAAGCACTGTTGCCCGTGCATAAGGAATTTGAAGGCGTGGTAGGCAAGGAAAATCTTCAGGAGGTTTACGACATCGCCGCGCAGGTAGCGAAGGAGGCAGCGCCTGCAGCAAAAAAATTAGCGACAAAGAGATAAGGAATGACGCTGAGAGCCCCGGTTATGCCGGGGTTTTTTTTGTGGTTTTAGGTCTAATCCCGGATTTAAATAATGATTAATCGCATACTCGACAGGCTGGAAGAATGGCTGATCGCCTCTTTCATGGGCCTGGCTACGCTGGTGATTTTTTTTGCGGTCGTGCATCGCTATACCTCCGGCATCCCCTGGTTATGGCAATACACCCGCCATCTCAGCACCAGCTGGACGCAGGAATTGTGTATCTACCTGTTTATCTGGATGGCCAAGTTTGGCGCGGCCTATGGTGTGCGCACCGGCATCCACGTCGGCGTGGATGTGCTGGTACGCAGTCTGACGCCGGCCAGGCAGCGATTTTTTGTTATCCTGAGCCTGGTCAGCGGAGCATTTTTTACCGCAACCATTGCATTGCTTGGTGGAAAATTCGTGCATTTTATTTATGTTACCGGACAGATTTCTCCCGACCTGGAAATGCCGATGTGGATTATTTACCTCGCCATTCCGCTGGGTTCGTCGCTGATGTGTTACCGCTTCCTGCAGGTTCTGTGGCATTACCTGAAGAGCGGTGAGTTGCCCGTTCATACATACGGCGGCGATATAGAGGTGGCGGCATGAACGCGCTCATCATCTTTGTGTTGCTGGTGGCACTGCTGCTGACCGGCATGCCTATTTCGATTGCACTGGGCATGTCGGTGCTGGCTTTTTTATATGCCTTCTCCACCATCCCGGTGGAAATCATCTCGCAGCGACTGTTTACCGGGCTGGATCAGTTTGCGATTATGGCGATTCCATTTTTCATCCTGGCTGGTGCTTTTCTGACCTCGGGTGGGGTGGCTGCGCGCATCGTGAATTTTGCCACCACGCTGGTCGGTGCGATGCGCGGTGGTCTTGCGCTGTCAGCGGTGCTGTCATGCGCTTTTTTTGCAGCCTTGTCGGGCTCCAGCCCGGCGACAGTCGTTGCGATCGGTTCCATCATGATTCCGGCGATGGTGAAGCAGGGCTACCCTAAGGCCTTTGGGGTGGGCGTGATCGCCACCTCGGGCGGGCTGGGTATTCTGATACCGCCCTCTATCGTGATGATTATTTATGCGGTGAGCACCAATACCAGCGTAGGCCAGCTGTTTATTGCCGGTATCGTGCCGGGAGTGCTGATGGCGGTTACGCTGATGCTGGTGACCTGGCTGGTTGCAAAAAAGCATAACTACCCGACCCTGCCACAGGCCAGCCTGCGCGAGATCTGGCAGGCGTTCCGCGATTCAATCTGGGGTTTGTTGATTGTCGTCATCGTGATAGGCGGCATCTATGGCGGGATTTTTACCCCCACCGAGGCGGCTGCAGTGAGCGCGGTGTATGCCTTTGTGATCGCGGTGTTCATCTACGGCGATCTGAAGCTGCGCGACGTGCCGCGTGTGCTGCGTGAATCTGCCAATATGAGCGCGATGCTGCTGTACATTATTACAAACGCGATCCTGTTTTCGTTTTTGCTGACCAGCGAAAATATCCCGCAGCAGATGGCGCAATGGATCGTTGATCAGGGGCTGGCTCCATGGATGTTCCTGCTTTTTGTCAACGTGTTGCTGTTTTTTGCCGGGGATTTCATGGAGCCAAGCTCGATTATCCTTATCCTGGCGCCTATCTTCCTACCGGTGGCGATCAAGCTGGGCATAGATCCCATCCACCTCGGCATCGTGATGACCATCAACATGGAGCTGGGCATGATCACGCCGCCCGTCGGGCTGAATCTGTATGTGGCCAGCGGCCTGGCGCGCATGGGCCTGACCGAGGTCACGCTGGCCGCCGCACCGTGGATACTGGTGGTAACAGCAATCCTGCTGCTGGTGACCTATGTGCCGCAAATTGCGCTGTGGCTGCCGCATCTGATGTACGGTATTCCGTAATACTGGGATCAACCGCACTTTGATGTTAAAATGTCAGACTGATTTTCTATTAACCTTAATTTTGTCTGGAGAAGCACATGGCTGTTGAACGTACCTTGTCGATTATCAAACCTGATGCAGTTGCCAAAAATGTCATTGGCCAGATTTACACCCGCTTTGAAGGCGCAGGCCTGAAAGTGATTGCTTCGCGCATGGTGCAATTGTCACGTCTGGAAGCAGAGGGCTTTTACGCCGTGCACCGCGCACGTCCTTTCTTCAAGGATCTGGTGGACTTCATGATCTCCGGTCCGGTGATGATCCAGGTGTTGCAGGGCGAGAACGCCATCCTGAAAAATCGCGAACTGATGGGCGCAACCGATCCGAAGAAAGCTGACAAGGGCACGATCCGCGCCGACTTCGCCGACAGTATCGATGCCAATGCAGTACACGGTTCCGATGCGGCAGAAACAGCTGCCGTTGAAATCGGTTATTTCTTCCCTGCAATGAACGTTTACGCACGTTAATCATCACAAGAGCATGGCAGAAAACCTCCTCAATTTTGATGCGCAGCAACTGACCGACTGGTTCGCGGAACAAGGCGAAAAGCCTTTCCGCGCCCGTCAGGTGCTGCGCTGGATACACAAAATGGGGGAGCCCGATTTCGCGGCGATGACTGACATCGCCGCTTCCTTGCGCGAAAAGTTGCAGCAGCAGGCGTGCGTGACCGCACCCGTTGTGCAGCGCGAGGAACTTTCTACCGATGGTACGCGCAAGTGGTTGCTGAACGTTGGCACCGGTAATGCGATCGAGACCGTGTATATCCCTGAAGCCGAGCGCGGTACGCTGTGTGTTTCCACCCAGGCCGGCTGCGCGCTGGACTGCTCATTCTGTTCCACCGGCAAGCAGGGTTTTAACCGCAACTTGAGTGTGGCTGAAATTGTCGGCCAGTTGTGGTGGGCCAATCGCGAGATCGGCAAGGATGCCAATGGCAACTGGCCGATCAGCAATGTGGTGTTTATGGGCATGGGCGAGCCGCTGCTCAATTTCAACAACACGGTCAGCGCCTTGCGCCTGATGCTGGATGACAACGCCTATGGCCTGTCGCGCCGCCGTGTGACGGTGTCCACTTCCGGCATCGTGCCCGCGATGGACCGGCTGCGCGAGGAGTGCCCGGTTGCGCTGGCAGTGTCACTGCATGCGCCGAATGATGCGCTGCGCGATGTGCTGGTGCCGGTTAACCAGAAGTATCCGCTGCGAGAATTGCTGGCAGCATGCAACCGCTATCTGGAACGCGCGCCACGCGATTTTATTACCTTCGAATATGTGATGCTGGCGGGGGTGAATGACAGCGAAAATCAGGCGCGTGAACTGGTGGCGCTGGTGCGGGATGTGCCGTGCAAATTTAACCTGATTCCGTTTAACCCGATTCCGCAGGCACCGTATCAGCGCTCAGGCGCGGAAGCGATACGCCGCTTCCGCGACGTGTTGATGCAGGCGGATATTGTTACCACCACGCGCAAGACGCGCGGCGATGACATCGCTGGCGCCTGCGGACAACTGGCTGGCCAGGTTCTGGACAAGACCAAAAGAACACGCAATTCCGCAGGGGCAGGTTTATGAAGTTTATTGCATTGGTATTGCTGGCATTGTTGTCGGCTGGCTGCGCTTCATCGGGCGGCGATGCGCAACAGCAAAGCACTGTCGACAAACAAGCCAGCGCCAGGATACATACAGAATTGGCGGCTGTATATTATGGGCAGCACCAATATGGTGTGGCACTGGACGAATTGAAGTTTGCGTTGAGCATGGACAGCAAATATGCGCCTGCTTACGGTGTGCGCGGCTTGGTGTATATGGCCTTGCTTGAAGACACAAAGGCCGAAGAAGATTTTGCGCGCAGCCTGGATCTTGACGGCAATGATTCTGGAACGCGCAACAATTATGGCTGGTTTTTGTGCCAGCGGGGCCGTGAAAAAGAGTCTATGGCACAATTCATGGAAGCGGTGAAAAATCCGCTATATGCGACCCCGGAGAAGGCGTACCTGAATGCGGGTCTGTGTTCAAAAAAATTCGGCAGGATAAATGAGGCAGAGACATTTTTGAAAAACGCCTTGTCCTTGCAGCCCAAGATGACAGAAGCCTTGTTGGGAATGGCTGAGTTGAGTTTCTCCAAAGCAGACTATGCAGGCGCAAAATCGTACTATTTGCGCCTGTCTCGCAATGGAGTTGAATTGTCTGCCGCAGACCTGTTGCTGGCAGCTCGTGTTGAACGCAAACTTGGAGACAAGAATGCGGAGGCAAGTTATAAGTTGCAATTGCGTAAGCGTTTCCCTGAGTCACGGGAAACTCAATTAATGTTAAGTGGCCAATAATGAATACACATCAAGACAATCAAATTACCGATATAGACGCTAATAAAGAACCCTCGCTAAGCGTGGGTAAAACACTGCGCGAAGCGCGTGAGCAACTGGGGCTGAGTGTGAACGATGTGGCGAACCGCATCAAATTTGCACCGCGCCAAGTTGAGGCGCTGGAAGCTGATGATTATGTTCAGTTGCCTGAGGCGGCCTTTGTGCGTGGATTTGTCCGCAGCTATGCGCGCTTGCTGGAGCTTGATTCGAGCCGCTTATTATCCAGTCTGCCATCTTCGCATATGCAAGCTGCGTCCACCCAGGAAGTGAAGTCGGTTGAAATACCTTTGCCCACGCCATTCAGTGCCCGCCGCCACAATATTGTCTGGCTTGCCGCAGCGCTTGGTATCGCGTTATTGCTGGCAATATTTGAGCGTTTACATGACACACCACAAGTTGTCGAACCGGCGGCCAAAACCATTGTGCAGCCGCTAGAGTTGCCGAGCGAAGACACAGGCGTTCAGTTGCCCGAACAGGTACACCCTGCTGCACCTGTTCCATCGAAAACTGTTCGCGCTGTGCAGCCACCTGCAACACAGAAGCCTGTTCCGCCCAAATCTGTTACTGCTGATGCGGTGAAGCAAACATTGCAGCCTGTACCTCAGCAGGCTACGCGCACCGCTCCGGCAGCGGCCCCCACGCCAGCCCCCGTAGTGCCCGCGCCAGTTGCTCCAGCGCCACCGAAACCCGTTGCGACTGCTCCGGTGAAGCAAGCTTGGCAGCCAGTGCCTCAGGCAACTGATCGTACTGCGCCTGGAGCAGCTTCTGCTGATCAGCCTGCGGTTAGCGCTGGTCCAAATGCGACTGAGCATGCCTTGCGCCTGGAATTCGATGAAGATGCCTGGGTAGAGGTGAAGGACGGAACTGACAAGGTGCTGATATCCAAGGTGTATACGGCGGGTAGTTTAGTGCGTGTAAGGGGCAAAGCGCCGATGTTATTGACTATTGGAAACTCACAGGCTGTACGTGTTTTTGATAACGGAAAACAGATTAAGCCTGGCCGCCCTAATTCCTCTGGTGTGGCGCGTATCACACTGAATTAAATTATGACGCATTCCATATTAGCGCGCCGTATTGCGCAGCGTGTCATGGTGGGCAAGGTTGCTGTCGGTGGCAATGCACCGGTGGTGGTGCAGTCCATGACCAACACTGATACTGCTGATGCGCAGGGCACCGCACGCCAGGTATATGAGTTGGCCAAGGCTGGTTCTGAGCTGGTGCGCATCACTGTCAATACGCCAGAAGCGGCAGCGCAGGTGCCGCGCATACGCGAGCTGCTTGATGGCATGGGCTGTGATGTGCCGCTGGTGGGGGATTTTCACTATAACGGCCATCGCCTGCTGAGTGAATTTCCCGACTGCGCGCAGGCGCTGGCAAAGTATCGCATCAATCCCGGCAATGTGGGACGCAACCGCAAGGGGGAAGATCAGTTTGGCATGATGATAGAGGTTGCCTGCCGCTATGACAAACCTGTGCGTATCGGAGTGAACTGGGGCAGCCTGGATTCGGAGCTGATCGTGCGCATGATGGATGAAAACGCCAAGTTGCCACAGCCGAAGACTGCCGCCGAAGTGACGCGCGAAGCACTGATTGTGTCGGCACTGGAAAGCGCGAAACGTGCAGAAGCGTTGGGCATGCCGCATGACCGCATCGTGTTGTCATGCAAGGTGAGCGGGGTGCAGGATCTGATTATGGTGTACCGCGATTTGGCGCAGCGTTGCGACTTCCCGCTGCATCTGGGCTTGACTGAAGCGGGCATGGGTTCGAAAGGTATTGTTGCGTCTACCGCAGCACTGAGTGTGCTGTTGCAGGAGGGAATAGGCGACACGATACGCATCTCGCTGACGCCGGAGCCGGGTGGCGATCGCACGCAGGAAGTTGTGGTGGCGCAGGAGATTTTGCAGACCATGGGCTTGCGCGCGTTCACGCCGATGGTGACTGCCTGTCCCGGCTGCGGGCGCACGACCAGCACCGTGTTTCAGGAGTTGGCGCAAAGCATACAGTCTTACCTGCGCTCGGAGATGACGGTATGGCGGGAGAAGTATATAGGCGTGGAAGAAATGAATGTGGCCGTGATGGGCTGCATCGTGAACGGTCCCGGTGAAAGCAAGATGGCGAATATCGGCATCAGCTTGCCGGGTACGGGAGAGACTCCTGCAGCACCGGTGTATGTGGACGGAGAGAAGGTTGTTACGCTGCGCGGCGAAAATATCGCCAATGATTTCAAGAAAATAGTGGATGACTACGTTGCCAGAAAATATCTAAAAAAGTAGTGGCGAGCGATGTCTTCCCCTCTACCAATATCACCGAGTTTATGATCTATGAGTAACCCCCCACTGCAAGCCGTACGCGGCATGAATGACATCCTGCCGGACGAGGCGCAACTTTGGCTATGGTTCGAAGATACTGTGCGCGACTGGCTGGATTCTTACGGCTATCGAAATATCCGCATGCCGTTGGTGGAGCCAACGGCCCTGTTCAAGCGCGCGATTGGCGAAGTAACCGACATCGTTGAAAAAGAGATGTACAGTTTTGAAGACAGTCTCAATGGCGACCAGTTGACGCTACGCCCCGAGGGTACTGCATCCTGCGTGCGCGCGGTGCTGCAGCACAACCTGTTGTACAATGCGCCGCAGCGTTTGTATTACAGCGGCCCGATGTTCCGCCATGAGCGCCCGCAAAAGGGACGTTACCGGCAGTTTCATCAAATTGGCGTGGAAGCCTTGGGTTATGCAGACGCGGATATGGATGCCGAGCAAATCCTGATGTGCGCGCGTTTGTGGCGAAAGCTCGGCATTAGCGACGTGACACTGCAAATCAACACCTTGGGCGATGCAGCAGCGCGCAAACAGCATCGCGAGAAATTGATCGCCTATTTTGCGCAATACGCCGAGCTGCTGGATGAGGATGCCAAGCGACGCCTGCATGCCAATCCGCTGCGCATACTGGACAGCAAAAATCCGGCGATGCACGACCTGATTGCGGGTGCCCCCAGGCTGATTGACGAGCTGCATGAAGACGCCATTCTGCATTTTGAAGCGGTGCAAAGCATCCTCAAGCAGCATGGCGTGGCTTACGAAATCAATCCGCGTTTGGTGCGCGGACTCGACTATTACAACCGCACCGTATTTGAGTGGGTCACCACGCGCCTCGGTGCGCAGGGCACTATCTGCGCGGGAGGCCGTTACGATGGCCTGATTGAACAGATCGGCGGCAAGCCGGCTGCAGCCTGCGGTTTCGCGATGGGTGTGGAACGTTTGTTGTCGCTGTTGCAGGAAGACGGCATTGTTAATCCGGTTGCACCGCTGGATGTCTATTTGGTGCATCAGGGGGAATTGGCTGATGCGATGGCCAGCGTGCTGGCCGAGCAATTGCGTGATGCGGGTTTGCGCGTGGCCTTGCATTGCGGTGGCGGGAGTTTCAAGTCGCAGATGAAAAAGGCGGATGGCAGCGGCGCGCACTTTGCGCTCATCATTGGTGATGACGAGGCGCAAGCCGGCCAAGCCACGCTGAAGCCATTGCGCGATGGCGGCGAACAGGTGAGGGTGCAGCAAGCTGAATTGCCGCAAGTGATTAAGCATAAGATTAATAAAGTGATAAAAAAAGGATAATAAAATGTCGATGATTGATTTGCACGAGCAGGAACAACTGGACGCACTGAAGACGTGGTGGAAAGATAATCGCAAGTGGCTGCTCGCGACACTCGCGGTTGTTCTGGTCGCTTATGCCGCGCTAACCTACTGGAAAAGCTATCAGGGTAAACAGGCTGCTGAAGCGTCCACACTGTATGCCGAAGTACTCAAGCAGGTTGCCAGCAACGACCCTAAGCGCATTAATGATTCCGTTGCGGCACTGGTTGCAAAATACAGCGGCACGGCTTATGCGCCGCGCGCGCAATTGCTGGCAGTGCAAGCCAATATGCAGGCAAAAGATTTTGCACTCGCCAAATCGCAGCTTGAGTGGGTGATATCACACGCCAGTGAAGGTGGATTGCAGGATACCGCCCGCCTGAAATTGTCCAGCATTCTGCTGGATGAGAAAAAATATGACGAAGCTATGAAGCTTCTGGATGCAACACATCCAGAAGCTTTTGTCGGCCTGTATGCCGATCTTAAGGGTGATGTGCTGGCCGCGCAGGGCAAGACAGCAGAGGCGCGTGCAGCCTATAAGATGGCGTTAGAGAAGATGGACGGCAAGAGTGCATACCGTAATTTGATCCAACTCAAATTGGACGGTCTCGGCACGGACAGCCAGGGTGGGGTGAAGTGAAACTGAATCGCAGTGCGCTTGTACTGCCGATTCTGGTTTTGCTGGCAGGCTGCTTTGGCGGCAAGCTAACGGGTAAGGAACCCGCGGAGCTTCGCGACTTCAAACCAGGCGCAAGCATGGAGGTGCGCTGGAAGCGCAACGTGGGCGAGGTCGGAAACGCAGGCTTGCAGCCCGTTGTCACGCGTAACGCAGTATATGTTGCCAATGCAGATGGCGAGCTGTTTCGCCTGAATCCAATCAGCGGCAAGAAAGTCTGGAAGATCGACACCGGCTTCAAAATTTCAGGAGCGGTGGGTGCGGGTGATGGTCTGGTGGTAGTCGGCGGCTTGAAAAGCGAGGTGGCTGCTTTCGATGAAGACGGAAAGTTGCGCTGGATAACAAGGGTGTCGAGCGAAGTATTGAGTGCTCCGCAAATTGCCGATGGCATGGTGGTTGTTCGCAGCAGCGATGGCCGCATCGCCGCATTAAGCGTTGAGGACGGCAAGCGTCAGTGGCTGTATGAGCGCTCCACGCCCACGCTGATCGTGCGTAGCCACGCCGGCGTGGTCATTCAGCGCGGCGTGGTCTATGCCGGTTTTGCAGCGGGCAGGCTGGCGGCAATCAGTCTGGCCAATGGCGCTGTCGTTTGGGAGTCAGCTGTTTCACAGCCTCGCGGCAATACCGAACTGGAACGCATCAGCGATATCACCAGCCTGCCCGCAGTCGACAGTGAGAAAATCTGTGCAGTTGCCTTTCAGGGACGCACAGCCTGTTTTGATATTAAACAGGGTGCGATGTTGTGGAGCCGTGACTTGTCTAGCGATAAGGGGCTCACCCTGGTGCAGAACTATCTCTATGTGAGCGATGACCAGGCCACTGTGTTGGCATTGGATAAAGCCAGTGGCAGCACAGTGTGGAAGAATGACCAGTTGTTCATGCGCCAGGTTTCTGCTCCCTGGGTGATGGATAAGTATGTGGTGGTTGGGGACTTTAAGGGTTACCTGCATGTATTGAGCCGCGAAGACGGTAGCCTGCTTGCACGGATCAAGACTGACGGCAGCCCGATTTTATTTGCGCCGGTGTTGCTGGGCAAAGGTTTACTGTTACAAACGCGTGACGGCGGCGTTTACTCCGTTGAAATAAATTAAACGAGAATCTCAATATGTTGCCCACACTGGTTTTAGTTGGTCGTCCGAATGTGGGCAAATCGACGCTGTTCAATCGCCTTACCCGCAGCCGTGATGCGCTGGTTGCGGATCTCCCGGGTTTAACGCGTGACCGCCATTATGGTCGCGGTCGTGTTGGCGAACGGCCTTATCTGGTGGTTGATACGGGCGGACTGGAACCCGTCGCCAAGGACGGCATCATGCACGAAATGGCCAAGCAGACCCTGCAGGCCATAGATGAAGCGGATATGGTGCTGTTTCTGGTGGATGGCCGCCAAGGCCTGACCCCGCAGGACAAAATCATTGCGAACCTGCTGCGCAAAACTGGCCGCCCGGTACAGCTATTGGTGAACAAGGCCGAAGGCATGCAGCGCGCCCGTGTGACCAACGAATTCTTTGAACTGGGTCTCGGCGAACCCATACCGATTTCGTCTGCGCATGGCGATAATGTCACTGAAGTTATCGCTATGGTGTTTGAAGAGCTGCCCCAGCAGGAACAGGCTGCGGAAGAGCAGTCTGATCACCCCAAGCTGGCAATAGTCGGTCGTCCCAACGTCGGAAAATCTACTCTGGTCAACGCCATTCTTGGAGAAGAGCGGGTCATTGCTTTCGATCAGCCGGGCACGACGCGCGACAGCATCTACATCGATTTTGAACGAAGCGGCAAGCAGTACACCATTATCGATACCGCTGGCGTGCGACGTCGCGGCAAGATTGATGAAGCGGTCGAAAAGTTTTCGGTTGTCAAAACGATGCAGGCAATAGAGGACGCCAACGTGGTGATACTGGTAGTGGATGCTCGCGACCAGATTACAGAGCAGGACGCGCATTTGGCAGACTTTGTGCTGCAAGCCGGGCGTGCGCTGGTGCTGGCGGTGAATAAATGGGACGGCCTGGACGCGTATCAGCGCGATACCGCGAAACGCGACATTGATCGCAAGTTGCACTTCCTGAGCTTCGCCAAGCACCATTTTATTTCAGCGCTGAAAGGCGATGGTGTGCAGTCCCTGTTCAAATCCGTGGATGAAGCGTACGCCGCGGCAATGGCGAAACTGCCCACACCTTTGCTTACCCGGGTATTGATGGACGCGGTAGACAAGCAGCAGCCGCCGCGCGGCGGCGTCTTCCGTCCAAAGATGCGCTATGCACACCAGGGCGGAAGTAACCCACCCCTGATTATTATCCACGGCAGTGCACTGGATAAAGTGCCGGAAAGCTACAGGCGTTATCTCGAAAAAACCTTCTGCGACGCGTTCAAGCTGCAGGGCACGCCGCTCAGGGTCGAGTTTAGGGCCGGTGCCAACCCTTTCGCGGACAAGACGCCCAAAAAGATAACGGAGAGTGAAAGGCGTGAGGCTATCAAGGTGGCTGACCGTGTGCGTAACCGTGCGCGGCGCGAACCAAAGTGATAATAAACGAAGTCGTTAAGTAACTGGTCAGAAAGCCGGAAATCCAGTAGAGTTATCACCCCGATAAAAACAAGAGAAAAATAAAAATGAGCGCAAAAGGGCAACAATTACAAGACCCGTTCCTGAACGCACTGCGTAAGGAACATGTGCAGGTGGCAATCTACCTGGTGAACGGCATCAAGCTGCAAGGCCAGGTCGAATCATTTGACCAGTATGTGGTGCTGCTGAAAAATGCCACGCTGATCCAGATGGTATACAAGCACGCCATCTCTACCATCGTCCCCGCACGCGCTGTCACCATCCCGTACGACACTGAATAATGCATCAGTCTACAACTGCTGCTAATACGGCGGTATTGGTTAGTCTTGATTTTGGTTCGCCGGATTATGCAGAAAGCCTGGAAGAATTTCGTCTTCTGGTGGAGAGCGCCGGCGTGACGAGCCTCGCTTTGGTGGCAGGCAAACGGCAGCGTCCCGACCCCAAGCTGTTTGCCGGCAGCGGCAAGGTTGACGAGATAGCCGCCATCGTCGAGGAACTGGAGGTGCCGCTGGTGATATTCAATCACGACCTTTCGCCGGCGCAGATGCGCAATCTGGCTGCAGTGCTGAATGCCCGCGTGATCGATCGTACCATGCTGATTCTGGATATTTTTGCATTGCGGGCGCAAAGTCACGAAGGCAAGGTGCAGGTAGAGTTGGCGCAGCTCAAGTACCTTTCCTCGCGTCTGGCCGGTATGAATCAGGACATGGGCCAGCAGAAATTTGCGGTTGGCGCGCGCGGTCCGGGCGAAACACAGCTGGAGCTGGACAGGCGCAAGCTGGATAAGCGAGTGGTTTTGTTGAACGAGCGTCTTGAAAAACTTCGACGACACCGCCAAGTGTTGCGCAAATCCCGCGATCGATCGGATGTCTTGTCGGTGTCCATCGTAGGCTATACCAATGCGGGTAAATCCACCCTGTTTAACAAGCTGACCCATGCCAATGTGTATGCAGCAGATCAGTTATTCGCCACCCTGGATACCACAGCGAGGCGGGTCTTTATCGAAGGCGAGGGTCAGGTAGTATTGTCCGATACAGTGGGCTTTATCCGTCATTTGCCGCATGGTTTGGTGGCAGCGTTTCGCAGTACCCTCGAAGAAACTGCCATGGCGGATTTGTTGCTGCATGTGGTTGATGCCAACAGCCCCGAGCGGCATGACCAGGTTGCCGAGGTAAACAAGGTTTTGCACGAGATCGGTGCGCAGAATATCCCGCAGATATTGGTATACAACAAGATAGATCTGCAGGATTTGCCAGCGGGCGTGAAGCGCGATGAATATGGTAAAATAGTTTCGATAAATCTGAGTGCAAAAACCGGCGCCGGTCTGGATGATTTGCGCGGGGCGCTGGCTGAAGTACGCGATGCCAAAAAGCAGGAAGTTCAAGTTCGGCAGTGGCACCCGCTTAACGACTGATACATTAGACTGATACATTAAAAGGTAGATTTGCTATGGGATTAAATGATCCGCAATGGGGCAATAAAAACAGCGGTGGTCCACCTGATCTGGACGAGCTGATGCGCAACTTCAATAAGAAAATTAGCGAGTTGTTTGGTGGCAAGGGGGCGGGAAATAAAGCCGGCGGCACAGGTGCGCCGCAAAGCTTCGGCGTTGGCATCGGTCTGATTCTGCTGATCGTTGCCTTGTTGTGGATTGCCAGCGGCTTCTATATTGTAGACGCGAGTTCGCGTGGCGTTGTGCTGCGTTTCGGCAAGTATGTTGATACTACTCAGCCTGGCCCGCGCTGGCATATGCCATTTCCGATTGAATCGGTTGAGGTGGTGAGCGTGAGCCAGGTAAAAACGGTTGAAATCGGCTACCGTGAAAACGTCAAGAACAAGATGCTGAAAGAATCGCTGATGCTGACTGCGGATGAAAATATCATCGACATTCAATTCGCCGTTCAGTACTTTCTGAAAGATCCCAAAGATTATCTGTTTAACAACCGCAAGCCGGACGAAAACGTGCGCCAGGCAGCTGAAACCGCAATTCGCGAAATCGTCGGTAAAAACAAGATGGACTTTGTGCTGTATGAAGGGCGCGAGCAGGTGGCGGCAGCAACCACCAAGCTGATCCAGGATATTCTGGATCGCTACAGGACCGGCATACTGGTAAGCAAGGTCACCATGCAGAATGCACAGCCACCCGAGCAGGTACAGGCGGCGTTTGACGATGCAGTGAAGGCCGGACAGGACAGAGAACGCCAGAAGAATGAAGGCCAGGCATATGCGAATGATGTGGTGCCAAGAGCCAAGGGTGCGGCAGCGCGTCTGCAGGAGGAGTCGGAAGGTTACCGCCAGCGCGTGATAGCCAATGCCGAGGGTGATGCCAGTCGTTTCAAGCAGGTGCTGGTTGAATACGAAAAGGCGCCAACGGTAACCCGTGAACGTATGTATATCGACATGATGCAACAGGTATTGACCAGCAGCAGTAAGGTCATGGTGGATCAGAAAGCTGGTAACAGTCTGTTGTATCTGCCCCTGGACAAGCTGATACAGAGCACAGGCCAACCAGTGCCCGACGCATTGTCGGCAGGAAGCGCAGAGCCAGCAGCGGCTCCTGCGGCACCAGCAACAGAAGCGGCAGGTTTGCCGCGCGGCGTGCGTGATTCCTTGCGCAGCCGTGACAGGGAGGCACGTCAATGAAAATCAATATGGTAAATTTTTTGGTAGGCACAATTCTTGTGCTTGTTTTGGCCAACTTGAGCATATTCGTGGTGGACCAGCGCCAGACCGCGATTGTTTTGCAGCTGGGTGAACTGGTGGGGGAAAAGACCGAACCCGGTCTGTATTTCAAGATGCCGCTGGTACAGAACGTACGCTTTTTTGATTCGCGCATCCTGACCATGGATAGTGTGGAGCCGGAGCGTTTCATTACGGCCGAGAAGAAAAACGTGATGGTGGATTCCTTCGTTAAATGGCGTATAGACAACGTGAAGCAGTACTACATCAGCGTGCGCGGTGACGAGCAGGTTGCGCAGACACGTTTGATGCAGACGGTGAATTCGATTATGCGCGAGGAATTCGGCAAGCGTAGTGTCAGCGATGTAGTGTCTGGCGAGCGCGACAAGATCATGGAAGTGCTGCGAGAGAAGGCCGATGCTGATGCGCGCAAGATTGGTGTACAGGTTATGGATGTGCGCCTCAAGCGTGTTGATTATCCGATGGAAATCAGCGATTCGGTATATCGCCGCATGGATGCCGAGCGCAAGCGCGTGGCAAACGAGTTGCGTGCGACGGGAAATGCCGAAAGCGAAAAAATTCGCGCTGACGCAGACAGGCAGCGCGAGGTCATACTTGCCAATGCATACCGCGATGCGCAAAAGATCAAAGGTGATGGCGATGCCAAGGCTTCTGCACTTTACGCTTCGGCGTTCGGGCGCAATGCGGAGTTTTATGCCTTTTATCGCAGCATGGAAGCCTACAAGCAAAGTTTCAAGAACAAGAGTGACGTCATGGTAATTGACCCCAGTTCTTCGTTCTTCAAGTACCTGAAGAGTTCCAGCAAGGCAGCCAAGTAATTTCAATGCTTGAATATTTACTGACAGCTTTGGGCTTAATGCTGGTAATTGAAGGTCTGATGCCGTTCCTGTTTCCTGCTTCGTGGCGGGCAGGGTTAAGCAAGCTGGCTCAGTTTCATGATGGTCAAACTCGTTTTATCGGGCTGACTTTGATGCTGGGCGGCTTGCTGCTGATTTATTGGATTAGATAATGCAGAATTGGTTGTTGCCGGAATATATACAGGACATGCTGCCGGACGAGGCGTGGCGGATTGAAGCCATGCGCAGCAAGATGATTGAGTTGCTGCGGCTATCGGGCTATCAGTTGGTTGTACCACCGATGCTTGAATATTCAGAATCGTTGTTGATAAATGACAGTCGGGATATGGATGTGCGCACCTTTAAACTGGTCGACCAGTTAAGCGGGCGCACGATGGCACTGCGCGCTGACATCACGCCGCAGGTCGCGCGCATTGATGCGCATCTCCTCAATTGCCAGGGTGTTACGCGCCTGTGTTATGCCGGCAGCGTTTTGCACACCCAGCCGGCTGGTTTGATGCGCACCCGGGAACCATTGCAGATTGGTGCCGAGCTGTATGGCCACAGTGGATTGGAGAGCGACCTCGAAGTACAGCGCTTAATGCTGCAGGCCTTGGCATTGATGGGGATCGATGGTGTACACCTTGACTTGGGTCATGTTGGAGTATTTCGCGCACTGGTTAAGCGTGGGGCAATCGGTTCAGAACTGGAAGCCGCGCTGTTTTCCGCGCTGCAACTCAAGGATTTACCCGCGTTGCAGGGCTTGGTGTCGGGCTTGACTGATGATGTGCAAACTTCACTGTTGGCGTTGACGCATCTCTATGGCGGTGCGACCGAGGTATTGCAGCGCGCGCGAAAAATATTGCCGGATTGCACTGAAGTGCGTGCCGCCTTGAATGAATTGGAGCAGGCCGCAACACAGCTGCAACCGCTGGCACATAGTGTCGGTATTGATCTGGCTGAGTTGCGCGGCTATCACTATCACAGCGGCATGGTATTTGCCGCTTATCACTCCGGTAGTCACGATGCGATTGCGCTGGGCGGACGTTACGATGATCTGGGCAAGAGCTTTGGTCGTGCCCGACCCGCCACAGGCTTCAGCATGGACTTGCGTCAGTTGCTTGGTTTGCTGCCAGCTGTGGCGCAGCCCAAAGGTATTCTGGCCCCGCACCGCAATGATGCAGCGCTGAATGCAAGCATTGCGCTACTGCGCAGTCAGGGACATTCGGTGGTGGTGGATTTACTTGGGGATGCAGCTTTACGCAGTGAGTTAAATTGTGACCGCGAACTGATCTTGCGTAATTCTGCGTGGGTCGTGGTTGATTTGAAAAGTTAAAAAAATCAGGAATTTACAATGGCAAAGAACGTCGTAGTAATCGGTACGCAATGGGGTGATGAGGGCAAGGGCAAGATCGTGGATTGGCTCACTGACCATTCGCATGGCGTGGTGCGCTTTCAGGGCGGCCACAATGCCGGCCATACCCTGGTGGTCAACGGCAAAAAGACGGTGTTGCACCTGATTCCCTCCGGCATATTGCGCGATCACGTGATGTGTTATATCGGTAACGGCGTGGTTGTGTCACCTGAAGCGTTACTCAAGGAGATGGACAATCTTGAGGCGGCCGGCATTGACGTTTATAACCGCCTGCGAATCTCCGAGGCGTGTCCGCTTATCCTGCCGTATCACGTGGCGCTGGATCAGGCGCGCGAAATCGCCAAAGGCGCAGCCAAAATTGGCACTACCGGCCGCGGTATCGGACCAGCTTATGAAGACAAGGTTGCGCGTCGCGGCGTGCGTTTGCAGGATTTGTTCCACCGCAAGCGTCTGGCCGCCAAGCTGGGCGAGATACTCGATTATCACAACTTTGTGCTGAAAAATTATTTCAATGCCGCGACGGTGGATTTCCAGAAAACGCTGGATGATGCCTTGGCGTTGGCCGAGCGTGTGAAGCCCTTGGTGATGGACGTGCCGCGCGCGCTGTATGAAGCGAACAAGGCCGGGCAGAACCTGCTGTTTGAAGGCGCTCAGGGCGCATTGCTGGATATCGACCACGGTACCTATCCGTTTGTAACCTCCAGCAACTGCATCGCAGGTGCTGCATGTGCCGGAGCAGGTGTAGGCCCGCAGACCTTGCACTATGTATTGGGCATCACCAAGGCCTACACTACCCGTGTAGGCTCGGGCCCGTTCCCGACCGAATTGTATGATGCTGTAACCAAGCAGGATCCAGCCGGTAAACACATGGCCGAAAAAGGACATGAGTTCGGCTCCACCACAGGCCGTGCGCGTCGATGCGGCTGGTTCGATGCGGCCGCACTCAAGCGTTCGATCCAGATCAACGGCGTATCCGGTTTATGCGTGACCAAACTGGACGTGCTGGATGGGGTACAGACGCTGCGCCTGTGCGTGGGTTACAAAGTTGACGGTAAATTTATCGACATTCTTCCGGTAGGCGCCGATGCACTGGACGGCTGCGAGCCGGTGTATGAAGACATGCCAGGCTGGAGCGGCAGCACAGTGGGCGTGAAGCGCTATGAAGACCTGCCGCTTGAGGCGCGTAACTATCTGAAGCGCATGGGCGAGATTTGCGAAGTTCCGGTGGATATGGTGTCTACAGGACCGGATCGTGATGAAACGATCGTGCTGCGTCACCCGTTCGAGGGTTAAGCTAAGTTTTTCAAACGGAAAAATAAATGCGTATCGTCTTGCATGCATTGCGTACTTGAGTTTTCCGGATGAGTCGTGAATTTGTTGTAACTTTTCTCGCTGTAACACGGTCTTTTTTTGTCATTTAAGCTGCAATTGGCTGGGCAGATTGAAGCATCTTCGCATCTGCCTTTTTCCAATTCATTCCCCCCGCATCCGGACTACTTACGGTACTAATTCCGCTACCGACTTTCGGTGTCCTCTGGTATGCGGAAGCATATCAAGATACCCAGTTTTACAAATTATCTGGGCTCCAACGGGCGCGTGTTCTCGTGATGGCAAAATGGCATGCTGCTGCAGAATTGCATCGTGCTTTAGCAGCCGTGCATTCATGCCGTACGCATGACCCACCTATCCCAATATTTCCTGAAATTCAAAATAGCTTCAGCCTCAGGCTGGTTTTAAGGATTTTTCGTAGTTCTGTATAAGCAATCTACCTATTCATTTCTCAAAGTTGTCCTACTACTATTATGCGCATAATTACTAAGCACATCTGAGTAGTCTGCTTTATCAGTCAGTGCATCCGTAAAATTCATGTATTTCTTGATCTTGGGCAATCTATAAAGGGGGAAATGCAATGCATGCAGAGTCGGGTTTTGACCACCTACATTATCATCAGCATGCATCCAGTGCGATGTCGATAAAAGGCGACAGTCAGGGATTGTGCGCCGAGAAATCCGAGCAACCCGAGCAAGCGGGTGTAAGCGCTGCGATGAGAGAAGCACTTTGTGCGTCCCAGAATGAAGCGAGACGCCTGTCAGCACAAATTTTGATGACTCAGGAGAATGAGCGGCAGCGCATCGCTACGGACTTGCATGACGGCTTGGGTCAGCTATTGACGATGATCAGGCTGGGGCTGGATGAATGCTCCTCTTTGCTGAAAACGAATGCGCTCGTTGAAGCGGATGAATCACTACAGCAGCAAAAAATAATGGTTCAGGATGCGTTCAGAGAACTGCGCCGCATTGCCATGGATCTGCGTCCCTCGACGCTTGACGATCTCGGCATCCTGGCAACCCTGACATGGTTCTTTCGTGAGCTTGAGCGTAACTGCCGCAGCATAAAGGTCGAGAAGCATCTCACGATTCAGGAAAGCAGTATTCCCGATTCGATCAAAATTACAATCTTCCGCATCCTGCAGGAAGCCACCAGCAATATCATCAAGCACTCCAAAGCCGATCACATCAGGGTCAGCCTCATTAAGGCAGGAGATTCGCTGCATCTAGCTATCGAGGATAACGGACAGGGATTCGATCCTGCAAATCGGGACGGCTACTGCTCTCTCGGCAAAGGTCTCGGACTTTTGAGCATGAAAGAGCGCGCACATTTTTCGGGTGGAACTTACCGGATTGATTCCGCAATCGGCCAAGGTACGCGCATATATGTCTCGTGGTCGTGCGGATAGCCCCCTTTCACGCCTGCCTATCGTTTTTCAATGCATTGCCGATGACCGATGTTCCCGGTTTTACTTCCTACATAACATACGGATGCAGGTTCAGGGCTTGAACGGCTGGTGATTGCCTGCACATGCAAGGGCGTAGCTCTAAATACTGTAAGGCGTAATTGAGGAAGAGTCCAGGATGTAGAAATCCATGTGGGTAACGGTAAATTATCCTGGAACAGTCTGCATGTATTACCGCAGATGGAAATACGGTGTGGCTGGTACAAATGAATACAGTCATCGACCCAGAGAAAGCCGACTCCCGTCAGGATAAGGTATTCGCAATATGAAAATTAATCGCGGAATAAAATTAACGATGCCTGAATTTCATTTTTTTATATCACGTCATACCAAACTACCCCGCGCGGCAACTGCAGTGCTGGGATTCACGCTGCTGGAACTGCTTGTGGTTATGGTGATCATCGGACTGCTTGCCGGATACGTGGGGCCAAAATATTTCTCCCAGATCGGCAAGTCGCAAATCAAGGTGGCACGTGCGCAAATCGATGCGCTGGACAAGTCGCTGGATCAGTTCCGTTTGGATACCGGACATTATCCGTCAATGGAGGACGGGCTGGCGGTGCTGATTACGCGCCCGGCAAGCGAAGTCAGATGGGACGGACCCTATTTGAAAAAAGGGGTTCCGCTTGATCCGTGGGGCAACCCTTACGTCTACAAAATACCTGGCGAGCACAGCGAATATGACCTCCTGTCATATGGCAAGGATGGACAACTGGGCGGCGATGGTGAGGCTGCTGACATTACGAACTGGTGATGCGCGCGAACGAATAGGGTGGATCGCGATCGCATAGGGAGAGACAAATGCGTTACGAAATAAAAGCATTGCGCGGCAGCGAAGCGTTGACCGCTATCGCGGTGGATGCCGTTGATGCAGGTGATGCCTCGGCGCAAGCTATCGCACTGGGTTATACGGTTATCGCGATCAACGCCAAGCGGTCCTGGCATGTCTGGCGTAAGCCGCGCAAAACCAAGTTTCCTCTGGTGCTGTTCAGCCAGGAATTGCTGGCGCTGCTGGACGCCGGTCTGGCCCTGGTTGAAGCGCTGGAAACGCTGGCTGAAAAGGAACAGCGGCCGGAACTACAAAAGACGCTGAAGCAAATCGTTGCCAGTCTCTACGAAGGTCATCCACTGTCCCACGCTTTGCGGCAGTCAGACGCAGATTTCCCACCGCTGTACGTGGCAGCAGTGCGCGCCAGCGAGAAAACCGGCGCACTGGCTGAAGCGCTGGCGCGATATGTCACCTACCAAACACAGATGGACGGTGTCCGGCAACAAGTGGTCAGCGCATCGATCTACCCATTGTTACTGGCCGGTGTCGGCGGGCTGGTGATGGTTTTTCTGATGCTCTATGTTGTGCCGCGCTTCAGCCATATTTATGCTGATATTGGCGGAGATTTGCCCTTAATGTCGCGACTGTTGATGGGCTGGGGGCAGTTCATCAGCGACCACGGTGGGAGTCTGTTTGTTGGAGTGCTGCTGCTGATCGTGTCGCTGCTTTATCTTTTCACCCGGCCATTTTTCAAACAATGGCTGACGCTTGCCTTATGGCGCCTTCCCGCCATCGGTGCGCGCCTGCATCTCTATCAACTGGCGCGGTTTTACCGCTCACTGGGTATGTTGCTGCGCGGCGGCATGCCGGTGACAACCGCGCTGAAGATGGTTTCGGATTTGCTGCAACTGTCGCTGCACAATCAATTGGCGCTGGCTGCAGAATGCATCCGCGAAGGCCAGTGCATTTCGCAGTCGATGGAACGCAATGGGCTGACCACGCCAGTTGCGCTGCGCATGCTGCGCGTGGGTGAGCGCACCGGGAAGATGGGCGAGATGATGGAGCGCATTGCAGGTTTCTACGAGGAAGAAACGGCACGCTGGGTGGAGCATTTCACCAAGCTGTTCGAACCCCTGCTGATGGTCTTTATCGGGCTGCTGATCGGCGGCATCGTGGTGCTCATGTATTTGCCGATCTTTGAACTCGCCGGGAGCATCCAATGAATCTCGCCGAAGCATTTACATCGCCGGAAGCCATAATTTTTACCCCGCAGCAGGTGCGCGCGGCGCGGGCGGCAGCGCTGCCACTGCAGCGCCGCATGATCGAAGTGCTGGAAGAGCAGTCGGGCCTGGATGCGAGATCCTTCACGCAAGCCCTGGCCAGCACACTGCACTATGCGCTGCTGGAGATGGACGATTTGCATCGCCTTGCCTCTGCCTTCGACGTGCTGCCTTTTGCCGAGGCGGTTGAACGCGAATGCATTGTGCTGCGTGAAGATGGGGGCCGCCTGATCCTAGTGATGAGCGATCCTTTCGACGTGTCACTGCAGGGGTGGGTGGAGCAGCGCATTGCTTTTCCCTTTGACTGGGGACTCGCCCACCGCGCGGATATAGCGGCTTACCTGGCGCGCCATGAAGAGACATTGCACGCCATGGACAGCCTGCTGCCGGTGAATGAGATGGCTGCCTCAGCCGGAGCCGAGGGCGATGAACTCTCATTCAAGACCATCAGTGAAGACACCAGCCCAGTGGTCAAACTGGTGAATTCGACGGTGTATGACGCGCTGAAAATTGCCGCCAGTGATATCCACCTCGAAACCGGCCCAGCGGGTCTGACCATCAAGTACCGCGTCGACGGCGTGCTCACCTCCATCGGCTCGGTAGCCGGGCTGGCGTTGGCGGAACAGGTGATTTCGCGAATCAAGGTGATGTCGGAACTCGACATCGCCGAGCGGCGCGTGCCGCAGGATGGGCGTTTCAGGGTCAGATTGCGCGGGCACGAAGTGGATTTTCGCGTCTCCATCATGCCCAGCATCTTCGGCGAAGACGCGGTGCTGCGCATACTCGACAAACAAACCCTGACAGACCAGATCAAAGGACTGCGCCTAGCCTATCTCGGTTTTGACGATGCATCCATTGGCGTGCTGCACCGGCTTTCCGGCGCGCCCTACGGCATGTTGCTTGTGACAGGCCCAACCGGCAGCGGCAAGACCACGACATTGTATGCGGCGATCTCTGAAATCAACAACGGCCAGGACAAGATCATCACCATCGAGGACCCGGTCGAGTATCAACTGCCGGGTGTGCTTCAAATTCCGGTGAACGAGAAAAAAGGACTGACCTTCGCGCGCGGCCTGCGTTCCATCCTGCGCCACGATCCGGACAAGATCATGGTCGGCGAAATCCGCGATCCGGAAACAGCGCAGATCGCTGTGCAGTCTGCGCTGACAGGCCACCTGGTGTTCACCACGGTGCACGCGAATAACGTGTTTGACGTGCTCGGCCGCTTCATGCACATGGGTGTTGATCCATACAGCTTCGTTTCCGCCCTGAACGGCATCATGGCGCAGCGGCTGGTGCGAGTGAACTGCACTCACTGCGCTATGGAACAGGTGCCCGACCAGCAGTTGCTCGCCGATTCAGGCATCAAGCAGCATGAAGCGGCGGCAATGCACTTTCGTGCCGGCCTTGGCTGCGGACAATGCCGAGGCACCGGCTTCAAGGGGCGGCGTGCAATCGGCGAGATTCTTGTGCTCACTGACCAGATTCGCGAGCTCATCATTGCGCGTGAGCCGGTCCGCCTCATCCGCGAGGCAGCGCGGCAAAATGGAACGCGCTTTCTGCGCGAAATCGCGGTCGAGATGGTGAGCCGGGGCGAAACAACATTACAGGAGATCAACCGTGTCACCTTTGTGGCGTGATGAGTTGCGCGTTGTTCTGGCGCCTGAGCAGCTGGTGCTGTTACGCCTCGGGTGGGCGCTGACCAAACGCGGTCTGACACCTCGTGTCGACATGAAAACTGTCATTGATTGCGCTCCATCAGCAGGCGGCGAGGCATCATGGGAAGCAGCGATCAAGACACTTGAGACAGAGGTGCCGCGATCGCTTGCACGCAAGACAGCCGCGCAGGTGATTCTGTCCAACCATTTTATGCGCTATACCCTGGTGCCATGGAGTGACACGTTGAGCAATGCGGCGGAAGAACAGGCGTACGCGCGACACTGTTTCAGGCAGCTATACGGTACAGATGTGGAGCAGTGGGAAGTGCGCCTGAGTCCGGGGCGCACTGGCCTGCCGCAACTTGCCAGCGCCGTGGACAAGCGTTTGCTGGCGGCATTGCGCGATGTATTCGAACGCAACGGCGTGGTGCTCAACTCGATCCAGCCACGGTTGATGGCCGCATACAACAATCGCTATTCGGCTTTGAAAAACAGCAGCGCATGGCTTGCGCTGGTTGAACCGGGTTGTTTATGTCTCGCCTTGCTGCAGCACGGGTGCTGGCTCAAGGTGCGGACCATGAGAATTGGCAGCGACTGGCGCAACGCACTGCTGCTGCTACTGGAACGAGAAGCATACCTGGCTGAAGCAAATGCCGACACCCCCACGGTATTCCTGTGGGCTCCAGAACTTGGAACGGCTGCGTTGCCAGAAAACGGACGTTGGCAAATCAGCCATATGCAGCCGCTGGTGCGTCCTGCCCTTGCGCCGGAATACGAGGGGCGCTTTGCCATGGCCTTAAGCGGATGAAGATGATGTCAAAACTTCGCCTTGATTATCAGCGCAGCGCCAAGCCTTTCCCCTGGGGGGGCTTGCCCCTGCTCGCACTGGCCCTGGCGATACTGGTTGTGAGCGGTATCCAATACCATGCCTTAAGCGCTGAAGCCGATCTCTGGGAGTCAAAAACAGAGCTGATCGAACGTGCCGCGCAGCGGCAGTCGCCAAGAAACCGGTCGGGTGAGCATACGGCAGTCAACCTGGCACTGGAGGTGAAGCGTGCCAACGAGGTGCTGCGCCAGCTCAGTCTGCCTTGGTATGGTTTGTTACAGACGATAGAGTCGACTGGCGGTAAAGGCGTGGCCTTGCTGTCGCTGGAGCCGGACTCCGAAAAAAAACTGGTCAAAATCAGCGGCGAGGCGAAAAATATTGCGGCGATGCTTGATTACATCAGCCAGCTTGAAAATCGCGGCCTGTTCGGAACTGTCTATCTGCAAAGCCACCATATTCAACAGCAGGACCCTGAAAAGCCGGTGCGCTTTGTGTTGCTGGCCATCTGGAGGGTCAAGTCATGAAGCCACAGCCTGTCAGTCTGCGGCGGTCAGCCTCGCAGGACGCCGGCACTTCGCCTGCGTTGCTTTTGTGGCACCGGCTGCGCAGAACATCGCAATACTGGCTGAGTCTTCCCGGTTCGCTGGGTGTTGTCTGGCACGCCAAGGGGCAGGCTGTGAAGAACTTGCTTGGCAGCCTGCGCCGCCAGCCAGTCTCACCCCGCTCAGGGGCTTCCTCCGTGCTGTCATTGTGGAACCGCGTGCGCTTGGTATTGAGGCGCTGGCTTCGACGCATGGGCTGGCCCGGGATGCTGGCTGTCGGCATATTTGCAGTTAGCGCGGCATTCTTTTTTTCGGCCATTCGCCCAGAACAGGCGCGGCTGGATAGAGCACGCCAAGGCGCGGTTGCGCTGAATGAACAACTCGCGTTGGACAGCAAGTCGCTGAACGGCTCGACGCTCAGCGCGGAAGATCAACTTACTGTTTTTTATGAAAAATTTCCGACAGAGGGGAATTCATCGCAGTGGCTGGGGAAACTGTTGGCGCTGGCGACCAACCGCGGACTCAGCCTGAATGATGGTGAATACAAGGCGACGCGCGACAGGGTGGGAAAACTGGTGCGCTATCAAATGACTTTCCCGGTAAAGGGGCCGTATCCGAAGATTCGCCAGTTTCTGACCGATTTGCCGGATGCGCTTCCGGTCGTCGCGCTGGAAAACGTGCAATTCGAGCGCCAGAAAGTTGCCGATCCGGACGTGGAAGCCAAGATCAAGCTGGTGCTCTATCTGGAACAGGCATCATGAGAATGTGCGGGTTGCTGCCATTGGGCAACCGGGTGTTCACAGGTTTATCACTGCTGGCAATAGTCCTGACAGTGATTCCCGGCAGCTGTTGGGGGGAGGAAAAAATGCCGCAGATACATTCGGAAAAACCGGACAAGGCTCCTTCCTCGCGTCACAAAAGCGCCGCTCCGCGTGCGCCGGACGAAACTCGCGTTGAGCTCGAACGGCTGGATCAGCGCGCGAACAAGAAGAAAGGAAAGGAGAGAGTCGGCAACGCATTTGGTGCGACATCGTGGTATGTACCGCCGCCACCGCCACCTCCTGTTAAGCCGCTGCCGCCACCGCCACCAACAGCGCCCCCCGTACCGTTTACCTATCTCGGGCTTTACGAGGAGGTGCAGGGGAAGGTCATCATGCTGGTCAAGGGGGACCATGTCTATACCGTTTCTGTGGGAGACGTGATTGAAAACACCTACCGCATCGATAGCGTGGGGGACGGCGTAGTGGAAGTGACTTACCTGCCGCTCAATATCAAGCAGTCAATAAATACCGGCAGTTCATTATGAATGCCGCAGCCAGGGAGAATGGGACATGCACAGATTGAACATGCAATTCAAGCGCAACGCCACGTTATTTCTGCTTGCAGTGGCCATACTTGCGGGTTGTGCCGGGCAGCGCTTACATGAAGAGGGAATGACTCTGCTGGAGGAAGGGCGCAGCGAAGAGGGGCTGGTAAAACTGGCGGAAGCCAGCAAGGCTGACCCCAAAAATCTGTCCTATCGCACTGCACTGGCGCGCAATCGCGAACAGGTCATCAGAAACATGCTGGTGAACGCGAACAATGAACGCACCCTTGAACATTTCGACGAGGCACAGAAAATTTATGATCATGCTTTGCGCATCGATCCCGACAGCAGCGTGGTCAAGGCTGGTATGGCATTGCTGGATATGGACCGGCGTCACGCCAGGATTATTGCCGAGGCGGCCGCTATCCTGAAAAAGGGTGATATGGACGAAGCTCGTGCAGCTCTCAAGCCGGTCCTGCTGGAGAACCCGAGAAGCGCCCACGCGATTTTGTTGCAGCGCCAGATCGAGGAGCAGGCAGCGAAAGCGCTGTTGACCGAGCCTACACTGCAGGCGCAATTCAGGAAACCGGTAACCCTGCAATTTCGTGACGCCAATCTGAAAATGGTATTCGAGGCGCTGTCGCGTACCAGCGGCATTAATGTGCTTCTCGACAAAGATGTGAGGGCTGACCTCAAGACTTCGATATTCGTCAGGGATGTTTCGGTTGAGGATGCGATTGATCTTATCCTGCTACAGAGCCAACTGGAGAAAAAAATCATCAGCGACAACACGGTGTTTGTCTATCCAAATACGCCGGCCAAACTCAAGGATTACCAGGATCTGAAGATCAGGAGCTTTCATCTCACTAATGCCGACCCCAAGCAGATGCTGACGCTGCTTAAGACGCTGCTCAAGACCAAGGATATTCTGGTGAATGAAAAAACCAACTCTATCGTCATGCGTGATACACCGGAAGCCATCCGTCTGGCAGAGAAAATGATAGCAGATCAGGATGTACCCGACCCCGAAGTCATGCTGGAAGTGGAAGTTCTGGAAGTGAGCACTTCGCGCTTAAGCGAACTGGGGATCAAGTGGCCAAGCAGCTTCGCACTGAGTACGCCGGGTACTGCCAACACCCTGGGACAGCTGCGGGAGCTGAGCAGCAATGATTTGGTGGCGAGCTCGTTGAGTGCAACGCTGAACTTGATGCTGCAGGACGGCAACACCAATCTGCTCGCCAGTCCGCGCATACGAGTACGCAACCACGAAAAGGCCAAGATCATGATCGGTGACCGTGTGCCGGTCATCACCAACGCTGTAACACCGCTTGCGACCGGGTCACCAGTCGTTACCGGCAGCGTCCAGTATCTGGATGTGGGCATGAAGCTCGAGGTCGAACCGGAGATACACCTCGACAACGATGTTTCGATCAAGATTAATCTCGATGTGAGCTCCATCGTCAAGCAGATCAACATTCCGTCATCAGGGACGCAGGCATACCAGATAGGAACGCGCAATGCCTCGACCGTTCTGCGTCTCAAGGATGGAGAAACACAGATTCTAGCCGGCCTGATCAATGATCAGGATCGAAAAACCGCAGACAAGGTGCCTGGTCTTGGCCAAATGCCGGTTCTCGGGCGTCTGTTTTCCAGTCATAAGGATGAGACCGGTAAGACAGAAATCGTTCTTTCTATCACGCCCCGTATCGTCGGAAAAAATTTCTATCCGGACGCGCGCGAAGTGGAATATTGGTCTGGCACGGAATCGAACTTGCGCAGCAATTCTTTCGTCATGAAATCGCTGGGCAGCGTCGGATTTGGCAGTGCCCCGCCAGCATCGCCGGCAACGAGTGTCCAGCCGGCACCAGGCAATGCGCCGCCCAGCGCGGCTTACAAGCCTGTGGTCGAGGCGAAATTATCGACGGCGGTACTGTCCTGGTCCGGTCCCGACCAGGCGCGGGTTGGTGACAGGATCAGCCTGACGCTCAATAACTCTGCACCACTCGGGGCAAAGAGCCTGGGCTTCCAGGTGGCCTATGACCCATCCGTGCTGAAAGCAGTTGAGGTAATAGAAGAAAATGCGATGAGACAGAACGATGATCAGACCAACTTCGTTAAATTGATTAACCAGAAGAATGGCACGATACAGGTTGGATTGTCCGGAACGGGCAAGGGCGAAGCAAGCGGGGGAGGCAGCATCGTCACGGTCGTATTCGAAGTGACCGGTGCGGCGTCATCGTCGCAAATATTGGTCAGAAATTTCAATGCGGCCGCAACCGGCGGTGGCGCGCTGGCACTGACTGCCCCCGCGCCTTATTCCGTAACGGTGACGCAATGATCAGGCGCATTCATTGCGGATTCACGCTGATTGAGCTGGTGGTGACAGTGGCGATCGTCGGTTTGCTGGCAAGCCTTGCTTTGCCAATGACGGAGTTAATCGTAAAGCGCGAAAAAGAGCAGAATCTTCGTCTGGCCTTGCGGCAGATTCGCAGCGCGCTGGATGCCTACAAACAGGCAGTTGTCGAAGGTCGCGTGAAAAGCTCTTTGCTGCAATCGGGCTATCCGCCTTCGCTCAAGGCGCTGGTGGAAGGGGTCCCCGATGAGACTGATCCTGACAAAAAAGGGAAGATTTATTTTATGCGGCGCATACCACGCGACCCGATGTTCAACGAACCGGCCGAAGACGATGCGGAAACCTGGGGCAAAAGAAGCTATGCCAGTAGCGCTGATGAGCCGCAGGAGGGCGAAGATATCTTCGACGTTTATTCATTGTCGACCGATGTCGGCCTAAATGGCATTAACTACAGAAAATGGTGAGGGTAATTGTGACCACGTTCCGACATAGAAAAGTACCGGGCTTTACCCTGATCGAGCTGTTGGTGGTGATGGCGATCATCGTGCTGCTGTTGAGTCTGGCCGCACCTCGTTACTTTCACAGCATCGAGACCTCCAGAGAGACCGTGCTGCGCGAGAACCTTTCCCTGACGCGGCAGGCATTGGACAAATATTACGGCGACAACGGTAAATATCCCGATGCGCTCGAGATGTTGGTCAGCAAGAAGTACTTGCGCAACCTCCCCCTCGACCCCATTACAAGCAGTAATACGACATGGATTATCGTGCCTCCCGATGTCCCGGAAAAGGGTGGTGTGTATGACGTTAAAAGCGGTGCAGAGGGAGTAGCGCGAGATGGTTCGGAATACAAGACCTGGTGAATTCGACATGAACAAGAATGCAGGGCGCACCAACAACTACCCGCCAGTTCCATCTGCCGCTGCAGGGTTTGGCTATCTCGCGCTATTGCTCATCATTGCGATCATGGGTGTTGTGCTTGTATCAACAGTGCAGGTGTGGCACATGGAAATGCAGCGTGCAAAGGAACAGGAATTGCTGTTTGTTGGTGACCAGTTTCGCCGCGCGATCAATCAATATGCCAGACATGCGCAGCCTGGTTCATTACGATTTCCAATGAGTCTTGAAGACTTGCTAAAAGATCCTCGCTATCCGGACACACAGCGTTATTTGAGGAAGATTTATGACGATCCGATTAGCGGCAGTTCGAAATGGGGACTGCTTAAGGGACAGAGCGGGGAAATATTCGGGATCTATAGTCTGTCGGAAGAGGAACCGGTAAAGAAACACAACTTCAGTCTTGCCGATGCCAGTTTCGAGGACAGGAAAAAATACAGCGACTGGGTGTTCATGAGCACGCCTATGCGTTATAGCTCAAGGCCGTCCAGGAAACCGTGACGGATAACGCGTAATCAAGGAATATTCATAGGGGGTGTAAGGTGAATAATAAGTATCGCCTGCTGATTGTAGAAGACCACACGCTGCTGAGGGCTGGGTTGCGTGCATTGCTGTCGAAGGATTCGGATATCGAGATTGTCGGTGAGGCGATCAATGGTCGCGATGCGATCCAGGCAGTGGGGGTGCTATCGCCCCACCTGGTGTTGATGGATCTGAACATGCCCGGGATGAACGGCATTGAAGCCATATTGGACATCAAGCGACGTTACCCGGAAACGCGGGTGCTGGTTCTGACCATCCATAAGACCGAGGAATACATCCACGAAAGCCTGCGTGCGGGCGCTGACGGTTATATTCTCAAGGATGCGACTCACGAAGAATTGCGCGTGGCGATTCGCAGCGTGCTGAACGGCAAATCCTATCTTAGCCCTGACATCTCGGAAAAAGTAATAAATGGCTATCTCGGCACCCGAAATGGTACGACCGAAACAAGCATGTGGGACACGCTGACGCACCGGGAGCGGGAAGTGTTGAAGCTGGTGGCCGAAGGGCACCCGAACAAATACATTGCCGAATATTACTGCCTGAGTGTCAAGACAGTGGAAAAGCACCGTTCCAATCTGATGAAGAAACTCGATATGCACAATGCATCGATGCTGACTGCCTACGCAATTGAGAAGGGATTACTGTCCAGATAGTGCTCTTAACAAAGGATGAAGCGCGGCTTAAAGCCTACTGGCAGACCAGCATTAGCAACACCACGAAAGCCCTATCCATGTATGCAGTGTTCAGTGTATTGCGACTCATTGCCGGCTTGCGTTAGGTTTATTCAGAGTAAGTTACTACAGGGAGAGTGAGATGAAAACTATTAAATACACGCTAGTATTATTTCTGCTTGGGTACGGTCTAATTCGGATTACAGCAGCCAGTGTTTACGTCCATACCGCCGAGGATGGCTCGGTGAGCCTTAGCAACGTGCCTTCGGATGACGGATATGAGGTGCTGATCGCCGATCCGGTAGACAATGCGCGTGCGGCGCCACCAATTGCTGTGCAGAAACCAACACTTCCAATCCTCGCCAACAAAGCACAGTACAACCACATCGTGGCGATTGCTGCACGCACCTATGGTCTGGAAGGCGCCCTGCTTCACGCCGTGATCTCGGTGGAGTCGCGCTACAATCCAAAAGCCGTTTCAAGGGCGGGCGCGACCGGACTGATGCAGCTCATGCCAATGACGGCTAGGCGCTATGGCGTGGCCGATTCCTTTAATCCAGAGCAAAATATTAATGGCGGCGCACAGTATCTGAGCTATTTGCTGAAACTGTTTAATGGCGATGTGAGCCTCGCCCTTGCTGCCTATAACGCCGGCGAGAATGCTGTTGTCAGGAGTGGCAATCGCATCCCGCCGATACCCGAGACCAGGGATTATGTGCCCAAGGTTCTGGACTTCTATCGGCAGTACAAAGTCGACCTTTGAAACTGAAAACTACAGTTTTTAAAGAGGCTTGGTGCATGTTTATCGTAGCGTCCTTCCAGTGATTTCTGCAGTTATAAACAAGGGGCGAATGCGAGACACTTGAACCTCTGGCATAGTCGTATATACGTGCTGGCTTATCGACCTGTCCCCCATCTGCTGTCATGCAATTAGCCCCCGCCAAAAATGGTGAGCCTGGTTATCTGAAGTAATTATTTTTCCGTTTGTTAACCCGGGATCTCAAGGCGTGGTCCGTCACGGTGTCAGGTTGAAGACTTCAGTTCGTTAACACCGACCTGATGAGAATTTATCTACAGTATTGACCCCACTCAGAATTGATGTGCAGTCCCTGGGTAAATACAGGATTGACCGCGCTGCGGGAATCTGACTTTTCCTTAACAATAGTTCCAACGTTGGGTTTCACTCAAGTGCCTGGTTCTGTATCGGGGACTGGTGATTTTGTCATGTATTGAAGCTTTTTGATTACCGGTTCCACTTGCACCGGCAAACCAGAATGGAGGCCATCATGTATAGGGTATTGTGTTACTGCCGCGGATTAGCCGCGTTTCTGCTTATTATTTCGGCGGTGCCTGCCGTCGGCTCGTCTTTCAGGGTTCAATGCCCCAACACAACGAGCCTGCACCCCACTGCCCAAGTCCTCGATTCCCTGGGTAACCTGGTTGCAGATCCAGCCCATCCCGGGTTTATCAAATGTCAGCAACTCTCGGGCGGAGATGGTTTTGCGACGATGGCCGATGGCACGCAGACCTATCTGTTTGCATTCGGGCCTCTCTCTGGTCTCGCCGATATTCGCAATGGCCTCCCTGGCACGAAACCGGCGATACTGTTTAACAGTGTCGGCGACTCGTCTGTGATTGGCGATCCGGCTACTACTTCCTTCAACGGCGCAGTTGGCCTGGTACCCGATCCATTATCCGTGCCGTCCGGTCAGCTGACGGGGCATGTCGATCCGCGACCGATCATGGACGTCGGAGTCCTGAATGGCAGCATTCCGGGGCCGACCATGGCGATGGACGAAGATGATGAGCTTTTCCTCACGCTGACCAATGTTGGCCAGATAATGCGGCCGGATCTGTTCGAGCAGCACACGGTGCACTTCCACGGCTATGCCAATGCCTCCGCGTTTTTCGACGGTGTGCCGGATGCCTCGGCCGCCATTAACATTGGCGGCAGCTTCACCTACTACTACCTCGCGCCCGACGCGGGAACCTATTTCTGGCACTGTCACATCACCCCGCCCGAGCATCTGCAGATGGGCATGGTGGGGCAGATCTACGTGCGGCCGCGGCAAAATCGGGTGCCTGTGGGAAGCTCTCTGTACAACGGACTGGTTGCGCAGCAGGCTGATCCGCGCACCAAGTGCGGTGACATTCTTTGTGCGGCGCCGCTGCCACCCAGCAATGCCGTCACACGTGCAGCCAACAAGATGTATGCCTACAACGACGGTGACGGATCGACTGCCTACGACGTCGAGTATCCGCTCCAGATGCACGGCTTTGATCCGAACTTCCACTTTGTCGGCATGACCTTTAATCCTGAAACCTTCGTCGACCTGAAGGACAAGTACTTCCTGCTGAACGGGAGGAGCTACCCGGATACGATCAATCCGCAACCGTTGAGTACGCAGGCGGCGGACGGCGTGTCACGTTTTTCTCAGCCGCTGCGGGCACTGATCAACATTCCGGCAGGGGGCAGGGCGCTGCTGCGCATCTCGGACCTTAACGTTTCAGAGTTCCATACGTTGGCCTCGCTCGGCATTCCGATGCGCGTGATCGGCATCAACGCCAGGTTGTTGCGCGATCAGGACGGCAACAACATGGCCTACGACACGAACTCGATCACCCTCGGTGGCGGCGAGTCGCTCGACGTGATCCTGGATGCCACGGACACCACGAAATATCCGTCCGGTTCGGTTTTCTACCTCTACACGCCACAGCTCGACCACCTGTCGAACGACGCCGAAAATTTTGGCGGGATGATGACCGAAATACACATACTTTGACCAAGGCCTGCGGCAACAGCACATAGGAGAATAGCTATGCGTCACATTACACACATGACCCGGATCAACAACAACCGGACCAACAAAAACCGGATCGCAAAGCTTGTCTTGCTGGCTGCGGCGGCTATTGCTTCACTGCTCGTCTCAAGCGCTCAGGCGGCCGCCCCCGGCATCACCGGGCCGAGTTTCGATCTGACCGCCGCACCGGGTTACATCAGCCAGCCCGACGGATCGAGCATCTATTCCTGGGGCTATGGCTGTAATACTGCACCGGGTGGATACGCGCCGGCGACGATCACGGGCGCCAGTTGCACGGCCGGGGTGATGCAGCTCCCCGGACCCACCCTGATCGTGAATCAGGGTGATAGCGTGACAGTCACTTTGCATAACAACCTGCCGGCAGCTGCGGGCAACACCTCGATTCTGTTCCCGGGCTTTAGCGTGACAGCCAGCGGTGGAGCCGCCGGTCTCCTCACGCGAGAGGCGGCGAATCTCGGGACTGTGACCTACTCCTTCGTGGCCGACACGCCCGGCACGCACACTTACTACAGCGGCACGCAGGGTGATCTGCAGATTGAGATGGGCCTTTACGGCGCCATTATCGTCTTGCCGGCGCTCGGTGGCAGCGTACCGACTGGCTACGCGACGCAAGCCAATCTGCCCGACACCTGCCACACGCACACTACCGGGTCGGCTGCGACATTGCCAAGCGGGCAGCCGGACTTCCGTCTCGCCGCGGCCGCGTACAACCACCCGGCAGCCTGCTATGACCGCGAGTACCTGTTCCAGTTTTCCGAAATCGACCCCATGATCCACAGCCAGGCCCAACAGCAGGTTTTTGCCGACGAGCAGAAGGCAACGAAGTGCACGCTGCCAACCGGCTGCATGGTTGTCGCCACCGAGCCATATGTGCCGGCGTACTTCATGGTCAACGGCCGCTCGATGCCTGACCTGATGGAACCTAACTATGCAGTGCAATTCCCGCACCAGCCTTACAACGGCAATCCGCACATGCACCCCGGCGAACTCGTGCTGCTGCGAGTCATCGGCACCGGCCGCTGGCAGCACCCGTTCCACGAGCACGGTAATCACGTGCGCGTGCTGGCGCGTGACGGCAATCTGCTGTTGACCGCCGCAACGAACAAGCTCGCGGGTCCCTTGCTGTTCACCACCACCACCACGCCGGGCCAGACGCTTGACGGAATCTTTCAATGGACCGGCAAGGGCCTGAACTGGGATGTCTACGCGCACACGGCAGGTCACACCGAGCCGTGCAGCCCGGATGCGAATGGCTACTACACCACCGGCAGTGGCGCGCTGCCCACTGCACCCAACTACTACGAATGGTGCGCCGACCATGAAAAGGCGCTGGAATCCAAACCCTTCGGCCAAGTCGGCAGCGGCGGTCCCGTCACCCTGCCTGACCCCAACATCCTGGCCAATGGCGCTTGGTATGGCGGCAGTCCCTATCTCGGTCCGGAAGCAACGGCACGTGCGGTCGGCAGCACACCAATTCCGCCGTCCGGAACGGTAGGCAACAGCCCGACAGACGAAGCCGGCTTTGCATACATGTGGCACTCGCATAACGAGCGCGAGATCACGACCAACAACGCCTTTCCCGGCGGAATGATGATGATGATGCTCGTGGACCCATGGGTCTTCAGCATCATCGAAGCGAACTAGAGAACCAGGAGAAAACTATGAGAGCAAATACGATTAAGATGAACCTGATTAAGGCTGGACTTACCGCCTCTATTCTCCTGCTGGCGAGCGGCGTTTCGCTCGCGGACAGCGCTGTCACTCTGACCGCGGCGCCGACGACCACCACTTTGCCGGACGGGCAAACGGTGCCGATGTGGGGCTACAGCTGCGGCGCCGTTTCAGCCGGGGTTTCTTGTACGGCCGCCAACGGTGTGGCGCAAGCGGGTGGTGTGTGGCAACCGCCGCTGATCACGGTACCGAGCGGCGAGGCGTTGACCATCACGCTGAACAATAACCTGAGCTTTACGGCGGGCACCGGAACCAACTCTGTGCCGACTTCGCTGGTGATTGTCGGACAGCTCGGTGGCGGCCTTGGCGCAGCGCCGGCCCGGATGCCGAGTCCGGCGCATGTGCCGCAGGGGACGACATGGCCAGGAACATTGGGCACCACCAATCCGGGCGACCCCGTGTTTACGCCGCCCACCCAGGCAGATCGCGTGCGTTCCTTTGCGACCGAGGTCGCTGCCGGGAGCAGCGCCAACCTGACCTGGACGGCAGTCAACCTTCGCCCCGGTACCTACCTGATTCAGTCCGGCACGCAGCCGTCGATCCAGGGGCCGATGGGCCTGTACGGCGTGCTGGTGGTGACCGATGCCAACTATCCGGGACAGACTTTCGATAAAGACGCCGCGCTGCTATTGAGCGAAATTGATCCGCTGCAGAACACAGCGGTTGACACCGCAGTGCGCACTGCGGGCTTCAGCGATGCGCTGGTGTGGAATGGGCAAACCGGTCAGTGTGGCAATCCGGCGGTGCATACCTGCTACCCGCCCGCAGTCAACTACACCCCGCGCTACTTCTTAATCAACGGTGTTTCCTTTGATCGCTCTAATCCGGCCAATTCATCGCTGTCCGTCCTGTCGCCCGCTATCGCTGGCGATCCCGTGCCAGCCACAACCGGACGTGTGCTGTTGCGCTTTGTCAACGCTGGCCTGCGCATGCATATACCCTCGGTCGTCGGCGCGAACATGACGCTGCTGGCCGAAGATGGCAACAAGCTGCCCGGCGTTCCCAAGGTGCAGAGTTCGCTGTTCCTCGCCGCCGGCAAGACCTACGACGTGACGATCCAGCCGAAGCAGACCACAGCCGGAACCTATGATGCGGCCACCTACGCGGTGTTCGACCGGCAGCTAAGCCTGTCGACGGCTAATCAGCGCGACGGCGGCATGCAGACCTATGTTAACGTCGCCGGCGGTGCTGCGCCTGCGCCGGCGGCGGCCGTAGCGCGTGCCGATTCCTACTCTCTCGTCGCGGGCAACGCCCTTGCCGTCGCCGAGGCGGCCAAGGGATTGATCGCCAACGATACCGGTGTGTACGGCGTGCAGTTGCTGACCGCCCCGACTGGCGTTGGCAGCACAGTCAGTCTCAATGCTGACGGCACCTTCACCTATACGCCAGGCGCAGGAGTGACTTCAGACTCCTTCAGCTACTGCGCCAACGGCACCGTCAGCGGGACGACCTGTTCTTCGGGACTCACTGCCACGGTCAATTTGGCTCAATGCACGGGCTCGTGCATGGGCGGAGCGCCCGTTGCCAGCGCAGACAGCTACACCAGCAACATCGCCTCGCGCCTGCAGATCAGCCCGCCTGGCGTGCTGGGGAACGATACGGATCCTTCTGGGTTCCCATTGAAGGCGGTTCTCTCAAGCGCCGGCACCTGCTCCAGCGTTATACTTAACCCCGACGGGTCGTTCACTGTTACGGCTTCTGGCGCATCGTGCGCATTCACCTATACTGCGGCGAACTCGCAAAACACGGTTAGTGGTGCGGCTACGGCAACAGTGAATTTTGGCGCCGCAAGCAACCTTGCCGTTACTCTCAGGGACGGCAAGACCGGTGAAGCGCTTCCCGCAGACTACCGCTGGATCATCCAGGAAGACCGCAGCGTCTTGATCGACCCTAAAATCGAAACCACTAGCAGCACCGCTGCCGTTCGTAACCTGGCCGTTAATTTCCACACCAGCACTATGCCGGTGGTGGCGCAGGGCTGCGTTGGCACCGTCTCGTGCGAATCGGGACAGACTCTCCTGGGCGTGCCTGCCGTGTGCGACATTGGCAACGGTGCATGCAGAACAGGTGTTAGTCAGCAGGCCGAAGTGAACCCGAGCCAGGTTCACCTCGACCCGCTGAAACGCTACTACATCTCCATCCTGCCGGGCGACGCTGCCAATCCGGTCGTTGACGGAAGCAACGGCCACACCATGAGCGGTGCGCAGATCGCTGCAGGACAGACAGCCGTCGATGTAAACGTGCAAAAAACGCCACTGGAAACCGCGAAGATCGCGGTGTTCGTGTTCGAGGACGACTCGCCGCTCAACGGTGAGGTCGATACCGGCGGGGGTATCGATGTACTGGCGCCCAACGAGCCCGGCCTGGGCGGCTTCAACCTCGTGCTGCTTGACCAGGCCGGCATGATGGGCGATTCATCCGGGCAAATTACCTACGACATGTTCGGCATGCCGGTGTCCAATTCGCTGGCGGGCACGATCGACCCGGCCACAGGTCTCGATGCTTGCCCGATTTCGCACAAGAATGACGGACTGGTGGGCGTGATTTCGACCTGCCCGAAATATGAGTCTGACGGAAAGACCCTGTCTCCTCTTGCCGGACACGCCATCATCGCCAACATGTATCCCGGTCTGTACGAAGTGATGGGGTCGCCGGGTGCTGACCGCATTGCGCGCGGCGAAGAGTGGTTGCAGACGAACACGCTAGACGGCACCAAGGCCATCGAGGCGTTCATCAAGGCCGGCGAGCCTGCCTACTTTCAGGAATTCGGGCCCGGCGGCTACCACGTCGCCATGGGTTTCGCCAACCCGAAAATCATCAATGACCGCAAGAATGCCATCTGCGCAACAGCGGGCAACTGCAGCGGCAACTTCTACGGCATGGTGACCAACACACGCATGAGCCGCACGCCCGATCAGCGGGTCTACAGCAGCGGCAGCTATGACGCCTACGCCTTCGCGCAGTGCTACGTGAGCCTGGGCGCGCCGGACAGTGACGATTTTGCCTTCACCAAATGCAATCCTGACGGCACCTTTGCGTTCACAGGTATTCCCTTGGGCAATCTGAGAGTCACTGTCTTCGACCAGTGGAACGACCTGCTCGTCGACGGCCTGTCCACGCCGATCAAGGCTGTGGCCACTGGCCCCGGCAGCAGTGCCGCCACCCCGCTTGAGGTTCCGGTGACGCAATGGCGCACCAATCTCTACGGCCGGGTATTCCTCGACCAGAACGGGGATGGCGTGTCACAGGAAAGCGAACCCGGACTGCCGCTGGTGCCGTACAACATACGCTACCGTGATGGCAGCTACAACGGCTTCAACAATACTGACATGGCCGGCTATGTCGGCTTCAACGAAGTCTTCCCGTCCTTGAACTGGCTGGTGGTCGATACCGATAGCGCGCGCTACAAGCTGTCAGGCGTGCACGTCGTATATGACACCGGCGGCCCGGTAGACGGCACCACCGGCGGCGGCAGCTCGACCATCGCGAACCACCTGGCGAACACCATAGAATCACCGACCGCCCACCTGCCTGCGGATCTGCGGGTTCCTGGGGCGCGCTACTGCGCGGATGCCGACTGCACCGGCACAGGTTCCTTCGATCCGTCGAGCGGCAATGCCGGGTCGAGCGGCCGCGTCGATCCGCCATGGGCAACCACTCAGGGTTGGCAAGGATTGCTGGGCCAGAACAGTTTCATCGAATTTGCAATGAAGCCGTTTGCGCCTGGCGAAAACGGCGGTATCAAGGGCCATGTGATCTATACCACAACGCGTCCGTTCGACGATCCAGCCCTGCTGCTGCAACTGAGCTGGGAGCCCGGCGTGGCCAACGTCAAGGTGAATCTGTACAAGGAAGACACCGGGCCTGATGGCACCAAGACCCTCAAGCTTGTGGATACCACTATGACCACCAGCTGGGATGACTTTGCGCAGGGCTTCCGCAGCGATGGCAAGCCCAACATGAACTGCCCTGGTCAGGAAACTTCGAGTCCGTTCTACTTCACGATGCTGGGCGGTACCCAGGCGCTGAATCCGGCTACGCCGTTGCCCTATGAGGGCCGCTACAAGTGCTATGACGGCTGGTCGATGCTGAACCAGGTTCAGCCGGCGCCTTACAACGGAATGTACAAATTCCCGAGTGTGACTGCCAGAGATCCGGTGACCGGCAAGCCGACTGCAACCAACTGCACCGGCTGTGTCGCCAACACGGCTGCGCCTGCGACCGACTTTGACTACAACGCACCGATGCTGCCTGCCGGCAAGTACGTCGTCGAAGTGATCGTGCCTGATGGCTACGAGCTGGTGAAAGAGGAAGACAAGAACATTCTTCTCGGTGATGCATTCATTGCGCCGGTCACGCAGCAATTCGCCGGCCTGGGCAACATCTTTATCATGCCCGACCAGGCGGCAATGAACGCCTACTACAACGCGGGCAACCCGATCCAGTCGACCACAAACAACGGTGCGGTACCTCGGCGTGAAGGCGATACCGGCTCGGTCGAGGTATTCTGGCCCTGTGCCGGCGCCATGCGCATTGTGCCCGACTACATCAGCCTGTTCCCGGCCGCTGGGCAAGCTGCACCGTTTGCGGGCGCATCGCGGCCCCTGTGCGACCGCAAGGAAGTTACGCTCAATGACGAGATGAGCGTGTTGGCGAAGTTCTACATCTTCAACTCGACACACATTGCCAGCGCCTTTGCGGGGACGATTACCAACGATTTCGCGTCCGAGTTTGACCCGTTCTCGCCGCAATTCGGCGAGAAGTTTGCGGTGCCCAACGTGCCGGTTGCGCTGCGTGACTTTTCCGGCAAGGAAATATCGCGCGTCTACGCCGACCAGTGGGGCTATTTCAACGGCATGACCTTCTCGAGCTATACGGTCAATCCGCCCAGCCCCAGCGGTTACGTCCCGCAGATGATGATCGCCTGCATGAATGATCCAGGTCCGATAGCCGACCCCGCCAATCCGGGGCAGATGATCACCGATCCCATGTACAACCCTGCATATAGCAACTTCTGCTACGAGTGGTCGTTCATGCCCGGCCAGACATCTTACCTGGATACGCCGGTGATCCCGACTATGGCCTCTGCGGCTGCATACAACCTGCCGGATTGCGAATACATGGATACGACACCAGCGATCAAGTCGGTGCTCGGCCAGGCAAGCAACGGCGGTGCCGGACCCTGGGTGAGTGCACCCGGCCAGTCCATTACCATCAGTGCCCTGGGCGACAGGCAGGTGCTCAACCACGCCTATTCAGGGCCGATGGCGACGACTGCACCTTTCAACCAGAAGTTCGTCACGCGTCACTATGGCTTTGGCAGCACGAGCGGGACAGCAGCGCTCGTCGGTAGCGATGGCGTATCGCATCCGCTGACCGGAGTGAGCTGGAGCGATCTCTCGATCACGGGCATGGTGCCCGATATCCCTGCGTCGGCTTCGACCTGCCCCATCCAGCAACGCGCTGCACCGGCCACCACGAGGTGCGCACAACTGGTCATTACCGCCGCCAACGGCAGGCAGTCCATTGACACGGTCACTGTGACGATAGGCGGCAAAGCGCCAGCCTACGTGACGGCGCAGAGCCCAAGCATTTCAACATTCGGGCATATCCAGCCTAACCCGCTGCAGACCGCGATCGACAATGCCGCTCCTGGCGACCTGATCATCGTCGGCCCCGGTACCTACAAGGAGAACCTGCTGATGTGGAAGCCGGTCCGGCTACAGGGCGTGGGCGCGGAGTCCGTCACCATCAACGCGGATGCGCATCCCGCGGGCAAAATGGATGCCTGGCGGCGGCAGCTGAATTGCCTGTTCGGCCTGTCGCTGAACGGCCAGCCAATCACTAGCAGCAATGCCTACGATCCGACAGGAACGGGCTACAGCTGTCCCGATGCGATGCGCCAGCATGTCGACCGCATTGACTTTGAGGCCATCCTCGGCTGGGACGTCTTGGGCAACGGCAACCTGGCGCAAATGCTGCAAGAACCCACGCTGATGGGCGCCTATGAAGGCGCGGGCGTCACCGTTCTCGGCAAAGGCGTGTGGATGCCGGCTGGTACTTCAGTAGCCGATCAATTTGGTGCTGCGACTGCAGGCGGGTTCCCGGCCAACTATCGCTACCTGAATGCCAATGCGGACTGCCGTGCTCCGAATAGCAGCACACCGTTCTGGCGCGAATACTCCAGCACCAACTTCCTGTGCAATCCATCGCGCATTGACGGTGTCAGTATCATCAACAGCTCGCAGGGCGGGGGTGCGGTCTTCGCCCATGCCTGGAACCATAACCTGGAGGTCTCCAACCTCAGGGTCCATGGCAACCACGGCACGCTGACGGGCGGCATCACCATTGGTACCGGGGAGTTCCCCGATCCATTTATAGTGCTTTCCCCTAACGATCCTAATTTCGATGGGATTCCATTCGACTACCCGGGCAACACGCCGATTGGCACGCAGCTCGGCTATGGCTTCAACCGCAACGTGCACGTGCATCACAACGCGGTCACCGCCAATGCATCGATCGGCGACGCCCTGTATTCGGGCACGCCCTCCGCGGCCGGTGGTGTCACCTTCAGCCCTGGTGCCGACGGCTACATGTTCAATAACAACTGGGTCTGCGGCAACCTGAGCACAGGCGACTCCGGTGGCGTTGCTCACTCCGGATTCAGCAATGACGGCACCATGGCGCATAACTGGATCCTGTTCAACCAGACTCAGAGCCCAACGATACCGACCAACGGCGGTGGTATCGGGGTCATGGGGGCGTCACCGGATCGCATTATCAGATCCGGCCCCAACGCCGGGCTTGAGTGCGGCGCGCTGCAAGACCTGGATTGCGCACCGGGGCTGCCAGAAGGCACCGGTCGCAACCTGCTGATCGACGCCAACCTGATCATCGGTAACAGCGCCGAAAGTGGCACCGGTGGCGGCCTGCGTCTGCAAATGGTCAATGGACAGGAAGTCATTGCCTTCCCCGACCGTCCGAACCGGGTTACAAGCGGGCCGCAAGCCCAGCGTAGCCCGGGCTGGAACGACGTCACTGTGAGCAACAATATCATTGCCAACAACGTGGCCGGCTGGGATGGTGGTGGCGTGTCGATGCAGGACGCGTTCAAGGTGAAGTTCATCAACAACACAGTCATCAACAACGACACCACGGCCTCGGCTGGCGTGCTCTTCAACACCCTGGGCGCACCACTGGCATCCGTTCCGCCACCCGGTTGCTTCCCTAACAGCGATCCAACCCAGCCGCAGGATCCGAGCTGCCTTAACAATCCGGTCAAGACATCGACCAATCAGGCCGCCGGTTTCGTGACGATGCAGAACACGCCGAACATGACCGCCGCTTTGCCGGCGAGCGTGGTCTGTCCCTCGGGCTATGGATATAGCACACTGGCCAATGGCGAGTGCCGGCAGGTATCTCTTCCGCAACTTGGGAACAACGTGCTGTGGCACAACCGCGCATTCCATGTAGAGGTGGGCGCGCTGGGCACTGGGCAACAGGCGCAGCAGGCCGTGGTTACCCTGGTGCCCGCCTTGAATCAGGCCTTGACTGGTGCGTGCGCGACACAGGGAACCGATGTCGGTGCCCCTGGCAGCGGCGGCCCGGTCAACTACTGGGACATTGGCGTGCGTGGCGATACGGGACCGACCGGCGGCAACCAGCTTGGCACTGGCGGTACAGATATCAGGCTTGCACCGAGTTACTCGATTCTGTCGAGCGGGGGCTACACCGGCAACAACAACCTGGGGGATGACCCGCTGGTGGTGAGCCAATACTGCAACGGCGCACGCATACCACCGGAAAACTGTACAGGGGTAGCCGCGATAGACCAGCCACGCTGCAAGGGCTACAACGCGCCAGCCGGACACTCGGAATTTACCGGGCTGCCCGTGGTGTTTGCGCTGAACCAGTTGACGGTGGCTGCAACGGTTGATGAGGGCAACAACTGGATCAACCTGGGCTACGGTCCGCTGGCATTGGCCAATGCGGCTATAGCTCCCGGAACCGGAGTAGCGCAAGCGCCACTGGGGAATTACTCGATCACCACTGGCTCGCCAGCGATCAACACGGCAGGTTCAATCGGTGCACCGAACCATGACTTCTTCGGCACCGCAAGGCCGCAAGGTTCCGGAATCGATATCGGTGCGGTTGAGCTTGGCCAGGCGGTTGTGGTCTTCTCCGTGCAATCGCCCGTGCTGACCATTGTGCAGGCACCTGCTAACTAGAACTTAAGGAGGAAATTATGTCGAAATTTTCCAACAGATTACTGATCCTGGCGCTGCTTTCAGCCTTTGCAACCACTACTTGCAGCAGCGCAGTGGCTGCGGAGAAAGATCGTGATAAACGTGGCAAGAATAAACCGGGGGTTGCAGAAAAAGAGCACAGGCAATCCGGCGAGGATCGTCGTGCCAAGGAAGAGCATCATGGCAAGGACCGTTCCGAGCGGGACAATGATGGGAGCATGACTGCGAAAACCAGTGTGGTCACGGTGACTAATCGCGGCGGCGGTCCCCTCACGATCACTGCTGCACCTTCGATCAACAGGCTTACAGGGACTGGCACTTTTGCAATCGTCGCGCCAGGCACGGGAACTCCCTGCGCGGCATCGCTGGTAGTAGCGTCCGGCGGAGGGAAGTGCACGATTGGAGTGCAATACACGCCATCGGATAAGGGAGTGTCGACCGCACGTTTGACGCTGACAGATACCGGCGCAGAAACGACCACACAGGAAACTGTAATCAGGACCGACTAGGGCAAATTTGCGGGCGACCACCCGGCCGCCCCGAAACCTGGTCTACCCCTGGCTAACTTGGAGAATTGCATGGTTATGCAACACGTGAAGACAATGTTTAACGGTTCAGAATCAGGCAGCATGTTGCTCGTGGGGATACTCACGGGCAGTTTGTTTGTTATGCCGACCTCGGCCCAGTCATTTCAGGAACAGGGACAGCATGTTACGGCTCAGGCTCCTGCCCCCCCCGTAAAGCACAAGGCCTCCCCATATCGCCCGGGCGTGCCGGGTAGCGCAAAGGAGTACTACCAGGCTATCTGGGGCGTCGACAACATGCTGGTGCGCCAGATGGCATCGGGCAATCTGATCCGCTTCAGTTATCGCGTCATCGACCCCGTGCGTGCCAAAGCGCTCGGCGACAAGCGTGCAACGCCGTTGCTGTATGGCCAGCGGAGCCGCGCGCTGCTGCACATTCCTGTGATGGACAAGGTCGGCCAGTTGCGCCAGACCGGCACTGCGGAAGCTGGCAAGGAGTACTGGATGGTATTTTCCAATAAGGGAAACATGGTCAAACCTGGCGACAACGTCAATGTGGTCATCGGCCTATTTCATGCCGAAGGGCTGGTGGTTGAATAATGGGGCGAGAGCACAATCTGTGGTGTCACAAACGGAGGATATAAACATGAAACGATTTTTCTTCTTGGTATGTAGCCTGGTTTCAGTCGTGGCTGTGGCTGCCGTTACACCTGACGTCGCAAAAGCTGAAAAGCAGGCCGTGACCGAAAACAAGACCGCGGCGGCGAAACAAAAGCTGACTGCAGCACAAGTCATTAACAAGAACGTGGCGGTGCGCGGCGGACTCAAGGCTTGGCGGGCGGTCAAGACATTGACCCTCTCGGGTCGCGTGGAAGGGGGAGGCAAGAAGAATACCGATTTGCCGTTTGTGATGAAAATGGAGCGGCCGCGTATGAGCCGGCTGGAGATACGCTTCCGGGATCAAACAGCCCTGCAGGTCTATGACGGTGAACATGGCTGGAAGGTGCGACCCTTCCTTGGCCGCAATGAAGTCGAGCCGTTTACGCCTGCTGAAGCAAAGGCGGCTGAGACCTGGGCGGAACTGGATGGCCCTCTGGTTGACTACGACAAGAAGGGAAGCAAGGTCGCGTTGGTGGGGATGGAATCGGTAGAAGGAAACATGGCCTACAAACTCAGGCTGACCTTGAAAAACGGCGAGGAACGGCATGTGTGGGTCGATGCGGTCAGTTTCCTGGAAAGGAAAATCGATGGCGATCCCAGAAAAATGGACGGTAAACTCCGCAACGTTGCTATTTACTATCGCGACTACCAGACCGTGAACGGGCTGACCATGCCACATGTGCTTGAAACCATCGACGAAGGTGGCCAAAAGTCGCACAAGTTGTACATCGAGCAAGTGGCGATCAATCAGCCGATAGAGGACAAGTTATTCGCGAAACCGCAGCTGGCAATGTCCAGTTCATTCAACCGGCCGGCGGAGTGACACCATGAGAAGTATCCCTGTGTGGATGAGCATTGCCTGTATCTCGACGGCCGTGTTTGCCAATGAATATGTCGCCGAGCCGGAACTGAACGCGGCCCGGATCATCGAGAAAAACGTTGCTGCAAAAGGTGGGCTGGAGGCGTGGCGGAAAATCCAGAGCATGGTCTGGATTGGGCACATCGAGCGCGCAGGCGCTGCCAACCTGAGCTATGTTCTTGAGCAGAAACGTCCCCACAAGACCCGCTTCGAGATCAAGGTGCAAAACCAGACGGCTGTACGCATTTACGATGGCACTCATGGCTGGAAGCTGCGCCCGGCGAGCAACGGCAGGCCCGAGCTGCAGCCATACACGAGCGAAGAGCTAATCTTCGCGCAGAATGGCCAGGGCATTGATGGTCCTTTAATCGATTACCAAGCCAAGGGCATCGTCGTCACCCTCGACGGCGTCGACGAAATCGAGGGACGAAAGACCTATCGTCTGGACGTCAAGCTGCCTTCCGGCATTAGCCAACATGTATGGATAGACGCACAGACCTTTCTTGATACCAAATACGATCACCAGTCACGCAATGCCTTGGGACGGGCGGGCACGGTTACTGTGTTTTACCGCAACTACCAGACAATTGATGGATTGCAGATCCCGCTCACGATCGAAAGCGGTTCGGGCATGGCCCAAAGCAGCGCCCGGTTAACGGACAAAATGGTGATCGACAGGGTCTTGCTCAATCCGCCTTTGGAAGACCAGTCGTTTGCCAAACCCAGTGTGCCAGGGCTGCGTGATGCAGTTTCAGCCAGGGGGGAGACACCTCGATCAATGCTGTCACAGCACACGGGATTTCCGAAATTGAATACCCGATCCGTGCCCGGCTCGGCTGGGGGCGATTAGTGCGCGCTCCGTCATGCATGGGAATGTGCTTCATTCCTGGATTCTTTCATGCAGCCACATTCGTTAGAGGCGTCGCCGCAATCATGCTGTTACTCGTGCTGGCTATGTATATAGACCACGCGAGTGGTAACGCGAGCGCAGATGTGGGCGAGGCCATCTATCTGCAGGGAGTCCTCGGGACCGGCGAGTCGCTTGAGGCGGTTCGCGCGGCCGGTGCGCGCGTCTCAGGCAAGGATGCTGCTTGCGTTAATTGTCACCGGCACAGCGGTCTGGGTTCCAAGGAAGGGTACATCTCCATCCCGCCGATCACCGGCCGCTATCTTTTCCATCCGCGTGCTGCCAATACCGAGGATGACTATCTGCCTTATGTCGAGACGATGCGTGCAGAACGCGACCCATATACTGATGCGACCCTCGCCAGCGCAATTCGAGATGGTCATAATTCCGAAGGCAAGCCGCTTACTTATTTAATGCCGCACTATGCTCTGAGCGATGTCGACATGGCGTCACTGATCGGCTATCTAAAGCGGCTCGACCAGCGCAAGCTCCACGGGGTGACGGATACGGTGCTGCACTTCGCCACCATCATTACGCCGGATGCTGATCCTGTTAAGGCCCGCGGCATGCTCGACGTTCTCCAGCAATACTTCACTGACAAAAATTCGTTCCCGATCGGCCCAACGCCGCGCCTGCGCTCATCGCGCAAGATGATGTACATGGTAAATCGCCTCTGGCAGCTGCATATCTGGCAACTGACAGGAGAGCCGGCGACCTGGCAGGCTCAACTCGATCGTCATTTCGCCCAGGAGCCGGTCCTGGCGGTAGTGTCGGGGATGGGCGGCAAGAACTGGGCACCAGTCCATGCGTTCTGCGAAGAGAGGGCCGTACCGTGTTTGTTTCCGAACGTCGAGGCACCGCCAGCCGGTGCCGACAGCGACTTCTATTCCCTCTATTTATCCAGAGGCGTGGAACTGGAAGCAGGGCTGATCGCGAACAGTATCCTCAAACCGGGCAGCGGCAAGGTGACAAAGGTCGTGCAGCAGATTTATCGCGCCGGCGACAGCGGGGAGGCCGGCGCCCAAGCGCTCGCAGCGGCTCTTGTTGGCCACGGTATCAGGGTTCGCCGCCACATCCTTGCGGCGGGTAAACCTGGCAGTGGCCTTGCCCATGCTCTGCACCAGGCCGCAACGGCCGATGCGCTGGTGCTATGGCTGCGCCCGGCAGATATCGCCGCTCTTGGAAAGGCGCCAGTCTCGCCGCACATCGTGTACATGTCCGGTCTGATGGGCGGGCTTGAACGTTCGCCGCTGCCATCGAGCTGGCGCGGACGTACGCATCTCGCCTATAGCTTTGCATTGCCTGAAGAGCGCCGCGTAAATGTCGATTATGCCTTCGGCTGGTTCAGGATTCGGCATATTCCCGTCGTTGCCGAGCAGGTGCAGGCGGATACCTATCTTGCATGCGGGTTGCTTGCAGAAACGCTGAAACACATGGTGGACACTTTCGTTCCCGACTATCTTGTCGAGCGCATTGAGGACATGATCGATCGCCGCATCATTACCGGCTACTACCCACACTTGACGCTTGCGCCCGGGCAACGCTTTGCATCCAAAGGGGGATATATCGTCCATTTTTCCGAGCCACAGGGTACGCATCTGATCGCAGACAACGATTGGAACGTACCCTGATACTCGGATTTCCAGCAGGGGTGAAATGCGCAGCATCGTTCAACTGAAATTTATCAGGAGGTTCAAATGAAAATGTTTACCAAATCACTGGCGGCTACCTTGGTACTGTCCGCAGCAGGCATGATAGCTTCGCCCGTTTCCGTCACATTGGCCGCAGATACTCTCGACCCCCACGCGCATCATCACATGATGCAAATGCCTGAGACAACTCGGCGCATGGCAGAATATATCGTTCCACAGGTCACACTGGTGAGGGATGATGGCAAGTCGGTATCGCTGCCGGATGAATTGAACGATGGGCGTCCTGTGATATTGAATTTCATCTACACCACATGTACTGCGATTTGCCCCTTGGTGAGCCAGACGATCTCACAATTGCAGTTCAAACTCGGCACCGAGCGGGACCGGGTGCATCTGGTGTCAATTTCGATCGATCCCGAGGAAGATACGCCGGCGCGGCTCGCTGCATATGCAAAAAAATACGATGCAGGTCCTGAGTGGCAGCACTATACCGGCACCAAGTCGGCGAGTGTCGTGACGCAGCGGGCTTTCGACGCATACCGCGGTGACAAGATGAATCACACCCCGGTGACTTTCTTGCACGCCGCACCGGATCAAGCCTGGATCAGGATCGACGGATTTGCGACAGCGGATGAACTTCTGGAAGAGGTCAGGAACATGCTCCCGCAAACCGAATCTCATAGCGAGCATGCCAATGCGATGCCTTAGTGTCCAGCTAAAGGACCGCAAAGAGGGCAGGGCGCCGCTTCTTTGACTTTGATCATGTGCTTCTTCAGGAATACCAGCGTAAAAAGGCAGCGGCGGTCAATGCTGTGCCGCCCAGGACGGTCATAATCATCCAGATGCAGCGGCGCCAGGCTTGGGGCTTGCCCCGGGCATAAAGGAGATAGAAGGCCGCCAGCGAAAAGCCGGATGCGGCACATGCTAACTTGATTACCAGCGCAACCGTACCCGCAAAGCTAATGTCCGGAAACTGCTCGTAGTAGTAGAAACTGATCACGCCGAAAGCAGCGCCGCTCGCAATTTGGGCCGCCCATCCCGATAACACCAGCCATCCCAAGGCGCGCTCAAGCTCGGGGCGCGGCGCCAGCCACAGAGCAGCAACGGCCCCGCCCAAGACGGCGCTGGCGCCGAAATTGTGCACGACTTGCGTCAGGGCGTAGCTAATATTTTGAATATACATGAGTTTATTCAATATTTACTTTTATGCATTGCTCCACACCGATCGGCACATGTGCCTTGTTCACCACCTTGATACAGAGCGAGTGTGCACCAGGCGGCAAGGGTTCAAGCGCGTGGCTCCCGGAAAGTTTCCGCAGGATCGCGGCTTCCTCGTTGTCCACATAAAGATGGATGTGACTGCCGCGCGGACCGGGATTAACCTCGTAATCGATATGGTTCTGGGACATGGCGTCCAGTTTTGCCCCATCAGGCGGGAAGGTGATTCTGGCATAGGGTTCTTCCGCTGCAACACAGCTTGAGAATAATGCGGCAGACAGGGTCAACACTATGCTGCAGGATAAGGACTGAAAATTCACGGCTTGGCTCCTTTCATTTCACTGCGCGAGTTTGGTTACAAGGAAAGTGTAGTCAAGCCAGCGCCGACTTGCATTACCGCTTACCGTGATGGCCTCTTGTTTGCGTCCTTACGCGGCCGGATTATTGACTGCGGGACGCAGAAATTGCAGGGTTGCCGGCAATATACATCGGCGATGTTTCCGATTTACGCGTGCCAGATCCATGAAGCGGATCTGGCTGTCGCGGTTACATGTACGCCTTGGCTTCTTCGCCGGGGTTGGGCAAGCCGGCGATGCGCCAGGCTGCCTTCACGCTCAGGAACAGGTCGGGAATACAATAGTTTTCGAAATGGTTGACATGGCAGACATGGCTGACCGCAGGCAGGCCGCCATTGAGGTATTTGTCGCGCAGAAAGCGGATGACCACCCAGTGTTCCTCGCTCAGTTCGTCGATCCCTTCTTCCATCGCGAGGCTCCGCGCCAGTTCCTCGTTCCAATTCCCGGGATCGGTCAGAAAGCCGTCCTCGTCAAACCTCTCATTATCCATGCTGCTCTCCTTGCCAGACGCGCTTCTAATTCTGGTAGATTACTGCTTCGTGGCAGCTATTCCATGGGTAAATCTCCCCTTATACATGAAGGCGTCTATGTAGATCCGGGCTGTAAACCCTGTAGTCCCAGTGAGCAGCCTTAGCCATCGGCTGCTCTTCAATAAGTAGTGAGCGAATAACGGGTATGGCAGTTGAGAAACGGCTTCAGGAATGCATAGCTGCGCATCGTCCTGCAGGATCCGTCGCGCGCAATGAAAGAATCTTTGCAGTGTGGCGTGCCAGCAGATCGACGATTGCGTTGTCTGGTACGCAGCAGCCCTTTCCTGCTATGATGTCGCCCTCAATCTGTGTAGCCCATGCGACTTCACAGGCTATAACATCAAATTTTTGTGTTTTACGAATGCCCGACTTGAAAATGTATGCACTTCACTCACAGTTAAGCTGCTTGATGGTAGAAATATCTGTTTGTGAGTGATTTTTTGAGAAAATTTGTGCGTAATGAGTTATACAATAATGCGCAAAGCCGTATTGTTACGAGTGCTGAAGAGTGTGAAATGAGTAATAAAAAAAGCCACCTAAGATATCTAGGTGGCGATTTTATTAAACGTAATAGGGTGCAACTTGGTGCCCAGAAGAGGACTCGAACCTCCACACCTTGCGGCACACGGACCTGAACCGTGCGCGTCTACCAATTCCGCCATCTGGGCTAAGATTGCTTGAGGGCGCGTACTTTAATTGCTATAGGATAAGCTGTCAATGATAAATAATAAAAATAACATCCGTTCACTCGATCCATTCCTGGAACGCGAGCGCGAACAGTACGAACATCCACTGCCCAGCCGTGAATATATTCTGCAAATTCTGGCAGAACATGGCGTGCCCATAGAGCAGGAAGATCTCATCAGCATGTTGCAAATAGAGGAACATGAAGAAGAACTGTTCATCCGGCGCATCCGTGCAATGGAGCGCGACGGCCAGATTATGCGCAACCGCAAGCGCGCCATCTGCGTCATGGAAAAGCTCGATCTGGTCAAGGGCAAGGTGCAGGGGCACCCCGATGGCTTCGGATTCCTGATTCCCGAAGACGGCAGCGATGACCTGGTGCTGAGCGCCAAGGAAATGCACAAAGTGCTGCACGGCGACGTCGTGATGGCCCGCATCGGCGGCGTCGACAGAAGGGGGCGGCGCGAAGCCAGCGTCGTTGAGGTGCTGGTGCACGCCAATACGCGTGTGGTCGGACGCCTGTATGACGATCACGGCATCCTGTTTGTGGTGGCGGAAAACCGTCGCATCAGCCAGGACATACTGGTTGCACCCGGCGAACAGGGCGTTGCGGTGGTCGGGCAGGTGGTGATACTTGAGATTATGCAGCAGCCAAGCAAGCATGCGCAGCCTATCGGCCGCATCGTCGAAGTGCTGGGCAACTATGGCGACGCCGGCATGGAAATCGAGATTGCATTGCGCAAGCATGACCTGCCCAATGAGTTTCCGCATGACGCAAAACATCAGGCAGAGCAGTTTTCTGAACTGGTATTGCCTGAAAGCTATGCCGGGCGCGAGGATGTGCGCCACCTGCCGCTGGTGACCATCGATGGCGAAACAGCGCGTGACTTTGACGATGCCGTGTATTGCGAGCCTGCCGGTGCGGGTTACCGCCTGGTGGTGGCGATTGCCGACGTCAGTGCCTATGTGCAGCCCGGTGATCCGCTGGATCAGGAAGCGCTGAATCGCAGCACCTCGGTCTATTTCCCGCGGCGCGTGATTCCGATGCTGCCGGAAGAACTATCCAACGGTCTGTGTTCGATCAATCCCCAGGTTGACCGCCTGTGCATGGTGTGCGACATGCATGTCACTGCCGATGGCGATATCGAAAAATATCGCTTCTATCCCTCGGTAATGCTGTCGCAAGCGCGCCTTACTTACAACCAGGTGGCAGACATGCTGGCCAATCCGCAGGGAGAAATTGCGCAGCAATACACTGCTGTGCTGCCGCATATCAATCACCTCTACATCCTGTTCCAGACCCTGCTCAAGGCACGCGAGAAACGCGGCGCGATCGACTTCGAGACCATCGAAACACAGATGATTTTCAACGACCAGGGCAAGATCGAAAAGATTATCCCTATCACCCGCAACGACGCGCACAAGCTGATCGAAGAATGCATGCTGGCTGCCAACGTGTGTGCGGCGGGTTTCCTGCAAGCCAATGAGCATCCGGTTCTATACCGTGTGCATGAAGGCCCGACACCGGAAAAACTTGAAGCGGTGCGGGAGTTCTTCAAGGAATTTGGCCTCGATCTGGGCGGCGGCGAAGAGCCTGAAGCAGGCGACTACGCCAAGCTGCTGAAGAAGATCAAAGGCCGTCCCGATGCGGCATTGCTGCAAACGGTGATGCTGCGCTCCTTGCGCCAGGCGCGCTATGCGCCGGAAAACGCCGGGCACTTCGGCCTGGGCTATGAGGCCTACGCGCACTTTACTTCGCCGATTCGCCGTTATCCCGATCTGCTGGTGCACCGCGCGATCAAGGCCGTGCTGAAAGGCACGCAATATAAGCCAGCTGAAAAATGGGAAGCGCTGGGCGTGCATTGTTCGCAGAACGAACGCCGTGCCGACGATGCCACGCGCGACGTTGAAGCCTGGCTCAAGTGTTTCTACATGCGCGACCATCTCGGCAATGTGTATGACGGAACGATCTCCTCCGTTACCGGCTTTGGCCTGTTTATCACGCTGGATGAACTGTTTGTCGAAGGACTGGTACATGTCTCCGAACTCGGCTCGGATTATTTCCACTTTGACGCGACAAAGCACCAGATGCTGGGCGAACATTCCGGCAAGAGCTATCGCCTCGGCGACCGCGTACGTGTGCAGGTAGTGCGCGTGGATATGGAAAGCACCAAGATCGATTTCGTGCTGGAAAGCGTGGCGGGCGAATCCACCGGTAAAGCTGCCGGGGAATCCGCTGAAATAGACGGCAACAGGGCCGGTGCATGGGGCGGTGCTGCGCCGAAAAAATCCAAAAAGGCGCACAAGCACCATGGCTGAAACCAGAATCATTCACGGCTTTCATGCCGTGATCGCACGCATCCGCCAAAACGCGGACAGCGTTTCTGAAATCTATGTCGATTCGCAACGCAAAGACCCGCGCGCGCGCGACCTGCTGAAACTGGCGGAAACCCAGGGTGTGCGCGTGGTGCCGGTGGACAGCAAGCGGCTCGACGGCATGGCCGGCAACGCACGGCATCAGGGCGTTGCGGCGCGCGTCGATGCGGCGCAGCGGGTGCAGCATCTGGACGATGTGCTGGATACCCTGACCGAGCCTGCACTGATACTGGTGCTGGACGGCGTGCAGGACCCGCACAATCTGGGCGCCTGTCTGCGCAGTGCCGATGCCTTCGGCGTACACGCGGTGATTGCGCCCAAAGACCGCGCTGTCGGCATCACCAGCACAGTGGAGAAGGTTGCCTGCGGCGCAGCCGAAACAGTTCCCTATATTACCGTGACCAATATTTCGCGCACCCTGCGCGAACTGCAGGAACGCGACATCTGGGTGGTGGGGGCGGATGGTGAAGCAGAATCCGACCTGCACTCTTTCAAGCATACGGGTGGGCTGGCTATCGTGCTGGGCGCGGAAGGCGAGGGCTTGCGCAGACTGACCAAAGAGACCTGCGACCAGCTGGTGCGCATTCCGATGCTTGGCAGCGTCGAAAGCCTGAACGTATCGGTGAGTACCGGCGTTTTCCTGTATGAGGCGAGAAGGCAGCGCGCTGGAATGTAGCCTGGATGAGCGTTCTTATCGCGCAAACCGGCAATCCTTATTCAATATCAAGGGATGGATTTTAGTTGGGTTGCGGCGCAAAAATCGCGCCTGACCAAATCTATATGATGATTATTTTACAAAGGGAGCGCCCCATCCTGCAGCCAGCGAAACTGAATTTGCACGGGTTGTCAGTTATAGTTTTAATGTCCGCCTTGCTGTTGGCTGGCTGCACAGGCGGAGCAGTGCCCAGGCTACCAGTGACAGCCATGCCCGATGAAATTGTCTCCAAGTCATCAGTCGTATTGGTTGCAGTTGACCAACCTCAAAGCAAAAGTGCTGTTCAGAGCGCACCTGCCCAACCTCAAAGCAAAAGTCCTGTTCAGAGCGCACCTGCCCAACAAGTTTCTGTCGCGCCAAGAGTATCCATGAGTACACAGCAGGGTGGCGCACGGCAGGGCGTATTCCTGAATCTAAAAAATGCGGTCAGCACTTTGGCGGGCAAGGCCGGCGTGTCTGGCGCGGCAGATGGCAGCGCAACACGCGCCTCCTTTGATGCGCCCAAGGGCATCACCACTGACGGATATTTCCTTTATGTTGCCGATTGGAATAATCACACCATACGAAAAGTAGATGCCGTGAGCGGTGTGGTTACGACAATTGCAGGCATGGCCGGCATGAAAGGCAGCAGCGATGGAACAGGCACTGCTGCGCGTTTTAATCGTCCCTACGGCATCACCACCGATGGCATCAATCTTTATGTAACCGACTCCAATAACCATTGCATACGCAAGATTGATATTGAAAGCGCCGCAGTCACCACCCTTGCCGGCGCTGCGGGCGAGGTTGGGTATAGCGATGGCGCAGCCAATCAGGCCAGATTCTTTATACCTGAAGGAATTACAACCGATGGTGCCAACCTCTATGTGGCGGATACGCACAACCACTCGGTGCGCAAAATCGAGCTAGAGAGCGGTATCGTCACCACCCTCGCCGGTTTGTCCGGTTCGCCCGGATTCTCAGATGGTGCGGGGATGAAGGCACGGTTTTCCTACCCCAAGGGCATTACCACTGACGGGCGTAATCTGTATGTGGTTGATTTCGGCAATCATCGGGTGCGAAAAATTGCCATTGCCAGCGCCGGCGTCACGACACTGGCCGGAGGAAAAGCTATGACCCCAGCGGCCGCGGTTGGATCGGGTGGTGCCATCCCTTTTAATTATCCAACGGGCATTACTTCCGATGGGCGCAATCTTTATGTGGCGGACACTTTTAACAGGACCGTGCGTAAAATTGTGATCGCCAGCGGGATCGTCACGACTATTGCCGGCAAAGCGGATCTGCCAGGTTCGGCCGATGGCATAGGGTCAGAGGCGCGTTTTAAGGACCCGGTCGGTATTACGTCCGATGGCAACTGTCTTTATGTGACTGATTCCGCCAACCACACCGTGCGCAAGGTAAGATAGGCAGAATTTGGATTCAGGTGCTTATAAACAAATGATATTTCGCTCAGCAAGGGATATTTTCAGGGCCGCATTTTTTAACTCGGCAGGTGCCGAATGAGCAGGTGTAATAATATGAATTCATTGAATAATTTTCATGACTGTATTTTTTGTGGGACCGTATAAGTTTGCAGGAGATGCTATTGTGGCTGCATGGAATTTCACATATGATTCGCTCGATGCTGACTCCATTTCCTGAAGATATAACGGACAATATAACGATTTAAGACAGGCATATCTTGATTGGAGAGAGCAATGAAGAATATTAACGCGATGACAAAATTGTTTTACATGGCTGTAGTGGTGGCTGTGATTTCAGGCTGTGGCAGCAAAGCTCTTCGGGTTGAAGGCAGTGTTGTTGAAAGCAACCTGGGTATCCAGGGAGCCCCGGATTGGGTAAACAAGGGTGCCGGTATTCTTGACACCAAAGAAGGACGCTTCTTCCATGGTGTAGGTTCAGCCTCTCCGATGGGCGACATGGCACTGCAAAAAGCGGTCGCCGATGATAGAGCCAGAGCCGAGGTTGCGCGGGTATTGTCATCCTATCTTGACGTGGTTTCAAATGATTATATGGCTTACGTCAAAGCTGGCGAAACTGCGGATAAAAATTCGGGTATAAATGAAGAATCCATATCACGCCAGATTAAAAATACCAGCAAGGCAAATATGGCCGGTGCCAGAATCATCGGAAGCTGGCGTGATCCGCAATCCAATATGATCTGGTCCATTGCAGAGCTGGATATGAAGTATGTAAAGAGCACGATGGCCGGGGTAAGCGACATGAATAGCGACTTGAAACGTTATATAGAAACAAAAGCTGACAACATTTTTGACAGATTTACTAAGGAGAAGAAATAATGCGTTTGACATCACTGATGAATAATAAAACAGCCCTGTTAATGATTCTGGCATTTTCCCTGGGGGGATGTTCCACCGCGGTGACGCGTATGGATGCTGCAGAGGTTAAGGACCTTAGCGGTGCCTGGAATGACACGGACTCACAGATGGTTGCATCGGAGATGATGCAGGATGTGCTGAACCGTGACTGGATAGGTGAATTCAAGGGTGATCAAAAGCGTAAACCGGCAGTGATCGTGGGCGAGATGCGTAATCTGAGCCACGAGCACATTAACGTCAGCACCTTTGTTCAGGAGTTGCAGCGCAACATGATCAATTCCGGCAAGATAAAATTCGTCGCATCGTCCGCAGAACGCGGGGAAATACGCGACGAGCGGGCTGATCAGGATATACATGCCAGCGAAGCAACCCGCAAGGCAATGGGCAAGGAGAAGGGGGCAGATTTCATGTTGAAGGGCACGATCAATACCATCATTGATGCCAGCGGCAAAGACCAGTTACGCTACTATCAGGTCAACCTGACACTGATAAGCCTGGTAGACAATGAAATAGTGTGGAACGGCGAAAAGAAGATCAAGAAATTCGTTGCTCGCAGCAACCTGCGGTTCTAAACGCGGGATCAGGAGCTGGGGAGTCAATTAAAACACGGCATGCAGTTTAGCCGTGTTTTTTTGTGGGTGCCAAGTACACTCATGCCCTGCGGCTTTGTGGTTATTCAAGGGGAAAAATAATGATTCAGGCATTGCTATTTTGCAGCGACAATATAAATTTTCGGCGTGGTGCATCGCTTAAATCTTGCCGCTCGTGGCTGGCGGTATTGGCGGTAATGTATGGCTTGGGAGGATGTGCCACTTACAGCGGTTCCTTTGGGGTTATCGAGAAAGATCTTGCAGCGCGGCAATACGATGCGGCGTTAGTGAATATTGAAAAAGCATCAGATTCCAAAAATGACCGCGTGTTGTACCTGCTTAACAAGGGGATGGTACTGCGCATGAAGCGCGATTTTGCCGGTTCGAATGAGGTCCTGGAAGCGGCCAAGACGGAGATGGACAGGCTCTACGCCGCAAGCATCTCTGAAAACGTGCTGTCCGTGATGGTCAACGATTCCACAGTCAGCTACTCGGGCGACAACTATGAGCGGGTGTTGCTGCATCTCTATATGGCACTCAACTATCTGGAGCTGGGGCAGCCCGATGCGGCAAGAATTGAAGCCTTGCAGGTGGATGCCAAGCTGCGTGAATTCGCAGAAAAAGTGCCTGAGAGCAAACAGACCGAGGATGCATTTACACTGTATCTGACGGGCCTGATCTACGAGGACGGGGGGGAATGGAGCGATGCCATGATCTCCTACCGCAGCGCGTATAACGTCTATAAAAAATACCAGACTAATTATGCAGTGCCCATGCCGAGCATGCTCAAAACCGATCTGATGCGCCTGTCAAAGAAGCTGGGTCTGAATGACGAGCTGAAACAGTACAAGAATGAGTTTGGCATTGACCTGCTGAATAGCAAAGGGGGTATTTCTGATCAGGGCGAACTGGTATTTGTTCTGAACAACGGGCTTGCGCCAATCAAGCGCGAGAAGGCAATCAACTCGTTTGATGCTACTTCCGCTTCGATGGTGAGGATTGCATTGCCGGCCTATGAATCGCGCAACAATAATGTTGTGTCTGCCCGTATTACTGTAAACGACAAACAGGTTTCTACCGAAGTGATGGAAGACATCGATTCCATCGCCAAAAAGAATCTGGATTCACAAATGCCGGCGATCATTGCGCGTTCTGTGGCAAGGGTGGTCATCAAGGCAGCGGCCAGCAAGAAGGCGAGGGATGCGGCGCTGAAGAATAAGAACAATGATAATGCCATGGTCGGAATGTTGGGCGCGCTGGCAGTTCAGGTGGCTGGGGTAGCCACCGAGCGTGCCGATACCCGAAGCTGGCTGACCTTGCCCTCCAATATTCAACTTGCGCGCCTGGCTTTACCTTCGGGCAGCTATAGCGTCAAGGTGGAATTGCTGGGGACGAACCAGCAAGTGGTTTCCACCCAGGACTATCCCGGGATTGAGATTAGAAAAGCACACAAGACTTTTCTGACCAAGCATTGGGTATCCAATGAGATTTCAACAAGCAGGAGATGAAAATGAAATTAATTTTAAGTATTGTGTTTGCATCCGTGGCCCTGCTGCTTGGCGGCTGTGCTACAAAATCGACTCAGCCGGACTGGGTTGCCGGCGACAGTGCCAAGTACGCTAAATCAGAATATCTATTCGGTCGGGGTTCGGCTTCCAGTGTGGAAGATGCCAAAAAACGCGCCCTTGCTGATTTGTCGGAGATTTTCCAGGTGTCGATCGCGGTGAATAGCGAGGATGTGCAGAGTTATAAAAAGAATTCTAAAGCACCCGATAGCGAGCAATTTTCAGCGGAATCTACTCGCCGCATCAGCACCACCAGCGATCAGATCATCAGGGGCATACAGGTTGCTGAAATCTGGCAGGACCCAGTCAGAAAAGACTACCATGTGCTGGCCGTTTTGCAGCGCCAGCAAGCTGCTGCGGCTTTGAGGCAGCAGATGGATCAACTGGATGATGCAGTACAGGCCAGTATTGACCAGTCAAAAAACAGCACTGATTTGTTTGTGAAAATTGCTGCTGCCAGCAAAGCGATAGATACCCAGCTAGAGCGTGAAGGGCTGCAAAAAACGCTGCAGGTCGTCAGCGCCTCTGGCCGCGGGCTTGATTCCAATTACAACAGCGGCAGACTCAAAGCCGACTTGGACGATCTGCTAAAACGCGTGCGGGTCGCGCCCAAGGTGGTGGAAGGTTCTACCCCCGGTCTGGAACAAGTGGTAGCCGGCGCGTTATCCAAAGCCGGCTTTATGATCGATACCGGAGAGAACCCTGACTTTCTGCTTACAGCCAGCCTTGCTCTGACTGATCTGGGCCTCAAGGAGGGATGGTACTGGCAACGCGGCAACCTGGAAATCACTTTAACAGAAGCGGCTACCGGGCGCGTGCGCGGCACGCAACGCTGGCCGATCAAGAGCTCTGCAACAGACAAGGGCACAGCCATCAGGCGCGCCCTTGACGAAGCAGACGCTGTACTGAAAAAAGAACTGGGTGCGACGATCATCGGCATGGCGACCAGTCAATAAGCAAGAGAGAAATGAACAAGGCACCGCGAGGTGCCTTTTTTGTGACTGCTATTTTTTTGGAACAGACAGCTAACGGCCATAAATAGCGAGTCGCGAATGTCCGCTATATGGCAGTCCAATATCAAAATAATGGATTCTTCTGCTACGGCTGTAATGTTTGAACCGTATTTTGGCGACAACTTGGTCAAGTAATTTTGGGGGATTGGAATATGTCGTTTTTTCTGGCACGGGTGGTGTGTTCATGAATCTCGCTCCCATTAAAATCAACGGATTGAAATTACGCACCAAGATTATCCGACATTCAACTCCAGATTGTCCGACATATCTGGGGTACACTTCACGTTAGCCATTGCCCTCGCGATCCTCTGAAAACAGGCCATGAATATGCAACCCAGCCCAACTACTGACCATCAGCTACTATCGTCTTGGCTCGCCGTTATCGGGATGTTGACGATGTACTGGTCTCCGGTTGAGCGCCACATTGATCAATGCGTTCATTTCCTCCATGGGAAACTGACTACTTCAAAAAAACAAAATAAAAAACCAACAAGGCTTGGCTCCAAGCTGGAGTTCATCAAGTGCAATATGCCGCCAGAAATTGCCGATCAGAAAAAACTCGAACTCTTGGCGAATATGACAAAGAGTACGGTTCAGATTCGAGACGTATGTGTTCATGGAGTGCTCAACTCTTACGATCACAGCAAAATTGAAATCGGCAAAATTGACGGCACCAAAGATGGACATCACATTGAGAATTTCACCATTGACCGAGATCGTCTCGAAAACTCTGCGAAGGCTTTATCTCTATTGCAGGAGCAGTGGGGTTCCATTGCTTCGGCGTTGTGCGAGCATACAAAAAATGGCTAACCCGGCAGTCGAGAGGGACTGCGCAAAAGCGCGCAGCCCCTCACTTTTACGTTCGACCCCTGCTTAATCTTGTTACGCTCATCCTCCCGAATAGCACGCGCTATGTCGTTATACCCAGCGTTGAGGTAAACAAAACTAAAATATGCCCATATAATGCGCGTTAGAGGCCCAGCTCGTTCAACCTTATAATGCAGCCTAAATGGCCTTGCGACTTCGAACATAATTACCACATTCATTCTCCGATTAAAGTTGGGGTCGAACCCTACGTTCGAGCGGACTGGCAAGAAGCGCCAGCCCCTCAACTACTCGTTAGAACTAAACCTGCTGTTACCGAACGGGGCTGAATAAAATGAACAATTGTCTAAATTCTCTTGGTTTAATTTTTGACATGCTCGGTGCTATATTTATAGCCTATGAAATTTGGTCCCCTTTTAAAGGTAAGAAATATCGAGATGATGTGACATTTGACGAGTCAAGTGAACCTGTTAGAGAAACTAATATATTCTCAAATTGGGAGAGTCGAAAATACAAGCTTATGTTTATTGGCCTTTGCTTGTTGGTTGTCGGTTTCTCGCTTCAACTCGCATCTAATTTTACGACACATTGTCCATTTTGAAAGTTCTAACCTTTCATTCAAGAGGGACGCGCTAAAGCGCGCCCCTTAATTTTACGTTAGCGGTCGTAATGCAATGAAGCCAGGAAATAATTTATTAAGACTCTATCTCCTAAAAGAATTTTTTCACGAAAACTGGAAGGGTTTGATATTTGTTTTTCTGCTCTTATCGATTGTATTTGCGATTCTGTTTGCAGGAACATCACCTATAGTTACATCAAAAAAACGTTTAGGTGTTCTCGAACGTGAAGATTATGGAGTTTTCCGCGGTTCCGGTGGGGTGCGAAAGAGAATATTTTATATTCAATTGAGTGACGAGCGAGCTATAGTTATAGCGCCCTTTGAAGTACCATTTCGAAAAGGCGAGAATGTTATTGTCTTTGAAGACATACGAAAATCTGGTTTCAGAAATTTCCGGTTTGCTGGCTATGAAAATGAAACCGCTAACCCGGCATTCAAGAGGGACGCGCTAACGCGCGCCCCTTAATTTTACGTTGGGCGTATATAAAACCATGTTTGTTCAAATTGTAAAATTTAAACTTAAACCTGATACTTCACGTGAATCATTTCTTGATCTCACTGAGCAGATGGTTGCTTGGCTCAAAAATAGAGATGGTTTTATTGCCTATGAGTTGTATGAAGGCTCAGA
>DATKTO010000023.1:0-44523 GCA_035531075.1 Gallionellaceae bacterium
CAAGGGCAATGACGTCAGCTATGAATACGGAGCCGCCAGCCTGCACAACAACCTCAACCAGATCGGCCGCCTCACTAAGGTCACCGATGCTAGCGGCCATGAAGAACGCGAATACGGCAAACTCGGCGAAACCGTCAAGGAGATGCGCACCATCGCCAGCCACACCCAGGGCAGCAGCGCGAACTCGCCCGAGGTCTACACCACCCAGTACCAATACGACACCTTCGGCCGCATCCTCACGCTGACCCTGCCCGACACCGAGACCATCACCTACGCCTATGACGCAGGCGGCAACCTCAACACCTTGTTTCGTAGCTGGTTTAGTTGCTGCTGCCTATGTTAGAGCCAATACAAAATATGACCTAGGTGCCAAAGGTATGCCAGGAACAAAATCAGATTGTTCTGGTTTAGTCTCACAATCTTATCCAGGTATAGGCGTAGGTACGGGTGCTCAGCACGACAATACTGCACTAGTGTCATTCGAGAATATGAAGGATGGAGATTTGGCCTTTATGACAACGCAACCAAATAAGCCATTGGGTCACGTAGGTTTGATTGGTGGTGTGACACATGATAAAGACGGAAAACTTACAGGCTTCAATGTTACACATATGAGTTCTACCCGAAATGCGGTGACAGATCATCAGGAAGTAAAAAACGGGGTAATACAGCCGCGTATAGGAACGGGTTTGAGAAACGTATTTAGAGAAGTGAGAACATGGAAGCCAGAAACAGATCCTCCAAGGTGAAATTAGCCATGTTTGTTTTAGAAAGGAAATTATTTTGATTACAAACAAACATTGCAGACATCTTGCACAAGTAATGGCATTGCTTGTTTTTTCAACGATTTCCTATGCCGGCATTAATGTTTATGATAAGAGCCAGAAAAAAGATGTACGAATAAATAAAAAAACTGAGCCGAAACGAGAATTGGTTTTATTTGTAAGATGGGGAAAAGGTAATTCAGATATTGAATACAGAACCCATGACAATAAAAGACCGAGGTCTTATTATGAAAATCCGATTGCTGCAAATAGCTTCTGGGTAGGCGAGAATGATGAAATTTATATATTGGATGGCGGGCAAAAAATAAAGATATACAAGAATGGCGCTTTTGTAAGAACCATTCGGTTGCCACAACTTGGATTTTTGCAGGACTTTGTCGTACTTAATAGTGGGTTTGTTCTAAATTCCTCCCATGAGGCATACAAGGTGGGCCTAGATGGGAAGCTTTTAAACAAAAAAAGTGTGTTTGGCCTTGCGAGGCGTGATCGTGCAATTCTTGAACTCATTTTACTAAATGACAAAATTGCTCTTACTTCAGATGAGATTTCTATCAAAAAGCCAGATACCGCGCCAGCCTATCGCTGTTTAAGTGGAGAGAGTTTGGAGGTGGTTGATTGTGCACCTAATACAAATTTGTTGGCTGTAAATCAAGTTCTGGATACTGACGGTTCGATGTATCTGTCACAAGACTATGATTCGGGTGTCTTGAAAATCACACCACTAAGCGGCGGACAGAGCTACTACACAACTATCAATACTTATTCATACCTTGATAAATTCGATGGGCAATATAGGTTTGTTTGTTACAAACCGTTCAGGATTCGTGGAGATTATTTGTACTACGTAATCACTGGGAAAGATGGGTTAAGAATCGAAAAGGTTCAATATAGAAATATAAAATAATCGGTGTCCTGTTCGCACCGTCCGCAAGCAGCTTCGCAATGGACATAAAAAAGAAAAAAGGGGACAGATTGAGGTAACCCGGCTTTTCCGGACACATTAGAAGGTAGATAATAATGTGAGGTAGCACGCATTTCCCGGACAGTTTAATTTGGAACACAGCCACCAGCCACTTTGCGCGAATACAAGTCGAGCAATATGGCCAGGTAAAGCCAGCCTGCACGTGTTCGTATGAAGGTCATGTCGCCCACCCAGGCCATGTTCGGCTTGCTTGCATGGACGTTACGCGCGTTACGATCTGGTGCTGCCTGTTGAATTTGCTGGGGGCAGATCCTCGGTTCACGGATGATATGCGTAACTGTCTTTGTCACACTTTTGTCACAGATTGGTGTGACAAATTATGATAATTAATGAAATTCCTTGCCAAAATTTGAAAATCAAAAATGACGTAACGTGATGAATTTATTATTTGTTTGGTGCCTGGGACCGGAATCGAACCGGTACAGAGATTTCTCCCCGAGGGATTTTAAGTCCCTTGTGTCTACCAATTTCACCACCCAGGCGTGATACGGAATTACTGTATTGGATAGCCGACAGGCTGTTAGTGCAGCCGCATATTATACAGAGATGAGGGCTTCAGTGGCAATAAAATGGGCTTGGTTAGCCTGTGGCGGAGAGTGTTCATAAAAGTACCATTCTGATTACATTTTATAAAAGTTGACTGTTAGTTAAAAGAATATGGTATCTTTAAAATTGATCAATGTGATGACGTTGTCAATGTGACGAGGAATTAAGCCATGCTGAGATTTGATTTTTCTATACGGACGCGCGACGGGCAGAGGATCGAGAGCTTGGTCATTGGTGGTGTTGACCAGCAAGATGCGGAGCGGAAGCTGAATCAGATGTATCGATATTGCGAAATATTGCGTTGCGAATCCAAAGAACGCGGAGTTAAAAAATCCGAGTCAAATTCTGTTGAAGATATTCTATCTTTGATTTCAAAATAATTAGTTGCTTTATTCAATCATCCCGTTACTGATCAATTCTGCCATCAGGGCGTCATAGTCATGAGCACCGCGACTGCTGGGCGCATGCTGAAATATTGTTTTATTCAGAGCAGGGCTTTCAGCTAGATGAACATTTTCTGCAATGCGGGTTTTGCATACATCCTCGCCAAACTTCTCTTCCGCCATGCGCAGGACATCCAAAGACATATTACGACGCCCATCGAAGCGGGTTAACAGATAACGTCTTTTGACACGGCGCTTTAATACTTGTTCAAGCGCTTTTAGCGTTTTATCAATCTGAACAGCTCCTTTGGCAGACAGGTAGTCGGCGGATATTGGCACAACCAGGCAGTCACAGGCAAATATCGCATTCAGCGAGAGCACTCCAATCATGGGGCAGCAATCTATGATTACTGGGTTAGCCTTGCTTCCTAAATGTTCTACTTTTAATCCGGTGTTGAGTCTATTGACCACGTTAAAGCCTTTTCCAAACAGTGCGTCAACTTTGGAGAGCTCTGCATGGGCGGGTATTACTTTGATGCCACTGCTCGATTCGTTGACCAGCTCACTCAATGGGCGGTTGTGCTGAAACAAACTTAGAACAGTGTCATCGCCTGAGTTTGCAGTGATTCCTGCAATAGCGCTAAACTGGGCTTGTGGATCAAGATCGATACCGTAGGTTGTTCGACCGCTGCGCGCGAGGGCCGCAGCTAGGTTTAGGGAGGTGGTAGTTTTTCCTACCCCGCCCTTTTGATTGAAAACAGCGATTATGGTCATAATATTTTTGAATTATAACTTTTATAGTGCTTCCGGTTTAAAGTTGGGTCAAGTTAAGGAAAAATCAAGGTGATTTAGGCGATATAATTAGCTCACGTATCAGTAAACCGGTGGTTGAAACCCGTAATTCAAGCTCTGCTGCTTGTGTGACCGGGACGAATGAAGCCGAGCCATATTTGGCGTCTAATAATAGCGACAGGAAGGCATGGCGCTGGCGTAATCCAAATAAATTGACCGGTTTATCCTGGCTCAATGAGTGTAACGTGCGTGGGGCTGAGCGCTCCTCTTCAATATCGCGATAACGCCCGCCTACGCGGTCGAGTTCATAGGCTGTGTGCAGGCCAAATAGATTGGCCAATGGTTGCCACTTGAGTATGTGCGCATCAATATAAATCTCATCACCCGCTATGATGAAGTTTGCGATACGCCCGTCCGGGTAGCGAAATGTTGCGGCAAAGCGTTGTGGAGCCAAGGGTGAAACAGATATCTGAGCTGCTACTTCTTCTCGTGATAAAGTCTGGTAACCCTGGATGCCAAATCCTATCATGCCGGCAAGCCCGCCGAGAGAAAGTAATAAAAGACCTGATAGCGTATTTAAAGTAAAAGAGCCGACCCGTGCTCGCATAAGCGCCACGATACCTGTAAGGGTCAGGATAATTCCAAGTATTAAGAGCGATACGGAGGCGATTAAAAAGGGCGAACTTGTAAGCTGTGCAAACATCGTTGATCCCATATTGAATTGAAGCACGCGACCGTATTTAATTAAATGCCCATGTTTCGATAATTATCTGTGTTGCACGATCTGGTTCCAGCTGTTTAATTGCCTTTTGTGTAGATAAGACGTTTCGTCCCACCGTTACATGTTCCGACTTCCTTGCCCTTGTTCATTTTTACAGCAGGTACGGCGGATGCGGCGTCAGCAGGGTTGCTCAATCCTTCGGCCGGCACGATTTCAAGCGTATAAGACGGGACATCTTTTGCCTGGAGTTTAGCATCAACCCTGGCTTTCAGTGCATCACAGGAGAGTACTTCGGCCATAGCAGCGTGGGAAACCAGGGTCAGGCAGGAAAGTAGTACAACTTTACGCATTTTTAATGCTCCTTTTTGAGTTAAGAATTGTTTTTAAGTATACCACCTGACAGTTTTGTTGAGGTTTGCCACCTTGGGTGGCTGAAAAGGAGTAGCGCATCGGAAAAATGCCGGTTTCCTGAAAATTTCGATGCGTTTGTTTAAGCCTTCAGCTTCGCAAAAGCAGCAGCCATTGCGCTATTGGCGGTAGTTTGCGGTCGAGCCTGCTGTTGCTGGTGTTGCGATAGTCGCTTGGCGTCGGTACGGTCGCGTGGCTCAGGTTTGGCGCCTGGCTGTGGTGCGCTGTCGGTAAGGCGCATGGTGAGTGCAATGCGTTTGCGCTTTTCATCGACTTCCAGCACCTTGACTTTGACTACCTGGCCCACTTTGACTACGGTATGCGGATCCTTTACGAAGGTGTTCGCGAGTGCTGAAATATGCACCAGTCCATCCTGATGTACGCCAATATCAACAAAGGCACCGAAGGCGGCCACATTGGTGATCACGCCTTCCAGGATCATATCCGGGCGTAAATCTTTAATCTCTTCCACGCCTTCTTTGAAAGTTGCACTTTTGAATTCGGGGCGGGGATCGCGACCTGGTTTTTCGAGTTCTTTCAGTATGTCGCTGATCGTGGGGATGCCGAATTTTTCATCTGCGTATTTGGCGGGATTCAACGACTTGAGTAGCTTGCTGTCGCCGATGATGGTTTTCATTTCCTGCTTGATATCAGCGAGGATTTTCTGCACCAGCGGATAGGACTCTGGATGTACTGCAGATGCATCCAGGGGATTATCTCCGCCCATCACGCGCAAAAATCCCGCCGCTTGTTCAAAGGTCTTTTCTCCAAGGCGAGGTACTTCGCGTAAAGCAGCACGGGAAGTAAATATGCCCTTCATGTCGCGATAGGTCACGATGCTTTGTGCGACTGCACTGCTGAGACCGGAAACACGGGCAAGCAAGGGCGCTGAGGCGGTGTTGACATCCACGCCCACGGCATTAACGCAATCTTCAACCACTGCATCCAGCGAGCGTGCCAGTTGGGTTTGCCCTACATCATGCTGGTATTGGCCAACGCCGATAGATTTGGGGTCAATTTTTACCAGTTCGGCCAGCGGATCTTGCAGGCGACGAGCGATGGACACCGCACCGCGCAGTGTCACATCCATGTCAGGCAATTCACGTGAGGCGAACTCCGAGGCGGAATAGACCGATGCGCCGGCTTCCGACACCACGACAGCGGTCAGTTTCAGGTCCGGACGCAGCTTGATCAAGTCATGTGCCAGTTTGTCGGTCTCGCGGGATGCGGTGCCGTTACCGATAGAGATCAGTGATACTTGATATTTTTCGGCCAATTTTTCCAGGATATGCAGTGACCCATCCCAATCATTCTTGGGCTGGTGCGGATAAATAACCGCAGTATCCATGACCTTACCGGTGGCATCGACGATGGCCACTTTCACGCCGGTGCGCAAGCCGGGATCCAGCCCCATGGTGGCACGCTGCCCGGCAGGGGCGGCCAGCAAGAGGGCCTTGAGATTGAGTGCAAAGACATTGATCGCTTCGATTTCTGCACGCTCGCGCAGCGCGCTCATCATTTCGCTTTCCAAATGCAGGAAGCTCTTGACGCGCCAAGTCCAGCGCACGGTGTCACTCAGCCATTTGTCGGCGGGGCGGTTCTGATTTTTGATGCCAAAGTGGGCGGCGATGCGCGCTTCGCACAGATTGTGCGGCGCATCCCATTTGGGCTTTTCAGTTTCTGAATCTAGGCGTAGCGTCACATTAAGCATCTCTTCACGGCGGCCGCGGAACAGGGCCAGAGCACGATGTGACGGGATGCTCTTGATGGTTTCGGAGTAATCAAAATAATCTGCAAATTTGGCACCGGCCTCTTCCTTGCCCTCTGCAACTTTGGATTCCACCACACCATGTTCCAGCAGGTATTCGCGCAGCGCCTGCAACAGCGATGCATCTTCAGCAAAGCGCTCCATCAGAATCTGCCGCGCACCATCCAGTGCTTCCTTGGTATCGGCCACGCCGGGATTGTCGCCATGCTCGCTCGTAAATGCCGGTTTCAGGTATTTTGCTGCTTCTTCCTCGGGAATCAGCGCAGGATTGGCTAACAATGCATCGGCCAGCGGCTCTAGTCCTGCCTCCAGCGCGATTTGCGCCTTGGTGCGGCGCTTTTTCTTATACGGCAGATAAAGGTCTTCCAGGCGGGTCTTGTCTTCAGCCTGCATAATGTCGGCAAGCAGGGCAGGGGTCATTTTCTTTTGCTCTTCTATCGAGGCAATGATGGCAGTACGACGTTCTTCCAGTTCGCGCAAATAGCGCAGGCGCTCCTCCAGCAGGCGCAATTGAGTATCGTCCAGGCCGCCGGTCGCTTCTTTGCGATAACGTGAAATAAAGGGCACTGTTGCACCTTCGTCCAGCAGTGCGATAGCAGCGGCTATCTGTGCCGGTTTGGCAGCGAGTTCAAGGGCGAGGCGTTGTTCGATAGATGGCAGCATAAGCGGGATGTCGGATACGAAATATTGAGGAGAGCCTTATGGAGCCATAAGGCCGGAAACAATTTTTATTGGATGAAACAATGATTGAACTAAGTGACAGCGTGGGGACCCGGAGTCCCCAAAATCATTTTGCTACTTGTCGCTCACGGATTTCATCCAGCGTTTTACAGTCTATGCACTGGGTTGCGGTGGGACGCGCTTCCAGGCGGCTCAACCCGATTTCAATACCGCATTTGTCGCAGTAACCATATTCTCCGCTGTCAATTTTTGCCAGCATTTCGCTGATTTTCTTGATTAATTTGCGCTCACGGTCACGATTCCTCAGTTCCAGGCTCATGTCTGATTCCTGGCTGGCACGGTCATTGGGGTCGGCAAATACAGTCGCTTCATCCTGCATGGTATGCACTGTCCTGTCGATGTCCTGTCCAAGATCCAGCTTCATTCCGGTCAAGATTGCGCGGAAATGATCAAGTTGTTTTGGGTTCATGTACTCCTCGCCCTTTTTGGCTTTGTAGGGAGTAAAAGATGTATTGGTTTGTGCGGACATTCTGCTGCCTCCAAAAAACGAGTGAAATTTTAAAACGCGACTTAATATCAGAATTAAACCGCCATCGCAACTAAATTTGGTCTGGGCGGACGTTAGTCGCAGCGCGTAGGAAAAGTGTATTTATTTATTAATGTAAATAAGTCATGTAGTTAGTTGGTTTTCGATGTGTGGTTACAAGATTTCAACGCCTTGCTTTAAAAGCATATTGACAAGGAGAATGAGCGGCAAGCCAACCAGTGCATTGGGATCGTCACCTTCCATGCTGCTGATAAGCGCAATGCCCAGGCCTTCTGATTTTGCGCTGCCTGCGCAGTGATAGGGTTGCTCCTTGTGTAAATAACTTTCAATCTGCGCATCGGTAATTTCCCGGTAATTCACGCGATTTATAGCGACTTCAGTCTGAGTATCTTCTGTCCGTGCATTAAATAAAGTAAGAGCAGTATAGAAGGTAACCGTCTGTCCTCGCATTGAACGCAATTGTCGCACAGCATTGTCATGGCTGAGAGGTTTGCCTAATTGCTGGTTTCCTAGTAAGGCTACCTGATCAGACCCAATAATTAATGCATCTGGATATTGTGATGCAACAGCGCGTGCTTTTTCACGCGACAGGCGCCAAGAGGTTTGCTTTGCGCTTTCTTCCGCTAGCGGTGTTTCATCCACTTCAGGTGCTGCTGTTTGAAAGGGAATGCGCAATCGAGCCAATAACTCGCTGCGATAAACGGAGGTGGAGGCGAGGACAAGCTGCTGAGAGTTCAATATATTCCCTGGTCATGTAGCGCTTTCCACTTCAGCATTAAGTCTGAAAGGTAGGCCTGTTAAATTGGATGCTTGTTCCGATTCTGCATTATTCTATACTCACGATAGCATATCGATATCAAGTTGAACAAACCCAACGATGCTCTATGGGCAAGTGGCAGGGAAGTCATCTGGACAAGATTTGACTCGTTCTCAGGGTGTAAAGCCATACTCTGAAAATAATTATCATCGGAAGTTGATGCAATCTACTTAAGTTGCTTTACAAGCGCAGGGTAGCTCATTATAATGCGCCCTCTTTTTGGGGGTATAGCTCAGCTGGGAGAGCGCTTGCATGGCATGCAAGAGGTCAGCGGTTCGATCCCGCTTATCTCCACCAAGAAGCAAGTCCCCATCGTCTAGAGGCCTAGGACACCGCCCTTTCACGGCGATAACACGAGTTCGAATCTCGTTGGGGACGCCAGATTTTTCTGTAGTTCTGCGTTATCAATTTCAATTCTTAATGCGCCAGATAGCGGTTTAATATCGCCTGTCTACATCACTTAAGTATGTCCCCATCGTCTAGAGGCCTAGGACACCGCCCTTTCACGGCGATAACACGAGTTCGAATCTCGTTGGGGACGCCACTTCATATTTTGTTTCCTTAATAATTTAAGCCTGAGGCAATACTTTGTTTAAAGTAAATGCATTAGTCTTGTTTCAATTGGTTAATATTTTTGATATAATCCAATTTCTTATTAGATCTGGCAATTCTTATTTGTTCGCTAAAGTGGCGTAACATTATGTTTGTTGGAGTGTGTGTGAAATTTTGGGTGGTAATAAGGAAATTCTCTCAAGTTTAATTTTTTCACACCAAGTGGCATAAAATTTTCATGGCGGGAACCGGACAATGACACGAAAGCGTGGTTGCCGGTTTTTCGTTGAGTTAGATGGGCTTCGTGCCCGTTTTTTATTTGTGGGTGTTGAACATGGATGTAGCTAAGCTGGTTGAAACAACGTTGACTGGATTGGGGTATGAGTTGGTCGATTTTGAGGTCACCGGTCGAGGCTTGACGCGAGTTTTAATGGACAAGCCCGCGGGTATTTCAGTGGAAGATTGTGAACTGGTAAGTAACCAGTTGACTCGTTTGTTTGCGGTTGAAGGGGTGAATTTCGACCGGCTTGAGGTTTCATCTCCCGGATTGGACAGGCCAATTAAGAAGGAAGCGGATTTTGTCCGTTTTTGTGGCCAGAAGGCACAACTTAGATTGCGCATGCCACTAGCAGGCCGCAAGAATTTTGTCGGTATTTTGGGTGCTGTAGAGAATGGCATTATGCAGTTCGATGTGGATGGTAATCAGGTGGCTATTGAACTATCTAATATAGATAAAGCACGTTTGGTGCCTGTTTTTTAGGGTGCTCTTTGAGTGATTAACACGCTTGTGTCATACAAGTGATTTGACTGGTTGGAGACGGTAATGAGTCGTGAAGTTTTGTTATTGGTAGATGCCTTGGCGCGTGAAAAAAACGTGGACAAGGAAATCGTATTCGGCGCCCTTGAAGCGGCTTTGGCCTCTGCTACTAAAAAACGCTTCGGTGAAGAAGAGGCGGATGTGCGCGTCAGCATCGATCGCAATACAGGAGAATACAAGTCTTACCGTTGCTGGGAAGTAATGGATGACGAGAATTTTGAAACACCTGAATTGCATATCAAGCTGGAAGAGGCGCAAAAGATTGATCCGGCCTACCAAATCGGCGAATTCGTTGAAGAGCAGCTTGAGTCGATTGATTTTGGCCGTATCGGTGCACAGGCAGCCAAGCAGGTGATTTTCCAGAAGATACGCGATGCAGAGCGCGAGCAGATTCTGGCTGACTTTATGGAGCGCAGCGAGCACCTGGTTTCGGGTACGGTGAAACGCATCGAGCGAGGTAACGCCATTATCGAATTCGGCAAAATAGAAGCATTATTGCCGCGCGATCAGATGATACCGAAGGAAAATCTGCGCGTGGGTGACCGTGTGCGTGCTTATTTGCTGCGTGTTGATCGCACGGTGCGTGGACCGCAAATTATTCTGTCGCGTATCACCCCACAGTTTTTGATCAAGTTGTTTGAATTGGAAGTGCCCGAGATCGAGGAAGGCTTGCTGGAAATAGTCAGCGCAGCTCGTGACCCGGGTTCGCGTGCAAAGATAGCCGTGCGTTCAAACGATCAGCGTATCGATCCAATCGGAACCTGTGTTGGCATGCGCGGCTCACGCGTACAGGGCGTAACGAATGAATTGGCCGGTGAGCGTGTTGATATCGTGTTGTGGTCGGCAGATCCAGCCACGAGCGTGATCAATGCGTTGGCGCCGGCAGAAGTGACCAGCATCGTCGTCGACGAAGACCAGCACAGCATGGACGTGATTGTTGAAGAAGAAAATCTGGCGCAGGCCATAGGCCGTGGAGGCCAGAATGTACGCTTGGCCAGTGAACTAACGGGTTGGGAAATCAATCTAATGACGGTTGAAGAATCCAGCCAGAAAAACGAAATTGAATTCTCCAAAGTGCGCGATTTGTTTATTTCGAAGCTCGATGTGGACGAAGATGTGGCAGATATCTTGGTACGTGAAGGCTTTAATACTTTGGAAGAAGTCGCTTACGTTCCGCTCGATGAAATGCTGGAAATCGAAGCGCTGGATGAAGAGACGGTTAATGAGCTGCGTAGCCGTGCTAGAAATGCCTTGCTCAATGCGGCAATTGTTAATGAAGAGCGTGTAGAGCACAGTATTGAAGACTTGCTTAAAATGAAAGGTATCGATGAAGATACCGCACGCGCATTGGCGAGCAAGGGTGTGGGTACGCAAGAGCAGTTGGCTGATTTGGATGCTGAAGAGTTGATGGAGATGACTGGCATGGACGAAGAACGTGCCAATCAGCTGATAATGGCGGCGCGTGCGCCGTGGTTTGCATAATCATTATCGCTTGTGTCTGTAGTCAAATTTAGTGGTTGCTTGTCGATAAAAAATCTAAGCAATTAGATGTTCTGGGGTTAAGGGGTCGTAATGGGAAAAATGAATGTAGCGCAATTCGCCACAGAGCTGGGTTTGCCAGTCGAGTTGCTGCTGGAACAACTGCAGGCGGCCGGTGTCGCCAAAAAGCAGGAAATTGACCCTGTATCTGAAAAAGACAAAGCAACGCTATTGGAGCATTTGCGTAGCGCTCATGGCAGCAATACGGGAAAAATTACACTGACTCGTCGCGAAACATCATCAATCAAAAAGACTGACAGTAGCGGCAAGGCACGCACCATCCAGGTAGAGGTGCGAAAAAAACGTGTGGTTGCGCCTGCTGCTGTTGAAGCAGCTGTTGTGCCTCCTCCTCAGCCCGAAGCTGCGCCTCCGGTAAAAGTCATTCCCCCTGTTGAGGTGATTGCGCCAGTAGAAGTGGTAGCGCCAGTCGAGGTGCCCGCCCCAGTTGAGGTGGTAACGCCCGTTGAAGAAGCTGCGCCTGTTAAAGTCGCCAAGGCAGCAAAAGCAGTTAAAGTTGTGAGCGAGGAGCAATTGACTGCGCGTGAAATTGATGCGCGCAATCAGGCTGAACTGGCTGCGCGTCAGGCAGCTGAAGTGCAGGCAAAACAGGAGCGTAGCAGACGTAAAGCGGCGTCCTTCCAGGTACCTGAGCCGGTTGTTGTGGCCAAGCCGGCTGCGCCAGTCGTGGAAAAGGCAGCTAAAGAAAAAGCAGCCGCCGTTGCTAAAGCAGCTTTGCCTGAAGGCACGCTGCACAGACCGGCACCGAAGCCCGGCGACAAAATTGCCAAACCTGCTGTCGCAAAGAAAGTTGATAAGGAGGCAGAAAAAGCCAGTCCTTGGGATCAGGCCGGTCATAAGAAACGTACACCATCGCGCACGGTGGATGCGCGTGCCGGTGTAGGCGTTCGCGGTGGCCCGGTGCGAGCACCTCGCCATGACAAGCATACCAAGGAAGATTCTACCGCTCTGCATGCTTTCTCCTTGCCGACTGAAGCAATCGTGCAAGAGGTGAGCGTTCCGGAAACAATCACCGTGGCCGAATTGGCACAAAAAATGTCGGTAAAGGCCGTTGAAATCATCAAAGCCTTGATGAAAATGGGCTCAATGGTGACAATCAATCAGGTGTTGGACCAGGATACCGCAATGATACTTGTTGAGGAAATGGGCCATATTGCCAAAGCCGCTAAAACGGATGATCCAGATGCCTTTTTGGCAGATGCTTCCGAGCACAAGGACCTCGTGCTCGAACAGCGCGCGCCGGTCGTGACCGTGATGGGTCACGTCGACCACGGCAAAACCTCGCTGCTCGATTACATCCGCCGCACCCGTGTTGCCAGCGGGGAAGCGGGCGGAATTACCCAGCATATCGGTGCTTACCACGTGGAAACACCGCGCGGCATGATCACTTTCCTCGATACGCCGGGTCATGAAGCATTTACAGCAATGCGAGCACGCGGCGCCAAAGTGACTGACATCGTAATTCTGGTGGTGGCGGCAGATGATGGTGTGATGCCGCAAACCAAGGAAGCGATCAGCCATGCCAAGGCGGCAGGTGTTCCTATCGTGGTGGCAGTTACCAAAATTGACAAACCGGATGCCAATTCCGAGCGAGTCAGGCAAGAGCTGGTGGCGGAAGGTGTGGTACCGGAAGATTGGGGCGGCGATTGTATGTTCGTCGAAGTTTCTGCCAAAACCGGCCAGGGCATAGATACCCTGCTGGAAGGTATCCTGCTGCAGGCTGAAGTGTTGGAACTTAAAGCCCCGAAAGTCGCACATGCCAAAGGTATTGTAGTCGAAGCACGACTGGATAAGGGGCGTGGACCGGTAGCAACGATGCTGGTTCAGTCAGGTACGCTGAAACGCGGCGATGCGGTATTGGTGGGTTCGGTTTTCGGTCGCGTACGCGCCATGCTGGATGAAAATGCCAAAACCATCATGGAAGCGGGCCCTTCTATTCCCGTTGAGATCCAAGGCTTGTCTGAAGTGCCGGATGCAGGTTCGGAATTCGTTGTGCTTGCGGATGAAAAGAAAGCGCGTGAAATTGCGCTGTTCCGCCAAGGCAAATTCCGCGCCGTTAAGCTGGCCAAGCAACAGGCAGCCAAGCTGGAAAACATGTTTGAACAGATGGCTGAAGGCGAAGTGCGCACGTTGTCACTGATCGTAAAGACAGATGTGCAGGGTTCGGCAGAGGCGATTGCTCATGCGCTGCAAAAACTCTCTACCAATGAAGTTAAAGTAAATCTGATCCATGGTGGTGTAGGCGCTATCAGCGAGTCCGATATCAACCTGGCGCTTGCGTCCAAAGCGATAGTCATCGGCTTTAACACTCGTGCCGATGCGGCTGCGCGGAAACTGGCTGAGACATTTGGTGTGGATGTACGCTACTACAACATCATCTACGAGATGGTGGATGAGATTAAAGCTGCGCTTTCGGGCATGTTGCCACCGGAGAAAAAGGAAAATATTCTGGGTATGGTGGAGATTCGTCAGGTTTTCCATATTTCCAAGATTGGTACCGTTGCAGGTTGCTATGTGACCGAGGGTCTGATCAGGCGCAACTCGCAAGTACGTGTACTGCGTAACAACGTGGTCATACATACCGGCTCACTCGATTCGCTCAAGCGCTTCAAGGATGACGTCAAGGAAGTTAAATCCAACTTTGAATGCGGCTTGTCGTTGCAGGGATACAATGATCTTGAAGTGGGCGACCAGCTTGAAGCATTTGAAATCGTAGAAGTGGCGCGAGCGCTTTAATGCCCAAGGATTACGCCAGAACGGACAGGATCGCCGAGCAGATTCAACGTGAATTGGCGCAGTTGCTGCGTCTGGAAGTAAAAGATCCGCGTGTACGCATGGTAACAATTACAGGTGTGGAAGTAACACGTGATTATGCGCATGCCAAGATTTTCTATACGACACTGGATGGCGACAGCAAAGAACTGCAACAGGGGTTGGAGCGTACGTCGGGTTTTTTGCGCAGCAAATTGGCTAGTGCCATGAAGTTGCGTATAACGCCACAGCTGCATTTCACCTATGACGCTTCGGTTGAACGCGGCTCGCAGCTGTCACAACTGATAGACCGTGCGGTCGCCAGTGATAACGCCAAAAAAGACTGAGAGCAGTTGGCATGGCAGGTAATTGGCGTCCACTAAATGGTGTCTTGCTGTTCGATAAGCCGCTAGAGCTCAGCTCCAATATTGCGTTGCAGAAAGTTCGCCGTTTATTTCAGGCTGAAAAGGCCGGGCATACCGGCACGCTTGACCCCTTGGCTACCGGCTTGTTGCCGATCTGCTTTGGCGAAGCTACAAAATTCTCTGTCGGACTGCTGGAGTCGGATAAAACTTACCGGGCGAAGATCAGGTTGGGTCAAACTACGACAACGGGCGATGCTGAGGGCGAGATTACAGCAAGCGTAGATGTAGCGGTTAGTGAAGAACAGGTGCAAGCAGCATTGCAGGGGTTGCGCGGCGAAATACAGCAGTTGCCGCCCATGCACAGCGCCCTCAAACATCAGGGCAAGCCCTTGTATGAATATATTCGCAAGGGCGAAACAGTCGAGCGCGAATTGCGTAATGTTGTTATCCACGAGCTCGTATTGGAGCGATTTAGTGGAAATGAGCTGGATATCAGCGTTCGTTGCAGCAAAGGGACCTATGTTCGTACACTGGCCGAAGACATCGGCCACGCTTTGGGATGTGGCGGACACCTGACTGGTTTGCGGCGCACAACGATTGCGCGGTTTAGTTTGGATAATGCTTATTCATTGCCGCAGCTGGAGGCTATGACAAGCGATGAGCGCGATAGCTGTCTGTTGCCGCTGGATTGCATGCTGCTGGATTTGCCACGTCTTGATCTGGACAGCGTGCAAGTAGGCCGACTGGCACAGGGGCAGCGTTTGGGATTGGATCTCGCCTTTCCGGATGGCAAATTGCGTTTGTATGCCGAGGATGAGTTTGTTGGCCTGGGAGAACTCGAAGGCCGCAGGCTCGCACCGAGCAGGCTAATATCCAGCGTGGCACAAAGCGCAGCAAAACGCGCTTGCGCAGGGGTATCGTTGGCTACGGGTGCACCAGGTTTGACCGAATAGTTATTAGGCAAACTGCTGGATTATTAAAATTTAACAAACAGAAATATCTAACTAAAACATCAGTTATTTGACTGTATTACTTGAGCAACAACCGCATTCAAGAGTAAAATGCGGCACTTTTTATTGGAGGTAACACAATGTCTATTACGTCAGCGCAGCGGTCACAAATTGTGACTGAATATCAACGAGCCAAGGGTGACACTGGTTCCCCAGAAGTTCAAGTAGCCTTGATGACAGCGCGCATCAACTATTTGACTGGCCACTTTAAAGAGCACGTTAAGGATCACCATTCACGCCGCGGCCTGCTGCGTCTGGTAAGCCGCCGTCGCAAATTGCTAGATTACCTCAAGAGCAAAGATGATGCAGCTTATCGTAAACTGATTGAGCGCTTAGAACTGCGCAAGTAAAAAGAAGCAAGCAGCGGGTCGCAAATGCGGCCCGTGTCATTTATACCACCGTATCGCCGCTGGGCGCCATATCAAGCAAAAAGAGGTCAACCTTGAGTCACTATAAAAAAACAATCAGCTACGGCAAACATCAACTGACACTTGAAACGGGAGAAATTGCGCGTCAGGCAAACGGAGCCGTATTGGTCAGCCTGGGTGATACAGTGGTATTGGTGACAGTAGTCGGCAGCAAAGAGGTTCAGCCTGATCTGGATTTTTTTGCTTTGACCGTCGATTATCAAGAGCGCACTTATGCTGCGGGTAAAATTCCCGGCGGCTTCTTTCGCCGTGAAGGCAAGGGCAGCGAAAAGGAAATTCTTACTTCTCGCCTGATAGACAGGCCTTTGCGCCCGCTGTTTCCTGAGGGCTTCTACAACGAAGTGCAAATCATTGCGACGGTGTTGTCGTCGGATAACCAAATCGATGCCGATATTCCCTCAATGATCGGCGCGTCCGCTGCATTGATGCTGTCCGGCATGCCATTTGACGGCCCCATTGGTGCTGCGCGCGTCGGCTACCTCAACGGCGAATATGTGCTGAATCCGACTGCCGACGAGATGAAACAGACGCAAATGGATCTGGTCATCGCTGGTACCGCTCAAGCCGTTCTGATGGTCGAATCTGAAGCCAAAGAATTGTCTGAAGAAGTCATGCTGGGTGCGGTGATGTACGGTCACGAGCAAATGCAGGCTGTGATTCAGGCAATCAATGAAATGGCTGATGCTGTCGGTGCGGATGCCTGGGAATGGGAGCCTGCCGCCAAGGATGCAGTGTTGATCGCAAAGGTCGCCGAGCTGGCAGAAAATGAGCTGAAGGCAGCTTATACGGTGCGCGAGAAACAGGCGCGTACCGCTCAGTTGAAATCAATACACTCACGTGTCATAAAAGAGTTGAGCAGTGATGGTTCAGTAGAAAAAAATCACATCTATGAATTGATTCAGGCACTGGAAGCCAAGATTGTGCGTGGTCAGATTCTGAATTCCGAGCCGCGTATAGACGGTCGCGATACCCGTACCGTGCGCCCGATTTCGATACGCACAGGCGTGCTACCGCGTACCCATGGCTCAGCGCTCTTCACCCGTGGCGAAACGCAAGCCCTGGTAGTGGCTACGCTGGGCAGCTCTCGCGACACGCAGAAAATTGATGCTTTGCAAGGCGAGTATTCTGACCGCTTTATGCTGCATTACAATTTCCCGCCGTATGCCACAGGTGAAATGGGTCGCGTCGGTTCTCCCAAGCGCCGTGAAATCGGCCACGGCCGTTTGGCCAAGCGTGCACTGGTAGCGGTTCTGCCGAGCGAGCAGGAATATAACAATGCCATACGCGTGGTGTCCGAGATTACCGAGTCAAATGGTTCCAGTTCGATGGCCTCGGTGTGTGGCGGATGTCTGGCGCTGATGGATGCCGGCGTGAATATCAAGACCCACGTGGCAGGTATCGCGATGGGACTGATCAAGGAGGGCAACCGTTTTGCGGTACTGACCGATATCCTCGGCGACGAAGATCACCTGGGCGATATGGATTTTAAAGTGGCAGGCTCGGAGCAGGGCATCACTGCATTGCAGATGGACATCAAGATCACTGGTATCACCACTGAAATCATGAAGGTTGCGCTGAACCAGGCGCGTGAAGGACGCATGCACATTCTGGGCATCATGAAGCAAGCGATGCCGGCGGTGCGTACTGAACTGTCAGCACATGCACCGCGCCAGTTGAAGATGAAGGTTAATCCGGAAAAAGTCCGTGATGTAATCGGCAAGGGTGGTTCTGTTATTCGCGCCTTGTCTGAAGAAACCGGAACGCACATTGATATCGACAATGAAGGAAATATCACTATTTCATGCGTTAGCAGCGAAGCTGGCGAGCTTGCCAAGAAGCAAATTGAAAATATCGTAGCAGAAGTTGAAGTCGGAAAAGTATACGAGGGTCCCGTGATCAAGCTGCTGGATTTTGGCGCTATCGTAAACATCATGCCGGGAAAAGACGGATTGCTGCATATTTCGCAAATATCAGCTGAGCGTATTAACTCCGTATCCGACTTCCTCAAGGAAGGACAGATTGTAAAGGTTAAGGTTTTGGAGCTGGATGATAAAGGCCGTATGCGTTTAAGCATGAAGGCATTGTTGCCCCAGCCTGAAGCAGCGCCTGCACCTGAAACTTCTGCTGAATAAAGTTGTCGTATTTTCCTGCAATAAAAAACCCCGCAATGCGGGGTTTTTTATTGCACACATCAGCATCAGGTGCGTTAAAATTTGCTTGAGTAATGGTTTGATCAATTAAACAGCAGAACAGATTATTTTGAATTCCATCCCGTTTGATCCCAAGGCTTTTGTCGCCTCGCTGCCTTTGTTGCCGGGCGTTTACCGCATGCTGGATGCGTCCGGTCAGGTGCTTTACGTGGGCAAGGCAGCGCAACTCAAGAAACGCGTAGGTTCGTACTTCCAGAAAACCAATATTTCGCCGCGCATCCGTTTGATGATTTCGCATATTGCCAATATCGAAGTCACCGTCACGAGTACAGAGGCGGAAGCGTTGTTGCTGGAAAATAACTTAATCAAAAGTCTGAAACCGCGCTACAACATCTTATTTCGGGATGATAAAACCTATCCATACATCATACTGACCGGCGAATCCTTTCCTCGCCTGGCCTATTATCGTGGCACGACAGTGAAGCAGCATCAGAATTTCGGACCCTATCCCAACGCCAGCGCCGCAAAAGATAGCATCGATTTATTACAGAAAATTTTCCGCTTGCGCACCTGCGAAGACAATATATTCAAAAACCGCACACGTCCTTGTCTGTTGCACCAGATTCAGCGCTGTACCGCGCCGTGTGTTGGCCTGATCAGCCAGGAGGATTATGCCACCGATGTACGCAATGCTGCGCTGTTGCTGCAGGGCAAGCAGGACGAGGTGGAGCAGCGTTTGCGTGCCGCCATGGAAGAGGCTTCGGCATCACAACACTATGAACATGCTGCGGCATTGCGCGACCAGCTGCACGCATTGCACACCGTGCAGCAGAAACAGTTTATGGAAAGCGGACGCGCGACCGATGCCGACATTGTTGCGGTAGTCGAACTCGATGGTGCACTGTGCGTCAATCTTTCCATGGTGCGCGGCGGGCGCCATCTGGGCGACAAGCATTTCTTCCCGCAGAATGCCGACAGCCAGAGCCTGAATGAAGTGCTGGAAGCATTTTTGGCGCAGCATTATTTAAATAGCAGCGTACCACCGCTAATACTGACCAATCTGGAAGTGGCCAGCGAAGCATTTGAGGCCCTGTTTAGCCAGCAAAGCGGATACAAGGTGCAGCTACGTCACAGCGTGACGGGTGAACGCCGCCAGTGGCTGGATATGGCGGCGAACAATGCACTGCTGGCATTGCGTCAGCAGGCTGGCCTGCAAGCCGGGCAGTTGCTGCGGCTGGAGGCCTTGCGTACAGCCATGTCGTTGCCAGAACTGTCGCGCATAGAGTGCTTTGATATCAGCCACACCATGGGCGAGGCAACAGTTGCTTCGTGCGTGGTGTATGACAATCTGGCCATACGCCCGAGTGAATACAGGCGCTATAACATCAAAGGCATCACACCCGGGGATGATTATGCGGCGATGCGGCAAGCATTGACACGGCGTTACCAGAAGCTGCAGACGGGGGAGGGCAAGCGCCCCGATCTGATACTAATTGACGGCGGAGCAGGGCAGTTGGGTGTTGCGGTCGACGTGATGGCCGAATTAGGCCTGACGGATATACCGCTGCTGGGCGTGGCTAAAGGCGTAGAACGCAAGCCCGGAATGGAGCAATTGTTACTACCACAGCAAGAAAAGCCGTTACAATTGTCCCCAGATAGCCCTGCCTTGCATTTGATTCAACAAGTACGTGATGAAGCTCACCGCTTTGCCATCACAGGCCATCGTGCGCAGCGGGGCAAGGCCAGAACCACCTCGACGCTGGAGGAGATCGGCGGCGTAGGCGAGAAGCGGCGACGCAATCTGTTATCCCGCTTTGGTGGATTAAAGGGGGTACAACAGGCGAGCGTAGCCGAGTTGTCGCAAGTGGAAGGAATCAGTCCGGCACTGGCAGAAAAAATTTATCAACAGCTACACTAATTACAACAGCTCTATATTCGCACACTCATGCCACTTAATATTCCAATACTGCTTACCTGGTTCAGGATCGTGATGATCCCTGTATTTATCGGGATTTTTTACCTGTCGGACACCACGCTTGGCCTGCATCACAAGCATTTGTTCAGCACCCTGCTGTTTGCATTTGCTGCCGTCACCGATTGGCTGGATGGCTATCTGGCACGCTCCCTTAACCAGACTTCAGCGTTTGGCGCGTTTCTCGATCCCGTGGCAGATAAACTCATGGTGGCCGCAGCGCTTATCGTGCTGGTCAACCTGGCTTACGTCGGTGCGTTGGTTGCGTTTATCATCATCGGTCGTGAAATCGCCATCTCTGCTTTGCGCGAATGGATGGCCCAACTGGGCAGCAGCAAAAGCATTGCCGTATCCATGCTGGGAAAAATAAAAACAACATTCCAGATGATCGCAATTTTATTGCTGCTCTATCATGAACCCCTGTTCGGCTTTCCCACGCATGAAGCAGGCACACTGCTCATTTATATCGCAGCAATCCTCACTTTATGGTCGATGATTTATTACTTGTCGCTGGCGATGCCGCAAATTGTAAAAAAAACTCGCGAGTAGAATTGATTTTTTGCCGCGAGGTATGTATAGTGGCGGGCTTCGGGGTGTAGCGTAGCCTGGTAGCGCGCCTGCTTTGGGAGCAGGATGTCGGGAGTTCGAATCTCTCCACCCCGACCAGGTTATTAGTAATAAAAAGTCGTATTGGTTACCGAAGAAATTGTGCCCGTAGCTCAACCGGATAGAGCACCAGCCTTCTAAGCTGGGGGTTACAGGTTCGATTCCTGTCGGGCACACCAGTTCAACTTAATTTTTCAATGGTGGTCGTAGCTCAGCTGGTAGAGCCCTGGATTGTGATTCCAGTTGTCGTGGGTTCGAGCCCCATCGATCACCCCATATTTTGCTGGGCTCCCAGCGGTTTTAGAAATCGTCAGTTGTGTCATAAAACAGAGGTTGTCCAATACTTTTTGCGTAGTGGCTCAACTTTTTGTGTTCCGCGGACATATGTTTTGTCACTGCGTTGCTTCTGTGTCCCAACATGGCACTTGCATTCTGTCCAAGTTCAATCGCTAGCTTCAAGCACTGAAATTCGTCATTGCGCGACCCAAAGCATCAATCACCCCTAGCCTCAATGCGCGCCAACGGCGTCCGCCATCTAATATTTTGTTTTGATTGATTTCCAGTTCGATTCCGACATAACACTTGGCGTGGAAACTGCGGCGCAGGTAGGCGGTAAAACCGTCAGATCGACCCGTGTAGGGGTAGTTTCTTCGCACCTTTAAATTGGGTGCTCCAGCCTTGAGTTGCATCTGCCAGTGGCGACACAATGCAGCTTCTTCGCTTCGCGACGGGTCATACAGCAAACCGATATCAGCGTTACGCATGACACCACCTAGCTCTGGCGTAAAGCTGTGGGAAGCGATGTGAATGACCCGACTGCCGCGCTCAATAGCCGCAAAAATGTCTGCTTCGACCTTGTTCCGGTAAGGCAGGTAATGGCTTTGCAGTATCTCGCGGCGAACCATGACGGGCGCCTTGCGCGTGGCATCGGAATAAAGTCGCGGATGTCCAATGGATCGGTTGAGATCGACCAGCAAACGGCTGGTGGTGGCAACAAACAAGGACGCGCCCAAGAATTTGGCCAGATCCTTGGCCATGGCAAGCGCACCTGCATCGTAACCACGGTGAGTCTGCAACAGCGCCTCGGCACCTGAAAACAACTTCCGGTAGCGGTATGGGATGTGATTCCCGCCGTGCTCACAGGTAATCAGGACGTAGTCATTTTTAGACATGGCATTTTAGCCCGCGAACATTTTTCCCATTGCAAGACATTCGCATAGCTCGCCGTAAACCTCATGCAGGCGCGTTTTCGAACAGTCCTGTCCAACGGCTCGCAGAATGCGGCGAGCGAGCGGCCCGCCTTCCAGTATCACCTGCAGCGGCTCGCGCCATTGTTCGGAACTGCTCAGCGATGTCGTCTCGACTAAATGCCGCCACAGTTCACCGGCTTGGCATTGCCGGTCCGGAAAGCCCAGTAGCCGCAGGTAGCCTGCATCGTCAATCACTGCCAGATCGGCGTCGCGGATGCAGGCGTGCAGGACATTCACCAGGGCATCCGTGACCATGCCTTGCTGTATGGAAAGCGTCGACCACTTGCCGTCATAGAGTGCCTGCACGACGGCGCTGACGGTAGCGGCGATCGCGAGATCGGCCTGCGGGCATTCCTGAATGTCGATCACGCGGATCTCGATGGCATTGCGCTCGAAGCGCGGGATCGCGCCGCGTGCGTTGAGCCACTCGTGCTGCATTACGCTATCCGCGTCGAACGCTGCGATGTCCCTGTACATCGGCGCCAGTATCCGATCTTCATATTCGGCACGGCTATTGACCGTATCCGGTATTACCCGTCCGATAGCGGAAGGAACTTGCTGGAGCGCTGTGCGGTAAGCCTCCATGCGGTAGTCCAGATATCCGCGTGCCTTGCCGTCGGCGATGGGCGAGCTCGCCGCCAGAGCCGGGATGATCGGCAACACCAGCCGAACGGCGGCGTGCAGGCGGGCGAACTCGGCGTCATCCGCAAAAGGCAGATTGAGATGCATGCTCTGCAGATTGGCCTGGCCATGTTTCTTGCAGTTGAAGATGCGGTCGTAGGATTGGTAGATGAGCGCGTTATCATGTGTCCACAGCCGCGTTTCGGCGCGAGGATCCATCCACGGGTGCATGGCGGTGGGCATGAGGCGGGCACCCATGGGCTCAAGCAGCCGCTCGATGGCCTGAATCTCGTTGTGGAAGGCGCCCGGAAGGCTTTCCAGAACAGGGTCGGGTCGCGCATTCTTGAGTTCGACGAGGTGCAGCACCATTTCGTTGGACCAGGCGAACCTTCCCCGCCCAACTTCAGCCACAGGCTCCCCTGCCGCCCGGCGCAGCAACTCGTCAGCGGCAGGCAAGATCGAAAGCGTCAGACGGTCCACGATCATGTATTCAAGCTCGATGCCGTAAGCCGTGAAGGCATGGATCGCAACTGGGGCGCTCATCGCGAAGCACCCAGCTTGCGCGTTTCGATGCGCTTCAGAAATACGCCCATCACTTCGCGATAGAGTGCATCCTTGAGCACGCCGTCTTCGTTGCCTGCATCTACGTTGGGGTTGTCGTTGATCTCTATGACGCAGTAACGGTTGCCGATCTGCTTGATGTCTACCCCGTAGAATCCGTCACCGATCAGGTTGGCGGCCTTGAGCGCCAGCTTCACCACTTGGTCCGGCGCTTCGCCCACAGCAAAAGCTTGAGTCAGTCCCTCGATAAAATCGTGTTTCTGGTCACTGTGCTTGATAATCTGCCAGTGGCCGGGTGCCATGAAGTACTTCGCCACGAACAGCGGCCGCTGGTCGAGGATGCCTACGCGCCAGTCGAACTCGGTGGGCATGTATTCCTGGGCAATGATCAACTCGGACTTGTCCAGCAAGTCGTTCACCTTGCTATGTAATTCTCCCTCCGACTCGACTTTTACCACCCCCAGCGAGAATGAACTGTCTGGCTGCTTGAGCACGCAGGGGAGCGCCAGCGTGGGGATGATCTGTTCTATGTTATCACGATCCACCAGCAGGGTTTTTGGCGCGGGGAGGTGGTAACGGGCCAGGATCTCTGCGAGGTAAACCTTGTTGTTGCACTTCAGAATGGAATCCGGATCATCGATCACCACCAGGCCTTCTGCGGCAGCACGCCGTGAAAAGCGGTAAGTGTAGTGATTGACGAAAGTGGTGTCGCGAATGAACAGGGCGTCGAACTCGGACAGCTTGCCAAAATCCGAGCGGGTGATGAACTCTACGCCCATTCCCAGCGACTGCGCAGCCTTCTCAAACTTTTGCATGGCCCTGGCATTGGATGCTTGCTCGGGATTTCCGGGATCGTGCAGGATGGCGAGGTCGTAACGCGGCAAAACGCGCTTGCGTATCCGCGTCTTGCGGCCCATGAAATACTCGGTGGTCGCCTGGATCGCGAACTCTTTGTGAGCAGTGGGGATTTCGCTGGCCGCAATCGGGCGCACGCTGCGAATGCGCCAATGATGGTCGCGACGCTCAAAACTTGCACGCAGCAGCGGCGCCTGCAGCAGGTTGAAGAGCTGCCGGCTCAGCGCGTCGTAGCGGCTTGCGACGTTGCGACCGAAGTAGATGCTGAGCTCAAAAGTGTCCGACTTGATTGGCGCCAGCGATTTCTGAATCAATTCGTCCTGACCTTCAGCCAGATGGCGCACCAAGTGCTGGGATTGCAGATCCTCGATGGTGCTGGCGCGGGGCAGAGGCTTGTGACCGCGCGCCTCGGCGAGCAGTGACACATAGTAGCCGAAGGTCTGGTAGCGGTAGCTCTTGCACAGGTTGAATACCCGTGCCGAGAGGTCGCTGCCAAAGGCCGGATCGGTCAGATAGTTTCGCGCAGGCACAACAATCACGCCCGGGACATCGAGTGGCCAGTCACGCGGGTTGTTGACCACGACCAGGATGCTCATGGCATCTCCATGTCCGCCCTCGCGCCCCGCGGATGGATCACCAGCAGATTGGCATCATGGGTCACAATGCCCAGCAGGACGGCGCCAAGTGCGCGGTCGATGTTAATCCAGTATTCGTGCAACGGGCCATAAGGGTGTAAGCCATAAGGATCGATCACCAGGACGTTGTGCTTCTCCCGGTCATAACCCGCGATCACCACGAAATGGCCGGCCGGCCGGCCGCGCACATCGTCTGGCACGTCTTTCGGGCCGTATTCCCGTGCGGCACGATACAGGTAAGTGGAACTCAATCCTGTGATAATTGGCAGCTTGCGGCGGAGCAGACCGCGAATCAGGGGGCGGGACAGATCGGTCAGGCGCAACCGTCCGCCCAGCTTCAGAAATTCCAGATAGCCCGCTGTGACATTTTGCAGCCTGGCGTCCTGCTTCACGTCCCGCTGGCGCTGCAAGCGCTCGGCAATGTCCACGCCCGGCCTAAACCATGTGGGATCGAACACCGTCAAGTTGTAGGTGTAAATGGAGGCCTGGTAGCCCAGGCGAAGGGCATCACAGGCCAGGAAAACCGCAAAGGTGCCGCCGAACTCCATTTTGTGAGTGCGAGCGATTATTTCCGGAAGCTGAGAGTCCTGGCCCCAGTAACGATAGATAGCATCCAGGCATGTGGGGCCACATGTAATCTCGTCCGGCTGCGGCAGTATTTCGACCGGCAAGCGAAGGGTGAGTGGATGCATAGTAAGGCGCCTATCGCTCCCACACCACGCGCAGCATTGGCGAGCGTAAATACAGAATAAGGAAACAGAAGAAGCATCAAGAAAAACAGGCTAGGCGGATTGAATATTTGAAGCTTGCTTACCCTTTGGGCCTTGTGTTACATCAAAGCTAACCCTTTGACCTTCCTTAAGAGTCTTGAAACCGGCCATATTGATCGCGGAAAAGTGAACGAACAAATCATCGCTGCCATCATTCGGAGTAACGAAACCAAAACCCTTTGCATCGTTAAACCATTTAACTGTACCTGTTGCCATGTAACTTTCTCCTTGGATAAAAAAATTGGGAAATTCCCCTGCAGATATATACTGCAAGCGCCTATGAAGATGATAACAACTTCATCTTCATTCGTTAGATCACGCTTAATTAATCGTACCACCCAAGAAACCAAGTTTGAATAAGGATTCTCCGTATTTGTGCCTTTGTCATACTCTGCATCCAGCGTTAATTCAACTCCGATCGCAAAGCCGCGCTAAGACAACAAAATCGTCATCTCCTTCGCAGGCACAGGTGGAGATGGTGACTGGTATGTAATGAAAGCTCTGAAAATTTCCCACTGCTGATGGAAAAATGCTGCGCGTTAGCTCAGTCTTTTCTGACTGGAGGCAATCCTGGCAGGTTGAGTTCTGGTGGCGGGCGCACGGTTTTTCCTTTCTATCCGTGGTGTGATATCAATGACCGTTTGGTCACTGTGGGCAGTGGCGACTTGATGAGTGCCGCTGAGTCTGAATACACCCATACTCTGAACCAGTAATTGTCCTTGCATCTGAAGCGCTTCTGCAGCAGCTGCAGCCTCCTCAACCAACGCTGCATTCTGTTGTGTGACATCGTCCATTTGCATGACAGCCTGATTTATCTGTTCAATGCCGCTGCTTTGCTCCACCGATGCAGCGGTAATTTCGCCCATGATGTTGGTGACCTGCTGGACGGCAGCAACGACATCCTCAATCGTCTTGCGGGCGTTCGTTACTTGCTTGGAACCAATCTCCACTTTGGATACGGAATCGCTGATCAGGTCCTTGATTTCCTTCGCTGCAGAAGCGCTGCGCTGAGCAAGGTTGCGCACTTCAGTGGCAACCACTGCAAAGCCGCGACCCTGCTCACCTGCACGCGCAGCTTCCACTGCCGCATTCAGTGCGAGGATATTGGTCTGGAAGGCAATGCCGTCGATCACGCTGATGATGTCAGTGATTTTTTTTGAGCTTTGCGCTATCGAATCCATGGTGCCGACCACGTGGTTCATTGCCTCGCCACCCTGTGATGCTATGTCACTGGCAACATGCGCCAGCTCACTGGCTTGTTTGGAGTTTTCCGCATTATTCTTGACGGTTGATGTCAGCTCTTCCATGCTGGCAGCGGTTTCCTCAAGGGTGGATGACTGTTCCTCGGTGCGTTGCGACAGATCCTTGTTGCCGTCAGCAATCTGGATCGAGGCGACACCAATCGTTTCGGCATTGCGCCGTACGCTTAAAATGATATTTGTCAGGCTTTTTTTCATCACGTTCAGTGCGTGCAACATTTGGCCTGTTTCATCATTGGAGTTGACCTTGATATTGGTAGTCAGGTTGCCTGCTGCAATTTCCTTTGCCATATTAACTGCTTGATTGAGCGGAATGACAATCGACAGAATAAGGATTCTTGCCGCAATAAATGTAAAAATAATGCCCAGGATAACTGCCGCAATAACGGTGCTGCGCATGAATGAAAAGTTGTCTTGTGAATTGCCTACCTCCTGTTTGGAGACATCCAGCTGCAATTGGATCAAGGCATCAATCCCTTCGCGGACAGGAATAAAATCCTCTGCCATCACATCATGTTCAAGACGCTTGAGTTCTCCCACATTGCCGGCATTCAATGCGGCGATTGCAGGTTTTAAGCCGCGCTCAACGAAGTTGGCGCGGTCGATCGAAAATTTTTCTGCCAGCTTTTTTTCTTCCGGTGTCAGGTAGGTGGCCATATAGGCTGACCAAGTTCGGTTGACCTCGTCAATATTGTTTTCCACTATTCCAGCCGCATTTTTTATCTCATTCGGATTGTTGGCATGGACGGATTTGGAGATTATCAGCTGGTTACGTTCCAGCAGGCGCACAACAGTACTCAGCTGTCCCAGCGCGATTGTTCGGTCTTCATAGATGGTATGGAGCCCGTCATTACTCTTGTTTATACCGTACAGACCCAGCGCGCCTATGACGGTCATGAGCACGCAGAGCAGGCTGATCAACAGTGTCAACCGTCCCTTAATTTTCAGTGATTTCAGTGCGGCGATTTTCCCGATCATGCCGCCTCGCACCACTTGCCCATATTTGATTTGCCGATTGCCGGCCTTGCCAGTCTTGAACAGGGCATAGGCGTTGCTTGCCTGCGCTATCTGTTCCTGGCTGGGGGCGGTGCGCACCGAGGTGTAGCCGATGACAGTACCGTTTTCCACTATCGGCGTTGCATTTGCCAGAACCCAGTAATAGTCACCGTTCTTGCGACGGTTCTTCACCATGCCGGTCCAAGAATCGCCGTTCTTGAGCGTGCGCCACAAGTCGGCAAATGCCTCTACCGGCATGTCAGGATGTCTGACCAAATTGTGTGGGGAGCCGATCAATTCAGCTTCGGTATAACCACTGGCTGCGATGAAATCTTCATTCGCATAGGTGATAATTCCGCGTGTGTCGGTGCGAGAGATCAGTGACTGATCTTCCCGCAGCGGGCAGGCGTTACTCGTGACTGGCTGGTTATTACGCATTGACTTTCCCCTTATTGTTGATGTGTTACAACATTATCTGCATTTATTATTTCTTTTTTCACCCGCGAGACTTGAGTGGGCATATTTTTTTTAGTGTATATTATTTTTTATATAAACAACTTGCTGTATTTAACTGTATTCACTTCAAGGCTCGTACAGTCGAGCTTTAATGATGAGGGATTCTTGCTTCCCCAATATGCGGCACATCATCGCTACCTGTCCACTGTCCAATCGAGAAGCAGGAAGCGTGCCAAGGTCGTGCAAACACATCGGCGTTATTTTCTGTTTGCATATACGCAAATTGCGCCCAGTTCTGGTGCCTCGGTACTATTCCTATGCACCAGAGCGGAGCGTCAACAAATGCAACGGCAAACAAGTTTTAAGATTACTAAGATTAGAAATTTGAAGAGCTCAGTAATTTGAGCAGAAATCTGCGGTTATTATGCATTAAGAGAATGTTATATCAATAGTTGATATTTAATAGTGCAAATAGGATGATTATTCAGGTCTATTTAAGAGATTTGATGTTGAGATTCCTGGCATCCAAATGCAATTAACCTGACCATCAATATGGTCGTTTGATAATTCCTATATAACATCATGGTGATTGACGGATCGGAACCATCAATCATCTTTCAGAGTGCTGATCACAAATCTGTGTTTGCCTGAAATGCTGCGCTTGATCTCATCCACGTAGTTTATTTCCAGCACCATATTTTCATCGATATCCCTGCGTACAACTTCCCTCAGCGAGTTAATGATTTCAATTCCAAGCTTGTCTGGTGCAACGATATTCAATGTAATTTTGTCCTGCTCGCTTTGAATGTACTGGTACTGCATGATCCCGGTCTGTCCATACAGCAGGCGGTTGAAATAGGATGGATGGATTTTCCGCTGCTGCATTTTATTAGGTCATTGCTGCGGCAGAGTCCGATTTCCATCAGCGGGAAGGGCGAGCCGCAGGCGCAATCGCCCTCCTTTAGTTTGCCAGAGTCGCCGATGTCGTAGCGGATGAATGGCATGACGCGGTTGGTTAAGGAGGTAATGATGAGCCGGTCTTCACTTTTGATGTGCTGTGACTCAAGATATACCATATCGGTGAATATATGCTGGTTTCCGTGCCTGCATTCGCAAGCGATATTGGGAATTTCTCTGCTGCCGTATTGATTGAATACCTTGCAGTGAAATCGGTCCTTGCAGTAACGCAGGAAACTGAGGTATTCGGGGTCGGGAACCGCATTTTAACCGAACCTGCTTACAATAATGAAATAGGGGAAAAGCAGACGAGTCAGATCGGCATTTCGGATAGCAGTTATGGCTTATTCCCGTAGTCAGCAGAATGAGGCAACTCGATCCAGAATGAGCTGCCGATGCCGATAGTGCTGTCGCAGCCGATTCTCCCGCCCATGGCTTCGACCAACTGTTTACAGATGACCAATCCGATGCCGGTACCTTCAATCTCCATTTTTTCGGCACCGAGCCGGTTGAAGGCCTGGAACAATTCTGTCTGGCGTTCGGGGGTGATACCGGCACCCGAGTCGCTTATGACGCAACGGACTTTGTCCTGTGCCATGTTTTCGATGCTGAATCTTACGCTGCCGCCGGGGAGATTGTACTTGAAGGCATTTGACAGCAGATTGAGCAACACTTGCTTGAGACGCGTCTTGTCAGCCAGTACGCAAGTATCTGCATCGGTAAATTCTGTGTGCAACTTCACTTGATAACGCTGCTTGAGTGGCTGCATCATATCAACGCATTCCCATGCAATTTGCTGACAATCGAGGGTTTCAAGGGATAGATCGATCTTCCCCGACTCAATCTTCGCCAAGTCCAGGATTTCGTTTATCAGCTCAAGCAGATGCTTGCCGCCATTGAGAACTTCATCGACATTAACGAGTTCTTGCTGTGACAGGCTAGAGCTGAGTTTAAGCAACTGTGAAAAACCAAGTATGGCATTTAGCGGAGTGCGCAGCTCGTGGCTCATCGACGAGAGGAATTCCGACTTGGCTCGATTGGCGCGCTCCGCCTCGAGCTTTGCGGCAAGCAGTTCGGCTGTGCGCTCATCAACCCTTTGCTCCAGTTCCAGATTGAGCTGCTTGATGTGTGCTTCAGACGCCTTGCGCTCGCTGATATCGCGCCCAACGCCGGTAATGCCTATCACGTTGCCTAGTGTGTCGAAAACTCTCACGGCGTTGTAGTGATAGTAGACCGGGCCGGCAGTGGTGATCTTGCGAGCTTCTATCTCAGCGTAGCCGGTTTCAAAGCTATCGCGAATGGCGGATTGCACCACTGCGCGGTCTTCTTCGATAAACATTTCCACGCCTGCGCGCCCTTTCAATGCATCTGCAGGCAGACCGGTCACTTCCTGCAGGCGCTTGTTCCACCAAATCAGATTGCCTGATACATCCAGCATGTAAAGACTGTCGTGTACGGCTTCGGTGATGGCCCGATTCTCACCGTACGCGCGTTGCAGTGCTTCATTGCTGCGCTTGCGCTCGGTGATGTCCTGGAACAAGGCGATGTAATAGCGGATTTCTCCTGTTGGCCCGCAAACTGTGGATATATTTTCGTACACCGCAAACACTTCGCCATTCTTGCGGCGATTCCATAACTCTCCCTGCCACCGGCCTGCATCCAGCAGGCTCTGCTGGAAAGCCTTGTAGAAGGCTTTATCATGCCGGTCAGAACGAAGGATTCTCGGCTTTTGCCCGACTGCTTCTTGTGCAGAAAATCCGGTGATTTCGCTGAACATGGGATTGACCCGCAAAATTACTCCGTCCGGATCGGTGATCATAACGGCCTGCAGTCCGTCCTTGAAAGTGCAGTCAGAGAGCAGCAATTCATCCAGCGATTTTTCGCGCTCTATCATACGCTGCCGGGTGCGGCGAGCAGTGAAGGCAATGCCGGTCAGGCCGAGTAACCAGATACCGCCATGGGTAGCAGTGAGATTTTTCGCAGCTGTATTTGCCTGCTTGTTATATTCATCGAGGGGAACGGATACGCCCACCGCACCGCGCACATCACCCACCTTGAATCCCAGATGGTCGTGACATTTCATGCAGTCTTGAGACATCATCATTGGTCGTATCATGCGCAGATAAGGTTTGCCATTGATCTCGGAATCTTCGATCATTTCCTTGGTCGTGCCCGCGGCAAACGCACGAATGGCCTTTTCTTCCCAGGGATCGGCGCGATTTTTTGGGTTCAGCGTCACGATTCCCACGATACGGCCTTTGATGCCGTAGAGATCAGCGTAGTCCTCCATGATTTCGCGCATCATGAAATTGGGATTCATCAGCGTCAGTTTCCGGCCATTCTGTGCAACGAGGTCACGGTCCGCTAAATGAGCAAGGTAGGGGCTGGGTTGAGTTCTTGCCGACGGGGAAACATAAATGCCACCTTTTTGGCTGGCCCAGAAGCGGAGGGCCTGATCCTTGAAGAAGTTAGCGCGGGCTGTCGTCAGCGCTAATTCCTTAGTGACGTCATATTCGTGCTTGATGTTCCACAGCAGCGATGTGCCGATTACGACAGTCCACAATACACAGGCCAGCACTGAGTAGCAGGTGATACGTTTCTGCAAGCCAGGTTTTGTATTGGATGGCATGAACTGTCATAGCTGTATATTTTGATAGATTGTCACTATATCTTAGCTACCTGCTATAAACAGAGCCTGAATAGGGCGATAAAAATAACGTATTTTAAATTCACTGATCAGGATGAATCTTTCTTGCCATTTATGCCCCTCGCCAATTTTCCGCTGGCATTACAGGCTCAGAGAGGCAAAGCGAGGTCCTTGCGGCAGGGTTGAGGGAAAGCAGCCGCTAGTCTGAATTCGCCAATGCGTAATCGGTTTCATCGTAAACCTGGGCAATCTGCACGCCTGCGTCCCTGATGGTCTGTAGCTTGTTCGCCAGCGCGGTTCGTATGGCTTCGTAATCTGCCTGCGGCGGGGGGGTGCCTTGCCAACCCTGCGACGTGCGTGTGTCCAGACTGTAATAGGCGCAAGAAGAAATATTGCCCTCGATATCTTCGGTCGCGATGCTCAGCCTGTATCCGCTGAAAGTGGTTCCTTCGCCACTGCGGTGAGGGACGACATTCTCTTCGAAGTCGATGTACTGATCGCCGGTTTCCTGTATATAGCCAGGCAACGGCGCAAGCAATCTCACAATCTGCAGATGCGTCAAATTCTGCACCGGGGCACTCATCATCTGCAGATAATATTCTTCGTGATTCATTACCCAGCGCGCAACGGGAATCTGCCGTTCATTTTCAACCTGGCCAGAAAACAAGCCGCGAATATTCACCATATCGGCAATATTCACGCAAAACATTTCAGGTGTCAGCCCCTTCAGGTCGAATTTAGCCAGTTCATCGGATGGAAAAACTTCGATATAGCCAGTCCGTCCCGTCCCCTTGGGAGACAAATCATGCTTTACCCGGTAGTAAAGGATCAGGGTTCTGCCCTGTATTGTGATGAGTATTTTATTCAAAATTATTTCTTCAAGTCAGGGATAATTTGTTCGCGGATATGATCTTTTGTGCGAAGAGCATGTCTTAACAAGTATAACAATGCAGCGCAGCCCGTGCTGCAGATTTCGCAAATGCTGCGCCATCCTGTAGGATACGGGGATGTTATCGCCATGAAACGCAGTCTATAACATTGGACTAAATACATCATGGTGGAAGAAATACGGAATGACCACTGCAAGCGGCAAGCAACAATTGCTCGTTCAATAAATTAAACTAGAATTAGAAAAATATATGTCCCAACTTTATACCATTTTGCAGCGTCCCAATGTCGTAGCTGCCACTCATTCAGGCTCATTCCATGCAGACGATGTATTGGCGGCAGCGACCTTGCGCCTGGCGAAACCATCGGTGACGATACAGCGCTCGCGTGACATGGATCAGTTGAACGCAGCAGATATCCTGTTCGATGTGGGCCGTGCGTTTGACCCTGCGACCTGCCGTTTCGACCATCATCAGCTCGAATACAAAGAGGCGCGCGAAAATGGTATCCCCTATAGCTCATTCGGCCTGGTGTGGCGTGAGTTGGGCGACAAGCTGTGTGGCTCTGCCGCTACGGCAAACAGGGTTGATATCTCACTGGTGCAAGGCGTGGATGCCGTGGATTGCGGCATCACGCTAAGCAAGGAAACCTTGCCGGTGAAACTGATGTCGATCTCTGCGGTGCTGGGCAGTTTCAACCAGGGCTGGCAAGACCTTACCACCCCGGATGCCATCAATGCAGCTTTCGAACAGGCCGTCAGTGTTGCAAAAATCGTGCTGGAAAACGCAATTCGTGAAGCCAAAGGATTTGAACAGGCCAAGGCGGTGGTCGAGCAAGGAACTCTACTGGAAGACGGACGTTTATTGATGCTGGAGCACGGTGTGCCATGGAAAGAAACTGTAATAGAATCATCAAAATACGATCAACTTCTGTACGTTATTTTTCCCGATGCACAGGCAAAGTGGCATCTGAGTTGCGTGCCGGATAAGGCGGGCAGCTTCAGCAACCGCAAATCACTGCCCGCAGCCTGGGCCGGGCTGGACGGGGAGGAACTGGACAAAGTCACCGGCATCAAAGGCTGCGTGTTTTGTCACCGGGCGCGTTTTGTCGGCGGACACACAACGAAAGAGGGCGCAATCGCGATGGCAAAATTGGCACTGAGGGCATAGTAGTCATCGTGCGGGCTTAGTGTTTAGATATCTCAATCGCCTTATCACAATAATTGCAGATCACAGGGATCTACTGAGATGTTATAAGGGGTTGACATGTAGCAATATTGGTTACATGCTGGTTATAAGAAACGAGCATGATGAGTAGTCAACATTAAAGTTGAAACGGGGACGAAGCATGCCAATATTGAATATATGGGTCTTTGATCGCCAGTTGTGCAAACTGACCACTGCCGTTCTGATTTCAATGTTGCTGTATGCTGTAGTCGCTCGTGCTGAAGATCTCGGCACGCAGAAATTTTCATTTAGTGGCTTTGGCACGGCGGGCTTGGTTCATTCCAGCGAGGATCAGGCGGACTACACCAACAGTCCGTGGTATAAGCCGAGTGGGGCCGGCCACAGCCAAAATTGGAGCGCAGACGTCGACAGTCGTTTAGGCTTGCAGCTTGATGCCCAATTCACCCCGCAGCTCTCAGCGGTACTTCAAGTCTTATCGCAGCAGCGTTACGACAACACCTATATTCCTTCGGTGGAATGGGCGAATATCAAATACGCAATCACTCCGGATTCGAGCATCCGTCTCGGTCGGATTGTGATGTCGACCTTTCTGGTCTCCGATTATCGCAATGTCGGTTATGCCGTCCCCTGGGTGCGTCCGCCGCTCGCCGTCTATAACATGATGCCTGTCAGCAGTAATGATGGCGTGGATGCGAGCTACCGCTTTCACTTCGGCGAGGCAGCGCATACGGTGCAGGGATTTTACGGAGGTGGAAATCAAAAGAGCCCCAACGGTCAAAATAATCCGGACAGGGATAGCTGGGGTATTTTCAACACGCTCGAATATGGTCCGGCCATCTTCCGCTTGGCTTACCAGCAGTCCACTTTAAGCCTGAACGATGACATCAATTCTTTTTTCAATCAATTTAGACAATTCGGTCCCGCAGGTGTTGCCCTCGCCGATAAATACGATGCCAACAAAAAGCCCACAATCTTCTGGGGCGTGAGCGCGAGCTATGATCCGGGCAACTGGTTCGTGATGGGCGAATGGGGTCAAAGCAAGCTTACGCCCTCGTTTATGGGTGAGCAGATTGCGTGGTATGCCAGCAGCGGCTACCGCTTTGGCAATTTTACGCCCTATGTCATTTATGCCAATTCAAGAATGCTCTCCAACACCTCCGATCCGGGATTAGACCTGGCGGCAGTGCCGCCGTTATTGGTCGGCTATGCTGCCGGTCTCAATGCCGGGCTCAATGGATTTCTTAAGCCAACAACCGGGACGACCGTTACTCTCGGGAACCGCTGGGATTTCATGAAGAATACAGCTTTCAAGCTGCAATACGAGCATACCGCTCTGGATGACAATTCTTCTGGCCTGTTGATCAACCTTCAACCGGGCTTTCAAGCCGGTGGCCATTTCAACGTGATCAGCGTCGCCGTTGATTTCGTATTCTGATATGAGACCGATCATGCCTCTTACGAATCGTCTCGGATTGGCTGTTGTCGGGCTTGCGCTGAGTCTGGGCTGCGGCGCGGCAGTGTCAGAAGTGGTTGCGGTGGTCTCAGCCAGTAGCCCGGTCGCCACCCTCAGCAAAGAACAAGTCGCGGATATTTTTCTGGGCAAGACGGTTCGATTGCCCGATGGAGAGCAGGCCGTGCCGATCGATCAGGAAGAAGGTTCGGCCGCGCGCAATGAGTTCTACGACAGATTCGCCAGAAAGTCTGCGGCGCAAATCAAGGCACATTGGGCGAAAATAATTTTCACCGGCAGGGGGCAGCCGCCGAAGAAAGTATCAAGCAGTATCGAAGTCAAGAAACGGTTGGTCGAAAATCTCAATGCTATCGGCTACATTGAACAGAATATGGTGGATGACAGTGTCAGAGTGTTGCAATCGCAATAAGGGTGAAACCACGTCTTGACTTGTCTAAATCCTAGTGCATTGTTTTTTATTGATATAGTAATTAATTTTGTCAGCTTTCAATATCAGTACGCCGCCTTTTATTTTTTGAGTATTTATCTTACGAATTCCCCGCTTTTTATTAGAAACTAAGGATTTTCCTTATATCAAATTAGGTTGTTTTCTTATATCTTTTAAATGGCTGCATTAACCCTTGGCGGATAAAAATGCGATGCATTTAACAGATTTATTAAGACTTGCAGATACCTCAATTCGGCGCTGGTTTGTACAAGCAACCGAGACTTACATTCTGTTTCCAGCATTTGCCCTGCTTATTCTAGGCGCGATCTGGGCAACGACTCTACATCTCATCAAAGTCGAGCGCGCTCGTGCTGAGCATGCCGCGATTGTATTGAACCGAGAACTCGTTTCGACTTACGAGGCCCAGGCTATACGCGCACTCCGTGAAATCGATCAGACCTTGAAGTTTATTAAATATGTTTATGAAATAAAAGGGCAGCAGGACGTGCTGCATGAACTCAAGACAAGAGCGTTGCTGCCGTCGGAGCTGTTATTTGTCGTCAGTATCTCGGATCGTAAAGGCAATGTTGTTGCAATTACGCATCCGAGCGGAATGACACGTATTGAGGATACAAAGCACCCGATAATTTCCAGCAAGAGAGATATTCTCAGCGTCAGTTATCCGAAACGACCGGGTTCCGGAGAAACGAATTTACAGTTCAGCCGCAGACTCGACGCTGCCGATGGCTCCTTCGCAGGCATAGTGACGATTTCGATTGCCGCATCCTATTTCGTCAGCGGCTATGAACAGTCGCAATTGGGCGAGAAGGGCGTCATCGGAATGCTGGGAACAGACGGTATATTCCGCGCAAAACGCACGGGAGATGTGGTGTCTTCCGGCGATGTGGTCGATTATGCATCGGAAGCCTCGGGCGCGGAGGACAGCGATGTCTCGGTTTCTGTTCTGATTCAGGACGGCGTGCGGCGCTACACAAGTGCGCGCAAGCTTTATGGCTTTCCGTTGACCGTAATCGTCGGATTGTCCGAAGAGGATCAACTAGCGGGATATCATCACAACGTGAATAACTACTTGTGGTGGGCGTCAGCCGGTAGCGCCTTGCTGATGTTGTTCGGTGCGACGTTAGGCCGCATGAGGTGGCAACTCGACAAGAGCCGGCTGCATGACATCACCGAGCGTAAACTAACCGAGCAGAATCTCCGCATTGCCGCTGCAGCCTTCGATTCGCAGGAAGCCATGATGGTCACTGATGCCCATAGTGTAATTCTTCAGGTTAATCGTGCCTTTACTGAGAACACAGGCTACTCAGCCAAAGAACTCGTGGGCCAGACCCCACGCCTGCTCAAGTCTGGCCGCCACGACGCCGATTTTTATCGCGTGATGTGGGAGACCATCAACCATACAGGCGTATGGCAGGGAGAAATTTGGGACCGGCGCAAAGATGGAACCGTGTTTCCAAAATGGACCACAATCTCGGCGGTCAAGGATGCCAATGGCCTCGTTACAAATTACGTCGGTTCGCACTACGACATTACGGCGCGCAAGCAGGCGGAAGTAAAAATCAACGAGCTGGCCTTCTTTGACCAGCTCACTAGCCTGCCCAACCGTACGCTCCTACTGGATCGTCTGAGACAGGCCATGGCCGGTTCCCGTAATGGCAGTTATGGTGCGCTGCTGTTCATTGACCTCGACAACTTCAAAACGCTCAACGACACGTTGGGTCATGATATGGGTGACTTGCTGTTAAAGCAGGTAGCACAACGACTGACTACTTGTGTTCGAGCGGGAGACACCGTGGCGCGATTGGGAGGTGATGAATTCGTGGTGCTATTATCTTGCCTAAGCAATAATAAGGTAGATGCGGCTGCCCAAACCGAGACCGTTGGCCATACCGTTCTTTCCACGCTCAACCAAGTGTATCAGTTGAAAGATGTCGCATACCACAGCACACCGAGTATCGGTGCGACTTTGTTCTTGGGTAAGCAAATTTCGATCGACGATCTGATGAAGCAGGCCGACCTCGCGATGTACAAGTCCAAGGCAGAAGGTCGTAATGCGGTTCATTTCTTTGATCCGGCCATGGAGACCGCCGTAATGGAGCGTGCGGCGCTAGAGGACGATTTGCGGCTGGCCATCAATGAAAAACAGTTTTTGCTTCATTACCAGGCACAGGTAGAGGATGAAGACCGTCTGACTGGAGCAGAAGTCCTGTTACGCTGGCAACATCCCCAACGCGGCTTGGTATTGCCTGCCGAATTCATCCCCTTGGCCGAAGAAACCGGGCTGATTCTGCCTTTAGGCAATTGGGTACTGGAAACCGCCTGCGCCCAATTGGCGATATGGGCGACCCGACCGGAGATGGCCCATCTCACGGTTGCGGTGAATGTCAGCGCCCACCAGTTCCACCAGCACGACTTTGTCGATCAGGTACTGGCGGTACTTAAGATCACAGGTGCCAATCCACAGAGGCTGAAGCTTGAACTGACAGAAAGCCTGCTGGTAATTAATGTGGAAAAAGTAATCGAGAAGATGTTCGCGCTGAAAGCCAAGGGCGTTTGTTTCTCCCTGGATGATTTCGGCACCGGATATTCATCGCTCTCATATCTGAAGTGCCTGCCCCTGGACCAGTTGAAAATAGACCGTTCTTTTATACGCGACGTGCTTAGCGATCGTAACGATGCTGCAATTGCCAAGACCATCGTTGCACTAGCGAGGGCCCTCGGCCTAGGCATAATTGCAGAGGGTGTGGAAACGGAATCGCAACTAGACTTCTTGGTCAGTGTTGGCTGCAATGCTTATCAGGGTTATTTCTTCAGCCGACCGTTACCATTGGAAGGTTTTGAGGACTATGCACAGAAACTTGGGTTCCAGCTGGAGATTATCTGACCTAAATGGGTGAATCGTTTCAGTAGTGTAAAGATACTAATTCAATCAAGACAGCGTGTAAATCCAGAATCCCCAAGCAAATATGACGGATTCAACTGTGTACATGCACGGAGCAAGTCAAATCATCTATAAGCCTAAAGGAGATATAGTCATGAACCATTACCAAATCGCTGTAATCGTCGGAAGTCTTCGCAACGATTCGTTCAATCGCAAACTTGCGGGCGCCGCAGCAAAGTTGGCACCCGCAGAGTTTTCATTCAGGCAACTTCAAATTGGCGACTTGCCGCTCTACAATCAGGACGACGATCATAACCAGGCCGAGTCCGTCAAACGGCTGAAGAATGAAATCAGGGTCGCGCATGGCCTGCTGTTCTTTACCCCCGAATATAACCGCTCGATCCCGGGCGTACTCAAGAACGCAATCGACCACGCCTCGCGTCCCTATGGCCAGAGTGCCTGGGCAGGCAAGCCCGCCGGAGTACTTGGCGTTTCGGTCGGTGCCACCGGCACTTCTATGGCGCAACAGCATTTGCGCAATGTTCTCGCCTATCTGGACGTACCGACCCTTGGCCAGCCCGAAGCCTTCATCCAGATGAAGGATGGATTGTTTGACGAGGCCGGCAACATCGGCGCAGGCAGCAGGCAATTCCTGCAGGGTTGGATGGATCACTATGTCACCTGGGTGAAAAAATATGCTGCCTGATATTACAACTTAACAGAGCATGCCAATTGCCTGGGTCTCCTGGTGTAACCAATTCCGGCAGGATTGATTCTCGAATACTCCATCCCAATGTAGCTATACAGATTTAAAGAATATTGGTGCAATTATGGATCGCCACCCTATCCTGCGCGCTTTATTGTCCGGCTTGGTGTTGATTGCCTGTTTGGGAAGCGCGACAGCGTCCGCGTCCAAGGTAGTCGTACTCAACGTTGACGGGGCAATCAGCCCGGGAACGGCAGATTACATCATCCGCGGCCTAAAGTCGGCCTCCGATGAACAGGCGCAACTGGTCGTGCTTAAGATGGACACGCCGGGCGGCCTGGACACGGCCATGCGTCAAATCATCAAGCAGATTATTGCTTCGCCGGTTGCCGTTGCCGCTTTCGTCGCCCCTGAAGGCGCGCGCGCCGCGAGTGCGGGCACCTATATCCTCTACGCCAGCCACATCGCCGCGATGGCGCCGGCAACAAATCTGGGCGCTGCTACGCCAATAGAGATTGGCATCGGCGGCATAGCTGGTCAGCCCGAGGCTGGTGACCAACCACGAAAAGCCGGGAAGGAGGGCGCGCAGCGGAAGGACGAAGGCGTGAGCCCCATTGGCGGCGAAATGCCCACACCCAATAGCGCAATGGCGCACAAACAAATCAACGATGCCTCCGCGTATATCCGCAGCTTGGCGCAGATGCGCGGGCGCAATATCGAATGGGCGGAGCAGGCGGTGCGTCAGGCGGTGAGCCTGACTGCGGACGAAGCCTTGAAGCTCAAGGTCATCGACGTGGTCGCTCATGACGTGCCCGATTTGCTGCGGCAAGTCGACGGGAGGAAGGTGAATGTTCTGGGGGTAGAGCGCACACTGGAGACGGCTGGAGCAAGCCTCGTCATTTTGGAGCCGGAATGGCGGAGCCGGGTACTGGCTGTCATTGCTGACCCAAGCATTGCGTACCTGCTGATGCTGGCAGGCGTTTTCGGCCTGTTCTTCGAATTTTCCAACCCCGGATTTGTGTTGCCGGGGGTGGTCGGCGCGATTTCGCTGTTACTCGCCCTGTTTGCGTTCCAGATGTTGCCGGTCAATTATGCCGGACTTGGCCTCATCGTTCTGGGGCTAGCCTTTATGACCGCCGAGGCCTTTATACCCAGTTTTGGCGTGCTCGGCATCGGCGGCGTTATCGCCTTCGTAATCGGTTCGGTGATGTTGATCGATACCGATGCGCTTGGATACGGAATTCCGTGGACAATTATCGTGCCGGTTGCGCTCATCAGTGCCTTGTTCATCTTCCTGGTGGCTGGCCTGGCGCTGAAAGCGCGGCGACGACCCGTGGTGAGTGGACCCGAGGAGCTGATCGGCAGCATCGGAGAAGTGCTCGAAGATTTCGATGGCAAGAATGGTTGGGCGCGAGTGCATGGTGAAAATTGGCGCATCAGATGCAGGCAACCGCTGGTGCATGGACAAAAGATCAGGGTCGTTCGCATGGACGGGCTGATCTTCGAGGTGGAGCCGGAAGCAGGGCGCCATCAGTGACAGCTGCTGTGCCTGCAAAAAAATCGGATTGAGGAGAACGAAATGGCCCTGGATTTCAGTATTGGTTTCCTGTTGCTGCTGCTTATCGTGGTGGTGTCCTCCAGCATACGGATTTTCCGCGAATATGAGCGCGGCGTCGTTTTTACCCTGGGGCGTTTCTGGCGAGTTAAAGGGCCGGGTTTGGTCATCATCATTCCGGGCATTCAGCAGGTGGTCAAGGTGGATCTGCGCACAGTGGTGCTCGAGGTGCCGACCCAGGATGTCATTTCGCGCGACAACGTCTCGGTGAAAGTCAGTGCCGTGGTTTATTTGCGCGTAATAGACGCGCAAAAGGCCATCATCCAGGTGGTGGATTACCTGAATGCTACAAGCCAGTTGGCGCAAACCATGTTGCGATCCGTGCTGGGCAAGCACCAGCTCGACGATATGCTGGCGGAACGGGAGAAGCTGAATAATGACATTCGGGAAGCGCTTGATACACAGACTGACGCATGGGGCATCAAAGTCGCCAACGTCGAGATCAAGCAGGTCGACCTGACGGAATCGATGATACGGGCAATTGCCAGACAGGCTGAGGCGGAACGCGAGCGGCGCGCAAAAGTAATTCACGCCGAGGGAGAGCTGCAGGCGTCAGAAAAGTTATTGCAGGCGGCCAAGATACTGGCGCAGGAGCCGCAGGCTATCCAGTTGCGTTATCTGGAAACCTTGACGGTTATCGGTGCAGACAAGAATACGACTATCGTATTTCCGCTGCCTATGGATCTAATAAGCTCATTCCTGGAACGCCCCAATAAAGCAAAATGAAACGGTAATTATGGCCCGCATGATCAGCCCATGACTTTGTCACAAGCTTCTGTGCTCACCACTCTGCCATCGCGGCTAATCGGATATCCGCCCGCTCAGGGTTTCGCGGGAATGCTTGGCATTTCCCGCGATCAGCCGGGTGGCAGCATCAATCTGACCCCAGGTATTCCATAGCAGGACGCCGCGCACTTGCCCGTCGCGCAGATAATAAATAACGCCCTTGCGGAACGGCTCTTTCCAGTCCTCGACGATATCGAGGCTGGTATCAAGCTCTCCCACCGCTTCGTAGCCCAGATCAAACAGGTCGGAATAGAAGTAGGGCTGGTGCTGATATCTGTCCGCTTGGCCGGCCATGTTTCTGCCGGCCATTTCGCCCATGATATTGGCGTTGTCTTCATGCTCGACACGTACACGTTTCTGCAACAGGGCAGCGTAAAAATTCGCCACATCGCCTGCGGCATAAATGTCGGGGTTGCTGGTGCGCAGCATCTCGTCCACCACGATGCCGTTGTCCACCGTGAGGCCGGCTTGTACCGCCAGCTCGGTGTTGGGCAGGATCCCCAGTCCGGCGACGACACCGTCGGCGGGGATTTCTGTGCCGCTGCCCGTAATCACCGTCGTCTTATCGCCCGCTGTCCGCACAGATTTGACGCTTTCGGACACGAGCAACGTCACGCCCTTCTCGCGATAATAGGCGTTCAGGAACGCTACCAGCGCGGGCGGATAGACATTCGACCCGATCCCGTTGGACGGGAAAATCATGGTTACCCGTTTGCCGTTCATGGCGAGCGCGGCGGCAACTTCAGTGCCGATGAAACCCCCGCCAACAACGACAAAATCAGAACCGTGCTCGCACAGTGCACGCAGTTTGCGGTAATCTGCCGCCGTCCTGAAATAGAGCACGCTCTCGTCAGCATCGGGAAGTCGCCGCACCGAGCCTCCCGTAGCGAGCAATAGTTTTTCATAGGTGTAGACATTTCCTACATCATCCGTCGCCGTTTTTCTCACTGCATCGAGTGCTACCACTTTCTTGCCCACATGCACGTTCACATTGAGTTGGTGGGTGTTGCGCCAGATAGATTCAAACGGCTTGTCCTTCCACAACGATTTGGACAGGGGCGGGCGGTCATACGGCGGATCACGTTCGGCACCGATCATCGCGATGGTGCCGTTTTGGTCCATTTTGCGGATGCCGCGGGCGGCAGAGTCAGCTGCCATTCCGCCGCCGACGATGAGATATTTGTGATGTTTCATGGCAACTCCTTTCAGTGTTCATTTGCATAATGAAAATTCACATATACAAGAAGCCTATAACTGAAAATGTAATAAGTTAGGCTTGCCAGGCATATATCAAGAGCGAGCCGTTAGTGTTTTTTTAGCATATGATGAAGTTAAACAGATTGGAGCCAACTGTTCAATCAAGCAATTTCCCCCCACCGATACAAGGGAAAAGTGGCATTTGAGCAGGCAGGTAGTGGTGGTAAACGAAAGAGGGCGTGATCGAGATGGCAAGACGGGCATTGCGAGATTAATACGGCTCATTCTGGATTCTATCTTGCATGATCCTTAAGCCTGAAGGCATGTGTAGTTATACTGAGAGCTGGTTTTGTGTTGTAATGTATCCAATGAACTGGATATTGTTAGGTCAATGTTCATCGTTAAATAATAATAATTTAAAAATTAATCTATGCGAAATTTATCAGGTTTGGTGATCGTTTTTAGTTGCCTGTCAGCGTTACCTCCTGCAGCACTAGCGGCTAAATTTATCAAGCCAGGCAAGGAACGCATGGTGCTTATGCCATTGCGCGTTGGGGAGGAGGACCGCAGTCTGCAGAGTGCAATGGAAACCGCTTTGGTTGAAGGTCTGCAACAGACGTATGAAGTATTTTCGGGCGAGCAAGTCGCTCAGAAGGCCAAAGAAATTTTTCTTAAAGAATCTCGTACCGCCACAAAGAAGCTATGCGATGAGACACGTTGCATGCAAGGAATAGCCGAAGCCTTCCAGGCAGAACTTATCGCCACCACCAATGTCACCAAACGGCAAGATGGCTACTTTCTCGCGCTAAGTATCCAAAATATCTTTGACAACAAGATGGTGTATTCCAAATCCTTGCCCTGCAAAAATTGTGATGCCTATCAGGTGGTAAATAAACTAAAAGAACTGGCAGGTACTTCAGCAAAATCAACAGCATCCACTGAATTCGAAGTTCCTGTTGTCAGCGGCAACCCTAACGATTCTGAGACTGCACTGTGGCTTGAAGTACAAAAGGGTAACACTCTGGATGAATACGCAGCTTATCTTTCACAGTTTCCCAAGGGTAAATATGCAATCCTTGGTAAGACCCGCATGAAGAAGCTCAAAGATCAGGCGATTGCAGAAATGGCTAAACAGGAGCAAAGCACGTGGGCCAGCGCTAATAGTATCGCCAGCGATGCGAGTTACCAGATTTACCTCGATACTTACCCTCAAGGCATCTATAGCAAACTGGCGATAGCACGCATCGCAAAACTCAAGAAAACTGCTCTCATACCCGCCGCCCAGATCACCACGACCGGCACTAATTTTCGTGACTGCCCGGCGTGTCCCGAGATGGTTGTGATTCCAGCGGGAAAATTTGAAATGGGGTCAAACAACGATGAACCAAACGAAAAACCCTTGCACAGTGTTACCATCAGCCGAAATTTTGCTGTGGGCAAGACTGAAGTCACTCAGCGACAATGGCGGGCGGTTATGGGCAGCAGGCCGAGCGTGTTTGATAGCTGTGGTGATGATTGCCCGATTGAAAATGTAAGCTGGAACGATGCACAGGATTATATTAAAAAACTTAATAGCCAGACTGGTAAAGAGTATCGATTGCCGACTGAAGCAGAGTGGGAATATGCATGTCGCGCAGGTGGGCAGCAGGAATATTGTGGTGGTGATCATGTAGGCAGCGTAGCTTGGTATAAAGATAAT
>DATKTO010000024.1:0-11462 GCA_035531075.1 Gallionellaceae bacterium
ATCTTCGTGCAGGGATGCGTGAGCGATTTGCAAATTCAGCGATGGGCCAGCCAGCGCTGGTTGCCGCAGGCGTGGAACGTACCTTGCGCATCATGTGGCAACGCTGGTGCGAGGGCTTGCCGGCAGAATCGTTTGAAGTTAGCCTGCATGACAATAGCTGTGTAAAACAAGAGGCAGATGCATGACTGATCCAAAAAAACAATCGCCGATTTATGTCACTCAGCCCTTTCTCCCCCCGCTGGAAGAATTTTTACCTTATCTGCAGCAAATCTGGGAAAGCAAGTGGCTTACCAACTGCGGCCCTTTTCATATACAGCTGGAAAATGCGCTCTGTGAATATCTGGGTGTGGAGCATATCGCCCTGTTTACCAATGGCACACTTGCTCTTGTCACCGCTTTACAGTCCTTGCGTATAACCGGTGAAGTCATCACCACTCCGTATTCATTTGTCGCAACGTCACATTCCCTGCTGTGGAATGGAATCAGGCCGGTATTTGTGGATATCGACCCCGAGACGCTCAACATGGATCCGGCGAAAATAGAAGCGGCAATTACCCCGCAAACTACAGCGATTTTACCGGTGCATTGCTACGGTCATCCCTGTGATGTAGAGGCCATACAGAAGATTGCCGACAACTATAATCTCAAGGTTATCTATGATGCTGCCCATGCTTTTGGCGTACAAGACGATCAAGGCAGCATACTTCGGCACGGCGATTTGTCTGTGTTGAGTTTTCATGCCACCAAAGTTTTTAATACCTTTGAAGGCGGAGCCATCATCTGCCACGATGCCAAGACCAAACAGCGCATTGACCACCTGAAGAACTTCGGTTTTGTGGACGAAGTGACTGTAGTCGCACCCGGCATCAACGGCAAGATGAGCGAAATTAATGCCGCCCTGGGCTTGTTGCAATTGAAAAGGATTGATGAGGCCCTGCATCAGCGCAAAGAAATTGACAGCCGTTACCGGAAAGCCCTGGTCGGGGTCAAAGGCATTCATTGTTTGTCGGCCGCAGGCGAGATGACGGCAAATTACTCCTATTTCCCTATTCTGGTGCAACCGGGCTATCCTCTCAGCCGGGATGCGTTGTATCAGTCACTGCAAGATAACGGCATTCATGCCCGGCGTTATTTCTATCCCTTGATCAGCGATTTTCCGATGTACCGTGGCATGCCTTCAGCGGCACAAGGGAATTTACCCGTGGCGAGTACAGCAGCGGAGCAGGTCATTTGCCTGCCGATATACCCTGCGCTTGGGAGCGAGTCTGTTGACAAGATTATTAAACTGATTGCGGGTAACTAGGCATGGAAAAACGCAGGGTATTGGTTTTTCCCGCTGGAACAGAGATAGGGCTGGAGATATTACAGTCGCTTAAATACTGCAAAGAGGTTGATTTGTTTGCGGCTGGCCAGGATATTTCCAATCATGCCAGATTCGCCTATACCGAATATCACGTACTCCCTAGTATTCACGAGCCCGGCTGGGCGGAAGCGCTCATTGCGCTTTGCCACTCTCTGCGCATAGACTATATTTTTCCTGCCTATGATGATGTCATCGTTGCGCTAAGTCGGGAGACTGAGCGGCTTCCCGCCATTGTGCTATCTTCACCCTCTAGCGCATGCGAAATCACCCGCTCGAAGTCGCAGACCTATCGTGCCCTCTCAGGAATTGTTCGTGTTCCTCGCATGTTCGCATCAAGCGATGAGATCGGTAATTATCCGGTATTCGTCAAGCCGGATCGTGGCCAAGGATCTTTCGGGGTCACCAAGGCAAATAACGAAGAGGAGCTTCTCGGGGCGATCCGCACAATTAGCGAACCAATAATCTGCGAGTATTTGCCAGGCGAAGAATACACAGTTGATTGCTTTTCAGATCGTGAGAGGGGGGTGTTGTTTGCCGGCGCACGCGCTCGCCGCCGCACACGCAGCGGTATTTCCGTCAATACGATCACGGAAATATTGCCTGAAGCCCGAGAGATGGCGAACCTCATCGGACTCAAACTTGGCCTTCGCGGCGCGTGGTTTTTCCAGCTGAAACGCGCCCAGGACGGCCAGTTGGCGCTTCTCGAGGTCGCCCCACGCATCGCGGGTGCAATGGCCGCTCACAGAGTATCGGGTGTCAATTTTCCATTATTGAGTATTTTCGAGGAAGAGCGCATGGCTATTTCAGTACTGCCCCTCGATGGAGTAATTGAAATGGATCGTGCGTTGGGAAATCGTTATCGGCATTCGATCAACTTTTCCACACTGTATATTGATCTCGACGACACCCTGCTAGTCAACGGGCGAGTCAATATTTTAGCGATGAAGCTTGTATTCCAGTGCATCAACAAAGGCAAAAAAATTGTACTGCTCTCCCGGCACCGGGGCGACCTGAAGCGGACACTGGCCAAGCACCGCTTGTCCGGCCTGTTTGACGCGACCATTCAGCTCGGCGAGACGGAAACAAAATCGTCCCGTATCACACGGGGCGATGCAATTTTTGTTGACGACAGCTTTGCGGAGCGCATGGATGTGGCCGAGCACTGCAAAATTCCAACTTTCGATTGCAGTATGATCGAGATGCTTACCGAGCAAGCAGAATTTATGAATGGGGATGAAACATGACCGATGCAAATAAAGAAATGGCATTTCTTGAAAGTGTGACACATACCTATGTTACGAGCGACAGTCCGCAGGATAGAATCATCAAGACCCTTGCAGTGCGCACCTTCCAGCCGTATATGCGCCCTGGTAAGCATGCGCTGGAATTTGGGTGTTGCGATGGCTTTATGACTGACCTCATTGCGAAACATGTCAAGCAGTTGACTGTTGTCGATGGTTCGCGAACCTTTATAGAGATGGCCAAAAAACGGGTGCCATCCAATGTGGAATTCGTGCACACACTTTTCGAGGATTTTGCACCCAATCACAAATTCGATTACATCTTTGCAACCTATGTGCTTGAGCATGTCAGCGATGCTATCGGCTTTCTGAAGATGGCAAGCCAGTTGCTGGCTGAAGACGGCTTGCTTTTTCTGGTAGTGCCCAATGCACGTGCTCTTTCGCGCCAGCTTGCCCGGCACATGGGGGTGCTTGACGACCTTTTCGCTTTGACCCCTAACGACGTCAATCACGGCCATCGCCGGGTATATGATCGTGTTTCCCTGAATCGGGATATCGAGGCTGCCATGCTTGCGCAGGTTGGGCAAGGTGGTCTGATGCTCAAACTGCTGGCGGATTTCCAGATGGATGCGCTCATAGAAAACGGAGTTCTTGGTGAGCCTCAACTGGAGGGTTTGTACAAAATGGGGTTTGAGTATCCCGACTTGGCAGGTAGCCTTTTTTCGGTTTGCCGTCGCCCATAAACGTGCTGTCAGATGGCTGGCATTCAAGGGAATCGAGAGATGGATTCGAAAATTAAATGAGTAATTCCGAAAAACAAGGCTGCAGTCGAAAGCACATTCTGATATTTCCCGGAGGCATGCCGCGTTCGCTGGAATACCTGCAAAATTGCCTGCATGATGGCCTGCATGTCATCGGCGCGTCCTCGCTCGATTACGATGTGTCGCGAGAGAAATATCCGTCATGGCTGTTCCTGCCCTACATCACCCGGCCCGAGTTTGATGAGGCCTTGAAGCAGGCTGTTGCGGAGTTTGATATTGGCGGAGTTTTTACGCCCAATCCTGTGATCTGGGGTTATCTCAATCACAAGCTGGAAGAGATTGCTCCGGGTGTAGTGCTGGTAAACGAATCGCCGGTCGGCGCTGAGTTGACGGGCTATCGAGCCGCCCGAAGCTGGGCGCGAGCCAGGCTCGACCATCCGCTTCCGTTGGCCTCTGCATTGACTCCGCAAACGCATCTGTCGGAAATTGAGCTGGCCTCATTGTTCCGGCATGCAGAACTGATCCCCGGCATGTGCGACCGTGAAAAATTCTGCGCCCTGTATGAAATCGCGCGTCGCAGCGCGGTTGGAGATGTAGTGGAGATCGGGAGCTGGTGGGGGAAATCCGCCTTCATTCTGGCCAGACTGGCGCGTTGCTACGGGGTGGGAAATTTGCTGTGCGTGGATCCCTGGTCGAACGAGCATCTCGTTCAGCATGATGCGTGCGGGCTGGTGGATGCAGAGGCGGCGCGCATGGATGCCGACGAGGCATTGGCGGTTTTCGAAATGACTCTGCTGCCCTATAACGCAAACTGTGTTAACTATTTGCGTATGCCCTCAACAGACGGTGCAAAACATTATCGTGGGCATCGAAGTGCCACAACACCATCCTTTGGAACCACTCAATATTGCGGTCATATCGCGATACTGCACATTGACGGCAACCACAGCTATAGCGCGGCAAAGGAGGACGTTGCGTCCTGGAGCGGACTGGTTGTTGCAGGTGGGTGGATCATCATTGACGATTATGTTTGGCCATATGGAGATGGCCCGCAACGGGCTGGCGATGAGTTTTTGGCAGAAAATTTCGACAAAATTACGGTTGCTTTTGTCATGGCTAGCGCATTGTTTATTCAGCTATAAGCGCTGCAAAGGAGGGTGATTTTACGTCAATGCGCTTCTAGATAAACTCATGCAGTATTCGTCTTGCTCAAGCTGACACGCATGTTCTTTTCCAATGAGCGTATCGAGCCGCCTGCCAGATAGCCAAATGACACTTGCAGTACATCGCCCGCCCTTGCATCCACACTCATTTCTAATGGCAGTACGAGATAGTCGATCAGCCAGTCTACCGTGGATGCCTGCTCCTGCAACACAGCTAAAATATTCTTGGTTATGAAACGCAACGCATTGACTGTGCCGTCTTGCGTCAGAACAAAGCTGCCCTGCCATTGAATTTCACGTGAACCGGGTAGTGAAAAGTCGAGGGTGCCATAAACCGAAGGAGCAGCCAGTTCAGTGCTTCCATTTTGGATTGTTAGCCTGCTTTGGAATTGTATGATGGGTGCGTAATATCCAAAGAAATTGTAATTTTGCTGGAGTGGCTGCACCGCCATGATGACCGCCTCGGGTATAAAGACAGGAAGAGGCGCGCCAAATCGGCGCAAATAGCGCTGTTTGAACGCTTCCATCACTTCCACCTGTTTTTCCCGCAGCATCGCGACATGTATCATCTCGCAGATCACCACATCCACGGGCTCAGGGGGTAAGTACTCAAATGCATCTGCGTGGATGACCTCCACTTTGTGTCCTTCCGGATTGAGTGCGAGAAAGCGGCGTGACTCTGCAACCATATCCGGATTGAATTCGACGCACCATACTTTGCTGGCTTTGTATGCTGCAAAGCAGGAAAGCACGCCAGTTCCGCCGCCAAGCTCAAGCACTTTGGCGCCATCAAAAACCACATGATCGATAGCCGCCTTGAAATTGCTCATGCGGTTCTCGTCTTTTAGCATGTTGTGGTGGTAATGCAAGGGGATGAACTGGCCCAAATAATGAGTATCAGCGTCATCCTCATGCAAAGTTGTGCCGATTGGCGCAGCCTGCTCCGGCTGTTGGTTAGCTGGCTTGATGATCACTTTGCCTCCATCCTTGCTGAGTTAACGAGAAATACTCAGCACAGATGTAATGCGCTTGTATCACCGTATTAGACCAGCTTGGAAAGCTTGCTTTGCATGATGCCCACATAGCGTTGCAACAGCATGCTCATCCGTGCTTCCAGCCGGACAAATTCACAACCGGCATGCTTGGTTATGATGCCATTGGGCAAGGTAACCTCAAACAGGCTTTTTACCTGTATGGCAGTTAACAGTGTGCCTATTTCGGGCAATTCGATTCGGCAATTGGGGTAGATTGCACCTTCCTCCAATTTGATGTTGTTCTCCTTGCATATCAGTGCGATGCCGCCTTCGCTGATGTTCATAATAGTTACTTCATCAGGTTTTGTGGATGTTTCTGAGGTGGGGAGAGGTGGAATGATGCACTTCAGTGGTGTGTCATAGGAGGTGGGTACGCGGAAAAAATCCCGCCGCTGCAGGCGCAAAATAAGCTGCGGCAGCGGGCAATAGAATGCGGGTTGTGAACCATAAACTGACATTTCGATCTGACGGCATACAAATTGCACCTTTGCGCCAAGATGCCTGGTGACCAATGTGATGCTGTCGCTCTTCAGGAGCAGCTTATTGTCATCTTCACTGGGGCTGACATCCAGCCACATACCCGTTTCATCGACTGCCAATAATGTTGATTTAAGAAAATTTTGGTTATTATCAAAATGCAGTAACACTGCCGATTTTTTTTGAGCGATGGCATTCAGGGTGAGTCGAATTTCTTTTGGCGAACTGATCCGGAATTTGCTGTCCTCGCCGTCCTGAAATTTTTCTACTGTTAGAGGAAATTCTTTAGACATATCGGTTTAATAGTTATGCAATTTTTGTTCTATTTTAGTATCTTAATTATAACTTAAGGAATTTCTTGTTAGGGGTCAAATAGGAGGGGATTCCTCCCGTTCCAGGCGGTATAACCATGCCAGTAATTCTGCCACGGCAAGATATAATTGTGGTGGAATGTTATCGTCCAGTTCAACCTGCATTAGCATTCCCACCAAATCTTCTGACTCGTGCACGTACACGCCATGCTCTTTGGCACGTTCGATAATTGCCTGAGCGATCAAACCGCGCCCCTTGGCCACAACCTTGGGCGCAGTGTCGCCAGTTTGATAGGCTAAAGCGATTGCCGATTTGCGCTTGTCAGGTGTTGTCATGCTGTGTGACCAGTGCGCTGGAAATGTTTATGCCACGGTCGGACAATGCAGCGACCAGCATCGAGCTGGCCGTGCCCAGCTTGGCGCGTGTCGCACTCTTGTCTGTATCAAGCGCGATACTTAAACCACTGCTGCCAAAGCGCAGCGTAGCAGTGACTTCCCCCAGATTTGGCAGGTCGAGTTGTATCTGGGTGGCCCATTGTCGTCCTTCTTCGCCGTTTGATGCGTGCGACGTTTCCTCCTGGATTTTCCAGTTCATTTCCTGATTCGGCCAGACTTGGCCTTGCCATTGAACCTGTCGCGTTTCAAGTGCATACAACTGTTGTTGAATCAGCGGTTGTAAGTGATCGGGAATGCCGGGTATTGAAATACGTTCTTGAGCTGTGTTGGCAGTGCTGGCGCTATGCGTGGTGGGGGCTGTATTTGCAGGAGAAATTTTGTCATCAGTACTCAACCCGGTTCTTGGCTGTTCCGCGGGCAGAGTTGCTGGCTCTGGTGCCGGCTGTGCGGTATGGTGCGCTGACTTAACAGAATTTAACGCGGCAGTTGCATTTGCGGGTGATGGATTGCTGTTGATTTCAAATGCGGCTTTCAGCTGATCGGCGGGCAGATTTTGAGGTTCCTGCAATAACTGCGCGGTGTTGCGCGAACCTGCCAGCCATTGTGCCTGATGGGATTCGTAAAACAGCCCACTCTGGCTGATTGTGGTGTGCAGCTTTCCTGCCAATTCGGCAATATCAGGAAGCTGAGTTGTGCCGGTCCACAGCGGAGCGCTGTTGCCAGGCCGTATAAAGGCCTTTTCCATCGGTTGTTGTGCCAATGAGGAGAGCAGGCGAGAGGTAGTACTTAATTGGTCTGGTGTAGAAAGCGGGTTCGCTGAGGCAGCTATATTGAAGGTCAGGCGCGGGAGTAATGAAGCGACCTGTAAAGTGATGGTGTCGCCAGTGCGAATGGAACCTGGAAGCTGCAGCTGCACTAGCTGATCGGCTATCTGAACCCTGAACAAGCCGGGTGAAAGCTGCGCCTGCACGCTGCCCTGGTATTTTTGGCCAAGCTCAAATGCTGCTGTCGTGCTGGTGGCAGGCGTCGCTAAGATCAGCGGCTTCTGCGAGAGCATCAAGCCTTTAAGGGAATTCAAGACATCGACAGGTATCATGCATTTGTGTTCGTTTGAGATTGCCAGGTAGATTGAGGTAAAGCTCGACCTACACTTGGTGGATAATTTAAGTTAACGGGAATAGCCACAGCATCAAAATTCGCTGGTATACGCTTGAGTGATGCGCTGTTCGTTGCGTGAGCTTTGCATGTTGCGTTGCAGTTCTGCCATCCATGGCATAGTCTGATCGCGTATGGCCGCATCGTCAGCGAGAATTTTATTAATAAGCGCCACTTTTTGCGGGCGAATGCTTTCATCTACCGGGGTGGAATCCTGTTGCTGCATTAATGCCACGTGCTGGCTGCATTGATGTTCAAGTTCGACCAGCTTTTCCCACTCACCCAGCGTAGCCGCTTCACGCATTTTTCCGGTAAACCTTGAGAGTAACTGATAATTTTCGATGACAGGGTGCATAGCTTACATCCTTCCATACGTTAATGCCGCTTGTTTGCCGATTGCAGATTGAGGTGTTGATGTATTTGCTGTTTCCGCAGTATTGGAGTGGGATGCGGGCACGGGTGTTTCTGCCATGGCAACCTGCGCTGCCGGGATTTTGGGAGCGCCAGGACGAATCTCTTCCCATGCTCCCTTGAGTTCGTTGAGCAAGCCTGCGACTTCATCCAGAATAGCAGCGTCGTTCTTTAAATTGGCTGCGAACAGGCGCATCACCATATACTCGTACAGCGAAGACAGATTTTGTGCCAATTCGCCGCCCACATTCTTGTCCAGGCAGGCATTTAATCCTTCGTCAATGATGGCGATCGCTTTGGAAATGGCCACCCCCTTGGCGGGAATATCATTGCGCAGCATGCTATTCTTTGCATTTGCAACGGCTAATAGTGCGCCCTGATACAGCATGGAAATGAGTTTGTGCGGATCGGCAGCAGATACCCCGGATTCAACACCAACTGTTGTGTAAGCTTTAATTCCGATATGTGCGTTCATAATGATGGTTACTCCTATGATAACCTAGCGAGTTGCTGTGTCAGGAAAGTGCTGGTTTGGTTCAGGCTGGTCAGCATCGTGTCCAGAGCAGAATATTGCCTGCGATAACCTGCTTCTATACCCACCAGGCGCTGTTGCAGCGCGTCACGGCGAATCCCGATATCCTTGATGGAACTGTTGATGCCATTGGTGCGGCCTGCGAGCATGCCATTTTTGGCAAGCAGAGAAGTGGCCAGATTGTCGAGCTTGGCAGTGTAGCCTTGCGAGAAGCTTACGGAGCCGCGAATGCCGAGCGTGCCGCCATTGACTTGTACTGCCAGGCCAAGGGCGGCGCCACCGGAAGCGGTCAATATTTGACCACTTCCGGTGGCGGCAGCGTTACCAATGGTACCGGCGACGTCCAGGCCAATAGTTTGAGTAATGGGGGTTGCGCCAAACAAGGCCGTCATAGCGGTGCCGCTGGCAATAGCAACGCTGGTGGCTGAGCCATATTTGCTGGTGCTGATAGACATCATTCCGGTCGGGGCGATGCTGGTGGCTACGGTAACGCCTGTAGGTGTCAAGCCTGCTGAGGCGTTGATCTGTGTTTGTAGCGCTGTGGCGAGTTGCTGCGGGGTATACGTGCCGCCGGGCAGTGTAATGGAAACGCTGATGCCATTCACCGTCAGATTCAGTGAGTCGTTGATTCCTGCTGTGATGGTTGTGGATGCGGCAACAGCAGTCGTTCCCAAGGCGGTGCCTTGCGTGGCAAGCTGCGTGACATTGATGCCATAAGATCCGGGTATCGTGGAGGTGCTTGATGCAGAGTAGCTGACCAGATTATCGGTGCTGGTGCCTATGGAACCGAACAGGCTTGCAACATTGTTGAAACCACCGGCGAGCGCGGCATTAAGTTTGGTGCTATCGAGTGCCAATGACCCGTCTTTCTGGAAGGCAACGCCAACTTGTGACAAATTCGTCAGAGAACCTGCGGTTCCGCTGACAGCGTTGCTCAGAATGCTGCGTACCTGTGCTTGTATGGTGCGTACTGTTGCATCGCCTTGTAGTATTGCCCCTTTTTTGGCGGCGGGGTCATAGGCCGAGACACTCTTCAATGCTTTGGCCAAATCGTTGTAAGCCTTGACGAAACCGGTAACTGCATTTGTCACCGGGGCATTGTCCGGTGCAATCGTCAAATTGGTCGTGACGGTGGTTATTTTGCTCAGATTGAGTGTCACGCCGGCAATGGCATCTGTAACGGTATTGGATGCCTTGCTGAGGGCAATGCCATTGATCTTGAGCGCGGCATTTTGCGCTGCAGTCGTTTGCGAAAGATTTTGTGCCGCAGCAGGATCCTGAGCCAGCAAGGTGCTTAGTGTGGCATCGCCTGCCACCGTAATTTTCGTACTGTTGGCAACGCCTGTGGTGCCGGAAGACAGCACCAGCCGGAAAGGAGTGGCACTGCCGTCGTTAATGATGGAAGCGGTGACGCCGACGTTGGCCTTGTTGATCGCATCGCGGATGCCTTGCAGGGTGTTGTTGGTGCTATCGATGGTTACTGTGTGCGTCACACCGCCATTGCTGGCAAACGCGGCACCGGTATAGGTGCCGGTAACAGCGCTGAACGTCCCGCCGCTGATGGTGCCGGAATCAAACGTCAGCGTAGTGGCAGCACCGGTACCTATCGCGGTGGTGTCACTGGTTTGGCCTGCGGCAACCAGCCTCTGCGCCTGGGCGAGGGCGGTAATGTCTATGCCGTAAACACCTGCGGCTGCAGTGCTGGCCGCGCTAGCAGTCAAAGTAGTGGCATCGGAAGAGGTGGCAGCCAATGCTTGAGCCTTGATCGCGCTGTTCAGTATGCTGATCGCACCCTGAAAGCCGGACAACGCGCCGCTGATGGAGCCATAAGCGGAGAGCTTGGCCTGATAGCTGGCTTCCTTTGCGTTCAACAGGCTAATGGGCCGCTGTTCAAGCGTCATTAGCTGGCTGACGATGCCGTTGACGTCGATGTTTGCGGAACTGGTGGCGGATGTCGCTGCAATTGCCATGATAGCCTAGCCTCCTATACCTTATGTTTAAGCAGCAGACCCTGCTGCATCTGTTGTATTGCTTTTGAAATCGCGACGGCTTCTTCTGAAGGAAATTGGCGAATAACATCGCCCGTTTCAGTATCAACTAATTTAACCATCTGTTTCTGGGACTCGGTATCGATACTGAACTCCAGATTTTTATTGGCCTGTTTGAGTGCCTTGTTGATTTGCTCCACTACACCTTGCAGTTGCGGCGCTGTTGCCTGTTGCTCAGCTACTTGCCGCACCGCTATCTTGGGTAAATCGGCTGCCGTACCGGGTGCAATGGTAATGTCGGCTTTAGTGTTGCTGACAGCAACAAAGTCAGGCGAGGTTTCGCTGGTGTGTTTTGGGGGCTGCGTAGCCTGGGCTACGTTGCCGGGAATAGTTGGGATGAGCATTTTGCTTCTCCTTGGGTTTAAATCCCGGCCGATAAATTGGCCGGTTTAATGCTATTTGAATTTTACCCTATCAAGCTTAACGTAACAATGTCAAGACCTGGTTAGGTACCTGGTTTGCCTGTGCCAGCATGGCAGTACCAGCTTGCTGCAGAATCTGTGCACGCGTCAGGCGTGAAGTTTCTTCAGCGAAGTCGGTATCCATGATACGGCTACGTGCTGCGCTCAG
>DATKTO010000025.1:0-2873 GCA_035531075.1 Gallionellaceae bacterium
GCAATAAGGGTTTCTGTGGGGGGGGTTCATCATCACCCTCTTTATCAACTTGCTCCTCCTCGGATCGACTAGACGCACCGGGTTCCATCGGCGCTGGATCTAGCCCCTCTGATAGCCGACGAATCAATACGTCTAGAAGGAACGCCAGATCACCTGACTTCAAGAGACGCAGTTTATTCTTTTCCTTTGGTATATCTTTGACGCTGATAGCCAGAGTCGCCGGGCCAGTAATCAGTAAGCGCTCCACGAACTGCAAGCTATTCAGGCCACCATTTCGCTGGTTAAATCCAGGGCATGCAAATTCCATGGCAACAGCGCTTCAATTTCATCGATCGTTTTAGCGGCGGGCAAGTCGCGTATAACGCGGCGCAGCCAAGCATAAGGTTCATGTCCGTTGGCTTTGGCGGTCTGCAACAACGAGTAGATCACCGCACTGGCGTTGGCGCCGGCCGGTGTATCACTGAACAGCCAGGCTTTGCGCCCAATCACGAACGGACGAATCGAGTTCTCGACCCGGTTGTTATCGATTGGCAGATCGCCGCGCTCGGTGTAGCGGATCAGTTTTTTCCAATAGTCATGCATATACGACAGCGCCGTCCCCAGCGCACTTTTTGGCACCACTGCAGGCCGTGTTTTATCCAGCCATGCACGCAATTCAGCCAGTATCGGCTCGCTCATAGCCTGACGCGCAAGATATCGCTCTTCTTCCGTCGCGTCCTTGTATTTCCGCTCAATGCCATACAATTTTCCGATCAGCGCCACGGCTTCATCGGCGCGACCTTTCTTCCCCTTAGACTGCACGCGAGTCGCCTCAACAAACTTGCGTCGCACATGCGCCCAGCAGACGATATGCTCGATGCCATCGGTTTTCGCCAGCGCGTTATAACCGTCATATCCATCTGTCATCAGATAGCCTTGGTAGCCCTGCAACAGGCGCGTCGGCACGGTGCTACTCCGACTCGGATCGTAGTCATAGATCACCACCGGTTTGCCGGGTGGCCCACCGGCTTGTACCCACATGTAACTATTGGAAGTGGGCGATTTACCCTTCTCCTTGAGTACCTGCACCACGGTTTCATCCATATGCATGAACGAGCCATCAAACAAGGTATCGCGCATCAGATTGTGCAACGGTTGCAGCAGAGCACTCGTACCGATCACCCATCGCGCCAGTGTCTGGCGCGGCACTTTGACACCGTGGCGATCGAGCACGTATTCGAAGCGAGCCAGCGGCAAACCATCAATGTACTTGGTGACCAGCAGCATCGCCAGAAAGTCGGCGCTGGCGTTGCTCTTGGGGAGCGGTTGCACTGGCAGTGCTGCGGTAACGGGTGCATGCACACTGCTCACACAGCCATAGGTGTTGCGAACGTGCCGCAACACGCGTATTTGCATCGGCACGATGTCGAGTTGCTCGCTGACTTGCTGCCCGATCACCACCATTGACGTGCCACATGGGCAAGTACGAAGGGCTTCGGGTACGTCATGCACGATCTCGATGCGTGGCAACTCGGTTGGTAACGGAGCGCGCTTTCCGCGCGCTTTAACCGCTGCCTTGCCCGCATCCGGCACGACGGGTGGAATGGGTGCGGTGTTTTGCGCCTCGGTGGTATCTGCCGCCAATGCTTCGGCTTCATCAAACAAACGGCTTTGACCGGAAACCTGCTCGGAGCTGATGCCGAACTGGCGGTGACGTGCCAAGATGAATTGTTCGATGAGGTGATTGATGTAGTCGCGCACTTGGCTCTCGATCGAATCGATAGCCCTGTTTTGTAAATCTGCAGCAGCCTGTTGTATTACCTGGGATACGGAAAGAAAGGCTGCCTGCTGTTCATGCAACAAGGCAGTCAAGGCTGCAGCACCGCTCGGCAATACGGCGGGCAGAGGCGGGAAATCAACCTGTGGAAGACTCAGCTCGGGGCGTTGAATGGCGAATTTAGGGGCGGTCAAAAGCATGCCGCATTATAACAAATACCCTTATGAAACAGAAGCATAATCAAGTGATTTATGCGGTTTATTTACCCATAGATCAAAGCCTTCCAGCAGCCACTCGAATTCCTGGATGCCGATCAGTTGTGTGTGAGCTGCGTCGTCGCGTGGCCACGCAAACTTCTCTGCTTCCAGGCGTTTCAGCCACAGACAAAAGCCATTGCGATGCCAGTACAGCACTTTGATCTTGTTGCGCTGGCGGTTGATAAACACATACAGCGCGCTGCCGAACGGATTTAATTCCAGTTCCTGCTCGACCAGTACGCTCAGCCCGTTGATGGATTTGCGAAAGTCGATCGGCTCACGGCAAAGATAAACCTGTTCGATATGACAACCCGGATGCATCAGCGCATTCCCTGCACAGCACGCACAAGGGCGGCCATCCATTCTGGTGCAGGCAGCGCCGACATTTCCAGGCGCAGGCCGGACGGCAGCAATAACGTGTAATTGTTCAGCTGTTGCACGGCCGTGGCAATGCGTAACGCTACAAATTTACGGTGCTGAACAGATTCGTTTACCTTGTCCGATTCTTTCAGTTTCCGCTGCCAATAATACAAGGCGGCAACCGAAAGGCCGTGCTGCCTCGCATAGGCACTCGCTGAAATCGCTTCACGTTTGACAGCCGCCACATGCGCCACCCAAAATTCCGTTCCCATCTTCATGCTCGCTCCATCTTATTTTAGATGGAGTAAGAATGCGGAAATTTGAATCAGGAGACAAGTTTGGGGATCATGGAGCGCTTACAGTAATCAGCATTTTTCCAGATTTTTTCTGTTTATGTTCCCGCAAGGCAGCATCAATTTCCTTGTGGGTCTCGTCGGCAAAAATGACTCTTTCAACGGAAGCAATCACTTTAGAAATATCCCCGTCACTTGAACCTAGCG
>DATKTO010000026.1:0-273406 GCA_035531075.1 Gallionellaceae bacterium
TAAAAAATGGACGATGCCGATAAGGGACTGGAAAGCGGCACTGAATCGTTTTACTATCCAGTTCGAGGAACGGATGCCGCAGCATTAATGAATTCCGTTTACACAAAATTCAGGACACCCCCTGCTCTCGGAACTCTCGAAATCGGAAGACTTCAAGACGGTAGTACATCTGGCAAAATCCAACTGGAAGGACGGCACACCAGAAGACTATGTGCTGCGTTTCTTCGCCTTCCTGGAAATGTATGAGACATTCGATCACTCCGTTAAAGATTTCCTAAACTCATATACAGAGGGAGCTACCCAAGATCCCAAGATCGAAGAACGTAAAGCCGTCTTTCAGGCCACGTTCAGCTACCTTGCTGCAGCATTCCCGAACGGGCTTAAGTCTCGCAAGGGAACAACACCGGTTAACCTCTTTGAAGGAGTCACTGTAGGAGCGGCGCTGGCAATTCGTACGACACCTCACTTGGCAGGGCCACATACAATTGACTGGGTATGGTCACCAGAGCTTCGCAAGATGACAACTGGAGCCACGAATAGCCGCCCAAGGGTAAGAGGCCGAATCGAGTTTTCACGTGACAAATTCCTAGAGGCTGCTTAAGAATGTTTGACGGCAAACCTTTTCGCGATGAGCTAGATCGACGCCTTGATGCTGTTCGTTGCATAGTAAATGCTACTCATCCAACACCTCCAGGCGGTCCAGATGCTGGTCGTGAGATTAGGGGGTTAGCTATAGTTTTGCTCTTTGCATCGTACGAAAACCTTTTAAGATCTTTGTGCCGTCAGTTACTCGAAGTTGCTTCGTCTCTTCGTGTCGGAAACCGACGTCTACGTAAAGGGTTTCGCTTGTTTGCAGTCCACAACCTGATCCAATCCGCCACAGATGCACCCAAGGACAAGCTTTGGAAATCTGCAGGGCCGCGTCTTTTGGACTCAGCGTCTGAAACAAAAAGCTGCAGCATCAATACCAGCCTTTTTCCTGACGATGGGAGTTTCATGAAGTCCTCCCAAGTTATCCTTTTTTGCGACATATTCGAACTAGGCGACCCAGGCCCCATTCTGAAGGAAGTATGGGATCGACTCGACACGATTGTAAAGGAACGAAATGGTATTGCTCATGGTGGGCTAACACCAGAGGAAGTAGGAAGGAACTACTCGTTTGCCGAAATTCAAAACCTCATAAGCCTATGGCAGCTTCGTTGGACTTCTTTCATTAATCATATTGAATCTCGTGCACAAAGCCGTGACTTTTACCGGAATGATCATTAACGGAGTGGCCGGAGTGACTGTAACTCGACTGTTAGATGCCCGCTCCCAGTGAATTGCAGACACTATTCAACATGTAAAGAAATGTCGACTTTGGCCGATCATCGGACAATGCCTGTCAGTTCAAATCTGAACAACTACAATTTATTAATGCAGCACTGTTGGTGCCCCGCAACATTTCTTGAACTTCTTACCACTGCCACAGGGGCAATCTTCGTTGCGCCCTATCTTGGGCTGATCACGTTGATAACTGGTAGCGACGGTACGTTCTGCCACTGCCTGGTGATAAGGCTGCCAGAAACGATAAATCCAGGCAACGCTGGCTGGAATTTGTTCAGATAATTCTTCACGTTGAACAGGCGTTTTTGTGAGTTCCTCATCTTCTGGTGTGACATCCTCAGCTCCAAGCAAGTAGATTGGCCTCAGCACCTCTGCGCTATTCGGATCATCAAAAAATGCTTTCCAATTTTGCCGCTGAAGGTTGATGCCGTTCATATATCCATATGCCCACATTTCACCATCAGCGAATTCCTTTTCGCTATCAGAATAAACCGCGATATCGAATACGGGCTCAAATGCATCAGGGTCGTTTTGCAGGCTCCATATGATGCTATTCATATGCCTAAAAATCAGGCCGGTAATCCGTTCAGCATGCTCAAGCGTATCAAATGATGGCTCATCTCTTACTGATGGCCCCCATACTCTCGGCAGCCATTCGCTGGGCTTGAGTACTACGGGCCCACTCACAATGGCCGTTAGATAGCCGTCGAGACAATCCAGCATCATGGTTTCGTCCGAAGTCGCATCCGACATCAAGAAGCTATCCAATTCATCCAACTCGTCCTCGGATAGAGGCACCAATATTTGCATTGGGTTCATTTTGTGCTGAACATCTGACGAAGGAGGCGCGCCAATCAATGAATCAATCCCATCCTCATTAATGGTTCTTAAGGCTTCATCCAATGCACCCTGGTCGCTTTGAAATGACGCATTCCAAACGGTTGAATTATTGAATTCATCAACAACTTCCAAGATCCAGCCGCCCTCGCCGTCTTCGTATATATCGACTTGTACAGTTTTACCTTCTCTGGTAACTGCTTGGGTCAGGGGTGAATGTATTGGATACTGGTCGTCTTCAAACATTTTAAGTTATGCCATTTCTACCGCATGCACTTCAAGGTCAACTTTTAAACTATTACGCACAGCGCCGAAAATAGCCGCAAGATTGTCCATACTAGGATTTCCTTTTGGCGATAACATGCGATGCAAGCTCTTGCTGGGTTTATCAGTCAATGCGGCCAGTTGCTCAAACCCAAGCGTGGCATTCACAAGGTCACGAAGAATTAAACGCGCTGTTTCAGGTTCGTCACTCAAAAATAGCGTGGCTGCTTCATCAAGGAGTGCTTTTGCAAAATCAGGATCGCGTTCAACGCGCTCAATCACCGTTTGCTTAAAATTTCTGGTTAGTGCCATGTAATCACCTCTTTCCTTTTACAGTTTTATTGGCAACAGATTGGGCTTTTTTACGCGCCTTGTATTCAAGGTGCAAATCCTTTGCCCGTTCAATATCTTTTTGTTGCCCGCGCTTGGTTCCACCGCCAAACAAGATAATGAGCATTTCACCATCTTTAGCCAGGTATACGCGGTAACCTGGGCCCCAATCGATGACGTATTCACCAATGCCATCAAACCACTTCACACTAGATGTGTTTCCAAGTTCTAAACGCAATTTGGCAGTAACAATCTTGGCTGCAGCCTGAGAATCAAGATCATCGAACCATGACTTGTATGGATTCGACCCGTCCGGGCAAATATATTCCTCAACCTTGAATTTCATGGGCAAAATGGTAACACATTGGTTACCAATAAGCTACGGGATTTTTTATACATTGAACGGTAAATGTAATGCATGAAGTGATGCACGCTTATAAAGAATAAATTGTTGAGTGGCACGTTTGGATTGTATGAACATCAGGTAGCTCAATGGCCACAGTTTCTAGAATTTTAATTAAGCCCTTCGAATTCTGCATTAACTTGCGTCAAACGCTAACCCCAAGCGGTGAATCAACCAATGCACTTCGAATTGCAGGTTTTCGGCCAATGCGGAATTTCAAGGTTGAAGCTTAGAACTTCCGCTGTGTGCCCAAAGCTGCCAGCCAGCTATGATTTTTTGTTACCTAAAGCAGCCAGTCATGGCCTGCTGCCTCCGACACAAAGCGGAACTCCACTTATTGCTTTCGAGAAAGCAAAACGGGAGCCTAAGCGTTCAATCTTCTCATTTCGGGGGTGCCACCGAACCGGTGTAGATCACTTCGCACGCTCCGCCAGGAAAGAGCTTCATTCCCTTTTTAAGCAACTTGAGCGCCGGCCCGGCGAGAGTCACCAGGATGTTCGGTTTATCCACCACCGGTTTCTGGAAGGGACCGCTAATCTTCTGTTTTACCTTGGCGCAGCCTTTGGTGTCGATCAGCACCACAGTCACGTCATCGAAACGCCCGTTGGCAAAATCGAGTCCTCCCCAAAGAGCGATCCGGTTCTTATTCGTCGCCATCGCCACGTCCTGCGCATGCGCCACACCGCGCTCAATCTTCCATTTGGAGACAAGCGTCCGGATCGCGCTGGTGCCTCCCGATCCTTTTATGATGCTTGCAAAGTTGTATCCCTTCGTGACCACCAAACCGACAGGCCCGCCCAATAAGACGGCACCCACGTCCACGAGGTTGAAGTGCTGACTGGACTCATAGCGTGAAAACTCTAGATCGAGATCACTGCCATTGAGCGTGAGTTTCTCACCTCGCAGAGAAGCTTTTCCGTTCGCAGTCTGCGTCATTTCGTTTACAGTCTTTCCCTGCATCGACAGATCCGCGGAGAAATCCATTGCTCCTTCCACGATCTTTTGTTGTGACAGGGTTTTGTAGAACTCCTCGATGCGGAACTGCGGCAGCGAATAATGAATGTGGTAAAGGGGTACAGCGCCCGAAAAGTCCGCCCGAATGCTCCCCGAACCTTGTCCGCCGAAAACCCTCATCATGACAGGCTTAAAATCAAAGACTCCGTCCTTCCCGGCGACCGAAAACATCAAGTTGGACACCGTGAAGTCCTTTGTCCGAATCTCCCCGCAGGCAAGTTCCGCGGTGAAGGAAAGGTTCTTCATGAAGTCAGAACTTTTCGCTTCTGCGAGCAGCAGGCTGCGCACGTCCAGCTTGCAGTCACCCGCTTCGAATCCTCCTCCGGATTGTTTGTCCGCGTAGTTGAGCGTCCCGTCCGAAAGGGATACTTTTCCCAGGTTCAGGGCGGGTAACGTCCCTCTGCCTGCCTCCGAGTTGTCGAAGTTGTACTTGCCGTCGCTGTTCCGTTCGATGGAGAAACTGGGATGTTTCAGTGCGAGCTTCCCGAGCCGGACTTCCTTGTGGAATAGAGGCAGCAGATCGATACCAAGCCTAGCCTCCTTTGCGGAGACGATATCCTCACCATGGTTACGAATGTGCACGTCGTCCAGTGTGACGGACAGGCTTGGGAAGAAGCCGATCTCCATCCGGCCGCCGACTCTAACTTCCATCCCCAATGCTCCAGAGGCGGCCGCTTCAAACCGGGACTTGTAGGCATTGGCGTCGACAAAAAGAAGCAGGGCCGGTGCAATCAGGACGAGGAGCCCAACGAGCCCGCCAAGGATAATTTTATGTGATTTTGACATTTGGCTATCCCAGTCTCGCTGTAATTCTTCAGCCACCAGGCTCAAGTAAAACGCAGGATCCGTACGGTTTCATACATAAGAGATCGGATAGGCTTGTTAGCCTTTTGAAAGTTTACTTGACCAAATAGCCGCAGGTAAAGTGATCCTTTAATCACTCGCAGTAAGACCACGACGATAGCACCATAGCCTACAGGATCGAGTGAATAAGATTCCTCGACAACATAAACCAAACGCAATCTAGCCCCAACCACTGCAAGCTTGACAGCTTCTTGCAGCGCACGCTTGGCAGTCGCACTACGATCAACTGGAACCAGAATACGTTGATACATGATTACCTCCCGCAGGCGAGCTTGAGATTTAGGTGAGCGATACAACGCCTAACATGAAGCGAACAATATATGCCCTTCAATAAATAAATCAACGAAGTAAATTACGTATATATTCCTGGTAAAAATTGCAGGCGGTGGCGGTTTCGCAAGTTGCGCCCCAACACCAACTTGAATGGCAGCTCCTGGCACGAACCCGAATTTCATCACAGGTATTAAGTTGCCACAAAGCTGCCGTTCGCTAACTTCCGTGATTGGCCGATTGCCGAACTTCATTCGGCCAAATTGGGCAGCCATAAAGCTGCCGTTGGTGAATGACCCCAAATGGCCGTACATTACCAATTGAGCATTTTCACTGAAATTACTAATTGGCAGAAGCGTGGCCTAATACAGCCTGGCCGTTTATACTCTCGCCAGACGAAAATAATCAACCAAGGAGTTGCTATGGATTTTGCAAAAGCGGTGGACGCTCATGTGGCCTGGATTATGAAGCTGCAGGAGGCGATTGTTGGCGGTATAAAGCTGGACGTTGCCGAAGTGGGCAAGGATACCTTGTGTGAGCTGGGTAAATGGATTTACAGCCTGGGTACGGTGCATCAGGACATGGCTGCATTCCAGAATCTGAAAAGCAAACATGCCAAGTTTCATCAATGTGCGGGCGAAGTGGTTCGCAAGGTCAATACTGGCGATGTAGAAGGCGCGCTGAACATGGTGGACAAGGGCGGGGAGTTCGTCCGGATTTCAAGCGAAACAATTAGTGCCATCATGGCCATGAAGAAAGAGCTCGGAATGTAAGTGGAGATGACGAGACAGGCAGCTACCGGCTGCCATTAAGAGATATTCTGGAATGCTATTCATAAGGATAATAGTGAACGTGAACAGAGATTATTTTTTGTGCCACGAGTGAATCCATTAGTTTGTTGATATACCCGACAGCGGGCAGTAGCGATTGACTCATTATGGCCGGAAGTAGCCGCTGATAACCAATCCTACTGATGACTGCTTCGGCCGAGAAGCGGTTGTACCCCGAATAATAGGAGTCAGCATCGCATTTGAAAGTGACGGATCAAAATAATTAGCGAAAATTACGGTAGACTGAACCTGGAGACCAGACGATGTCCATTCAATACTCCATCTGGGACGCTCAGCGCGTCCAGCAATGAAATAAGGTGACAGCATGATCGGCGAAATCCTGACAGGCATGAATATTCTGGAGAAACTTGGAAAGTTCTTGAATTGGGTTCGAGGCAGAAAGAGCCCCCCTGCGGAAACCATCGTTACGCGGTTTGTCCGCTTGGTCGAGAACCACGGCGTGCACCGTAACCAGATACCGCGATTTATTGGACACGGCCTATCCTTGAAAGATGTGCAGGATGATGTCTCTTTGCTGGCGAAGCTTGATGAGCCATTGTTTGAGTCTGTTTGCAAATTGTTTGCCGTGCGCCGCGAATGGCTGGATGGGGCAGAGAAACAGATACACCCGGAACATGATTTTTATAAACATCCAGAACGTTTTGCAGAGTTCCTGGATGAATTGATCGCCGCAAACCCGGAAGGCGATTTCCACGGTGTGTTGCTTGCACCTGAAGAACGCGATGGGCATGTCGAAGCGCTCCTCATCGTGCAAGAAACCATTGGTCATGTTGGCGATAAACCTATTTTTCGATTTCACTTGTGCAACAACTGGTCTTTTACCTATTGGAAAGCGCGCGCCTGTCTGACAGCTTGTATCGCAATTGCTTGGAAGCGTAAGGTATTTGTTAATGGCGTCACAATGCCCAAGAAAGAAATTGATCCGCTGGCGTATGGCGAAACGTTGCTCGGTTGGAACGGTGAGGGTGCATGGTTTATGGGGCGCCGAAAATGGTATCCAGAGGATATGGCGCTTAAGCCAGAAGTATTTCTTGATGGTATTGATCCCGAGCGAGATGATTTTGGAGTTAAATCTGGTTTGAAACTTTGGCTTGATTTGGAAATGAAGGGGCTTATGGATATCGGCCAACGTTCAGTGATATGCGAAAACCCCAGACAGGCATTTCAACTGGAATTGGAAAAGTATTAGTTCAAGCATCTTATGCGATACCTTATGTAAGGAGTAATCGTGCCCATCCAACACGCTATCTTAGCGTCTCCTTAGGCCGACTTCCAGACTGTCTTCATTTCGGCCAAAGCGGTCTAGTTGATCACTTTCTCGATGTGTCCGTTATGCGCTAGGAAGCGGACAAAAAGTATGGCAAACCGGCAAGACCGTAGACATCGAGATCGCGCCCGGCATGGAGCCGCTGATCGATCACCTGGTCGGCGACATTCCAAAGATCGGACGCCCACTTGTCTGCACCAGAGTTGGCCAGCAATATACCTATGACGGCCTGAGCTCAATGCTCAAGCGTGCACTCCCAGCCGCCAATAAAACACGGCTGGCCAATGGCAACGCTGAAAAGATAGGATCGTTCGGATTCAGAGATTTAAAAGGCAAAGGTGCAACCGACATTTGGATCGCAGGCGTACCGATCGAGCAGATTCAAATGCTACTTGGCCATGAAGATAAAACAACAACAGAGATTAATATCAAGCAGCGCTGGAGAGAGACGGCTGCATCAAACATGGTGGCAATGGCGAAGTAGCAATTTATTTCACCACTCTAAGCTTTGGCCCGCTTCTATCTGGAGCGGGCATAGAACCACCACTGGAAGCCTTGGTTACACCCGCACTGGCATTTATCTCCGCTTTATCTATCACGGAGAAAAGTTCTTCTGCAGCTAGAACCTGCATTCTAGCGGCATCCTTTTCGATACTTTCAAGAAGTTTGTAATCAGCGGTATGTCTGCGTGCGTACATCGTTTTCATTTTTCCGCCTAATTTACGTTCTATCGAGCCATTAACGCCTTTATTGAGCTGGATAATATAACGCTTATGCATACCAATATTTTCATCAGTTTTTTCAGGAGCTATTAATTCACAAGCACGATGATAGGCGGAATAATATGCCCTTGAAATTATATTCCTTTGCTCTATCTCACTATTCCCATATCTTAATATCAATATCGCACTATCCAGAAAATCTTTTGGCGTAACGCTCATGCTGTAGCACAAGTAAAATAAAGAATGTCATCCGTAGGCGAATATGGTTCTTCAGCAATTGCATCATTCATCGCATTTTCAGCCTGAAAAACAGATTCAACGCTACCTGAACAATCAAAAATCCGTCACCAAATGTCTCAGTAACCAATACCGGTGGGCTGCCAATATCTTGCAGCACTTTAGAAGCAAGCTCCGTACGCGAAACCATTTCTTGCCAAGTTACGCCATGGCTCTCCATCAACTCATCAAGCCTATCAATATTATCAGTTAAACCCACGATATCCACAGGAAGGCCAACCTGCTGAGAATGCTTCAATAGACGTCGAACTCCATCTGTATCGAATGCCAATCGATGCTGTTTAATCGCTTCATTTATAGCATCAGCATTATCAGGATCTTTTACAACGACTTCATCAATAATTCTCATCGCCTCAACAAGCCTATTCATATTGCAAAGCGCCTTAGAATAATTTTCTAGTGTCCAAACATCTCTGCCACTGCAATTAATAGCAGCGTTAAAAAGACGATCCACTTCAGCAAAATCATAGCGCAACGCAGCAATCATCCCGAGAACATTATATGCCTCGGCAGATTGCCCATTGATTTTCATCTTATTGGCATCTGCAATAATTTCTTCAATTCGCTCTTCATTTACTTCGTCAAAAAGCATCTGATTGATTGACTCAATCAGAACACTTGCCATTGATTGTGGCGATATTGATGTCATATGATTACACCAGAAATGAGAGAACCCGAGTTGCTAGGTATGTTTAATAATTTTACAAGCGAATTATACACATACCATATTAACTAATAGCAAGCACTAATCTGCCTAAGATACCCCGCAAACGCGCTGAAATCGAGCGGTATAACGATTGAGAATAAGGATTTATCTTAGACAAGGTCAACAAAAAAACACATTAATGACGGGGCTGGAGTCGTTTTTGAGGGTCGGGCTGTTAATCCGCAGGTCCCCAGCACGATACTGAATAAGTGTGAAACACGGCACAAGTGGAATAAGGACGCGATCGAGCGACAGCTTGCGCGCAGCCCGTCAAGCGATAACGCAGTGCGGGATGCGTACAACCGCTATGAGTTTTTGGAAGAGCGAACCCGAAATGATGCAGTGGTACGCCGACCATATTGATCTGATTGGGCATGCTGCGGAAAGATATAGATCGTGGGAATAAAGAAATAGTCCGAAATACTCCTTGCAAAAAAACAATCATGCACTGGAATTAGTGAGAATCAAGACGTTAACCACTAGATATAGTGGTTTTTGGTTTCACGGTGGAAGTTATGAAAAGAGTACAGCCCGGCCATAGCTTGCAGTTAAAATATTTTTTGGAGGTGGCATGAGCAAGAAAGAAACTAGCAGTAAGAAAGAAATTAGCTTGAAAATCGTGGTTTCCGGCACGGAAATTACTTTGGAAGCCAACCCCCACCAGCCGCTGCAAAGCCTGATCGAAAAAGCCTTGCAGGAGGCCGGCGAAGCCAGCCAGCCGGATCAATGGGCGTTCTATGTCAAGGCCGGTGCCGAAATGGTGGCAGTCGACCTGCAGATGAAGGCAGAGGATGCTGCGGCAAAGTACGACGTTCTATACTTGAACAAGAAAGCTGGTGCAGCAGGATGATTGCCGATCCGTCTGTCTCAAGACGGAAATTCGAGCGTGAAGTTGCAGCAGCAGAAGCTCATAAGCCGTTCCATGAGCAGGGCGTATGGATTCTGCGCGCGAAATATCCGGTTGTGTTCGCCGTCCTAATTACGAGTAATCCGCTACCAGTTTTGCGTGGTGTCCTGTGTGGCGTACACATCGACTTCACAGATTACGACGCCCGTCCGCCATCAGTTAGATTCGTCAATCCGTTTAATGAAGTACCATTAAAAGCAAATGAATGCTCGTGGAATTTTCCACAGGTCAAAATACTATCCGATCCAACCAGCAAGCCGGGTCAGCCGATGGCGGAATTGACGCCTTTGCTTCAGGCATTCGACCCAAATAAACCGTTCATATGCCTGGCAGGCGTCAGGGAATACCATGATTCATCTGCGCATAGCGGGGACTCATGGTTTCTGCATCGAAAAAAAAATATGTTGGTACATATCTTGTCGATATTGCAGCAACTCGGCCCGGCCGCCATTGATTTCCAACCCCGACTTTTACCGAAACTGTCAATATGAACGATTTCTCTGATATTCAAGCGGTCATGGTGCCACGCGAAGTCCTTGAGGATGGGCAGGCATTCATGCGCGCGGCCGGGAAAATGGGGCGTGAAGCCATGGTCCTCTGGGCAGGAAAAAAGGATAGCGCGACGTTCCATGTAACGGATCTCGTGATCCCGGAACAGAGGGGCATCAGCACAGACGATGGAGTTTGTGTGATCGTTGAGGGAACAGAGCTTGCCAGACTGAACATGGAACTTCATAAGAGCGGCTTAAAGTTCATAGCGCAGGTCCACAGCCATCCTGGCGCGGCCTACCATTCGAATATGGACGACACCTATGCAGTCGTGACCAAAATTGGCTGTTTCTCGCTGGTCGTGCCGGATTTCGCCATCCGCCCATTCTCTTTCAGGGAATCGGCGATATACCGCATTAATAACACCGGGCAATGGCTTGAGGCGGCAGCAAATCTGTTCCATATCGCCGGCGAGGGTGGATATTATGGCGCGTGCTGATTATTTCGATCGAGCGGTTCAAGCTGCCTTTCATGTCCTCAATGATTTCGACCAGCAGGCATTCCTGGAGAAAGTCGATGCACACCAGATTGCGCTGGCGTTTGATTCACACGCCTTGACGCCTGAAGGAATTGCGGCCCTGGACTTGTCCATGCGCCTGATAGCGCGCTTCTATCCCAGCATTGCCATTATTCCGCTTGGTCACGGGTGCAAGGACGCAGTCCATTCACTGAAAGCGCTTGCCGAGAGCATCAACCCGAAGATCGCTATTGCCGTAAACATAGGCAATGCCACAGATGTGATTGTGGTTGGGAAGACCGTGCCGCCGTGCGACGGCAAGGTATATCAGTACTTCATTGGTTCGGACGGCTGGATAACCCGGTTTTCGCGTTCAAAACCTGTCGGCAGCGGCACGAGCAATAACATGCTTGGCGCCGGGGCAGCAGCCTGCCTTGCCGCGGCCAATATCTTCAGACGGATATTTTCAGACGCAAAGCTGGATGATGAACTGACGTTCTCTGTGCTTGATATGGATATCGCAGCGGAAAATCCTCGCAACCCGATCTTAAAGGATGCGGACATTGGGGATACCTACCTTGCCGGCGCCGGGGCAATCGGGCACGGCTTCATCTGGGGCATGTTCGGGTACGCCAATCTGACAGGGAAACTCACTCTTATCGATCATGACGATATCGACCTTTTCAATATCCAGCGCTATGCGCTGACCGGAAGATGCAGCGAAGGTGAGAAAAAGGTGGATTTGGCTGCTGATTTCCTGTCTGGGAGACAAGGACTGCATGTAACAAAATTCCATGGCAAATGGGAGGACTTCGTAAGCAACCTGCCAGAAGATAAATGGACGTTCAGTCGAGTTGTTTCTGCACTCGACTCCCCCAAAGACCGAATTGAGCTGCAGGCATCCCTGCCCAAATGGGTTGTGAACGGCTGGACAGGAGATTGTGATGCCGGAGTATCCCACCATGATTTCATCAATCACGCCTGCTTGGCGTGCCTTTATATGCCATCAGGCAACGTAAAGAACGAAGATGAGCTCATTCTGGAAGCGCTTGGGCTCCCTCTAGATCAATTAAGAGTGGTGCGTGACAGATTGGAGAAAGTCATACCCACGGATCGTGGTTTTTTGGAACTTGTAGCCAAGGGAAAGAATGTCGATCTGCAAAAATTGCTTCTCTTTGAAAATAAGCCGCTACGCGAGCTTTACACGAAAGCTGTATGCAGCGGGGCGGTCATGGAATTGGCTACCGGCACCAAAAGCACGGCGCGTGCAGAAGTGCCCATGCCGTTCCAGTCCGCATTTGCAGGGATACTGCAGGCGGCCGTCCTGATCGCGAATGCTGCCGACATCCCCTCTCTACCCGGTTTTACACGCATCAACCTGATGAAGCCGTTTACCGGGGAAAATCCCGGCACCAGTTGGACGCAGGCAAAGCACGCTCGGTGCTTTTGCAATGATGAAGATTACAGGCAAGCCTACAAAAAAAAATATGTGTGAATTGCACAATATTTTGTGCCTGATACTGAATCGCCCCGAAACTGTAGGCGCCTTACAGCGTGATTGTCTGAAATATACGCCAATGTTGTCATTCAGCAGTGCGCGCCATTTGTCGGCTATGGCCGAAAAACAGTCATTTCGAAGTGCGTCGGTTGAGTGGTCGCTCGGTGTTAGCTTTCGATGAAAGTTAAGACAGAGCTTGAATGGATGAAATAGAACACATAAGAGTGGGTCGGGAATCATAAAAAAAGCGCCTGAACATCCAGGCGCTTTCTAATCCTGCCGAAAAATTTTCTGCGGCAAGGCAACGGAGAGCTTATTGCTCCACAGTGGGGTTACCCAGGTTAGTCCACTCAGTCATCGATCCGGCGTAGAGTTTTGAGTTCTTGTTGCCCATGATTTCGTTGGCCACGAACCAGGCACCGGAAGCCAGATGACCGGTGTTGCAGTAGGCGATGGTCGGTGCACTCGAATTAATGTTTAGTTGCGCGTAGAGTTTCTTGTATTCCTCGGCGCTCATGAATTCACGAGCTGCGCCCACGGGCTTGACAATCGCGTCGGTCGGGAAGGAACGAGCACCCGGCAGATGACCCGCCACCTTGTTGAGCGGACTCTTCACAATGCTCAGGAATTGCGCGGTTGGACGGGCATCAATGAACTGGTTGGAACCATGTAGAAGGGCTTCCTTAACCTGTTCCATTGAGGCCAGAATGCTCTTGTCTTCGCCGGTGGCGACCCAGTCGCCCTTAGTCGTGGTAGTTTTGTCTGTGCTCACCGGGTAGCCGGCCTGAATCCAGGCGTTGACACCACCGTTCAGAATAGCCAACTTGTCACGCCCTTCGCCAAAATAGCGCAACTGAAAGTACAAGCGAGCGGCCATATCCATAGCATCGACGGACTCACCGGTGGAAACAATGACCAGTGGCTTGTCGGTCTTGTTCAGGCCGAAGTCGTCCATGGCCTTTTGGAAATGCTCCTCGATCGGGAGTTGAGACTTGATCTTTACACCATCCACGATGCGTTCTTCACGAACTTTGCTGAAGTCCATCGAAATGGCGCCAGCGATGTGACCGCCGGTCTCAATTAGAGTTTTCTTGCCGGTTTTTTTGTCGACATCGAACTTGGGTTCGGCGATGAAAGTCTTCATATCATCTCGAATGTCCACCACGGTCACTTCATTTTGATGCTCATGCAGCCACTGTGCGGTGACCAGAGGCCCCGGTAGAGTTGTAGCGCCAGCGGCGTGCGCTGCAACAATGGTGATAACACTTGCTCCTACCCATTTCATTAGTTTCATGGTTTACCCCTCGTTAAAGTAATTATTTGGCAAGGTTCTTGATAGAACCAATGCCTCTCCTCCACCGCGCAAGAGTCTGCGTAGAAAGTATATGAGTACGTCGATGGTCGGTCAAGGTAAGTATTTGATAAAATTGGTTTCAATAACCCGTCATTGCGGCTGCCAACCGATTAGCAGCGACCGCTAGCAGGCTCATCTGCTCAAGATTGTTATTCTCAGCGTTCTCTTTCAGGGCATTTCAACAAAGTCCAGCTTGTGGTGAACTGCTCCAGCCATTAGAGTCGCGTATCTTAAATTTATCTTAATAGAGCTACTATGGGAAAGGCAACTGTATACCTGCTGGTGACCACCTCGGCATTTTTCTGGGGTGCCAATTTCGTATTGGCTGGTCCCATCCTGACCGACTTGCCGCCGCTGTGGGCCGCTGCTATACGCTTTCTGCTGGGTGCCGCTTTGATGTTCATCATTGCCTGTTTACGCCGGGAGAAAATGTTCAGCCTGTTGCGACGCCATGCCGCAATTTATCTGATGCTTGGGACGGTCGGCATCACAGCATTTAACCTGCTGTTCTTCTATGCGCTGCAGTCGACCTCGGCCAATAGTGCTGCGCTTATCATGGCGACCAATCCTTTGCTGACGGCTTTGCTAGCAGCCGCATTTCTGGGCGAGAAACTTACGGGACGGCATCTGCTGGCTTTGCCTGTGGCGTTGCTGGGTGTGCTCGTGGTGATCTCGCATGGAGACATGAGCATGCTTGCTTCCCTGAGTTTCACCCATGGCGACCTGTTAATGGTGGCCGCCACTATGTCCTGGGCGCTTTACAATATTCTCACTCGCCGTTACATGCCACAAGGCTCAGCCTTTGCGAATACGAGCTGGATCGTGGCCGTGGGAGCCTTCCTGCTGTTGACTGTCGCTCTCGGCAGCGATAGCCACGTCCATGCCCTCGATGTCAAGGCCAGCCTGGCCATGCTGGTCATGGTTATTGGAGGCACAGTATTGGCCTATCTGTTCTGGGGTATCGGCATTGCGCGCCTAGGTGCGGCACGCGCGGCGATTTTCCTCAATCTCGTTCCGGTATTCGCCATGTTGGTTGGCGCAGCCCTCGGCACTCTTCCAACCGCAGCTCAAATGGTTGGCGGCCTGCTTGTGCTGAGCGGCGTAACCATCTCCATGCTCCCGAACGGCGCACGGTAGCGGTGTAATAGATTCGTGGTCTTTGTTTCATTTGCAACACTCCTTCTGCTTACGCAGTTTCTAGTGTGTTGCATCCACCCGTTGAATCCAAGCCGAAAAAAAAGGGACAGTGACCTCAGGCATCTCGATCGTTTCTTTGGGAATGCAAATGGGCTTTTTTCTTTTGGATTACCTACGGAACTGAATCAGCTTCTAGTATGGATGCTGGGTAAGTAGGGAATTCATGTAGCGCTGCTGCGAGTCCGCGAAAGACAATGCGTATGCAGGCACTGGAGGCGGCGGGAATTTGCCATCATCGTCGGAGTATTGGAAAAGTAGTTTCCTGCCAATAGATGCCAAATTTTCAATGGAAATCCCGCGACTGCGTTACCAGCTTACCCAAGAGAGGCGTCAAGTCTTTCAAATGCCCGGCAATGAGATGCGTCACCTCCCCCTGCCGTTCCAGAACCCCATATACCGCAAGTAGTCTTGATCCCAGCAACTCGCGCCGCTGCCGTTCGGCGAGGTCGCGCCATACCACTACATTGATAGGCCCGGTCTCGTCCTCCAGGGTAAGAAAGGTTACGCCGCTTGCCGTGCCGGGGCGCTGCCGGCTGATTACCAGCCCTGCCGCACGAGTGAGCCGTCCATGCGGAAATGCACGCAGCTCTTCCGCCGTCACCAGGCGTTGCTTTTTGAGCGTATTGCGCAGCAACGCCAGCGGATGCCTGCCGAGTGTAAGTCCCAGGCTGGCGTAATCCGCTGCCAGGTTTTGGCCTTCGGTGAGTGGAAATAGCCCTGGCTGCCTTTCCTCGACCGGGGCAAATGCCAGGGGAGTGTTGTGCTCGATGCCTGCCACCTCCCAGTAGGCTTGCCGACGGTGTCCAGCAAGACCGGTCAAGGCACCTGCTGCAGCCAGGCACTTGAGGTCACGCTGCTCCAACTCGCCGCGCAGGGCCAGGTCTTCCACATTGGAGAATGGCTTTTGCGCACGCGCCGCAGTAAGGCGTAGCGCGCCTTCAAGAGAAAGGCCATTCACCATGCACAAGCCCAGGCGCAACGCGGGTTGATGCTCGCCTCCTCGCCTCCCCTTTCTTGCCAATGGCGAGTTGTGCGGTGCAAGGGACAGAGTGCATTCCCAATCGCTCGCGGTCACATCCACCTGCAGCACCTCCACGCCGTGACGACGCACGTCCTGCACGATCTGGGCAGGAGCATAGAATCCCATCGGCTGGCTGTTCAGCAGTGCACACGCAAATGCCGCAGGCTCGTGACACTTGAGCCAGGCGGAGACATAGACCAGCAGCGCAAAGCTTGCAGCATGGGATTCGGGGAAGCCGTATTCGCCGAATCCCAGAATCTGCTGGAAGATCTGCTGCGCGAACTCCTCCTGATAGCCGCGCTCGCGCATACCGTCGACCAGGCGCCGCTCGAATTGCTCCAGCCCGCCCTTGCGCTGCCACGCCGCCATGGAACGCCGCACCTGGTCTGCTTCGCCTGGGGTAAACCCTGCCGCCACTACCGCAAGCCGCATCACCTGTTCCTGGAAAATAGGCACCCCCAGGGTGCGTTCCAGCACATCCCGCACCGCCTCGCTCGGGAAGGTCACCGGTTCCAGACCCTGGCGGCGGCGCAGGTAGGGATGCACCATGCCGCCCTGGATCGGCCCCGGGCGCACGATGGCGACCTCAATTACCAGGTCGTAGAAACGGCGCGGCTTCATGCGCGGCAGCATGGACATCTGCGCACGCGACTCGATCTGGAACACCCCCACCGTGTCAGACTGCCCGATCATGTCGTACACCGCCGGGTCCTCGATTGGAATATCTGCCATCATGAACGGGCGGCCGCGCAGCCTGCTCACTTCATCCAGCGCGCGGCGTATGGCTGAGAGCATGCCCAGCGCAAGCACGTCAACTTTCAGCAGCCCCAACGCATCCAGGTCATCCTTGTCCCACTGGATGATGGTGCGCTCCGCCATCGCCGCGTTCTCGATAGGCACTAATTGGGAAAGCTTGCCCCGTGCGATGACAAAGCCGCCGACGTGCTGCGACAGATGACGCGGGAAGCCCATTAGCTCTTCGACCAGTTGCATCAGCAGAGCCACTTTTTTGTTGGCTGGATCAAAGCCTGCTTCCGCCAGCCGTTGCGGCAGCACCTGGCGGCCGTCCCACCACGCTATGGACTTGGACAGCCGGTCCACTTGTTCCAGCTCGAAGCCCAGCGCCTTGCCCACGTCGCGCATGGCGCTCTTGGGCCGATAGGTGATTACGGTGGCAGTAAGTGCGGCGCGCTCCCTGCCGTATTTGGCGTAGAGATACTGGATCACCTCCTCGCGGCGCTCGTGCTCAAAATCCACGTCGATATCGGGCGGCTCGTTGCGCTCCCTGGAAATGAAGCGCTCGAACAGCATTTCCATGCACGCCGGGTTCACTTCGGTGATATGCAGCGCATAACACACCGCAGAATTGGCCGCTGACCCCCGCCCCTGACAGATGATGCCGCGACTCCGGGCAAAACGCACGATATCGTGTACGGTAAGGAAATATGGCTCGAACTTGAGTTCCTCGATGAGTGCCAGTTCATGTTCCACCAGTGTCCGCACCTTGGCTGGTTCGTCGTCCGGATAACGCTTCGCGAGCCCCGCTTCAGTCAACTGCCGGAGATGAAAGATGGCCGTTTCTCCCGGCGGCACCAGATCCACTGGAAACTCATAGCGCAACTCGTCGAGGGAGAAGTGGCAGCGCGCTGCAATGACCAGGGTTTGGTCCAGCAATTCGGACGAATAGAGTTGGGCCAGGTCGGCATACTCACGCAGATGGCGCTCGCCGTTGGAAAACAGCGCTACCCCTGTGTCAGACAGCGGGACGCAGAGTCTGATTGAGGTAAGGGTGTCCTGCAATGCACGGCGCTTAGCAACATGCATGTGCACGTCACCTGCCGCTACCAGGGGCAGGCCGGAGGCCGCGCCCAGTTCAGCTAATGCGGCAAGCCGTTTCTTGCCGTCTGCATCGCGGAATAGTTCCACCGCCAGCCATGACCGTCCCGGAAAATATTCTGCGACTTGTTGCGCCTGCGCCAGGGAAGGCAGCGGCCCTGTGAGTTGTGAATCGGGCAGCAGCAGCGCGAGGCAGCCTGGCAATCCATTTTGAATGTCGTTGAGTGTAAGACTGTAACTGCCCTTGCTGGCGTTGCGCCGCCCCTGGGTGATCAGTTCCGAAAGGTTGCCATAACCCGTGCGGTCTGTCGCCAGCAGCACGACGCGCGGGCCGTCTGCAAAACGGATCTCGCTGCCTATAATCAGTTTCAATCCGCATGCCTTTGCAGCCACATGGGCGCGAACAATACCAGCCAGGGAGCACTCATCGGTGATTGCCAGCGCCGCATAACCCAGCTCATGGGCACGTGTTACCAGTTCTTCCGCATGTGATGCTCCGCGAAGGAAGGTGAAGTTAGAGAGGCAATGCAGTTCGGCGTAGGCATTCATAAATAACCCGCTTCTTCAGGCAAACAAGCCATGCACGTACCACGCTCCGCTCACGCAGTCGCAGTACACCCATAGCCGCGAGCCGTTGCGGCCCTGAGCCACGTAATAGTCACGCGCCACATCCAGGCCGTCCCACCAGCCGCTCTCGATGCGCTCCGGCCCGGCCATAAGAGCAATCATGTCCTTCTGGCAGGATAGCGGCTTGGGCAACAGCCACATGGGCCGCTGGATATTGCCTGGTGATCCAGTGACATCGCCAGGCTCGCAATTTCTCCAGGCACGTTCAGGCCGATGGTCGGCGGCTGGCGCGATGCTGTACACAGCCTCCTTCCCCAGCCGGATGCGCAAGCGTTCCAGCAACAGATTGCCATCCCCTGTTTCTGCGCCCTCCTGAAACAGATCCGCATTCGATAACTCCAGCGGCAGGATGATCCCTGCATTGAGCGTAATGGTGTGTACCGGCGCAGGCAGGGTGGTTCTGGAGAGGGTTTCGCGCAGCAGCAACTGCATCCGCTTCATGTCACGACTGGGCTGCACGAAGCCCAGTTTCAATACGGTATCAGGCTCATCCTCATGGCAGCAGATCAGTTCAAATTCCTGTATGCCTGCCTGGCGCAGATTGAGATAGCCTTCCAGTTCCGGCAACAGACGACCGGCGGCAAAGATCAGCGCCTCTGCTTCCTGCACCTGAGCCGGCAATTCCAGGCGGCGTTGAAAACTGGATGGCGCTACGAAGTATTCGCGCGCCTCTGGCAGCCGTCCTAGTGCGCGGTCCAGTTCATCCAGCAAGCTCTGTCCAAAACGGCGCGCCAAGCCGGCACGCGGCAAGCGCATGCAGTCTCCCAGGGTGTGCGCTCCGACCATTTCCAGGCTTGCCAATGTATCCGGCGATTGATCGAGCAGGCTCACTGGTAGTGCGCCCAGAAGCCTCTCAAGCTGCGCAGATTCGCGGATGACGGCCTCCGTTCCCGCCAGCGCCAGCAACCATGCAGCGTGGGGCGTCGGCGCACAGGCATGGGTAGAGGCGTAGCCCATCTCTTTTAGTCCGCTAATCACCTGACCAAGCAGGTTGTCGAAGCCATGATGCAAACTGAGACAGCTGCCGATTTCAAGCAACAAGCCATCCCCTGCTTGTTGCAGGCTAACAGCAGGCGTAAACCGACCCGCCCAGGCGGCAAGTCCGGCCAGAGATTCCTGCTCCGCAGCCAAATCGCGGCCGCGCACGACAAGATTGGCCACCAGCGCCTGGGCGGCGGAAACCGGCATGCCGGGGCATACCCCGCTGGCACTGGCGGCTTCGTTGCAGGCCTTCACCCGCGAGCGTTTGCCCTGTTTTTCGATGACCGCGAGGGGCTCGGGTGCAGCTGAACCGCGGGAAAAAATTTCCAGCGAAAGCGCGGAGAAATGAAGGGCTAGCCATAACATGGAGGACACTCGCAGCTGATACTTTTGGACCGGTAAGCTTCAGGCTGCTTCCCGTGGGAACTGTACTACAGACAGAGACGGCGCCGATGGACGGGCACGGCGAACGCCATGGGTTTGATGCAGATCCAGCAATACCGGTTTGCTCACCTGCCCGCCACGGCGTTTGAGGATATGCACCGCCAAGCCGTGCGGGGTTGCTTGCAGGCGTAAGCGCAGTGCTGCGGTTGAACGCTCCTGCGCTGCACTGGCGGAGCGGAACAGGATGCCCCAGGCACGACCGGATTCCGCCCCTAGTTGCAATCGGCGCATGCGCCGCTCATCGTGCGTTTTCAGCCATGCCAGCACGGCACTGCATGCGCCTGAACGCAACGCCTGTTCTGCCGTCCACCAGGCATCGGCGGCAGACTCCGGCTTTGCCACCAGCAGTTGGTGCAACCTGACCCCGGCTGCAGCCAGGGCTGGTGCATAGGGAATATGGGGCGGTGCCACCCAGGCCAGCCAGCCGTTTTGTTCGGAGACCCGGGCTAAAGCTGGAAGCAACAGCTGTAGTTCACCTATCCCTTCCCGCTCAAGCAGGATTTCCGTCAGCGCTCCGCATGGCCAGCCACCGCCCGGTAGCAGTTCATCCAGCTCCGCAAATCCGGTCGGCAGCGTACCCTCGCTTGTCTGCGCGAGCTGGTCGCCGCGCCAGATGCCGGGGTGCTGCAGCAATGAATGCAGGGATGCATTCATAGTTCTTTGCCGTGACGGATCACGCCGACACCGATGCCCTCGATCACGAGTTCCCGGCTGCGCAGGTCTACGATGATGGGTTCAAAATCAGGATTTTCCGGCAGGAGTTGCACGATGTGTCCGCGCTTGCTGAAACGCTTCACGGTCACTTCGTCATCGAGCCGCGCCACCACCACTTGGCCTGCCCTCGCCTCGCTGCTGCGATGCACCGCCAGCAAATCGCCATCCAGGATGCCGGCATCCTTCATGCTCATGCCGCGCACCTTGAGGAGATAATCAGCCCGCGGAGCGAATAACGCCGAATCGATCTGGTAATGCGCTTCGATGTGTTCCTGGGCCAGGATTGGACTGCCTGCCGCAACTCGCCCCACCACCGGCAGTCCGCCGCCGTTTCTGAGACGGATGCCCCGCGAGGCGCCAGGCAGGAGTTCCAGCACTCCTTTCCTCGCCAATACCTTGAGGTGCTCCTCGGCAGCATTGGGCGAACGGAATCCGAATTCCTGCGCAATTTCGGCTCGCGTTGGAGGCAATCCGTTAGCTTCGATCCTGTCGCGGATCAATTGCAATATTTCCTGCTGTCGTGGAGTGAGGTCGCGCATGAGAGCTCCTGAATAAGTACTGTATATTTATACAGTACTCGTGCAATTAATTCAAGATGCAATTCAAACTGTTTGTGATTCGAGTGTCACTTAGGTCAACTGAAATTGAACGGCAGATCTTAAACCAGACAGCGCTATGACCAGCCCGATTACTTCCACATCGCCTTCATCTTGGCCAGCAAATCCACCACCTCTTCCCGCGATCGGCCGGCTGCATTGACAGTTGTCGTTTCAGCTACCGGCCAGGTTCTCTTCTCGAACAAATCCAGCAGGCCAGCCGGAACAAAGCGGGTCCGCCCGGCATAGACATGGCGGTCACCGAATTGAGACTGCTGCGTGACGAAGAAACGCTGCGGCACCACAATCTGCAGATGATCCTTGGCGCGGGTCATCGCCACATAGAGCAGCCGCCGCTCTTCTTCGATCTCGGCCGTGCTGCCGGTAGAAAGATCAGACGGCAGGCAGCCGTCCACCGCGTTAAGCAGGGTGACCGCCTTCCACTCCTGCCCTTTCGCCGAATGGATGGTGGAAAGTATGAGGTAGTCTTCGTCGCGCAGCGGCGTTCCCGCTTCGTCGCTGGTGGCATCGGGCGGGTCCAGCGTGAGCTCGGTCAGGAAGCGTTGCCGCGAGGGATAAGTTGCTGCGATCTTTCCCATTTGCTCAATGTCAATCTTGCGTATCTGCGCGTCTTCATACAAGCGCTCCAAATGAACTGCGTACCAATTGCAGATGGTCTCGAATTCCGCCGGCCACGGCGCCGTGCGCTGGCGCAGACTTTCAACCAGCCCAAGAAAGTCTTGCCAACCTTCGTCCGCACTGGACGGTACTCGGGATTCCCGTAGCCCCATCATCACATCCTGCGCCACGGCAAGGTTGTCCAGCACCTGCGCCGAAGTCTTCGGCCCGATCCCGGGAAGCAGTTGCAGTACCCGGAACCCGGCAACCCTGTCGCGCGGATTTTCGATCCAGCGCAACACCGAGAGCACATCCTTGACGTGGGCTGATTCCAGGAACTTCAAGCCGCCGAACTTCACGAATGGGATGTTGCGCCGGACCAGTTCGATCTCCAGTGTCGCGCTGTGATGCGACGAACGGAACAACACTGCCTGTGCCTTGAGCCGGATGCCCATCTCTCGCCGCGCCAGCACTTCCTCCACCACGAATGCGGCCTGGTCCGTCTCGTCGCGCACCGTGACAAGCTGTGGACGCTCAGCCGATTCCCTGTTGCTCCACAGTTCCTTGCTGTATCGCTCAGCGGCCAGCCCGATCACACCATTTGCAGCCGCAAGGATAGTCTGGGTGGAGCGGTAGTTCTGTTCAAGGGTGATGATTTTCGCGGGCGGCGTGAAGTGCGTAGGAAAATCCAGGATATTGCGTACGGTCGCACCGCGGAAAGCATAGATCGACTGGGCGTCGTCGCCCACGACTGTGAGACCTCGCCCATCCGGTTTGAGGGCAAGCAGAATGCTCGCCTGCAGTGCATTGGTATCCTGATATTCATCCACCAGAATATGGTTGAAGCGGGCGCCTATTTCCGCTGCGAGTACCGGTTCGCCGACCATCTGTGCCCAGTACAGCAACAGGTCGTCGTAGTCGAGTACGGATTGCTGTTGTTTGGCCTCCACGTAGCCCAGGAACAGGCGCTTGAGGTCGCCTTCCCATTCGGCGCACCATGGGAAGCGGCGTTGCAGCACTTCTTCCAGCGGTAACAGGGTATTGACTGTGGCCGAATAAATCGAAAGGCAGGTGTTCTTCAGTGGAAAGCGCTTCGCCTTGCCGGATAAGCCAAGCTCATGCCGCACCAGGTTCATCAGATCCCCCGAATCTTCCCTGTCGTGGATGGTGAAAGCGGGGTCGAGGCCGATGCGGCCGGCGTATTCGCGCAGCAGGCGCGCACCGATGCCGTGAAAGGTGCCGGCCCAGCTCAGCTTCACCCCGGCGAGACGCGTCTTGGCGGTCGCAAGCTGGCTAACGATGCGCTCGGCGCGGCGCGCCATCTCGTCCGCCGCGCGACGCGAGAAGGTCAAGAGCAGGATCGTTTCAGGATGGGTGCCCTGAGCGATGAGGTGGGAGACGCGATGCGCAAGCGTGTTGGTCTTGCCAGAACCGGCACCGGCAATCACCAGCAGCGGTCCTTTCGCGGCTTCATCACCACCTGTACCGTGCTCAACTGCAAGGCGCTGTGCCGGATTGAGGCGAGCAAGATACGCCTCCGCTTCTTCGTTCGGGCAGTTTTCGACATCCAGGTTCATTCTTCAGCTTCCAGGTGAAAAGGCAAGAGAGCTCGTGTTCTTGCCTCGATTTGTTGGGTATTTATACAGAACTAAAATATACTGTATTTTTATACAGTAAAGCGAAGTTGGCAAGCCAAAGCGAGAAATAATTATAGATGTTGCGGATCACGCCGCAGATTCTTCCGTCGCAAGCGCTGCATGTGCTGCCGGCATCTTGACCGGCTCCAGACGCACAATCGATTCCTGCTGGCTCATGTCAATAAAAAGGCTCACTCCCTTGTTTGCACAATACGCGTAATTCGATAGCCACTCCCAAACTTGGCAAGTTCGAAGTTGACCTGCATGCCCGGTTTTATGCCCTCAAGGGCGGACTTGTCCTGAACGTTGAAGTCCATGGTCATTTGGGGCCACTTAAGGCTTTGGATGGCTTGGTGGCTGATATTGATTTTCCCGGCTTTCAAATCTACCTTGTTGACCAGCCCCCGGCCTTGGTGGACTTGTGAATCAGCCTTCTGTCCCATGCCTTTCACATCGTCGGCGTAAACGGGAAATGCCGCAAAAACAAAGGCGGCTACGAGTGCTGCTACTGTAATGGCTTTATACATTGCAAACTCCTTTCTTATAGACGGATAACTTATCTCCATGATTTCTTTACGTCTGTCCCAGCCTTCATGCCTGCCTCAACTTGACCGGGGCAAATCGCAGGCAATTTCTGCAGTTCCTATTTTAGCGGCGCTGCGGAGCGCCGTCATCCGGCCCGAGTCGCTCCTGGATTCCAGGCTGGCGAGGCCAAGCCTGCTCGCGATGCTGCGCGCGGGTTCGGGCTCCACAATCGTCGCCGGCGGAATCGTAACCTGCTGCTTGTAGTCCAGCTGCAGCAGGCGCCTGCTGCAGCCCGGTCGGCACGCGTTCGTTTTTGTGGAGGTTTAGGGGAGCGCTGTTCGAGTGGAACTACTGCTCAGGAAATTCCTTATTTCAAATTTCTCTGCTTGCTTTTTACTCTCAGCAATCAATATTGAAAATAAATTATTAAGGGTCATCGATAACCCGCGCGCTATAAAAAAATAAAGAATTGTTTGTAGTTGATAAGTTTCTTGTTATGGTAAGTAAACAATTCCAGCCAATAAATTTCAAGGCATCCATTGATTTTGTGATGACAGGGATAGATATATTAAGACGGGATGGATGAAAACTCTTAATGAAGAATTATCGGTATTTTTGGCCACATCGTTTTAAATATTCATAAAATTCCCCGTCTCTTCGCGGCATTTTTCTGGACTGTGGGATGCGATAAAAAGTTGTCGGCGATTCCGGAACTGTCCGGGGATAAAGGGGTTTATGTTCAATAAAGACGTACTCAAGCTGGATGTCGCTGCTGAAGTAGATCGTATCACCACAATCCTTCGTGAGCAGGTTCTCGGTCAACTTCACCGTCGCGGTGCGGTCGTCGGTATCTCCGGCGGCATTGATAGTTCTGTGGTGGCCGCGCTGTGCGCGCGCGCATTTGGCACGGAGAAGGTCCTGGGGCTTTTTATGCCCGAACACCACTCTTCGGATGATGCAATCTTGCTCGGCCGGATGCTGACTGAGCACTTCGGGATTGAAGCCATCGTCGAAAACATTGCTCCCGCCCTCGAAGGGCTGGGTTGCTACGAGCGTCAGGCAGAGGCCATCCGCACAGTGGTTCCCGAATACGGTGACGACTGGAAATGCAAGCTGGTATTGCCGTCCATTCTCGAAGGTGAACGCCTGAATATCACGCGGCTCACAGTGCAAAGCCCCACGGGTGAAGTTTCCACCGTGCGGCTACCGTTTGGTGCCTACTTGCAGATCATCGCCGCGACAAACTACAAGCAGCGAGTGCGCAAGATGACAGAGTACTACCACGCGGATCGCCTGCACTATGCCGTTTCAGGTACGCCAAACCGTCTTGAGTATGATCAGGGGTTCTTCGTTAAGCAAGGTGATGGAAGCGCGGACTTTAAACCCATTGCCCATCTTTACAAAACACAGGTCTACCAATTGGCAGAGTATCTGGGCGTGCCTGAAGAAATTCGCCGCCGCCCACCCACCACGGACACTTTCTCAATGCCACAAACTCAGGAGGAGTTCTACTTCGCCCTACCCTACGACCGTATGGATCTCTGCCTCTATGCAGTGAACAACGGCGTTTCTGCCGAGGAGACCGCGCCTGTGGTCGGCATTACAACTGCCCAAGTAGCGCGAGTCTTCAAGGACATTGAAGCAAAACGGCGCGCAACACAATATCTCCACATGCGCCCCCTGCTTGTTGCACCTGTCATGGAGGCCTGAAGGCAATGTGCGGAATCGCCGGGATCGTTGGACTTAGCGCAGGATCGGAATCACCGGACCGTGAAGCACTGGTTCGCATGGCCAGCGCACTCTATCATCGCGGCCCGGATGAATTTGGTGTGTATCGCGATGATCGCGCAGGCCTCGCGCATGCGCGTCTGTCCATCATCGATCTCGCAACTGGCCAGCAGCCCATGGCTGACGAAGGCGATACAGCATGGATTGTATTCAACGGCGAGATATTCAATTACGTGGAACTGCGCGAGGAGCTGGTTGCACTCGGCCACCATTTCCGTACCCGTAGTGATACCGAGGTTATCGTTCATGCCTATCGCGCCTGGGGTGATGCCGCTTTCGAGCGCTTGAACGGGCAGTGGGCCTTGGCGCTGTGGGACTCAGTGGTCAAGCGCCTAGTACTCTCCCGCGACAGGCTGGGAATTTGTCCGCTGCATATTTGCGAACATGCCGGTCATCTCTATTTTGCCAGCGAAGTCAAAGCCATTTTCGCGGCGAATGCAAACATCCCGCGGGCCTTTGATCCAATCGGCATCTCCCAGACCTTTACCTTCTGGACCATCGTACCACCGCAAAGCGTGTTTCAAGGCGTGACCGAACTCGAACCGGGTCATGTTCGCACCTACGAAAACGGAACTGTCTGCGACCACGCTTATTGGACTGCACGTTATCCCGTACCTGGTGATACGCGCAACAAGTTTGAGGGGTCTCTTGAGGACGCGGTCAAACAGGTGCGCAGTGCGCTGGCAAACGCCACATCACTGCGCATGCTTCGCGCTGATGTGCCGGTCGGATGCTATCTTTCCGGTGGGCTGGACAGTTCTTTGATCGCCGCGTTTGGGCGACAATTTGCAGGCGATAGCTTCCAAACCTTTTCGCTAAGTTTTGAAGATGCCGAATACGACGAGACGGTTTACCAGCACTTGATGGTGAAGATGCTGGGTAGCGATCATCACGAGGTCGTTGTTACGCGCAGCGACATCGCGAAAGTGTTTCCAGAAGTGATCTATCATACCGAGCGCCCGATTCTGAGAACTGCCCCTGCGCCACTGTTCCTTCTGTCCAAGCTCGTGCGAAATAACGGCGTCAAGGTCGTGCTCACGGGCGAAGGTGCCGATGAAATGTTTGCCGGCTACGACATCTTCCGTGAAGGGAAAGTGCGCCGTTTCTGGGGGCGGCAGCCGGCATCCGCGTGGCGCCCGCGGCTGCTTGAACGGCTTTACCCCTATCTCGCGCGCTCGCCGGTTTCGCAGCAGGCGATGGCGCGACAATTCTTCGGGCGCAACATCGCAGCCTATCGTAAGCCCGGTTTTGCACACGACACGCGCTGGCACACCACAGGCGCATTAAAGCGGATATTTTCAAAAGATATGCAGGCAGCTAACGCAGGCCGCGATGTGATCAGCGAACTGCTTGCAAACATCCATGTCAATTTCTCGCAATGGAGCCACCTTGCGCAGGATCAGCACCTAGAAATCCGCACGCTGTTATCGGGCTACCTGCTTTCTTCGCAAGGGGACCGTATGCTCATGGCTAACTCCCTGGAGGGGCGTTTCCCCTTCCTCGATAAGAATGTTGTCACTCTCGCGGATTCACTCCCGTCAGCCTACAAGCTGCGCGTGCTGGACGAAAAGCATGTGGTGAAGCGCGCCGCAGAGGCTATTGTGCCACGCGAGATCCTCGCGCGGAAAAAGCAGCCCTATCGCGCGCCGGACGCACTCTCCTTCGTTGCCGGGAACGCGCCGGACTACATCGATGAAGTGCTTTCAGAGCCAGCGTTGCGGGATGCTAACGTGTTCGAGCCGCAGGCCGTCGCGCAGCTGTTGCGCAAATGCCGCGCACGCGGCACAGATGGTCAGTTATCAAACTTCGACAACATGGCGCTGGTAGGCGTGCTGTCGACGCAACTGCTGCACCGGCAATTCATTGCGGGCCGACCCGATGGCAGCCGTGCCATTGAGCTGCGCACTGACGTTGACAAATCATCAAGCCCGGGGAGGCACTGAGATGCAAATCATACAAGGTCCCGTGCCGCTATTACACGACTACCTGATCCAGTCAGCCAGCGAATTATCCGCAAAAATTGCCCTGGTCTGCATGAAACAGCATCTTACCTATGGCGATCTCGACAGCCGCTCGAACGCGCTTGCGCACAGCCTGGTCGCGGCCGGTGTCGAACGCGGCGATAGGGTCGTGGTGTTCGCCGATAACACCATTGAGACCGTTATCTCCTTCTGGGCGGTGCTCAAGGCAAACGCCGTTGTGTCCATCATCAACCCGCTGACCAAGAGTGACAAGCTCAGTTATCTGCTCGAAGACTGCCGGCCAGCCGCGCTTATCACGGATGCGCACATCCATTCTGTATTTTCCGAACCCGCGCGGGATTGCTCTCACCTGCGGCGCGTCATCGTCTCAGGTGCCATTGATGACGCGAAACTCGCAGAACTTCCCGGTGCACAGCGCTGGGATGACGCCATCGCAGCCGGCGACAACTCTGCCCCGCCCGCACGAACATGCATTGATATTGATCTCGCTGCGATCATTTACACTTCGGGATCCACGGGCGAACCCAAGGGCGTGATGCTTACCCATCACAACATGCTCACGGCATGCACCTCGATCGCGACTTATCTCGAACTGCAGGAAGACGAGGTGATCCTGGGGGTGCTGCCGCTCTCATTCGACTATGGCCTGTACCAGATGATCATGGCGTTCCGCACCGGCGCACGCCTCGTGCTTGAACGTTCCTTTACCTTTCCGGCGCAGATACTCAATCTGATGGTTAACGAGGGGGTAACCGGTTTCCCGGGTGTGCCAACCATCTTCTCAATCCTCGCGGAACTCAAATCCCTCAAGGACTACGATCTGTCCAAGATCCGCTACGTGACCAACACCGCTGCGGCTTTGCCGGTTAAACACATCCTGATGCTCAAGGATATTTTTCCGACTGCGCGCATCTATTCGATGTACGGCCTTACCGAGTGCAAACGCTGCACTTACCTGCCACCGCAGGATATTGAGCGGAAACCTGCTAGCGTCGGCATCGCGATCCCGAATACCGAGATGTGGATTGTGGATGAGGACGGCAACAGGGTTGCCCCGGGGATCGTGGGCCAGCTGGTCATACGCGGCGCTACCGTAATGAAGGGGTATTGGGAAAAACCCGAGGCCACGGCCCAAAAGCTCAAGCCCGGCCCGGTTCCCGGCGAACATGTTCTGTACACGGGTGATTATTGCAGGCTGGACGATGAAGGCTATCTCTATTTCGTTGGACGTATGGATGACATTATCAAGTCGCGCGGCGAGAAGGTGGCGCCGAAAGAAGTGGAAAACATGCTGATGAATATTCCAGGTGTGAAGGAAGCCGCAGTCATCGGCGTGCCGGACGATATCCTGGGTCAGGCGGTCAAGGCATTCGTTGTCCTTGAGGAAAGTATCTCGCTAAGCGAAAAACAACTGCAGAAGGAGTGCCAGAGATTGCTGGAAAATTTCATGGTTCCAAAGCACATCGTCCTGGTGCCATGTTTGCCCAAGACGGATACCGGAAAAATCAAGAAAATGGAGTTGTCATGACCACTTTACTCAATGAAATAACTTACTTCCTTCAGCGAGGTGGTATTGCTGGCGCAAGCGCAGAAGCAGCACGTATTGTGCAAGCTGCCAAAGCGGCATCGCCATCTGATCATACTGGTGCCGCATGTGCCATGGCAGAGCGTCGTGTAGCAGGTGCACCACTCGCCTACGTGATCGGCCATGAGGTGTTCATGGGTGTAGACCTCATAGTTGCCGAAGGTGCACTCGCACCTCGGGAGGAGACCGAGCTCCTTGGCAAGACAGCGCTCAATACGCTTCGCTCATCGGGAACAGACGCCCCCCGGGTTATCGACATGTGTTGCGGATCAGGTAACCTCGCCTGTGCAATTGCGCATCACATGCCAAGCGCCCAAGTGTGGGCAAGCGACCTTACCGACGGCTGCATTGCGGTCACGCGCCGCAACGTCGAGCATGTGGGCGTTTCCGACCGTGTTGTTGTCGCCCAAGGCGACCTCTTCGCCGGACTGGCGGGGTTGCGCCTCGAAGGTTCCATTGACGCCGTTATCTGCAATCCTCCCTATATATCCCAAGGCAAACTCGCAACCGACCGCGCCAACCTGCTTGAACACGAGCCGCGCGAAGCCTTTGACGGAGGGCCCTATGGGCTCAGCATCCAGCAGCGCGTTATCAAGGAGGCGCTCCCCTTCTTGCATCCAGGCGGTGTCCTTCTCTTCGAAATAGGGCTCGGGCAGGAGCGTCAGGTCCGGATGCTCTTCGACAGAATAAAAGTTTACGAGGACATCCGGTTAATCGCAAACCCCGCAGGCGATATACGCGTTGTGTCTGGGCGCAAGCGTTCAGATTGACATACATAAGAGCTGATATTGGTTAACTAGATGATACACACGCGGCAAATCGCATTTAGCTATGGCGTTGTCACTCCCTGATGAGGGAGGTTTTTTAGCTTGAAGGATACTTTATGGAATACCTCTTAGTCTTAAACGTGCCGTTCTACCGAGTATCTGCAAACGAGTTTGCCTGTGAATCGGCTTTTGCCGGCCATCTCCGAGTGCTTCTTCATCGTATTCCAGTGCAATATGATGCAATCCGCGTCTGTGGCCCATCTATGCCAGCGGAAGACTATCAGCGTGACAAGGGACATTTAGGTCACATTCAGGAGCAGCAAGAAAGAATATTTTTGACTGAACTTTACCCCAACAATACTCGCTATGTTGAATTTTTAAAATCCTCCGCGTTGAACACATTCAGAAAATTATGGCAGGCAGTATCGCGAGCAGGGCTTGTTCACTCTGGCCCATCGATGAACCTATTTCAACCCATCGGAATATTTTCCTTGATTGCTGCAAAATTATTAGGAAAGAAAAGCATTGCAGTTGTCGATATTGATATTAGAAAGGATGTCGAACGCGCGTATCAACTCGGAATGATCAATAAAATTAGATATCTCATTGAGCGCTTTATTTTCGAGCCGCTAAGACGTCTGCAACTAGGATGGGTGGCACGCAATTGCTCACTAGTCTTATTTAAAAGTAAATCACTTGTTTCTGACTATGGCAACAAAAAAGATTCAGTTAAAAACTTCTTCGATACATCACATTCGAGTCAACACATCATCTCGGAAGCGCGCCTTGCAGAAAAAGTTAATCGTAAACACACCAAAGATCAGCCAATCAGGTGCGTCTATTTTGGCCGATTGGTGGCACGAAAGGGCATAGATTACTGCGTTAGATCAGTCGTTCAGGCCAGAAAAAACCATAACACAAATATTAGCCTAACAATAATTGGTGATGGTCCCGACAAAGAAAAATTGGCTTCACTGATTAAAGAGCAGGAAGCAGAACGATTTATTTTTTTGCAGCCACCGATTCAATTCGGGCCAGAACTCTTTGACACATTATATCGCTTTGATATTTTATTAGCCGCCCCGCTCACGGAAGACACTCCGCGCTCAGCATTTGATGGGATGGCAGCGGGAATGGCATTGTGCGCCTACGATACCGACTATTACCTAACGCTGGCACAATTCGGCCCCATGGTAAAAGTCAGCCCTTGGCTGAATGTCGAGGCAATGGCAGAAACAATAGCATGTTTTGCAAAAGACCCCGTCGCGTTGAGAAACGCCCAAATTGATGCGCGAAAGTTTGCGGAAGAAAATACCCAAGAAATTTGGCTGGAGAAAAGGCTTAAGTGGACCGAAAAATTTTGCAGCCCAGTCTGACAGCCATACTTCATTGGATCTACCGTTGTACGCAAACTAGTCGTCCTTGAGACGGCATTTTCAAATTACAAATAAGAGGATTCTGCCCCGCTGTTCGCTCTGATTAATGAAATTTCAAGATTGAAAGGAAAACTCTATATGAACATTATTTATATTAAAGACCAGGTTCGCGCTTTCATGACGTCTAATTTCTATGTGGCAGACCCCTCAATGCTTGAGGGCAGAACATCTCTTCTCGATCGCGGCATCATCGATTCAACAGGTGTTCTCGAGGTGATCTTATTCATCGAGGATACCTTTGGCATTGAGGTCAAGGACAACGAAATGTTGCCTGACAACCTCGATTCTATCGAGCAGATCGCTAATTTTATCGCCCGCAAGAAGGGCTGAGATATGCATAAACACTATGTTACGTTGTTAAATGGGAGGTTTTTATGCTTGGAGTTCATATTGTGACGAGTACCTTGCTCGCCGTTGTCACCTTGGGTGTAACGGCCGTTGCACACTCTGCTGCCGATGATGAAAATCTTCGAACAGACTTGAAGCGCATCGCGCAACAGCGGATTTTTTTCGGACACCAATCGGTCGGCGTGAACCTGATCGACGGGATAGAACAGCTTTCCACAATGGCGGGCGTGCCTGTCCGAATCGTCGCCGTAAAAACGGCGAGCGATGTGGGGACAGCGATGATCGGGCAGACATTTATTGCCGAGAACGGGCAGCCACTCCAGAAACTTAAGAGTTTCGAGGATGACATGGGATCGAAGCAAACAGGTCTCGACATCGCCCTCATGAAATTCTGTTATGTTGATTTCACGGCTGAGACAGACGCAAAAGCACTCTTCGCCCGCTACCGCACCACCATCGAAGGCCTCAAAGCGAAGAACCCCGGCACGGCCTTCGTGCACGTGACCGCACCTCTCACCAGTGAACAAGCCGGGCCAAAGGAATTCCTGAAACGGCTGCTCGGCCGTGGCGGTTCCGTCCAGAACGTGCGCCGCGAGGAATATAATTCTCTCCTGCGCAAGACATACCAAGGACGCGAGCCAATCTTTGATCTGGCGCGCGTCGAGTCTATTGCACCGGACGGAACTGCGGTAACGGTGGAATGGGATGGCATTGTCGCACCAGCGATGGCCTCGGAGTATACAGACGATGGAGGCCACCTGAACTCCGCTGGCAAGCTGCGTGCCGCGCGTGAGCTCATTTCAGTCCTCGCAGCTATTCCTGTTCGACCAGCGTCCCATGTGCCGGCTCGCTGATATGCTCATTATTCTTTAGACAGAGGTCTTAATGTTCGAAAACCTGCGCCGTGACATTACAACATATGAGGTCTTAATGTTCGAAAACCTGCGTCATGACATTACAACATATCATGGCAACTGGTACAGACGAACTGGATTCTGGATCACGCTAGTCTTCCGTTTTGGTGTTTGGGCTGACTCCATGCCCAGCTTGTACCTGCGAATTCCGATGTGGACTCTATACCTTTGTCTGAAAATTCTATTGAGTTTTTTCACCTCCAACATCTTTCTTTGGGCTGGGCGCAGAGGCGCGCGCATTGGTCCAGGGCTGTGCCTCGTTCATCCCTTCAATGTCTTGATCGGACGAGGTGTTGAAATCGGAGAGCAATGCCAGATATACCACGAGGTGACGCTGGGCACAGGACAAATTCCTGGTACGCCAAAAATTGGAAACCGTGTCACCATTTACCCTGGTGCGCGTTTGCTCGGCGGAATTGTAATTGGTGATGGAACAATGATCGGTGCAAATTGCGTCGTCACCAGAGATGTGCCCGCAGGGTCGGTAGTACTCGCTGCGCCAAGCCGAGTCATCCCACGATCTCTCTCAACGCAAGCGCGTCGTTGGGACGAACCAGGAGAACCACTATAACCGTTGAACAAGCCCCTGAACGAAGATTTCCGATCTTCCCGGAAGACGAAGTTTTAAAAAAGTGAAACCTGCAGTCAGATCAGATGACCCTAAAAAAAAGAGCAATCAAGAGTGCATTTTGGACAACATTAGGCTATGGCATTAGTCAAGGATTAAGGTTGGTCAGCAACCTTGTCCTCACTCACCTGCTTGCCCCGGAATATTTTGGCTTGATGGCAATAGTAAATGTATTCATGATTGGCCTTGCCATGTTTTCAGATATTGGTATAGGGCTAAGTATCATACAAAATGAACGGGGTAATGATAGAGATTTTTTGGATACAGCCTGGACTCTGCAAGTTATTCGGGGATTTGGTCTTTGGATATGCTGCGTACTTGCGGCGTGGCCTTTCTCAGTATTTTATAATCAGCCGCTTCTACTTTGGATCATACCAATAGCCGGAATGGCAACCTTAATTTCAGGTTTTAATTCAACAGCTGTATTTAGCGTCAACCGTAATCTTGCTTTAGGCCGATTGACCGCAATAGAAGTAATATCTCAAGCTTTATCCATATTGCTGATGTTGTCCTTTGCGCTTGTCTACCCTACCGTTTGGGTTCTTGTTGCGGGTGCATTATTCTCTGCATTAGTAAAAATGATGTTCACGCACAAATGGTTGGCGGAATCACCTGATAGATTCTCGTGGGATCGTCAAGCTATTAAATCAATTATTAAATATGGCAAATGGATATTCTTGAGTACGTTGCTATCTTTTTTTGTTAATAGCTCGGGCAGCCTAATTCTGGGTAAATTTGTGTCAATGAATGAACTTGGTCTGTTTACAGTGGGGGCCACACTTGCCAAGATAATTGAGCAGATATACCAGCAAATAGCTGGCAAGGTCATATTCCCGCTGTATGTTCACATTAAACATCTTCCGTTAGATCAAATTAAAAAAAGGGTATTCAAAATTCGTTTGGGGATCATGGCGGCCTTTCTTCCACCTCTTTGGATTATGACAATATTTGGACAGAAAATCGTCGATCTACTTTTTGATCCCAGATATCACGGCGCAGGTTGGGTATTCCAGATATTTTCAATAGGAGCCTTACCGATGGTTATCTCAGGAATTGGTCCTTTTTATCTTGCTCTTGGCGATTCTCAGATAATGTTTAAATTATCATTGTATAAATTTGTATGTTTTAGCCTGCTAATTGTATTGGGGTGGTGGTTTTATGGAACGGCAGGAATGATTTGTGGCATAGCTTTATTTACTTTTCCTGTATATCTGTCGGATGTTTATGTGCAGAGGCGACATTCAATATGGATCGCAAAGCTCGATGTGCTCGGATATGTATTATCAATCCTGATCATCTCTATAGGACTTGCTGCAAGTGGCAAGTCACAGTAATTCAATGAAAAATATCCTGCTACTCACTTCAACAATTAAGCCCAACCCTCATCAGCCCCAGCTTAAATTGGTCAATCCAAAAGAGAGGCTTGAGGATTACAGAATGGCTCTGGTTTTTTATACACAGGCACTAACAGCAGGAATTATTGACGGAATAGTCTTTGTTGACAACTCCGGGTTTGACCTGAAATCTCTATCAGATGATTTCCCATCGGAAAATATTGAGTGGTTAAGCTTTTTTGGGATTAACTACCCCTCTTCTTACCATAGAGGCTATGGTGAGTTCAAACTGATCGATTATGCATTTTCGAATTCATCTACCTTACAGGCACTCAATGAAGGAGATACTGTCTGGAAGGTTACCGGACGTTATATCGTCAAAAATATGGCAAGCTTTATCAAGTATGCCCCGAGACAATTCGATTTGTATTGTGATATTAAAAATGCCTGGGTTGATATGGGGATCATGGCATGGAGTTCGGCGGGATATGATTACTTCATTAAGGGAGTGAGCGAAAATTTTAAAACGGGTATGGCACCTGAGTTAATTATGGCCAAACTTATTGGGGAACAAGCTAAATCGAGAGATGGCATTGTTTCAAATTATTACTGGATGCCGCTGATAGCAGGTAGAAGAGGGTTTGATGGTGGGCAATTCCAGGGCAAATTCACATATTCAAAGTTTTTACTTGTATCCAGTGTCAATTGGCTGAAATTGCCTTTTCGCGATATTTTTTTAAAAAAAACAAAATTGGTGGCCAAATGAGCTTCGGCATCTTAACCCTCGCCACGCCCAACGATTATTTGAAGGCCATTGGCCTCGCCCTTTCGCTGAAGGTAAGTAATCCCGGGGTGTCATTGGCTGTCGCGTGTCATCCTGTCCTACGGCCTTTATTGACGCCATACTTTGATTTTGTTATTGATGAGCGTCCTGATATACGGGGTTTTGCGCATAAGGTTTACCTTGACCAGTACACACCATTTGATAGAACGTTGTTTTTAGACTCTGATGTACTCGTATTTAAACCCGTTGCCCCCTTTATTAAAGAATGGGGTGATGATGGTATACCTTATGTGGCTACTGGGCGTTATGTAACGGGAGGATCTAACGCATTTGGATTTGATCGTGATGCACTCTTGCAGCGAATGGGATGGAAGCGATTGGTCTGCATTGATGGCGCAGGCCATGCCTTTTTTTGCAAACCAGCCTGCAAAGCTGTTTTTGACCGCGCAAGAGAAATCACCGCCAATTACAAAGAAATTGCAGGTAACGCCCAGTATGCCGATGAAGATGTTATGAATATCGTTATGACAGAATTTAATCTGGTGGTGCCATCCCGTTATCCATTTTTCTCTCGCCACCTTAGCGCAGTGAGAGGAAGCTGGGACATGGATGCGTCGATTGGCAAGTGCTGTGGTGCATTAGCTGAGACCGGCCTGCCCTTTGAGCCTTGCATTATGCATTTTGCCGAAAATGAAGCCCCCTTTGCCTATACCTTACAATTGTTGAAGTTGTTTTCAAAGTTTGGATTGCCAACTAAAGGTCTATTTAAATTTTTAACTATCCTTTTTTGGAAGCATCACATCAGAACTCCAATCCACAATATGCTGCTAAAGCTGGGAATGAGATGAGCCATACATTCAAGGGGCGCATGACCTCGGTGGATGGATTGCGAGCTCTGGCTGTGGTAGGTGTTATGACCAGCCATGTTGCCGTGCCCTGCTTCCAATCCGGTGATTGGCGTTGATTTATTGGCTGCAATGCGTAGCGGATAGCTGATCACGGCTTTGCTGTTGATGTAATTTTTCGGGGATAGATTTGCTGGTCGGGCAATATCCTGAACACGAATTGGGGCATTGGTTGCGCGAGATTCCGCAAGGATATTGTATATGCTGTGTACGACGATTTAGTATCGCGCTGGCAGCATTGCAGATGTCACCTTCTTGGCTTTGACGATGCTAAAAATCTTGTTGAATTTTGTGAGCCATTGCAGCCATCTCTTCGATTTCATTTCGAATCCCCTGCGGAATATACAATTTAAGATGATCAAAGATATCAACCAGCCGATGTCTCCAGTCATTCTTCAGTAAAGAATTCATATAATTTCTTTTGTGTGCCGACTCCAATCTATCAGAATCATTTAATATTTCCTCCAGGAATGGAATCACATCACCATCATTTTTTGGAAGTTCGACAGTTGCATCATCCCAATCCAAGTAATCTTTTGTCTCTGAACAAGTTGGTCGTCTACCAACGACTAAACATCCGGCTGCCAAACTTTCAAACCATCTTTGTCCGATAAAGGAAAAGGTGAATGCATTTGCCCCCGTCCGATTAACAACCATTGGATCGTACGCCATGGCTATATTGCTGATTGAAAGCAACTTCCAAAACTGTCTTCTGTGTGAAACATAATCATGTAGTTGACCAATTTCAGTATGATTGGTATGTAAGTAAGAGCCGCAATTTTCCGTATTGTTAAAGTACTCAGCAAGCATTTTGCTATGGGTCAAATGCTGCCGACCATATGCGTTGATACTAATACACCTGTTGGATCGACCTGAGCCAAATTTCAATACGTCTGCAGCCAATGGTACAAAGGATACCGGTGCACTAAAATCACTCTCAAATTTTTCCACGCCGCCACTGAGTGCAACGAAGATATGATCAACTTCACTTAATGCACGAATACTTCGAGACAGCTTCTTCCTTATCCATCCCATTTCTCTGCTTACAGGATATGAATCAAATACGTAGATAATTACCTTGTCGAATTTTTTTCGCCAGTTTTTTATACATGTTAGCGATTGATAAGCTTTGTATTCTGAAATGCAGATAACGAAAACAATTTTTTCTTTTCCCGAATCATATCTGTCAATATCAATTGAACTCCCACTCGCAGTATTTGGACAGATAAGTTGTGCATTAAGCAAGTTTATAAGTACATCTTCAAATTCATTTACACAGGCTTGAGCTGGCGATTTAGAGCTGCCTCTTTCACTTAATACAAAAAAAGCCATTTCCTGCACTCCTCAATTTATTCTGCCTATTACGTTGCGGCTTCAAATTTGAAATGCAACGGCTGATTTGAAGAATATCCGTTTGTGTGTCTGGTATTCAGGTCGTTTTCGTTCAATTTCTCCATCTCGCATCGATCTCCCGGTCTGTACTTGTAGTGAAGTGCAGTTGCCCGCCCCGTCAATGGCTAATCCCAGCGCTTCTTATGCCGAATACCGCTTATACCTCATAACAGACCTTTCATCTATTTTTGATATGAAGATATATACCATTTACTCACGCCTATTCCCCATTCGTGGAGGTCGAGAATGACTCTCATAATTCATGCTGATAAATTGAATACGTGATGTTAAGCAATTAACAATTTTCAGCTTTACAGGCGAAGAACTTAGTCTGATCTGGCTGATTGGTATTTCAATTTTATAGTATTATAAGGATCAGGCATGAATTTACTGAAATTTAGAGTAAACAAAGGATTATCGATCATTTTTTTATTAAACCTAGTGCTGGCAGCTTGTGGAGGTGGATCTGTAGGAAACTATAGCGCTGATAGTATTGGCGCGGTTCCTGCACCCACTGTTCCTGCCCCCACTCCTATCATCTCTACCGTACCAACGGTATCTGTTTTAGCAGCCTCGACTTCAATCGCATCTAACGCAAGTACCACTATATCTTGGTCATCAACCAATAGCACCTCATGCACCTCTACCGGTGGGGGTGGAACTGGCACAACGGGTACATTCAATACAAATGCATTGTCAACCACCACCACCTATACCGTTACGTGCGTTGGTGCAGAGGGGACAGCAAGCCAAAGTACAACCGTGACCGTTGCGTCTGCTACCGCCCCTTCTGCCCCTTCTGTTTCTGTTTCCGCATCGTCGACTTCAATCGCATATAACACAAGCACCAACATAAACTGGTCGTCTACCAACAGCACCTCTTGCACTTCTCCTGCTGGCGGTGGATCTGGCACAACGGGCTCATTCAATACAGGAGCACTGTCAACCACCACCACCTATACCGTTACGTGCGTTGGCGCAGGTGGATCCGCAAGTCAAAGTTCAACAATCACCGTTGCTCCTCCAACCACTAGCGGATGCTCGACTACCGGGGCGACTGGCGCCATTAAGCTTTCAAATGTCCCGAGCCGCACTACTGGAGTCGCACCGTTGTCGGTATTTTTTGATGCATCAGGTACTACTACGGATGGAAGCGTCACAAAACAGCCGTTCCACGACCTTGAGTATCGATGGAACTTCGGTGAAAACCAATCAGCATTAGCAGCACTACCGGGCGGCACAAATTGGACCAACGGAAGTGTAAAGGGTAGCCGTAACTTGGCGACGGGTCCCGTAGCAGCACATGTGTTCGAAACGCCGGGTACTTACACCGTGGCATTGTCCGCAACAGACGGCACGAACACAGCGAACAACTGCGCCCAAATCGTAGTCCAAGATCCCAACACAGTATTTTCCGGAACCAACACGATTTGCGTCGCTGCCACGAGTCTCCCTGTCGCTGGCGCAAGCGGCTGTCCTGCCGGCGCTACCACCGTACAACAACCCTCCTTTTCTGCCGCGATCAGCAGCTACGCGCAGACAGGCAAAAGAGTGCTATTTAAACGCGGCGATACTTTTACCGCCGCCACTCGCGCAACTATAGCTGCGACAGGTCCCGGAACCATCGGTGCGTACGGTACTGGCAATAAACCACTTATCCAAAACACAGGCAATACTGACACATTCATCCTGTCCAGCGGAGCCAACGATTGGCGCATCATGGACTTGACCATTGACGGGCTATCCGGTGGCTCCACTGGTGGGCTGACTGACAGTGGCCTGATAAAGCAGGTGACAATTCTTCGCCTTGATCTTCAAAATATACATTACGGGTTCAGGTTTGATACATCAGGAAAGACATTCAACGGTCTGTGGGATGGCGTGACTATTGCTGATTCGACTATCAATCACACAGTTGCAGCAGGGTATCAGATATATGCAGCAGGGTATCGCTTTTCCATTATTGGTAATTCTTTCTCAGACAACCTAAATGGGCAGTCGCTAATGCGGCTTACACAGGCAGTCAAGAGTGTAATCAGCGACAACTCTTTCAGCGGCCAAGCACCAACTTATGAGTACATCAAATTACATGCGCCATCGTGGTGTCGTTCTGGCTGCAACTGGACTACGGACACATTGCCCGTTGACCCTATAGGGAATAACGGAACCACAACTTTTGGCTATTCTGAAAAAGTGGTGATCTCTGGCAATAAATTTACAGGAAGCGCTGGTGCTGCTTGGGAGGTGTCAATGGGGCCACAAAACGGAACCTATGACGAGCGCACAAGGGATGTTATATTCGAGCGCAATTGGCTAATCGCAGGATCAGGAACTGGCAGTGCTGTAGCAGTATTTTCGAGAGACACATCCATAAGGAATAATATCTGTGATTTTTCAGCAGTGGCCGCCGGTGCTTGCTTCAGGCCAGACAGTTGGGGCGCAGCACCACCAGCCGACAACGTGAAGATATATAACAATACTGCGTATACATCAGCACCTAGCGGCGGATATCCATTTAAAGTTGTTCAGTTAATGGCAAGCGTGACTAATATCACTGTCCAAAACAACTTGGCTTACTCCCCATCAAACAACTTGTCCGTCATGGTTGCGGGCACAGGGCCAGGCCTTGTGGTATCTAATAATTCATCCGATGCTCAAATGCGAGGCGTTTCGCCTAAATTCGCCTCGCCCTTAACCGCGCCAGATGGTTTCAAGGTTGCCCCAGACAGTTATGCAGTCGGCAACGGTAAGGTGGCACCTGTATGGTCAGATTTCTCCTCTGTCCCCCAAACTACTACTAAACGAGATATAGGCGCCGTGATTCACTAAGTCTGCAATTCTGTTCTGGCGGCGCCAGAGTCGAGCGCTGGCTCTGCGGTGCTGTTTGAGCCGCATAGACAGGAAGTAGAAATTCTGAATGCTCACAAAGACTCTGGTTTCTTAACACAACCATCAGCTAGTATTTATACCTTTTAAGATTTACCAATCATTCCTCCCTCATTGAGCGGCGAATGATTGGTAAATCTTATTTTTTTTTACAAAAATATGATTAGCGCGGATTCAATTTTGAAGTACGACTTGTCCACTCAAGCGGAACACCTCTTGTGTTGGATATTTAAATACTAATAGATTGATAATACTCAGTATATTAAGAATTACACGCCACAAATACTGGCAAATATATGCGACGCTGCGCGAAGATCCGCTATATTTTCGGAATGCACTCCTGCAACCAGAGTTCCGCACTTATCAACCGGTACAGCGGGTTTTCACTTCTTTGCTGCCCCGACAAATACCGGCTGATCAAATTTTGAATTTTTTTCTGATCACAATATGCATGTATTCTCGCATCGGGTATCAGTAACAATTCGCGCAACATCTCACCATTGTTAGATTTGAATAATTGTTCAATCGGTGTCGGGTAACCTTTTTTATCTTTGCGGTTCGCAATCTGCGTCTGCCCAATACTGCGTAAATACTCGCGCAAAATATATTTTGTCTGCCCATTTCTGATTTTCCATCCTATGGGCAGTCGAGCGCAGAGTTCAACCAGGCGATAGTCGAGAAAAGGCAGGCGCGACTCAATGGCATTCGCCATGCTAACCGTATCGCCATATTGAAGTAATCCAGGCAGTATGCGGCTCGAAAAATCCACACGCATCACCTCTTCTGCAAAACCGACTGATTTAGTTTTCCGTGCAGGAGGGAGCTTCTTCAACTCCGAACTTACCCGCTCGATGAAATCTGCACGCATGACGCCTAGGAGGCCGGCGTGGCGATAGTTGAAATCTATCAGCCTCGGAAACACGAGTCTGGATAACCGCGTCATAAAAATACGCGCTCCAAATGCAGTCAGACAGCCCTTCAACTCGCGCCCTAAATTAATCCATTTAAATCTACGCAACAAAAATCCGAAATGTTCAAGCAAGGCTGCTGCCGCATGATCTGTATATCCTCCAAGCAACTCATCTGCCCCCTGCCCTTCCATTAGCACCACTACCTGTTGCTGAGATGCTGAGCGATCTATATTCCACAAGGGAAATACTGCTGGAGAATATCCAGGTCCATCCATGAAGCAAATAATTTTGCGCAAGGTCTGCACCCACGAATGGTTAGGTGCTTCCACCAACTGCAAATCAACATGAGCACAGTTTTCTACCGCCAAAGCAGCCCATTTCCGCTCGTCTACTAACGGGGAATCGGCCTGTTTCTCATACACGGAAGTGAAAGCTGTCATCCGGCTCTTGCCAGACTCCAAATGTTTATTAGCAGACGTCATCACTGCTGTTGAGTCCAGACCTCCGGACAGAGTGACTCCAACCGGAACATCACTACGCATGCGCAACCGTACCGCATCCTCAAAAAGAGCGTCAAATTGCATCTGCACTTTACCCTGTGCCGGCGGGATGCCCGCATCAGGCCAATCCCAATATCGCATAACAGCTAATTCATTTTTATCGAGCTTATAGACGGCGGAATGTGCAGGTTGCAGCAATTGGATGCCTTCATAAAAGCAATCCGCATTGTCATATAGAGCAGATTCCTTGAGAAAACGATACAGTGCTCTTTCATTCACGCGACGCAACTCGGGATAAAGCGCCAATAACGCTTTAGGCTCTGATGCAATGGACAACACACCACTAGAGTGAGTAATGTAGAGAGGCTTGACGGCAAAGCGATCACGCGAAAAAAAAGCGATCCGATAACGCGGGTCCCAAATCAGAAAAGCCCAGTCACCGTTAAAACGTTCAACGCATTTATTGCCCCAAGCAAGGTAGGATCGCAGCAATACTTCTGTATCACTTTGACTGTGAAACTGATGGCCCAATGCTTCCAGTTCGGTGCGTAACTCGATGTAGTTATAAACTTCACCGTTAAAGGTAAGTGCTACTCCGGTTGATTCATCCACCATGGGCTGGTGTCCAGCAGAGCTGGTATCAATGATGGACAAGCGGCGATGTCCCAACCAGGCTCCAGGCACCTGCCAAACACCACGGTCATTCGGCCCACGATGAGCAAGCGTATCCAGCGCTTGATTTGCTAGCTCATTACTTACAGGCAGAGTGTCTCCAATAATCGCTAAAATTCCGCACATAATTTATTCACCCAATTAGAATAGCAACTTGTCGCACTTCCCTGGGATGATGCCCTGTTCTTAGCGAATCATGGGGCGTCCCAGAGCTCCTGCTGGGAACCAGGTGGCCCTGGCCAGAAGCAGCACTTTACCCAAAGTAGAGCAATAGACTGGAAAACTATGGACTCCACGCCGCTGCTCGACCGCCACCATGTATCGGGATCGTAGTCACTGGGCCAACCCGCTAGCACACCTATGCGAACTTTCTGCCCTAATGCCATCTGAAATAGCAAGCGCGAGCGGCGCGAGTGTGCGCCCGATGAATAAAGATCAATAGCGACGAGCGTAATACCCAGCTTTTGTGCTGAGTCGCGGAGCGCCACGGCACTCAAAAACGTGCGCTCCTGTGCCGATGCTGGAGTCGGTACAACAATAATCGCGTTGCGCGGTACGCCGTGCTGCGCGAGGTAGTCGGCAGCCATCTTGGCGTAATTACTGTGTATGGACAATTCAGACCAACCCAAAATCGGACCTCCGGTTGTCACGACGCGCTCATAGCCACCTTTTTTGAAGGTCTGTACCGCTTGATCAAGCTCTTTTGGAGCAAGCCACCCCTCTATCACCAAAACGCGCGCTCCGACCGGCTCGTTCTGCGCAAGGAATGAGTAAATATTGCGTACCACGAACAGAGAGATCACGAGAGCAATAGCGAGCAAGAAAAACCAACCAAAGATCGTTGGCATCCAAATTTTGCGTGGGTGGAAAAGCGCAATGCGTATCATCGTTCCCTAACTCATATCAACATCCATCAATGAATTCTCGTATCGCTTTTACCAGCCCACTCGACGCATGTGACTCGATCCTCTGTGATCCACGCAGATTGTCGATGCCTGCTAATTTAGTGACTAATTCTCTCTCGTCCCACGCCACCGCTACCGAATCGAAGCGACGAAACTGCTCCGCAGTTGCGACCTGATGATCGTTGCGAGTCTCTCGCAGATTGGCACGCCGCGGTATGACCAGAATAGGTTTACCAAATTGAAGAGCTGTGATGATTGATCCCGTGCCAGCATGAGCGACGATCACTTTGGCAGCGCCATACTTGCGTTTGAATTCTTCTGGTTCAAGGAAGTTTGTCCATTGAATATTCGAAGGCTGGTATTCCGACTGTCCGATCTGCGCGAAAACATCATCGCGTCCATTCTCTTTCGCCCATCGATCGACAGTGCTCACCAGCCGATCAAAAGGCATTTGCGCACCGACTGTCACGAATATCACAGCACTGTCCCCCGGTAAAACGGCCCACCCGGCTTGGCCAATTGCGGCCACTGTGTCAACCACAAGTCCGCATACTTGCCTATCATTTGTCCTGATAGAGATAGCTCTTCCACATTGGCGATACTGTCGATCCAGATGGTTTTGATCCCGAACCACTTGGCCAGCCGCAAGGAAAAATAACCCGGCAAAGCGCCGGTCGATATGACCAGATCAGGTTTTTCACGCAATAAAATATACGCCAGTTTCACGAGTGTCTGCGACCATCGAAATTTATTCCACCGCGTCACATCCAGAATCGTGTAGAAGCGCGCAGAACCTGCTTCGCTGCGGTATGCTTTATCTACGGTTGCAAACACAACAACATGTCCCTCGAAGGCCGGCGAAAGCCGGATCAGTTCAACCCAATGTCCTCCGCCACTGGAAACAGCGAGGATTTTTTTCTTCCCCGGGATAATATCTACTGCTGCGCCCTCCCTGGCCTCACCGTTCATGGCCGTCCCGAGATGAAATCGAAAAAGTGTCGAATCTTTCTCCGTTTTCGTTTTGTTGTGACTGGCGTATCCGTTGATGATATTTGTCAACAGTGCGGCGCTTGCCAAAAATGAGCGATTGCAGCTCGAATCGCCGCAGGAACCGACGGAATTCCTTGTTCTCAAATCTGGGTACTCCGCTCAGCATGGCCTTGAGGTAACCCCAAAGGATTCCCCATCCCCCAACGATGTAAGGCTTCTCGAACATACGATAGAGGGCCACAGCTGCGACATAATAAAGTGCGGAGCCCATGAAATACTTTCCAAACCCCCACCGCAAGCGGCCCACCCAAATGCTATGCTGGCTACTGCCCATCTGCCGCAGGTGTATAAACCGAAGTTCCGGGCGATCTTCTGATAGAGCGATCCAGCTTTTCATTCGGCACATGTGGCCATCGATCCCGTCCCAACTAACCTGCCGGACAAATCCTCCAATCTCCTTAAAGGCAGATGTCCGATAGAGCTTTATTTGTCCAACAGCGTTCTCATCTCCCAAGCGCTCTGAAGTTAGTCTTCCATCCTTTTCTCGCAGATAAGGCTTTCCGGAAAAATTCGCCAAGCGGGGAGTGGCTTCCATCTCATCCAAAACCCGTTCGAAATAGGTGGGTGGAATCTCAAGATCGAGATCCAACTTACAGAGGTAAGCGAAATCATCAATATTTACGGTATTTAGCCCAGCATAAAAAGCATCTATGACCCCCGGGCCAACAGCACGTCTTCCCCGATCACTTCGGGTTACGATTTTGATCCAGTCATGCTGACTCGCATACTCTTCCAATATTTGCGGAGTCTTATCCGTCGAACCGTCGTCGACGATGACCCACTTAGTCGGACGAACCGACTGAGCAACTATGGAGTCAAGAGTTTGCCGCATGTAGTCTGCTTCATCGCGGCAGGGGGATATCAGCACATAACTGTTGGAGAGTTCCATAATGGGAGCAAGATACATGGCTTGATGTGGTTTCTAGTCTATCTTCAATGTGCTATGTTGCGCAAACAATTCTGTTGTGTGCATCGCGTCAAAATTGACCCTGCTTCCACCTACTGTTTTGACACCCTCTGAGTGTTACTTTCTGCTTAATGATAGAACGTTTCAGGCTGGCGGAAGGGCAGTGCCACTTTGACTTGGAGGTCAGCCAATGTTACACAATTTGGCAGGTAAGAACTGGAAGCTCGCATCGCCTGTGCACGGTGTAAAGTCAGTAGATAATGCAACTAGGTGCGGCACAATTCTTGACTAACAAGATCATTGCCCAATATTTTTTTTCTTGTGTATAAATTGGCAGACTTATGACAAACATATCAATAAGAAACTGCATTTCTCTCCTTTTCGCTTTGGGACGAAAATGAATATTTTCGGTCTAGTCTCATTCTTAACTGGAGTTCTGGTCATGTGGTTAGGTCTGCCATATCTGCTAAAGCTATGGCAAATTGCCAGCCTGCGCAGGCTATGTCGACAATGTCGAGTCATCGTACTTACATACGATGACGGCCCTGGTGAAGTTCTTACGCCTGCTCTATTGGATCTGCTTGCAAGCAACAATGTTCATGCGAATTTTTTTATGCTTGGGCACAAAGTTGAATCGTTCTCGAATCAGGCTCTCGATGTAGCGGCCAAAGGCCATGCCATTGGATCTCACTCTTTTAAACACCTCCATGCGTGGAAGAAAAACCCTTTTGATGTCAAAAGTGATATTCAGGCGGGTTTTCGGATATGCAAACCAATTTTTTCTTCCAACTTGTTTAGGCCCCCGTATGGAAAGATCACGCTGGCAACGTTGCTGCAGACTTGGATCGCGCACCAAAAATTGGCATGGTGGACTATCGATTCAACGGATACCTGGACAAACCCATTACCTATTGAAAAGATTGTTAACCGCGTAAAAAATGAAGGGGGTGGGGTAGTTTTAATGCACGATCATGACCGTAAGGACGCTGGCGCGCATAATTATGTGATTGATATGACTCTCAGGCTTATTCAATTGGCTCGCGCTGAGGGCTACAATATTCTTACGATTCAGGATCTGGAGGGGGCTTCGAGCCGATGAGGCACTCTATGCAACCGTGGGTTCATTGATGACTAAACGGAAAAGTTTCGCTAACTTTTCCGCTTCGATATCAACTGAGTGTCGTTCCAGCACCCGCTGATGAGCAGAGTCTCCCATTTTTTTCAGCACTTCTGCAGGCGTCGCCAAAAACTCTTTCAGAGCAGACACCAATGCTTCTACATCCCCCGGAGGGAAAATCCAGCCATCTTCACCCGCGCGAACCAACTCAGGGATACCAGCAATGTGCGTTGTCAAGACAGGCCTCCGCAATGCCATGGCCTCCATAATCACTACCGGCAACCCCTCTGCAAAGCTGGGTAACAACAATGCTCGGGCAGACAAAATTTCTTTTCTTACCTGATCGCTACTGATCCAGCCGGTAATCCGCACTTTTCCATGCAACTTGCGCTCTACAATCAGCTTCTCTAATTCGGCGCGCATTTCTCCATCTCCTGCCAATATCACCTCAAGCTCGATTCCTTCTTGGGCAAGACTGTGCACCGCATCCACAAGAAGCATTTGACCCTTTTGTTCACACAATCTGCCAACGCACACCACACGGGGTGCCACTGGAATCGATACTGCAGGAACATCAAAAAATAACTGATCCAAGCCGCAATGTACTACATGAACTTTGGGCCAATCGACATAATCTATCCACCGATACAACTGGCTACGACCAAAGGAACTTATTGCGCGCACAAAGGCAGAATGCTTTACCTTCTCCCTGATCGCCAAAAACTCCGGCTTGTCGAATTCTTCCGGACCATGGACTGTAAAACTGAACGAAGGTCCACCCATGGTGTGTGCAAGCATTACAATTTCCGCCGAGTTGGTGCCAAAATGAGCATGAACATGCTGTGCACCGAATGCTTTCAGCCAGGGAATAATTCGGCAAGCCTCTGCCAGGTAGATCAGGTGAAAAAATAAAGGACGGTCCGCACGTATGCCCATTTTTAGCGCTAACTGCAAAGCCAGAAAAAAACGAAACGGTCTGGTAACTAAAATTCTCACAACCGCCAATAGCAGGCCGACTGCGCCAGACTTCAAGACGAAGCATGTACGCTCACGTTCTTTCACATCTTCAGCATCCACTAGATCAGCGTTCCACCCACGCAACGCGATCCGCTGAATCGCGAAGCCTTGACGCTCTAAGGCATGAATCTCACGGCGGATAAACGTGTGGCTTACCTTGGGATACTGGTTAACAAAATAGGCGATTCGAAATTGATTCACTGCTTCTCCATTTTATGCAATTGGATATGTCTAATGTGTTGGATGAGCAAGGTCCTCCGGATTGACCTTGCATTATCTTCACGGGACATTATTCTGTAGCAGCAAGAACATGATTCAAAAGCTTCTATGCTTGTTGAACCTGCCCCTGCAAATTTTCACGGCTTCAGAGGTCCACGGTATGTCCTTCAAGAAGATAAGTTTTGATAACTCATTCCGGGCTCGATAACGCCCCGAATTCCGCCTTGTCACTCAGCACCTCTTCAACCAATTTCAGGTCAATAAGTTTAGCTTCGGCCGAAAAGCCATAAACCAGCGCAGTATTGCAGAGAATGTTGATTCGCCTGGGAATACACTGGCTGGCCTCTGCAATCCTGTCATAGGCCTCGGTGGTGAAAAGAGGCGTTTTACGGCCAGAAACTTCCAAGCGATGTTTGATATAGTTCTGTACATCAGTTGCTTCAAAAGGCTTGAGATGGAAATCAAACTCAACGCGTTGAGAAAACTGCTGAAGATCGGGGCGCTTGAGCAGATCCTGCAGCTGCGGTTGTCCTACCAGCATGATCTGCAACAACTGACTTTTGTCTGCATTTATATTTGAGAGCATACGCAATGATTCCAGGGCATCGGGACTTAGATTCTGTGCCTCATCAACGATTAGCAATACCGACTTCCCCAAGCCATGCTGCTCAATCAGAAAACGCTGGAACGTGTCAAAGAGTGCCACTTGGGACATCCCTTCGTAGGGTAGCCCAAAAGCCAGCATGATCCATTCCAATAAATTGGCAATCTCGCGGTGGGTGTTGTACACCAGGCCCACAGCAAGGGTAGAATCCAAGTTGTTGAGCAGATGCCGGATCAACGTAGTCTTGCCGCAACCAATCTCCCCGCTGATTACCATAAATCCTGATCTGTTTTTGATACCGAGCTCCATCATCGCGTACGCATAGGTATGGCGGCGACCGAAATACAGAAAATCCGGGTCGGGTTGAATCGAGAACGGGGGTTCCTTTAAACCATAAAACTCTTTATACATGCTATGTTGGTATCCAGTAGATAAATTTTTGGGTTTTGACTTGTGCGACATCAACCTCAATTTTCGTTATGGACGACTTTATTGTGATTACCCAAGATCCATATCAGTATAAGTTTTACCAGCGCCAGCATCCTCACTTATACTCTATCAAGCGTGCCGTTCTTCCGGCCAACCTATTATTCACAAAGTTCAACTGCCCCACTGCCTCCGGAAATTTTCCCAGTACAAGAAATAGAGCGCTCAACCAGTTTTCCCTCACGGATCTTGTGCCATGTAAAGCAAGACGGACAACCTGCGCCGGATAGATAAGCAGTATCGCCCATCCCCATATCCCCAAGCTAGTTGAAATGCAGACTGTTACCACAGGAATACCCACCCCCCAAATCCAGACACGCCTTGATGCTTTAACTCGATGCCTCTCCGGTAGTGCGCCGTGCAGATGCGCACCTTCAGCATAAGCGTATCCGCAACGCATCGTTCGTTTCCACCACTGTCCGATACGTGAAATTGCCGCATCATGCAGCGTCATTTCCTCGCCTATTCGCCATATTTTCCAGCCTTCTAACCTTAGCCTCACACATAGTTCAGACTCTTCACCGGCAATGAGATCGCCGCGGTATCCGCCAACGAGTTCAAAGGCATCGGCACGCATCATCGCGTCGCCACCGCAGTACTTTGCCGCCCCCACTGGCGTATCCCACTCCATATCGCACAACAAGTTGTACACGGTGCGATCGGGAAAACGCTCGCGTCGCCTACCACAGACTACAGCCACATCCTGGTGTTCACTCAGGAACAGAACTGCCTTATCCAGCCAACCCACCACCACCTCGCAATCGCCATCCACAAATTGGATATAAACCAATTCTGGAGCCAGCTCTCGAAGACGCTTGAAACCCTCATTCCTTGCCCGAGCAGCGGTAAAAGGACGCATCATATCCAGTTCGACCACGACAACCCCCAGGCTGCGGGCCATATCCACTGAACCATCCATAGAACCGGAGTCTACATACACCACTCTTCCCACTTGATCCAAAACAGATATCAGGCATTTGCGCAAACGATCTCCCTCGTTGCGGCCAATGGCCACCAACCCGACTTGCGCCGCCGGGAGTTGGATTTCAGACATTCGGTGCTACCCAGTTCAAGGGTTCGACCGCGGTCACTTGCTTGAAATTCCTGCAGTCGAGGTTGACGCCAAGCAATTTTCCAAGAATTTCCAGGTCGCGGTCGAATTCTTCCTCTAGCCTGGTTTGTACTTTTTCACTCAACACTGGCCGCACTTGCATGCGCAATTTCATCTTGACCGCATTGCGCAAAGCTTGTGGAATGAAGTGGCGACGAAACCAGGTTGCCGGTCCCGATTCGACCAGAAACCGGTAACCAGGAAATCTGCGGATACGCTCGCTGGAAACATTGTCCGGTTTCAAATCTTGTATCCATGCTGGCTGACCTCGATACCCGATAAAGCGACAGATGCGTTCCAGTTCCGCTTGCGGCTCGCTAAGCAAATGGTCGAAAAAAACAGGCAGTACGGCAGTACGGCCAAAAGCCTCTAAATATGGTTCGAGCTGCATGGCATAGCGCCCGTAAGCAACCAGTTCAGGGTATTTATCTATCGCTTCCTCGATACCGCAGTGAAATATCCCCGTGCTCCATTCATGAATATAGTGTGAGATCAGACGATTCACTGGATGGCGCATCACATAGATGAAACGCGCATCGGGCAGATGCTCCTTTAGTCTCCGCACGGTCTCTGGATGGGTAGGCAATTTGGTGTAATGCGTGCTCGCCTCGCCCAAGAGACTCCCCTCCTCCGCTTCGGCAAACAAACTTGAATACCATGATATTCCATTGGAATATTGGTCAGCATCGCTGAAAAAATTGGGTTCCTTCGGGGTGGACATGAATATGCCTGGCTGTCCTGCCAGCTGATCGTACAGTGACGAAGTAGCCGATTTCATTGCACCAATGATCACGAAATGCGGCAAGCGTGGCGTCAAAGAAGTCTTCTTCATGATTTAGCTTGGGTATAAGGTTTAAGCGGATTAAGCCAGTTGGTCCAGATATCCAGCCATTGTCTTTCAACGACCGTCTTGTCTGGTCGGCCCAGTAGTTGCCGAGTGCCGGATACTATCCGCCCCAACCACCATAGCAAATTTGCTGCTGTCAGGCCCAGCCAGCCATAAGTCTGATAAAAAAATCTGGTGCGGGACTCATAGAAATACTTTGGCACTCGTCTCTTTTTCCGGGTTTGCTCCTTTACCGAGGAGCTTCCGCCACGAAGATGAACGACATGCGCCTCTGGGTTGTGGGCAATCGTCCACCCGGCTTGAACGGCTCGATAACAAAATTCGATATCTTCGAAATACATGAAATAACCCTCATCAAGTAGCCCGACCTGACGAAACACATCATCCTTGATGAGTACGCAGGCAAAACTAGTCCACTCTGGACGCGCGATCTGTGTTTGAACTGGCATGGCTACGATGTATTTCCCAAAAAATCGGTCAATCATTCCGGTGTCCGACGCATCGCATAACTCGCTAAAAGGCGAGGGAAACCTGAAACAACTCACCTGACCTGTGTCGTCTGGCCATTCAAGCCGGGGGCTGACCATTCCTGCATTAGGGAATCGAATTGCTGTATCCAGTATGTTCCGGATTGCGCCTGATCGGACTAATGTATCGCTATTTAACAGTAAATAATTCCGGGCGCTGCATGCCTTAATACCAATATTATTCCCGGCAGCAAATCCGGCATTTCTATTCGACTGAATGATGGTGGCCTTAGCTCCCACATCATTCGCGTCCAACCATGCACGTATGACTTCGAAAGAATTATCATCGGAGCGATTATCCACCACTACGACACGGGCATCTATTTGATTTATTTCAGGAAGCAAGCTTGCGAGGCATTCTGTAACAAGGTTCGGCGTGCGGTAATTGACAATGACGACAGACAATATCGCTTGCTCAAATTGAAGTGCAGTCATTTATTTCAGCCCCCGAACATTGGCTGAATTCAGGCTTCGTTGGCCGGTGCGTTCTAATGTCTTTTTTAGTTGACTGATAGATTCCTGCCAACGGTTTAAGGCAACTGTGTGATAGGCATTCCCTGACATCTCGCACCATGCATTAACTGACAGAGACAAGATTGTTACGGTTCCCTGCGCCACTGAATCTACATCAACATTAATCAACACACCGTTCTTGCCTGTCACTGCAACCTCCTTTGACCAACCTGTTTTGGTGAAAACTACAGGCACACGACGGGCCATTGCCTCAAAATAGAGCGAGTAAAATTTCTTTTATTACGCTTTATTTGGAAAAATCATTTAATTTCAAAAAATTAAATCATCACCGCACCAGCACCAATGAACTAATGAATTTAGTTCAATCCCTCAAATTTTTGCTTGCGATCTGACCACAAACAGGAAGCTTTCCTCCAAGCAAGCACGATGAATATTTTTTTGCTATCCTCTTGCTGGATTGCTCATGTCAATCCGATGAATTGTGTTATTTTTGGCGCGTGCTTTAAAAATAATTCAAAAGGACTCTGAAATATCCTCTAGCATCATGACCATTGGGATGGTTGTTTCATGTTTCAAGTCTGATGCACAAGTTTGAAGTGCAACGCCTGACTTAGGCAATATCTGATGGGAAGGCTTGTATCCAAGCCTTGGGACGGTTTCTTATCGTTCAATTAGTGGGGTCATTTTTCGCCCAACGTTGATCGCATGCCTTTCTACCGCCCTGTCAGTGCATCTGATTCGGGCAATCGTCACACGCCGCCCTCGGTTACGGCCAAGTGACATGCTGATGCTCGCTTTGCTTTGCTTCGTTTCAACACGACGGCTATCTCGCTTTTCTTATATCCTGCCTTCTTTATGGTGTAAATCTGGTATGGTTCTTCTCGGATGATGTGTGCAGCTCATTTCTGAAATTTAGATCCGGCCGGTCACAAAGGCAGATCTTGTAAATATTTTCGAAATTAATCACGATAGCACCGTCATTACAGCCATACAAAAACTACTTTTTCTCCAACCCACTGGATTCTCATTCTCGCGGGAAAGTCAAAGTGTTAAGTACGCCAACATTTGTATCTGCTCCGTTGTTGAGCGTTGTTCTCAATGATGGAATTTTCAATTACGGACTGACATGCCAGAATATCTCCGAGCCCTGTTATACCTCTTGCTTTTGTCAACGGTATTTTTTGCTTTTGTGGATCGACCAGCAGTAACCATAATTGGGCGCAGTCATTTTTCGCAAAGACGAAATCTATGGTTCGGCTTAACACTTGCCGCCTTTTTGGCGCCCAGCTATTGGGTATATGCATTTATTGCCGTGCCGCTACTAATCTACGCAAACCGGCGCGAATCTAATCCCACAGCCCTATTTTTCTTTATCCTGTTCGCCCTACCCGTAGCTACATTCACGATTCCCGGGGGGGGCTTGATCAACTATTTATTTGAACTTTCACACGCCAGGATGCTGGCACTGGTCATCCTGCTTCCCGCCTTTTTTTTCTTGATTCGGCAAAGCGACACCCTACCCTTTGGTCGTTCGGGTGCTGAAAAGTTATTAGCTGCTTATCTCTTACTAACAGTCATACTCTATCTACGAGAAACCACCATAACGGATACCTTGCGCCAAATTTTTTATCTGTTCGTGGATGTATTTTTGCCATTTTTTGTCATTAGTCGCTCGCTAAAAAACCTGCAAACATTTAAAAATGCCTTGATGAGTCTTGTGATAGCAATCATGGTGCTAGCCCCGATCGCAGTTTTTGAGTCCTTCAGAGACTGGCTACTCTACAAATCTTTGTTCGGTATACTTGCTCTAAATGGGGGCATGACGGGATACCTTGGGCGGGATGGCATGCTTAGGGTAAGTGCCTCGGTAGGCCATCCCATTGCGCTGGGTTATCTGATGGTAGTTGGCATGGGGTTTTACTTATTTCTGCAAGGAAACATTCAGCAAAAATTTATCCGCCGATTTGGCATGGCATTGCTGGCTGCAGGTTTAATAGCCCCTTTATCACGAGGACCGTGGGTGGGGGCCAGCGTGTTATTTATTGTTTTCATTGCGACAGGCCGCAAGCCAGTCCGCCGCCTGATGGGATTAGCACTGGCTGGATTGCTCGCCTTGCTTTTGATTTCCACGCTACCAGGAGGTGAGAGGGTGATAAATTTATTGCCATTCATCGGAACGACGGAAAAGATCAACATAGACTATCGGGAAAACTTGATCACCAACTCAATGATTGTTATTCAGCGTAACCCATGGTTCGGCTCAATCGATTATCTGAAGACACCCGAGATGTTGGCATTGTATGAGGGGGGGATTATTGATGTGGTTAACACCTTCATTGCAATAGCACTAGAACAAGGATTCGTTGGGTTGGGATTGTTTGTTGGTTTCTTTGCTGTGGTTGTGATCGGTGTAAGACGAGCCATGCGCTCAATTGCGGACCGGGAAAGCGACGAATACCTCCTTGGTCGGGTCCTTCTGGCCACGCTACTGGCTATTTTAGTGATTATTGTTACCGTGAGCAGCATTTCGATTATCCCGATTGTGTACTGGTCAGTTGCTGGCTTAGGTGTAGCTTATGCTCAAATGGTGCGAAAACTGTCGGATAATAATGACTTGATCAAAGATGCTTATGCTCAATAAAAGTATCCGGTAACTAAAAGGCAGCGCGAGACGGGATTTCGTATTGATATATGCTTGATCAGGCACCTGCGTGTCGCTGGACAATGCCACGATCACGCAGCAGTTGCATCACCTGGGCAATGGACTCTTCCATTGTCAGCGTTCCAGTCTCCACGATTAACTCTGGATTAATCGGAACCTCATAGGGTGAAGAGACACCAGTAAATTCCTTTATCTTTCCTGCACGTGCGAGCATATAAAGGCCTTTTACATCGCGTTGCTCACATATTTCCAACGGACAGTGGCAGTATATTTCTAGAAAGTCGCCATGCGGCACCAGTGAGCGAACGCGTTGGCGGTCACTCAGGAAAGGCGAGATGAAAGCAGTAAGTGAGATCACTCCAGTCTCAACAAATAGTTTTGCCATTTCCCCCACACGGCGGATGTTCTCGACGCGATCTTCAGCAGAAAACCCTAGATCGGAACACAATCCATGACGCACATTGTCACCATCAAATACAAAAGTGCGGCAGCCTTGCTGATGCAGTTCTTCTTCTACCGCGTGCGCCAGCGATGATTTACCCGCACCTGACAAACCCGTGAACCACAGAATCACGCTACCATGTCCGTTCATTTTCTCGCGACGCTTGCGAGTCACCGTAGCGTTGTGCCATACAACGTTGCTCGATTTCTTGGAAATGTTATCCATACGACACTTTCCCGAAAATGGCGTGGGTCTCCGTTAGATTACCGCCACACCGGTTTTCCATTGTATAAACTAAGTCTTTATTCGACCGGTCACTAATAGTAATAAGCCCTCGTCTCAATTTCAGCTTTGTTGAGTATCGTTCCAATAAGGTTTTCTGCCGGCAGGAGGCGAAGGCTGTCCTCTATTTCTCGCTTGGTGGACATTCCGTTGGCCACTACCATGAGTACGCAATCGATCTGGGGTAGTAAGGCGATGGCATCATCTGTAACGAGCATGGGGGGCAGATCAAAGATGACAATGCGCGATTCGTATCGGTCGCGCAGATCTTTAATCAGGTTCGTAATATTTTTTGAAGAAAGGGTTTCTGCTGACCTCTTCACCCGACTCTTTGTTGGCAGCACCACTAGCCTCGGCATGTCTGGATTGACGAGCACCTCTGCTAGTTCAGCCGTACCATCCAGCAGGTCATTCAAAGATTTCTCCATGGGGATTCCCAGATAAGCACCTATCTTGGGGCAACGGAGGTCAAAGTCCACCAGCACGGCTGTTTTGTTGGTTTGCTGGGCAATGCTAATGGCCAGATTGATGGCGATTACGGTCTTTCCAGCCTCCGGGGTAGGCGAAGTAATAGCCAAGGTGCGCCAGCCATTTTCTTCCATCTTTTGCAGGATATGGGTGCGCAGAAGATCGAAGACTATGCTCTTTGCATCGCTTTTATTGAACGCGACAATACGGTTATTTTCCAGATGATCCAGCCTCAACTTGACTACGCGCGTATGCGTGTAGCTGATGTTCTCCAACTCGCCATGAGTTATATCAGTGCGCGGCTTAGTCGCTGTGCGAGGGCTATCCGCATGTGGCTGAGTAAATTCACTGGATCCGCCTGACCGCTGTTTCTTTACCTTTTCGATGGCCTGCTTGATGCGTTCCATTCCTTTCTCCCTCTATTAATCTGGCTATGACTTTAAAAACATGATATCCAGAGGCGTGTAAACAGAAATTAGTGCGACAATGGTCGCGATCAAGGCTATAACGCCTGTGATTATCGCCAGCTTGAGCATGCGCTTTCTGCGTGCTCCATCCTCTTGTATAGCGAGGTAGGGAACGACAACCAGCGGCCGGTAACCCAACACATGGGTGAGTGCTTCGGTTCCATATATCCGCTTGTCGATCGATTCCAAAAACATCATTGCACCACCTGAGGAAACCATGGCCAAGAAAAAGCCCAGTAAAATAATTTTGATACGATCTGGTTTAAATGGCTTTTCCGGTAATAGCGGTGGTTCAAGCACAGAGAAACGCCCCGATATATTCTCGGTTTCGAGATGCTCGGCAATCTTCGCATTCATTTTCTTGTTGCGGATCTCCTCATACTTTCGTTGCGCGCTGTCGCGATCACGAATGAGCACATCCAGATCCTGCCCCACCTTAGGAGTAAGTATCATCGCGCGTTCATTCTCGGATATCTTGGCTTGTAGCATTTCTCTCTGCTGCACAAGGGAAACTAGCCTGGCCTTGTCAGAATCGATTTTTGCCTGAATCCGATACATTGCCACGTTTGAAACATCGGTTGAGGATGGTTCAGGCAAAGACGTGCCGGCTGTCTTCTCCATTGACTCGATTTTGCGCTTGATTATTCTTATGTCAGGGTGTGTTTCCTTATAAAGAGCAGAAAGCCTTGTTAGCTCCGCTTGAAGTGCTGGCAGGGTCTGTGTTGGATTTTCCTGAGTCGTGCCGTGTTTGGCAGCAGAGAGCTCGACTTCCAGTGAGCGCAGCTCCTCTCTTGTGCTCCTGTAATCCCGCTCAACCTCACGCAGATCATTTTCGGCACGCGCGAGCATGGTCATGCGCAGAGTAAGCTGTTCTGGCAAGGCCTCTTTGTGCTGCTGCTTGTAAGCAGCAATCAACGCCTCCAGGCGATCAACCTCGACTTTAAGTTTATTAGACTCCTGTGAGAGGAAAAAAGTGGTCTCCATGGCTCCCTCCTTTCTCAGTTTTACATTCCAATCCAAGAAGAGAGTAATGAGATCGTTGGTGACTTGAAAGGCCACTTCTGGGTGCCGATCCTCGAACGATAGTGTGAACGCAATGGCCTCTTGCCCCTGCCGGTTGGTGCGCATGGAATCACCAGGGCTGACTGTCTCTACAACAATGCGATCACGCATTTTTTCAGTCAGTTCCGTAGAGTTAAGGGAAACAATATTCCACTTGAATAGACTATATTTGTTGGCAATCTGCAACAAATTTTCTCTTGTCATTATCCGCTGCTTGATGAGATTAATCTGCTCATCTAGTTTGTTTCTGATCACGCTGGGCACTATATTGTCAGTAATCTGCAGCGACTCCACCATGATGGTTCCGGTAGCACGGTATGTCGGTGGAATAGTGATTGCGACGGCAACTGAAATCAGTAATACCGTAAGAAATACAGCGATCAGAACTGGGGCGCGGCGGCGCATGATCGACAGATAATCAATGAAGGTTAGTTCGTATTCGGTAGCCATATATACTCTTTATTTTTGACATCAAAAATCGGTATAGGTGTACACAAGGGAAAGTCCAAGTATATTCGAGGATCCGACGTCCAACCCCTCCTGCTTGAAGTTCCGGTACAGATAATACGTTCGCAGTCCCCAGAATGAATTGAGATCGCGTTGCAGCCACACACTAGTAGTGCGATAGATGACATCCGTGACCAATTGACTCTTTCGCCACCCCAGATCAATACCCGTGTTACTGCGCTCGCTCAATGCATAATTCCAATTTGCATTCACTTGATCGACCGTTACCAAACCACCAAGACCGCTGGGTGAAACCAAGCGTTCAGCATTCACAACAAGTCCAGTTCGTTGGCCTGCGTACCGCACTAACATACCACCTTGTGTACCCATCTCGGTATCGTTCATCTTGTATCTGCCCACCTGCAACGTACCTTGCAGATAGTCCGAAAGTATCCAATTCAGTCCCCCTAATAAGGAATCTACATAAGTGCCTGGTGAACTATTGTCTGCCGGTTCATAATCATTATGCGATGCCTTCAAAAAAGGTGTGTTGCGCTCGCTCCAGACATAACTGAACATCATGTTTTCTAATCTGGTGGCATAGCCAATGTATGTCCCCCCTGTATAAGAAACATTTTCATAAGAACCGTCAGCCGAGATTATGCTACGTTCACTCAGGGCTTTATTCCACCTGCCCGACAGGGTACGGGAGGAACGGATACTGTCTAAAGGAACCTGAGTTGATGCATCAATACCTGCATCGCGCGTCGCAATTTCAGCATATCTGGAGGTCACACCAAATTCGCCGGCAACACTGTTGCGCAACCAGTCAATAAATACACTGGGGCTATCACGGTTATGGATAAGATTTTCGTTCGAAGAACGTGCTATCTGAAGAGCAAGCCCTGTTTTCAACGCGTTCTCCCCAAGTCTTCCCGCAAGGGTATAACTCGGCTCGAAAAGTAATTGCCATGCACCGCTAGGATTGTTTAGAGACATGGCAGGATTGGTGTCATACTCAGCAGATATTCTTGCGGATCCGGTTTGCTGCCATGGATCAGCCCAACCTTGACCCGAGTGAAGCACCAAGACAGTCAATAGGATGGCAAGCTTGTCAAATCGGTGCAGTTTCAACGATGTTCTCCACTACATAAGAAAGATATATATTTTCAATTTAATTTCCAGGATAAAAGTTCAATAACGTGCGATTGATTAAAATTTCAACCAAGAAACTCAAGGCACCACCAGGGTATCATCCGCTTTGAGCTGCACATTGGTCGACATGTTTTTTCCAGAAATAATATCCTTATAATTCACTGGAAATATTTCCTGCCCTGCAGGTTTTGCACGAATTACCTTAATACCGTTTTCATCCGCGAACCTGTCAAATCCGCCTGCGAGGCTGATTGCCTGCAACACGGTAATCGGCCCACTGATGATCAGTGGGCCGGGGTGAATTACCTTTCCCGTCACGTACGCGCGATTGCCGTCAATTCCGACAATCACAACCGAGACAATAGGCTCTGGGAAGTATTCCTTCAGCTTCTTAGTAATTCGCTGCTCAACTTCTGGTGTACTGAGACCTGCCACTTCAACCCGGCCGATCAGAGGGAATGTGACGCTACCGTCTGGCAGCACTACCACCTGTTTCTGTAGGGTGTCTTCACGCCAGACAGAAATCAATACAGTGTCCCCTTGGCGTAGTTGATAAATTTCTGGTTTATCTGCCGCAATTGACAAATTAGTTCTGATGCCCATAAAAAATATCACAAGAGCGACGAATATGAATCTATACATGTCTAAATCTCCTTTTGAAAATTTAGTTTTTCAATTTAGAACTAATGCGATTTATGTATGTAAACTATTATTTAATGCTTTACAGGCTACATTATCTTTATCCATGTCAACAGCCTGTCGTTTCAAAAAAATTATGCCGTTTTTTTCATTTAGCTGACGAAATCTAATTTTTGGCAGGATTTAGGTGCCAAACATTGAATGGAATACTACTTAATGACAAAAATGAGGAAATCAAGCCATCCCCCTCAAATAAAGATGAGGCTTATAGACGTACAAACCAGTGCAGCCCCTCGCTTGGCACTGCCAAAAATTACTGAACCAATTTAATTGAAGCCGATTCACTTCGCTTGAATTGCGTTGTCAGGGTGTGCAACAGGTGCGGACGCATTTAGATATTCAATTTTCGCCAATGAACGCAAGTAAGCTATCTCTGTATTTGCCGCATCCTTGGATTTATTCTTAATAAGATACCGCTCAATCTGCAACGCAGCATTTTTTAATGACACGGGGCTGTCTTTGATATCGAAAATTGAATTTAACAAAGTATTCTCTCCTTCGCGGATGAGGAATAGCTGACCTGCGTTCATTGCCTTTATCTTCGATACCATCTGCTCCGGCATGTCAGTGGTACTGCGTGATAATTGGCCGCGCGCATATTTTACGTTATGCATGTCCATCCATCCTGCAACCTCGTCAATCGATTTGGCAGAGTCTATGAATAACTTGAGTTCATCGCTAAGATCACTTGTGGAAAAAATTAATTGATACATATCGAATTGCTTACGCTCAGAAAAATACTCAGGGTGTTGCTGAAAATAGTCGTTAACTTCCATGATGGAAGGCTTGCTTATCCTCGTCACCACACTTTCCAGATATGCTTGCGCAATAATCTCAGATTTTTCGCGCTCGATTGCCTGCATGACTTTGGGAGTTCGGTCTAACTTCTTTCGTATCGCTGCCTCTGTGACCAGTTGCCTGTCGATCAGCAACTCCAGAAAATGCGCAGTTGCAGCCGCTTGTTGGTCTGATTTGACAGCGGCACGTGTTAATTCATCATTGATCTGACGAACAGTAATTTCCTTGCCATTCACTCTAGCTAAAACCTGGCCTCTTTTCTTATCCTTGTTTCCACAAGAAAGAAGGCAGACAGTTGCCACCATAACCATAAGGGCGCAAAGAGCGCGATTGAAGGTCACAGATCCATTGAATTTTATGGACGGTAGGATGCCAAAGTTAAACAAGATTGTTCTCCCAGTAATTTTGCAGATGACGATCCGATCAAATAAGTACAAATTATCAGTAAGCATTATCTTGACGCAGGACTACCCATACCGTGCGTATAATGATCCACAGATCCAGCCATATTGACCAGTTTTGCAGGTAGTTAAGATCGTGCTCGATACGCGCCTGCATCTTCTCCAGGACTTCGGTCTCACCACGCAATCCATTTACCTGAGCCCATCCTGTAATCCCGGGCTTTACCTTATGGCGCAACATGTAGCCTTTGATAATTTTCCGATAAAGCTCATTGTGTGCGACTGCATGGGGACGCGGGCCGACGATACTCATCCGTCCCTGCAGTACATTGATGAACTGAGGCAACTCATCAAGCGAAGTGCGGCGCAAAAAGCTGCCAATCTTTGTGAGTCGAGCATCATTTTTCTGAGCTTGCACAATCTGCTTAGCATCTTCGACTACCGTCATGGAGCGAAACTTGTAGACAATGATCTCCTCGCCGTTTAGACCGTAGCGGCGCTGCTTGAAGATTGCAGGGCCGGGTGACGTAAGCTTGACCGCCAAAGCGATGCCCAGCATCAGTGGCGACAAGAGCAGAAGGATAAGTAAGGCGAGTGCGAAATCGCTTAAATTCTTGATCACGTTATCCACGCCGAGAAATGGTGATTCACATATTGCGACTACCGGTATACCTGCAATGTTGTCGAAACGAGCTTGCATTAGCTCGAAAATGTAAACATCCGGCAAAAAATAGATAGAGGCAGTGGTGTCATGCAAGTCATCCAAAAGAGCGCGAATACGCGGTTGAGCAGACATCGGTAGACTGATGAAGATCATTTTTACGCTATTTGAACGGACGTAATCCGCAACATCCGATATTCCCCCTAACAACGAGGGTGTAGCTGCTGAATTCCGGGATTCATCCCTATCGTCAAAATAGCCACGAACATCCATGAGAAGATAGGGATATTCCACGATGCGCGCGGCAATTTTCAGTCCGGTATCATTGGCTCCGACGATCACGACAGAACGCATCTCTCCCACCCTGCGTAGCGTAGCAGCTATTTTGCGTACGATAAGATGGCTGACTAAGAGGGCGATCGGCGTGAGGAGGAACCAGGTTAAGATAACCTGCTCAGAATATCGGTAGGTGAGTTTGGTCGCATATCCTAAAAAGACCAAAATGGTGATTATGATTGCCCAGCCAATAAGCGTATCGCTGATATAAGTCAACAGCCTACCATTACGCCATGTGCGATATAGATTCGTTTGCTCGTAAATGTATGATGATATGAAAAACGTGATGATAATCAGAAGCAGATAATCACCAGTGAAAGACTCATCGTATAACCATGTAAGCAGAATCAACAACCCCCAGATCATAAATGGATCAAGTAATCGCTTAAAAAATGCGATTACAGGAATGTCATTAACGTTCATTGGTTTTTAGACTCGTAACGTACGTTGGTCATCGTGCAATCCTCAAGAGTCAAGCAATAAGACCTGATTTACATTAAGTTTTCAAAGATGTTTATTTACTTTGGCCTTGAATGTGTCAAAAAATGTGGCCAATTCTCCAAACGTAACTTTCTGTCGTTTAAACCCGGTTTTGTGAGTAACTGCTACTCCATAAACAAAACAATCACCAGAATGAAATTCAAAACCGGTTAATAAAATTGTTAATTCTAATATTTGAATTTAACTATCACATAAAATTTATGAGCTATATATAGGTAATATCCTTATATTTATCACTCATAAAATAATTATTATTCATACTCATGCAAATATAATTTTTTACGCAGAATTAGATTCACAAGACGACTAGACGCATGGGTTGTACAGCGCTGATATTATTTTAATTAGTATCAATATTGAACTAGCTGAAACTAGGATAGTTATACTATTTTTTAAAAATAGTGTAATCCTGACATACTATAAAAAAAGTATTTCCTGCTCATGCAAAGCGCTTTGTTCGGGCGTAGATTCATTTCCTAACGAAATCAATAGACAAACTTCGGATTGTATAAACCGAGGGAGGATTGTTGTGCCCTGCTTTTCGTACTCATCAATAGCTGTAGTTGAATACAGTTAGATAGAAAACTCACCTATAAACAGCGCAATGAAACTCCTTTGATTTAATCCTGTTCCACAAATATGTGGATGTCTGGATTGCTTTATTTACGGGAGATAATCATGAGGCTTTCAGTTACAAAAACATTTTATGCACTCTTAGCTGCAGGATTATTAGCTATCAGTAACGTAAGCCACGCGGCAGTTTACGATTTTGGAACCTTCCCGACAGAATCTGGTGGCTATACGTCACCAAATTCCTTTCAGTCAGCCACTTTTTCGCAACCGGCAGCAACTGATGGCGGAGAAGGCGTTTTAAATTTCATGCTGAGCATTAAAAGCAATTTTTTCAGTGATTTTGGAGATAAAGTATTTATGGGCTCAATGAGTTTTGACATCACCCCAGATGCTTCTGTAGAAGACTCAATTCATTGGGGCAATGGAAGCAGATCGTCAAATATAGGCCTTACGGTGAAAGGGATTGACGTAGCCTATTCTGCATCATACGTGCCTGTTACGTCCCCTATTCCCGAGCCAGAAAGCTATGCCATGATAATTGCAGGACTAGGCCTGATTGCATTTACGGCCCGTCGCAGAAAGATTAATGCCTAATGACGTGCTGTGTCGGCGGCATTTAGGATTTTTGGTTATTTTGAGCTTCAGCATGAAATGTTTCTGGCAGAATTGTCCTGTGATATTTTCAGGCCTGCGCTTAGCCATAAAGTTTTTCATTTACTCATTTACATATATATCATGTTGTGATATGTTTTAAACAGGCTTGAAGTTCGCCTGTCTCTCTGCTGCACTATCTATTTCCTGGCTCTTTTCAGGCTGCAGCATCTCCTCAACATCTAGAATGGAGGCACATCATGAAACCGTTTGATTATCCGAAAATGATATTTTCTTATCACACTGGCTGGGATGAGTTGCGCGGGATTCATCCCTCGATCGGAAAGGTATCTGTCGGCATGGTTTTACCGCTCTCGCTATTGCCAGCATTAATGATTGCGCTGGCCGGATACTTGCACGGCAACTATTACGAACCTGGCGTTAGCCTGCAGCGCTGGTACGACGTGGCGGGTCTATTTTTTCTGGCAGAGCTGGCGACTGTGCCTTTAATGGCCTGGGTCATTCATTTGATCGCAAAAGAGAAAGGTCATCCCATCCATTTTCATGACAGCTACCTGCTGGCCGCCGTAACACCTATCCCATTGTGGCTATCTGCGCTGTCGCTCCTGCTGCCGAATCTGCAGTTCAATGCGGCAATTGGATTGCTCGGACTGGTGGCCTCTGGAAGCCTGCTATACCATGGCGTGAGCACCATCTTGGGCATCAAGGAAGCGCTGGATGTCCAGGATGTGACGTACAAGGTTTTCGCCGTAGGGGCAATCGCCTGGGGTGTATTGGTCGCATTGGTGGTGCTGCCTACCATCGGAGTGTAAGCGGAGTCGCAGGCCCGATAAGCACGCAATCGAGCCTGGACGTATTGGCCTTTGTTTTTTCCAGAATAGCGTCAGCAGCATCCGTTCGAGCAGACCAATTAAGCCTGGTAGTACTTTAGATACCACGCTACAAATTTTCCTATCCCCTCCGGCAGCGTAGTGGATGGTGTAAAACAGACTGCTCTTTTTAGATCGTCTATGTCGGCACAGGTTGCAACGACATCACCCGCCTGCATTGGCAACATGTTCTTTTCTGCTTTCTTACCCATGGCATGTTCCATGGCTGCAATAAACGTCATTAGCTCAATTGGCTTATGGTTGCCAATGTTGTATATACGATAAGGTGCAAAACTGGTCCCGGGATCCGGGCTTGCAGTGTCATATGCAGAATTTGGAGTAGCCACTTGATCCAGTATCCGCACGACACCTTCGACGATGTCATCAACATAGGTAAAATCGCGCTGCATTTTTCCTTCGTTGAATATATCAATGGAACATCCTCGCAAGATCGCACCCGCAAATAAAGAGGGAGACATGTCGGGTCTACCCCAGGGGCCGTACACGGTAAAAAAGCGCAGCCCTGTCGTGGGTAGACCATAGAGGTGACTGTAGGTGTGCGCCATCAACTCGCCGGCTTTCTTTGTTGCCGCATAGAAACTGACCGGATGGTCAACATTCTGATGCACAGAAAAAGGCATATTGGTGTTTGAACCATAGACGCTTGAACTGCTTGCATAGACCAGATGCTCCACCTTGTTGTGACGGCAACCTTCCAGAATATTCGTAAAACCAACAATATTGCTATTTATATAGGCATGGGGATTCTGCAAAGAATAGCGCACGCCCGGTTGTGCCGCCAGATTGACGACACTGTGGAATTTTTCGCGGGCGAATAATGCATGCATTGCAGGAGTATCTGAAATATCGAGCTTCAAGAAGCAGAATTTTGCGTAGTGATTAAGCTGTTCCAGCCTGTCATATTTCAGTTTTACGTCGTAATAATCATTAATGTTGTCTACGCCGACTACTTCATCTCCGCGCTCCAACAGTTTTATCGCCACATGCATCCCGATAAATCCAGCCGCACCAGTCACTAATATTTTCATATGTTAAAAGGTCGAATATATAGCGGTTAGCGTCCAACGCAGTGGTATTCAAAACCGTGCGCGGACATAATCTCATGCTCGTAAACGTTACGCAGGTCGATGAATATTTTCCCCCTCATCAGCGACTTGACTCGCTTCAGATCAAGCCCGCGGTACTGATTCCATTCAGTCATCAGTACTACCGCATCCGCACCATCGAAAGTCTCATAAACACCATCGCAGTACAGTATTTTCTCGGAAAGTAGCTGTTTTGCCTCCTTCATGCCTTCCGGATCATGGGCTCGTATGATTGCCCCTTTGTCCATTAAAGGCGGAATAATCGCAAGCGAGGATGCATCGCGCATGTCATCAGTCTCAGGTTTAAAGGTCAAACCTAATACTGCAATCGTTTTTCCTGACTCTGTTCCCCCGAGAGCACTGCGAATTTTTTTTACCATACGCGCTTTTTGCGCCGCGTTTACCTCCACTGCTGATTCAACTATCCTGCAAGATGCACCATGCTCTTGAGCAATTCTGATCAGCGCCAGCGTGTCCTTAGGAAAACATGAGCCTCCATAACCTGGGCCGGCGTGTAAAAACTTCCTGCCGATGCGGTTATCCATTCCCATTCCTTTCGCTACGTCATGTACATCAGCACCAACTGCCTCGCAGAGTATGGACATTTCGTTAATAAAACTAATCTTGGTCGCGAGAAATGCGTTGGAGGCATATTTAATCAGCTCAGCGCTTTCCAGTGTGGTCACGAACACAAGCGTTTCGATCAGGCTGAGAGGCCGATATAACTCGCGCAACAGCGCCTCAGCGCGCTGATTATCTACGCCGATGATTACCCTGTCTGGTCTCATGAAATCTCCAATAGCGGAGCCTTCACGCAAAAACTCGGGATTAGACGCGACATCAAAATCGGCATCTGGGTTTTCATCCTTGATTATTCTTTGTACTTGCCTCGCCGTTCCAACAGGAACAGTCGATTTGTCTACGATTACTGTATAGCCTTTCAGATGTTTGGCTATTTCCTTCGCTGCGGCATATACGTAGCTAACATCTGCATGCCCATCGCCACGTCTTGTTGGTGTGCCGACTGCAATAAAAATAAGATCTGCATCAGCAACTGCCGAATTCATATCCGTCATGAAGTTCAGTCTACCGGTCTTGACATTCTTTTCAACCAGCGCATTTAGGCCGGGCTCATAGATTGGAATATTACCCGCTATCAGATCATTTATTTTTTTCTCATCAACATCCATGCAGCTTACATTGGCTCCAAATTCAGAAAAACATGCACCGGAAACCAATCCTACATATCCGGCTCCGATCATCAAAACATTCATAAACGCTCTCCATATTTTTTCTTGTAATTCTCCAACCATATCAAAAAAAATATCTGCGTTATAAAAATATTTTGATAAAGATCAGGGTCAAAATTTACCCGTTTTAAATACTCCATAAAATTTCAATAAATGGATTATTGTCTTTGGCACTTGAATTATTTGCCTTTAACATCAAGATTGAAAAGTGATAGCTGGTTTAATTTTTCAGCTTATATAGATCTTTGAAAACACTAATTCATAAATAATATGAAAATATTGGTTACGGGTGGCGCAGGTTACATTGGATCGCACACTTGCATTGAGTTAATGAATGCAGGACATGACTTGATCGTTGTAGATAATTTTTCCAACAGCAAGCCGGCAGTTTTGGATCGAATTCGTGAAATATCAGGTAGGTCATTTACTTTTTTTATGGCCGATATTAGAAACAAAAAAGAAATGGAGAATATTTTTTCTCAGAGAAATATCGACGCGGTGATACATTTTGCAGGATTGAAGGCTATCGCCGAGTCCTTAGCAGAACCATTTATTTACTACGACACAAATGTCAGCGGTAGTTTAGTGTTATTCCAGGTCATGCAAAAATTTGGAGTAAAAACACTTGTATTCAGTTCTTCCGCTACGGTATATGGCGATCCTGCCAGTGTTCCAATCTTTGAGAGTTTCCCACTTAGTGCGAACAACCCATATGGAAGAAGCAAGTTGATGATCGAGGAAATTCTGCGTGACATCTCAGTAGCAGATCATTCATGGCGCATTGCATTATTACGTTATTTCAACCCAGCAGGTGCCCATGAAAGTGGTTTAATCGGAGAGGATCCGAACGGCATCCCAAACAATCTGCTTCCGTACATTGCACAGGTTGCAGAGGGGCGGCTGGAAGCCTTATCGGTATATGGTGCTGATTACCCAACCATCGATGGCACCGGAGTAAGGGACTATATTCATGTAGTCGATCTTGCCATTGGCCATGTCAAAACATTCAACAAACTGCAAAATCAGACAGGTGTATTCACCTACAACCTCGGTACCGGGCGTGGAAATAGCGTGCTGGAGATGATTCGTGCCTTCGAGTACGCCAGTGGACGCCAAATTCCTTTCAAGATTGCGAAGCGTCGCAAGGGAGATATCGCAGTCTGTTATGCATCTACTGAATTGGCAGAACGTGAACTAGGCTGGAAGGCCGAGCGAAATATTGAACAAATGTGCGCTGACTCATGGAAATGGCAATCTACACATAGAGCGCAGACTCAAACCTCAAATGCATCGCTTTCTGTTGGGCGTGAAGGGGGCTGAATTTTGAGTAATCCTTATTCTTTTTTGTTGAAACTCTTCATTCATCGGCACCATACAACACGCGCACGATGGTTATCAAATCGTTGTCTTTTTTGTAGACTGCGATAAAAGGCATGCCCGTAATGACGACCTCCCTTGTTCCATCACAGCCGCCTTCTCGGCCACTGCCGGGTAGAGCCACCAGATTATTTAACTGTATTTTAAGTTCCGATACCACACGCATGGCTGACGCTACGCTATCCTGAAGTTGGATATTAGAAGCAATGGCAAAAATATCTCGTTCGGCTTCCGGGGTAATTTCAAGTTTGTTTGCCATCAATACGGGATTCCAATTCATTGAAGAAGTCATTTACTGGGCGCGTCATCCCCTCATCGGCAGACTTCAAGCCGATTTCAACTTGTTGGCGAAACCATTTATCTCGCTCCACAGCTTGATTAACCTTCTTCATGGCTTCTTTTCTATCCGGGCGTTTTCGACCGGCGTCCTTCATTTGTTCCGGATCATAATTCGCCATGTCCACATTAAAGCGGCCTATGCCAATTGTCTTGCGCAGGTAATCGACAACTGTATCCATCGAGCGAAAAAAGCGAATCTTGCCGGTCCTTGCTGTAAGCACTTTTTCTGTCTCTCCGTACTTGACCGCAATATAAAATCCACTTGCCTCTCCCACTACCGATGCGGATCGTATGGCATCGGCTTCTACCAAAGTTTTTAGTGTGGTTTGAGAAATTTTGTCATCAGCCATAAATAACCTCTATATACATACAACGGAGAGCAGTTTAAACATTGCTCGGTTAAATTAATAGTCATTAAATTAATATTTAAATTGTTGTTTAGCTTCAGCTATCGTCCGGTATTTATTTTTTATTTCCAGCGACTTGGAATGTAGCATTTGTCAACAATGGTGGTGATGCTTAAGAGGATTAAGCAATATAATATTAATGACTTAGCGGACCTGCTGTTTCATTCAACTGCACGTTAGTTACGTTGTGCCGAACTTGGTTTCCACCATGACACCAATTTCTTTGAGGAAGGGGGTCGGCAATATACCACCAGCGCAGACAATGATTCCATCATTTGCTAATGTCACTTCCTTTGTTTCGTGATTCAGCACCACGTTATCTTGTCCAACACGTTTGACCGTTGATTTGAGCATGATTTTGATTTTCCCCTTCTCGGCCAGAGCATTCAGGCGATCACGATTTTTCTGTTTCCCGCGTCCAAATGCCTCGCTGCGATAAGACAGCGTAACGGTCGTATCCGGCTCCTCCGCAATGGCGATGGCAGCCTCCAGCGCACTGTCTCCTCCGCCCACTACCAATACATGCATGTTGCGGTATTGTTCAGGATCAATTAATCGGTAAACTACTTTCGGCAAATCTTCACCAGGTACCTCAAGTTTGCGCGGTGTACCACGTCGACCGATCGCAAGCAGAATGGCCCGAGTTTGATAGCTCTGTTTCGTACTTTTGACGATGAAGCCATTATCGGATTTATTGATGGTCTCCATGCGCTCGTTATAATTTATTTTCATACCGGTTTTTTGTATGACTTTATCCCAGAACTCCAGCAATGCCTCCTTGCTGATCTCGCCCATCTTGACTTGCCCGATAATCGGTAACTTGACTGGGGCGGTCATTGCTATCTTATTGCGAGGGTAATGGAAAATTGCACCGCCCAGTGAACTCTCCTGTTCGAGGGTGACATAGCGTAATTTTTTTTCAATCGCGCCCAGAGTACCTGCCAGACCGGCAGGACCTGCCCCGATAATGACTACATCAAGTGGATGAGCACTGTTCTTCAGCTTGCTGATGGAATCCATGGCCTGGCTTCCCTGGCTGGCTGATTTGCGTATGAGTCCCATGCCGCCCAATTCGCCAGCGATAAATATGCCCGGCACGTTTGTTTCAAAATTGGGGCTGATTTGGGGAATATCCATTCCCCTTTTCTCAGTGCCAAATACAAGAGAAATCGCATCATGCGGGCAGGCAGCCATGCAAGCGCCGTGTCCTATGCAGATGGTAGGATGAATTAGCACAGCTTTGCCTTTGATTATCCCGATAGCGCCTTCAGGGCAGGCAGATACACAAGATGCTGAGCCCAGACATTTATTATGATCAATCAAGGGATGCAGCGAGGAAGGCTCGGTCAGACCTGCCTCCAAAACTTCCTTGAGTTGCTCCATCGCGCTGGACTCTTTGCGACTTCGGTTATAAAAGTAAAAAAACAACACTACTGCAAACGGTATCAAATATATTTCAAGACCATGAGTTTCAATATTCAACATTGATTTAATCCGATTTGTATAAATATGAATAAGATTCTGAGAATTGCGCGAGCAACTGCAAAAGATACCTGTTTTCTAACAATTATCAGGCTGGCGCAGAATAAATTTTATTTTATATAACATATAGTTGAATCTATTCAATACCGACTCCCCAAATGGTATTTCTCCCCGGACATTCTGTCGCATATTACCAAGCAATCATTAAATGCGCTACCACCGAAAGATTCGGTGTATTATTATTTTAAGATCGGATGCCAGTCACCGAATCTATTTCTCACTTACTTTATGGATCAAAAGATGAAAATCGTAAAGCAACGTATATGGGCAATTTCTGGTGGAACAGCATTGCTAGCTATGTTTTTTGGGCTTGGATATGCAGTTGGCAGCAAAACCCTGCAATATCCTGTTGAAACGGCAGGCAAATTAACCTCATCCGATATTGAGCATGCCTTTGCTGGCGTTAGATCCTCTGCACATGAACCGACAATGCATGAACCAGCCGCAATGGGACTGAGTGGATTGGTGGCGGGGTTAGAAAAAAAAGTGGCAGAAAATCCAAAAAATATTGACCAGCAACTGTTATTGGCACAGACCTACAATGAGTTGAATAATCGTGCACAGAGCCTCAAGTTATTGCACTCCCTCAATAAGCAATTTCCCGAAAATGCACAAGTAAAAATCACGCTGGCAACCATCCTGATGACAGGGGCAGATAAACAAGAGCTCAAAGAAGCATACCAAATGTTTGATGCGGCGATCGAACTGAAACCCGAAGTCGCCAGTATGGCACGCATGTACCAGGGTGAAATTAGAGTTGAGTTAGAAAATATGGACAGGCAATAATAACTGTTCTTAAATTTTTTAATAACATCAAAAAGTTTATAGGCATGGCAGGCAAATGAATACAAATGCGCAATCAAATTCGGCGGGGCAGCAAAAGGAGCAACGCAAACCTCAGGCTAAAGTTCGTTCCAGGGAATATGGCTGGAATATCTTTTTGCTCGTCATCTGTGGCGTACTCGCTATGGGTTACTTTATATCCACACAAAAATTTTACAAGCCAGGCGACGACTTGGGCTACAACATGGGCCTTATTGGCGGAATAATGCTTCTGGCACTGCTGCTATATCCTTTGCGCAAACGCGTCCGCATTTTAAGGAGTTTGGGTATTCTGCCCATCTGGTTTAAATGGCATATGATTTTCGGGATTTTGGCCCCTACTCTGATCCTGTTCCACTCTACCTTTCACATTGGTTCGATCAATGCGGGCATGGCGCTCGTTGCCATGTTATTGGTCGCAAGTAGCGGCGTATTTGGCCGTTTCTTCTACACCAAAATTCACAATGGTCTATTTGGCAGACAAGCTAATCTCAAGGAGCTTCAAGCTGAGGTGTCACAGACGGGTAACGTAAAGTCATTACTAGGTTTTGCGCCAGAAATTGAAAAACAGCTGGACGAGTTTCGCGCTCGCACCACCAGTGTCTCCAAAGGCGGTGACGCAGAATTGTGGCATTTTTCAACGATAGGTATTAAGGCAACCCTGTTGTCCCGTTCCTTGGGAAAGCAATTGCATCATGCAATGTATTCGCAGGCGAAAGAAAAAAATTGGAACCCTGCTCAAATGCAACGCCTCGATCTCATGTACGAGGAAAACAACAAACAAATACAGCTTTACATCAAAGCAGTACGGGACGTTGCTCAGTTCCATACTTATGAAAGACTGTTTTCATGGTGGCATATCTTTCATATTCCGCTGGTATATCTGCTGATATTCAGCGGCATATTTCATGTCATATCAGTGCATATGTACTGAGTGACTCCCGCCTTCTTATATGCCAACATTTCTGCGTATTTTTCTATTAGCCGGCCTCACTCTGCTAGGGAGTATGCCTGTTCAAGCGGATTCAATAGGGGACATCTTATCGCCTGGAAAACTGATTGAGGGCCATGCCAAAGTAGAAAGCGAGTGCATAAAATGCCACAAAAAATTTGATAAGGCCGCACAAAATTCGCTATGCAAGGATTGCCACAAGGATGTGGCAAATGACATTACTGAAATGCGCGGTTATCACGGCCATTTGAAAGAACAGAAAGACTGCAAGGAATGCCACACAGATCATAAAGGGCGAGATGCCAAAATTATCGTTTTTTCATCGGATAAATTTGATCATGCGCAAACCAATTTTCAGCTTAAGGGGAGGCATTTAAGTGACAAGGTCAAGTGCAAAGATTGCCACTTGCCTGCGAAAAAATTCCGCGAAGCGCCTTACGCATGTAATTCCTGCCACAAGAAGGACGATAGGCATAAAGGCGGTTTAGGTACTGATTGTGCGAAGTGCCACGAAGAAAAGGACTGGAAGACCACCCGCTTCGACCACGCTAAAACTGATTTCAGACTGCTGGGCAAGCATAATGAAGTCAAGTGTAAAGAGTGTCATATTGATAACCGATATAAAGACACGCCAAAACTATGCAACTCATGTCACAAAAATGACGATAAGCATAAAGGTAATTTCGGCGGGAAATGCGAAACCTGTCACTTGGAAAAGGGCTGGAGAGAAATTATTTTTGACCACGGCAAACAGACAAAATACGCACTGCGCTGGAAACATAATGAAGCGAAATGCAGCAGTTGCCACAAGGGCGATGTATTTAAAGAAAAGCTTAAGACCGATTGTGTATCGTGCCATAAAAGAGATGACAAGCATAAAGGAAACTTTGGCGGCAAGTGTGAAAGCTGCCACGTCGAAAAAGGCTGGAAAGAAATTCTGTTCGACCATGCCAAGAAAACAAAATACCCATTGACAGGTAAACACATGACGGCCAAATGCAGCAGTTGCCACAAAGGTGACATGAAGGAAAAATTGCCGATGGACTGTTTCTCTTGTCATAAAAAAGACGACAAGCATAAAGGAAACTTTGGCGGCAAGTGTGAAAGCTGCCACGTCGAGAGAGAATGGAAAGAAATTCTGTTTGACCATGCAAAGTCAACCAGGTATTCCCTGCTCGGCAAGCATAAGGAAGTGAGATGCGGCAGCTGCCACAAGGGTGATCTCTATAAAGACAAGCTGCAAACCAAGTGCATTGCCTGCCACGAAAGCGATGACAAACACAAAGGCCAGCAAGGCAAAAAATGCGAGTCTTGCCACAATGAGCAATCTTGGACGAAAGTAAAATTTGATCATAGCCTGTCAACCTTCCCCTTGTTGGGCAAGCATTTTCTGGTGGAGTGCAAAAAATGCCATGCGACGCCCTTATTCAAGGATGCGAAGTCAGACTGCTGGTCCTGCCATGAAAAAGAGGATGTGCACAAGCGACGCTTGGGAACTGCATGTGATAGCTGTCATAACATGCGTAACTGGAAAGCTTGGGACTTTGACCATAATAAAACCGGCTTCAAGCTGGAGGGGCCACATGGCAAACTTGGCTGCTATCAATGCCACAAACAGCCCATGAATAAAAAACTAAGCCTCTCCAGTTCATGCGGCAGCTGCCACGCTGGCGACGATGTGCACAACGGTGAATATGGTCGTCAGTGTGAGCGTTGTCATATAGGAACTACATGGAAAAAAGTCCGGGTGGATGGGAAATTTATACGTTGATTTAGAGCATTTATATAAATAATTTCAACCATATACAAAATCTCATACCGTTCGTATCAATAATATAAATCCGATAAATGGGCTTGTCGTTTCATCAGCACCTAAAGTAAATTTTCAATTGCCGGCCAAAGAAAATTTAATGCAAGTGTTCAGTGATTGCTGCTTGCGTTAAAGCTTGGAAAAACAGGGGGGGAAAATGACAAAAAAATTATTCAGAAGTCTGCAAACCAAGCATCGCTTAATGATGTCTGTATTCATTGCGTTTGCCATGATTATCCTGGCGCCTGGCGTTTCTGCGCAGGCCGTGCGCAACACCAGTGATTTCAATCACATGAGGACAGGTTTTCCCCTGACTGGCGTACACACGAATGTTGAGTGTGAAACTTGCCATGTAGGCGGAATATTCAAGGGCACACCCACCGACTGTGCGGGATGTCACTCAGCCGGCAGACGTGTTGTTGCAACACCCAAACCCGTCAACCATATCATCAGCAATGCACCTTGCGAAACCTGCCATACCAATACGGTCACTTTCCAGGGGGCGCGCTTTAACCATATTGGCGTACAACCAAGAGCCTGCATGACCTGTCACAACGGTGGGATGGGACCGGGAAAACCGGGGGGGCACGTTGTAACCAACCTGGCTTGCGATAGATGCCACAGGACAAGTGCTTGGATACCGGCAGGTTATGATCACATTGGCGTTGCACCCGGCAGCTGTGCGAACTGCCACAATGGCAGCACTGCTACAGGCAAATCTCCGTCGCATGTTGCAACTACTGCCGCTTGCGACACCTGCCATTTAAATTTTACCAGTTTCTTGGGCGCTATATTTAACCATACGGGCGTAGCACCAGGAACCTGCGGTACCTGCCATAACGGCCAGATTTCTGGCGCAACGACTAAAGTTTCAAACCATATTCCCTATACAGGCAACGCTTGTGACTCCTGTCATACCAATACCAGTAACTACACGTCATTTTTAGGGCCTGTAATGAATCACGCTGTGATAGGGACAACCGCCTGTAAGACTTGTCACGCTACAGGAACGTCATATCTGGGGAATATGGAGAAGAAGGCTGTTACACATAATTCACCAACTGCTGTGGATTGCGCACAATCAGGCTGCCATAAACCTGGACTGAACGGTCGAGGTACGCTGTATTTAATCTGGTGATCAATAATTCATTCCTGGTGGATGCGATGTAATTTTTGTCGCAAGCCTGCACGCAGAATGGAATTTTTAAATAAATCAAAATAGTACTCAGCCCGCTTATTTTTCTAAACGGGTTGCTTGCCAAAGGAGTTCAAGTATTGTGATGAATATAAAAGTACCCCAATCTAAAAGGGTATTTTGGGCACTTTCCGCTTTCGTATGGCTTTTTTCCGACCATGTAATCGCGCAACCGCTTGAGGATATTACTTTGCAGACTGAAACAGACAGGGTAATTGCGACTATCAGGCTGAGCAGTCCGGTGCATAACATCCGCTATTTTCCTGCAAAAAAAGGAAGGACACTGGAAATACTTCTTGATAAATTACCCGATGGCTCAGTCAGCGAAGAGTGGCTGGATAATGAAGTCTTAAAATCTCCGCCATCAAATTTGGCTCCTTCTTTTACGGTAAAGACCAATCTAAAAACTACCCAGCCAAAATTGATTATTGACTTCATTCGTGAAGCTGAATACACGGTGAATGCAGGCAGAGACGGACGAAGTATTTTAGTTGCTATCAAAATCGATAAAGTTCTGCCCAGCACCGAGGGGGGGCTAGCTTTTTTACCTGCAGCAAAACCTTTGGCTGTAGCAACTGACATCGATAAACAGGCGGCTGCACTGATGCTGCAAGGGCGTAACTCATTGGCGGCATCCGATAATTTTGCAGCGATTGATGCCTTCAATAAACTATTGTTGCTCCCTCCCAACGATTACACACAGGATGGGCAGGAGTGGGTAGGCGTTGCAAGAGAACGCGCCGGCCAAGCGGATAAAGCCAAGCTGGAGTATGAGCTATATTTGAAACTCTACACCGGTGGTGAGGGTTTTGAGCGGGTCAAGGCTCGTCTGGCTAAGCTGGGCAGCAAACCCACACCGCCTTCTGTCACGGCGGAGCGAGCGACCACAAAGAAACAGGCCAAGCAAACATTAGCCTACGGCAGCTTATCCATGCACTACTATCATGGTGCCAGCAAAATTGACACGATTGCTCCGTTTAACAACACATTAACTCAATCGACCTTTTCTGCGGTGGATCAATCTGCACTCCTCACCAGTGTGGTTGCGACTGAACGCTTTATCAGCGAGGAATATGATAGCCGCATCGTGTTTCAGGATACGGCCTACGCCAATTTTTTACCGGGGAAGACAGGCAAAAACAAGCTGAATGCGGCCTATTTTGAAGTCAAGAACAAGCTGTCAGATTATTCTGCTCGCTTTGGCCGCCAGTCCTCAAGTGGCAGTGGCGTCATGGGACGTTTTGATGGTGCGGCCGCTGGCTTTGGCCTTACCCCGTCGATGCGTGTGAACGCGGTGGCGGGCCAGCTTTCCGATTTTTCGGCAGATTCAAAACCCGTGTTTTACGGTGCCAGCATAGATATGGGGCCAGTTACGCTTTACGCAATAAATCAGACGGTGGATGGCATGCTTGATCGTAGAGCTGTAGGTACGGAGCTACGCTATTTTGAACCGTCCAGGACTGCGTTTGCCGTACTGGATTACGATACCAGTTACTCCACATTAAATATAGCGATGTTTCAGGGGAGTTTCAGCACCAGTGCTGAGCGGACGTATAACCTGCTGCTGGATCATCGCAGAGCGCCCTACATGAGCACGAGAAATGCACTGTATGGCGCAACTACATCATCCATATCAGATCTGCTGCAAATCATGACTGAAGATGAATTGCGCGCTCTGGCTGCAACGCGCACGGGCGCTGCCAATATGGCGCAGCTTGGGGTGACCCAGCAGATATCGCAAAGATGGCAATTAGGCGGCGACGTCAGGCTATCCAGTTATGAAGGTTTACCCGCTAGTGGCTTAACGACTTTGGAAGGGCAATTACCCGCGACGCCCGCCACGGGAAACGAATGGACTGTATCGCCCCAGCTGATAGGAAGCAATCTTTTTTCAAGCAGTGATGTAACGGTGTTTAGCCTGAGCTATATTGCCAGCCCGCTTTACAGAGCGCAGTCATTTTATGCCTATAGTCGCGCGAATCTTACTGACAGGTGGTCCATGGATTTGGCTATGCAACTCTTTCGGCAAAACTATGATTCGGGCATGTTGATGACCCGAATCATGCCAATGTTTAGAACGGCATATCAGATGAAGCAGAGTCTCAGTCTGGATTTTGAGGCGGGACTGGAAAATAACCACATTGAAAACGCAGACCAGTCATCGGATGGGCAACGACAGTTCTTCTCTTTGGGTTTCCGCTGGGACTTCTAATCTGATTTGTTTATTTCTTTAACTTTTGCTGTTTAAAAAATCAATCCGCGACTGGTCCAAAGTTCATGCCGATGGAGATACGCCGCTCGCCGCTGCGATTGATGCTTACTGAGTGGAGCACATTCGGGGCGAAGAAAACAAACATGCCCGGCTGCGGCGTAACCAGCGTGCGGCTATGCCTGTCCACGACAACCAACTCTCCTGATTCTTGCGGGACTTGAACATAATAGACCCCGGACAGCATTTCATCATAGTCGTCATGGTCGTGTTCTGTAGTGGCCTCATTGGGCCCCATATCATTGATCCAGAAACCACTGCGCAATTTCTCATCGGGCTTTTGTAACAGATTTTTGGCATAGCTCTCAGCCTGCTCAAGCACCCGTCCTATCGCCTGAATGCGCTCGCGATGCAGATACAGATTCTCGTAACGACCGTCAAAAAAATGACTGCGCCGCAACCAATCCTCCTCACGTAATTGCACGTAGGCATCCATGATCTGCCGGTTAATATCTGCAGCTTCCGGCATGAAACCAATATGGATGCGAGAGTTTTCCAACAGTGTTGAAGCGATCTGGTGTGTCATGGCAAATCAGGTTCCGCGGATTCTATGCATGCTGAAATATCAAAATTTCTCGTATCCAAGCAAATATCTCCATTGCCCCGCCTGTAGCGCGGACAGCGGTATGCGCCCGATACGGATGCGTTTCATTGCAAGCACTGTTAATCCCGCCCGTTCACACATGCTGGCTATCTGGTGACGCTGATTACCCTTAACCGCGAAACGCAGCCTGGTTTCATTTTGCCAGCTTGCTTTGACTGGCAGCAGGCTGCCATTGATCCTAATTCCCTGGTTGAGGAGCGCGAGTCCCTCCGGCAAAATCTCACCGGCTACATCAACGATAAATTCCTGCTCAACTTTTGCTGCATCCGTAATCAATTTGCGCGCAACTCGCCAATCCTGGGTCAGTATTACCAGTCCGCTGGATTGAACCCCCAATGGGTCAGTCAGATTGAGATCCGCAAGATGACGCTTAATAAAACGAATACCTGAGCGGTCATCTGCTGCCTGATTTTCCGGGGTAATCAGGCGCAATGCAGCCTCATGATCCTTTTCGATATCATAGCCGGCAGGTTTATGGAGCAGAATGGTTACGGGTTCAACGGGGACAGGTTTTGCGCCAGCCAAAAGCTCAATTTTGCTGTCAGGCTTTACGCGACTTCCAGGCTCTTCCACTACGATGCCATCCACAGTGACAAAGCCGTTTTCAATGTATTTTTCAGCTTCGCTGCGGCTGCAAGAAATTTTGCCCGCGAGAAGTTTGGCTAGGCGAATAGTATCGGTCATATCGAATCAGACTAGTGCAGATGAATTTTTTCTATTCCCTTGTTTTCGTCATCGTCTTCATCTTGCCAATCTTCAACAATCAAAGGCTCATCCGACAAGTCCCAGGCCATGGTATGAATTTCAATCTCGAACCATTCCCTGAACATCTCCAGTGTGCGGTCTTGTGGCCACAGCGCTTCATCATCTACCCAACCCATCAGCATGTGCTCGAACAAAAAACTCCAGCGCTTTTCGACCCATTTCTCAGAGTCGGAATTGTCGTTGTATTGCGGAATCAGAAACACTTCATTGTCTTCCCGCAAATCTTCTACGGTCAGTGCCTCATCATCAGGATCAACATTATTCAGCCAGTCCAGGAAGGGCTGCCTGGGTCCCAGCAGTACCACCGTTCGATTGATCGTAAAGCGCGGAATGCTGTTCATAATAAAATCCATTCAGAAAGTTAAAGCCCGCAACTGAATTGCGGGAAGTTCTGGACTATATCAGAGGCGGGGCAGGCTTTGCCACCCGTGTGTCATTTTTTGGTAGCAGATTGTTATGATAATGACGGCAATTGCTGTGTGAGTGCAGCTTTCTCATTCACCGCCGATCCCATCAACGCAAAACCCAACAACTGGCCATTCGTATGATGGAATACGGCTTTGACGCCGTCAATATTACCCTCTACCTTCCATTCGCCCTGCGCGCCTGGCTCCGGCGGTGAAACTACCGTTGGGCAGGCCGGTGTCTTAACCGCCACTGGCATCGCCGGATAGTGAACAGGCATTGAGTTGCCTGTGAGTATGGGAGCCAATGCGCGGGCAGCATGCATAATGGGCATCACAAAAGGCAGCACGCGCCCTTCAACTTCTGCGCAATCGCCCAAGGCATAGATATCCTCAAAATTGGTTTGCAGCAATCCATTCACCACGATGCCACGGTTGATCTTGATGCCTGCAGCGGCTGCCAGGGCTGTGCGTGGCCTTAATCCAACCGCGGACAAAACCACATCCGCCGATATGTTTTCACCGTTAGCCAAGGCCAGGCTAAGCTGCTCTCCCGCCTGCTCAATCTTCTGTGTGGTCGTGCCCAGATGAAACACCACCCCCTCCGCTTCCAGCTTGCGCTGAATGAAAGCTGCAGATTCCGCAGGCAACAAACGACCCAATAGCTGCGGCGCGAGATCGATCACATGCACATTGTATCCAGCTCCAACCAGATCATTGGCAAACTCGCAGCCAATCAGGCCTGCGCCGAGAATGACCACGTCCGTTTTTCCTTCGACAGCCTCTCGAAAACGACGATAATCATCCAGATCATTCACCGACAACACCGCATCCGCTCCGTCGCCCTGCACGGGAAGACGGATGGGATCAGCTCCCAGAGCCAGTACGAGCTTGCTGTAAGGCAATACCTCTCCACTCACAGTCAGTTGTTTACGCAGTGGATCAATTGCGTTTACTTTCGAATTCGGCCTTACCTCGATTTTGACTTCAGCAGCCATTTTCGCCGCGTCTTTCATCAGCAAAGAATCGGCACTTTTTTTCTGCGCAAAGGCATTGGACAACATAGGCTTGGAATAGAAACCACCGTGATCCTCAGATAAAATAATGACAGGAGTTTCTGTATCAAGCTTACGGAATTCACGCGCTACCGTGTAGCCCGCAAGCCCGCTGCCAATGATGACTACGGGCTGTTGGCTCATGATTACACCTCCACCATCTCAAAGTCAGACTTGGCTACGCCGCAGTCAGGACATGACCAGTCAGCTGGAACATCATCCCAACGCGTACCTGGCTTGATACCGTGCTCGGGATCGCCTTTTGCTTCGTCATAGATAAAACTGCACACCAAACATTGCCATACTTTCATGATCGTTCCTTTTGATAAATGATATTAATAAATTTATATTAAACAGCTAATTAAGCTTTGATCTTCGCCAGTGTATCGCGGTAGTGGTTGGCATGCTTCTCTTCTACACGAGCCAATGCTGCGAAACGCTTGGCAGCTTTTTCAAGTGTAGCCTTGAACTGTTGTGCATGGACCCTGGACTCGTCGATTTGTTCGTCGATTTCCGCAACTGCAGCATGGTTACCCTCTTCAATGGCCGTGTGACGGAACGAAGGGTACATTTCAGTGTATTCGTAGGTTTCGCCTTCAATCGCCATTTCCAGGCATCTTGCTGGCGTCATCGTCGCAGGGGGATAGAGCAGGTCCAGATGGCCCAATGCGTGTTGCACCTCCTGAGCAGCAGTTTCCTCAAATACTCTGGCTGTTTCCACGTCTCCCGCAGCGCGGCAGATTTTAGCAAAGTACATATATTTGGTGTGTGCCATCGATTCGCCGGCAAAGGCGGATTCCAGATTTTGTATCGTGGTTGGTGCTTTCATAGTGTGTCTCCTTGTATGTTGTTGAGCGGTGCCTTCTGTGCACGGAACGCATATTAAGGATTTACAATGAATAAATATAATTGTATATTTAAACCAATATGATTTATTATTCTTATCAATTATCCAGGCCGGATTTCACATGACTTTAAATGAATTACGCTACATCGTTGCCGTTTCGCAGGAGCGCAACTTTCGCCGTGCAGCAGAGCGGGTATTTGTAAGCCAACCCGCACTGTCATTGGCTATTCAGAAGCTTGAAGAAGAGCTGGGGGTGCAGATATTTGAGCGCAGCAGAACGGCGGTATCCATGACACCGATAGGCGAGCTGATCGTGGCACAGGCCCAGCGTGCGCTGGAAGAAGCAGCGCAGGTCAAGGAGATTGCCAGTCAGGGCAAGGATCAACTGGCGGGCACACTGAGGCTGGGCGCAATTTATACGGTAGGCCCGTATCTGTTGCCAGAGCTGATTCCGGTGTTGAAGCGTAAAGCGCCGCATATGCCGCTGGAAATGGAGGAGAACCAGACCGCAAATCTGGAGGCACTGCTTGCCAACGGCCGCTTGGACGTCATTATTATTGCCCTGCCCTTTGGCGGGCCCGGCATAGCCACCCAGCCGCTATATGACGAAGATTTCAGCGTGGTGGTGCCGCTGGAGCACTCATGGGTGAAAAAAAAGCAGATTAAGACCGCAGAACTGGTCACTGAAAAGATATTGCTGCTCAACAGCGGCCACTGTTTCAGCAACCAGGTACGGGAAGCCTGTGCGGAGTTCAACAGCGCAGTTGGGGAGATACAGCAAGGCAACTCGCTGGAAACGATCCGCAACATGGTAGCCAGCGGCTTGGGGATTACCGTGTTGCCCGTTTCAGCAAACAGTGACAAATATCGCAGCCAACTTACCCGCGAAATCCCCTTCGCGCCACCGGCCCCGGCACGTCGGATCGCCCTTGCCTGGCGCAAAAGCTTTGCGCGCAAGGAGGCGATTGAAGTGCTGGCGCAGGCGATAGTTGAAACTCAGCTGGCAGGAACTCGGCCGGTAAAAATTATGCCCGCAAAATAGGATCCGCAAAAGCATGTGATTTCACCATGTTCGCATCTGGCCAAGATAAACATCCAGCCGACTCTTAAGGGTGGCAGGTGTCGTGACAATGTCACTGATCAACGAAAACAATGGATAGGGCCGGCTATCAAACAGCTGATATTTTTCAACCATCTTGAGGGTATGCACCCCCTCCCCCGATATATCGGAAAACTGCCCTGAGGCCAGCTTGCGGCCCAACTCATGGTGGTGCGAGTTTTCACTGGTGGCGGTGGTCAATAAATCCCCCAGGCCGGCATAACCATAGGGGGTATTTGCTTCTGCTCCAAATGCCTGGACTATGGCTGACAGTTCCGACAATGCCGCAACCATCAGGTGACCACGCATATTATCGCCAAGCTTGAGCTCATCAGAGACGCCAAACATAATGGCATAGACATTTTTCAAAATCACCGACCAGCTACTGCCCTGCATATCATTCATTTGCCGGCAGATTAACGTGCCCCCGTGAAACAGGCTGTGTACGATTTTAAAATCGTCTGAGTCAGACAATGCAACATCCGCAAATGCATAACGACCCAGCCTGATTTCCTCGGAAATCATCGGCCCGTAAATTACGCCATAGCGCTGTTGCTCTGACAACCCCGCGGCAAACACTTGTGACGCTGTCAGCCCAGATTCATCCAGCCCTTTTGCGATGCTCAGGCACAGGCTGTCCTTGGCCAGATGCGGCGCAATCCTGCGGGTGATATCAAGGTGTGCATTTACCGGCAGGCAATAGCAGATTACCTGGGCCGCGGCGGCCTCCTCCTCCAGAATAGTGTGGGCTGAGCGGCTCCAGACACGAACATCATGTTTTTCCGCCAGCAGGAATTCCAGGGCATGCCCCATTTCACCGTAACCCAAGATCAATACCCGCAATTTCATCAGCAACTCTCCCCGTTCCCAAACTTTCCAACAATAATATTAAAATTTCAGCCCAGACTGTAAACTGTATGAAACTCGGGCAAGCATATCATGACCACCAAACACATCATTTTTGTACCAGGCAAGAATCCCAAACCCCAGGCCGCACAACATCGCGAGTTGCTATGGAAAACCCTGATAGAAGGTGTGCGTCGCGCCGATAGAACGACAGCCAACACCATGCAGATTCACTACACACAATTCCATCTGGTTAGTTGGAATCAGCTTTTTTATCATGCATACAAGGATATCACCCCCGATATTCCGTGGATCGACGCCTTGATCAACAAACACGGACCTACTGAACAGGATATTCAGGAAGCCCGCTCCTGGCATAAACGACTGGACCGGACTCTTTTCACCATCGCAGATCATGTTCCACTCATCATCCGCTTCCTCCCTAAAGAGGTGGACAGTGCCGCCACAGAGATTAACCGCTATTTCGATAACGTCGATAACATTGCCTGTGACATACGCAAATTATTAAAACAGACACTCCGCCCCCTGCTGGAAAAAAATGAATCCATACTTCTGATCGGCCATAGCCTGGGTTCGGTCATTGCCTACGATACTTTATGGGAGCTGTCGCACCAGGAAGGGCTGCATGGGAAAGTGGATTTCTTGACCATAGGCAGTCCTCTGGGTATGCATTATGTACAAAGACAGTTAATGGGGATGAGGGAAAATGGGAAAAAAAGTTACCCTAAGCTGATCCGCCGCTGGATTAATATTTCCTCCGAGGGCGATATCATTGCCCTTGAGCGAAATTTTCATGACAGCTTTGAAGACATGCTCAAACAAGGACTGGTTCGGTCCATTGAGGATCACAGCAAAGGAATTTACAACTACTTTCGTAGCGATGATGGCCTGAACTGCCATCGTTCATATGGCTATCTGGTCAATCCTGCCGTTGGTAGTGTCATCGCTGATTGGTGGAAACATAATTAACTCATTTCAAATATTGCGCTGAGCCGTCACATAAAAAATTTATCACAATGTCTCAATATACTTTTTCTCCCCCCGCTGACGGTAGCATGAGCCCTAAGGCTTGGTATCAGGCTATCAGCGCTCAGCCTGGATTTTTATTTGATGCCGCACAGACGGCCGCAATAGATGATCTGGATGTGCTTTGGCATGAGCTGATTGATTTCAAAGCAAAGCGCAACCATTTTCTGGGACGCAGCCTGCTCAGCCCTGAAGTGCCCAAAGGCTTATATTTCTGGGGTGGCGTAGGACGAGGGAAAAGCTTCTTGATGGATGTGTTTTATGCATGTGTGCCATATAAGCGCAAACGCCGCATCCATTTTCACAATTTCATGGCTGAAGTTCATCATGATATGAAAGAGTTGGCCGCTACAAAAGATCCTTTGATTGCACTGGCCGATAAAATTGCACAGTCTACCCGCTTGTTGTGTTTTGACGAGTTTCACGTCAGCGACATTGCCGATGCAATGATTTTGGGGCGCTTGATGGCCGCACTGTTTGAGCGCGGCGTGGTGATGATCATCACCTCAAATTCTTCGCCTGATGAGCTTTATCCAAACGGTTTACAGCGGCAAAAATTCTTTCCTGCCATCGACCTGCTCAAGCGCAATATGAAGATTGTCAATATAGACAGTGGCAATGACTACCGTCTGCGTGAGCTGGCAAGTGCACCGTTGTTTATTCTGACAACGCCGGATGCCGAAAGCGATCTGAGCATGGAAGCCATTTTTAAACGGTTAAGTGCGGGATCGATACAAGACAAACAGCACATTGAGGTTCAAGGCCGAAGTATTCCAGCCAGAAAGCTTGCCGCTAAAGTAGCCTGGTTCGACTTCAAAGCGATATGCAGCGGACCGCGTGCACAAGCAGATTATCTGGAAATTGCCCACCGCTTTCCCACGGTCTTTGTGTCCGACATTCCACGCATGTCGGAAAGCGAAGCTGCAGAAGCGCAGCGATTCATTTGGCTGGTAGACATACTCTACGACAACCGCGTTAAACTGGTTGCATCAGCAGCAGCCTCGCCGCAAGAGTTATGCACTAATCCTGAAAAGGCCAACGAGTTTTCACGTACGGTGAGCCGCTTGACCGAGATGCAATCCCAGAGCTATCTGGAGTTACAACATCGAACAGAAATCGTCACATCAAATAACGCCTGAAAAAAATAGCCATCTCTGTTTTCAATCTGAAAACACAGTATTGCTTTACAAAGGGCTCTACTTTACGTAAATTCCGCACATGCAGAAATTCCTGATCCTATTTTCACTTTTATTTTTAACTGCCTGCCAAAGCACGCACGCCAGCCTCTCTGAATCCAAATCGGATACTGGCATGGATGACGTGACAGAATATGCGTTAAGCCTGACCGGTACACCATACAAATATGGTGGCACCTCTCCCGATAGCGGATTTGACTGTAGTGGGTTTGTTGGTTATGTGTTCATGCAAAAGCTTGGCAAATCATTGCCACGCAGCAGCCGTGAACTTAGCCGCGTAGGCACTGTTCAAAAATCAGGAATGCTGAGGCCGGGCGACCTGGTGTTCTATAACACCTTGAACAAGGCTTATTCACATGTAGGAATATATTTGGGCGACGAACAATTCATTCATTCCCCAAGCAGCGGGAAAGCCGTTGCAGTTGCGAATATGAATGAGGCTTACTGGCGCAAGCGCTATAACGGCGCGCGGCGGATCATGCCCTGATCACGGCCTGACTTTCTCAATTCCATTGCAAGCTGAAACACCGACATTGCGTAATAACTGCTGTTATTATATGTAGTTATTACAGCAAAGTTATTGAATCCAAACCAATATTCCTTATCAACGGGCAGGGTAAAATCGAGCAGATAGGCATAAAAGCCGTCACCGATATTCATCTGCCCGAGATTATTCTGCGCGGAGGAATTGTTCTGCTGGGTTACGCCCAACTCTCTCCACGCTGCAAGACTACGGGCTGCACCAACATCATTCGGACGATCAACATTTTCTACTGTAGCACGCACTGCCACAGGCTCACCCGGCTTCCAGCCATGTTGCCGGAGATAATTGGCTACACTGCCTATCGCATCATCAGCGCCCGTCAATAAATCTATTTTTCCGTCACCATCAAAATCCACTGCATTCTGGCGATAACTGCTGGGCATAAATTGCGGAATACCCAAAGCACCTGCATAGGAAGCACGTATGCTCAGCAGGTCGAAGTTCTGCTCGCGTGCCAGCAATAGATACTGTTCCAATTCATTCCGAAAAAAATCAACCCTGCGCGGGTAATCAAAGGTAAGCGTCGTTAACGCATCCAGGGTGCGGTAGTTGCCTGCCTGGCGGCCATACAGTGTCTCCACCCCTATGATTGCGATAATTATTTCCTGAGGCACACCGTATAGTTTTTCTGCGCGCTCCAAAGCATCTGCATGTTTCTGCCAAAACTTGATTCCGCCATCTATCCGCTTGGGGTTGATGAATGCAGCCCTGTACTCCAGCCATGGCTTGGTTGTGGATGGGGTATTCATTGCATCGATCACATCCTGACGATGCTGCGCTTGGTGAAAGACTTGCACCAATTCCTCACGCTTGAATTGATGCTTGGCCACCATCTCATTGATAAACTCAGGAATGCCGGGCATATCGGCAGCCGATGCGCCAGATAAAGCCAGCAATAAATAGACGGGGATAAGTATTCGTGTCATCACAATCTTAGTATTTTACTCGACAGACAGGCTCGTCACTGTTAAATTTCGATATTATTCATTTATATTTGCACCGATAGTCAGCCATGGAAAATACAACCCAACATCACCCGCTCATTATTCTCGGTTCAGGTCCGGCCGGATACACGGCTGCCGTTTACGCCGCACGTGCCAACCTCAAACCCGTGCTGATTACCGGCATGGCGCAAGGCGGCCAACTGATGACCACCACCGAGGTAGACAACTGGCCGGCCGATGCCATGGGCGTGCAAGGGCCTGATTTAATGGCACGTTTCCAGAAGCATGCGGAGCGCTTTGAAACCAATATCATCTTCGATCATATCCATACTGCCAAGCTGCAACAAAAACCTTTCCAATTGATCGGTGATTCAGGCACGTATACCTGCGATGCGCTGATCATTGCAACAGGCGCATCTGCCCAGTATCTGGGCCTGCCTTCAGAAGAAAAGTTCATGGGCAAAGGCGTTTCCGGCTGCGCTACCTGTGACGGTTTCTTTTATCGCGGGCAGGATGTTGCGGTGGTTGGTGGCGGTAATACTGCCGTTGAAGAAGCATTGTACCTGTCCAACATCGCCCGCCACGTTACATTGGTGCACAGACGCGACACCTTCCGCGCCGAAAGGATCATGATTGATCACCTGATGGAGAAAGTAAAGGAAGGCAAGATTACCCTGCAACTCAACCAGACTCTGGACGAAGTGTTGGGCGATAACAGCGGCGTCACCGGCATGCGTCTCAAACATGCGCAGACAGGTGCCAAACAGGATTTCGCACTCACCGGTGTGTTCATCGCAATCGGCCACAAGCCGAATACGGATCTGTTCACCGGCCAGCTCAAGATGACCAACGGTTACCTTGATACACGCGGTGGTGGCGGCCATCAGGGCAATGCAACGGCCACCAGCATAGACGGTGTGTTTGCAGCAGGCGACGTGCAGGACCAGATCTATCGCCAGGCCGTAACCAGCGCTGCGACTGGCTGCATGGCGGCACTGGATGCGGACAAATACTTGGCCTCGCTGGGCAAGTCATAAGCGGCGCAGGATAAGTCTTAATAAATATTTTCGCGCATGAAGAAAAACCTGGAACAGCCCGCACCTTCTGATGGTGAGTTGTTCCAGCAGGCGGTCGAAGGTGTGACGCCCATCGCACCTTCAAACCGCGTTCTTCCCTCCCCTCCCGTACGATGCAAGCCACCCCGTAGTACAGTTTTTCCGTCCCCTGCTATTTCTGACAGTTTATCCGATCACCACACCAGCGATGAGGCACCCAGCTCATTTTTGCGCTCGGGACTCAATAATATGACACTGCGCAAGCTGCGGCGCGGTCAGTGGCCTGTCCAGGACACAATCGATTTGCATGGTCATACCAGTGAAGAGGCTCGCCGTTTTCTGGTTGAATTTCTGCATCATGCCCTGCACCACGGCTTGCGTTGCGTATGTGTAATACACGGCAAAGGCTGGCGCGCAGAAGGTGGTGAAGGGATATTGAAAATTCGCGTGCGAAATTGGCTGACGCAACACCCGCAAGTGCTGGCGTTTTGTGAAGCGCCGGCGAATGCCGGTGGGGGTGGCGCAGTATGGGTGCTTTTGAAGTCAACCGGCTAAGAAACCAGTGATTTAAACGCGGATTTAAATGGCTGCGTCGTCCGTTTCTCCGGTACGGATACGGATCACACGCTCAATCTGGCTCACAAAAATCTTGCCATCGCCGATTTTGCCGGTATGCGCAGCTTTGACAATGGCATCCACTACCGTATCCAGCATTGCTGACGTTACCACCACTTCAAGCTTGATCTTGGGCAGAAAATCGACCACATATTCAGCGCCCCGATATAACTCGGTGTGGCCTTTCTGACGGCCAAAGCCCTTTACTTCGGTCACGGTCAAGCCACTCACTCCTAATTCAGACAAGGCCTCGCGCACTTCATCGAGTTTGAATGGCTTAATGATGGCTTCAATTTTTTTCATGGTAGCTCCGGCAAAGATTGTGTTTGTTTTGTAAGTATAGCGTACTAAAAATCATCCTGGTAACGCGCGGTAATCGGATAGCGCCAGTCCTTGCCAAAACCGCGATGGGTGATGCGTATGCCGACCGGTGACTGACGGCGCTTGTATTCATTGATGCGGATCAGTTTCACCACGCGCCGCACATCTGCTTCTGCATAGCCGAGTGCGACAATTTCGCCAATGGCGAGGTTTTCCTCAACATAATAAGCCATGATCGCATCCAGCGCATCATAAGGCGGCAGGCTGTCCTGGTCGGTCTGGTCAGGCTTTAGTTCGGCACTAGGCGGGCGGGTGATGATGCGCTGCGGGATTACAGATCCCAGCGTGTTGCGATAGTTAGACAAGCGGTATACCCAGGTCTTGCTGACATCCTTAAGCACTGCAAAACCGCCCGCCATGTCGCCGTACAGCGTGCAATAACCCACGGTCATTTCCGACTTGTTACCGGTGGTTAAAACGAGGGACCCCGTCTTGTTTGAAAGCGCCATCAGCAAATTTCCACGAATGCGCGCCTGCAAATTTTCTTCTGTGGTATCTGTCGGCAAACCATGAAACATCGGATCGAGCGTATCCAGCAGCGACTTGAAAGCAGGCTGAATATCGAGCTCGTCATAGCGCACACCCAGAATGCCGGCCATTTCGCGCGCATCATCCACGCTGATTTGCGCGGTGTAGGGCGATGGCATCATCACCGCGCGCACTTTGTCGGCACCGAGCGCATCCACTGCCACCGCCAGGGTGAGTGCAGAGTCAATGCCACCGGACAGGCCCAGCAAGACACCGGGAAAACGGTTCTTGCCGATATAATCTTTTACGCCCAGGCACAGTGCCTTATAGATGCTGGCTTCCTTGATCAGATCCGCCACTATCTCGCCATCAAGCAGTCGCCCTTCCCGAATTTCAAGCAGCCCCAGTGTTTCCTCAAACGAGGCAAACTGATGGGTCAAATGGCCATCGGCAGACATTGCAAACGAGGCTCCGTCAAACACCAATTCATCTTGCCCGCCCACCATATTGGCGTACACCACCGGTAGCCGGGTTTCCCCGGTCCGATCGCGGATAGCCTCATAACGGGATTGCTGTTTGTCGAGATGATAGGGCGAAGCATTTAGCACCAGCAATATCTGTGCGCCGGCATCAAGCGCCTTTTGTGCAGCATGCTCCTGCCAGATATCTGCACAAATATTTAGTGCAAATTTGATCCCTTGCAGCTCAAACACACAAGGTGCCGCACCGCGCGTGAAGTAGCGCTCTTCATCAAATACGCTGTAATTAGGCAGTTCGTGTTTGTGGTAAGTGGCAATAATTCTGCCATCTCTCAGCACCGAGGCGGCGTTATAACGCTTACCCCCCAACTCATGCGGATGCCCTACTACTACTGTTATGCCCTCGACTTGTAGTGCCAGATTATTCAGTGCAACATCACATGCATGGTAAAAGCCGTCACGCAACAGCAGGTCTTCCGGCGGATAACCGCACAGGCTCAGTTCAGGGGTAAGCAGCAGTGCAGCGCCTTGCTGCTTTGCGCGATTGGCGTAATCCAGAATTTTCGCAGCATTCCCGGATAAATCACCGAGTGTGCAATTAAGTTGTGCGATTGCGATTTTCATACGTTGTGATGTGCGGCCAGTTGGATGAAATTAATAGCGAAACTATAAATTATTCAATGAAATTAAATTATTACCTACTCAAGCTCGGCAGAAACCACCGGCAGAACAGGCAGATGATCAAGATCTACCCGCTCTATGCTGGCAAAGCGCTGGCTGATTTTGCGGCTGGAAATTTCCACATTGGCCGCTTCTTCGTGTGCCTTGCGGATATTGTCGGCAAGTTTCTTCATGCGCTCGTCAAAGCGGCCGAAATCCTTGCCCAGCTTACCCAGCTCATCCTTGATGATATGTACCTGCTTGCGGGTTTCCACATCTTTCAGCACGGCACGCGCAGTATTCAACACCGCCATCAAGGTGGTCGGGGAGACGATCCACACGCGCTTTTGCATCGCGTAATCAACCACCTCGGGATGATGCGCGTGGATCTCGGCAAACACCGCCTCGGCCGGAATAAACATCACCGCGCCGTCCGACGTCACATCGGGGATGATGTATTTGCCGGCAATGTCGTCAACATGCTTCTTTATGTCTGCCTTGAACTGGCGCTCTGCCACCGTGCGTTCCGTCGGACTGGCGGCAGAGAACATCAGGTGATAGTTTTCCAATGGAAACTTTGAATCCACCGCCACCATGCCGGTGGGCTCGGGCAGCTTCAGCACGCAGTCGGCACGAGTGCCGTTGGGCAGCGTGTATTGCATCGCATAGGCCTGCGCAGGCATGATATTGCGCACCAGCCCCTCCAGCTGCACCTCGCCAAAGGCACCGCGCGAACGCTTGTCACCCAGCAGCTCCTGCAGGCTCACCACATTGGTGGTCAGTCCGTCTATCTTCTTCTGCGCCTCGTCTATGGTGGCCAGCCGCGCCATCACGTTGACGAAAGTCTCATTGGTTTTCTTGAAGCCTTCGTCCAGCCGCTCGCTGACCTTGCCGCTGATTTGTTCCAGACGCCCGTCCACCGACTTGGCCAGCGCTTCCACGCTGCCGGACAAATGCTGCGTGGCATTGCGGAAGGAATTCTGTATCAGCTCCTGGTCGGCCCTGCCCTGCTCGGCCAGCTTGGCCAGCGTCTGCGTCAGGATCTCGTTGCGCAGCGCATCCTGCTTGGCCTGCAGCGCGTGCACCGCATCGCGCGTGGCGCGCAGTTCCTCGGCCACCGCCTTGCGCAGGCGCTCGGACTGGTCGTTCTGGCTCGCGATCAGGCGGTCACCCTGCTTGTTCAGGCCATCATGCAGGTCGGACAGCATTGCACGATGCTGCTGCTCCAGCACCTTGGCTGAGTGCGCGGGCAATTGGCGCTGCATCACCAGCAGTGCAACGGCGAGCAAGAGGGTCAGTACGGTGACAACAAGCAGGATTTCAAGCATAACAAATATTCAAAAAAACAATGTGTGAAGTATAAACCAAGTGACGCCCAGTCTACTGAAGCCGATAAAGTCCAGTTGCTGGCTTGATCATCACGACCGAGGCAATTCTTTCCATTCCGGCAGGCAAAGCTGCCATGTGGGCATCAGGCGCGGAAACATTTCCATTCCGGCAAGTGCGCTTTGCAAGCTATTCCAGCGTAGCAGATCAAATGAATCCCGGTACAAGTACGCCACCCAGTCCGCCAGCAGCACGGCTGCATAGGTTTCTGCATCCCTAGTATCGCAGGTTGAAAGTCCTGCGCTGTGCCGGTATCCGCTCACAACGGTTGCCGCGTCATAGCCCCAGCGTTGCAGTGCAACCGCTGCTGTGCCCGCCAGAAATGTCACCTCTTCGGACAAACTCGATTCTGCTGCCGACGCAACAGGATTGAGCGCTGCTGGAAATTCCGAGAAATGAAGGTTGGCAAACAAGGCTTCTACGTGCGCCGCCAGTTCGGGTGTATTCGCCATGTGCCAGAAATTGAAGACTACGGTTTGGCGCGGCTGGGTAACTTCGGTAACGCCATGATAGGAATTCGCGTGCAGCAGGAAGCCAAAGGCTTTGTTGTATTCAGGATTAACACCGAATACGGCTTCGCCCTCTGGCGATGAAAATAATTCCAGAACACCGCCATGTTCAGCTTGCCATTGCTTATTGAGTTGCACAACCAGGCGCGCAATTTCATAGCCCAATAGCGGCCGGTCGCTGTGTATACCAATGACTTGTCCGGGCTGCATACGTTGAGCCGTGACCAGCACACGATTGACGAGCGGCAATCCAGTAATCTCGCGCATCCTGGCGAGTATTTCAGTCTGAAAAGTTGCAGGAATAATTTCGGTAACGTCGACGAGAGAACAGCGGTAAAACGCAGCGTCACGATGCTGCCATTCAATGTCTTGCGAAAACAGCTGCTCAAGCGCAACGCACTGTTCTGGAGAGAATGCGGCATTCACCAGGAAAAAGGGGAATGGGTGATGGTGGTGGCTGGGCTGTAAAAGCAACGACTGGACTCCTCTGTCAATTGTAATGGTCTAATAAAGGGGGAACGCTCTTTGACTTCGGCTTCCTCCAGCTTCGCAGCCACCCACGACACCCTTGCCGTGCAGCTTACTCCGGGCACGCTATAAAAAAAGGGCGCTTGCGCGCCCCTTCTTTTGCCTGCCTGACTACTCTATCTTGCGTTCATTTTGGTTACGGCCACCGCTATCGCGGTTTAACCCTGCGGGTTAGCCTACACCGAAACTCGCATTTCTATTAAGCGCGACCAGACCTCTTGCGCTCGTTTTCAGTCAAGTAACGCTTACGTACACGAATCGACAGTGGTGTAATTTCGACCAGTTCATCATCATCGATAAACTCAACGGCACTTTCGAGGGTCAGTTTGATCGGTGGAGTCAAACGCACAGCTTCGTCAGTACCCGATGAACGGATGTTGGTCAGTTGCTTACCCTTGATAGGGTTAACCACCAGGTCATTGTCACGGCTATGGATACCAATAATCATGCCTTCGTATACTTTATCGCCAGGGGCAACGATCATACGGCCGCGGTCTTCCAGCTTCCACAGTGCGTAAGCTACGGCTTCACCTGAATCCTGAGAAATCAGCACGCCGTTATGACGGCTTGGCATGTCTGGTTTAACCGGACCGTATTCATCAAACACGTGCGACATCAAACCTGTACCGCGTGTCATGGTCATAAATTCACCCTGGAAGCCGATCAGCGCGCGTGCAGGAATGCGATACTCCAAACGTACCCGGCCTTTACCATCCGGTTGCATATCCTGCAAATCGCCGCGACGACGCCCCAACTCTTCCATAACTGAACCCTGGTGCCCTTCTTCAACGTCCACGGTCAGCATTTCGTATGGTTCCTGCTTCTCGCCATTCACCGTACGATAAACAACTCGTGGCTTGGAAACCGCCATTTCAAATCCTTCACGGCGCATATTTTCCAGCAAGATGGTCAGGTGTAATTCACCACGGCCGGACACCAGTAATGAGTCCGCATCAGCAGTGTCTTCTACACGCAGAGCAACGTTTACCAACAACTCCTTATTCAGGCGGTCACGAATCTGACGGCTTGTAATAAGCTTACCTTCCTGACCAACCAGTGGCGACGTATTCACCTGGAAGTTCATTGAAAGTGTCGGTTCATCCACCTTGGGCATAGGTAGCGCTTCCGGCTTGCTCACATCGGCAATCGTGACACCGATACCGATATCTTCAATACCGTTAACCAGAATAATGTCACCGACCGACGCTTCGTCCATCAACACGCGTTCAACACCACGGAAGCCAAGTACCTGATTAACGCGCGCTTTTTTAGGTGGTTTGTCGCCGTTCAAAACCATGACTTCCTGACCCGGTTTAATTGTGCCGCGAGTCACGCGACCAACACCGATACGGCCAACAAAGCTGGAATAGTCAAGCGCTGAAATCTGGAATTGCAATGGTGCATTACTGTCGCCTTGCGGCTGTTTGACATGTTTCAATACCGTGTCAAACAGCGGGCGCATATCAGAACTTGGGGTATTGGGATCCAGGGTTGCGAAACCGTTTAAAGCTGATGCATATACAATGGGGAAATCCATCTGTTCATCAGTTGCACCCAGCTTGTCGAACAAGTCGAAAGTCTGGTCAACTACCCATTCAGGGCGAGCACCAGGACGGTCAATTTTATTGATAACAACAATAGGCTTCAAACCAAGCGCCAAGGCTTTTTTGGTCACAAAGCGAGTTTGTGGCATCGGGCCTTCAACTGCATCTACCAGCAGCAATACGCCGTCAACCATGGACAGTACGCGCTCAACCTCGCCACCGAAGTCGGCGTGTCCAGGGGTGTCCACAATGTTTATCTGCACGCCTTCATAGGCTACCGAGCAATTCTTCGCCAGAATGGTAATGCCGCGCTCTTTTTCCAGATCGTTGCTATCCATGAAGCGTTCTGCCACCTGCTGGTGAGCAGCAAAAGTTTGAGTCTGGGCAAGCAGCTTGTCCACCATGGTTGTTTTTCCATGGTCAACGTGAGCGATGATGGCGATATTACGGAGTTGGCGCGACGACATGTGATGATACCTAGTACAAATCAAAGGGCGCGCATTCTACCACAGCTTCCTTGTTCTAGAACGATTGTTTCACAACACCAGCATTTTCGGGTTTTCAAATATCAATGTTCTGGTAGCATGGCGCCCGTTTTTTGTACCGCAAAATCGCAATCTGATGAATATGTTGAAATATTGACCCAATGCCCAGCAGTAACAAAGGTAGGAGCCGGCTTTGCCACTTAAGAAATAAAAATAATATGGTTCAAGGAGATAAGATTGAGAATTGATTTCAGACTACAGCAACTTGCCGCGGGTCTTTGTTTATCCATATTGGGCTTTTCCGTATCGGTGGGAACAGGGTACGCGGCAGAAAAGACAATTGATTACACGTTGCCTGCGAGCAGATTTTATACGCCGGACACCCGGTCTTTTATGCTGGCGGCAAATGATACCGAAACTGCAAAACCCAACGCCATCACGACACCTGTAACGCCGGCAGCAGAATTCGAACCTCCGCTGCTTTCGGGCAGCAAGGCCCACCAATACTTGGGGATTGGCACAGTTGCGTTGGCGACCCTGACTGCATTGACTCCGCCCGAGGAGTGCGAGGGGAATAGCTGTCCGCCACGGGATGTGAACGGCAGGCATGCCACTTTGGCGAAAGCCACGGTAGCGATGGCGGCAGCCACTATCGTTACCGGTTTGTATGCGCACTGGCATGATATTAGTCTGGAGGAAGGATTGTCGGATCCGGACAATTTGCATGTGCTGCTGGCTGGAACGGGTGCCTTGTTGCTGGCTTATGCCGCAAACCTGTCAGCGAATTCATCCGTCCCTGTGAACCATGCAGGCATAGCCGAAGCGGGTGTGCTCGGCATGGTTGTCGCGGTTAAATTGACCTGGTAAGCAAGAACGCAAAAATGCGATATCAACTGCACCAGCTATCTGCGGAGCCGTTAAATTTTGGAGAGAGATGATGAAAAATAAATTATCAGTGGCAATATTGTTGGCAATTGCCCTGTCGTTAACCTGTGGACTGGCAGCCGCAGAAGCGGGATTGCTAGAGGCAATCTTTACGCCACTGCGCCAAAAAGAAATCGTCCCCGTCGATAACAAACAATACAAGGATGAATGCGGTTCCTGCCACTTTGCCTATCAACCGGGTTTGTTGCCTGCAAAATCCTGGGAAAAATTGCTGTCTCCCGAGGCATTGAGCAAACATTTCGGTGCCAACGCCGAGCTCGACAAGGACACGCTGACCGTTATTCATGACTATGCAATAGCGAACGCTGCAGACAAGTCTTACCACAAGCGCTCACGAAAGATCGCACAGTCCACCGCACAGGGCGAAGCCCCAATACGCATTACTGAGGTGCGTTACATCAAGCGCAAGCACCACGAGATCCCGGAAAGGATGATCAGTGGCAACAAGGATGTGAAATCCTTAAGCTATTGCGATGCCTGCCATACTCAAGCAGCCAAGGGCGTGTTCGATACGGATACGGTGAATATCCCGAACTTTCCGGATTGGGATGATTAACCAAGGCAATGGCCGCCCTCGCATCAGGTAGATAATTTACCCAACTGCCGTTCCATACGCGCCAATACCAGATCGCGCGGAAAGACTGTGACCAGGGCATCGACCGAGGGAGTCTGGGTCTGCCCCACCAGCATCACGCGCAAGGGCATCGCCAGTTTCGGCATTTTCAGACCGTGCTTTGTGATCAGCTCCTTGATTAGGGCAGCAACGGCAGGTGCTTCCCATGCCACACTGGCCAAGCGCTGCGCCAGTTCGTGCAGGGCAGGCAGCGCATCTGCAGTCATATGTGCATCCAGCAGTGCCTGTTCCGGGTGGAGATCGATGTAAAACACCTCTGCGGCATCGGCCAGTTCATTGAGCGTGGCAACACGCTCTTTGTAAAGTGCAACCACCGCCTCCAGTGCCGGAGCCGCGCCAACCTTAACCCCGCGCGACTCCAGACGCGGCAGTACAAGGCTGACCAACCGCGCATTGTCTGCCAATTTCAGGTAGTGGCTGTTCAGCCAGTTCAATTTTTCAGTATTGAACTGCGCAGCAGATGGGGTGATGTGATCGAGGTCAAACCACTCGCAGAATTGTGCGACTGAAAATACTTCTTCATCGCCGTGTGACCAGCCGAGACGGGCCAGATAATTGATTACCGCCTCTGGCAAATAACCATCCTCGTCATACTGCATCACGCTCACCGCGCCGTGGCGCTTTGACAGCTTCTGCCCATCATCGCCCAGTATCATCGACAGATGTGCATATTGCGGCACTGTCGCACCCAAGGCCTTGAGTATATTAATCTGGCGTGGCGTATTGTTGACGTGATCGTCGCCGCGTATCACATGGGTGATTTTCATATCCCAATCGTCCACCACCACACAGAAATTGTAGGTTGGCGTGCCGTCGGCGCGTGCGATCACCAAGTCATCCAGTTCGCTGTTGGCAAACTCGATATCGCCTTTGACCAGATCTTTCCAAGCGGTTATTCCCTCGGTCGGGTTTTTAAAGCGCACCACGGGCTTCACGCCCCCTGGTACTTCAGGCAGACGCTTACCCGGCTCTGGACGCCAGCGTCCGTCATAACGCGGCTTTTCGTTGCGATCGCGTTGCGCCTCGCGCAATGCATCAAGTTCTGCCGGTGTGGTATAGCAATAATAGGCAGTGCCCGCAGCCAGCATCTGCTGGATCACTTCGCGGTAACGCGGCATGCCCTGCATTTGGTAAAAAGGACCCTCGTCGTGCTGCAAATTCAGCCATGCCATGCCATCCAGAATTGCCTGCACCGCCTCGGGGGTGGAGCGTTCGACATCGGTATCCTCGATGCGCAAGATGAATGCGCCGCCATGCTTGCGCGCATAAGCCCAGGAAAACAACGCGGTGCGGGCGCCGCCGATATGCAGGTAGCCGGTAGGACTGGGAGCAAAACGCGTGCGAACTGTCATATATAAAGCCGAAATAGGTAAAACGCGCATTTTACGCCAGAAGAATTATCAGATGAACTAAAATTGGGCAGAGCCGCTCTTAAAATACGGGCAATAAGACGATTTCCGATTCTCTGCAGAGAATGACATTGGACATCGACCAAGCATTGAAACACTAACAATTACACATTAGACCCATAGGAGGTTGCCATGCTTATCAAGAAACCCAGCGATATAAAATCATCTGAAATTACCAGTCAACAGGCATATCTGTCACGCCGTGACTTTATCAGCTCGTCTGCACACGCCCTGGGCGTCATTACTGCGGGCCTGGCAGCACCAGGTTTGCTATTGGGCAGTCAGGAAGCTGAGGCGAACACAACAAAACTAAGTGGTTTGCGTAAAAGTGTATTGAGCGCCAATGAGCCGTTGACGCCTTACAAGGATGTCACCACTTATAACAATTTCTATGAATTCGGTACGGATAAATATTCCCCTGCGCAATTGGCGGGCACACTGAATCCTCACCCGTGGACCATCACCGTTGAAGGCGAAGTCAAAAAACCAAAGACCTACGATATCGATGCCTTGCTTAAACTCGCACCGCTGGAAGAGCGCATTTACCGCTTGCGCTGCGTAGAAGGCTGGTCCATGGTGATTCCCTGGGCAGGCTTCCCGCTGAGTGAATTGATCAAACAGGTACAGCCCAACGGAAATGCAAAATTTGTGGAATTCATCTCCCTGCACGATCCAAAACAAATGCCGGGACAACGCACCAGCGTGCTTGACTGGCCTTATGTGGAAGGATTGCGCATGGATGAAGCCATGCACCCTCTTACCATCCTGGCATTGGGTCTGTATGGAGAGGTGCTGCCCAAGCAGAATGGCGCGCCGGTCAGACTGGTCGCCCCCTGGAAATATGGCTTTAAAGGTGCAAAATCCATCGTCAAAATTCGTTTTTCCTCGACCCCCATCGCCAGCTCATGGATGAAAGCCAATCCGAGCGAATATGGCTACTTTGCCAACGTCAATCCAAATGTCGATCACCCGCGCTGGAGCCAGGCCAGGGAACGCCGCATCGGTGAATTTTCAAAACGCGAAACCCTGATGTTCAATGGCTATGCCGAACAAGTCGCCCATATGTACAGCGGCATGGATTTGAAGAAATTCTATTAATGAAATATTTTGTCCAGCTGAAAGCAGCGCTCTTCCTTGCCGGCCTTTTTCCGCTCCTGAGACTGGCCGGGCTAGCCTATTTCAGCCTGCTGGGCGCCAATCCGATCGAGTTCATCACACGCTCGCTCGGCACCTGGACACTGGTATTGCTGCTGGTCACACTGTCCATTACTCCCCTGCGCCATATCAGCGGCTGGTCATGGCTGATCAGGCTGCGGCGCATGGCCGGTCTATTTGCATTCTTTTATGCCCTGCTGCACTTCATCACCTACATCTGGCTAGACCAGTTTTTTGACCTGAATGGCATCTACAAGGATGTCATCAAGCGGCCGTTTATCACCATCGGCTTTACTGCTTTTGTCCTACTGGTACCGCTGGCCATCACCTCGACTAATGCGATGAGGAAAAAACTTGGCAGGCGCTGGCAGATGCTGCACCGTCTGATTTATCCCATCGCCATTCTTGCAGTGCTGCATTACTGGCTGCTGGTGAAGCAGGACGTGACCCAACCGCTTATTTATGTAACAGTTCTCAGCGTTTTACTGGGTTACAGAGTATGGAGATACTCTTTAAACCGACGGTTCATGAAGAAAAGCTAAACTCGCGTTATCAGTCGCCACTACAACTCCAATTGCGAGATCAAAAGCGCAGGGATTGACGATACCTTTATCTCTGCAACCCTCACTGTTGCATCTCTGGCTTCAGGCGGATCAGTCGAGCATTTTGACACTTGCAGTATGCCTTGGGCTTATATGGCCGGTTACCAAACGTCTCGCACAACTGGCGCTAAAACACAAGTACCGCAAGGATTGTCTGCTTTTCCGGAAGCAGAGACTCCGGTCGCGCAAGACGGCCAGACTGGTCGCCCTGGCCGATTATTCCCCGATATCCTGCCTCGCCACACTGCATCATTAGCTTTCCAATACTTCACCCTGTTGCATAACTAAGGGTTTCCCTTATGTCCAATTAGGCAGTTTTCTTATATTTATTTCAAGGTGGCGGTATTAACCTTTCAATATAAGAAAACTGGGCTCCTTGATTAGTAGCCGGGTTTTCGATTTACAAATCCGGGAAGGCCAATATGTACGGACACTGGTACGACCACAATTGGATGTTTGGAGGAGGAATGCTGATTGGATGGATTTGGATGGGCATGCTCTTCTTTATTCCCCTGTTCGTTATTTTTTATCTACTGAAACTTCTGCTTGGCAAAAGCATGGGTGATCGAAGCAAAAAAGAGATACCGGACATACCAACCCCACTCGACACTCTTAAGGGCAGCTATGCACGCGGTGAAATAAGCCGGGAGGAGTTTCTGCAAAAGCGGAATGATATTCTCGAAAAATAGTGTTGTTATTCGCAAGCCAAAATTATTGTTCTACAGACTTTATCCGATAGGAGACTGAAATGAAACAATCCACTCGCTTTGTTATGATAGTTGCAATCGCATACGCAGCCATGCTTGTTATTACCTCCCCCACGCTGATGGCGGCTGATCCCAAGGCACAAAATCCGTCAGGATACCCGCCATACTATATGGGACCTGGAATGATGGGCGGTGGCTACGGCATGGGGCCCGGCATGATGTGGGACGGCAACCCTATGGGACGTCATATGGGACCCGGAATGATGGGGGGGTATGGCTATGGTGGCATGGGGCCCGGCATGATGGGCGGCAGAATGGGGCTTTTTGAAGCGCTGGATTTGACTGATGAGCAGCAAGCAAAAATCAATAAAATCCAGGATGAAACACGCAAAACAAATTGGGCTCTGATGGGTGAAATAATGGATCAACAGTCTGAATTGCGTGATTTATACGCTGCTCCCAAACAAGATTCTGCAGCGATCGACAAAGCCTATAAAAAATTAGGCCAGATGCAGCAAAAAATGTATGACACAGGTGTGGAAGCGCAAAAACGTATGGAAGCCATTCTGACCAAAGAACAACAGGAAAAACTACGCAAGTATTCACGCAGGGGATGGTGAACCCTGAACAGTTAGCCGATTCTTTGGATCAATTCCTCATGCCAGATTGGAGACTTTCATGTACCAACGTATTCTGGTTCCAATTAATGGTAGCTCGACTTCTGAACGAGCTTTGCAGGAAGCAATCAAACTGGCCGACGGCAAGGCTCAATTGCGCCTGGTATATGTGCTTGAAGAAATTTTACCGATTGGCGCCGAGGGGTATGAATACGTAAATAGTGTAGCCATGCAAAAAGCTGCGCGCAAAGCTGCTGAAAAAACACTCGCTGAGGCTGCTGAAAAAGTACAACAATCCGGGGCCTCAGCGGAAATCACTCTGCTTGATGATCTTGGTCAGGGTGTGGTCGATGTCATCAATAACGAAGCACAAAACTGTTCAGCTGACTTGATCGTCATTGGAACTCACGGTCGAACCGGTTTAACTCGACTGTTGTTAGGCAGCGTTGCAGAGGGCGTAGTGCGTGAATCGTCCGTCCCTGTATTGTTGATCCGCGCGTAATCCGGAATTGAGGATTATTTATTTCTTGAATTTCTTCCTATGAATAACCTTCCTCGATCATCGTCGACACACTTCGCCGGCACTCTTGGCCCCGTTTCACTTGCCATAACGCCATAACAAGCAGACTTACAGTTGATTGATGCAGTCATTCAGCATTGAAACAGTGACAGCAACATGATTAAACCTCCCTCCAATCTAGATTCTGCTCTTCTTGATCAAGTCATAAGCGGCCTGCACTTCCTGTGCTTGCGCCGTTGCCACTGCAATCATATCTTCCGGCACTCCCTGCCCCATTAATTTGTCAGGATGGTATTGGCTCATTAATTTTCTATATGCACGCTTCACTTCCTGCTCGCTGCTGTCCTTGTTTACACCCAGTGCCTTATAGGCATCATCCAGGCCGCTACCACTGCCTGCCTGACCGCCCGCAAAGTGTGCCTGGTTAATCACCATTGCCAGAATTTGTCTGAATGCTTCTTGGCTATATCCAAGATACTGGGCAATTTCTTTGAGCAGACTTTCTTCCGCAGGGTCAATATTTCCATCTGCCAAGGCCATCACGATCAGATAAACCAGCAACATTTGCCTCAAGCTGTTTGTGTGTCCACAAACAGCCATAAATTCATTCAAGACCGGCCTGATATCAAAGTCTTGCGCCGCGCCTTTTTTAAACAGCGCAATTGACTGCTGCCTGTGCTCAGGGCTCATTCCCAGCTTTTGAAAGAGCTGTTCAACATGGGATATTTCATTTTGCGAAATATGCCCGTCTGCCTTGGCAATTTTGCCCATCAAAATAAATACAGTACCCAGAAATACAGATTGGCGATGTGCACGACTTAGCGGGTTTACCCCCCCTATGCCATAGGATATGGAACGATCAACCATGCTTCCGAAGAAAAATGCGGCTAAGGCTCCAAAAAAGCCAAAAAAGTAAAAACCCAAAACGGCACCAATTAACTTAAACAACACAACTCCTTATTGAATAAAAAAAACAAACGATATGGCATAATTATTACGGCTGCGACACGTCATAATATTGAATATAATCAACAAAATGAACGAATACCCAATTACTGAAAACGCAGCGCATCTATCGGACGCAGCATGGATGCCTTGCGTGCCGGATACCAGCCGAAAAATATACCAACCCCTCCAGCCACCACAAAGGCAGTGACAATAGAGGTGATGGTGACCACCACCGACATGCCGGTAATCACGCTCACTGCGTAAGCACCTCCCACACCGAGCAGCACCCCTATCAGGCAGCCGATAATGGAGATAATGATCGCTTCCAGCAGGAATTGCAGCAGGATGTCCTTGCCGCGTGCGCCGATGGCCATGCGGATGCCGATCTCGCGGGTGCGTTCGGTCACCGAGACTAGCATGATGTTCATGATGCCGATGCCGCCCACCAGCAGCGAGATAGATGCAATCGCACCCAGCATCAGCGACATCACCTGGGCGGTCTCTGCTGCGGTATTCGCCATGGCTGTCAGGTTGCGCACGGTGAAATCATTTTCAGCGCCTTCACGAATGCGATGACGCTGGCGCAGTAACTCGTTGATGGATTTTTCCACCTGCGGCATCACCTCTGCCGACTCGGCCTGAGTCATGATGAATCTCACCGAGCCGGCAAACTGACTGCCGAACAATTTACGTTGCGCGGTGGTCACCGGCACCAGCACCGTGTCATCCTGATCGCGCCCGTCCAGGCTCTGGCCCTTGGCTGCCAGCACGCCCAGCACGACATAGGGACTATTTTTGATGCGTATGGTCTTGTCTACCGGGTCCTCATCAGCGAACAGATTCTGCGCCACGGTCTGTCCCAGCAGCGCTACGCGCGTTGCTGAACGGATGTCCGAGTCGGTGAAAGGTATGCCTGACGCAAGACGCCAGTCGCGCACGGTGAGGTAGCTGGGCGTGGTGCCTATCACCTGCGTGCTCCAGTTGTTGGAGCCGTAAACCAGTTGCGCTGTACCAGGTGCGGAGGGAGCGGCGGCTGCGACCAGTGGCAATTCTTCAATGCTGAGTGCATCGTCCACGGTTAGAGAAGGCGCAGCTCCGCCCCCCATGCGCAACCCGCCGGAAGTGGTAGAGCCGGAAAGAATAATGAACAGGTTGCTGCCCATCGCGGCGATCGAAGCCTGGACCTGTTGTTGCGCCCCCTGCCCCACGGCCAGCATCAAAATCACAGCACCTACGCCGATAACCATGCCGAGCATAGTGAGGATGGTGCGCAGACGGTTGGCCCACATTGCCATCCAGGCTTCGCTGAGCATGGCGAGCATCATGCCGTTGCACCCGTATGAGCATGGTAAGGATCTTGAGCCACAGGACCATCGTAGACCACGCGTCCATCCGCCAGCCGGACCAGGCGCTGGGCGTAAGCGGCAATATCTGCTTCATGGGTAATGAGAACAATGGTGATGCCATCGCGTTTATTCAGTTCACTGAAAAACGCCATGATCTCCTTGCTGGTGTGCGTATCAAGATTACCGGTAGGCTCGTCTGCCAGCAGCAACTTGGGTTGATTAACCAGTGCTCGTGCAATGGCGACACGTTGTTGCTGGCCGCCGGAAATCTGGTTGGGGCGCGACAGATGATATTTACCCAGGCCGACTTTCTCCAGCATCACGTTGGCCTGCCTGAGGCGCTCGGCTCGCGAGATGCCACGATAGATCAGGGGCAGTGCCACATTTTCTTCAAGGTTGGCGCGCGGCAGCAGATTGAAACCCTGAAACACGAAGCCGATTACCTGATTGCGCAGCAGCGCCAGTTCATCGCGACTCTGATGCTGCACATTGCGTCCGTTCAGGAGATAGCTGCCACTGCTGGCCACATCGAGGCAGCCCAGAATATTCATGAAGGTCGATTTGCCAGAGCCCGACGGCCCCATGATGGCGACGAACTCGCCGGGCATCACGGAAAATGATACGTCATGCAATACCGGCACTGCACCGGCATCAGTGATGTAGCTCTTGCACAACCGCTCAATTTTAATAACCTCTTCAGTCATTTGGCTTGTCACTAGAAAAGTCTCAAACCTGAGCTGCCTGATTTTTTAGTGGACGCCTGGCGGTCTTCCAGGATGACGACGGCGCCTTCCCCGATGTCAGCACCGAGCACTTCAGTATTACGATTATCTGTGATGCCGACAGCAAATCGAATTGCTTTAGGTTGGCCGTTTTCAAGGACATAAACTGTCCCCATAGGCGTGACATCAGGCTTGTTGCGTTCACGCCTGTCTCCACCCTGGCCCGCGGATGTACTATTTGTGCCCGACTTTTCCGCCCGGCTTACTGCGTCAGCAGGGCGGAAGCGTAGGGCGGCATTGGGCACCATCACCACGTCCTTGCGCTGCGCAAGGATGATGTTCACATAGGCTGTCATGCCAGGCAACAGCGACTGGTCGGCATTATCAACCGACACCACGACGTTATAGGTCACCACGTTCTGCTGGGTGGTGGGGTTAAGTCGTACCTGATGCACCACACCCTGAAAACTGCGATTGGGGAATGCATCCACCCTGAAATTTGCCTTCTGTCCAACATGGATGCTGCCCACGTCTGCCTCGGCATAGCTGGTGTCTATCTGCATCTTGCTCAGGTTTTGTGCAATCTTGAACAGGGTCGGTGTTTGAAAACTCGCCGCCACGGTCTGCCCGGTATTCACTTCACGCGATACAACCACCCCGGAGACCGGCGAGCGTATCACCGTGTAGGATAGATTGGTGCGGTCGCGCTTGGCCTGTGCCTCATAGACGGCAAGTTGCGCTCGGGCCGATTTTAGCGCCTGCACAGCCTGATCCAGTTCCAGCCGGGTGACATACTCCTGTGCATAAAGCCCACGCGTACGCGCTTCATTGGCTTGTGCAAGCTCCAGCGTTGCATGTGCATTTTCCACGTTGGCAGTGCTTTGCTGCAGCTGCGCTTCTATCAGCGCCGGGTCCAGTTCCAGCAAAATCTGTCCGGCCCTTACGTGATCATTAAAATCCGCATAAATTTTCTTCACGATGCCGGATACCTGGCTTCCCACATTCACCAAGGTGACCGGATTAAGCGTGCCATTCGCCGACACGGTTTGCGTGATCGCACCGCGCTCGGTGGTGGCAGTAACATAGCGACTTTCCGCTGTCATTTTTGCGGGCATCAGCCTCCAAACAGCAAGACCTGCTGCAAGAAGCAGGGCCAGTGTGATCAGAAGAGGTTTTTTCTGCAACAGATTATTCAGCGGTAATTTCATTTTTAAATTTCGAACAATTTGCCTAGGGAATACCAATACTGCGTTCTTGCCGGAATTGGTTGTTAACAGATATTTGCGTCAGGTCGAGCTGGCCGATTGCCTGTGCCAGTACAAAACGGCTGAGCAAAAAATTATATAACGCCGCGACCCGTTGTTGGCGGGCATTGGCCAGGGCGCTCTGCGCCGAAAGTGTATCCAGTATATTGCCTACTCCCGCCTTGTAGCGCCCGAGTATCATCTTCTCGGATTCGGTAGCGGCGGTAACCAGATCATCGGCCGAGCGTAATGCCTGGCTGTTGGTCAGCATACCCTGGTAGGCTTTCCATACGTCCAGTGCAATCTGGTTGGCCAGACGGTCGCGTTCCGCAACTTTGCCTTCAATCTGTGCCTCGGCAGCGCGCGCCTGGTAGGTAGTTTTGAAGCCGGAAAACAGCGGCATGCTCAAGGTTATGCCTATACTGTTACTTTGAATCTCGGGATTCGAAAGGCCAGCCATCGCGCCCACAGTGATCGTGGGCCTTCCGCTGGCTTTGCTTGACTGAAGCTGTGCTTCGGCTGCCTTGATCTGTGACTCTGCAGCCGCCAAGTCTGGGCGCTTTTGGCGCGCTTCCGCGATCAGCTTGCCGATATCCTGCTCGATCACCGGGTCAGGCGTTTCTTCCGCTACAGCCTGCAGCATGTAAGGCTGGGATGCATCAAAACCCATGATAGTTGCCAGCGTGCCTTGTGCATTGCTTGCCTCCCCCTCGCCCCGGATGCGATTGAGCTTCGCTTGCGACAAGGTGGTTTGCGCCTGCAAGCGATCGACCGGCGTTGCGACACCCGCCTGATAACGGGCCTGAGCTGCTGCCAGACTTTCCTGAGCCTTCAGCTCGTCGACTTGAAATGACTGCACACTGGCACGGGACGATAGCAGCGCGTAATAGGCTTGTACGGCGCTCAGAAAGCTGCTTTGCAGCGTCGCATCGCGGCTGGCATTGGCCGCGATCAACAATTGTTTGGCATTTTCCAGCGTGGCGGAGCGTCCGCCAAAGTCATACAGCAGATAACTGGCAGACAGGCTGGCAGTCTGGCTGAGGGTGTCCACGGAGGGTTGATTAGCTGTTTGAGATTTGTTGTTGGACACACTGCCCAGTGCAGACAGCGTGGGCAGATAAGCTGCAGTACTTACGCCAATCTGCGCCGCCTGCAGCCTGGCACTCGCCCATAATGCGCGCGTTTGCGGGTTATTACACAGGGCCAGATCGACCACATCCGTCAGCGTTAGCGGGGAAAGTATTTTTTCTTTGGCACAGTGATCAACATCAACTGCCTGATCCAGAGGCCCATACTCAATCATAGCCTCCGTTGAAAACGGATCGATCGCCATCGCCTTCAGTGGCACGATCATGGCGACGTACATGAGGAATGCTACAAGGTGGGGTCGCACAGTAATATTCTCAACAAAATTACAAAATGGCTGCGCCCGGACTACTTCCCCTGTTCTACCAAATACAACCAGGTTTCCACCACCGTATCAGGTGTCAGCGAGATCGCTGCGATGCCCTGCTGCACCAGCCACTGCGCCAGATCGGGATGATCGGAAGGCCCCTGTCCGCAGATGCCGACATATTTATCGGCCTTGCGGCATGCCTGTATCGCCATGCTGAGCAGCGCCTTGACCGCCGGATTACGTTCGTCAAAACCTTCCGCCACCAGCCCGGAATCGCGGTCTATTCCCAGTGTCAGCTGGGTCAGATCATTCGAACCGATTGAGTAGCCGTCGAAATACTCAAGGAACTGATCCGCCAGTATGGCGTTGGAGGGTATCTCGCACATCATGATGACGCGCAGGCCATTCACACCGCGCTTCAGGCCGTTTTTTTCGAGCTCGGCGATCACCCCTCGCGCTTCTTGCAGGGTGCGCACAAAGGGGATCATGATCTCCACATTGGTCAGTCCCATCTCGTCGCGCACACGACGCATGGCACGACATTCCAGCGCGAAACACTCGCGGAAATTGTCTGAAATATAGCGCGAAGCCCCCCTGAACCCGATCATGGGGTTTTCTTCGGTTGGCTCGTATTCCTTGCCGCCCAGCAGGCTGGAATATTCATTCGACTTGAAATCGGACAGCCGCACGATGACCGGCTTGGGGAAGAATGCTGCAGCAAGTGTCGCCACCCCTTCGGTCATTTTGTCGACATAGAAATCGACCGGCGTGGCGTAGCCCGCTGATTTTGTCTCGACCAATACCTTGAGTTCAGGCGACAAATTGGGGTAAGCCAGTGCCGCTTTCGGGTGCAGGCCTATCATGCGCGCAATGACAAATTCCAGCCGCGCCAAGCCCACACCAAAGTTGGGCAGACGGCTGAAGTTGAAGGCCAGTTCGGGATTCGCCACGTTCATGCTGATTTTGACCGGAGGCTTGGGCAGTCTTTCCAGCGACACATCCAGCACTTCAAAATCCAACAGGCCATGATAAACCTTGCCTTCGTCACCATCCGAACACGAGACGGTAACATCTTGAATAGATTTAAGAATTTCAGTCGCGTTGCCGCAACCCACCACCGCCGGAATACCCAGTTCGCGTGCGATAATCGCCGCATGACAGGTGCGGCCGCCGCGATTGGTGACGATCGCCGACGCAAGCTTCATCACCGGCTCCCAATCGGGATCGGTCATGTCAGTTACCAGCACATCGCCGGCCTGTACCTTGCCGATCTCGCTGACATTGGCCACCATGCACACCCTGCCGCTGCCGATGCGCTGGCCGATGGCACGGCCACTCACCAGAATCTTACCCTGCTGTTTCATGCGGTAACGCCTGAGCGCATCAACGCCGCGCGATTGCACTGTTTCCGGGCGCGCCTGCAGGATGTACAGCTTGCCATCGACGCCATCCTTGCCCCATTCGATATCCATAGGCCGGGCGTAATGCTGCTCAATGGTCAGCGCATAGCGTGCCAGCTCTTCCACCTCCTGGTCATTCAATGAAAAACGCGAGCTTTCAGCTTTAGGCACCTCAATGATGCGCACTGAACGTCCCGCCGAGCGCTCTTCGGCAAAGATCATTTTATTTGCTTTGCTGCCCATGTTGCGCCGGATCACTGCCGGCTTACCTGCCAGCAATGCGGGTTTATAAACATAGAATTCGTCCGGATTGACAGCACCCTGCACCACCATCTCACCCAGACCGTAAGCTGAAGTTATCAGCACTACCTGGTCAAAGCCCGATTCGGTGTCCAGTGTAAACAGCACGCCGCTGGCGCCGGCATCGCTGCGCACCATGCGCTGAATGCCCGCTGACAAGGCGACATCATGATGGGCAAAACCCTGATGCACGCGGTACGAGATGGCGCGGTCATTGTAGAGCGAGGCAAACACATGCTTGATCGCGGTCAGTACATTATCCACGCCGTGAATATTGAGGAAGGTTTCCTGCTGTCCTGCGAATGAAGCATCGGGCAAATCTTCGGCAGTCGCCGAGGAGCGCACCGCGAGCGATATTTCACCGCCTTCTTCTTTAATCATGCGCTCGTAGGCGGCGCGAATTTCACTGTCGAGGCGAGCTGGCAAGGGTGTATTGATGATCCACTTGCGTATCTGTGTGCCCGCTTGCGCCAGCGCGCTCACATCATCAGTATTAAGTTTGTCGAGCAGCGTCTGGATGCGCGTTGCCAAGCCTTCATGTGCCAGAAAATCACGGAATGCGGCTGCAGTCGTCGCAAACCCACCCGGAACTCGAACCCCCAAGTGAGCGAGTTGGCTGATCATTTCACCCAGCGAGGCATTTTTCCCGCCTACAATGCCCACGTCGCCCATGCGCAACGTGTCAAACGCCGCAATATATTGTTGTTTTTCCATGATGCAATCCGCCCTGATGTTTGACCGTATAATATGCCACTTAGTTACTGGCAGGTAAAGAATGAGTAAGACACGTACAGCATTTTTTATTTCTGACCGCACCGGCATCACAGCCGAAAATCTCGGCCACAGTCTGTTGAGCCAGTTTGAAGGCGCACAGATCAAACGAGTCAGGCTGCCTTTTCTCGATTCTGTGGAAAAAGCCCGCGATGCACTCGCCCAGATCAACGAGACCTCGCTAAGCGATGGTCAGCGGCCCCTGATATTCAGCACCCTTATTCTGCCCGCCGTGCGCAACATCATCGAACAAAGCGATGCGCTGTTTCTCGACCTGTTTGAGATGTTCATCGTGCCACTTGAAGCAGAACTCGGCATAAGTTCTTCACATGCGGTAGGTCGCTCACACGCAGCAGATACCAATTACAATTCCCGCATGGATGCCGTCAATTATGCGCTTAATCATGATGATGGCGGCATCACGCGCGATTTGCATCTCGCCGATATCATTCTGATCGGCGTATCACGCTGCGGCAAAACGCCCACATCCCTCTACCTTGCCATGCAGTACGGGATCTCAGCAGCCAATTACCCGCTGGTGCCTGAAGATTTCGCCTCCGAAGCATTGCCGCAGGTGCTTAAACCTTTGCGCAGCAAGCTGCATGGCCTAACCATACGCCCGGAGCGTCTGCATCAAATCCGTACAGAACGCTCCCCCAACAGCAATTATGCTGCACTTGAAAACTGTCAGCTTGAAGTCAAACAGGCAGAGAACCTGATGCGGTTCGCGAATATCCCCTATCTGGATGTCACCACCATGTCAGTGGAAGAAATAGCCACCACTATCCTGCACCAGACCGGGCTAAAACGCTAAGGCGGCCTTTGCCGACCTGAAATAACTGGCTAATTGCCTTAATTTTTTTCCTGGGCCGCAATCTCCTGATGCACTTCTTCCATGTTTAGTTTCTGGGCATGTTCAATCAGTTGCTCAAGTCCGGATGATGGCAACGCGCCTGCTTCAGAATATACGATCACATTTTCGCGGAATACCATCAGTGTCGGAATGGAACGAATCTGGAAATAACTGGCGAGTTCCTGTTCAACTTCAGTATTAACCTTGGCAAAAACGATATCGGGGTATTTGTCGGACATCTTCTCATAGGTTGGCGCGAAGGAAACACAAGGACCACACCACGGTGCCCAATAATCGACTATCACCATATTTTTCCCGCCAACTACCTGTTCAAAATTTCCCTGATTCAACTCTATTGTTGCCATATTTACCCCATGTAATTTGCGTATTTATCAATCCAGCACTTGAATATAAGCATATCATTAAATAGTTTGGATGACAAAAAATTCAATTATTCATTATGATATGGACTTCACCAACCAGACAGAGGGATTACATAATGAAAGTGAATGTAGGTAACATCGACAGAATTTTACGTATAGTAGCCGGTGTCGTTTTGATCACATTGGCAGCAACTGGAATTTTTGCCCCCTGGGGCTGGATAGGCGTAGTCCCCCTGCTGACAGGTATCTTCAAGTTTTGTCCTGCTTACACATTGTTTGGCTTGAGCAGTTGCCCGCTGGAAACAAAATAAACCTTTTTTTGCGTAAACCGCACGCCCGATAGACAAAGCTGTTTATCGGGCGTATCTTTTTTTACTTCATAGTATTTTGTATATATTTAATCAACATGGGCGAACAACGCGAAACCACTGAGCTGCAGTTAACCGGCATGACCTGCGTCGCCTGCGCTGCGCGCATCGAGAAGGTTCTTAACCGCATGCCGAATGTGTCTGCCACAGTCAATTTTGCCACGGAAAAGGCGCGCATCGAATTCGACCAGCAAAACGCCGATCTTGCCGCACTCATTGCCGCGGTACAGCGCGCCGGTTTCGACGCGCATCCTGTGCGCGATTATGCTGCCGAAAAACAGGAGCGTGCCGCAGCCTATCGCCAGCAGCGAACCCAATTCATCATCTCCTTGCTGCTCACTGCACCGCTGCTCGTCGAAATGCTGTTCATGCTGCCAATCTGGGACAGCCACTTACACGGCTTGCTGCCGCTCTGGTTACAGGCGCTGCTTGCCACACCGGTGCAATTCTGGATCGGCAAACGTTTCTTTGTAGGCGCATGGCACAGCCTGCGTGGCGGCGGCGCAAACATGGACGTGTTGGTTGCGCTCGGCACCAGTGCCGCCTATTTCCTGAGTTGTGCGGTGCTGCTGTTTAATCTCGACCAGCCGGTTTATTTCGAGGCCAGCGCCACTATCATCACGCTGGTACTGCTGGGTAAACTGCTGGAGGCGCGCGCCAAGGGCCACGCCTCCGCCGCGCTGGAAGCCTTGATTAACCTGCAACCCAAGCTTGCCCATGTGGAACGAGACGGCGTCATGCTGGATCTTCCGGTAACAGAAGTCAGAGTGGACGAAGTCTTCCTGGTGCGCCCGGGTGAAAGTGTGCCTGTCGATGGCCTGGTGCTGGAAGGAACCTCCAGCATAGACGAATCAATGCTGACCGGGGAAAGCATGCCCAGGGAAAAACATGTTGATGACAAGGTATACACCGCCACCGTCAACCAGCGCGGCTTACTCAAGTGCCGGGCAATCGCTGTGGGCACACAGACCCAGTTGGCAGCTATTATTCGCCTAGTGGGGGAGGCACAGGGCTCAAAAGCACCGATACAGAAACTCGCCGATAAAATCGCCAGCATCTTTGTGCCGGTGGTGGTGGCGGTTGCCGTGCTGACTTTTATTGCCTGGTGGGCGCTCGGCAGCGACTTTGCCACAGCGCTCATTAGTGCCGTATCGGTTCTGGTGATTTCCTGCCCCTGCGCGCTTGGTCTGGCCACGCCAACGGCTATCGTAGTCGCGACTGGCCGTGCCGCCAGTGCGGGCATACTGGTAAAAAATGCCACGGCACTGGAGCATGCCCACAAGCTGGATGTGCTGATCGTAGACAAGACCGGCACGTTGACCACCGGTAAACCAACCGTGACCGATTTGCAGCCCGCTGGTGGCATCGATCCTGAACAGTTGCTGCAAATTGCGGCCAGCATGGCACAGGGTTCTACCCACCCTTTATCTCGCGCCCTGCTGGCCCATGCTCAGGCACAAAACATTCAACTTTCGCCTACCAGCGCATACAAGGAACTTTCCGGCAGCGGCATATCGGCAGATATCGCCGCCGCGACTTATTTGCTGGGCTCACCTGCATTTATCTCCAGCAACAATATCGGGCTGAATGAGGCAGCGATACTCACCTTGCAACAACAGGGCAAAACAGTCATCGCCGTGGCAAGCGCAGGCGCCCTCCTGGGCTGCATTGCCCTCGCCGACACACTGCGCGACACCAGTGCCAGCGCTGTAGCACGATTAAAAAAGATGGGGATACGTGTGGTTATGCTGAGTGGCGACAACGCCGCCACCGCGCAAGCCATTGCGCACCAGGTCGGAATTGCGGAATTCCGCGCCGAAGTGTTGCCGCAGGACAAGGCTAGCCATGTGCAGTCGTTCAAAGCGCTGGGACGGCTGGTCGGCATGGTAGGCGACGGCATCAACGACGCACCGGCCCTCGCGGCGGCAGACGTTAGCTTTGCGATGCAGAGCGGCAGCGATATCGCGATCGAAGCTGCAGACATCACCCTGATGCGCAACGATCTGATGAGCGTGGTGGACGCGATAGATCTGTCACGCGTATCGCTGTCCAAAATCCGCCAGAATCTGTTCTTTGCTTTTGGCTATAATATTCTGGGCATCCCGCTCGCCGCGCTCGGCATGTTAAATCCGGTCATTGCCGGCGCGGCGATGGCGATGAGCTCGGTATCGGTGGTCAGCAATGCGCTGATGCTAAAACGCTGGCAGCCTTATAAGAAATAACAATGGAGAAAGACTTATGGAGACTCTGACACTTAATATCAAAGGCATGACCTGTGGCGGCTGCGTAAAAAGTGTGACCAGCGTGCTGCAAAAAATTTCTGGCGTCTCTAAGGTTGAAGTATCACTGGAACAAAATCAAGCCAACATCACTTACGATCCCGCACAGGCAAAACTTGCACAGTTCACAGCAGCGATTGAAGATGCAGGCTTTGATGTCATTTAAATCCCCCAATCCAACTATATTAGAGTATCCCTATATTTAACTTGCATTCTCGGCTTAACGGGCTATAATGTGCGCCTCGCTGTATTGTATATGCAGCGTTGGTTCATCGTTTCCTGACCCCCTTGCATCCCCGAATTAAAGTCATTCAGACTTCAATCATCCAGATGCGTCTTGCTTTACCGGTTAGCGACGATGTTTTTGCGCCGGTAGAGGAAAAAAAATACCTCCTACTGAATTTTTATTGTGTGGCTTTTGCCGCGCATGCGCTATTACTTATATGTAAGGAATTATTTTGTCTATTGAAATCGCATCAGCTGAAAACACAGCAACACCTATCGAAGTTGTAACATTTGCCAGCCTCGGCCTGAATCCAGTCATCCTCACTGCGATTACAGAAGCTGGCTACACCCACCCGACACCAATTCAAGCCGAAGCCATTCCGATGGTCATGGCAGGACATGACCTGATGGCTTCCGCACAGACCGGAACCGGCAAAACTGCCGCTTTCATCCTGCCTGCATTAAATCGCATTGCAGAGCCTTCAGCTGTTCGTAGCAAAGGCCCACGCGTACTGGTGTTGACCCCTACCCGTGAACTCGCACAGCAGATTTCTGATGCCGCCACTAAATATGGCAAGAACATGCGCGTCAAAGTGGTAAGTATTCTGGGCGGCATGCCTTATCCGCTGCAAAACAAATTGCTCTCCAGCCCGGTAGATATTCTGGTGGCAACACCAGGTCGTTTGATCGACCACATTGAACGCGGCCGCATCGACTTTTCGCGTCTGGAAATGCTGGTAATGGATGAAGCCGACCGCATGCTGGACATGGGTTTTATCGATGACGTTGAGCGTATTGCTGCAGCCACTCCGGCAACACGCCAGACCCTGCTCTTCTCTGCCACGCTGGACGGCGTAATTGGCAAGCTGGCAACGAAACTGCTCAAGACACCCAAGCGCATCAGCATTGCTGCGGCACAGGCTCGTCACGAAAACATTGACCAGCGCCTGATGTATGTAGATGACATGGCGCACAAGAATCGCCTGCTCGATCACATTCTGCGCGATACTGACCTGAATCAGGCTATCGTGTTCACCAACACCAAGCGCGATGCCGATACGATTGCGGACAGCCTGTCAGCTCAGGGTCATGCTGCATCCGCATTGCATGGCGACATGAATCAGCGCGACCGCAATCGCACCCTGGTCAATATGCGCCGTGGTCAGGTACGTGTACTGGTTGCGACCGATGTGGCCGCTCGTGGTATTGACGTAGCGGGCATCTCGCATGTGATCAATTTTGATCTTCCGAAGTTTGCTGAAGACTACGTGCACCGTATTGGCCGTACTGGCCGCGGCGGCGCATCGGGTATCTCCGTGTCGTTCGCGTCAAATCGCGATGCGCTGCACCTGAAGAAGATTGAACAATACACAGGTCAGCGTATCGATGCGCATACCATAGCTGGCCTCGAGCCAAAATTTAAACCGCGTCCGGCTTCTCCTGGCGGTCGCAGCAACGGCGCACCGCGTCACAGTGCGCCAGACAGCCGCCATGGTTTCTCGCGCGATGATCGTGGTGGTCAGGGCCAACAGCGTCGTGAAGGACAGTCACACAACCGTTTTGGCGCAAATAACTCAGACTCGCGTTCAGGCAACGTAAATGGCAATCGTGCAACCACTGGCACGGGTGCTCCACGTGGCTATGGCGCTGGCAATGAGACACGCAGCTTTGCTCCGCGCGACGGCGCTGGTGCCCCGCGTTCAGGCGCTCCCCGCACCGGCACACCGCGTACCGGTACTGGCGCTCCCCGTTCTTCAGCCCCGCGCTCAGGTCCTGGTGCAGGTGCGCAACGCCGCCCAGCCAGCGGCTTTTCACAAGGCGGTCGTGACGGCAATAGCAACGGCAACAAATGGTAAAAATTCTTTTATGAATGTTTGCCAGTATCCTGACTCTGACCGATGTGATTCAATCGCACCGAATTAAGAGTAGGCATACAAACAATAAAAAGCACGCTTCGGCGTGCTTTTTATTTGAACATTCACCCAGTAAAATTATTTACTTCCATGCGGGTCTGCCAGAGCTGTCTTTTACATTTCGCCATGATGCGCGAACTTGATCTATAACATTCTTTGGCAACATGACAAAATCCAGATACATCGCCGGCAATTCTCCGGTGCGATAATTCCAGTCGATAAACTTCAGGATGTTTGTGGTGGATTCAATATCCGCTGGATCTTTACGCACAAGAATAAAGGTAGTGGCAGCAATTGGCCAACTCGTTTCGCCCGCTGCATCGGTCAATATATGGTAAAAACCGTTTTCTGCATCCCACTGCGCGCCAGCGGCTGCAGCTTGGGTACTCCCTGCATTCGGCCTGACGAAATTGCCATCCCTATTCTTTAGCAGTACATAATCAAGATGCTTTTCCATTGCATGCGCATAGTCCACATATCCGATGGAACCTTGCGTCTCTTTCACCTTGGCTGCTACTCCTGCATTGCCTTTCGCAGCTTGCCCCACTGGCCAATTAACGCTCAAGCCCTCCCCCATGCTGGCCTTCCAATCGGCACTTACCTTGGATAGATAGTTTGTGAAATTGAACGTCGTGCCCGATTTATCCTCACGATACATCACGCTGATTGGCATATCTGGCAGGCGCAGACCAGGATTTAGCTCAAGCAACGCAGGATCATTCCATTTGCGAATTTTTCCCAGGAAAATCGCAGCCAGCGTCTTGCCATCCAGCTTGAGTTGCGCGATGAATATGCCGGGAAGATTAATTACCGGCGTAATTGCCCCCATTACCATAGGGAACTGCATCAGGCCTTTTTGATCTAATTCTTCAATTTTTAATGGCATGTCTGAGCCGCCAAAATCCACCTCCTTCGCATCGATACGCTTGATTCCCTCGCCCGATCCTACTGCAAGATAATCCACCTTTATTCCTTTGTGAATGGAATAACTTGTTGCCCATTTCTGATATAGCAGCGCTGGGAAAGTCGCTCCGGCCCCCTGCAGCTCAGTCGCATGGATAGAAGGTGAAATGGCAAGCATGCCAGCAAGACACAACAGCCTGAATAATACAAATGGCATACGTTCCCCAATGAATTAACAATTTAAGTAGCGGAAATTCTTTTTTTCAGAAAATTGCCTGACTTGGAGATTATATTAAAAATATATGAAATATTTATGACAGCAAAATGGCCATAAGAAATACAGAGTGGAGTGCCCTGAAAGTTGAATTGACTTGGTGCTGGCTACAAACAACCTGAATTTGAGGGTAATAATTTAATCAAAATTAAACATGTACTTAATATCATTATTTTTCGCTAATCCCATATATCCGAGATGCATTGACCCATCATTCTTTTAGTCTCATGTTCGTGCTTTGCTTATCTTCATGGGGACTGGGATTGAGTTTCGACCTAACTGCATGGTCGTTTTACCTGCCTTGTACGTCAAGGCAGCAATAACAAGCTTAGGCGCGAGGTTGTTATTATCCACACTTTCTACTATCCTTATGCCTGTGTTCAAAGAGTAAAAATCATGCCTGTTCGCATCAAAACCCCGGAAGAAATCGAAAAAATGCGCATTGCCGGCCGTCTGGCTGGAGAAGTGCTGGATTACATCACGCCATTTGTGCAACCTGGCGTCACAACAGATACGCTCGATAAGCTCTGCCACGACTATATGGTTGATGTGCAGGGATGCATTCCCGCGCCGCTGAATTATGCGCCGCATGGCCACACGCCTTATCCAAAATCAATTTGTACTTCAATCAACCATCAGGTGTGTCATGGCGTGCCCAGCGACAAGAAACTGAAAAACGGCGATATCGTTAACCTGGATATCACCACCATCAAAGATCGTTATCATGGCGACAGCAGCCGCATGTATTACGTCGGTGAGCCGTCTATTCAGGCCAGACGACTGTGTGAAGCCAGCTATGTGGCCATGTGGCGCGGCATTCGCACCGTGAAGCAGGGCAGCTATCTGGGCGACATCGGCCACGCCATCCAAAGCTATGTGGAAGGATTGGGCTACAGCGTGGTACGCGAATTCTGTGGCCATGGCATCGGCGACGTCTTCCATGAAGATCCGCAGGTGTTGCACTACGGCAAGCCAAAGAGCGGCCTGAAGCTGGAAGCCGGCATGATCTTCACCATCGAACCGATGATTAATGCGGGCAAAGCAGCCATCAAACAACTGGGCGATGGCTGGTCTATCGTCACCAAAGATCACAGTTTATCGGCGCAATGGGAACACACCATACTGGTGACTGAAACCGGCTATGAAGTTCTCACTCTGTCTGCCGGATCTCCGCCCATTCCTGAAGCGTAACGCCCGAAGCCGTCAGTGCTGACCACCAGCCAAATTCGCGACAGCTTGCGTGCGGCGCGTCTGGAACTGCAGCAGGATTATCTTGAACACGGTAAAGCACAGCATCTGTTGCAGGCACATGCCAGACTCGTGGATGCGCATTTGCGTCAAGCCTGGCAGATGCTGGAGATGCCCGCAGAACTGGCACTGGTGGCAGTGGGCGGCTACGGACGCGAAGAGCTGTACCCCAAGTCTGACATAGATCTGCTTATCCTGCTGCCGCAACAGCCGGATGCAGAGTTGCAGCAATGCCTGCAGAACCTGATTGGCGTGTTTTGGGACATCGGCCTGGAAGTTGGCCACAGCATCCGCACCATAGGCGATTGCATGGCTGAATCCTCAGACGTGACAGTACAAACCAATCTGCTCGAAGCACGCCTGATTACCGGTAGCCGACCTCTGTTTGAAGAAATGCGCGAAACCCTGACGCACCACCTGGGGAAACGCGCCTTCTTTCTGGCCAAGCAACGGGAACAGAACCTGCGCCACACGCGCTTTGTCGACACAGATTACAACCTCGAACCCAATCTGAAAGAAAGCCCCGGCGGCCTGCGCGACTTGCATACCGTGCTGTGGATCAGCCGCGCCTGCGGCTTTGGCACCTCGTGGCAGGAACTGTCCAAACTGGGAATGATTACAAGCGATGAAGCCCGCGCCATTGCACGCCATGAATCGCTGCTGCAAACACTGCGCATTCGTCTGCACTATCTGGCAGGGCGACGCGAAGACCGGCTGCTGTTTGACTACCAGACTGCACTCGCCGAACAGATGGACATTCAAGCCAGCAATGCACGCCGCGCCAGCGAGCACCTGATGCAGCGTTACTACCGCACCAAGCAGGCAGTGCTTCTACTCAACGGCGTGTTGCTGCAAAACATGCGCGCGCGATTGTTTCCTGAATCTGGTGTCAGTTATCCGCTTAACGAACGCTTTGTGGCGCGCGACGATCTGCTGGAAGCGCGAAGTGAAGATATATTTGAACGCGAGCCCTCCGCAATACTGGAGAGTTTCCTGTTAATGGAGAAACATCCGCGCCTCAACGGATTTTCCGCTCCCACACTGCGCGCACTGTGGCGCGCACGGCGGCTTATGAATGCCTCCTTTCGCCGGGACCCGCACAATCGCGAACTGTTCATGCAAATTTTACGCGAGCCACAGGGTCTTACCCATGTATTACGCCGCATGAACCAACACGGCATTCTCGGCCTGTACCTGCCGGCATTCGGACGCATCGTCGGGCAAATGCAGCATGACCTGTTTCACGTCTTTACCGTAGACGAACACATTCTGATGGTAGTGCGCAACCTGCGTCGCCTGACACTTGCCGAGCACGCCCATGAGCTCCCCTTAAGCAGCAAACTCATCAAGGATTTCGCCCGTCCCGAGGTGTTGTATATTGCCGGCCTGTTCCACGATATCGCCAAGGGACGCGGCGGCGACCATTCCCAGTTGGGGCGTGCTGATGCATTGCGATTCTGTAAACAACACGGTCTGACGCGAGAAGATACTGATCTGGTGGTTTGGCTGGTTGAATGCCATCTGATGATGTCTGCTACCGCACAAAAACAAGACCTGTCCGATCAGGACGTCATTGGCGCATTTGCCGCTAAAGTGAAAAATGACCGATATCTGGTAGCACTCTACCTGCTTACCGTGGCGGATATCCGCGGCACCAGTGCCAAGGTGTGGAATGCCTGGAAAGGAAAATTGCTGGAAGATTTGTTCTGGGCAACGCGGCGTTATATGCTCGGTGGAAAAATTGCCGACCAAATTGGTGAAATACGCCAACGTGCAGTCGAAACGCTCAGCCTGTATGCCATCGCGCCAGAAATATATGAACTGCTGTGGGCGCAACTCGATGCAGATTATTTCCTGAGACACGAGCCGCATGAAATAGCCTGGCATACCAGGCTGCTTGCTCATCGCGTCAACACTAAGAACCCCATCGTCAAGGCACGCCTGAGCAATATTGGAGCAGGCATACAGGTAATGGTATACAGCCCGGACCAGGCTTACCTGTTTGCACGTATCTGTGAATTTTTCGAGCGCATGAATTACAACATCATGGAAGCGAAAATTCATACCACCCCGCATGGATATGCACTCGATAGTTTTCTGGTAATGGACGCAGGAAATGATGAAACAGCTTATCGAGATGTAATGAATTATATCGAATATGAATTGGAACACGTTCTCGCCAGGGCTGAGCTCCCTCAATCACCAAGAGTTGGCAGGGTCAGTCGCCAGCAAAAACACTTCCCAATCGCCCCCGAAATCAGCATCAGGCAGGATGAGAAAGGGAATAATCTGCTATCCATCATTGCTGGAGATCGGCCGGGATTGTTGGCACGCATTGCGCATGTGCTCGCTCATCACAACATCGAAATACGGAGCGCAAAGATCAATACCCTGGGTGCGCGTGCCGAAGACACGTTCTGGATTGCCGGTGCTGCGTTAGCTCAGCCTCAGGCCATTGCAGCCCTGCGTTTGGAACTGGAAAGCGATCTGGCTTGAATTCCTGACTGCCAGTTTTGTTCTGAACCTGCCATCCAAATGATTCTTGTCACAGTGCGAATTATTACCCGGCTGACCTATTCAAGCTGGCCAAGGAAAATGCAGCTTGCTACTCAGCAGAAATATGCACTTAAATCTCCTCCAGACAACCTCGCTCGGCTTCCATACGATCTTTGGCCGGCTTACGTTCGAGCATCTCAGCATCACATTTTTTCTGCTCTAATTCCAGATAGAACTGTTCGTCCTGAACACGCTCATTAATAAACTGCTGCAATTTTTGCGTTGTGGCAATGCGCTGCTGCGCAAGTTGATTTGCATATGTATGAGCCTGCAATGTATCAGATTCCATCTGGGCTGCCTGTGCTTCCGACTCGGCACGTAATTTTGCCATGCGCAGGGCAAGCACTTCAGTTTCCGCTTTCTTCTTTTCAGTTGCCACGATTTCTTCAGTCACACGCAACCGTGCCTCCATTAATTCTTTGGCAGCCACCTCCAATGCAATACGTGCATTATCTGCATCAATTGCCTTCAACTCTGTCTCCATGCGCATCGAGATTTCAGCAATTGCGTTATTCTCTGTCTGCAAGCGCAACTGTGCCACCTGAGTCAATTCCTTTTCAAGTGCAAGCCTCTTATTGAGTGTGTCAACTGAATCCTCCTCCACTGCAATCCGCTCACGCTCTGCAATGATGACTGCAACGTCCAGCTGCAATGTTTCTTCTTCCATCAGACAATCTGCAAGCATTAGATCCAGATGTTGTTCTGCTATCTTTATTCTCTCGTTGATCAGTTCAAGCTTGTGATCAAGTTCTTGTGCCGCTAATTGGTCGGCCAATAATTTCTGTTCCGTCTGCTGAGCATATTGTTTATCCTGTGCTGCTCTTACATCTGCCGCATGCTTGGCAAGAGCAGCAATTTCAGCAAGACTATCTGCTGCTGCAATAGCATCTGCCTCGGCCTTCAATTGAATTTCAATTCCTCGTGCGGCCAACATTTCAACGTCAACACGCTGCTGTGCTGCAATTTTTAGTTCGCGCACAGCTTCAATTCTGCCCTGTGCAATTTGTATGGCCTGGGTTTCCAGCAGCATGAGCTCATTTTCTTCAAGCTCAGCCTGCTTCAACAAGGCAATTGCCTCTTCGCGTTGCTGTAATAGTCGTTGTGCACCTTCGGCACGTGCAGTTTCTGCGATCAGCTTTCCTTCAAGCAAAGCGATTGCCTCCTTGTCAGAAGTAATCTTCTCCCGTATCACCTGGGCTATCTGTGACTCTTGCCTGGCCTTTTCCTGAGCCAAAAACGTTGCTTCACGCTCGAGTATCGCTGTCTTATCGTATTCATCCAGCGCTCGCTGCTCATCAGCCAAACGGGATTCCAGTTCCATTTTCGTTAGCTGTTCAGCATGCAGCCTCTTCTTTACCTCTTCAGCCATGCAGGCTTCAAGCTGCATTTTTTGCTGAGATGTCGCAAGTAATTCCTGTTCCAATTCAATTCGTGAATGCACATCACTCACCAACTGCAAATCAGCTTTGGTTCTGGCCTCAATAAGCACGATTAGCTCATTCTCCTGGCGCAGCTTGCCTTCGGCAATTGCCCGCGCCTGTGCTTCAGCGCGAGCGCGCACGTGAACCGCCAGTTCAACTGCGTTTTCCGCCTCTATACGCCCTCTAGCCTCTTGTATGGCTATTGATTCGGCGCGGGACTCATCGCTTTGAGAACTCACCAACCTGATTTTCTTTTGTGCTGACATTTTGCTGCCTCCATCCAATAGCATTGCCAGACGTACTGGCACGGCTATAAGGTATCAGCTTTGCACTGGAGTCAAACCAAAATAAGCGGCAGAAATACGGGTCTATTCACATAGATACAATCCGTTGGCACGACTGAAAACATCACCCATCCTGGGGCAATAATTAATGACAAAAAAAGAGCCTTGATTTACAAGGCTCTTAAATTAGCTTAACATTTACAAATAGTTAACTCACTCCCACTCGATCGTAGCCGGGGGTTTGCCGGAAATATCATAGACCACACGGTTGATCCCGCGCACTTCATTAATGATGCGATTGGATACCTTGCCTAGCAAGGTATAGGGCAATTCGGCCCAATGTGCCGTCATGAAGTCCTGAGTTTGCACTGCGCGCAGTGCAACTACCCATTCATAAGTGCGGCCATCGCCCATCACGCCCACCGATTTAACTGGGAGGAATACGGCAAATGCCTGTGATGTTTTGGCATACCAGCCGGAGGCGTGCAGCTCTTCGATGAAAATGGCATCGGCGCGGCGCAATAGCTCCGCATACTCATGCTTTACCTCGCCCAGAATTCGCACACCAAGCCCCGGCCCCGGGAACGGGTGGCGGTATACCATATCGTGTGGCAACCCCAGTGCAACACCGAGCTCTCGCACTTCATCCTTAAACAGCTCACGCAACGGTTCAAGCAGTTTCAGGTGCAAGGTATCTGGCAGACCGCCTACGTTGTGGTGTGATTTAATCGCGTGCGCTTTATTGTTTTTGGCGCCAGCTGACTCGATCACATCAGGATAGATAGTGCCTTGTGCCAGCCATTTAGCCTGGGGCAATTTGGCTGCTTCGCGCTGAAACACCTCGACAAATTCACGGCCGATAATTTTGCGTTTTTTCTCGGGATCAGTGACATCCTTCAGATGCTTCATAAATTCCGCACTGGCATCTACGTGTATGACTTTTACACCCAGATTTTTTGTAAAGGTTTCCATTACCTGCTTGCCTTCGTCCAGGCGTAGCAGGCCGTTATCAACAAATACGCAGGTCAATTGCGTGCCGATTGCCCGGTGCAGCAATGCTGCGGCTACCGAGGAGTCCACACCACCCGAAAGTCCCAGAATGACTTCATCCTTGCCTACCTGGGCACGCATCTTTTCCACTGCCTCGCTGATATAGTCCGGCATATTCCAGTCTTTACCGCAGCCGCATATATCATGCACAAAACGCTCGATGATCGCCTTGCCCTGGTATGTATGTGTAACCTCGGGATGGAATTGCACGGCGTAAAAGTGTCGCGTTTCATCCGCCATCGCGGCTATTGGCGTAGCCGGGTTGCTGGCAATGATTTTGAAGCCGGGCGGCAATGAAGTCACTTTGTCACCGTGGCTCATCCATACATCAAGCAAGCCATGACCCTGTTCATTGACGCGGTCCTGGATATCGCGCAGCAAAGCGGAATGCCCCTGTGCGCGCACTTCTGCGTAGCCGAACTCCCGTACCAAACCATTTTCAACTGCACCGCCCAGCTGTGCTGCCATAGTCTGCATGCCATAGCAGATACCCAGCACAGGTACGCCCAAATCAAACACAATTTTCGGCGCGCGCGGAGTGTCTCCTTCCGTCACAGAATTAGGTCCGCCCGACAGAATAACTCCTTGGGGTTTAAAGTCACGGATGAATGCTTCGTCGACATCATAAGGATGCAACTCGCAATAGACGTTTGCTTCACGCACTCGGCGTGCGATGAGCTGGGTGTATTGAGAACCGAAATCGATAATGAGTATTTTAGCGTGGGTCATTTTATAAACCGATGTAGGGTGTTTGGTGATCGCAAATAAACAAAAAACCTCTGTACCGAGGTTTTTATTAGTTACCTGTCACCTGACACCTGAGTTAATCAACGTGATAATTAGGTGCTTCTTTAGTGATCTGCACATCGTGAACATGAGATTCACGGATACCTGCAGAAGTAATTTCAACAAACTCTGCTTTTGCATGCACCTCCGGAATATCGGCACAGCCGAGATATCCCATCGTCGCGCGCAAGCCGCCCATCAATTGATGGATCACGGCCAGGACACTTCCCTTGTAGGCAACGCGCCCCTCTACACCTTCCGGCACCAGCTTGTCCTGGTTGCCTTCGTTGTCCTGGAAATAACGGTCTTTGGAGCCATCCTGCATCGCACCCAGGCTACCCATGCCACGGTAGGATTTGTATGAGCGACCCTGGAACAGTTCAATTTCACCAGGCGCTTCTTCTGTGCCGGCGAACAATCCACCCAACATGACAACATGCGCGCCTGCAGCGATTGCCTTGGAAATATCACCCGAGAAGCGCACGCCTCCGTCCGCTATCAATGGCACCCCAGTGCCCAACAAGGCTTTGGCCACATTATCAATCGCGCTAATTTGCGGCACGCCTACACCGGCCACCATACGCGTAGTACAAATCGAGCCCGGGCCTATGCCCACTTTCACACCATCAGCACCGTGGTCCAGCAAAGCCTTTGCGGCATTTGCAGTGGCAATATTTCCGCCGATAACGTCCACATTGGGAAAGTTTTTCTTGACCCATTTCACGCGGTCCAGCACACCCTGCGAATGGCCATGCGCAGTATCCACCACGATGACGTCAATACCAGCCTCTGCCAGGAGTTCGACACGTTCTTCAGTGCCCTCACCCACACCCACTGCCGCACCTGCTCTAAGACGCCCCAGATCATCTTTGCAAGCGTTGGGGTGCTCGCTCGATTTCAGGATATCCTTGACGGTAATCAGGCCACGCAATTCAAAAGCATCGTTAACCACCAGCACACGCTCAATTCTGTGCGTATGCATCAAGGCGCGCGCCTCATCACGGCTGGCATTTTCCTTGACGGTGATGAGCTTGTCGCGGGGGGTCATGATATTGCGCACAGGCAAATCGAGACGCGTTTCAAAACGCAGGTCACGGTTGGTTACAATCCCCACAACCTTCTTGCCTTCCACCACAGGCAAACCGGAAATTTTGTGCTGGCGGGTCAGATTGAGAACATCGCGCACGGTCATGTCCGGCGCAATGGTAATCGGATCTTTCACTACGCCGCTTTCAAAACGCTTGACCTTGGACACTTGCAGCGCCTGCGCCTTGGCTGGCATGTTTTTGTGTATGATTCCGATGCCGCCCTCCTGCGCCAGGGCGATAGCCAGACGTGATTCGGTCACGGTGTCCATGGCAGCGGACAGCAGCGGAATATTCAGGGTGATATTTCGGGTAAGTTGAGTACGCAGACTGACATCGCGTGGCAGCACGGATGAGTGCGCTGGTAGCAGCAGGACATCGTCAAAGGTAAGTGCTTTTTGAGTAATACGCATGAAAACCATCCTCGACAAAACGTGCATTATACGCAAGCATGGTCAAAGGGTAAACGTACCTTATTAAAATATCGTGACTTCCTGAAATTGCGTTCTAGGCTTTAAGTCTTTCTTCCCATCACGTAAATAAGAGATTCGGCAAAAACTTCACACCAGCCTAGCTCATTGCCTTTAAGTGCCATCAGCAATTTATTGACCTCTGTCGGTGGCCATTTTGGATTATATGCGACCAGCACTTCTTCAGGAAAATGCGCTAGCAACGGCCGCAATTTGTCTCCCATCTTATTGATTTCTTTGAGCATCAGCGCCAAATCCTTGTCAGAATCAAGCTCAGCCGTCAAATCGCCATAAATCTTCGGATTGTTTTTGACGTAGTCAACAAATCGACTAAGCAGGTAAAAAAACTCACTTTTATTATTCTCAGTTACGGAGTCGCCCAACATAAAGGGGCTTACGTTCAATTCAAGCCAATAATAGTTAAGTTTTGCGTTATAAAATTTCGTTACATTGATATAGCCATTGCGTGCCAGCGCACGTTGAATACAGTCATCCAGCAATAATTTATCCGAGTTGCGTGTCGCCAGGTCCTTAACCATCAACACTTCCGGTTTTACCAGAAACATGTCCGGCAGATCTTCGTATATCTTGCCGGTATGATTGTGTGAGCGGTAATAGATATTGAAGAGCTTTAGCACAAGCTCTTGATTTTTATTTGGATTCAAATACTGCTGAGCGATAGCTGCAGCTTGAGGTTGAGACATATTATTTCGTTATTGCGCTATAGAAAGTATTTCAAGGAATGATAAAACCGTCTAACAGACTAATTTTACATGACAAATACATTAATTTCAGATATTTGAGTACTTTTGTATTTTTACTTTTGTAGAAGATGCCCTGACAAGAAATAAATTTACATTAAACCTGCCTGACTGACAAAGTGCGGGAGTCGAGAATGTAGCACATTAAAGCTCATTGATTTATTATAGCTTTAAATAATTTAAGGAGAGAATAAATGAATTATGGCGTGGCGATGTTCTTGCTCCTGATCAGCTTTGGTTCCCATGCGGCGCTCAACAAATGGGTGGACGCCGACGGCAAGGTACATTATTCCGACACCCCTCCTGCCGGCGCCAAAATTAAGACTTTGCGAAGCTCTACCGCTCCCGATGCAGCGACATTAGCCACTGAAACAGCCGCCCCCAAAACCCTGGCTGAACGCGAAGCAGAATGGAAAAGATCCCAGAAAACCAAAGAAGAGGCTGAGCAAAAAGCCTCTCAGGAAAAAGAAGCTACTGCAGAAAAACAAAAGAACTGTGAAAGCGCACGCAGCAACTTGGCAACATTGGAAAACAGTCCGGCTATTGCTACATACAACGAAAAAGGGGAGCGTACTTTTATGGACGACGCTAGCCGCAAACAAAGAACTGACGAAGCGCGCAAGGTCGTCGGCAGTTATTGCAGCTAGGAAATAAATCCGATTCTAGTTGTTAAGCTACCTGAGGACTATTGTCGTTCATGCGCAGTGCTTCTTCGATATCTACCGACACAACCTTGGAGACGCCGCGTTCCTGCATCGTTACACCAATCAATTGCTGAGCCAGTTCCATAGTGATTTTGTTGTGGCTGATAAAAACGAACTGTGTATTTATTGCCATTTTATTAATCAGCTTGCACAGACGTTCGGTATTGGTGTCATCCAGCGGTGCATCCACTTCATCAAGCAGACAGAATGGGGCAGGATTTAGCTGAAACAGTGAAAACACCAGGGAAATCGCAGTGAGCGCCTTTTCACCACCGGACAACAAATGAATGGAGGCATTTTTCTTGCCGGGCGGATGCGCCATCACCTGCACACCGCTATCCAGGATTTCCTCGCCGGTCAGCACCAGACGCGCATCGCCACCGCCGAACAGGATCGGAAACAGTTCAGACAGGTTGCGGTTCACCGCATCATATGTCGCCATCAGCAAGTCGCGCGATTCCTTGTCAATGCGGCGTATCGCCTCCTCAAGTGTCGCCATCGCGTCATTTAAATCTTTCGCCTGTGCATCAAGATAGACTTTACGTTCCTGAGCACCCTGCAATTCTTCCAATGCTGCAAGGTTTACGGCGCCCAGCACTGTTATGTCGTCGTTCACACGATTCAATTCGGTCTGCAAGCCACTCTGTTTTGCTCCTTCCAGGAAGGGTAACAAGGCTTCTTCATCCACGCCATGCAACTGCTCAGCCCACTGCTCATATTGCAGACGTGCTTCCTGTTCCTTCAGGGTCAGATCCCCTACTTTTTCGCGCAACGGATGCAGTTTCTGCTCGCATGACATCCGCTCCTGCTCCAGCTTGTTCAATGTCAGCATGGCATGCTCAAGCACGTTACGTGCCTCTGCCAAAGCCTGTTCGCGTTGTTGTTTTTGCTGCAGTGTTTCCTGCAACTGAAGCTGTGCGTTGCTGTCGCTCATTTCTGCCAGCTCTGTGCGGGCGTGTTTGAGCGTTTCCTCCAGTTGGGCCAGCGTCACGCTCCCGTGTTGCAGATTGCGTTCCAGATCAGTAATTTTTTCCGCGCAGGTCTTCGCGAAAAAACGCGCTTCCTGTAATTCATGTTGCGCTTTTTGCACGCGATCACGCTGCTGGCGCAAACCGGTTTCCTGTTCTAACGAGAATTGACGTACCTGCTCTACCTGAATCTGTTGCACCTCCATGTTTTCACGCAGGATTTCCATACGCTCGGCTATTTCTTCCTGCTGCCCCTGCTCACCGCCAGACTGTTCGGCCAGTTCTTGCAGCTCGTAGGCAATTTGCGAACTGCGTTCAAGGCTGCGTTCCTTGGTTTGGGTGAGCTTCAGGATTTGCACCTGCACACTGTGCTGCTGTTGCTGCAATGCACTGACAGCAGTGCGTAGCGGTGAGATGCGGTTTTCAATGCTGAAATAACTCTGCTCGGCTTGTTGTGCCTGCTGCTTGTCCCGTTCCAGTTTCGCTGATAGCTGTTGAGACTGTTGCTGCAACTGTTCAATTTCGCGCTGACGGGCCAATATGCCATGCACCTGACTGTCTGGGGCATGGAATAAAACGCTATGCGCACCGACCAAATGGCCTTGCGGTGTCACCAGCCATGCTCCTGCCGGCAAGTTGCCGCGCTGGTTTAGCGCTTGCGCCAGGTCGGCAACTGCATACACATCCGAGAGCCAGTCAATTAGCACTGGTGCAGCTTGTGGATCCTGGCATTGCACGTACTGCGTCAGAGGGATAAATCCTTCATGGCTGGTTTTCGCAGATACTCTGGAACCATCTGCCGCAAACACCGCCAATTTGGCCGGTGGCACATCGCTCCATTTCGCCGTGTCGTCCAAATGCGCAAGCGCCACAGCGTTCAGCCGCTCTCGCAATACTGCTTCCAGCGCATCCTCCCAGCCTGCATCAATACGGATTGCCTGCCACAGGCGAGGCACACTATCTAGCTGGTGCTTCGCCAGCCAGTTTTTCAAATTTTTATCCTGGTCAACTTGCCGCTGCAATTGTTCGAGCGCGCTCAATCTAGCTTCGATCTGCGCGAGTTGCCGTTCAGATTCCTGCACAGCAACATGATTACTACGCCGAACTTCAGCAGCGGCTGGCAACTGCTCATGCAACTCTGCCAACTGCTGTTCCTGCTCACTATGTTCGGCAGCCATTTCTGCCAGGCGCTGCTGCGCTTGCTGCAATGATTCAGTATCGGCCTGCGGCAGGCTATCCTGCTCCTGTTGCAACCGTGATTTGCGCGCATCCAGTTGTTGCAGATTACGTTGAATGTGGGCACGCTGTGTATCAGCCAATTGCAGCTGTTGCTGCAACTCCAGGTATTCGCGCTGCATCACGTTATGGCGTTCTTGAGCAGCACGTGCAAGTTCTTCGACTTGCGGAAGTTTTTGCGCTTCAATCTCTGCCTGACCCTCGCGCTCTGCAACACGCAAGCCTGCCTCCTGCTGCTCTTCCTGCCAATGAGTGAGCAATCCCTGGGTGCCCTGCAGTTGACTCTGCTGCACCTCTATCTGGCGTTCGGCATTATTTATCTGCTGTTGCAGTCGATTGCGCTGCTCGCTCAAAAAAGATAGCTGCTGCTCCAGTCGCGATACTTCTGCATTAACGGCATACAATTCGCCTTGCTTGCTGTGCAGCGTATCGGCCAGGGTGTAATGCTCACTGCGGGCACTTTCCAGCTGGCTTTCCACTTCACGCAAGCGCGCTGTCTCGGACTCCAGTTCATTTTTTGTCTTTTCGACCGCTTGGGCAAACCGTATCCGGCGTGTCTCCGCATCCTTCTTGTTCAACAGCCACAGCAAACGCTGAGTCGTATCATGCCTCACCTGCAACTCACGGTAGCGCTTGGCCACCTCTGCCTGTTCGCTCAGGTGTACCAATTGCTTATCCAGCTCATGCAGGATATCGGCCACGCGCAATAAATTCTCACGAGTATCACCTATACGCAATTCCGTTTCGCGACGGCGATCACGGTATTTCGATACCCCCGCCGCCTCTTCCAGAAATACGCGCAACTCTTCCGGCTTGGCCTCGATAATGCGCGAGATCATGCCCTGTTCAATAATTGCATAGGCGCGAGCGCCCAGGCCGGTGCCGAGGAATATATCGGTGACATCTTTGCGCCGCACATGCTGATTATTGATGTAGTAACTGGACTCGCCATCGCGTTTGAGCACACGTTTGATCGCGATTTCGGCATAACTCGACCATTGCCCCATCGCCTTGCCCAGACTGTTGTCAAACACCAGTTCAACACTGGCACGTGCTACCGGTTTGCGATTGCCAGAACCGTTAAAAATCACGTCCTGCATCGACTCGCCGCGCAGCGCTGAAGCCTTGGATTCACCCAGAACCCAGCGCAGCGCGTCAATCACGTTGGACTTGCCGCAGCCATTGGGCCCGACAATACCCACTATCTGCCCGGGCAGGGCAATATGCGTGGGGTCAACAAATGATTTAAAACCGGCAAGATTAATATGGGATAAGCGCAATTTGACCTGTACAGCGATATAATTGGATGCAACGATATAATACGTTGCATTCTAACTGACACGCACCACATTTCAAAATGACCGCACAACCTAACAAAAATCTGGAAACCTTTCCAAATCCGACTCCCAGCCGCGATTACCATATCCATATGGAAATCCCGGAGTTCACCTGCCTTTGCCCAAAGACCGGGCAACCTGATTTTGCCACGCTGATACTGGATTACATTCCTGATGCAGAGTGTGTCGAGCTAAAAAGCCTGAAACTCTATATGTGGTCCTTCCGCGAGGAAGGGCACTTCCATGAAGACATGACCAACCGCATTCTGGACGACCTGGTGGCAATCACGCAACCGCGTTTCATGCGCCTCACTGCCAAGTTCTACGTGCGTGGTGGCATCTTCACCAATGTCATCGCGGAACACCGCAAACCCGGCTGGAATCCGCAGCCGCGCGTCGAGCTAGCCAGTTTCGAAACCCAGTCGAACACACGCGGCTAGATGTATCTGGGCCTTGACTTCGGCACAAGCGGCGCACGCGCCTGTGTGCTGGATGAGGCCTGCGCCATAGTGCATGAAGATCACCTCACCTATCGGGATGCGCTTCAGCAAACACCTGAAGACTGGCGCGAAGCGCTGCAGACACTGCTCAGGCATCTGCCCGCAACTGTTGCATGCAGCTTGCGGCGCATTGTGCTGGATGCCACCTCGGCCAGCGTGCTGCTGTGCGATGCCGAGCTGCAACCGATTTCCCCTGCCCTGCTCTACCATGATGCGCGTGCGCATACTCAGGCCGAGGCACTCAAAAAACTTGCCCCTCCCGGGCATACAGTATGCAGTGCCAGCTCCGGCCTCGCCAAATTTCTGTGGCTCAGCCAGAATATCGACCTGGAAGACGCAGCATATTTCATGCATCAGACAGACTGGCTTGGCGCATTGCTCACTGGCATCGGTGGCAGCTCGGATTATCACAATGCACTCAAGAGCGGCTATGACGCCGAACAGCTGTGCTGGCCGGAATGGGTGATGCGCCTGCCCCATTCCAGATTGTTGCCGCATGTCCTGGCACCCGGTAGCCTAGTAGCAGAAATAAGCCCAGCCCTGGCACAGCATTTCAACATCAACCCTGCCTGCAGCATCCATGCCGGAACCACCGACAGTATCGCCGCTTTTATCGCCGCTGACGTGCATCTGCCTGGTGCGGCGGTCACCTCATTGGGCACCACGCTGGTGGTGAAACTCCTCTCCACAACACGTGTAGAGGCTGCTCCATATGGTGTATACAGCCACCGTTACGGCAACTTATGGCTTGCAGGAGGCGCTTCCAACGCAGGGGGAGGAGTATTGCGCAAGTACTTTTCTGATACGCAACTCATCGAACTGAGTCGCCGTATAGATCCATCACACGACAGCCCGCTCGACTATTATCCGCTGCCCCGAGCCGGAGAGCGCTTTCCACACAACGACCCAAATTTTGTACCGCGCCTCAGCCCGCGCCCGAATGACGACACACAGTTCCTGCATGGCATGCTGCAAGGGCTGAGCCGCATCGAAGCCGCCGGTTATGCCAAACTTGTTGAACTGGGCTCCACTCCGCTCGAATCAGTGACTACCTGCGGAAAAGGCGCAAACAATAATACTTGGCAGCACATACGCGCACGATGGCTGGGGGTGCCGGTGACCACAGCAAGCCATACTGAAGCGGCCTATGGCGCAGCATTGTTAGCAAGGCGCCCTGCTATAATGGGATCAATATAGGCCTCAAATAGAATCATGCAAACCATATCAACAAAAACTCATTATGAACGTATAGGTGGCGCGGATAAAGTGCGCGCACTGGTGCACCGCTTCTATCAAATTATGGACGAGTTGCCGGAATCCTACGGCATCCGCAAGATGCACGCGGAAGATCTGAAAAATTCCGAGGACAAGCTGTTCAAATTTCTTTCCGGCTGGATGGGTGGCCCGCAGCTGTTCGTCCAGGAATACGGACATCCCATGTTGCGTCGCCGCCATATGCCTTTCGCCATCAGCGAATCAGAACGCGATCAGTGGCTGCTGTGTATGAACCAGGCATTGCAGGAAACGGTTGTAGAAGAGGCGCTGCGTAAAGAGTTGATGACTGCCTTTGCTGGCGTTGCAGACCACATGCGTAACCAGCCTTCCTGAATTATTTCTGACTAACTGGCAACTTTCTGGTTGCCTATTGCAGGTCCGGTTGCCGCATCAACACCAAACATTTTCAGCATTTTCCATGCTGCCTCACTCTGGACGCCGGTTGCAATGACTGTAACGCCAATCGTATGCACCACTTCGCAAAAACGTCTGATAAACTGCTGATTACCGGAATTTTCTTCGATTTCCTCTACTAAATTCGAATGTAATTTGACGAAATCGAGTCCCAGTTCGGTAATTTTTTTAACCTCTGCCAGCCGCTGTCCGAACTGTGCCACACCAACATGGCAGCCCGCCCCCTTCAGTGAAAAACAAATATCCTTAAAGGCGTCAAAATTCTTAAGAGCACCATATTCCGTCACCTCCAGCCACAAGCGCGAGCAAATCTCAGGGTGAGGTAGCAACAGTTTTGAAAGCTCACTGCGGAATGTCCAGTTAGCGATGGAGGCGGCTGATATATTGATCGCCACTTGATCGGATACAGTAGACAGGTGCTGAATCGCCATGCGGATCACCTCCAGATCAACTAGCGGTGTCAGACTGAAGTGCGAGACTATCGGCATAAACTCACCGGCCAGTATCAAAGGCTTGTCTGCCTCCGTTCGCATACGGACCATCCCCTCATGATGCAGTAGCTCGCCGTCCTTGTTCAATACAGGATTAAATGCCAACTTCAGGCCGCCCGCTTCAACCGCATGCATGATTAATGTGTGCCATTGTTCACCCGGCATGACATTCATCTGCCCTTCGCTGCCGATGGCATGGCTGGAATTTGGGCCATACCCCTCTGCCAACGATAAAGCATGGTCAACCTTGGACAAGATATCGACCAGGCTGGCTGCACGCTGAAAACTCACTACACCTATTTGATAGATATCGGTCAGGTTCGTCCACTTTTCAGCTATTTGTCTGTTGAGAATTTCGGCCACATGCTGAGCTATCTTGTGTGAATCACATTCGCCCGGAAGCACCAGCGCAATCTCGCTCGCATTGATGCGGCCTGACAGCGCGTCCTCATATTGCCGGGAATAATCCAATGCTATATGACCTATCTCACACAGCAACTTGTCTGTTTCGACTCTGCCCATCGCTATATTGATATGGCTTAAATCAGGCACTCTGATGAGCACAACAACGCCGCACTGCGCTGACTCATTGGCAGTGAGTTGCGTCTTGAAATGCGCCATAAAATAGTCGCGGTTGGGAAGGCCTGTCAACTGGTCATGATTTACTCTGCGACGCAATTCATCGATGCGAGCAGCCTCCTCGTTAAACATTCTCCAGATGCGCTCAACCATGCCGTTCATGGCACGTGCCAATGCCTTTAGTTCTGCGATTTTAGGCTCGGCAATCGTCATCAATTTCCGCTCTCCGATCGCACCTGCCTGCTCTACTACCTTGTCGAGCGAACGACCAATTGAACGCAATACCAGCATTGCAGTGATCCCAACAATTACACCAACAAGGCTGAACCAGAATAACAAATTACCTGCCTGCAGCCAGAGCGCTTGATATGCAAATTGATTCTGGCTGATCACTTGCACTGAACCATACCTGTCCCGGCTTGCGCTGATATCCGCCACACCCGGCTTCGATTCTATATGCAGTAATTCGACAAACCATGCCGGCACATCCGTATCCAATTTACCCTGAGTCCGCTGGGAAATGACTCGTCCTAGCGAATCACTCACAGAAATAGACTGGTAATATCCGGTGTCGAACAGGGCTGCAACTTGCATATCCATCATGGCCTGACCTTTATCAAGATGGGTCAATGACAGTGCCAGCGAATTTGCAATATCGCCATTTTTACGTTCAAGTTGCTGTGACAGATAAAACTGGGCTGACCATACGCTAATCAGCAAACTTCCGAGGAAAGCAATCATTGCCGAAATAACAACTGCCAACCACAATTGACGAATCAAAGACATACACACCTCAAAATAAACTCAGGTAACACTAAAAATAAAGGAACAACTCGATACTTGATTATCTCGGCAAATTTTCATCGCTAGCATAAACCAGGATCAGGACGCATAGGCATTTATATTACTTTTTAATCATGCAGACACATTCACCATCATACCCAGCGCCCGTATGCGCTCGGCAAATGCCTCCAACTGCTGCGCAGACAAAGCCGCTAAACGCGGGGCTTCCGGCTGGAACGAGGAGCGAGCTATGCTGTAAAGCAGCACACCCCGAGGCAGTATATTGTCATGCAACAGGCCAGCTAAAAAATCCAGATAGTCATCTTCATCTTGTTTGGCTGGTGGCAAACCATCCAGCGCAAACCAGCAGGTTTGTAACCAGGTCGGACATAAGCTAATTGCTGTGGCCAGATTTTTGCGTACCCTCGCCATACTTAACTGCGTACTATTGATGGTCTCCATACCCTCTGTGCTGGCGCGGTCCAGCTTGAACCAAACTTCACCTCTGAACTGCGCCATCAGACGCAGTCCTTGCTGCACATAGGTCCGATGCATCAGGCTGCCATTTGTGATGAGAATCAGTTTAATGTGGGGAGGTAGCGCCAGTTCCTTTTGCAGCTTGCCGATCAGCGCTATAACTTGCACAAACTCTTTGGCACTGGTTGGCTCACCATTGCCAGACAGGGCGATGTCATTTATTCGGCGAGCATCTTCAGGAACGCGCCGCTGCATAAAATCGCCATGCAGTAATTCACGCAAAAAATCGCGCAGTTCTTTTTCCAGAAGGACAAGATCAACTGGGGGAGCGGTACCCAGCATGAGATTAGGCACCTGACAGTACACGCAGCGCCAGTTGCAGGCATTATTAGTATTAAGATTGATACCGACTGAGACCCCGCCAGCACGACGTGAGACTACAGGGTAGACATAGTGCAAACCTGCGCTGTCGCGACTATGGTCAATTACGTTGAGATCTGCACTGTTCAAGACTTGGCCAAATTCAGGAATTTTGCAGGATCAACCGGTTTGCCGAATTTACGTATTTCGAAGTGCAACTTGACTTGATCGGCATCCGTACTGCCCATTTCGGCGATCTTTTGCCCCTTGGTCACGCTCTGCCCTTCCTTCACCAGAATCTGCTCATTGTGTGCATAAGCGCTCAAAAAAGTTTTATTGTGTTTGATGATCACTAGTTTGCCATAACCGCGCAGTCCGCTACCACTATACACAACCTTACCCGCTGCGCTTGCCAGCACTGCCTGCCCCTTGTTCCCGGCGATATCCACACCTTTACGATTGGCACTTTCCGAATACTCGCCAATCACCTTGCCCTTCGTGGGCATGCCCCACTCCAGGCTATCATCAGTTCCAGTTTCGCTTTCCTGAGGAGGTTTCACCACTGTAATTGGTGCGTTCGAAGCCAACGCCGGCTGAGCTGGTTCTTGCTGCATTTTCTCGATTTGCGCCACAGCCTGTTCTGAATAAGGCAGCTTGACTACTTTTGGTTGATCTTTTTTGACTATCGGCATGGAAGAAGCTGCAGCCAAGGGTTTACTTTCAATCCGCGAGCGTTCCCCAACACCCTCTTCGGGAGGCATTAATTTAATTTGCTGGCCAATCTGAATGGCCGATGGATTCCCAATATTATTTTGTTCGGCAACTTCGCGATAATCCAGGCCGTTTTCAAACGCAATGCTGTAAAGCGTGTCGCCCTTCTGCACCACATGAAATTGTGGACGGGAGTCCTGCTCGCGTTGTACCGGCTTCTTGCCGGATGTATGTGATTTCTTTATTGACAAATCGCGGTCTTCAATTGGGGCGCGGTGATTGCCGCTGGCTCTGCATCCAGCCAGCACAATCAACGCCATCACAAGCGTAGGCAAGCGAGAGAGAGATCTTTTGAAGGTCATGCTCTTCCCATGAGTAATGGAACGAATTTTACCGTTTCAAGGCTGCTTTCACGATAACCCTGGGCATCGCGCTCAATCAGATGCAAGGTTTGCTCCTGCGCACCAAGTGGCAAGACCATGCGACCACCCACTGCAAGTTGATCCAGCAATGCTTGAGGAATATGCGTGGCCGCCGCAGCCATAATTATGCCGTCAAAAGGGGCAAGTTCAGGCAGGCCCAAGCCGCCATCTGCATAACGCGATGTAACGTTGTGCACTTGCAGTTCTTCCAGTGTTGACAAAGCACGCTCATATAACGGCAATATGCGTTCCACCGAATAAACCTCGCGGGCAACCTGCGCCAAAACAGCCGCCTGATAGCCGCAGCCTGTGCCAACTTCAAGAACCCGGTTAAGTTGATTGCCATTGCGTAAAACTTCAATCATGCGCGCCACAATATATGGCTGCGAGATAGTCTGTGAATATCCAATTGGCAATGATTTATCATCGTAGGCAAAATGCGATATTGCTTCTTCCACAAACATATGGCGCGGCACAGAATTCATCGCGGCCAATACCACTTCATCATGTATGCCCTGGTCACGCAAACGTTCTATCATGCGTGAGCGGGTGCGCGGAGAGGTCATGCCGATACCCTTGTGGCGCAATGAATTCATATCACGCTTGCCCAAGCCAGGCTTGCACTGCATCAAGCTGGCCAAACTGTGTCAGGTCAATCTGCAAGGGCGTAATCGAGACGCTGCGGTTTGCAATGGCATGAAAGTCAGTCCCTTCGCCTGCATCCTGCGCCTTCCCCGCTGCACCTACCCAATACACTGTCTCACCGCGCGGGTTCGTACTTTTAACCACCGGCTCTGCTCTGTGACGCTTACCCAGGCGCGTCACCAGCCTGCCCTGCAATTCTTCAAAAGCAACATCAGGTACATTCACATTAAGCAACCATGGATGATCATGGGTATTTTTCTCAAAGCGTTGTACCAACTCAACCACCACACGTGCGGCAGTTTCATAATGCGCCATTTCCTTGCCGGCCAATGACACGGCGATAGCGGGAATGCCCAGCAAAAAACCTTCTGTCGCAGCCGCCACAGTGCCTGAGTAAATTGTATCGTCACCCATATTGGCTCCAGCATTAATACCGGAAATCACCATATCAGGCTGCGTATCCAGCATTCCTGTTACTGCCAGATGCACGCAATCTGTCGGCGTGCCATTCACATAATAAAAACCACTGGCAGCACGGCGAAGATTTAACGGGCGATCAAGGGTAAGTGAATTGCTGGCACCGCTGCGGTCGCGTTCCGGGGCGACCACGATAACCTCGGCAATGGCAGACAGGTGTCTCGCCAAACATGCAAGGCCGGGGGAGAAATAACCGTCGTCGTTACTGAGTAAAATACGCATTAGACAAAATTTTTGAGATTGAGATGATGCGGATGCAATTATCAGTATAATTTAAATAAATTAATATATTCAACCGGTTATTAAAATGCCACGCACGCAAAATCAAGACATAATCAAAACGGGAAATCTTATACAATCATATCATGATTTTATTGCAATACAGCCAGTTGCACTGCATTCCAAAACAATAGAATGCAGGCAGGATGAATCTGAATTTAATCTATTGTGGAGCAATGATTTATTACTGCTGAAGAACTCAGCGAGTTGGATGAATCTGGTCGGGGCGAGAGGATTCGAACCTCCGACCACTTGACCCCCAGTCAAGTACGCTACCAGGCTGCGCTACGCCCCGAAGTTAGGCATTATAGCAGAGCATAGATTTTCTGCCGAGCAATATCCTGCTTTCAGCTTCACATTTTCAGAATGACGAGCACTTCGCTAATTTCTCTGCGTATCGCTGCAATATTGAAATCGGTTTGAGTAAATGTCCCGTGCGAGTTCTCTTCATGTATGTCCCCGGACTGATCCAGACGACCGCGTGCACCGCTTATGGTAAATCCTTCTTCGTAAAGAAGCTGGCGAATGCGACGGATGAGCATCACTTCGTGGTGCTGGTAATATCGGCGATTACCGCCACGCTTTACCGGCTTAAGCTGGGTAAATTCCTGCTCCCAATAACGTAAAACATGCGACTTTACGCCGCATAATTCACTGACTTCACCAATGGTGAAGTAGCGTTTTGCCGGGATCGGCGGCAATAAGGAGTTAGATAACTGGTTTTCCATGATAGGTCGCCTCTACCATGCTCTTTAATTTCTGGCTGGGGTGGAACGTAACCACGCGGCGAGCTGTAATAGGAATTTCTACCCCGGTCTTGGGATTACGACCTGGGCGCTGCGGTTTGTCGCGCAACTGGAAGTTTCCAAAGCCGGAAAGCTTTACGCTTTCGCCCTGCTCGAGTTGAAGTCTGATTTCTTCAAAAAACGATTCGACCATATCTTTGGCTTCACGTTTATTTAAACCCACTTTTTCAAATAATAGGTCGGCCAGTTCTGCTTTAGTTAATGTCATTCTTTCCCCTTACACGCGTAATTGCGCACCGTTTTTCTGTAATACAGAAACGAGACGCAACATGCTTTGTTCGACTTCAATATCAGTTAATGTTTTTTGAGTATCTTGCAATAACACTCGGAATGCAAGGCTTTTTTTGCCTTCCACCACCCCTTTTCCACGATATAGGTCAAATAACGCTAACTCGACCACATTTGGTGCATATTCTGCCTGCATTGCATTAAGCAAAGACTGCGCTGTCACGTCTTCATCCACCAGCACCGCAATATCACGTCGCACCAACGGGAAACGTGACACCTCAACGGCCTTGGGCAGTCCAACATGCAACAAGGAGGCCTGCTCAAGCTCAAACCATACAACAGACAGCGGCAACCCATACTGCAGCTGTCTTTGCGGATGCAGCTCTCCAATCCAGCCTATAGCTTCGCCCTCCAGCATCACACGCGCCGAACGACCAGGATGTGACGCAGGATGGGGCGCAGCCTCAAAGCTTAGTTTGCGCGACGCAAACATGGCTTCAATGTCCCCTTTCACATCGTAGAAATCCACGCTGCGCGACGCAACTCCCCACTGCTCCGGGAATGCCGTGCCATAAGCCAGGCCAGCGACACGTTCATGCTGAACATAAGCGCCATTCAAAGCGGAAAAACATCCTCCCAGTTCAAACAAGCGCACACGCGTTTGCTGGCGTGCGAGATTGGTGCGTAATGCTGAAAGCAAACCACCCAGCAAACTGCTGCGCATCACGCTCATTTGGCTGGAAATAGGATTCTTCAGGGCGATTGGCGCGGTATTTCCGCACAGATCGCGCTCCCATGCCTCTTCCACGAACGCGTAGTTGATACTCTCCTGATAATCACGCTGCACCAGAGCCTGCCGCAGCTTCGCCAAGGGGCGCTGCGTTTCGCTCTGCGGCAAAATTCTCATGGTGAATTGCGGAGGTATCGGTTCGATCTTCTCGTAGCCATATACACGCGCGATTTCTTCTATCAGGTCTTCCTCAATTGCGATGTCAAAACGGTAACTGGGCGCCGTCACACTAAATTCGTCATCCTTGCGTTCCGCCTTCATCCCAAGCCGGGACAGTATCTGCTCAATCTCATTGGCATCCAGTGCCACGCCCAGCACGCGGTGTACGCGTGCCACGCGCAGTTTGACCGTGTTGCGCGCAGGCAAGGCTCCGACTACCTCAGTCACCGCTCCGGCCTGACCGCCGCAGATATCAAGTGTCAATTGAGTCGCGCGATCCAGAGCAGCCTGGGTATTCGCAAAATCTACACCGCGCTCGAAGCGATAGGATGAATCGGAACCAAATCCCAACCGACGCGATTTGCCGACTATCACGCTGGGCACGAAGAACGCACTTTCCAGCAAGATATCTACCGTTGCATCATCTACCGCGCTGTCCGCGCCGCCCATCACACCAGCCAAAGCAACAACCCGTTTATCATCTGCGATCACCAGCATATCGGGCTGCAGTTCTACCTTCTGCTGATTCAGCACTTGCAGCTGTTCGCCAGCACGCGCAAATCTCACCTCAACGCTGCCGCTGAGCTTCGCCAGATCGAAGGCATGCAACGGCTGCCCCATTTCGAGTAGCACATAGTTGGTTACATCGACGATGGCACTGATGCTGCGCAGGCCGCAACGTTCGAGGCGCTGAACCATCCACGCCGGAGTGACTGCCTTTGCGTTTACGCCTGTAATCGCGCGGACAACGTAACGCGGGCATGCTTCAGGCGCGGTAACTTTGACAGAGATTTTTTTCTGCGCCGTTTGTGCAAACGAAATTTGTGGCACCGGCGCCAGGCCAGCACCGGTGAGTACAGAGACTTCCCGCGCAATTCCATACAGCGACAGGCAATCGCTACGGTTTGGAGTCAATTTGATTGTGAACAGATGATCGTCCAGATCAAGATGCTCGCGTATGCTCTGACCGACTGTTGCATCAGCAGACAGCTCCAGCAAACCGCTGCTTTCCTCTGCAAGACCGAGCTCCTTGGCAGAACACATCATGCCGAAGGAGGCGACACCGCGCACCTTGGCCTGCTTGATCTCGATTCCCGGCAGCTTGGCGCCAACAAGCGCACACGGCGCCTTCATGCCGACACTTACGTTCTGTGCGCCGCACACAATAGTCAGCGGCTCGCCCTGTCCGATATTCACGGTCAGCACATTCAGTCTGTCGGCATCTGGATGCTTGTCTTTGCTCAGCACCTGCGCAACCACGACTTTGTCGAAAGCAGCAGCAACCGGAGCCATCTCCTCAACCTCCAGGCCAGCCATGGTCAACAGATGAGACAACTCCTCGCTTGAAAGCGATGTATTTACTAGTTTGCGCAGCCAGGATTCAGAAAATTGCATATTCGGTTCAGGCAAATTGTTTTAAAAATTGCAGATCGCTCTCGAAGAACAACCGCAGATCGTCCACGCCATAGCGCAACATCGCGAGGCGTTCGACACCAACACCAAATGCGAAGCCGATATATTTTTCGCTGTCGATGCCGACATGTTTAAGTACGTTAGGATGCACCATGCCGCAACCACCGATTTCCAGCCAGCGATCGCCCCAGCTCATATCCATCTCGGCAGAGGGTTCGGTGAACGGGAAGAACGAGGGGCGGAAACGAACCTGCAAATCTTCGGTTTCGAAATAGCACTGCAGAAAATCGGCAATCACGCCCTTGAGGTCGGCAAAGCTCACGCGCTCACCCACCCACAGCCCTTCAACCTGATGAAACATAGGAGAATGCGTGGCATCAGAATCCACACGGTACACGCGCCCAGGCGCAATGATGCGGATATCGGGCATGGTTTCCAGATGTTTGTATTTCTCCAGATGGGCTTGCATGTAGCGAATCTGAATCGGCGAGGTATGCGTGCGCAACACATGCTTTTCGTCGATGTAGAAGGTGTCATGCATGGCACGCGCCGGATGATCATCCGGAATATTCAGCGCAGTAAAATTGTAAAAATCGCTCTCAATCTCCGGGCCCTCCGCCACTGCATAACCTATCGAATGAAACAGCGAAGCAATGCGCTCCAGCGTGAGGGTTACCGGATGCAGTCCGCCCACGCCCAAACCGCGTCCGGGCAGGGTCACGTCCAGTGCTTCAGCTGCCAGCTTGGACTGCAATGCCTGTTGCTGTATGGATTCACGCCGCGCATTCAGCGCTGACTCAATCTGTTGCTTTACTTCATTGATGCGCGCACCGGCCGCAGGACGCTCCTCCGCAGAAAGTTTGCCCAGCCCCTTCAGCAAAGCAGTAAGGCTACCTTCCTTGCCGAGGTAACGTGCCTTGACCTGCTCCAGCTCGGCCGCTTGATCAACTGCGGCAAACTGCTGCACGGCCTGACTCAGTATTTGCTCAAGTTCTTGCATAATTTCTCACTCGTGAAACAGCTCAATGATAAAAATTCCAGGATAGTTACGACAACTGGAATATGTATTACTGAATAGCCTCAAATAAAAAAAGGAGGCGTAAAACGCCTCCTTTTATTCGATCAGAACGCTTACAGACCGAGGCTGGCCTTAGCCTGTGCAACAATCTGCACAAATGCAGGCTTATCAAACACCGCGATATCGGACAATACTTTACGATCCAGATTGATCTCAGCTTTCTTCAGACCATTCATGAATACGCTATAGCAAAGACCTTGCTCGCGTGCAGCCGCATTGATACGCGCAATCCACAAGGTGCGGAATTGACGCTTGCGCTGCCTACGGTCACGATAAGCATACTGTCCAGCCTTCATCACCGCTTCTTTAGCGATGCGGTATACGTTCTTGCGACGGCCGCGGTAACCCTTGGCTTGGTCTAAAACTTTCTTGTGACGCGCGCGCGCCGTGACACCACGTTTAACTCTTGGCATGTTGGCTCCTTATGCGTAAGGCATCATGGCGCGTACAGACGCCGTGTTGCTTTCGTGAACGCCAGTAGTACCGCGCAACTGACGTTTATTTTTTGTGGTCTTCTTGGTCAAGATATGACGTTTGAAGGCTTGCGAACGCTTGATGCTTCCGCCAGCGCGAACCTTGAAGCGCTTTTTTGCGCTGCTCTTGGTTTTCATTTTAGGCATAACAACTCCTTATTTGATGACGCCAGGAGGTTCCTGACAGGAACACTTGATAACCTGGAATCACTTATATGGGACTGCTTACTACTAAACCGCATTGACCAGTCCCTTAATCAATGCAGCACTTAAACCTGTAGAGAAGCTTCTTACTTTCTCTTCGGTGACAGCATCATCACCATCTGACGGCCTTCCATCTTGGGAAACTGCTCCACGATACCGTGCTCAGTCAGATCCTGACGTATACGCTCCATCAGTTGCATCCCGATTTGCTGGTGCGCTATTTCGCGACCACGGAAACGCAGCGTAATCTTGGTTTTGTCGCCATCCGCCAAAAACTTGATCAAATTGCGCAACTTGATGTTGTAATCCCCCTCATCGGTGCCTGGGCGGAATTTAACTTCCTTAATCTGCACTTGCTTCTGCTTAAGCTTGGCTTCGTGCTGTTTCTTGCTCTCGGCATATTTAAACTTGCCGATATCCATTACGCGACAAACCGGCGGTTCCGCCAAGGGCGCAATTTCAACCAGATCCAGATCTGCCTCTTCTGCCATACGTAGCGCTTCCGCTATGGACACGATGCCGACCGGTTCTCCCTCTGCATCAATGAGCCGCACCTGAGGTGCTGTTATCTGCTCGTTCATGCGCTGTGATTTATCTTGAGCTATTGCAAATTCTCCATTTACACAAAATTAAACCGTGCTGCCACAGTTATTGCTTGGCCAGATCGGCCTGCAGACGCTCTAAGAACGCTGCTACCGACATCTGACCAAGGTCTTCACCCTGGCGGGTTCGCACGGCAACTAGGCCCGCAGCCATTTCCTTATCCCCGACAATCAGTTGGTAAGGTAATTTTTGCAAGCTATGTTCGCGTATTTTATAGGTAATCTTCTCATTACGCAAATCTGACTGCACACGGAAACCTGCGGCCTGCAAAGTCTGCGTCACTTGCAGGGCATATTCGTCCTGTGCCTGCGAAATATTCATCACCACCATCTGCACCGGCGACAGCCATAACGGCAGAGCACCGGCATGGTTTTCGACCAGAATGCCGATGAAGCGCTCCAGAGAACCCAGTATCGCCCGGTGCAACATCACCGGCACCTTGCGGCTATTGTCCTCATCCACGAATTCAGCCCCCAAGCGGCCAGGCATGGAGAAATCCACCTGAATTGTGCCGCATTGCCAAGAACGGCCAATGGCGTCCTTGATGTGGAATTCGATCTTCGGGCCGTAGAAAGCACCCTCGCCCGGCAACTCTTCCCATGTCATGGCGGAGGCGCGCAAAGCCGCACGCAAAGCATCTTCAGACTTATCCCAGATTTCATCGGAACCGACCCGGCTTGCCGGTCGCAGCGCCAACTTCACTGCCAAATCGTGAAAACCGAAGTCCTTGTAAACTTTCAGCACCAGCGCATTAAAGGCTGTCACTTCGGATTCGATCTGTTCTTCGGTACAAAAGATGTGGCCATCGTCCTGTACGAAACCGCGCACCCTCATTAATCCATGCAAGCCACCGGACGGCTCGTTGCGGTGACACGAGCCGAATTCGCCATAGCGCAGTGGCAGCTCGCGATAAGAGCGCAAATCGGCATTGAACACCTGAATGTGTCCGGGGCAATTCATCGGCTTAATTGCGAATTCGCGCTTTTCCGACTCGGTGGTGAACATGCCTGCCTTGAAGTGTTCCCAGTGACCAGATTTTTCCCAAAGCACACGATCAATGATCTGCGGGCAGCGGATTTCCTGGTAGCCATTGTCGCGATAAACGCGGCGCATGTACTGCTCGACCACCTGCCATATCGCCCAACCCTTGGGGTGCCAGAACACCATCCCCGGCGCCTCGTCCTGCATATGGAACAGGTCTAGCTGCTTGCCGAGCTTGCGGTGGTCGCGCTTCTCCGCCTCTTCAAGCCGGATCAGATAGGCATCCAGATCCTCCTTTTTCGCCCATGCCGTGCCGTATATGCGCTGCAACATCTCATTCTTTGAGTCGCCTCGCCAGTACGCACCCGCCACCTTCATCAACTTGAAAGTCTTAAGCTTGCCGGTCGAGGGCACATGAGGGCCGCGGCACAGATCGGTAAAGTCGCCTTCGGCATAAAGAGAAACGTCCTGATCAGCAGGAATGGAAGCGATTATTTCCGCCTTGTAATGCTCGCCTATGCCCTTGAAAAAGGCGACAGCCTCGTCACGCGCCATTACTTTGCGCGTGACAGGAATATCCTTCTTGGCCAGTTCAGCCATGCGCTTTTCGATCGCCTCCAGGTCTTCGGGGGTAAATGGACGAGCGTATGAAAAATCGTAGTAGAAACCGTTTTCGATCACAGGTCCAATCGTGACCTGTGCTTCAGGAAACAGCTCCTTCACCGCATAAGCCATCAGATGCGAAGTAGAATGACGGATTACGTCCAGACCATCGGCATCCTTATCGGTGATGATGGACAAGGCCGCATCCGCGGTGATCAGGAAAGCAGTGTCCACCAACTGGCCGTTCACCTTGCCAGCCAGCGCTGCACGCGCCAGACCAGCACCTATACTGGCGGCAACCTCGGCTACGGTTACCGCTTTTTCATAACTGCGCTGCGAACCATCCGGCAAAGTAATAACGGGCATATATTGACTCTTTAATAAAGAAAAATGCGGCTAGGCCGCGCTTTTACACATGCAAAGATACAGTTTGGATGCAAAAACGCCCCAACCATGTCAGTGTCAGGGCGTAAAGTATAAGGCTACACAACTCTTGTCAGACAAAATGTTTGCATCAGATTAAACGCCCTTAATAGACGCTTGGTTTGAGCGAGCATTTGCGATCAAAAACGCTGGGTAAAGCCCGCGCTGAACAAGGTAACAGTCGGACTTGAATCATTAAAGTTCAACACTCTGACTTTGGCATCCAATGTAGCGCTGTCGGTCAAGAAGAATGCCAAACCGAGACCTGCATCATACTGGGTTGAACCATGATTGGAGTCTGTTGGCGTAGCGGCCAGACGTAGCGCAATGCCCAAGCCGGCAAACGGGACCAGATCGCCTTTAAAGCCATCCATAAAATAATATTTCCCGCCAAGGCCAATACTCGTTGCCGAGTAGCCAAAGTTTTGCTGCGTGGTAAGAGCGGTCACAATAACAAACTGTGGGGTCACGAATTGACCAAGCGAGACATTTAACAGGGATGCGAAAGGTTGGCCCTGGACGCTGATGTAATTGCCGTCCAAAGAAAATTCGCGCGTCTTTCCCGCTGCAAAGGCGCTCGTTACGGAACCCAACAACATCATCAAGACTATTAATTTTTTGTATGACATTCTCTGGCTTTCTTCTAATGATTATTAATTAACTTCTTGGACACATCATTGTCGAAGCGTAGCGATGCAATGAAAAACGTTCATCGTTACCTACATTTGCAATCACCACAACTCAGACTAATACCTTACTTCGTTACATCGTCACTTCTGGCAAAGATTTAAGCCTGAACAGCCGCCGATTGATGCTCAATAAAGGTAAATCGAGCAACGTGGCCATATTAAATTATTTGGTGGGAGCAACTGGGATCGAACCAGTGACCTTTTCCTTGTCGAGGAAATATTCTACCGCTGAAATATGCTCCCAAAACGAGGCCGCATTATAGAGAGTTGCCCTATTCGTCACAAGCTTTTCTTAATGAACAACAAGATCTCTGCCGATTCGATTTCTGGGCAGAGCTTATCAATACTGGCCCGACGTATGATTCTCAAAACGTGTGTATTCGCCGCGGAACGTCAACTCGACCTTACCTATAGGACCGTTACGTTGCTTTGCAATGATGATTTCAGCCTTGCCTTTATCCGGTGAGTCCGGGTTGTAGACCTCATCGCGGTAGATGAACAATATTAGATCGGCATCCTGCTCGATCGCGCCTGACTCGCGCAAGTCCGACATGATCGGACGCTTGTTGGGTCGCTGTTCCAGGCTACGGTTCAGCTGAGACAGCGCAATTACCGGCACTTGCAGTTCTTTTGCCAAAGATTTCAGTGAGCGCGAAATTTCTGAAATTTCCGTTGCACGGTTTTCCCCGCCCTTGCTCGATGTCGAAGACATTAATTGTATGTAGTCAATGACGATCAAACCCAGACCGTCATTCTGACGATGCAGCCGCCGCGCGCGAGAACGCAACTCCAATGAATTTAATGCGGCCGTTTCATCAATAAAAATTGGCGCATCGTTCAAACGGCCCAATGCATGTGTCATACGCGACCAGTCATCATCTTCCAGCTTGCCGGTGCGCAAGGTGTGCTGATTGAGCCTTCCCACCGAACCTATCATACGCATAGCCAGCTGTGAGCCACCCATTTCCATACTGAAAATTGCGACAGGCTTGCTCACTTCGAGCGCAACATGCTCGGCGATATTGACCGAGAAAGCGGTCTTTCCCATACTGGGACGCCCTGCAACAATCACCAGATCGCCAGGCTGCAAACCGGAAGTCATGCTATCCAAATCGGTGAAGCCTGTCGCAATCCCGGTGACATCGCTATCGTTATCACGCGAATACAGCGTCTCAATACGTTCAACCACTTGGGTTAAGAGCGAGGGGATAGCCACAAACCCCTGCTTCCCCCGCTCTCCCGCCTCGGAAATTTCAAACACACGGCTTTCTGCCTCATCAAGCAACTGACCGGCATCACGCCCGCCGGGATTGTAGGCACTCGTGGCGATTTCAGTACCAACTTCAGCCAGCTTGCGCATCACAGCACGTTCGCGCACTATTTCTGCATAGCGCCGAATATTGGCGGCCGAAGGAACGTTCTGTGCCAGCGAGCCGAGGTACGCCAAGCCGCCGGCCTTCTCCAGCTCCGCATTACTCTCCAGCGACTCTGCAACGGTAATCACGTCTACAGGTTTGGCATGTTCAATCAGGACTGCTATGTGGTGAAAAATCAGCCTGTGCTCGTAGCGGTAAAAATCCTGCTCCTGCAAGATGTCGGCAATTTTGTCCCACGCAGTGGTATCCAGCAGAATACCGCCCAGCACTGATTGCTCCGCCTCGACCGAATGAGGTGGCAACTTGATAGCATCAAGCTGGGGGTCAGAAACAGGGACAGAGTAGTTTTGCATGATGAATAGCCGAATGCGACAGGGAAAACCGAGTGGAGAATTCTACCTCGTAAAGATAAAGGGTACTTCTAAAAATTCAAAATTTCCAAGCGAGGCAAGGCGAATTAAAATTTTGAGCGCAGCATATATTTGATATGTAAGCAAAATGGAGAAACAGGCAAGCCCCAAGCGCTCACATAAAATTTTATGCGCAACGAAGTATCGCGACGAAGTTTGATTTTTTAGAAGAACCCTGAAATTGGAAAACAAAAAAGGGCTGTAACCAGCCCTTTTTTAACCTGTTAAACACAAACCAGGTTTAGTGTTCGCCCAACACCGAAACAGTGATATTGACAACAACGTCAGTATGCAAGCTAATGCTGATCGGATGATCACCGATAGCCTTGATATGGCCTTCAGGCATGCGCACTTGAGCCTTGTCAACTGCAAAACCAAGCGCAGCCAGTGCAGCAACGATATCTGCATTGGTCACAGAGCCAAACAGCTTGCCATCAACACCGGCCTTTTGCGAGATTTGCACAGTCAAGCCGTTCAGCTTCTCTGCACGTGCCTGCGCTTCAGCTACCTTGGCATGCTCAGCGGCTTCCAAAGCAACACGACGCACGGCGAAATCAGCCACGTTAGCTTCAGTAGCGCGCTTGGCTTTGCCTTGCGGTATCAGGAAGTTACGCGCATAGCCATTTTTAACTTTAACCACATCGCCCAATTGGCCGAGGTTAACCACTTTTTCCATCAGGATAATTTGCATGTATGTTCTCCTTAATGCAAGTCAGTGTAAGTTAGCAATGCCAGGAAACGCGCACGCTTAACTGCAACGCTCAGTTGACGTTGATAACGCGCTTTAGTACCGGTGATACGTGCCGGAATCAGCTTGCCATTTTCAGAAACAAATTCCTTCAGGATATTGATATCCTTGTAATCCACTTCTGCGATCTTCTCGGCAGTAAAGCGGCAGAATTTGCGACGCTTGAACAATTGACGCGAAGAATTTGTCTTCTTGTCATCTTTTTTCTTAAATACACGAGCCATGTTGTGCCCCTTATTTCAATTTAATGTTTTCAATGTGCAGTATCAGCTGCGTATTGCGCAAACTGCGCTGAGCCAAAAAACCTTCCACCCTCACCTGCTGCCCGAGCAATAACTTGCTTGCTTTAAGGGCTGCCGCATCAAGAGATATTGCCGGAATATCGCACTGAATCTGCCGTGCAATTCCCGCCTCCTGTTGCGATGAAACATGGCGTATTTTTAATCCAACCCGCGCCAACCCCGCCGGGGTGTAACGCAAATCGTCCAGCTCAACCAGCTCGCCGTCAATTACACAGCGATTTACCTGCGACTCAATCAAGCAGCTGCAGCTACAGCCACATCAGCAGGCACATCGCCTGTCATCGAACGCGACTTCTCTTCACGCATCATTGCAGAAGGAGCAGTGACAGCAGCTTTCATCTTGATCGTCAGGTGACGCAACACCGCATCGTTAAACTTGAATGCGTGTTCCATCTCGTCCAGAGTTTCCTGGTCGCATTCAATGTTCATCAGCACGTAGTGCGCTTTGTGAATTTTCTGGATTGGGTAAGCCAGTTGACGGCGGCCCCAATCTTCCAGGCGGTGAATCTGGCCGTTTTTGCCAGTCACCAACGTGCGATAACGCTCGACCATTGCAGGAACCTGCTCGCTCTGGTCGGGATGCACGATAAATACGATTTCGTAGTGTCGCATTACATCTCCTTATGGTTGTAGCCCTCCGCTATGCGTAACGGTAGGGCAAGGTTTTAGGGAGCGCGGATTCTACCGGAATTTACTGATAAGTCAATTGAAATTGCTGAATAATTACTTGCGCCAGCTAACTCTTAAAAGCCGCCTTCATCGCCGCGATCATGTAGCCCACATCCATCACACCCGCACTTTCACGCAGGCTGTGCATCGCCCACATCGGCGAGCCCACATCCACGCTTGCCACCCCAAGACGGGAGGCGATGATGGGGCCGATAGTGCTGCCGCAGCCCAAGTCGGTGCGGTGGGTGTAGTGCTGGAACGGCACGCCTGCGCTTTCGCACAGGGTCATAAAGCGTGCGGCGCTATCCGCGCTGGTGCTGTAGCGCTGGTTGGAGTTGGTTTTGATTACCGGGCCGGCATTGACCATCACATGATGGTTGGGTTCGTAGGCATGGGGGAAGTTGGGCTGATAGGCATGCGCCATGTCGGCGCTGATGAAGAAGCTTTTGGCTGCCGCACAATGCTGCGCCTCTTCATCCAGCTCCAGGGAGATGGAAATGCGATCGATCACATCTGCGGCAAAGCTGCCGCCCGCGCCGGCGGCGCTTTCGCTGCCCACCTCTTCGTGATCAAAAAAAGCAGCAATCGCCGTCGCATCAGGCTTGTCGCAGGCTAGCAGCGCCGTCAATGCAGCGTGGCATGAGGCGAGGTTATCAAGCTGGCTGTTGGCAATAAATTCCTGCTCAGCGCCCCAGAAAGTGCCTTGCTGGGTATCAAACACATTTAATTCGTAAGTCAGAATATCCTTTGCGTTCACGTCCAATTCTGCGGCAAGGTACGCCATGAACTGTTCGCGAGCGCTGTGCTTGTCATCGGCAGCACCAAACAGCAGCGGCAGTTCAGTCTGCTTGTTCAGCTTGAGGCCTTGTTCGTTCACTTCGCGATTCATATGGATCGCGAGGTTAGGCAGGCGCACCAATGGCCGGTCAAATTTCATCAGACGCGTATCAAACCCATTCGCACTGCGAATATTCACCCGGCCTGCCAGACTTAAATCGCGATCGGTAAAAGTGGCCAGTATAGGCCCGCCGTAGATTTCCACACCCAGCCGCACCAGTCCGTCGCTCTTGTGTGCGGCATGGGTTTTGAGGCGCAGGCCGGGTGAATCGGTATGCGCGCCTATCATGCGGAAACCGGTTTCGGCCAGCGATTTTTGGCCAAGCTTGAATGCGATCACTGAAGCGCCGCCGCGCACAACATAGTAGCACCCGCCGGCTTCCAGCTTCCAGCGTTCGGCTTCGTGCAACTCGGTAAAACCTTGCGCCAACAAGCGCTGCTCTACGCTGTGAACGGCATGCCAAGGACTGGGGCTTGCGTCAATAAATTTAATTAAATCAACAGCCTGCAATCTATCTTCTGGAGAAATGGATTTTGCGGAAGTATTCATGGATTACCCTAATAGGTTAATTTTGTTGCAGGAATATTCTATACAGTTTTAGGGAAACGCTGATTAAGTCCATTTTGTCGTTCCCGCGAAGGCGGGAACCCAGTCAAATCAAAGAGCTGGATCCCCGCCTTCGCGGGGATGACGACTTAATCAGCGTATCCTTAGTTATTCCAATTCCAAATCAGTTATTCCAATTCCAAATCAAAAGGTGGAAATCGTAGGGTGCGTCCCACGCACCATAAGCATTGGTGCGTGGGACGCACCCTACGATAATTACTGTTGTTTTGAAATACAAATGGAATTAATCATCCAGCGACACATTGCGTGTTTCCGGCAGGAACAACAATCCCGCCAGCAGTCCCACCAGCAGCAGCGCTATCGGATACCACAGACCTGATATTGCATCGCCCGCTTTAACATTCAACAGCGTGACCATAAAAGGTGACAGCCCGCCTATCCAGCCGGCACTCAAATTATGCGGCAAAGCGACTGCGGTGTAGCGCGTGCGCGCGGGAAACAGCTCGGCGAGCACGGCGGTTTGCGGTCCCGTCACCAGAGCCAGTGCAATCACGGGAATGATCAGCAGCAGCACCAGCATCATGCGGTTGATATTTTGCGGCTCGGCCTGCGCAGACCAGCCCTGGGTTTTAAGCACCGCGCTAATGACAGTTGGATTAAAACCGGGCACAGGGCTTGCGCTACCAATACTCACTTCCGTCAGGTTGACTGTACGTTCGGCTTGCAGCGTATGGGTGACGCCTAATTTGGTGAGCAACTCCTGATTACGCTCGCAGTCGTTTCGGGGTTTGGTGAACGGACTATATGAGCATGAGTCTCCGTACAGAACGACTGGCACATCCTGAATAAAGCGTTGCATCGCTGGATTACCATAATGCAGCAGGCCCTGATAAACCGGCATCAGCCCCACGCAACCCAGCAACATGCCTGCCAGAATCACCGGCCTGCGCCCGACATGGTCGGACAGCCAGCCGAAAAAGATCGTCAGCGGAAACAAGGCCAGCGTGCTCAGCATCACCAGGGTGCTGGCGAGCTGGGGCTCAAGCCTCACCACACTTTTGAGATAAACGTTGGTGTAAACCTGCGAGGTAAAAAACAGCAAGGCACCGCCTGCGGAGATGCAGAAAAACAGCAGGGCCATGCGCCCCAGTGTGCGCCTGTCTTTCATGATCTCGCGCAGGGGTTCACTCGACAGGCCATTTTTCTCGCGCAGGCGTTGAAATACAGGAGACTCCACCAGACTCATGCGGCTCTTCAGCGAGATCAGCAGCAGCACCGCGGACAGCAGGAACGGCACGCGCCAGCCCCATGTGTTGAATTCCTCTGGGCTTAACCAGTATTGCAGCAGCACCACCTGCAGCGTCGACACCAGTATTCCCAGCGGCCCCATCAGTTGCAGCACGCTGGTGTAGGCGCCGCGCTTGTTGGCGGGCGCGTGCTCGGTCAGATAAACCGATGCACCACCGATCTCGCCGCCTACCGAAAAGCCCTGCAGCAGGCGCAATATCAGCAACAGCACAGGCGCCCACATGCCGATCTGCGCATAGGTGGGCAACAATCCTACCGCGAATGTCGACACGCCCATCAGCACGATGGTGGTGATGAAAATCGGGCGACGCCCGTATTTGTCAGCCAGCGAGCCAAACAGCGCGGAGCCCAGCGGACGCACCACCATGCCGACACCGAAGGTTGCGAGGCTGGATAGCAGCGCAGTGGTGGGGTTATCGGAAGGGAAAAACAACACGCTGAAATAAATGGCCAGCGAGGCAAAGGTCAGGAAGTCATACCACTCCAGGAAGGTGCCGTAGCAGGCAGCGATAACAACGTTTCTTTGGATGGCTTTCGAATGCTCTGGCAGATCGAGGGGTGCGGTAGTCGATTGTGTGTTCATTTGCTAATTTATTTTGTATATTGAAGCACTGCAATGCAGTGGACATGAGAATCTTGATTCCTGAGCATACAAGTATAACCTTAAACATCCCCGCGATAATTTCGAATGCCCATCCCGGGCTCAACCCGCCATTCATCCAAATGCCGCTTGCCCCCGACAACCTTAAAAAGTTAAACTCCGCAGCTGATCCAAACAAGCAAAGCTGCGCCTCATCACCCTATGAAAATACCCAAAAGAATCGCACCACTGGTGGAAGATGGCCTTGTCGACGAGGTTATCCGCGAGTTGATGAGCGGCAAGGAAGCGAAGGTATACGTGGTGCAATGCGGCAATGAAATCCGTTGCGCCAAGGTTTACAAGGAAGCCAACCTGCGCAGCTTCCACCAGGCTGTCGACTACACCGAAGGCCGCAAGGTAAAAGGCAGCCGCCAGGCCAGGGCAATGGCCAAAGGCACAAAATATGGCCGCAAGGAGCAGGAGGCCGCCTGGCAAAGCGCCGAAGTGGACGCCCTGTACAAACTCGCTACGGCCGGTGTGCGCGTACCCCACCCTTTTGGCTTTTACGAGGGTGTGCTGCTGATGGAACTGGTGAGGGATGCAGATGGTGAACCTGCCCCCCGACTCAATGACTTGAAATTTGAACCGGAACAGGCACGGCAATTCCACGCCATGCTGATCCGCCAGGTGGTGCTGATGCTGTGCGCCGGGATAGTTCACGGCGACCTCTCCGAATTCAACATCCTCGTCGACGGCAATGGCCCGGTCATCATCGACCTGCCGCAGGCCATCGATGCCGCGGCCAACAACAATGCCAGCCGCATGCTGGAACGCGACGTCGACAACCTGGCACATTACTTCGGCCAATTCGCCCCGGAACTGAAAGATACCCAATACGGCAAGGAAATCTGGGCGATCTACCAGCGTGGCGAATTGCTGCCTGACACGCCTTTGAGCGGACGCTTCAAACAAAGTGAAAAGAAAGCCGACGTGCGCTCCGTGATGCGCGAAATAACCGCTGCAAAAGACGATCACGAAGCCAAGCTGCGCTACCAGGAATTGAAGCGGCAAGAAGGCCGCTAACCTTCAAGGCCGCTCATCGTGCCTGCCTTTTCGCCACCTCGATCACATAATAAAATATTAAATATAATCAATATGTTACAAAAATACAGCGTCACCCCGCGATGACCGCATCCCCTGTCATACACTGGCACGAAGCAGGCGCAGACCAATCCGCCCAATGGCGCTCCGCAAATGGCTCGCCGCCACCCAAACGCATTATTGTTGCAGACGACACCATCAAGGCAGACGCTGCCTACCGTCTGGCCTGCGAAGGCACCGCCCTGCTCTGGCGCAGCGACTTTCACAATGCCAAACAACTGCTGCAAGCCCTTGCCCGCCGCATTGATGCGAAGACGCAGGAGCGCAAAAACAAGGCTGCAACCATCACCCAAGCCTTTCACCAGAATCGCCAGACCCAGGCGCAGCGCGCCAACATCCTCGGCATGCTGCTGCTTCCGCTCAATGCCGATCACACCATCCCCTTAAGAAGAGCACCCGATGTGCAGCAAGCCTGCATGGAAGCGCTTGGCGCAGCAGAGCAACCCTATCTCACCCCGCTGCGCGAACTGCAAGGCATCATCGGCGCGCATGAATGGCGCAAAAAAGGCGTGGAGATTCCGGCGTTGGGCGCGCGCATCCATCCGCACTATGGCGTGTTTTCACCGATACGCGGCGAATATCTGGAGCTGGTCGCCAGTGCGCCTTTGCCGCAAGCGCTCAAGCAACATTCCCTCGCATTCGACATCGGCACCGGCACAGGCGTGCTGGCTGCCATCCTCGCCAGGCGCGGCATACAGCGCATCGTCGCCACCGACATGCATAGCGCCGCCTTGAATTGCGCCACGGAAAATATCCAACGGCTGGGATACAGCAAACAGGTGGAAATTGCGCAGGCCGATCTTTACCCGCAAGGCCGTGCCGCACTCATCGTGTGCAACCCGCCCTGGGTACCGGCCAAACCCAGCTCGGCACTCGATGCGGCGATCTTCGATCCGGATAGCCGCATGCTGCGCGGCTTCCTCAATGGCCTGAAAGATCATCTGGAAAGAGACGGCGAAGGCTGGCTGATCCTGTCCGACCTGGCCGAACACCTCGGCCTGAGAAGCAGGGAAACCCTATTGCAGATGATAGACAGCGCCGGCTTAACCGTATTGGGTAAAATAGACACCAGACCGCATCACCCGCGCAGCGCAGACCGCGACGACCCATTGCACGCCGCCCGCGCAGCGGAAACCACCTCCCTCTGGCGACTTGCCATTAAACAATAACAACTTGATTATATTGAATATATGGAAATCAGCACCTTCTTGCAGCAACTCCGCACCAACCCGGACAGCATCGCCTTCACCGACACCATTGCGGTGATCGACGCCCACTACGACTTCACCCCCACCGCTTTCAAGAACGGCGAATTGCAGAATGAAGCCGGCCAGAACAACGGCTCCTGCAAGCTGTTTGCGTTTGCCAAATTGCAAAACCTGACACCACAGGAAACCCTCGCCTGCTTCGGCGCCTACTATCGTGATGATGTGCTGAAGCATCCGGAAGCCACCGATCACCAGAACATCCGCAACTTTATGAAATTTGGCTGGGCCGGCATTCAATATCAGGGCAGTGCGCTGAAGGCAAAGTGAGCGCCGGTATCGGCTATAAATAAGCTTTGCAGTCGTAAGGTCAAGCGCGCCCGCCGCGGTTTAAACACGCTACCATCTTGAACTTCAAGGCCTCTGCATCAAACGAATCACTGAACAAGTCCTTCGACAAGCTCAGGACGAACGGCAAATTGTTGATTCCGTTCGTGGTGAGCTTGTCGAACCATGAATGGAACACACTTAATCAGCACACTCTTAAATTTATCTCGTGAACAATATCGCACCTCACTAAATGTCCACCTCCGCCCCGCTAACCTTTAGCGCTTTTCTGCAGCGCGCAGATTATTCACTGCTGCAGTCTCTCACTGCAGACCCAGAGCAGGCCCGCCACGTCCCCAACAAAAGGATGCGCGAAGTCAAATCCGGCCACTACGTCGAGGTGGAACCAACACCGCTGCCCAATCCTCGCTACGTCATCCACAGCCGCAGCTTCTTCGACGAACTGAACTTGCCCGGAAGCCTCGCCACCGAAGCAGCCTTTATGCAATTTTTCACCGGCAACCCCGCACTTGCGGTGAATAGCGCAAACGCCGATATCGAACCGCAACGTATTCGAACAAGGGGCTGGGCGAGCGGCTACGCGCTGAGCATCTACGGGCAGGAAATGGTTCAAAACTGCCCGTTCAACACCGGCAATGGATACGGCGACGGGCGCGCCATTTCCGTGCTTGAGGTGCTGCTAGCCAACAAGCAATGCTGGGAATTTCAGCTCAAGGGCGGCGGCACCACGCCTTATTGTCGCGGTGGCGATGGACGTGCAATCTTGCGCTCCAGCATCCGTGAATTCCGGGTGTCAGAAGCCATGGCCGCACTGGGTGTGCCTACCACCCGTGCGCTGTGCCTGTATGTTTCACAGAGCGAAACCATCACCCGCCCCTGGTATTCACCCAACGCCAAAACCCAAGACCCGGACCGCAGGGTAAACGAGCCAGCCGCCATCACCACCCGCGTCGCGCCCTCTTTCCTGCGCGTCGGGCAGCTCGAACTGTTTGGCCGACGCGCCAGAAAAAACGAACACCCCAATGCCCTGCCCGAGCTGGAAGCCATCTTCCTGCATACGCTGGATCGCGAATATCCCTACCTCGCCGCACAACTGCACCAAGCCAATGCAACGCTTACCGACAAAGTCCTGGCCGTCGCGCGGGAATTTGCAGTGCGCCTGTCGCAACTGGTTGCGCACTGGATACGCGTGGGCTATTGCCAGGGCAACTTCAACAGCGATAACTGTGCATTGGGTGGCCGCACGCTGGACTACGGCCCTTTCGGCTTTATCGAAGCATATGACCCGGCGTTTCAAATGTGGACAGGCGGCGGAGAACACTTCTCCTTTATGAACCAACCCATGGCCGCCATGGAAAATTTCAGAATGTTTTGTATTGCGCTGGTGCCGTTGCTGGAGCAGGACGAAAGCGCGATTCAATCCCTGCAAGAAATACTGGATGAACTGCCGGAAATCATGCAGCGCGAGATGAACCGCATGTGGGCAAACAAAATGGGCCTTGCCGAATTTGATGCAGCGCTTTTCACCGAGCTGCACGCGCTGATGGCAGAAACCCCGGTGGACTACACCCTCTTCTGGCGCGAACTCTGCAACCTGCCCCAGCAAGCGGCTGATCTGCGAGTCAGCTTCTACGAGACACGCGGAGACTATGCACAAAACAGCGCGGCGATGGAAACACGCTGGGCGGCATGGCTGCAAAAATGGCACACCGCTTTGGCAGAAGAGGCGCGCAACCCGGCAGACGTATCGGCGGCCATGAAGCGTACCAACCCCAAATACATACCGCGGGAGTGGATGCTGGTAGAAGCCTATCGCAGCGCCACAGACGCCGACGATTTCACTCTCGTGCATAAGCTGCACAATGTACTGGAAGGCCCCTACAGCGAGCAATCCGAGGCAGTGGCAGCACTGTCTTACAAAAAAAAGGAAGAGAAATTCTTTAACCTGGGCGGCACATCACACTGCAGTTGCTCGTCGTAGGCTGCAAAAGCTTGCGCTGTTGAGTTGGGGCACGCGAATGAAAAACCACACGCAATAAATTTTCCATGCGCACTGAGCATATCGAATTACGAAGAGAATGAAAATTAAATAATATATTGATTGTATTGAATATTATAAATATCCAATGTGGGCCAGAAGTAACAGATAAGAAGTCTCAAGTTAATGCCTGTTGGTCGGCCATTGCGGACTATGGCGGGCTGTTGAAATGGCTGACGGTTTGATCTACTTAGATGTCCGCTTCGAGGGTGTGCGGTCGTAAAATCTAGCCAAATTAATGGTATAACGGACTTTAACTTTAACGTACCTAAAGCTACATATCAGCTATATTTTTCACCACCCGATACCTGTCATTCGGTATATTCTGAAAACTACAATTCGACGCGATCAAGATTTAAAACAGCAGCCACTCGCCTTGAATAACATCATGATGGGATGGTTAGAATTTTATTGAGTACCTGAGTCATAGGTTCAAAATCAGAAGCATTTGTCGTCAGTATTTCGCTATTACTTGGCGCCATTATACAAAAATACGCATCACCTAATGCACGGCAATCTTTTCGAGGAAATTCATTTGATGCTCGATTAAGTACTTCTTTTAGAGCTGCACGACGCCGGGTTGTTTCGCGCTTCTCCGTCCCAGCAATCGTCTTAGGAGGGCGTAGTGCAATGAGAATTTTATCAATCTCTTCAGGATACTTTTTCAATTCAATAGCCGCACCACAACTAGAAGCTTTTGAGCACTCAGGACTATCACCTGCGAAGCGAATCAATTTGCCATCCAATATCAAATCGCTGTCAATAAAACATGATAAAGGCTGAACTATCTGATTGACTATTGTTCTACGCTTTTGCCATTGTTTAAAAATATACCTGCATAAATAATTCTCCAGCTCAGTTTTCTCATCGTAATCTTTTGGATTTTTACTTATCTTTATTTGGGCTAACACTGCCACCATCCCGCTAATGATAGCCTTAGATGCAACAGAGCCCTGTCTCGGTTTAAACGCTGTTGCCCGACTAATACGATCAACAGCTTCTAGAATTGTATTGTGTGCTACTAAAATATTATGGGCGAGTATCCATGAGGCAAGTGGACCAGCTCGCAATTCTTTTAGTGCATAAAATGGAGCTTCTGTTTTCTGATATTTGGCTAGAGCGCTCGATGCGACTTGTTTTCTTGCAGGTGTTGACAATCCAAGAGCATCACAGAAAATAGTTGTATCAAGAAATGCATTGCTCACGCAAAAATCCCATCCTGAGCTTGATCAAAGCCCGATAGCCCAACGTCAAAAGCATGTGAAATTTCCGATTCATCCGACCAACCCTGCTCTTCCAAGTCCATTATCAATTTCGTCGCACGATCCATAGTTATGAATGGATGATCCTGTAATTCTCGTAATACTGAATTCATTCCCTGCAGAGATGGAGAGTTCTTTGCGGACAGATCTACATTCCGAAGACCCCACGCACAGAAACTAATTACAGTTTCTAATGCTTTATTAAATCTAGCCCTATTTAGTGCTTGAAACAACTGTGTTTCGGCAAGTACCAAATAATTTATGATTTCAAGTTCACTACTGCAAGATGATTCGACAGCTATTTGTAGGTCGTCAGAAGCTTTCGAAATTAATCGAATTACGATACTGGTATCAACCTTATTCTCTTGCCAATGAGGATACAACTCACTAATGGAGACGCTTGACTTGTTGCCAACGGATTTCGAACCTGGTAAATCAATAACGTCTTTAGATTTTGGAGGTATAGGTATTTCCGTAACATCAGGAATAAATAAGCCCCTGCCTTCCTCATCTATACAAGTAATCCCAGTTTCATTACTACCCAAAACTCGTGTATCAACCTGATATGGTTTGTTAACGATTGTATTCGCAAGGGTAGATTTAGTTACGTCAACTACATGAGTGAAGTTTTCCATTATTTCTGAGAATTCAAGATTCGTTTTACGTCCCTGGCAATCAGATGTTGTACCCCTTCAAGCCAGTCTACAACTCTAAATTTGCTCAATTCCACATCCCCTCTTGTGGCACGATCAATATCAATAAGCATTACATCGGCTGTCTTTTTATGTTTATCACGTGGGTTATCTGAAAGCCCCCCAACTTCCACTTCTTGATGCTCAGACTTAACTATAATCTGAGTTTGTGATGAGTCGTCTTGCCAAAGCAACTTGACTTCAGATGATCTCGGAGGGATTTTATGGTTAAAGAAAGGCGCCTCTGGATATTTTACCAACCCTAAATTCATAACTGCTTTTTGTGCCAAGTCTTCGGACTCAAACGTTTTTGCATAAATGACACGAGTTCCAATTCTAGAAAATTTCTTTATTTCTAGCGATGTTATCCATATTCGAAGAGTCTCTTCAATTTGTTCAGAAAATTGACTAATATTACTTGGCTGGATTAAGGCTATATGCGACGTAAGAAGGCTTGTTTGGATAGACAAATCTTCACTTCGAAGTGACTGTTGATTTGGTGTCCCTTCAGTCAATTTTAAGTTAGGCCATATCTTTGTAAGATCCCGGCTTATCCCCCCAGCCCGATCCCACAATATAAATGCGTTGTCATATCGGATTTCAAATATAACTTGGCGAATCTTAAATTCTGAAAGTTCCATTTTCTACCAGCTCTATGAAGGGTCAAGTAATTTGTTTACAAGCATCGACCAACCCGTTGATTTTTTATTATAAATAATCACTGGCGGTGTTGAATTGTAGATGCTAACACAACATATTTAGATTGGCTATGTTAGTAATAACGGGGGTTCAGGTTGGTTTTTCTTAAATTGATCGCGCACCCCATATAACTCACTCATAAAATAATTATTGACGGCCAACTTTTTCACAACTTCCAAACCCCATGACATTACATTGCTTGCAACAAACCTGCCAATCGTGAGTGGCTCTTTTTGGCTGGTCAGAGCCCAAGCGGTATTTCTACTGTAAAGGCAATATTGGGGGGAAGCAGTCATTCAATAAGCTCACTCCGACAGCCATTTCAGAAAATTACTGCAGTCCGCAAAGGCCGAGAAGCAACTGTTATGTAGCACCATCAACCAAACCGGCGTTGCGCCTCTACCGCCAGCCCTGCGCCGATGCTGCCAAACAAGTCGCCTTCTATGCGCCGTGCTTTGGGTAACAGCGCGGCGATGCGTTCGCGCAGCAGCGGCACGCCGCTGGCACCGCCGGTGAAAAACACGGTATCCACTGCCTCGTAGTGCACGCCGGCCTTTGCCAGCAAAGCGCTCAGTGTGGCGCCGATTTGCTCTACCAATTCTGTTGAAGCCTGTTCGAATTCGATCCGCGTTAGCGTGTGGCGTAGATCCGGTGCCAGTCTATCCAGATGCAGGATGGCGCTATCGCCAGTGGACAGGGCTATCTTGGCTTCTTCTACTTGCATGGACAGCCAATGGCCGGCGCGTTCGCGGATGAGCTTTAGCAGCCGATCCATCGCTTCCGGTGCCTGGGTGTCGAGATACAGTTCTTGCAGATCGGCCCAGGTACGGCGGGTATAGGCTTGATTGATGGTGTGCCAGGTGGCCAGGTTGATGAAGTAGCTGGTGGGCATTTCCATGCCGCGCTTGAGCCGGCTGCCGTAGCCAAGCAGGGGCATAACCCCGGCCAGACTCAGTTGCTGGTCGAAATTGGTACCGCCTATGTGCACGCCGCCGTTGGCCAACAGATCGTCACGCCGATCTGCGACCCGCGCGCGTTGCGGCGAGAGGCGGATCAGGGAAAAATCCGAGGTGCCGCCGCCGATGTCGGCAATCAGCACCAGTTCCTCGCGGTCGATCTGTCGTTCGTAGTGATAGGCCGCGGCGATGGGCTCATACTGAAAACTCACTTCGCGGAAGCCGCTGGCGCGGGCGATGGATTCCAAGGTTGCTTCGGCCTTGCGATCGGCCGCGGCATCGTCATCCACAAAAAACACAGGCCGGCCGAACACGGCCTGGTCGAAAGTTCTATCCGCCGACGCTTCGGCCCGATGCTTGAGTTCGGCGATGAACTGAGCCAGCAATTCCATGTAAGTCAGCGAGCGCCCTTGCACCTCGGTTCTGCCATCCATCAGGCTGCTGCCCAGGAGGCTTTTCAGGGCGCGCATCAAACGACCTTCGTAGCCTTCCAGATATTGGTTGAGGCCGGCCCTGCCGACGCTTACGCTGTTTTCTTCGGCATTGAAAAATATCACGGAGGGCAAGGTAAGCTTGCCGTCTTCGAGTACCAGCAAGGTTGGCTGACCAGGGCGCAGCCAGCCGGCTGTGGAATTGGATGTACCGAAATCGATGCCGCAGGCGCGGGCGGGAGTATCAACAGACATGGGCGTGAGATGACCTAAAACCGGAGCGATATAGTGGGATGCGATGCTACCGCCCCCGAGAACTATTGGGAACCGCTTCGCATTTGAAAGTGATGGATCAAAATAACTAGCGGACATTACTGCAGACTGAACTGACAGTCGTTTCAAAAAGTCAGCAGCGTCCGCAAGGCCGAGATGTAGCTATTCCCACGGCATCCCCGCACAACGACATGTGGGCGCGTGAATCGGTAATGTCATTGATCTGACAGTGCCTGTGTCAATTCCTGGTAAGTTACGCGTTGTTCGACAAGTAGTTGACGCAAGCCAGTCTCAGCTTCTTCCAGCAAGACCAAACCAGCATGTTCTTCTTCAAGCATACGGTAGTGAAAGATAATGGGGCGGGTTCGAATTTGTTTCTCCCTCTCTGTTAATTTTCGTCGAAATGTAAAAACCACGGCAACAAGTGATGTGTAATGCGAGCGATTTACTTCCGGGTCGAAGAGGAATTATTATTTCGCCCCCTGGATAAGCGGCATGCTATGCCGCAATAGCGTCAGGAATGTGATGCAAAACCATCAAACTACTTTCCGGTATCGCACACATAGCATAAGGAGTTCCATCCAGATCGGAGAACTCAACTTCCACCACTCCTGGTGCGAGTATCTCCACCACTGTTCCAACCTGGCCACGTCGTAGATGTTTTTCAGAAATATCGGTGGTTAGAGCGACAACTTCTAATGTTTTCATGATGTACCTCTCAATACATAACAGCTCACTAAACGAGGAAAGTCCTCGCCTGTCTTGATTATCCATGCACTTCTCACAAGTGCTTCACGACTACCCAAAGTGACGGCGCTATCCATTGAGTAGCGACTGCCATATTTGTCAGCGTCCATCATGGTAACTTCGTTATTTACCACAGCTGAGCTCAGTAGAATTTCACGTAATTTAGCTGCATCTGCGGATGTCAATCCCAAAACAGACAAGAAGACCCTGGCTTTATGCCGCCCTTCTGGGTGTTGCGCGGACAAACAATAGTCCCGCAGCTTTTCTATGTCAACGACCGCAACCACGCCATTGGGAAGTTTCATTTTGCCAAATATCAGGCAGACTCTTCAGAAAACGGCCAAACTGGTTCAGGCGGTGCCATCGCCGCCTTCTTTGCTTCCGCCTCTGCCTTCTTCACCGCAGCAGCAGCCTTGCGTGCCGCCGCTTCTTCCTGGGCAATGCGCTTGGCTTCTGCTGCGGCAGCTTTACGCGCTTCGGCTTCTGCCTTCTTTACCGCCGCTTCTTCCTGCGCGATGCGTTTGGCTTCTGCTGCGGCGGCTTTGCGTGCTTCTGCTTCGGCTTTTTTCTGCTCAGCCAGTTCTTCAGCGGCTTTCTTTTTGGCTTCTGCTTCGGCTTTCTTTAGGGCTGCGGCTTCGAGGGCGGCCTGTTTTCTGGCTTCGGCCTCTGCCTTCTTGGCTTCAGCAGCCTGTTGCGCGGCGAGCTTGCGTGCTTCCGCTTCGGCTTTTTTCTGCTCAGCCAGTTCTTCAGCGGCTTTTTTCTTGGCTTCTGCTTCGGCTTTCTTTAAGGCTGCGGCTTCGAGGGCTGCCTGTTTTCTGGCTTCGGCCTCTGCCTTCTTGGCTTCAGCAGCCTGCTCTGCGGCGAGCTTGCGCGCTTCGGCTTCGGCTTTTTTCTGCGCGGCCAGTTCTTCTGCGGCTTTCTTTTTGGCTTCTGCTTCGGCTTTCTTTAGGGCTGCGGCTTCGAGGGCTGCCTGTTTTCTGGCTTCGGCCTCGGCCTTCTTTGCTTCGGCAGCCTGTTGCGCGGCGAGCTTGCGCGCTTCTGCTTCGGCTTTTTTCTGCGCGGCCAGTGCTTCAGCGGCTGCTTTCTTTGCGGCGGCTTCTTCCTGCGCCCTGGCCTTCGCCTGTTCTGCTGCGAGCTTTTTTGCTGCTGCAGCTTCTTTCGCCGCGAGTTTCTTGGCTTCAGCAGCGGCCTTGCGGGCCTCGGCTTCTTCCAGCGCTTTTGCCTTTGCTTGCTCGGCTGCCATTTTTTTTGCTGCGGCAGCTTCTTGCGCTCTCAACCTTGCCTGTTCAGCCGCGGCTTTCTTGGCTACAGCCGCAGCCTCGTCTGCCGCCTTTTTGGCAATCTCTGCCGCTTCTGCATCGGCACGGGTCTTATCCCCGGCAGCTTGCGCGGCATGCATTTCCTGCTCAGCTATGGCCTTCTTTTCCAATGCGGCTTCCTGGGCAGCTTTTGCGCGATTTGACACTTCTTCTTTCTGCATCGCATTCTTCTGCTTGGACTCCAACTCCTTTTTGGCTACAACAAGCGCCTGGTTGGCCGCAGCAAGCGCTTTATTGGCGAGGACCAAATTTTTAGCGGCAGTTACTGCATTTTTGACAGCGCGAATTTCTTTGGCCGTTAATTTTATTTTTTTCACCTGCGTCATTTAATTCTCCTCAGTTAACAATTTTATTCTGATCAGGAACATTCCAGCATAGGATAGTTGAACTTGGCCTTTTCCGCCTTCTGCCTGCGCGCCTGTCCAGCAGATTTAATGGCTGCAGAAAGTGAAATGACATTACTCCCGGATTGGGGCGTGCTTGCAGCACACCTCTTCACAATGGCAGCATTATTCAACATATCAGCGCCCTGGCGGAATATCGCGGATGGCATGGCGACAATTTTATCAGGCTTGAGCGATTGCTTACAGGAGGAACAATGACAGTCGGCATCTGCATGCGCAATTGTATTGGATCCGTTGGTGACAAACATTTGATGGAATTATCCTGAATGAAAAAAATCAATCCGCAAAAGCCATCGTGCAGAGATGAATTATTCTATAAAAACAGCCTGTTATTATTTGTATTTGCGGAACTGCCCTACCACCACGCCGAAAATTTCCAGGCCGCCCTTGGGACGGATAACCGGGTAGGCTTTATTGGAAGGAATCAGGATGAATTCCCCCTTCTCCTTGCCCAGCGTTTTTAGCGTAAATTCATTGTCCACAATGGCGATGACCATGTCGCCGATATTCGCCATGTTGCGTTTTTCCACAACCACCGTATCGCCTTCCATGATGCCGGAATCAATCATGGAATCGCCTTTGACGGTGACCAGTACCGTGCGGGAGGGCTGACTGACGAGATATTCGTCGATGGTGACGGTGTCATGCCGCATGTCCCCTGCGGGATGAGGGGAGCCGGCACGCACGCTGTCAAAGATGGGACGCTCAAAAAAACGTCTGCCCGGTTTCAGGCGTTTTTCGGGGGTGGATTCCAGAAATTGGGCAAGCTTGAGTCTCGCCACCAGTGCCGCCACTGCGGATTTGGATTTAAATCCCAGCAGCGACATGATGGTTGAATAGGGAGGCAATACGCTGTTGTCAGCGTAATAGTCTTGCAGCTTTGCGAGGTAATTGTCGTCTTGTTCCATGAAGCGCACAATACTGAACGAACGTTCGTCTGTCAACCCTTAAATGCAATAATAATTAACGCCGCAGCAAATCGGTATAAATCTGCTGGTATGCCTTGGCACTTGTGCCCCAGCCATAGTCTTTGCCCATGCAAATCTCTTGTAATGCGCGCCAGGATTTTTTGTTTCGATAAACCTCCACAGCACGCTGCGCAGCATCTAACAGACGGGTGGCATCCATCTTGTCGAAGACAAAGCCGCTGGCTGTGCCCTGTGCCAAGGTAGCCGCGCTGCAGTCAATGACGGTGTCGATCAGGCCGCCGGTTGCGTGCACCACGGGCGGCGTGCCGTAGCGCTGGCTATACATCTGGTTAAGACCGCAGGGCTCGAAGCGTGAAGGCATTAAAAAGATATCAGCACCGGCTTCAATGAGGTGAGACAAGCCCTCATCGAAGCCGACATAGGCCGCGATTTTTCTCGAATGGTGATGCGCCAGCGACAGCGCTGCCCGCTGCATCTCGGTATCGCCGCTACCCAGAATGACCAGTTGTGCCGGCATGGCGATCAGCTTCTCGGCGGTTTCAAGTACGATATCCAGACCCTTCTGATGGGCAAAACGGCTCACCAGTCCGAACAGGGGAATCTCGGCATCCACGCGTAATCCCAGGCGTTTTTGCAATTCGCGCTTGTTGGCGGATTTGCCGGACAGATCGCTCGCATCATAAGGATGGACCAGATATGCATCTGCTGCCGGATTCCACTCCGTGGTATCAATGCCGTTCAGGATGCCGGACAGGGATTTGCGCCGGTGGCTGAGCAGCCCCTGCAGGCCGAAGCCAAGCGCTTCGCTCTGTATTTCCCTGGCATAGGACGGACTCACGGTGGTGATATGTTTCGCATAAAACAAACCCGCTTTTAAAAAAGACAAGTTGCCGTAAAACTCCACGCCATCCGGCTTGAAACAGTCCCACGGCAAACCCAGTTCGGGCATTAACTCCGACGGGAAGATCCCCTGAAACGCCAGATTGTGCACGGTCACCACGCAGGGTGCCGGGTCTTTCGCATAGTGCAGATAAGCCGGCGCCAAGCCGGACTGCCAGTCATTGCAATGCACAATTTGCGGCTTCCATGGCAGCGGCGTAGCCGCACTGCCCATCAGCGCGGCGATTTTCGAAAACAGACCGAAGCGCTGTGCATTGTCTGCCCAGTCGCAACCATGCTCGTCCTGGTAAGCGCTGCCACCCCGCAAATACATCTCGGGACAATCAAAAATATAGAGGGGAACGCCACTCGGCAATGCGCCCAGCAGCAGGCGCGATGGCGGGAAAGCGGGCAAGCCCGGGGGAGTATGGGTCGCAAAATCAGCCACGACTTCGAGATTAGGCAACGCTTTCAATACTTGCGGATAACCCGGCAGCAATACGCGTATGTCCACGCCCATATCGTGCAGGGCGGCCGGCAGCGCTGCACTGACATCGGCCAGGCCCCCCGTCTTGATCAGTGGCGCTACTTCAGACGTAACAAACAGAACTCGCATGATTTAACCTGTAAGAACTAAATATCGTGCAAATTTTTCGCGAATCATCGAATTAAAAGATCTGGCCATTCGACTACAAACATCGGTGCTTCAACATGAATAAATTTATTATATTCAATATGTTATAAAACCCGCATGGTCGGCTTCCAAATTCAATTCTTGGCGATTTGATCGACTCTGCATTTATCACATATAAAAAGGGGCACGACTAAGCGTGCCCCTTGCACTACTACATTCTAAACGTATGAATTCTCCATAACAAACTTTATCACTTTATTGGGACTGGCCTGGTTCCCCAGATTTGCTCTGCATATTGCATGATGGTGCGGTCACTCGAAAACTTGCCCATATTCGCCACATTCAAAATTGCTTTCTTTACCCATTGCTGCTGGTTGCGATAGGCATCTTCAACTCTTTTCTGGCAGGCAATATAGGAAGCGTAATCGGCCAGCAACAGATAGTGATCACCGTGCTTCAACAGTGAATCGATGATGGGCTTGAAACGGTTAGGCTCCTCAATCGAGAAGAAGCCCGAGCCTATCATGTCGAGCACCTCTTTCAGCTCCTGATTGGAGTTGTAATAATCCACGGGGTTATAGCCACTCTGTTTCAAGCTCGCTACCTCATCTGTCGTCAGGCCGAAAATGAATATATTCTCGTCGCCGACTTCGTCGCGTATCTCTACATTCGCGCCATCCAGGGTGCCGATGGTCAGAGCACCATTCAAGGCCAGTTTCATGTTTCCGGTGCCGGATGCTTCAGTGCCGGCGGTTGAGATCTGCTCGGACAAGTCTGCCGCAGGAATGATAATTTCCGCACTCGACACATTGTAATTGGGCACAAAGACTACCTTCAGCCGATCACCCACAAGCGGGTCGTTATTTACAATATCAGCGACATCGTTGATGAGCTTGATGATGAGCTTGGCCATGAAATAGCCAGGTGCAGCCTTACCGCCAATAATTACCGTGCGTGGCACATATTCTGCGTTGGGATAACGGCGGATGCGGTTGTAAAGCGTCACCACATGCAGCAGGTTAAGCAATTGCCGCTTGTATTCATGCATGCGCTTGATCTGCACGTCAAACAGTGAATCTACATTCACCTTGATTTTATAATTCTTCTGCAGAAACTTCGCAAATCGCTCCTTGTTGTAGCGTTTTGCATGCGCAAATCCTGCACAGAAATCTGCATCTTCAGCCAACCGGCTTAACTGCTTCAACTGTTTCAAATCCCTGATCCAGTCACACCCTATGTGCAAGGAGATGAGTTTCGCCAAGCCCGGATTGGCCTGATTCAACCAGCGCCTGGGGGTAATGCCATTGGTCATGTTGACGATCTTGCCGGGATAAAAACGGTCGAAATCGGCAAAAATAGTCTGTTTCATCAGATCGGTGTGAATTTGCGCCACGCCGTTCACCTTGTGGCTGCCAACGATGGCCAGATGCGCCATACGGATGTGCTTGCCGCCGCTCTCGTCGATGATCGACATGCGGCTCAGGATATCTGTATCGCCCGGATGCCGATACATCACCTCCTTCAGAAAGTGATGATTAATCTCATAAATAATCTGCATATGGCGCGGCAATATTTTCTCAAACATCGCAACCGGCCAGGTTTCCAGCGCCTCGGGCATCAGCGTGTGATTGGTATAGGAGAAGGTGCGCACCGTGATATCCCAGGCCTGCGGCCATTCCAGGCGATGGATATCAAGCAATACGCGCATCAGCTCTGCAATGGCAATGGAAGGATGGGTATCGTTAAGCTGTATGGCTACTTTGTCGGGTAAATTTTCAATATTTTTATGATGCTTGGTATAGCGGCGAAGCACATCCTGCAGTGACGCGCAGACGAAAAAATACTGCTGCTTGAGCCTGAGTTCTTTACCCATCGAAGTTGTGTCATTGGGGTATAAAACCTTGGAAATATTTTCGGTTTTGTTCTTATCCTCAACTGCCTTGACGTAATTTCCCGCATTGAAGTGTTCCAAATCAAAATCACGCGTCGACTTGGCGCTCCACAGCCGAATTTTATTCACGGTAGAAGTGCCATAACCCGGAACAGGTGTGTCATAGGCCATCGCCATCACACCGTCGTAATCTTCCCAGCTGTGACAGACTGCCCCGCGCTCGTCGACAAATTCCACGACGCGACCATTAAAATTGACCGGGTACAAAACTTCTGGCCGTTGAAATTCCCACGGATTTCCGTAACGCAGCCAGTTGTCCGGGTGCTCAATCTGCCTGCCGCCCTCAATGGTCTGCATAAACATACCGTACTCATACCGGATGCCGTAGCCAAACCCAGGCAGATTGAGCGTCGCCATCGAGTCCATAAAACAGGCCGCCAGCCGCCCCAGGCCACCATTACCCAAGCCCGCGTCATACTCCATGCTTCTGATTTCTTCCAGCTCAACACCCATTGCGTTGAGGGCTCTTTTGCTCGGCTCATCAATATTCAAATTCAGCAGACTGTTGGTCAACGTTCGCCCCATCAGGAACTCGAGGGAAAAGTAATAAATCCGTTTGACGTCATTGCTATAATAATTGCGCGTAGTTTTCATCCAGTGATCAACCATATGATCGCGCACCACATAGGCTGCCGCATTAAACCAGTCGCGCTGGGTAGCCAAGGCAGGATTTTTACCCACCAAGTAGGTTAGACGCTCAACCACATCGTGTTTGATGGATGAATTATCCGAGCAAATATTTTCCTGATCGAATGCAGATTTATCCAGATTGTCAGTCATTTTTTTTCCTTCCAACATTGTGCGTGGGACGAACCCTACAAAGTTATTTTCGCGTGACGCTGTGCAATCAGATTTGCCCCCATCAAGCCTGCATCCGTGTTCAGCACGATGCGCACGGGAAGCGTGGCTAACAATTCACCAAAACGCCCCTTGGATAAAAAAGCATCCATAAATTCACCGCGCTGCATCTGCATTGCTATTTTGGCGGCAATGCCACCCGCCACGTAAATACCGCCACGCGGTAACGATGCCAGTGCCATATTTCCCGCAAAAGCACCGTAAACCGACATGAACATATCAACTACCATGCGCGCAATCGGCTCCTCACCATGCCGCGAAAATCGGGTAATCACCGCCGCGGCATCCTCTTCATCCAGCGCCGCAAGCATTTGCGGTGACGGAGAAGCAAATCCCGTTTCGCGCATGAATTCATAAATACTAATCAGGCCGGGGCCGGAAACAATGCGCTCGTAGGAAACATGGCCATGGCGATGCTGCAAATAGCGCAGCAATAAATACTGCATCTCATCTGCAGGCGCAAAATCCATATGCCCGCCTTCGGACGGGTGCACCTGATAAGCCCCTTGTTGCGAGGATAGCCATGCCACCCCCAAACCGGTGCCGGCACCCAGCACCAGGCGCGTACCCTCTGCCTGTGCAGAACCTTCCTGTAGGGTCAGCAGGTCGGTAGCCTGCAAGGCAGCGATGCCATGGCCCACTGCCTCGAAATCGTTTATCAGTGCCACATGGCGGATGCAATAGCGGTTGACCAGTTCATCTGCATCGACCGCCCACGGCAAATTGGTCAGCTTGACCAACCTCCCGCTGACCGGCCCGGCCAGCGCAAAGCATGCTGCGGCAATATTGCTCACGCCTGCTTCAGCAACAAATGCGTCCAGCATGTCAGGCAGACCGGCATAATCCGCACTCGCATAAGATTTCTGCAGCAAGGGGACGCGTTCAACTGCTGTATTCAATTGCAACAGGGTTTTGGTGCCGCCAATATCGCCAGACAGAAAATAAGCCATTCTCGTCAATACGGCTGAGTATCTGCACCATCCAGATTCAGCGTCTTGCGCCAGAACTGGTCATCCCGGTCAAACAGCCGGAAAGTGCCGCGCGGACCGGCACTGCCGGCCTGGTAGCCGGTCACAAAACCGCGCTCCATCGCCCACACCTTGATGATGGGGTCCACCACGCGCCATGCCGCCTCCACTTCGTCTATGCGCAAAAACAGCGATTGGTCCCCCAGCATCACATCCAGCAACAGACCTTCATAAGCGTCGACATTCTCCTCGCTGCCCTTGTGGTAGGTCGCATCCAGACTGATGGTGCGGGTAAGCAGATCAAGACCCGGCACCTTGACCTGCATTTCCATCTTCATCGTGTCATGCGGCTGTATGCCCAGCATGATCCAGTTCGGGCGCTGCGGCCCCTGGCGCGTGTGGCGCAGCAAATCCTGCGGCGGGTTTTTAAAGCGGATGCAGATCGCCGAGCTGGCATCCGCCATGCGTTTTCCGGTGCGCAGATAAAACGGCACCCCTGACCAGCGCCAGTTGTCGATAAACAGCTTCAGTGCGGCATAGGTTTCAGTGCTGCTGTCAGCTGGTACACCCGCCTCCTCCAGATAGCCCGGAACCGCTTTGCCATCAATGCTACCGCTGGTATATTGGCCGCGGAAAGCATGGGCATTCACCGAGTTCTGCGTGATCGGGCGTATCGCCTGCAGCACTTTTACTTTCTCGTCGCGCAGATGCTCGGCAGACAACGTCACTGGCGGCTCCATCGCCACCAGCGCAAGCAGTTGCAGCAAATGGCTCTGTATCATGTCGCGCAGCGCGCCGGAACTGTCGTAATAATTGGCGCGCCCTTCAATGCCGATAGTCTCGGAGTGGGTGATCTGCACATGATCGATGTAATGGTGGTTCCACAGCGGCTCCAGCAGGATATTGGCGAAACGAAACACCATCACGTTCTGCACCGTGCCCTTGCCCAGGTAATGATCGATGCGGAAAATTTGCGGCTCATCCAGATGCCGGTACAGGCTTGCCTGCAGTATCTGTGCGCTCAGCAGGTCATAGCCGAAAGGCTTTTCTATTACCACGCGGCGCCAGCCGTTTTTTTGTTTGAGCAAGCCCGCGCTGCCCAGCTTCTCGATAATTTCCTGCACCCCTGCCGGGCGCACGGCCATGTAAAACACCACATTGGCAGGAAAGAACTCATCTTCCTCTACCATCTGCTGCAAACGCAGATAGGCCGCGTCATCGCCAGGGGGACTGGCATGGTGCTGCCAGCGCGCGCAAAAACGTTCCAGTGCCGGCTGGTCGATGCCCTGCGGATATAAGGGATGCAGAATATTGCACACCTCGGCGACCCATTCTTCGCGTCGCCGCTGCTCGACATTACAGGCGAGCAGCACAAGTTTCTCCGGCAGTCGCCCAACCTTCTCCAGCGAAAACAGCGCCGGGATTAATTTGCGCCGGCTCAGATTGCCCGCTGCGCCAAAAATAACCAGCGTGCAGGGCTCGATGATTTTCATTTTTTAACGCCCGTATGCTTCATCGCATGGCCGCCAAATGCATTGCGCATCGATGACAATAAGCGATAGCCGTAGCCGGTTTCGTTCTGGCTGTTAAAGCGCATCTGCAATGCCAGCGTCAAAACTGGTGCCGCAACACCCTGATCCACCGCCTCGATCACCGTCCATCTTCCCTCGCCCGAATCCGGCACAAAGGGCGCCACCCTGTCCAGTTCCTGATCCTCCTGCAGCGCTTCGGCGGTGAGATCCAGCAGCCAACTGCGCACCACAGAGCCATGCCGCCACAGCTCGGTGACTTTCGCCAGGTCGAGCTTAAACTCCTGCTTGCCGCGCAGCAACTCCAGTCCTTCCGCCAGCGATTGCATCATGCCGTACTCAATGCCGTTGTGTATCATTTTGGTAAAGTGCCCGGCACCCACCGGCCCTACATGCGCCCAGCCATGCTCTGCAGAAGGGGCCAGCACCTGCAGGATGGGCCGCATGGTTTTCGCTACCGCCTCACTTGCACCCACCATCATGCAATAACCATTCTCCAGCCCCCACACACCGCCGGAAGTGCCGGCATCCATAAAACCTATGCCCTGCTCTGCCAGCCAGGCACCGCGCCGCTGGCTATCGTGATAATTCGAGTTGCCGCCATCCACAATAATGTCACCCTTGGACAACATCGGGGCAAGTGAGCGGATTTGCAGCTCGGTCGCCTCTCCGCTCGGCAACATCAGCCACACTATGCGCGGCGCAGAGAGCTTGGAGACTGCATCCCCCACCGTGGTAGCAGCAATCATGCCGTCGACTTTTGCCAGTTGCGCCACCACCTCAAAAGCGCGGTCATAGCCCACTACTTCAACGCCGCCCCGGAGCAAACGGCGCACCATATTGCCGCCCATCTTGCCCAGCCCTATCATCGCTAGTTTCATAATGACCTCTGCAAAAATTTAACCGCGCAACCGTACCTTACAAACAGAATTATTTCACCCGGATGTCCCAGTTTATTTAACCGGATGTCCCCCAATTATTTAAAAGCAGCGTTACCTGCACGGGTCAGGCAAATATTTGCATACATCTGCGACTTTGCTGTCTATTTAAACGAAAATAGGCATAAAATCGCCATCTATAGTCAATATCAGTCCAAAAAAATCATGACTTTGATAATACGCCCATCGCTAATCGACAACAATTCGCGCCAGCAATGCCGCTGGCACGCCTGCCCCTCCACCTCATCCCTCGAATATGCGGCAGCTCAAGCCATATTCAATGCCTCGCAACAAGCCATCCGCCAGCGAGGTGCTTTTCATCTCGTGCTGGCGGGTGGAACCACGCCGCGTCGGGTGTATGAGCTGCTCAAAACAAAGGATGCAAACTGGAAGGCATGGCATGTCTACTTTGGCGACGAACGCTGCCTGCCAGCCGGCCATGCAGAGCGCAACAGCCGCATGGCGGCACAAGCATGGCTGGATCATGTCAATATCCCCGCCAGGCAGATCCACATCATCACCGCCGAGCACGGCGCAGAGGCCGCAGCCAGTTCTTATGCAAAGATTTTAAGCAAGGTCAATACGTTTGATCTGGTGATACTGGGACTGGGTGAAGACGGTCACACCGCCAGTCTGTTTCCGCATCACGACTGGGGCACCCTCCCCGATGCCCCGGCCACCCTTGCCGTGCACGATGCCCCCAAGCCGCCGCCTGAGCGTGTGTCGCTCTCGGCACAACGCTTGAGCCAAACCCGTGAGCTCCTGTTTCTTGTGAGTGGTGCGGCAAAAAGGCAGGCAGTGATTGATTGGCGCAATGGTAAAAGCATTCCGGCGGCTGCGATTGCACCGGATTGTGGCGTGGATATTTATCTGGAAGAAGATTTGCTGTGAATTGAAAAATCACATTGATACAACGATGAGGTCCTGAACCACAGAACTAATTTCAGCGTGTCCAATTGGTGGCACCAGCTCAGCCTGCCTTGAGCGTCAGCATTTGATACAGACCGCCAAAGTAGCGCCGCTTGCGAACAGTCGTGATGTTGGCATCGCAAGGCAACCAGGAGATGACTTCTTCGTTCCACAGATCCCGCGCATAGGGTTCGAGCAGAGCTAGCATCGGTGCCATGAGGTAGCGCAAGGGGTTGAAACGGCCCGGACCCGCGTAATCAACGATGGTCAAGATACCGCCAGGGCGGATCACCCGAAGCGCCTCGGCCAGTGTTTTTTTGCGGACTGCCAACGGTTGCTCATGCAGCAGGAAAAACAACAGGGCACGGTCAAAGCTCTGATCAGGAAATTCTAGTGCGGTTGAATCCATGCAATGCAGCTTGACGGCACCGTCTTGCGGCAGCTTGCGTGACAGATTTTTTAGCTGGATGGGCAGGATATCGATGACTTCCAGTACTCCGCCGGCTCCCGCGTTTGCAGCGAGGCGCGGGGTCAGGTTGCCATAGGCGCAGGCGATTTGCAGCGTGTGTTCATTAACTTCCTGCCCATACTCATGCAGCACCGCATCGCACAGTCGCCTGTAGTTTCCCCATAGAATAAGATTAACCAGCCACTGACGTTCAAATACACGAACACCCCACGGATGGATGTAGGCCCACCAGTATGTGGCAAGCAAATAGGGAGGAATAGCTGCGGATGGCCTATCGGGAATATCGCCGTCGAATGTCTTGCTGGAAAGGTGATTGCTCATATTTGCCAATGGAGACTGTTCCGGCATTCTATGCCGAAATGCCCAATCTTTGATATGACAATACCAGCCATCTTGGTAATGAGAATGAAAGAAGGGGCATCCTCCTTGCAACGCATCCCTCCGCGCGAAATGTCAGGCGCTTTCGGCGACCGCCATATCGGTCTGGTCAGCTTCTCTTGAGGCAGAAATAGTGGCAAGGCAAGCTGAAAGAGATTGTCCATAAAGTGAACAATTAGTCTCTGCTTTGGTTGAGTCGCATATCGCCCGACACATCCAGTCCACCCCCAGTGCCTTAATATTCTCAGCCCCGCCTGTTGTCGAATCAAAAATGCGCGAAGCTATAGACGGAGGCGGAGTATGCGCATCGGCAATAATATTTTGATTCGGCTTGAGTGCACCGTGTTGCTGCAGATGCGCCACAATTCTCAGTTTATCCGGCTCAGAGAGGACATCCCAGATTCTTTTATTCACCTTGAAGTCAGTCATTTCATGCTCCTTTATGCGTATTGTGTAACGGAGCAGTTCCCCGACGGCACCACAAGAAGCTACGCGGGGTAATAAACCTGACGAAGCTGTTAAACAAGAAGTATCACCGCACAACCTTCCCGGAATTGGAGTGAAACCAATGCTTAAGCCAAGCCGGTTTCATCCCTTTCCGGGTACACCTTGTTTTTAAATACACGTTGATTTTATTATATTTCTGGCCGGAATGAAATTGGCGAAAATGCAAAGGTGCGACGCTGAAAGCGGCAGTTGACCACTTCGCATGCCGCTTAAATGCATCGCATGCCTGGCAGCAATTTCATGCATTACGCGAACAGCGAGCGCCAAGCTCAATGCACCTGTAAAATGGCACTTCTGTCGTTTCCAACCCTGCTTTCAAAACAGCAACGATCCGGTGCGCATGAAAGCTGTGCTTCAATTTTTAACCCAGTGACTCGGTTACCCAGCCATGGACATCGCAACAAAAATACGCGCCGCCAAACTGGCAGGCAGCCAGCGCTTCGATCTATCCTGTGGCCTGAAAGAGTTTCCGACCGAGATTTACGCTCTTGCAGACACCCTGGAAATCCTCGACCTCTCCGGCAACGAGCTCTCCTCACTGCCCGATGATTTCGCACGGCTGCACAGGCTGCGCATCCTGTTTTGTTCCGACAACCAGTTCACCCGCTTGCCCGAGGTGTTGGGGCAGTGCCCGCAGCCCGCAGCTCAGCATGGTGGGCTTCAAGGCCAATAAGATTCGCGAGGTACCTGCCGCAGCACTCGGCCAGTCGCTGCGCTGGCTGATCCTCACCGACAACCAGATCAGCGAGCTACCCGCCGAACTGGGCCAGTGCACGCAGTTGCAAAAGCTGATGCTGGCAGGCAACCGGCTGCAGGCCTTGCCGGAGGAATTGGCTGCCTGCACCCAACTGGAACTGCTGCGCATTGCCGCCAATCGCTTCACGGCATTGCCGCAATGGCTGCTCACCCTGCCACGACTTTCCTGGCTGGCCTATGCGGGCAATCCCTATTGCGAACTTAGCGAAGCCAGCGCGCTGCTGCAAAATCCCATAACAGAGATTCATTGGCAGCAGCTGGATCTACAGCACAAGCTGGGAGAAGGCGCTTCAGGTTTCATCTATCAAGCCAACTTGCAGCACACCCGTGATATAAAAACTGATGTCGCGGTCAAGCTATTCAAAGGCGCATTGACCAGCGATGGTCTGCCGCACAGTGAAAAGGCCGCGTGCATTAGCGCTGGCAAGCATCCGAATTTAATCGGCGTGCACGGAAAAATTATTGAACACCCCGAACAAGGCTACTGGACTGGTGATGTCGCTGGTCGATCCCGCTTTCCGCAACCTGGCAGGGCCGCCCAGTCTGGCTTCGTGCACCCGAGACATTTATTCCGCCGACACCCGATTTACGCTCGATACGACTCTAGGCATTGCGCATGGCATCGCTTCCGCAGCACAGCACTTGCACAGCAAGGGCATCATGCATGGCGATTTATATGCGCATAATATTTTGCACAATGACGAAGGCGATTGTTTGCTGGGCGACTTTGGCGCAGCGTCTTTCTTTCCGCCACAAGACCAGCCAATCGCCCTGGCACTGCAGAGAATTGAAGTGCGCGCTTTTGGCTGCCTGCTGGAAGAACTGATTGAACGCTGCGATGCACACAACGAAATGCAGGACATCCTGAATGCCTTAAGGCATCTGCAGATAAATTGCGCACAGGCAGACAGCGCAGCGCGTCCGCTGTTTTCGGGAATTTTGCGAGTATTGGAAGAATTACGGAATTAGCTGTGATTGACTTGCCGGCCAGGGCAAATCTAATTGTCTCGTTATTACAATCTACCCCTGCTAATGTCACGCTCATCAGAGCCGAGGCTGCGCAAGCTGTTGAGGGCGCTTACCAGTACGTCTTCCTGACGATCAACCGGAAAAACCATATAGGCAGGGAGTGAGAAGGACGGGCTGTGCTGCACCAGCCACAACTGCCCCTGGTCAAGCAAATCTCGGGTAATGCGCAAGGGAAAATAACCTGATCCTCCATAATGCAGAATCTGCTGCATCACCAGCCACCCGATGTTGGCGGTGATTGCAGGCGGTGCCATTTCCGGAAAACTCGTCGTAAACTGGGCATGAAATTCCGGCCCCCAGTCCATGTGGATATAGCCTGGATCCGGCCATGCTCTGCCCGGATCGGAAGCAACCAACACCAGCACCTCTTCAAACAGTCTTTCGACACCCAGACCGGGGCGGCTCTCCGGTGTGTACATTACGCCGACATCAACCGTACCCTGCACCAATCCCTGCATAATGCCTTCCTCAAAGCCGACCTCTAGCCGCAGGGATATATCGGGATAGGTTTCACGCATCCTGCCTACCCACTGTGCGAGAAAACCATCCCACAAGGCAATGCGACCACTTAAGGTGAGGCTTCCGCGGAAACCGGCCGGAAGTCCGACATCGTGTTTGGCCTGCTCCAGAGTCTGCACCAGTGTTTTGGCATGACGCAGAAATCGGCGCCCCGCAGGAGTAAGTTCTGCACCTTTCCGCCCACGCCGAAACAGAACGGCTCCCAGTTGGCTTTCCAGTGTCTGTATGCGTGTGCTAACGGTGGATTGAGTAACGTACAGGCGCTGTGCTGCACTTACAAAATTTCCCGCGGCTGCAACAGCAAGAAAGGTACGGGCGAATTCAATATCCATGTCTAGATTCATCTATCGGGTTTTCCGATAGATAATAACAAAAAATATCGTTTGTCACATACTTAATATAAACCTATTCTGGAAAAAGAATAAAAGCGAAAGGGAGGCATGCTCCCCCTTATCCCTGATCTTTACTTTTGTTTTCTGCTTAAGGAGAGCGTATGAAAAGCGTTACGACCACCATGCAGCATATCTGGACGCGGCTTCGCAGTCATGACCCGCATCCTGCCAGCCATGCCGAAAAACTGATTTCGACGGCAGGCGGCTTCGTTGGTGTGTTGCTGGTACTCATCGTCAGCGGACGAATGCTCGATTTCCATGGTGCCGCCTTGGTGGTGGCCTCCACGGGAGCGTCCGCCGTGCTGCTTTTCGCTACGCCCCATAGCGCGCTTTCCCAACCATGGTCGGTGTTTGGGGGACATATGATCTCCGCCTTCATCGGCATCACTTGCGCCAAGTTCCTGTCCAACCCGGTTTATGCGGGGGCGCTGGCGGTTGCCTTGTCCATTGCGGCAATGCATTACCTGCGCTGCCTGCATCCGCCAGGCGGTGCCACTTCCTTGATAGCAGTGATTGGAGGAGACCCGATCCGCGCCCTGGATTACGGGTTTATGGTGACGCCTGTTCTGGTCAATGTCTTGATCATCATGATTGTTGCCGTCGTCGCCAACTATCCATTTCATTGGCGCCGTTATCCGTTTTGGATTTCTCGGCCCAAACATAAACAGGGAGAGGCAAGCTGCGACACCAATCCCGAAAAAGTTATGATTGCTTACAGCGACCTGATTGATGCACTGTCCGAAATCGGGCACCTTATCGAGGTGAGCGAAGAGGATATATTGCAGATTTATCATCTGGCTGTACGCAATTCACTCGCTCAAGCTAAAGCAGGCACGGCTTGACCGAGAATGAAAACGGCAGGCATGGCTAGCTGGCAATATCGGCAAACAGGTGGCTACGAAAAACCACCCTGAACTTCATATCGTAAAAAAGGGTTGGATCCACGCCGCTTATTGCGTGAAGCCAACCCTGTAATATTTCACAATTGCCGTGATCGGTTTAATCTTTAAGCTTAATCCTTAAAGTCAAAGGTATCGAAGTTCTCAAAGGTGACCATATTCGGATCTTGCAGATTGAGCAGATTAAAGGTCGGGATCGCCACCATCAATGCGATAAAGGCAGCCACGATAATCCATTGCACCGGATTGAACTTCTGGATTTCTTCAAGCTGTTTGATCTCGCACATGCCACCCGGGCAGAGTTGGGCTTTTCTCTTGTTAAACACGTTGTATAAATAGCAGCCCAGGCAAATGCCAAACGCTGTTTCAAAATACAATAATAATATACAAGTAACGCAGCCCGCAAAATTCATCCAGCCCATGTTGCCTTCCTTGAACACCAGCCAGTACATGACCAAACCCAGCGCAAGCCCCAGCGACCAGGCAACACGTTTTTGCGGCGCACCCACATAATCCACCTTTTGATTGCGCACAAACAGACGTGCCAGCACCATAAAGGGCGCGTACTTTGGATTAATCAGCACACGGATACCCAGTTCGATAACAAACGCGATGATCATCATGCGTTCGGGGACGTAATCTGCGGTGAGGAAGCCTTTCAAAAAACTAAAAAATCCAAGCAAAAACATCAAGCCTGCGGCAGCACGCGCTTCGCGCTCATTGATGACACGTACAGAATAACCTTCAACCTGTTCACCAAAATAAAATATTTTCTTGAGAAAGTTCATCGAGCTAAGCCTTGAGTAATGTGTATGGATTAAAGATAAAAATTTCAACTGCATATTGTAAAGCATCACCGGCATCCGCGCCAATTGCCCATTGCCGCATTGGTCACTTTCAATCCCGATTAGTTCCTGCACTCAGGATCCATCGTTTAAAAAAACCTTACACTACGCAAGGTATTTCATCCCAATTGCTGGTATAGGCCGGCGTCATACTGCCTCTGTTCATGCGCCAGTTCTGTATCACCCCGTCGCTGGCCAAACAAATTGCGCCTTTGCCCATGCGCAGGTTAATGCCATCCATCGCGGCCATCAGCTTGAGTGATTTTTCGGGCGCGAGGCTGTCTGCAAACAGCTGCGCCTGAACCACATTGGCAGGGCTGATATCGGACAGCATTACGCCCGCCTTTTTATAGCGATAGCCGGGCCGGTAGATTCGGTGCAAACCCTCCTTGACCGCTGCCACCAGCTGCATGGTGTCGTCGGTGGCTTGCGCCAGGGCGATGGTGATGCCGCGGCTGTATTGCGGCTCTTCTTTTTTATGCTCATTGGTGTGTAAATAAACATGGGCGGTTGCGGCGACCGAGCCCTGCTCGCGCAGCTTTTGCGCCGCTGTGGACATATACACGCTGACGGCTTCCTGCAGCTCGCTCAGGCTGCTGACGCTTTGCCCGAAGCTGCGCGAGCTGATGATCTGTTTTCTGTCTGGCACAATGTCCGCCATCTCCAGACATGCCTCACCGCGCAGTTCGCGCACGGTTCTTTCCATCACCACGCCAAAACGGTTGCGTATGCGGTGAATGTCGAAATCGCGCAACTGCTTCACCGTTGTGATGCCGCCCTGCTGCAGTTGCTCATTGAGTTTGCGCCCCACGCCCCACACCTCGCCCACCGCAATGCCGGCAAGAACTTCGTCCAGCGGCCCTGCCGACATCGCGCTTAAATCGCACACCCCGCCATATTCGGCGCGCTTTTTGGCGACATGATTGGCCAGCTTGGCCAACGTCTTGGTCGGCGCAAAGCCCACGCAAATCGGCAAGCCCAGCCATTGCTGGATGCGCTGCCGCATCTGCTGCCCATAGCCTGTGAAGTTGCCGCCATGGCCTGCCATATCCAGAAAACATTCATCGATACTGTAAATCTCCTGCCGCGAACTAAACTCGCTCAGCACCGACATCACGCGGTTGGACATGTCTGCGTACAGCGTGTAATTCGATGACAGCGCAATGATGCTGTGCTTGCGCGCGAGATCCTTGAGCTTGAACCACGGCCCGCCCATCGGAATGCCGAGCGCCTTGACCTCGCCGCTGCGCGCCACCACGCAGCCATCGTTGTTGGACAGCACCACCACGCACCGCCCCTCCAGCTTCGGGTTGAACACGCGCTCCGCGCTGACGTAGAAATTATTGACGTCGACTAAGGCGATGGTACTCATGATATTGAAATCACTTTATTTGATGCACTGAGCTGGTCACCACACCCCAGATACTCAGCTCCTGCCCTTCCTGCAAGCATATCGGCGCATATTTCGGGTTTTCGGCATGCAGTTCAGCCACACCGCTGCGGCTGACCAGCCGTTTAACCGTGAGCTCGCCATCCACTACTGCCACTACGATGGAGCGATGAGCGGGTTGCACAGAACGGTCGACCACAATGATGTCGCCATGATGGATGCCGGCGTTGATCATCGAGTCCCCCTTTACCCGCAGAAAAAAAGTGGCTGATTTATTGCTCACCAGCAACTCGTTCAGATCGAGCCGGTCTTCGATATAGTCATCAGCGGGTGACGGAAAACCAGCCGAGATGCTGTGACTGTACAAAGGCGTAAGCTGAAGCGGCGCCATCTTGCAGGGCAGCAGAATCTGCCCTGTCATTTCCGGCCGGGTTGCTGGCTCTGATAGGCTGAATGGGGAATTTGCAGTGCGATTTTTCATACGCACAGCTTATTGAACGATCGTTCTTTTGTCAATGCGAATGATGGTAGCGATATTCCTGAGTCCGCCCTCCATAACCGTAGGCAGTGGCCCGCACATCCTCGACATAGATATAACTCTCTTCATGCAAATTGCCGAGCAAGCGACTGAATGCATCAAATGCCTCGCGGATGTATTGAGCCTTTTCAGCTTTGGTGTTTGTCTCGTCGGTGATCTTGATGTCGAAGTAGATACTGCTTTTGCCCTGCTCGGACAGCGAACGTCCGGCAACAATCCAGTCATCCGGATCGATGTAGTCGATTGCAATGGATGTCAGTTCCGGCTTCTTGTTGAGGATGCGCGTCGTCAATTCCAGCAAGATGCTGGAAATAGACCGGGTCATTTCGGCAGACTTCTTTGCGCTGACTTTAACCATAATGATAGGCATGATTTCAACTCCAATAGTTAGCTATGCAACCATATGCATAAAAAAACACTCACTTGAGGGCGGAGCGTACACCACGAATTTTGCTTACCGTGTCAGCGAAAACATCCACCCCCAGCACTTTTTTCAGCCGCTTTCCCACTTGAACACTCGCTTCATTGAGCGACACATGCATTGCAATGGCGGCAGCGGTAGGGAAAATACTCTGCTCACGCCCGTCATGCCCGGAGCTTCTGCGCTCGATCAGCCCTTTTGCCATAAGCCCGTCAAGCGCACGGGTCGTTGTCGGCCTTGAAATAACCATGCCCTCAGCGAATTCGCGTTGCAATAGCCCCGGCTGATCCAGAATAGCTCTTAGCAAAAAAGCCTGTGGGGGCGTCAGGCCAAATGGCTCAAATGCCTTGGCCCACTCCTTTTCGAGCTGACGGGCAAGTGCTGTCGTATTGAAGTAAAGGCAATGATCAAACATGACACAAAGATACAGGACATTAGTTAGCTATGCAACCATTTAAACCTCTTGCGCCAGCACAGCCTTGCCCGAAAAATGAGCGACAGCCTCTGTGGATGAAACATCCTTGTTAATTGTTTGCAGGACAATGCCAACTATGGGAAGATTCCCCTGACTTCATTTCACCAATCGTATTTAGGGAGAACAGCATGTCAAGAACGCTCAATAATGTCGTAACTGCAGCCCTGCTTCTTTCAGCCTTGGCTTTAACCGCCTGCGCGACCAAAACGGAAGAAGTTCCTGTTGCTGCACCGGCCCCGGTTGAAGCGGTTGTCGAAACGCCTGCCGCAGTTGAGGTCGCGCCCGAGCCTGCACCCGCTCCTGCAGCCGTAGCTGAACAGCCGCAGGTCAGCGCACAAGCGGCGCCCAAAAAAGCAATCCGGAAGGCAAAGAAACCTGTCGCAAAACAGGCCGCGCCCGAGGCCCCCGCCCCCGCTCCTGAACCTGAACCTGCCCCGATAGTGGAACAACAAGCTCCCGCAGCTGAGCCGGCACCCGCTCCGCCCATAGCCGAAGCACCGCCCGCCCCAAGAATTCAGGAGCCGGGTTTCATGGAAAAATACTGGCTCTGGGTACTCGCGCTGATCATCGTCATAGCCGGCTACATTGTGTGGCGGTGGCAAAAGTAATGCAGGCAATCACCGGACCTGAATGCGCCTTTTAGCGGGCGTTTCCCAAGACTAACGGAACAACCGGGTAAAACTGTATCCGGTGATAGCCAGCCCAGCCAATGGTTCGGGCCACGCAGTGATACCTGCACAGCGCATGCATACCTGCTTAAATTAATTTGCCCGCCTCCCCCTTCAGGAAGTCTCAATATTTCAGCTGGCCCCGGCACGACGCGCTGGATGCCGGCCGTATCTGTATCGTGGCCAATCCCGGCGCAGCCATCGCACATCTAATGCAACCTTTTGGGCGATAATACTCAATCGGTACACAAGCAGGCGGTTGCCGGATCATTTACTTTCAGGAGCCACCAAATGAGCAAGTTGTTCTCCCGTTTCAAATTACGCGAACTGGAATTTAAAAACCGGATTTTCGTTTCTCCCATGTGCCAGTACTCGGCGAAGGATGGCATGGCACAGGCCTGGCACACGGTGCATCTGGGCAGCCGTGCCGTAGGCGGCGCCGGCCTGGTGATGGTGGAGGCCACCGCCGTCGTCGCGGAAGGCCGCATCTCTCCCTACGACCTGGGCATCTGGTCTGATCAGCACGCCGAAGCGCTGGCGCCGATCGCACGTTTCATACGTGAACAGGGTTCAGTTCCCGCCATCCAGCTGGCCCATGCTGGCCGCAAGGCTTCTGCCGATGCACCCTGGCTCAGCGGCAATCCCTTAACGCCTGATAATGGTGGCTGGCAGGTCGTCGCGCCCAGTGCCATACCCTTTTCCCAGGGCTCGCCGCTGCCGCGTGAACTGACGCTTGCCGAACTGGATGGCGTTGTTGATGCTTTTGTTTCTGCCGCCAAGCGCAGTCTGGCGGCCGGATTTCAAGTGGCTGAAATTCACATGGCACACGGCTATCTGCTGCACGAATTCCTGTCGCCGCTCACAAATCATCGCAACGACAATTATGGCGGCCGCCTGGAAAACCGCGCCCGCCTGCCTTTGCGAGTCGCGGATGCATTGCGTGCAGTTTGGCCGCAACATCTGCCACTGTTCGTGCGCATTTCCGCTACCGACTGGGTAGAGGGCGGCTGGGACCTGGCGCAGTCGCAGCAGCTCTGCCGCTGGCTGAAAGAGGCTGGCATCGACCTGATCGATTGCTCCACTGGCGGCTTGAGGCCCGATGCCAAAATCCCGGCGGGTCCCGGGTTCCAGACACCTTTTGCGACTGCCATCCGGCAGGAAGTGGGAATCCCTGTCGGGGCCGTCGGCCTCATCACCGCCCCTGAACAGGCCGAACAAATCGTCGCAACAGAACAGGCTGATGCCGTGTTCCTCGCCCGCGAACTGCTGCGCGATCCCTACTGGCCACTGCATGCGGCGCACAAACTGGGCGTGGCAGTGCCCTGGCCGCTGCAGTATGAACGGGCCAAACCTGTTTAAAGCATGCTCCTGAACGTGACACATCCGGATCCAGATTAATTATTGAAATCCCGAGCAGGCAGCCGCATCTATGACTCTCCCTCTATAGCTCTTTCTTGCGAGCATGATTCAATGTTTACCCCTCATCCTCGTCATCGTTATGTGGCACAAGATTAAGGAAGTAAATCATGAACATCACCAGAACCGAACGCGATTCTTTTGGCAGCATAGATGTTCCGGCCCAACGCCTGTGGGGAGCACAGACGCAGCGCTCGCTCGTGCATTTCCACATCTCATCCGAACGCATGCCGCAGGAGATTATTTTTGCGCTCGCGGAGGCCAAACGCGCATGCGCAAACGTCAACCGCGACCTTGGCCTGCTGCAGGCTGACAAAGCAGACGCCATCACGCAGGCAGCCGACGAGGTGCTGGAGGGGCTGCATAATGACGAATTTACATTGTCTGTCTGGCAAACCGGCTCGGGCACCCAGAGCAACATGAATATGAATGAGGTGCTGGCCAACCGCGCCTCCGAGCTGCTGGGAGGCGAACGCGGCATCAGGCGCCTGGTGCACCCGAATGATGACGTCAACCTTGGCCAGTCGTCGAACGACATCTTCCCGACCGCGATGCATCTTGCCGCGGCGCTCGGCATCACGCGCGATGTGCTACCCGCCCTGAATACGCTGCGCACCACCCTGGCCGCCAAATCCGCAGCGTTCACGGATATTCTCAAGATCGGGCGCACCCACCTGCAGGATGCCACCCCGCTGACGCTCGGCCAGGAATTCTCAGGGTATGTCGCACAACTGGCACACGCGGATAACGCGATCAGATCAACCCTGGGTGCGCTCCATGAACTGGCCGTGGGCGGCACGGCCGTGGGTACCGGCCTGAACACCGATCCCGAATTCGGCCCACGTGTCGCCGTAGAATTGGGCAAGCGCCTGCACCTGCCGTTCAGCAGCGCCGCCAACAAATTCGCAGCGCTCGCCGCGCACGATGCGCTGATCAATGCACACGGGGCGCTCAAGACACTCGCCGTCGCCCTGATGAAGATCGCCAATGATGTGCGCTGGATGGCTTCCGGGCCGCGCGCGGGACTGGGCGAGATCCGCATCCCCGAAAACGAGCCGGGCAGCTCGATCATGCCGGGCAAGGTGAACCCGACGCAATGCGAGGCGCTGACCATGCTGTGCTGTCAGGTCATCGGCAATGATACGGCGATCACCATCGGCGGCGCTTCGGGCAATTTCGAACTGAACGTCTATAAGCCGCTCATCGCCCACAATTTTGCGCAAAGCCTGCGCCTGCTGGCCGACGGCATGAGCAGCTTCGAACAATACTGCGCGCGGGGCATCGAGGCCAATCGCCAGAAGCTAGGCGAATCAATGGAACAATCCCTGATGCTGGTGACAGCCCTGGTGCCGCATATCGGCTATGACCGCGCAGCAGCAATCGCAAAATGCGCACAGCGCGATGGCGTTACCCTCAAACAGGCAGCCATTTCGCTGCAGTATGTCACGGCTGAAGATTACGAACGCTGGGTCGTGCCCACCGCGATGCTACGCCCGTCCCCGCAACCCGGCACCTGAATAAAGAATATTCAATATAAGCAGGAGCATATATCTCGCAAAAACGGAGGTGAAAATGGCCACATTTTTCGGCATTGAAGAGCGTCATGCGCAAGATTTTATCGAACAGAACATGGTATGCCTCCCCCGCTCGGCGGATGGCAAAACGGATCTGCATAGCATCGTCTCAGCCATCAAAAACGAAGACATCGTTTTCATCAAACACTGCACGCCTGAATCCGGCCTGCATATCAAGGCAATAGGCGTGGTGCAGTCCGACTTTCCAGCCGAACGCGATGCGGGCGTTTGCCTGCCTGTCGATTGGGTGTGGCGCGGGGAAAAGGTAATCGGAAATCTTGACGAAATGATGCCGTTCTGCGGAGACGCGCTCTATGAAGAGCATGACATTCTGGTGCAAAGAGAAATCATCGATATGCTGCCGCAGAAATATCAGTTGCCGCCAGAATGGTAAGCCTGATGGCACGAGGCAGCGGCAGGCATGACTGCGCTCGCTCTCAGCGCTGACAGCTGCGAACGGGTGCGGCTTTTTTTCGCGTTACCTTATCGGCGCGACGTTATCGGCGAAACTCTGGCGCTCATGGAAATGCCGGAATGGTCGGCTCGGTCCCCCTGCTCATCGCATCAGGATGATTCCGCTTGACGACTTTTTCGATCTCATCGATACGCTGCTTGGGAAGATCGATCATCAGCAGAAAATCGCCTTTTTCGATGGCTTCGGAAAACTGTTTAATTTGCCGGTTGCCGACGCTGCTGCCGATCATGCTCGACGCCAGCGCGCCGAAGACTGCTCCCGCCAGCGATGTCGCCAGAATTGTCCCGCCGGGCAACATCGGCCCGCCCGGATATGCCATCGCAACCAGTCCGGAAATCAGGCCGGTGAAGCCGCCAAGGGTCAGGCCTTGCTCAAGTGCGGGAATGAAATCGGATTTCTGCAGATAGCTCGCTTCCGGCAAATCTTCCATCGCCGTGCCGCGCTTTGCCAGAACATGCATATGCCGTTCATCTATACGCTCCAGCAGAAGTTCATTGACAATTTTCTTTGCCATATCGATGTTGGGTATCAAAAAATAGATGCGCTTCATGATTTCTCCTCTATATCTAGGTTATGTTGCATGCTCCGTCCCAAAGGCGGTGGCTCCGGATGAATCAATGCGGTCGTCGCAGCACCGTGCATTCGCGGCTTCCATGCAACGGAAGCCTGAAGCGGCAGTGGCGGTAAAAATTCCAGTTAAACAAATCTCATCTCCTGCAGCGCATAAATAAACGAGATGAAAAATTTACAACTGAATGATTGGGATGTAATGGGGTGATTTCAAGCTAAAAATCACAGCAAAGACCCGGCTGAAAATAACCCAAGGTACAATAATTCCCCGCTTTCACGGTAGTTCAAACCGCCCCGCTTGCCGGCCTTAACCCGTGCAGAAAAACATCGTCAACCTGCTTCGCCAGTTGCTGCAAGGCAGCGGAGATATCCACCAGATACTCATAAGGTTCCCGCAGCTCGCACAGTGCTTCCGGCAGCCGCTTCAGATTAACTGAAGCATTAAAGCGAATATCCGCCAGGCCCGGTGCCGACGCCACGCGCCGTCCATCCCGCATCACAGGGATGATGAGCGGCTCACCCGCCTGCGCATCGCCTTCCACCGTCACCACATCCCATGCCATGCGGCCATCGGCATCATAGTTGCGGTACACCTGCTTGCGTCCGGGCCAGGTCTGCTTGCCTTCGGAACGCTTGCGGCGCGGCTTGCCGGCATATTCCTCAAGCTTGTAGGCGCAGTCCAGATAGGGCATGTCGCTTGAGGTGTCCATGCGCGTGCCGATGCCGAAGCCGTCCACTGGTGCCCCTGACGCCAGCATGTCGCGCAGCTCGTACTCGTCCAGATCGCCGCTGGCAAAGATGGTGACGTGATCAAGCCCGCCGGCATCGAGGATTTTCCTCACCTTGCGCGCGTGATCGGCCAGATTGCCCGAGTCGATGCGCACGCCCTTGATGCGGATGCCGCTGCGCTCAAGCCTGGGTGCAAGCGCCACCACCTTGCGCGCCGCCGCCTCGGTATCGTAGGTGTCGATCAGCAGCACCACGTTGTCCGGCTGGGCATGGGCGAAATGCTCGAAGGCAAGGCTCTCGTCGTCGTGTGCCTGCACGAAGGAATGCGCCATGGTGCCGAATATCGGCATGCCGAACTGCATGCCCGCCAGCACCGTTGCCGTGCCGGTGAAACCGGCTATATAACTGGCGCGCGCCGCCAGCAGCCCCGCTTCCGCGCCATGCGCGCGGCGCAGGCCGAAATCAACCAGCAGCTTGTCCGGCGCCATCAGCACCATGCGCGCCGCCTTGGAGGCGATCAGCGTCTGATAATGCAGCAGGTTGATCAGCCGTGTTTCCACAAGCTGTGCCTGCGCGATGGGCGCGGTGATGCGCAGCACCGGCTCGTTGGGGAAAAATACCGTGCCTTCGGGCATCGCATGCACATCGCCGCCAAAGCGCATGCCTTCCAGCTTGCCGAGAAATTTATTGCTGAAGCGGCCTGTGGCATGCAGCCAGGTCATCTCTTCCGCCGTGAAATGCAATCCTTGCAGAAATTCCAGCGCCTGCTCCAGCCCTGCCGCCATCAGAAATCCGCGTCCGGGGCGCAGCTTGCGCACAAAGAACTCGAACACGGCAATCTCCTCCATGCCGGAATCCTCATAGCCCTGCAGCATGGTGAGCTGGTAGAGATCGGTAAGCAGCACGCTGCTTGCGGGATTCATGTGGTGAATCCTTGCAGCGTGATGCACTGCGCGCCCTGCCTTACCATCTCTTCCACGGCGCGTGCTCCATCACCGGGCTGGACATCCACCGCTCGGATCGCATCGGCCAGGACAAACACCTGATAGCCGAGCCGCAGTGCATCGCGCGTTGAGTTAAGTATGCAGTAGTCGGTGGTGAGGCCGCCGATAAACAGGCGCTTGACACCGGCATCGCGCAGTTTCCGCTCCAGCTCTGTGCCCAGGAACGACGAGTAGGCGTCCTGTTCCGGCGTGGTTGCCTTGGAGATGATCACGGCGGTAAGCGGCAACAGTAGCGCAGCAGCGAACTCCGCGCCGCGTGTGCCCGCCACGCAATGCGGCGGCCACGGCCCGCCCTGCTCGCGAAAGGAGCAATGATGCTCGGGATGCCAGTCGCGCGTGGCAAATACCGGCAGCTTGCGCGCCACGAAGAGGTCAATGTAACGGTTGAGCAACGGCACCACCTCGTCGCCGCGCTGCACCGCCAGGCTGCCGCCGGGCAGAAAATCGTTCTGAATGTCCGTCACCAGCAATGCGTCGCCCTGCTGCGGCTGCCAGTTAACCCGATCTGCGTCATCCATCATTTACCCCTTCCCAAAATGCTGTCAGCGCATGTAACAAATAAACGCTCAGCCCTTGATGCAAATCAGCGGCACCACCCGCGCCACCTTGCGCGCCAGACCGGCCTGGTCGGCCGAGTCCACCACCGCGCTGACATCCTTGTAGGCGCCCGGCGCTTCTTCCGCCACGCCGCGAAACGAAGGGCTGCGTATCACAATGCCGTGGCCGAACAGATCATCGATTACCTTGCTGCCGCTCCAGTTCTTCAGCGCCTGATGCCGGCTCATCGCGCGTCCCGCGCCGTGACAGGCGGAACCAAAGGCCAGCTTCATGCCCTCCTCCGTGCCGCCCAGAATGTAGGACGCCGTGCCCATACTGCCGCCGATCAGCACCGGCTGGCCGGCCTCGCGCAACTCGGTGGGCAGGTCGAGGTGGCCGGGGCCGAAGGCGCGCGTGGCGCCTTTGCGGTGCACATAGAGTTTCCTTAACTGTCCGTCCACCTTGTGCTTCTCCAATTTGCAGGTGTTGTGCGACACGTCGTACAGCAGCGACAGATAGGCCTTGGGCAATATCTTGGCGAATACCTGGCGGGTGAGATGGGTGAGGATCTGGCGGTTGGCCAGCGCGCAATTGATGCCTGCGCGCATCGCGCCGAGATAGTCCTGCCCGAGCTGCGAATTGACCGGCGCGCAGGCAAGCTCGCGGTCGGGCAGTTCCAGGCCGTGGCTAGGGGCGGCCACTACCATCTGCCTGAGAAACTCCGTGCCTATCTGGTGGCCAAGTCCGCGCGAGCCGCAATGGATGCTCACCACAATGTCGCCCTCTTTGATGCCGAATGCTGCGGCGGTCTGCGCTGCATACACATCCGTCACCCGCTGTACTTCAAGATAGTGATTGCCGGAGCCCAGCGTGCCCATCTCGTCGCGCTGGCGTTTTTTGGCCTGTTCGGAAACCTGCGAAGGATCGGCGCCGTGCATGCTGCCGCCCTCTTCGATGCGATGCAGATCAGACTCCGTGCCAAAGCCTTGCTCCACCGCCCAGCGTGCGCCGCCGCGCAGCATCGCATTCATCTCGGCCGGGTTCAGGCGGATGCCGCCGGTGCTGCCGAGGCCTGCGGGGATGGCGTGAAACAAACCGTCTGCCAGTTTCAGCTTCACCGCATCGATGTCTTCAAGTTTCAGGCCGGTATGCAGGGTGCGCACGCCGCAGGAAATATCGAAACCTACCCCGCCCGCCGACACCACGCCCCCCTTTTCTGCATCGAATGCCGCCACCCCGCCAATCGGAAAGCCATAACCCCAGTGCGCATCGGGCATCGCATAGGACGCCTTGACGATGCCCGGCAGCTTGGCCACATTGGTGACCTGATCGAACACCTTTGTATCCATGTCGCGCATCAGCGCCTCGCTGGCGAAAATCACACCCGGCACGCGCATCGCGCCGAATGGCCGGATATGCCATTCAAATTCCGACTTGCGATCAAACAGTGTGAGTTCCACGATGTCTCCTCCTGCAGCATTCAATGGCTTATTTACAGCTACACATCCACCACGCACTGCGCCAGCCAGCTGCCGTCCGCTTGCTGCACAACCTTCAGCGCAGTATAGGTCGCGCCTTTCACCTCGGTGGCCGGATGGTGGCGGGCGATTTCGATTGCCTCCCCCCACACCTGTGCGGTCAGGTGACAATCCTGAAGCTGCACTTCAAAGCGGCTGAACAACATGCTGCGCGTCGCCATTTCGAAGACCAGCACATTGAGCCAGTCAACCAGCAGCAACTCGGCATCGGGCGCGTCACAAGAAAGCTGTATCTTTGTTTTAGGCTCCACCGTGGCAATGTCGGCAATCGCTGCCGTCATCGCCAGCGCAGCCTGCTCGTAAGCCTGCGCCAGCGTAGCCCCCACACCACGCACGCCGACATCGGCGTCATGGGGAAAATGCTCCCAGCGGGAAGTGGCTGACATGCTCGAACCTCGAAAAGATCTGCGAACGCGTTGATGTGGCACGGAAAAATCATGACTACTCCAAGACGGTTGGGATGCAGGGGCGCAATTTCAAGCTGCCTGACTCACTGCCAGGTTGCTGCCTGTACGCAATCCCAAGCAGATCTTCAGTTTTTCCTTTAATTTTTTGAAATTGCCTCATACAATGTCTGTTGCCATTGGAGATCTCATGAATACAAACAAAGCTGACATTACATACCGGGCCGTTGCTTCCATTCTTGTGGCGCTGGCCATTTCCATTACTTCCCAGGCGGTGGCCAGCGATTTGGTTTGCACTGGCCCACAAATGGGCGAAATATTTATCGACACCAAAACCGGCAAGGTGACCAAAGGCGCGGAAGAATCGCTCACCGTGAAGATTGCCACAGAAAAATCGCTTTACGGATTTGTATTCAAAGGAAAGATCAGCCAGTTCAAAGCGACGATAAACCGTACGAGCGGCCAAATCATACTTGATGAAGCTTGCACACCTCAATGTTGGGGCGGGCCCATTTTCGGCAACTGCACAAACGTTAAAGCGAAACTTTGATTCAAAATCAATAACCGTTCCTGCATCTCAATCTCACCCGTTATCGCTTTTACTGGGGTGCACATCTGCCCACGGGAAGCAGATACAAGGGTGTCTGACGCGCGGGCAGTTGCAGCAGACGGGAAACCGAGCGATCGTTGAATGCGCCCACCGGGGTCACGCACAGCCCGATGGCTGCCGCCTGCAGCAGCAGGTTCTGGGCGGCATGTCCGCTTTCCATGTGCACATAACGCTCGCCTGCATTGCCATAGTGTGCAGTGGTGCGTTCAAATACAGCGGCGATGACGACCACTGCCGCCGCTCGCTCCACCCACCTTTGCTCCAGGGCTGCGGCGCCCATGTGCTGGAGTATTTCAGCATCGGAAACTGACTCCAGGCGGTGCTGGTTCGACAGGTAGCGATAGACGCCGGCGGATAATCCTTCGACATTGCCTGCCACCAGATAAACCTCCAGTGGATAGGTGGCACCTGCCGAAGGTGCCGTGCGCCGGCCCGACCCTGTGCTGCCCTGGGCCGCCCACAGCAGCCGCGAGACTTCACTCAGCGTCAGTGCACCCGGTATGAATTCGCGCACCGAGCGACGCTGCGTCAAAGCCTCTTCCAGGCTCATCGCGCCAACTGCAGGAGGCGGGGGCAAGTTTACGCTTCGAACTGCTGCATCCATTCCTGCCGCCGTAGTCGTTGCAAACATCATCATGATCAATGTCAGTACCGGAAACATAATTTATTTTTTATCACAACCAATTCTGGTTACGATTGGGACAAGGCAAGATCATTTCAAGATGAATAACTCGCGCGCAAGCCTGGCTTAATCGGCCAGCTTTACCTCCTGCAAAAAGCAGATCGAAAAATTACTGCCCCCTTTTAGTTGGAGTGCTTGCTTTTTCTCCGTAAAAAGCTCATAACTGCATCAAGAAGAAATTTACAACAACGCTAAGGGGATACCATGTCACACTATCACGCAATCGTATGGATTGATCACGCAGAAGCACACGTAATGCATATCAGCCCGGATGATGTCGAATCGTCCGTTGTGCACCCAAAGAAGCCGCATCAAAAGGTGCACCACAAGCGTGGTGCGGATAAGGGAGGCACTGTAGGCGCAGGCCGCTCACCCGAAGATCAGAATTTTTATCACGAAGTGGTCGAAACATTGAAGGGTGCACAGGAAGTTCTCGTTGTGGGTCCGGCTAGTGCCAAGCTTAATCTCATCAAGCACATTCACAGCCACGACCAGCAAATGACTGACAGGGTGATTGGAGTGGAAACGGTAGACCACCCCAGCGATGCGCAACTGGTTGCCTATGCGCGCAAATACTTTGTTGCTGCGGATCGTATGCGCCCATAAGCAAGGTGTGGCTCTGAGACGGGCCGGTTACAACAAGGCGGGCAATTTTCGGGCCTTGCTGGAAATAGCGGGGCCAGTTATGACATTCCCATATATTTGGCTGGAATGTTATAACTGGCCCCGTTTTTTGGCGGTATTTCAAAGACTGCAAACAAGAACAGCCAATCGGCCTGCAGCCTGCGAGCAAACCTGATAAAAACCCATCCTCGTGTGGCTGCCTGGCGGCAACACGCCAGTGATTCAAGAAGATTGAAAACAATTCACACTATTGCGAAGCACTCTCCGCTCACGAACAAGGAGATCCAATCAGTAACAGAGAAATGATGGCGCGATTTTTACCCAATAGGTAGAGTCTGACTCTACCTGCTGCAAGCCCTTTCATAGGCCGCCAAATCGCCCGAACTGAAGCAGCAGAAAATCACCTCTGTAATAGCAGGAAAATCATTCAGCGTTGAGCGTACGGTGTCCACAGCAATTTTTGCTGCCAGCTCGATTGGGTAGCCGTAGATGCCCGTGCTGATGCTGGGAAAAGCCAGAGTGCGAACAGCATGTTGGGCTGCGACCTCAAGACAACGGCGATAGCACGACGCCAGCAGTTCCGGCTCACCCTGTGCGCCACCATGCCACACCGGCCCTACCGTATGAATAATAAACTTTGCAGGCAGGCGGTAAGCTTTCGTCAGTTTGGCGTCACCGGTACGGCAGCCGTGCAAGAGGCGGCACTCATGCAACAGCTCCGGCCCGGCGGCGCGATGTATCGCCCCGTCAACCCCGCCTCCGCCCAGCAGCGAAGAATTCGCGGCATTGACGATGGCATCGACCTGCAGCGTGGTGATATCGGCGATTAACGCTTGGAGAGAGGCTGGCATAGCGTGAGTCTGAAGTAACCCTGATTTACTTGCCAAACAAATTGCCCAGCGCATCACCCAGCGTGGCAAACTGAAAGCGGTAACCGGCAGCCGACATCTTGCCGGGCAATACTTTTTGCCCTTCAAGCAACAGGCAAACGCGCTCGCCCATCGCCAGTTTCAGCAGCGGCGCGGGGGCTGCGAACAGTGCGGGGCGATGCAGCGCTTTTGCCAGCGCAGCAGTGAATTGCGCATTGGTGGCCGGTTGCGGTGCAGTCATGTTGTATGGCCCGCTGGCCTGGGCATCCTGCAGCAACTTCAGCACCATCGCGACATAGTCGTCGATATGCACCCAGCTCATCCACTGTTTTCCGTCGCCAAGACGCGCGCCCAGGCCAAGCCTGAACGGCGGCAGCATGCGCCCGAGCAACCCGCCCTTGTTGCTTAAGATCAAACCGGTGCGCAGCAGGCACACCCGCACCCCGGCTTTTTCAGCGGCTCGCGCCGCGTCTTCCCACGCTTTGCACAGCTGCGCGGCAAAATCCGTTCCTGCTTCCTCCGCTTCATACAGCGCGGTATCGCCGCGATTGCCGTAATAGCCTACCGCCGAACCGCTTAACAATACGGCTGGCTTGTGCCCAGCTAACATAATATGCCTGACCAGCTCCTGGGTGAGGGTAACCCGGCTATCCCACAAAACCTGCTTGCGCCGCTGCGTCCAGCGCGCATCGACAATCGGCTCGCCAGCCAGATTGATGACCGCATCAAATGTTTTTTCGGCATGCCACTCGCCGAGCGCAGCCATCGCGTGCACCCCCGCACCGCATTTGGCCGGAACAGTCGCCGGATGGCGGCTGAGCACCGTCAATTCATGGCCTGCAGCCAGCAATGCCTTGCATAGCTGCTTGCCGATCAGGCCGGTACCGCCCGTGATGAGGATTTGCATAGATGCTCCCGTTGGGTTTTAAAGTACGTATGCCGCAAGCGCTTGTCAGCGCCCCCGTTTATACATCGCTGCCCGTGAGCGGCTTCGGCGTTTTTCCATCAATGTCTGTAAAGCCATATTCCCGAGCCAGGCTGGCTGCCACCAGAACGCTCCCTGTTTTCTCCATCACAGCGGGATCAGCAGCAAGCGCCACAACTGCACGCCCAATAAATTGCGGTGATTCTGAATTGCTCAAGTCCAGCCATGCTGCTGCCTGCATCACTTTTTCTGTTCTCACCAGCCCAGGATAAAGTGAGATGGCCGCAACATTGTGCTCGCGCAACTCATGCGCCATATCCGCTGTCATCTTGTCAGTCGCCGCTTTTGCTACCCCATAAGCAACATTCCCGACATATTTTTGTGCTGCCCAGAATGAGATGTTGACGATCAAACCGCGGCGTGCGCTGACCATCATCTGAGCGGCCAATTGGCTGGCAACATAATTGGCACGCACACCCGCCTGAAACATCGCGTCCCATCGCCACAGCGGCTGCTGCCAGAACGGCCGCGTCCAGGTAAATTCGCCGTTTTCAATCATATTCTCATAGCCGCCCCAGACGTTGTTGACGAGGAAATCCAGACGCCCTTGCTCAGCAGCGATCTGCTGAAATGCCAGGCGAACCTGCTCATCATTGCGGTGATCGCAGGCAACCGCGGTGCCCTTGCCCGAGATATAGTGCATATCTTCAACCGAGCGGCCCGTGATATAGACTGTTGCGCCCGCCTCAGCAAGTTCGAGGGCAATGCCTTTCCCGACGCCGCGACTGGCCCCGGTGACAAGCGCAACTTTTCCATTCAGGCTTTGAATAAAATCATCCTTATCACCTCAGCGCCGCGCAAACTTGAGGTGCGTCACGTTGGGCGCGGCGACCGTGCGCACCAGTTCGAGGCCGTACAGGTTGTCGCCAACCCCCTCGAACAGCCGCTCGCCGCTGCCGAGCAGCGTAGGCACCAGATTTATTTCCATCTCGTCCACCAGCCCCGCCACAAGATACTGCTGCGCAGCTTTCGCGCCGCCGCCAAGCGACACATCCTTGCCGGCGGCGGCCTGCCGCGCCCGATCGAGCGCCGCCTCGATGCCGTCGGTGACGAAGGTGAAGGTGGTGCCGCCTTCAAGCGCCAGCGGTTCGCGCCCGTGGTGCGTGAGCACAAATACCGGGTGATGAAACGGCGGATTCACGCCCCACCAGCCATTCCACGTATTTTTGGCGTGCCAGGGGCCGGGGTGCCCGCCAAACATGTTGCGCCCCATCACCGTGGCGCCGATATTGGCGAGCGATTCCTCGACGACCGGCGTGCTTTCGTTGACCTCGCCGCCTTCCCAGCCATGCATCTTACGGAACACTGCAAGCTTGAACGCCCACTCGTGCAGGCGCTCGCCGCCGATGCCCAGCGGGTGCTCCACGCTCTGGTTGGGGCCCGCAACAAAGCCGTCGAGTGACATGGAGATTTTGAAGCGCAGCCTGGACATGTCCTGCCTCCTGAGAACTGATGTTCGCCCATGTGGCTTGCCACCTGCGCGAGGAATTGATGATGCTGGAATGATCTGCTCTAGATCGGGTGGCAGAACGGAAAGTCAAGAGAGTGCCGCGCTATTGCGGCAGACCCCGCTTGCACTCAGCAGAAAACGGAGTCAGGTGAACCGCTCAGCAGAATATCCCGTTTAAATATTATTTATTGAATATAAACAACAAGTTACATAGATTCAGCCATTGCACTAAACAACTGTGTGAGCGGCTTGCACTACGCTACGTGCAATCAAGAAGATGAGAACTTTGAATTATAAAAATGGAACTGACGGCGTAGTGTTAACAGATGCAAAGTATCAAAAAATTTCGCGTTCATTCTACCGCCACACTGCCACAACAATATTTACCACTGCACTACTCGGCACTCAAGAACCTATTGGCTCAGCACCTCGGCGAAAACTTCGGGCGAAATCGTTGTGGCTTGAGCAAACCCACCGACGAACCGAATTGTTCGTGGCATTATTGCGAACAACGAGAAGTCGGAAAAAGCGAACATCTCGGCGCTCTGAGGAAACCTTGATAAATAGACAGCTTTGGCCTCGGCATGGCTTTCCATTGACTCAGCGTATTGCACAGCCCGACCTTGTATCGTGACCCGTGCCAATGCGTGGACCGGAATTTCGGGCGTTGGCGACGCGACAACCAAAAGACTCACTTGTGGACTTAACAGCATGTCTTTTGTGTGGGTCGCAAGTTGGCTGACATGGATCACGATGCCCAGGCCACCGGGAAGAATGGCAAAAGGCACCATGGAGACATACGGCTCGCCCTTGTGAAGCGTTCCAAGAGAGGCTACCTGTTGTGTTCGCAACAGATCGCGGAGTGTCTGGCCGTAGGCGGGAGTCATCAGATAGGTGTATGGGTTGTCGGCACTCGGACTGCTGCCTAAAACTATATACGCTGCTTAATCAATAATCAATCGAGTCTGACCTTGATTTTGATTATGTAAATGCCCAAAGCTGCAAAAGTTATTTAAAAAAAGAATGTAAAATGCAACGCGGCGCCCTTGCTGGTATCAGCATGTGGCGATGGTCGCGAGCGCATTTTATGCGTAGTGGCTTGGCATGTTCGTGAAAGAACGAAGCCGCTCTTTTAATACAGATCCCGTTATCCACCCCGTTTGCTCTCGTATTTTTAAATTACGGGAGCCGCAATGACTGTGCTTGTGTGTTTTTTTACCGAAAAGAAATGAGTAACTTTGAGCAAACATACAACCCCATCGAGCAATAAGAAGTCGCTGTGGGCACGGCTGGGGCCGGGTCTCATCACCGGCGCTGCGGACGATGACCCAAGCGGCATCGCCACCTATTCTCAGGTCGGCGCGAAATTCGGTTACGGTGTCCTGTGGACCGCATTCTTTACCTTTCCGCTGATGGTCGGCATCCAGACCGTGAGTGCCCGCATCGGACGGGTCACGGGTCATGGACTCGCCGCCAATATCCGCCAGCATTATCCTGCCTGGTTGCTTCACGGCATCGTAGCGCTGCTGCTGGTCGCAAACACCATCAACATCGCCGCTGATATCGGCGCGATGGGGGCGGCGCTGACACTTCTGATAGGCGGATCTGCACACTGGTACGCGATTGCATTCGGCATCACCTCCCTGCTGCTGCAAATCTTCATTCCCTTTCCCCGCTATGCGCCGATATTGAAAGCGCTTACCCTGGCGCTCCTCGCCTATGTGGCTACCGTGTTTGTGGTCAGGGTGCCGTGGGGCGAAGTGTTCTACCAGACGCTCGTACCGTCCTTCTCGCTCAAGCCGGAATATATCGTCGCGATTGTGGCCGTGTTCGGCACCACCATCAGCCCGTATCTGTTCTTCTGGCAGGCCTCGCAGGAAGTCGAGGAGCAGCGCGCGGCGACTGGTGAGGAGCCGCTGATAGCGGCGCCGGAACAGGCGCGTGCGCAATTGCGGCGCATCAAGATCGATACTTACATCGGCATGGGATTCTCCAATATTGTCGCTTTCTTTATCATGCTGACCGCGGCCGTGACCCTGCATTTGCACGGCGTTACCGACATCGAAACTTCGGCGCAGGCGGCGCAGGCCTTGCGCCCACTGGCTGGAGACTTCGCCTTCATGCTGTTTTCGGTAGGTATCATCGGCACCGGGCTGCTCGCTGTGCCGGTTCTCGCCGGCTCGGCAGCCTACGCCGTCGCCGAGTCGTTCCAGTGGAGCATGGGGTTGGGCCTCAAACTGTTGCAGGCGAGTGGCTTTTACGCCATCGTCAGCATCGCGACCATCCTCGGGGTAGCGCTTAACTTCACCCCAATCGACCCGATCAAGGCGCTGTTCTGGAGCTCGGTCATCAACGGCGTCGTCGCTGTGCCTATTATGGTCGTGATGATGCTGATGGCGATGCGGTCGGACATCATGGGTCCATTCGTCATCACGCGCCGCCTCAAGATTCTCGGCTGGCTGGCGACCGCGATTATGGCAATCGTGGTATTCGCCATGTTTGTGACGTGGGGTAAATGAAGCCAGCCCATTCGGCTGCTTGGACGGACTAAACCAGCTTGGGAATCATGTATGGGCTCGATCCGTTCAATCTGTCAGATTGGTGTTACCTCCCGCTTATGTCTAGTTTGTACTCGTTGCTTCAGGTCGAAAGTGTATTTTATTTGCATGTAGCCTCCTCAATGATGCGGCCAGGGGCGCGCGACTTTACCGCGCGTCCCCTGGAGTGACTGGTTAGCCCGGTAGGTCTCGAACAACACAACAGCATTAGCGACACTCCCAAGTGCGGCTGCGCACGGTCTTGAAGTCGAAATCCCACGGGTGCTCGTCGCACACGTAGGAGACGGGGACAAACACAGCACCAACTATGGCACCGCAAACTGAAGCAGGAATGAAGTACACGTTATTGATGAACTTGTAATAACTCTCTGTTCGCTCGCCAAAGTAAATCGCGTCGATTCCACTCGAAAGCAGGAAGAACGGTGCGCCACAGAAGAGGTTGCCTGCGTAAGTGGGCGCCGCAACCACGAAATTGCGATTGTAGAGATCTGCTGCCGACTTGATCTGGTTGTCCTCCCGTATCTGCGAGCGTGACGCACATCCCGTAAAGATGCAACACAGACACAGCAGAATCGCGATAACTCTCATGAGGGCAAAAGCAAAGTTAAGGGACCCCGCGCCTGCGCAGTGTCCCGCTTGAACGACAGGTTACGCGTTCTATGACGCATTAACTTTTACCTCAATACATTTTGGTGGCTCACCCCCACCACACCGGCATATGACATCAGGCTGGCAATAACAATTTCCGGGGACATACTTGCAGCCCTGTTTAGATTCGCAGCTTTGCACTTTATTATCGCCCCACTGAATAAAACCAACCTCACACCTGCCCCTAGCGGGGGCACAAATATATTTGTTTCGTTCTACATAATCTAGAGTGCATTCGGAACTCCTAATACATTGCAGCTCGGAAAGAGAGGAGCACAACTGAGATTTAGCAGCTACGGTGAAAGTAGTGAATGCAAACAAATAAAATACTAGCAAATATTTTGCAGTTGCAACAAATTTCTGCCCTGGAGAGGTTTTACGCATAATATTAAATTGAGGGGCCGCGCGTTATCGGTTACTTTGCCCGGACGATCCATGCTCTGAGTTGAACCGGTGTTGAGCCCGACCGTGTTAGATGTCGGGCCGGAGCTTACTCTTGCCTGACTATATCGACCGAGATCTCCACTGCCGGAATCTTTCCTCTGTTCTCAAGCCAGTGTGTGGTGTTCCTATCCTCGGGCCAGCCCACTCCCGGCCCATAGTCCATAGCGACTCCATTTCGATGGTCAGTGATCGTTCCTTGCAGTATGTACACGGTGCCTGGTCTGTCTTTATGGTCGTGAATCGGGCCGAAGACCCCTCCAGGCTCGATGGTCACCATACGCATTCGAAGTTGGCGCCCTGCCATGCCCTCGATCTCGGGGCCAAGATCAACCGTTGCAAGTAACTTGACCGTAACACCTTTCGTCTCAGGTGCCTCCTGTTCATTGCTCATCGTGCTCTCCTTTCAGTACTTCTGCCGTTTACGCTCGGCATTCACTTTCTGCATTTCTTTTCCCATATACACCTCCACTAGTATTGTCTATTATTACAAGTGTCCGTGAAATACGGGTTACCTCAGTCTGACCCCATTGATTATTGACTGTGGGGTTGGGCGTCGCTCTGGGTAGCGCACCATGCATTTAAAGCAACTTTGCCAATACTTGCCAGGACAAGGGCGATTAGCGGGGAAATGACAGCTGAAGCAACGCTCAAGTGGGGAGCAATCGCGACTGCCATCGCACTCACTACATAAGTTCGCCCATGCCCTTTTTCACCAAATAACCCATCTCGTTCTTTCTTATACTTCTTGTCTCCGCAAAGAAAAGCTCGCACTTCAAGTTTGAGGTTTCCCAAAAATGCCCCCTTGTCGCCGACAGGGGTAGATGCAGCAAATCGATACGTGTTTTCTGCTGATGCATTTACCCAAGCTTGAGCGACCTCGTCAAAAGAAGCGCCACTTGTAATTAGTGCTTCTATGGATTCGCGTTGATACGCGGGCAATTCGTGAACCCACTTAATGGGTTCCTCTCCAAGCAAGTCATCTAGATTGGTAGTCATGGCTAGTACATTTTCAATAGGTATTCGGACGAAACTGCATGTGTGGTCTGATGAAGGGTGTGTGGGTCAACTCCACCCAACGAGATTCCTCCTCCTCCCCCCGGCGCATATGAACCGACGAGTACGCCAACAAGAAGTCCATCTGATTTACGGAATACAGGGCTACCCGATTGTCCTGGTCGAGCCTGCGTATTTAGAACTAGATGCTTGGCCTTTATCCCGCCCGATGCGATCAACACCCTGGCCCCTATTTCAGTATCTTGTTGCGTAAGAACCATACGTCCATGATCGGCGTGAGGAAAACCAAAACTCGAAACACCAACTCCGACGGGTACTTGGTCGGAGCCACCAATGGCTATATTTGATGCTATATCAACATCCGCCTTTAATACTGCCAAATCGTGAAATGGATCCAATGCATCAATTTTGATGGGCAACATTTGGATGGACGTGTCTCCTGTATCTTGGTAATCATTCAGTGATGATAACTTCTTAAATACAAGTACGAGTCCTTGCCCATCCGTCCCCGCAACGTGTGAAGCCGTTGCAAAAAATCCGGGCTTGTTCAAAGCGAACGCCGTACCAGCTAACTGAACTCCGCTGGGGCCATTACGCCCTAACGCAAAGACTACGTTCGATATTCCATTGAAGTTATGCATATTGCTCTATTGTTTATTGGTACAGCAATTCTTTATCTGTCGCCCAACGTTCAAGGTCAGGGGCGCTGCGCGGCTTTATCGCGCAGCGTCCCCTGCACCGCAGGGTTAGCTCTCAGGGCGGGATCACACATCAATTGGCTCTGGAGCTTCATAGAGAGTGGATTTCTTGACGACGCCCGGGAACTTCAGTTTCCTTTTCAGATAGAGGGAATAGGCTTCAACAAATTCCTTTGGTGCCCTAGGGTCTATCCAGATGCTGCGAATCAACGCTCTTGCATCAACAGGGATTACCACGCCTTTAACGTTATCGGTGAGCTGAGGTTCACGATCATAAACGACAGCGCGGACCTCATATTCATGCTGAAAGGCATTGCGCTTCATGAACAGTGGCTCGATAGCCTTGCGAACGGTGTATCTCTCATTGAGGGCTGTGGCAACGTCCTGTCGAGCAAACTGCAGTTCCTCCTGGAACATGTACTTCACGTTCTGAATCTTGAACCGAATCTTTAGCGTCTTCTGTGCTTCCTTTAGGGCTTCACGGAGAAGCTGACGGGTGGTGCCAAGACGAACACCAAGATTGTTTGGAGAATAGATGCGCCACATCGCATCTGATACGGCCTTCCGACACCAGCACTGCGCAAATATGTTGTTCGACCGTTTGTGTAAAAGGCCCTGCTCGTAAGGGTCTTCCCATTCCGATGGATGAGCGAAGTAAAGCGTATTGGACTGAAGAATTTGAACAGCCCTGTCAAAGCTGACTATTCGGTACAGATTCGAGGATGAAAGGACGCCGGATGATGACATATGAGAGCTAATGTAAAGTAGGCTTCCTATTTGACGCAAAACATTGCGTCATCTGTTTGGTAACAAGTTTTTGCATATTTAAATATCAAGCAATATCATGTAGTTAGTATTTTTTAGCATTTCCTAGCAACAAACAGCTTTTCAAACATTACAACATTTGCACAGAGCAAACCCACGCCGACACGATTAAACCTCCTAACCTGTTCAATAGCAAGGCTAAGCTGTCAGTTTTGTCAAAATGGTGACAAGTCTTGCCTGCAGGATATCTCACCAGTGCTGCACCAGCGAGATTTTTGATATGCATCTTGACCCTAGGCAGGAATGCTCACAGCACATTGCCGCCAAATGCTGCAGCCACTTCCGCGCGCAATAAGGTAACGTCATCACCCTGATAGCGCGGCGAGAGATGCATGGGAATAACATATGCTGCGCCCGCAGCTCTGGCAATCTCGCCTGCCTGCCCCGCGGTGAGGTGAAATTTTTTATCGCCGTGTTCGGCATCGCGTTGCATGAATACCGCTTCGATGTAGAGCATGTCGGCATTGCGTGCAAGGTCTGTTATGCGCGTGACGTTATGCTCTTGCCAGGCGACATCGGTGACGTAGGCAATTTTCTGCCCCGGCACGATGCGCAGCGCGGGTTTTAGTTCGGCCAGGGTGAATGTCCGCTCCTGCTGCGCGCCCTGCTCGCGCCATGCAGCCTTTATCTGCGCATCATCGGCTTCGTTGCGCAGCACCGCGTGCTTGAGTTCGCGCAGCCATGGGCCCAAGGGCAGGCCGAGTTGCTGCAGGCGGTTTTTCCAGATATTGACGTGGGCGTTTTCTTGCAGCGCGTAGGCGAGACAGGGGATGCCGCCGTGATCGAGCAGGGTGTAGCGCACTGTCAGCGCGGGTTCGTCCAGCAGGGTGTTTTCAGCGATTGTTACCGTTGCTTCCTCTTCGCGGCGAAAGGCGCGCAGGCAATGGAAGCTGGCGCGTTTTGCTGTGCTTGTGCCGTCCAGCTCGGTGACGCGCAGGGTGAAGTCTGAGGCGTAGTTGTGCACCAGGTTCCAGGTGTAGGCGCTGAGTTTGTGCTCGACCTGTGCCAGGACGCCGGGTGGGCCGAACAGGTGTAAATCTCTCTCACGACCAAGCAGGATGCGCAACATCCCGTCGAAGCCGATAAAATGGTCCATGTGCGCATGGGTGACAAACACATGGCTGACGCGCAGCAGTTTGCGCGGCGGCAGTGCGCGTATGTCGCCGAGATCAAACAGCAGTGCGCGGTGCTCAAACAGGCAGTCGATATACAGCACCGGATCGCCGCTTGAGCCGTTTACCAGGTGTGCATGAAAGATCGGCCTCATGTTATTTCACATTTAAGATTGGATGCACGGATGCAGTGCAATGAAGCAGGGCAAAATAATGCAATTTCATTGCTTATTTATGCTTGTTTATTTGCAAAACAAGCCCAATTTTTAGCAAGATACAAAGGTTAGTCATAGAACTGGCAGTGTAGTGAGCTGCAGGAAACGCTGTATCCCCTGCGCTGCGTCCCGGCTCTGCCCGCCCCTGCCGGCAGGGGTAACAGGCGCGCTGGCCGGTGATTATTTAATCGTTAAGGAAACACTGACAAGTCCATTTTGTCGTTCCCGCGAAGGCTGGAAAAACACAGTAAAATCAAAGAGCTGGATCCCCGCCTTCGCGGGGATGACGACTTGATCAGTGCATCCTAAAGGAGAATGGCATGGGCAAACGCATTCTGATCATCCAGGGTCACCCGGATGCCAGCGAGCAGCACTTGTGCCATGCGCTGGAGGAAAGTTATGCCCGTGGCGCGCAGGCGGCCGGCCATAAAGTTAAGCGCGTCGATGTGGCGAAGCTGGACTTTCCCTTGTTGCGCAGTCAGCACGAATATGAGAAAGGGGTGCTGCCGGGCAGCCTGAGCGAGGCGCAAACGACAATCAAGTGGGCCGAGCACATTGTGTTTTTCTTTCCGCTTTGGCTGGGCGACATGCCCGCTTTGCTCAAGGGTTTTCTCGAACAGGTGGCGCGCCCTGACTTTGCCTTTTCGGCTTCAGGTAAAAATCCGTTTGCACACAAGGCGCTTGGCGGGCGCTAGGCACGGCTGGTTGTCACCATGGGCATGCCTGCCGTGGTGTACCGCTGGATTTTTCTTGCGCACAGCATCCGCTCGCTGGAGCGCAATGTATTGAGTTTTGTTGGCATCAAGCCGGTCAAGGAAACGTTAATCGGCATGGTTGGCAACATGGATGCGCAGGCTGTGCAAAAGTGGCAGGACAAACTGGAAAAATTGGGCAAAAAGGGCGCTTGATTATTGCGGCAGAACGAGCAATGCTATGCATTTTTGAAGCATTGCAGATTAAGACCAAAACAAAGGAGTGCCAGCCATGACGGAAAATACTGAAACTACCGGCAAGCGCAAGATATGGGTGCGCGGATTTTTTATGCTGCTGATGGCACTGGCCTACCAGCTGACCGGCACGGTGATGTTTATTGTTACGATCATTCAGTTTGTATTGGTGCTGGTGAACGATGCGCCGAATGACAGGCTCGTTTCATTTGGCCGCAACATGGCGCGCTATTTGCAGCAGATTGTCAATTTCCTGACCTTTGCCGCTGAAGAGATTCCTTTTCCGTTTAACGACTGGCCCTCAGGGGAATAAACACAAAGCCCTGCGACAAGCGCAGGGCGAACGGAGATTTTCCTTGCGCCAACAGCACTGAGGTTAAGCAGGCAGATGGCGCTACGACTTGTGTTTTGCCGAGGCTGTTGCGTTAAGGAAGCTCGGCAAAACGCGCCGTCATTTTGCGCGCGAAGGGCGCCACAAAGTAAACTGCCGGCACGGCTATCGGCAAGGCGACGATAAAGGCATGCAGCCAGTGTTTTAAAAAGTCGGCTGGCACGCCGATGTTCACGAACGTGATGACACAGGTCATCAGGAAAACCATGATCACGCCCATCAGTATCGAGAAAACCAGGTGGAATTTATGTTTGGGCAGTTTTTGCATATTGTTTGTTCTCTTCTTCACTTATTGGCCGAGCGTGTCGGTAATTCATCAAATGGCGATTCACTAACGCCACCCCTGCTTTATAAAAAAAAGGATCGCCTCTGGAAATAAGCCTCCGCGCAATCCCTTGTGCATTTTGCCTCAATATCTTCATTTCATCCATTCGGCTTTTTGAATACTCAGTGTAGCTTGTTAATTCAGTTGCATATTCAACGGCTTTCTATCTAAATATTGCAGGAAAAAAAAACGGCAAAGCTGAAATGTTGTTTTTGCAGGAGCGCAGATTACCGCGCGATTGTTGCAGAGGGAAATCGCGAGTAATCTGCGCTCTTGCGTTGAAGGTATTGCAGCCTGACCAAGGCTGGTTGATTGATTCAGTCTTTACAGCATGGGCTGCCTGATTACCGTTTTCCATTTTTGCGGGGCGGTTTTTCTGATATCGCTCATATAAATCTCGTGGTGTTTCCCGCTCAGTTTGTGGCCGTGGCTTTCGATATACTGATGCAGGCGTTCGATGTTTGGGCCTTCTTCCGAAAAGGGGCCGATATGCATGATTTGCGCAGCGTTGCCTTCGGCCAGCGCCTCGAATCTGACCTTGTTCAGCGCTGCGAGATTTTTCTTTTTCTTCACTTCGGCTATTGCCGCAGCAACCATTTCTTTGGTGATAAATTCCGGCTGCATGATCATCAGGGTCCACTTCCATTTGGATTTATCGCCGCTGCTGAATGCGGACATATCATCTGCCCACCACAACCCTTCCAGCGGCATCACGCTATAGTCAATTTCCAATGCGCCCTTCTTCACCATGAATTTCAGGGTATAGGAAAGCGAAAACAAAGCTTCAACCACCTCGGCAAATGCCGGTGCAGTTTCCGGGTCGCCCTCACCGTCCGCCATCAGGTATTTCATGGGCGGAACATTCACCTCCTCAATCTGTTTTGATGACGGCTGGTACAGTTGTTTTAGCTTATTTTTAAAGTCGACTTTTTCCATGATTTCTCCAAGATATCAGACTCGGCAAAGTCTATTTCCAGAATTTCCATTTGGCAGCAAGATCACGCAAGCGCTCGTACAGTTCGCGTTCTTCGCGGCTCAGCTTTTCTGGCACTTTCACATCAATGCGCAGATACATCACACCCCGGTGCTCGCTGCCAAATTCCGGCAGACCTTTTTCCTTGAGGCGCAAAACCGAGCCGGGCTGAGTGCCGGGCGGCACGGTTACGCTGGCCGATCCTTCCAGGGTCGGCACTTTCAGCGTCGTGCCAAGCACGGCATCGATCAGGTTTATTGATTCCTGTCGCACGAGGTTTGCCCCATCGCGCTCGAAACGCGGATCGCGGCGGGATCGAACCACCACCAGCAAATCTCCGGCCATGCCGCCTGCTTCAGGGCTGGGCATGCCCTTGCCGGCAAGACGCAAGGCCATGCCCTCCTCTATTCCCCGCGGGATTTTCACGGTCAGGGTTTCCGCCATATCCCGCTGGCCCGTGCCGTGACATTCCGGACAGGGATGCTCGATGATGTTGCCGCTGCCGTTGCAATCGGGACAGATAGTGATCTGCTGGATCAGCACATGTTCGCCTCTTTCCCGTCGCCTTTGGGTGACATGCCCGGAACCGCCGCAGGTGGTGCATGTTTTTGGCGCGACGCCGCCTTTGGTTCCCACGCCGTGACAGGCCGGACAGGTAGTGGGGTGGCTTAGCTGAATTCTCTCCTCGCCGCCGCTTGCTACCCGCTCAAGCGAGACATACAAATCCACTTCGATATCCGCGCCGCGCGCCGGCCCCGCCCGCTGACGGTGAAAGAATGCTTCAAATGGATTGCCCATGCCGAAGCCAAAGTTGAGGCCGCCGAAGATATCGTCGAAATTGATGCCGCTGTAAATGTCCTGCTGGCTGACGTCGCCCACGCCGGCAAAACCCTGGGCGTCATAATCGGCGCGTTTTTTGGTGTCGGACAGAACGGCATAGGCCTCGGCTATTTCCTTGAAGCGCGCTTCTGCATCCGGTTGCTTGTTGCGATCAGGGTGATATTTCATCGCAAGGTCGCGAAATGCGCTCTTGATCGCCTTCTGGTCGGCATCTTTGGCGACACCGAGCACCTCATAATAATCACGTTTGGAAGTAATGACGGCTCACCTTGGATTTACCTTCCTTCCTTCTGCATGGTGCACTTGTATATTAATAATTATCAATTAGTTATATATATCTGACAGGCACCTAAGGCAGCATGAAAATATTATTCCGAATTATTTTTTTCTTCCGAATTGTTCTTTTCGTTGTGCTGGCGCGCGAACGACTGTCTGATATCGGTCAGCTCTGCCAGCCGCGCCACCACTTTGCGATTGACGCTGCCTTCCGGATATACACCGCTGGCATCTGCCTCACCGGCTGGCACACCGGTCAAGATGGTGAGTGCCTGGTCCACATTTTCCACGGCATAGATCTTGAATTTTCCGGCCTCGGCGGCTGCCACCACATCATGCCGCAGCATGAGATGCTTGACATTGCTTTCGGGAATCAGCACGCCCTGTTCGCCGTTTAATCCGCGCGACGAGCAGATGTCGAAAAAGCCCTCGATTTTTTCGTTGACCGCACCAATCGCCTGCGCCTGCCCAAACTGGTTCACTGACCCTGTAATTGCGAGTGATTGCTTTATTGGAATATCTGCCAGATTTGAAAGCAATGCGCACAGTTCGGCGAGGGAGGCACTATCACCTTCAACCAAACCATAGGATTGCTCAAACACCAGGCTGGCAGAAAGCGCAAGCGGCTGGTTTTTTGCATAACGTGCGGCGAGGAACGAAGAAAGAATCAGCACACCCTTGGAGTGTATGGCACCCGAAAGCTTCACTTCGCGCTCGATGTTGACCAGCCTGCCTTCACCTAGCCGCGTAGTCGCCGTAATCCGTGTCGGCTGGGCAAAGGCGAAATTTCCCAGCTGAATCACGGACAGTCCGTTGACCTGGCCCGCCACCTCTCCTGAGGTCGAGATCACCAGGATGTTGCGCAGAATGGATTCATACAGTCTGTCTCTGAGTCTGCCTTGCCTCCGTATCTGCGTATCAATCGATTTTTGCACGTCTGCAGCTTTAACCACGCTCTGGCCCGACTCTCGGGCCCAGTAGTCGGACTCGCGCAGCAAATCGGCAACATCGAGCATATGGGTAGAAAGTTTCTCCGCATCACCAATCAGGCGCGCGCTTTGCTCAATGACCCTGGCTACGGCAGTTCGGTCGAACGGCATTAGTTCTTCCTTGCGGCTCAGGGTTGAAATCAGCCGCGCATAAAGCAGATGCGTATCGTTATTGCGCTCAATCTGTTCTTCGAAATCTGCCGCCACTTTGAACAGTTCACCAAATTCAGGATCGTAGGCGTGCAACAGGTAATAAAACAGGCGGTCACCAAACAGCACTATTTTTGCATCGAGCGGAATAGGCTGAGGTTCCAGCGAAACGGTGCTGACCAGGCTGTATATCTGCCCCAGCGATTCGATGTGAATTTCACGCGATTGCAGCGCCCTCTTCAGTCCTTCCCAGGCAAAAGGCTGCATCAGCACTTTTCGGATATCCAGTAACAAATAGCCGCCGTTGGCACGGTGCAGCGCGCCAGCCTTGATCAGGGTGAAATCAGTCACCAGTGCGCCGAGCTGGGCGATATGTTCGACTCGCCCCACCAGGTTGCTGTAGTTGGGATTGTCCTCACTGACGATAGGAGCCCCCTTTTTTTTGCCATTGCTCACCAGGGCGTTGACTTGATAGCGATGAAAGGTTTCCTGAGTGACGATAGTCATGCCGGAGAGCGTGACGGTATCTCTCTGCTTGCGAAAATCATCGACGTTATCGACCATATCCTGCTGCACGATATCGACATATTTCAGCACATCCGTGAGGTCGGTATAGCTTGCGCGCAACTCATCCAGCACATGTTCAACCACTACCATCGAGGTTTCACGGTTGAGCTGCCTGATCCGTTCGCTGCGCTCTTTCTGCCACTGCGGTACATGTTTCAGGATGTTTTCCAGGCGCTTCTGCAATTCAGCGATGGCTTTCTCTACACGGGACCTTTCTTCCTCCGGCAATTTTTCGAATTCATGCGGTGGCAGCACTTCGTGGTTTTTGGTCGGCGCAAAGGTAAAACCCTCCTGGGTACGCAGCAGGATGACTTCTTCCTTTTCGGCATCCGCCCCCAACTGCTTGATTAACTGCTCTTGCTGTTTTTTGAATTCATCGTGAATCGCTTCTGACTTGTTGCGGTACTCCTCACTTTCAAATAGTGCAGGAATAGCGGTGCGCAAATAATCCACCCGCTCTGCCATTTGCTGGCTCAATTCTGCGCCCCTGCCGCAGGGCAACTTGAGCGCAAGCGGTTTGTGCGGCTGGGCAAAATTGTTGATATAGCACCAGTCATCGGGCTCTTGTTCAGTAGCTGCCTTGGTTTCGAGGAACTGCTGCACCATGCTGCGCTTGCCAAGGCCGGAAGGCCCCAGCACGAAAAGATTGTAGCCATCGCGACGGATGCCGATGCCGAAGTGCACGGCTTCCATCGCTCGCATTTGGCCGATAATTTCAGTCAAATCATCAAGCTCTGCCGTGGTCTGAAAACCGAACTGGTCTGCGTCACAGGGATGATAAAGTTGTTGAGAAAGAAGCGGTGTAGGGATAGTCATGTTTTTTTCCTGAACGAATATCACTGTTCTAGATAACCCGGGCACTACTGCGCATTCTGTTTAAAACAGCCGGACGGAAATATTGCCCTGAAATAATTTATTTATTTTCCTTGTACTCGGCATCCACTACTTTGCCGTGCGTATTGGATGCGCCGCCGACATTGGGTGGTGGTTCTGATCCCTCCCAGCGGGTTTCCGCATAGGGCGCGCCTTTGCTTGCCTGACCTGATTGTGAATACAGCACTGCTCCAGCCTCACTCAGCACTTTTTTCAGCGCTTCGGCACGCTCTGTGGCGAGGCTGACATCTTTTTTGAGCAATGCTTCCTTGGTTTCGCGCAAGGCATTCTCGATGCGCCGTCTCAAATCGTCGGTCAGTTTTTCCGAGAAATTGGCCAGCATCTTCTCCGCTTCGTAGCAGTTGGAATCGGCTGTGTTCAGTTTTTCCGCGTCCTCGCGCCGTTTCTTGTCGGCATCGGCATATCGCTCGGCATCCTCCACCATGCGTTTTTTATCGCTCTCCGACAGGCGTGTGGAACCCGTGATGCTGATGGATTGTGATTTTCCGCTGACGGTGTCTTTTGCCGCAACGCTGAGTATTCCGTTGGAGTCGATATCGAAGCTCACTTCGATCTTGGGTACGCCGCGCGGTGCCCGGGGCAGGCCATCCAGATTGAATTGGCCGAGGCTGGTGTTGTCAGACGCCATCGGCCTTTCGCCCTGAAATACATGCACCGTGACAGTGGTCTGCATGTCGGCGGCTGTGGTGAAATTTTCGCTGCGCTTGACCGGGATGGGTGTATTGCGCGTGATCAGCGGCGTGGCAATGCCGCCCAGGGTTTCCACCCCCAGGGTCAGCGGGGTCACGTCTACCAGAACGATGCCGCCGACTTCGCCTGCCAGCACGCCGGCCTGAATGGCCGCACCTGCAGCCACGCACTCCATCGGATCTACGCCCATCTCGGCCTTGTGCCCGAATATTTCCTCAAAAAAACTGCGCACCGCGGGCATGCGTGTCGGCCCGCCGACGAATACCACCCTGTTTATATCCTTCGGGGTGATACCGGCATCTTTCAATGCCTGGTCCACCGGGCCGCGGCAACGTTCTATCACCGGGCGTATCAGGCGTTCAAGTTCGGTGCGGTTGAGATCCAGCTCGAGATGGCGCGGCTCACCCTTGACGGCGGCGAGATAAGGCAGGCTGAGGTGTGTGCTAGTGCTGGTGGTAAGTTCAATTTTTGCTGTCTCGGCTGCTTCAAGGAGACGCGCGGCAGCCTTGCTGTCGCTGCGCACATCGACGCCGGTGGCCATCTGGAAACGTTCGACCAGGTGATCGAAGACACGCTGGTTCATGTCAGTGCCGCCAAGCTGGGTATCACCGCTGGTGGATTTGACTTCAAACACGCCTTTGCCAAACTCCATAATGGTGACATCCAGGGTGCCGCCACCGAGGTCGATCACGGCAATGCGCAGCTCCTCGCCCAGCCGGTCAAGGCCATAGGCCAGTGAAGCTGCGGTAGGCTCGTTGACCAGACGCACCACTTCAAGCCCTGCTATGCGGCAGGCATCCTTGGTGGCGGCGCGCTGGTTGTCATCGAAATAAGCCGGCACCGTGACCACGACCTTTTCCACCGGCTCGCCCAGAAACGATTCTGCATCACGCTTGATTTTTTGCAGCAGGAAGGCCGAAAGCTGTTCCGGAGAGTAATCATGATCCCGCAGACGGATATTTTCACGCTTGCCCATCCTGCGCTTGAAGGCGGTGGCCGTCCCCTCGGGATTGGACACGGCCTGGCGCCGCGCAGGTTCGCCCACCAGAACCTGCCCGTCTTCGGTCAGCGCAACATAGCTGGGAAACGCCTTACCGCCTACGCTGACACCTTCGGCGCTGGGGATAATGACAGGCCGGCCACCGCGAAGCACTGCGGCGGCAGAATTAGATGTTCCCAGATCAATTCCGATGATGGCCATATGTACATACCCTTGCTCGATTTATTCAAATTGAAAAGAAAATTCCGGTCTTTGCACCTTATTAGGGATATTTGACTCAGTCTTTGAATAATCAAGCCCGCTCTGACAATTAAATTCCACGCAGATCTGCTACCCGGGATGCCGCCGGTACATTCCAACCATACTGGATTGATCCAGTACGTGACCTTGCATGGTTTTTTCCAGTACTGCCTTGGTGGGTTTCTTCAAATCCGGCAGGGTGCGATCCAGCGCGTAGAGTTTGAAAAAATAGCGGTGCATGCCTATCGGCGGGCACGGTCCGCCGTAACTGGTGCGGTGCCAGTCATTAACGCCCTGCAGCGTTCCTGCCGGAAGACTTTTTTCAGTCACGCCTTCAGCCATGCCGGATGCATTGGCAGGAATGTTATAGAGCACCCAGTGCACCCAGGTCGTCTGCGGGGCTGCCGGATCTGGCGCATCCGGATCGTCAACAATCAAGGCCAGACTCTTTGTACCGGGCGGCACGCCCACCCACATGATTTGAGGTGAGGTATTCAGCCCATCGCAGGTATGACGCTCTGGAATTTCTCGACCATGCATAAATGCAGGTGACATGATGCTCATGCTCATTGCCAACCTATCCTTTCCGCCCGTAAGCACGCCGTTATAAGCAGCCACAACAGAGATGAAGATGAGTAAAACTCCCAGAACGGCAGCCCAAATCCAGCGTACAAGCAGAGATCTATTTTTCATCTTGCGCTGAGTTTTAATGAGCCAATTTTTTCATACATTGCTTTCGCCATATATCGAATTTGCGGCTCAGGACAATTTGATGGTTCTGCTGCTTTCACTCTCTACCTTGGGCAGGCGTATGCTCAGCACGCCATTTTTGTAGCTCGCTTGCGCACGCTCTGCATCGACATTGCGCGGCAACGGGATGCTGCGCTGGAAGGAGCCGTAGGCACGCTCCATAACATGGTAGGTGCTGTCGCGGCTTTCACGCTCGTAACGTTTTTCCCCGCTCAGATAGAGCTCATTGCCCTCAACTGTGATGGTGAAGTCTTCTTTCTCCATGCCGGGCACCTCCACCCGCACGATGATCTCCTTGTCCAGCTCCTCCACCTCTCCTGCCAACAAGCCCCAGCGTGGAAAGGTCGCGAGGGTGCTGCCGCTCTGCGTCAGCGCCTCATCTTTGGAGAGTGAAAAATGTGTCAGCGCATTGCTACCGCGGCTAAGCAGCTCGCGCCATCCATCCGACAGATTTTCCCAGGTGCGGCTCAGTTCACGCCCGATATTTCTTCCCGCTGTTTTCAAATTATCCAGCATATGCATGCTCCTCAATTTTAACCATGGAAATATGAATGCAAAATCTGCTTACTCTGAAATTAAATTATCACTTTCAAACAAGCGCTTTGCCTCATGATTCTTGACATCTCCACGAACCTTTCGCGCATAGTCTTCAAGCTGGCGTTTGGCGGCATTAAAGGCATCGCGCAAGGCGACATAAACATCTTCGGAATGGTCGCGGTTCACCACAATCTCATTGCCCGGCACGCCAATGTCGATGCGGACATTGAACTGCTTTCCCTGATTGTGGTGTTTATGCGGCATTTCCACCACCACGCGGCAGGACATGATGTGTTTGAAAAATTCGTCCAGTTTTTGGGCCTTCTCACGAATATTGGCCTCAAGCGCTTCTGAATGTTCCACATCACGAATAGTGATTTGCATAGGAATTTGCATGACTTTCTCCTTAAATAAAAATACAAAATTGGGTTAGCGGCGGCTTATCGATTCCTTTTTCTGCTCATGCTTGACCAGCCTGGAAAGATCCAGCAACTCTTCCGCCAGCAATTCCAGCAGATCATCGAGGGCCAGAATACCAATCAGCCCACCTTTGCTATCCACCACAGGCAAGCGCCGCACACCTTCTCCGCGCATATACTGAATAGACTCGTAGATACCCATACCATCCTGCACCGTGACCAACTTTTGCCCCATGATGTCAGCGACTGTGATCACCATCTGCACCAGATCCGGCGCCATTACTTCCACCACCAGATCACGATCAGTCACGATGCCTACCGGCACCTTCACTCCCTTGCGCTCTTCGACGACGACGACAGAGCCGACATGGTGCTGGCGCATAAGCTTGGCCGCTTCGTTGACGGTTGTTTCGCGCTGCACAATAATGACTTCGCGGTTACAGATATCACTGACAGGCATGATTCTCTCCTTAATTTACTGAAAAAAATAATTCAGTTATTGTTTTGATTACTCTTACAGCCAAGCCATTAATCCTCGTGCATCAATTGAACAGGCTTCTTGCCTTGCGCAGTATTTTCGTAACCGTAATAAAGGGTATCCAGGTGATGCGATACATCCTTAATTTCATCCTCGCTCCAGCTTAAGCCGCTGATATATTGCCAACGACGTACCTGAGCCACGAGGCTTTCCCAGTCTGTCACCAGCTTCTGCTCGCGCCAATGGATTTGCGAGGTGTGGCAGGCAATGCAGTGCGTCGTGTAAAGCAATTGACCCCGTGCTTCGTTATATTTCTCCGCGGCATAAACGGCGGCCTGTGAAAAACACAAGATGCACAGCAACAAGAACAACTTGATTATGCTGTTCATAACATAGCCGCCGCGCCTAAACTGGCATGAATGGATGCCTGTTTTGCGTGCAGAAACCAGCGATCCAGCACCACATGGCGGGTAAACCATTTGTTTTTCAACAAGGCTCCTGCCACGAAATTGCGCAAAAATTGCGGTGCTACGTCGGCAGGTGCAGTAACGGTGCCAAAGCGCTCGGTCAGCCGCCGCGAATAAGGTTGCAGTTGTTCAATGCTGTAGTCACCCGCTGCCTCCATGATGGTGGTGGCAGCCAGCAGCGCTGACTCTACCGCCGGGCGTATGCCTTCGCCACTTTGCGGATAGGCAAGCCCTGCCGCATCGCCGATAAGCAGCATTCCATCGTCGAGTTGTTTACGCACTGAATGCCCGTGCAGTAGATAGGCATGGCCGTGGAAATGATCAGGAATGTCATGTGGAATTCTGCCGCGTTGCTTTAGAAAATCACAAAAATATTTGAGCTGTGCTGAAAGCCCGTGGTTGTCCTCGCGGCCAAGACCAATATTGAGATAATGGCCTTTGCTAAAACACCAGCCGTATCCTTTCAGGTCGTTACAAAAATAGAGCTCAGGCATATCTCCCCGTACCCTGCAATTAAAATATTGGTAGGCGTTCATTTTGAATTCGATTTCTTTTGCCGCAATGGCGGGTTCGTCTGCGCCCAGCTGCGCCCCCATATAGCGTGCCACCGGACAAAAATGTCCGCCGGCACCGATGACCAGCGGTGTTGAAATGGCATCATTAACAAGCCATTGCTTGCCGTTTCTGACTATTGATTTTAGTGCATGGCCAAGCTTCAGGCGTGCACCCGAACGCTGCAATAGATAATCGTCAAGTTCGTAACGGCGTATGCCGTAACTGACGGTGCCTGAATATTGCGTTTCGACATCGCTGCCATCGATCATGCCGGTGCGGAAGGAGGAGATTGCCTGCAACACATGGCGCTGGCTATAATCTTCGATATCCAGTTGCAGCGCATCGACCACTGCCGGGGTAATCCAGCCGGCACAGACTTTGTCACGCGGGAAGATCGCCTTGTCCATCACCATTACATCCATGCCCTGCTGGCGCAACTGCTTCGCACAGCTTGATCCTGCAGGGCCACCACCGACAATGAGTACGTCACAGCTTTCCATTAGACTCTCCTGCTGAATTGAGCTGGTTTAGCCCGGCGTGAGATTCATACAGATATTGCCGGCTCCATGGAATATCGTTATTCCCGGCGCGGGCAAACAGCACCTGGAACAGCTGCATGCCTCCCGTCTTGAACGTGGTGAGAGATCCTGCAAGATACAAACGCCATGATCGCGCGAATTCGGAATCGAACATTTCCGTCACAAGGTCGATATTTTCTTCATATCGCATCAACCAGTGTTCCAGCGTCTTGGCATAGTGCATGCGCAAATTTTCAACATCCAGCACTGAAAAATCGGAAGGTTCGAATATCTGCATCATTTGCGCCAGGCTGGGCGGATTAGCGCCCGGAAAAATGTGCCGCTCGGTCCATGCATCCATGGGACGCGGGTAGTTCAAGCCTATGCTATGAATCAGCCCGCGGCCAGTGTCACTGAGACTGCGGTCAATGACTTCACCCAGTGCCTGGTAATTATCGACACCCACATGTTCGAGCATGCCAACAGAAACAAACGCATCGAACTTTCCCTGTACATTGCGATAGTCATCTTCGACAAACTCAACCTGCCCATCCAGACCTTCGGCGTGGGCACGCCGCCTAGCGAAGTTGATCTGCTCTTTGGATATATTGTAGGCCTGCACTGTCACGCCATAATGCTTGGCCATATGTATCGCCAACGCCCCCCAGCCACAGCCAACCTCCAGTACCTTTTCTCCCGGTTGCAGGCGCAGCTTGCGGCAGACGTGATTCATCTTGGCAAGCTGTGCATCTTCAAGGCTGATGCCCTGATCCGGAAAATATGCGCAGGTGTAAAGCATTTGCCGATCAAGCCAAATCTTGTAAAAATCGTTGCCAATGTCGTAATGATGCTGAATATTGCGGCGTGAGCCGGCGATGGTGTTGCGCCTTGCATCATTTATTGGTGATAACAGCAATTTCCCGATTTTTCCCTGGCTACGAAATGGCCAGACGCGATAAACCGCATCGAGAAAATCCAGCAAGCTGCCTTGTACGTCTATGCGTTGCGCCGAATACATCTCGCCGAAGTTCAGTTCCGGGTCAGCCAGCAATTTCAACAGGGCACCACGGTCACGTATGAATACCTGCGCCACCTCGCTACCTTTATGGTTCGATATTTTTTGTCCATTCCACAGCACAATCTCTAATGGTGGGTCACCGATTGCGCGCATCATTCTCGACAACAGCATTTTTTCAGTCGCAAAGATCATATTGCCAAAAGTCGGGCGCTGTTCTCTGGCTGACGACAGGTAGTTGATCCCACCATTAATCAATTTGTTTGATGGCTCGATTTGCTCATGTCTCATGCTATCTTCTCCTTGTTATCCAGTTGAGCTACTTCCTTCGATAAAATCACGCTTCCACTAAGTCTTTCTGCGATACATAACAAAACCATTCGATTGCTTGATGATCACGGCGAACTCACGCAAACAGGCGCCATGGCCTCAGACAGCGATTCCTTGTCATTTTTTACTTCCAGCATCGTGCAAAAATTAAAAATATTTACCGGATAAATTTCCGTTGCCACCAGGCCGGTCTCTTCCATAAAGCGATTCAGCGAGAAATCCGGGCGAAAACCCAGCTGCTTCGACAAGGGGGCTATGAGGCGCTCAAAGGATCCGAGCACAGGATTTTGACTGTTGAAATGATTCACAAAAATGATCTGGCCATTCACTTTGCACACCCTGCGCATCTCCTTGACCAATCGTTCTGGGTCTGGAACGACCGATGCGACATACATGGCGACGACCCTGTCGAAACTGTTGTCAGCAAACTCCATATTTTCCGCATCCATTACCGATAACTGAACTACGTTATCCAGCCCGTCACGCATTTTTCTGGCCTGCGCACGCGCCAGCATTTCGTATGAGATATCGATGCCGGTTACGGACACATTCTTCGGATACAGAGGAAACGACAATCCCGTTCCCACACCCACTTCAAGAATATGCTCTCCCGGTTTGCAACTCATGCGATCAATGATCGCTTTGCGGCCCGGTTGAAAAACTGCGCCGAAGGCAAAGTCATAAATACGGGCATATCGCTTATAGGCGCGCTCTATCGCTCTAATGTTCACAGGTAACTCCCTAATTTTTTCATTTTATTCACAGTGAAATAACTACATTTCCATCTCGCTCATGGCCTCGGGCTTCCCTTCTTCTTTCGGCAGTTCGGCAATCATTGCATCTGTGGTTAGAATAAGGCTGGCAATCGAAGCGGCATTCTGCAGGGCGCTTCGAGTTACCTTGGTGGGATCGAGGATGCCCATTTCAATGAGGTCACCATATTTATCGGTGGCAGCGTTGTAGCCAAAACTGCCCTTGCCTTCCATCACTTTGTTCAGGACCACAGACGGCTCTCCGCCGGCATTATGGACAATCTGGCGCAGCGGTTCTTCCAGCGCACGCAGTACGATTTTGATGCCGGAGTCCTGTTCATGGTTGTCGCCTTTCAGCGCAACCATTTCCGAACGCGCCCTCAATAGCGCCACCCCGCCGCCTGGCAAAATTCCTTCTTCAACTGCTGCACGTGTAGCATGCAAGGCGTCTTCTATCCGTGTTTTTTTCTCTTTCATTCCTGTTTCGGTAGCCGCGCCAACTTTGATTACCGCGACACCGCCAGACAGTTTCGCCGCGCGCTCCTGCAATTTTTCCTTGTCATAGCTACTGTCAGCTTGTTCAATCTGCTGGAGAATTAGCTTGATGCGAGCCTGTATCATCGCGGGATCACCGGAGCCGCTGATCAGCGTAGTGTCATCCTTGCCCACTTCGACGCGCTTGGCGCGCCCCAAGTTTTCCAGCACTGCCTTCTCGAGGGTCAGGCCAAGTTCACCCGATATCACCGTGCCGCCAGTAAGAATGGCGATGTCTTCCAGCATCGCGCTGCGGCGATCACCGAAGCCTGGCGCCTTGACGGCTACAGATTTAAGAGTCCCGCGGATGCTATTGATGACCAACGTTGCCATCGCATCGCCATCAACGTCTTCGGCAATGATAAGCAGCGCTTTTCCGGCCTTGGTGACCTGCTCAAGCAACGGCAACAAGTCGCGGATGCTGCTGATCTTCTTGTCGTGCAACAAGATATAAGGATCATCCAGCGCCGCGATCTGCTTGTCGGGAATATTGATGAAGTAAGGCGACAGATAGCCACGGTCAAACTGCATGCCTTCCACCATTTCCAGCTCGTTTTGCAGGCCCTTGCCATCCTCTATCGTGATCGCACCTTGCTGGCCGACCTTTTCCATTGCCTGCGCAATAATTTCGCCCACTGCGGTATCCGAGTTGGCAGAGATCGCAGCGACCTGCGAAATTTCCTTGCTGGTCTTGCACGGCCTGGACATCTTGCGCAGCTCATCGATGGTCGCATCAACCGCCTTGTCTATGCCGCGCTTCAGGTCCATCGGATTCATGCCGGCAGTGACAAATTTCATGCCTTCGCGCACGATGGCCTGCGCCAGCACGGTAGCGGTGGTTGTTCCATCGCCCGCCACATCTGATGTTTTGCTTGAAACCTCTTTCGCCATCTGCGCACCCATGTTCTCAAACCTGTCCTTAAGGCTGATTTCTTTTGCCACAATGACGCCGGAATTGGCCACAAGAGGCGGGCCGAAAGGGCGGTCAAGAATGACATTGCGGCCTCGTGGACCCAGCGTAACCTTGACGGCATCGGCCAGCACATTTACTCCATTGATAATCTTGGCTCGGGCAGCATCATGAAAAATAACCTGTTTGGCCGACATCAGGATCTCCAGACAAAAGTATTAAGAACTGCCATAGGTGAACCTGATAATGCCTATGCCACCCACCCAGGATCTATACAGAGGCTTGTGCTGGCAATAGAATTTATGAAACGGGGATTTCCTTACGCGCTGCGCCTGGCTTCTTGGGTATGGTGAGCTCAAGTATGCCGTTGTTGTATTTTGCCTGAACCTTGCTCTGATCCACTTCGTCAGCCAGGTTGAAACTGCGCGAGGTCATGCCGTAACTGCGTTCGCAGCGCAGTAATCTTTCGCCCTCTTTTACCTCTTTCTCTTGTTTGACTTCGGCGCTGATGGAAATCCGTTTGCCTTCAATAGTCACATGGATATCATCTTTTTTTACGCCGGGTATTTCCGCATCGATGCGGTACTCACCGTTGACCTCTTTAACATCCACCTTTATTTGAGGTTCCATCTCCAAACCTCCACGCATTAACGGACGCATCATGAATCTATTGAAAACATCATCAATGTCCATAAATGGGTCGAAGCGGCTGAGTTCGGTGAATGGGTCATAACGAGTAATGTTGCTCATAATAATTCTCCTTGGTAAGGTAAAAATAACTGCTGGCCACACCTATTAAAGTGTCCGCTATAACTGATTTGCAGAGCTGACTTCAAGCGGGAATAGCCCATATGAATTTACATTGCGGATGAACTATCACATAAAATTTTGGTGGCATATATAGGCAAAATCCTTATATTTTTAGCCGAAGAAACAGGGAATAATAATCGGGTCAAGATATGCAGATAATGTGCAAATGCAGAGGGTGAATATATGCATGCAATGATTTTAGAGGCACCCCGATTGTCGCTTCGGCAAACTGAAATGCCGTTGCCCTAACCTGGCGTGCACGATATTTTGCTCAAGGTAAAAGCCTGCGGTGTGTGCCGCACACCGATCTGCATATTTTGGTTGGCGAGAAATTTATCAAAATTGCCGCCCGGGCGGGCATCAAAACAGAGATTGCATCATTCGCTCTGGAATATGCCAACACAGCCCTTAATCAGCTCAGGGACGGCAGCATACACGGCGCTGCCGTGCTGACAATGGAATACGAATAAAACAGGAACATAACCATGTGCGAACGTTTTGCTCTATTTAGCTCACCAGCCAGAATCAAGAATCACTTCGCCACTGCAGACGAATTGATACTTAAGCCACACTTCAATATCACGCCTGCGCAAACGGTACCGGTGATACAGACAGATGAGACAGGCAAACGTATATTTACGCTTGCGCGTTGGGGCCTGATACCATCCTGGGTGGAGGACCCCGACGAAATCCAGCAACCCAGCATTGCCAAAACAGAGACGGCAGCCATCAAGCCGATGTTCCGCCATGCCTACCGGACCAGCCGTGTTCTGATCCCAGCGGATGCCTTCTACGAATGGTCTGCCCGTGACGGAAAGCAACCTTTCTTGATCAAACTGAAAGATGATCAACCAATGGGTTTTGGAGGGCTCCTGGAATGCTGGCATGGGTATGAAACGGAAGTCATGACATTCACTATCCTCACCACCCACGCCAATCAGCTGATGGCTGACATCCATGACCGCATGCCGGTCATTATCAAACCGGAAGATTACACCGCCTGGCTTGATACCAAACTCACTGATATCATTAAAATTCAGGCGATGGCGCAACCCTATCCAGAGCGTTTAATGGAAGCGTATCCGATCAGCCGCAATGTAAATGACCCACAGCATGATTCGCCTGATTTGATCGTACCTATTCGCGAATCGGCCAAAGCGGCGGACCATTCAACGACCACCAGAATTCACCCAAACAGCGCTGTCAAAAAGCGAAAATTGGAGATATCAAGGTGAAGGCATTCCATTTCCTGCTTGTCATCTTTGCCTTGTACGGGTGCTCAGCACCGCAAGTCGTCATAGACAAGCAAGGTGTGGATGTGTCGAAGTATGAACAGGATCTGGCTGAATGCCGCGGCTATGCGGAAGAAGTTGAGACAGGATCAGCGACAGCAAAAGGAGCAGTGGGTGGAGCCGTTGTCGGCGGAGCGGTAGGTGCGATTCTTGGCGGACGAAGATCTGCAGAAAAACTTGGCGGCGTGGGCGCCGTAACTGGCGCCGCCGGCGCTGGCAGCAGCGCAAGCAGGGGAAAAAATCAGGTTGTCAAGAATTGCCTTCGCGGGCGTGGCTACAAGGTTCTGAATTAAGCCCGCAAACATCATCAATCCAGACAGATAAAGCCATAGCCAGCCAATTTTTCTTACCCTGCGCCGGATTTGGCGTTAAGCTGCGCCCATGGTCGGCTTTTCCATCTTCTTCGCATTAGGTGTGTGGCTGCTGCAACAGCAGGCCGCTCTCCCTGATTTGCGCTGGGCCGTGCTTCTCATCATCCTGCTTGTCCCACTACGCCTGCCTCGCCAAATAATCTGGCAGCGTATTTTTCACATTTTTATTTTATTCACACTGGCCGCTTGCAGCGGATTTTTCTATGCCGCCTGGGTGGCACAATATCGTCTCGCCGATGAGCTGCCGGCAGCGTGGCAGGGCCGTGACATTACCCTGATTGGCATCGTGGCGGAGATGCCGCGTCAGCACGAGCGCGGTCTCGGCTTCAAGTTTGATGTTGAACGCAACCTGACTGACAGCGCATATGTGCCACAACACATCCTGCTATCCACCTATAACAGCGCTGCTGAGCCAATATTGCCCGTGCATGCAGGAGAGCGCTGGCAATTGACCGTGCGTTTAAAACAGCCGCATGGAACGAGTAATCCATACAACTTTGATTTTGAGGCATGGGTGCTTGAGCAAAATCTGCGCGCCACCGGCTACGTATATGGCAAGGGGGACAATCGGCGCATTGATGATCAAGTAGCGGCAGGCTATTTCGTCGAAGTCATACGTGAAGCGGTTCGCACACATTTTCAGCAGGTGCTGGGACAATTACCCTATGCCGGAGTATTGAGCGCGCTGGCAATCGGCGATCAGGGCAGCATTCCTGCAGAGCAGTGGCAGGTCTTTACACGCACCGGCGTCAATCACCTGATGAGTATTTCCGGCCTGCATATCACCATGCTGTCGGGTATGGCGTTTTCCCTTGTCTACTGGCTATGGCGGCGCAGCGTGTACCTGACCCTGTGGCTGCCGGCACGCAAAGCCGCAGCACTGGCAGGCCTGCTGGCAGCGCTGGTTTATGCGCTGATCTCCGGATACGGTATTCCGGCACAACGCACGGTATATATGCTGGGCACGGTGGCCGCAGCGCTTTGGCTGTCGCGCAATATCGCACCATCGCAATTGCTCGCTGTTGCGCTGATGGTTGTTTTATTATTTGATCCCTGGGCTGTCATCTCCCCCGGATTCTGGCTGTCATTTGGCGCGGTCGGTCTGATCTTTTTCATCACTGCTAACAGATTGGGACAACGGCATTGGCTGATTGAATACTGTCGCATACAGTGGGCGATGAGTATCGGACTGATTCCGCCATTATTGGCGATGTTCCAGCAGATATCACTGGTCGCTCCGATCGCCAATGCCTTTGCAATTCCGCTGGTGAGTTTTGTGGTGGTACCGCTTTCGCTGCTGGGTGCGATACTGCCGTTTGACTGGCTGTTACACCTCGCGCATCAGGCCATGAGTATGTGCATGGTGGCGCTGGTCTGGCTGAACAGCATGCCGGACGCTGTCTGGACGCAACATGCGCCGCCTGTGTGGAGCATCGCGGTCGGCATGACAGGTGTGCTGTGGCTGCTCTTGCCAAGAGGCTTCCCGTCACGCTGGGTGGGAGGAATATTATTGCTGCCGATGTTCCTGATACAGCCTGCTGCGCCAGCGCCGGGCAGCCTGCGCCTGACTGTCTTCGACGTCGGCCAAGGGCTGGCCGTTGCGGCGCAAACCCATAAACACGCGCTGCTGTATGACACCGGGCCAGCCTTTAACAGCGAAGCCAACAGCGGCAACCGCATTCTTGTTCCCGCGCTGAAAGGCATGGGCATCGCCCAACTCGACAGTTTGATGCTGACGCATAACGATTCAGACCATACCGGCGGCGCGCTCTCTGTGATGCAGGCGATCCCGGTATTGTTGCTGTCTACATCGCTGCCTGATGACAGCCCTATCCTGCGGCAGGCTGTTAAAACACGGCGCTGCAGCGACGGCCAAAGCTGGGATTGGGATGGCGTGCATTTCGAGTTGCTGCACCCGGCACTCGCCAGCTACGCAGAGGAAAAAATTATCAACAACGACCTGGGCTGCGTGTTGCGCATCAGTAACGGAAAAAATAGCGTGCTACTCACCGCCGATATTGAAAAAAATGCTGAACGCCGCCTGCTTGAACTTCACCCGGACAAGCTCGACAGCACCATGCTGGTGGTGCCGCACCACGGCAGCAAAACATCGTCCACTACCGCCTTTGTCGCTGCGGTGCATCCCCGCTACGCGGTATTCACTTCGGGCTATCGCAATCGATTCGGTCACCCGAAAGAAGAAGTCGTTGAGCGTTATCATGCAGCGGGCAGCGAGTTGCTGCGCTCGGATGAGGATGGTGCAATTCTGGTGGAGATGGAAGGCGAACACTTGCATGTAGAAAGATATCGCAAGACTCATACCCGCTACTGGCAAGCGGCTTTTTCGACCAAACCGCAATAAGCTGCATTGATTATCAACTGAATAAGCGCCATTTTCCCCCTCTAATTCAGTAACACGCTAGCTGGCAAGCACCTAAAATTGCATATAATTTCGTACAATGCAGTATGTATATTCATACCGCATCACAGACAGGGAAACAATGTGGACAAGTTGATTAGCGTCATCGGTAACAAGGGCGGAACCGGCAAGACCAGTATCACACATATGCTGTGTCACGGTTTTGGCCTGCTCGGCATGCGTTCAATCGCAGTGCTTACCGATTCCTTGCGTGAGCCGCTATTTCGCAGTGATCGTGGTTACACCCCGCTTGACGGGAGAACACCTGACAAACTGGAGAGAATTCTGGCCAAGCTGGAAAGCATGCCGGAATGGATAGGTGTAATCGATGGCGGTGCCAACCGGCCGGAAATGGACCAGTATCTTTACGAGACATCAAACCTCGTCCTGCTGCCTTTCCGCGACTCGCACGAAGATATCCGCACAGTGCGCCACGACCTTGAAAGTTATCCGAAAGCTTACGGTGTACCATCGCAATGGCCGACGAATCCCTGGCAGCAAATGGCTGCAGAACACACGCTGGACGAACTGATGCAGGACTACCGTCCGCGTTTGCTTGAACCTGTTTATACCGTCAGTTCCAGCAAGCTGCTGCTGGAAACTCAGATACCTCAAGATCTGCCCACCGTCCTCAACAACGTCTGCCGCAGCCTTGCCAAACAGGCATTAGGGCGCCTCGAAAAATAATCATATACCGGGCAGCCAGTGCTCGCCCGCTGATGGTCATACAGCGCTTGTGCAAAAACCCAACTGCCGATTTTATTTTTTCAGTCGCTGCTGTACCATGCATACTGCAATGATGATTTCAGGGATGGCCCGTGCAGACAAAACTGGGAAAATATGAAAAAAAACAGTAATGACCTGAGCGCATCGCTCGCTTTTGACATGGCTGATTTTGAAAAGCGTCTGGAAGAAACCCAGCAGGAAACCAGCCGTGTCCTTCGCCAGTCGGTGATGCCAAAAAACATTCAAGAAGTCGAACAGACTGCAACAACTTCCCGTCCCGCCGCAACGCACGCCGCTCACCCAACAGGGCAGGAGCACGCACCGGCAGAATCCGGCCTGCTTGCCAGATTGGCGCATGAAGCGAAAGAAAATCTGGACAGCAAACAGTCTGATAACCGGCACAAACAGGCCAAGGCACGCCGCGTTCACGACGCCCTGGACAGCCTATTCAAATTCCTTACGCCGTTTATTCAGTACGCGAACAATATCGAACACGCCATTAACAGAGCATACCGTCTTGATGCGCGGACGATATTTGCCGACCTGCAATGGCGAGAGGCGACTGTTGACTACAGAAAATTAAGCCTCGCGGAGGAGGCTCATTTCGCCTATGTTGTGCTCAACGTCAAGCTGACTGCGCCGGAGCCTGTGCTGCTCAAGCGGCCATGGGATCAGTTTGAGGCGTTGAAGAAGGAAATGCATCACCTGCAGCTGAACGTGCTTGATGACCTGGAAGAGCTCTATAAGAAGCCGAAGCAGGAATGGCTTGAGGCGCGACTGGATCCCACGCTCCAGGTACAGATTATTTTCAAGGGCAACTATGAAAATGGCACGATTGATGTGATGACTCGCAATATCGAAAATTTGGGTCCCGCAGCTTTTAAGCTTGAAGCCGAGGACATCACCGTTGAACTGATGGATGAACTTGGTCTTTATCTTATAGGACGCACTGACAAGCCTCCCAGGCTTCTGCAATGCATCTAGCACCTTGGCAATAGCCCAATTTGGCACCTTCCATTCCATCAATGTGAGATAGTCATACGCTTGCCGCACAAATAAAAAACGCCCGCATTGCGGGCGTTTTTTCAGCGAACCAAGTTTAGTGCTGCAAAGCCTTGATCACATCTTCCACCACTTTCTTCGCATCACCGAACACCATCATGGTCTTGTCGAGGTAGAACAGGTCGTTGTCCAGCCCTGCATAGCCTGCGGCCATACTGCGCTTGACCACCAGGATGGTGCGCGCCTTATGCGCTTCCAGAATGGGCATGCCATAAATAGGGCTGGCGGGGTCAGTCTTTGCAGCAGGGTTGACCACGTCGTTGGCGCCAATCACCAGCACCACATCGGTATCGGCAAATTCGTTGTTGATCTCGTCCATTTCCACGACCTGCTCGTAAGGCACTTCGGCCTCGGCCAGCAACACGTTCATGTGGCCAGGCATGCGGCCCGCCACCGGATGAATCGCGTAACGCACCTTGATGCCTTTTTCCGTCAGCATCTTGGACATTTCATTGATCGCATGCTGCGCACGCGCCACGGCTAGGCCGTAACCGGGAACGATGATGACGCTGTCCGCATTGCCCATCATGAATGCTGCATCTTCTGCGCTGCCGCTGCGGTAGGTTTTCTGCACGCCGCTGTCTTCAGCAATCGCGCCTTCGGCGCCGCCGAAGCCGCCCAGAATCACATTCAGGAAGGCGCGGTTCATCGCCTTGCACATGATGTAGGAAAGAATCGCGCCCGAGCTGCCCACCAGCGAACCGGCGATAATCAGCATATTGTTATTCAGCGTAAAACCAATGCCCGCCGCGGCCCAGCCGGAGTAGGAGTTCAGCATCGACACCACCACCGGCATATCTGCGCCACCAATCGGCATGATCAGCAAGAACCCCAAAGCCAGTGCAATAGCGGTCATGATGAGGAAAGGTGTCCAGCTTGGCGACATGCTGAAGGCGATGCCGAAACCTATCATCACAATACCCAGCGCCAGGTTTACCCAGTGCTGTCCGACAAAGTGCAATGGCTTGCTGCCCATTTTGCCGGACAGTTTGCCAAAGGCAACGATGGAACCTGTGAAGGTAATCGCACCGATAAAGGTGCCGATAAAGAGTTCGATACGGTTGCTGAAGTGCAATGTTTCACCCGCTTGCGCAATGCCGTAGGCAACCGGATTGTAGAACGCAGACATCGCGATCAGCACGGCTGCCAGACCAACCAGCGAATGCATGGCGGCAACCAACTCGGGCATGGAGGTCATCTCGATGCGTCGTGCCACTACCGCACCAATCGTTCCGCCGACAATAATCGCCAGCAGGATGTACCACACGTTGTGAGTGATGGTCAGGGTGGTAGCCACGGCAATCGCCATGCCCACCATGCCAAACAGGTTGCCGCGTCGCGCAGAAACCGGTGAACTCAGACCCTTGAGCGCCAATATGAATAAAATGGCGGCGGCAAGGTAAGCTAAAGCAACAGAATTGGCCGACATTTACTTACCTTTCTTCTTGAACATTTCCAGCATGCGCTGGGTAACCAGAAAGCCACCAAAAACGTTGATGGCAGCCAGCGTAACCGCCACCAGGCCGAGTATGGTGCCCGCATCCAGTTGCTGCGGCCCGGCGGCGAGCATGGCACCGACGATGATGATGCCGGAAATGGCATTGGTCACCGCCATCAGCGGCGTGTGCAGTGCAGGGGTCACGTTCCATACCACATGGTAGCCAACTACCACGGCCAGCACGAATACGGTCAGGTTGGTAACCAAAGGATCAACAATAGTCATCTTGAATCTCCGTTATTTAGTGACGGCAACGCCGTCGATAGCAATCAGTGAACCGGCGATAATGTCATCCTCGCGGTTGATGTTGATTGCGCCGCCCTGCTTGGGATCGCACAGCAAGTTGAGGAAGTTGAGCAGGTTGCGCGCATACAGTGCGCTGGCATCAGCTGCCACCAGTGCCGGCAGGTTGTCCTCGCCGCAAATTGTAACACCATGTTTTACAACAATTTTCCCCTGTTCTGACAACGGACAATTGCCGCCCGCCTCAACCGCCATATCGACGATGACCGAACCCGGCTTCATGGCCTTGACCATGTCCTCAGTCACCAGCACGGGGGCAGGTCTGCCGGGGATCAGTGCGGTGGTGATCACGATATCAGCCTGCGCAACGCGCTTGGCCACTTCCACCTTCTGCCGTTCCATCCAGCTGGCCGGCATCGGACGTGCATAACCGCCTACACCTTTTGCAATTTCGCGCTCTTCGTCAGTCTCAAACGCAACATCGATGAACTTTGCGCCCAACGATTCAACCTGCTCTTTGGCTGCCGGGCGCACGTCCGAGGCCTCGATCACCGCACCCAGTCGTTTGGCTGTAGCGATCGCCTGCAGGCCGGCCACACCCACGCCGAGTATGACCACGCGCGCGGCTTTCACTGTTCCCGCAGCTGTCATCAGCATCGGCATAAAGCGCTTGTACAGGTTTGCACCTATCATCACTGCCTTGTAACCGGCGATATTGGCCTGTGAGGAAAGCACGTCCATCGCTTGCGCGCGCGAGGTGCGCGGCAATTTCTCCATCGCGAAAGCAGTAATGCCCTGTTTGGCATAGGCTGCAACGAGATCAGCCTGGTAAGGTGACAGCAAGCCGATCAACACGCTCTTCGCGGGCAGTTTGGACAATTCCTCGCTGGTTGGTGACTTAACCTTGAGCACGATTTCAGATTTGGCATACAAGTCAGCAGCGCTGACCATGGTCGCACCGGCTGTTTGATATTCAGAATCGGGAATACTCGCGCCAGCACCGGCACCATTTTCCACCATGACGGTGTGGCCGGTTGCCAGCATTTTTTTCACCGTTTCCGGTGTTGCTGCAACACGAGTTTCACCTGCGCGCGTTTCCGCAGGAATTCCTATACGCATGAAGCTTCTCCTCAGTTTAAATACGCCCAGCCGAAAACCGGGCAGAATATTATCTTAAAATCCAAATAGTTAATTGGCCAATCTTGATTTTTCATCACTTCGTGGAAAACCTTGCAGGAGCCAGCTTGCTGCGCGATGAGCAATCGCCCGATCCCCAACGGGACAAGCACGTCTATGAGGTAAATCGGCTCCTATGGCACAATGTTTGGCGTTATATGGAATTCGTTCACATTTAAATACGCCCGGCATTATACAGTGACTTTCCCAACAGGATGCAGTGCAAAACCCCACTACGCAGACAGCTACCCCTTCACGCCATTTACCACATCTTCGACCACCTTCAGGAAATCATCCCCGTAGCGTGTCAGTTTGGCCTGCCCGACCCCGCTTATCCTGCCCAACTCCGTAAGACTGCCGGGGCGCTGGTTGAGTATTTCCAGCAAGGTGCTGTCGTGAAAGATGACATAAGGCGGCACGCCCTGCTCACGGGCCAATTCCATGCGTCTGGCTTTGAGCGCCAGCCATAATGGATCTTCGTTGGCGCCGGCAAAGGCTTCGCGCGCGCGAGCTCCCTGCTCGGCTTTGCTGCCTTTGTGTTTGACGGGCTCGGCATCGCGGCGCAGCCACACTTCGCGTTCACCGCGCAGTATGGGGCGCGCCTCTTCAGTTAGGCTGAGGCCACCGTAGGCCTCCATCTCGACCTGCAGCAATCCGGCCGCCACCAGCTGCCGGTAAACGCTGCTCCATTGCGCCTGGCTATGCGCCTTGCCAATGCCGAATGTGGAAAGCTGCTGGTGCTGGAATTTTTCAATTTGCGGTGTCAGTTTTCCCATCAGGATATCCACCAGATGTCCCACCCCGAAACGCTGCCCACTTCGATAAACGCAGGACAGCGCCATACGCGCGGCCTCACTGGCATTCCAGGTGTCCACCGGTTCCAGGCAATTGTCGCACTGCGCACATGCGCCGGGATGCGTTTCGCCGAAATAGCGCAAAAGGGTTTGATGCCGGCACTCGGTGGACTCGCAAAAACCCAGCAGGGCATCCAGCTTTTGCCTTTCGACCCGCTTGCGCTCTTCCGGCGCGTCGCCCGAGTCGAGCATCTTGCGCATCGATACCACATCGCCCAGGCCGTAAGCCATCCACGCATTGGCGGGCAAACCGTCGCGACCCGCGCGGCCTGTCTCCTGATAATAGCCTTCCATACTTTTGGGCAAATCAAGATGCGCGACAAAGCGCACATTGGGCTTGTCTATGCCCATGCCAAAAGCCACGGTGGCCACCATCACGACGCCCTCTTCCAGCAAGAATCTGCGCTGATTTCTGTTGCGTGTGGCCGCATCCAGACCGGCGTGGTACGGCAGCGCATCCCAGCCGCGCTCCTGCAGCCAGGCGGCTGTTTCTTCCACTTTTTTGCGCGACAGGCAATACACAATGCCCGCATCATTGGCGTGCTCGGCCTCAAGAAAAGCCTGCAGCTGCTGTCGCGCGTTGGCTTTCTGTGTGACGCGATAGCGGATATTGGGGCGGTCAAAACTGGCGACAAAATGTTGCGCCTCTTCCAGTGCCAGGCGCTCGATTATCTCTGCGCGCGTCGGCGCATCCGCCGTGGCAGTGAGTGCTATGCGCGGAATATCAGGAAAGCGCTGGTGCAATACCGTCAGGGCGCGATATTCCGGGCGAAAGTCATGCCCCCATTGCGACACGCAATGCGCCTCGTCGATGGCGAATAGTGCGAGTGCATTTTCCTCCTGCAGGCTGTCGAGCAACTCCAGAAAACTGCCCTGCATCAGACGTTCAGGTGCGACATACAGCAGCTTCAATTCACCGCGATACAAGCGGCTATACACCTCCCGTGCCGCCGTTGAATCCAGGCTGGAATTCAGAAAGGCAGCCTGCACGCCCAACTGGCTAAGCGCATCAACCTGATCCTGCATCAGCGCAATCAAAGGCGACACAACGATGCCCACGCCATTGCGCAGCAACGCCGGCAACTGGTAACACAAGGATTTACCGCCGCCGGTAGGCATCAGCACCAGGGCATCGCCCCCCGCCACTACATGCTCAACGACAGCCTGCTGTTCACCGCGAAAAGCGGTATAGCCGAATACGTCTAAAAGGATTTTTGAAGCTGCGGATTTTGGCATCTGAAAAATGGAAAAACTATTCGATACCCATCATTGAAAATATAAGCTGGTCGGTATTTCTCATTTGCGCGACCATCTGCGTCAGCAAGGCCTTGGAAAATCTGGACTGCAAAGCGTCGCTCGCGCGCCGCAAAGATTTTCCTTCTATCTCGATTAATTCCAGAGCGGTCGTTGCCGTTACCGAAGAAGATCTCAAATGTTTTACCTGGTCCAGATAGCCGATTTCGCCAAAGCAGTTGCCAGCCCCCATGCGATTAATCTCTTTGCCGTTTTTGCTCACCACCACTTCGCCTTTGATGATAATAAACAGATTATTACCAACCTTGCCTTCCTCAACAATCCTCTTTCCCATGCCCATTGTGAGTGAACGGCTGATATCGAGTGTTTCCCAGATCTCGGTATCCATGAACTCGGCAAAAAATTTAAACTTGCGCATGCAGTTGAAGCGGGTACTGTCGAAACGTGAATCTTCAGGGATCGCAATTTGCGGAAGTGCGGCCACCAGATCATCAAAAAAAGATTTCCAGTTGGTGTAGCGCAACTCACGATCTGGATGCATCGCGCGATGCACGGCGAAACGCAATGCCATTGGGATATCACTGCGCCAACTCTCCAGCGACAATACCTCCTCGTTCAATTTCTGATATATCAGGTCTTCGGGTGACCTCGCCGTAAACGGATAGCGTCCTGTCAGCAACTGGTAGGCCATTACGCCGACGGCATAAATATCATTCTGTTGCGAGGGCAGCGCTTTCCTGAAGTGCTCTGGAGCGACAAAGGGCAAGGTTCCGACCATGTCTACCTGTGTCAGGTCTGACTCAATGCTGAATGCAGCACCAAAATCCGATATTTTCACTTCGCCGTCTGCACCAAGCAGCACGTTAGCCGGCTTGATATCGCGATGCAAAACACCCATCTTGGTGGCAAAATCCAGGGCATTGCATACCTTGTAGAGGATGTCGATCAGCTTGTTAATCGGCAGCAATTTATCCGGTGCGGTAAATTGCTTGAGGCTGCCACCTGCCATGTATTCCATCACGATGTAATTGAATTCATCCGTGGAGCCAGCCTCGAATATCTGTACGATAAAGGGGTGCTGCAGCTTGCCCGCCAAGCGCGTTTCATTAAGCCACATCTTGCGGTTGCGCTTCCCCGCAACCGCATCCTCAAATAAATTCAGGCGGGTCATCTTGACGGCAACGTCACGCTGCGCATAAGTATCAAAAGCGAGATACACTTCTCCGCTGGAGCCCCTGCCTAAAAGCTGCTTGATTTCGAAGCGATGGCGGAATATATCGTCTTTGTTATCCATTTTTCTTATTTCAATAGATGGAAGCTTATTGATGAACTACTGTCCAGTTTCATAATCCGGAAATTTTACTCGTTTATCGCATGCAAATGACAAGTTTTAGTTTTAAGCATCGGGCCATTGATGGCGACAGGGGAATACAGAAGCAATAAAGCCGGCTCATCACTGAGTCGGCTTTAATCTAAAATCCCAAGTAGGGATTGTGCAGAAATTCTTGAGGCTGTCAGCTGGCTTGAAATTGCTTTAGCATCTGCTACTCATTAAACCCTTGGTGCGAAAGGAGAGACTCGAACTCTCACGCCGCGAGGCGCTGGAACCTAAATCCAGTGCGTCTACCAATTCCGCCACTTTCGCCCGCATATTTCCGGGGGCGCGATTATAGCACGCAATAATTATTAAGCCAGACGAATTCAAGCAGCAATTTTAATGACGGTGCGGCCACGCGATTCACCACTCAGCATTTTCGGAAAGACTTGCGGCAATTGCTCGAATGAAACGGTATGCGCAAGCAAATCCAATTGCTGCGGGCGCAAATCGTTCGCCAGTCTGTGCCAGATTTTCTGGCGCACGGGCATAGCGGTGGCAGCTGAATCGATGCCGATCAGCCGCACGCCGCGCAAAATAAAAGGCAGGACAGTAGTATTCAGCTCGACACCGCCCGCATTGCCAAAACTGGCAATCACGCCATTCTGTTGCATGGTGCGGGTTAGCCAGGCCAGGGTTGCGCCCCCCACTGAATCCAGCGCTGCTGCCCAAAGCGATTTCTCCAGCGGGCGTGTACTGTTGAGATCGATTACGCTGCGCGGCAAGACTTCGGCAGCGCCCAGTGCTTTCAGATAGTCGTGCTCGCTGTCTTTGCCGGTAATCGCAACCACGTGATAGCCGAGATTTTTTAACATGCAAATCGCCAGGCTGCCCACACCGCCGCTAGCGCCGGTCATTACCACCTTGCCATTTTCCGGTTTTACGTCATTCTGTTCGAGGCGATGGATGGACAGCGCAGCGGTAAATCCGGCGGTTCCCAGTGCCATTGCATCATGCAGTGACAGCCCCTTCGGCAAACGCACTACCCAGTCAGCCGGAACCCTCACGCGTTCGGAAAAGCCACCATCGTGCGCCACCCCCATATCGTAGCCGGTGACCAGCACCTCGTCGCCTGGCTTGAAACGCGCATCGAGAGAGCTTTCGACGACGCCGGAGACGTCTATGCCGCCCACACAAGGGAAGCGCCGTATGACCTTGCCCGCGCCGGTTGCCGCCAGCGCATCCTTGTAGTTCACGCTCGAATAGGCAGTGCGTATTACCACCTCACCCGGATCAAGATCATCCAGGGTCAGTTCTACCCAGCGACTGACTGTCTTATTGTCTTCGTTGAAAATCCGGTAGGCACGGTAGCTCATAATCAGCCTCAGATATGGATGGTGCGCTTGTCCACCGCCAGCGCAGCTTCGTGCAGGACTTCGGACAATGACGGATGCGCATGTATGGTGCGCGCAAGATCTTCACTGCTGGCCGAGAACGACATGGCCAACACCGCCTGCTGGATCAGTTCCGATGCCATGGCGCCGATGATGTGCACGCCAAGAATGCGGTCGCTGCCGGCGTCCGCGAGAATCTTTACAAACCCCGTGGTGTCGCCCAGTGCGCGCGCACGGCCATTAGCCGTAAATGGGAACTGGCCTGCTTTGTAGGCCAAACCATCCTTTTTCAACTGCTGCTCGGTCTTGCCGACCCAGGCGATTTCCGGCGTCGCATACATCACCCATGGCACCAGATTCAGATCGCAATGTCCTGCCTGGCCGGCAATGATTTCGGCCACCATCACACCCTCTTCCGAGGCTTTGTGCGCCAGCATCGGGCCACGCACTACGTCACCCACTGCATACACATTAGGCAGGTTGCTGCGGCAATGCTCGTCCACCTCAATGCGCCCTGCCGCATCGAGCTTCAAGTTAGCTTCCAGGGCACCCAAACCAGCTGTGTTCGGCACCCGGCCCACCGCCACGATCAGCTTGTCGGCGAGCAGTTCCTGTGCGGCACCCTGTGCATCACGCCAGGTCACAACAACTTCCTTTTTATTCTGCGCAACCTTATCGATTTGTACACCGAGATGAATCTTCAACCCCTGTTTACCAAAGGCACGCGACGCTTCCTTGGCCACTTGCTCGTCTGCCGCCGGCATAAAGGCTGGCGCGGCTTCCAGTATCGTCACCTCGCTGCCCAGCCTGCGCCAGACACTGCCCAGCTCCAGCCCGATCACCCCGGCACCGATAATGGCAAGGCGCTTGGGCACCTCGGCAAACGCCAGCGCACCGCTGCTGTCTACAATGCGCACGCCGTCGAGCGGCGCTTGCGGCAGCACACGCGGGGTAGAGCCGGTGGCGATAATGACATGCTTTGCGCGCAGTTCTTCACCCCCTGCCACACCGACGCGCCACGCCTCACCCTCACGCCCGAGCAACGTTGCACGCCCTGGCACAGCGGTCACTTTATTTTTCTTGAATAACGAGGCTATTCCCGAGGTAAAGTCGCTGACAATCTTGTCCTTGCGCGCCAGCATCTTCGCCACATCGAATTGCACGCCTGTTGCGGTGATGCCGTGTGCGGCAAAATCATGCGAAATCCGTTCATAATTTTCAGAAGATTCCAGCAAAGCCTTGGACGGAATACAGCCCACATTCAGACAAGTGCCGCCCAGGCTGGGTTTTCCCTGTAAGTTTTTCCACTCATCGACGCAGGCGACCTTCAGCCCCAGTTGTGCGCAGCGTATTGCAGCGACGTATCCGCCGGGGCCCGCACCGATTACGACCACATCCAATTCAGCCATGTTTTTCTCCGCTTACCATGTCTTGCTCAAGTTTACAGGTCCAGCAGGATCCGGCCGGGATATTCCAGCGCTTCCTTGATGGTCAAGAGAAACTGCACTGCCTCGCGGCCATCGATGATGCGATGGTCATAGGACACGGCAAGATAGTTCATCGGCCGGATGACGACCTGGCCGTTCTCGGCGACAGGCCTGTCCTTGGTCGCATGGATCCCCAGAATCGCGCTCTGCGGCGGGTTGATGATGGGTGTTGACAGCATGGAGCCGAATACGCCGCCGTTGGTAATGGAAAAGGTGCCGCCGGTGAGCTCCTCCATCGTGAGCTTGCCTTCCTTGGCGCGCGCTGCAAAATCGGCGATCTGTTTTTCGATGTCAGCCAGGGACAGTTTATCCGCATCGCGAATGATGGGCACGACCAGGCCGCGCTCGCTGCCGATGGCCACACCGATGTCGTAATAGCCGTGATAGATAATATCGGTGCCATCCACAGAGGCATTCACGATAGGGAACTTCTGTAACGCAAGCAGGGTGGCTTTGACAAAGAAGGAGGTGAATCCAAGTTTCACGCCATGCTTCTTCTCGAATGCATCCTTGTAGCGGTTGCGCAAGTCAATCACCGGCTGCATGTTGACTTCATTAAAGGTCGTGAGAATGGCGGCGTTCTGTTGCGACTGCAGCAGGCGCTCGGCAATGCGCTGGCGTATGCGCGTCATCGGCACGCGCTGCTCGATGCGACCGCCTGCCCGGGGTTGCACAATGCTGGCCACCGCTGCAACTGATTTTTCCGGCGCATTCAGCACATCCTCCTTGGTCACCCGGCCGCCGCGCCCGCTGCCGCTTATCGCGGCAGTATCCACGCCTTTTTCCGCTGCGATCTTTTTCGCGGCAGGCATCACTGCCGCCTCTGTCTTAACTGCTTGCACTGCCGCTGCCGTCGCGCTAGCGCTCGCTACACTGGGCTTGGCATCGGTATCCAGCACCGCGATCACTTCGCCGCTGGTGACTTTTTCACCGTTCTGTTTGAGGATTTGAGTGAGCACGCCGGATTTGATCGCGGGGAGTTCCAGCACAACTTTATCGGTTTCGATGTCAATCAGGCTTTCACCTTCCGTCACGGCCTCGCCTGCCTGCTTGTGCCAGCTCAACAAAGATGCCTCGGATACGGACTCGGACAGTTGCGGCACTTTCACTTCAATTTTCATGGTGTTTTGCTCCTGGCTGGTATTTGATATTCAGGTCGTCACGGAAGGCGGCGTCAATGACTGCTTTCTGCTGCTCGTTATGCACGGATAGATATCCGGCTGCAGGCGCAGCGGAAGAGGGGCGCAGTGCATAGGCCAGATGCATATCGGCGCGCATATGCCGCAGCAGGTAATGCTGGATGCGGTGCCATGCACCCTGATTGCCCGGCTCTTCCTGGCACCACAGCACTTCCGTGGCATTGGGATATGCTCTTATTTGCGCTTCGAAATCCCTGTGCGGGAAAGGATAGAGTTGTTCCAGGCGTATGATCACCATGTTCTGGATATCGCGTTCACGGCGAGACTTGAGCAGTTCGTAATATATTTTTCCGCTGCACACGATGACGCGGCGTACTTTGGCGGCATCGGTCAGTTCCGCTTCGGCCATCACCGGCTGAAACTCGCCTTCAACCAGCTGCTCCAGGGGTGACGCGGCATCCTTGCTGCGCAGCAGGCTCTTGGGCGTAAACACGATTAGCGGCTTGCGATAGGGGCGCAGCATCTGGCGCCGCAGCAAATGGAACATCTGTGCCGGCGTGGAAGGAATGCACACCTGGATGTTGTAATCCGCACACAGTTGCAAATAGCGTTCAATGCGGCCGGATGAGTGCTCGGCCCCCTGTCCTTCGTAACCATGCGGCAGGAACATCGCCAGCCCGCACAAGCGTCCCCACTTGGCTTCGCCCGAGGTGATGAACTGGTCGATCACCACCTGTGCGCCATTGGCAAAATCACCAAATTGCGCTTCCCATATCACCAGCGAATCCGGCTCGGCGGTGGCATAGCCGTACTCATATGCCAGCACCGCTTCTTCTGACAGCGTGGAGTCGATTACCACCACATCCGCCTGATTTTGCTGAATATTTCTCAGCGGCATGTACAAGCCCTCATGCCAGACGGTTCGATTCTGGTCGTGCAGCACCGCGTGGCGGTGGAAGAATGTTCCCCTGCCGCAATCCTGCCCGGATAGGCGCACCGGATAGCCTTCCGTGAGCAAGCTGGCGTAAGCCAGATTTTCGGCCATGCCCCAGTCCAGCGCCAGTTCGCCTTTTCCCATGGCGAGCCGGTCTTCCATAATTTTTTCGACGCGCGAATGCAGCTTGAAATTCTCCGGTACAGTGACCAGCCGCTCAGCCAGGAACTGCAGGCGCTCACGCGGCACCGCTGTTTTGACAGGGGCATCCCAGCGCGCATCCAGGCTATATTTCGACCAGCGCTTGGCATGCGAGCGCTTTGAATTGATGCTTACCGTTTCAACCGGACTCAGCCCTTCATCCATCGCCTTGCGGTACGCAGCGATCATCGCCTCGGGTTCGTCTGCAGCAATCACTCCGGTTTCCACCAGACGCTTGGCATACAAGGCGCGCATGCCGGGATGCTTGTTGATGTAGCGGTACATGAAGGGTTGCGTAACCAGCGGTTCATCCTGCTCGTTATGTCCCAGCTTGCGGAAACATACCAGGTCGATCACCACATCGCGGCTAAACGTCATGCGGTAATCCAGCGCAATTTCCGTCACCAGCAATACCGCTTCCGGATCATCGGCATTCACGTGGAAAATGGGCGCTTCCACCATCTTCGCCACATCGGTGCAATAAGTTGAGGAGCGTATATCGCGCACATCCGATGTGGTGAAGCCGATCTGGTTGTTGATGATGATATGCACGCTGCCGCCCGTGCTGTAGCCGCGGGTCTGCGACAGGTTAAATGTCTCCATCACCACGCCCTGGCCGGTGAAAGCCGAGTCGCCATGCAGTATCACCGGCATCACCTTGCTGCCGTCGTGATCGCCGCGGGTGTGCTGTCGCGCGCGTACCGAACCCTCTACTACCGGGCTGACAATCTCCAGGTGAGACGGATTAAACGCCAGGGTGACGTGCATGGAGCCCTGAGGCAGCACAACTTCGGAAGAGAATCCGTTATGGTATTTCACGTCGCCCGAAGTCAGATGTTCCGCATGCTTGCCCTCAAACTCGGCAAACAGCATCGAGGGCATTTTCCCCAGTATATTCACCAGCACATTCAAACGGCCACGGTGTGCCATGCCGATGACTGTTTCTTCCACCCCCTGCTCACTGGCACGCTGCAGCAGATGATCCAGCAGCGGGATCAGCGTTTCGCCACCTTCAAGCGAGAAACGCTTTTGCCCGACAAATTTGGTGTGCAAATAACGCTCCAGCGTTTCTGCCGCGGTGAGCCGCTGCAGGATTTCGCGGCGCTTGGCGGTTTCGTAATTGGCAGTGCCCCTGCTACCTTCCAGCCGTTGCTGTATCCAGCGCTTTTGCTGAATGTCGCTGATATACATATATTCCGCGCCTATGCTGCTGCAATAGGTCTGGCGCAGCAGCTGCACAATTTCACGCAGAGTCAGGCGTTGCGCTGCCACCAGCGAACCTGTCTCGAAGGTAGTGTCCATGTCCGCTTCGGTGAAGCTGTAATGGGCAAGTGTCAGTTCCGGAACTTCCGGCTTGGCATGGCGGGCAAGGGGATCGAGATTGGCGATGCGCACGCCGAGGAAGCGGTGTGCGTTGATCATCTGCAATACGGCAACCTGTTTGCGCTCCAGGCTCTCCTCAGCGGCCTCGACATTTTGCGCACGTCTGGGCAAGGCTGCAAAAGCCCTTTGAATTGGGCTGTGCGCTACGTCGTGGGCGACTTTACCGGCTGGCAAGGCATCGAAATAGGCACGCCACTCTGGCGTAACTGCGGCAGGATTTTCAAGATAGGCTTCATACGCCTCTTCAACAAATGTGGCATTCGCACCGAACAACAGCGAATTGGCCTGCATAGTTTCCATTAAAGATGCCATTATTATTTTCCTGTGTCGGCCCGAATACTGCCTAATTCGTGCCAGGTTTGTGCCTGAGCTTCTTATAAAAATTGGTCACCCTGCTGACGCACAGCAGCCGCCCCGTTTCAACATGCGTAATCTCGATTTCATGCACGATCAGGGACGCAGACTTGCGCAGGACTTTGCCCACTGCGCGCACGTTGCCGCTGTCTGCGGAGTTCAGATGCGAACCATTGATCTCGATGCCCACCGGCGCTTTATCCATAATATCAATGCCCCAGCACGCATGAAAGCTCGCGGCTGTTTCTGCCAGCACCATACTTACCCCGCCGTGCAGCAAGCCGTAAGGCTGGCGTGTTGCATCGCTGATCGGCATGCTCAAAATAATATGGTCCTCGCTGAACTCCTCCACCCTGATGTCCAGCGCTTCCATTATGGTGTGGCGGCTTACCGCATTCAGATCAGCAGCAGTGACCCACTTCTTTTCAGCCTGCTGAGTCATATCTTTCAGGTTCCGGATTAGCGCTTTTTCAGCGGCACATAGTCGCGCTTGATCGCACCGGTATACAGCTGGCGGGGCCGCCCGATCTTGCGGTCGGTATCGGCGATCATTTCATTCCACTGCGAAACCCAGCCTATGGTGCGTGCCACCGCAAAGTTCACCGTGAACATATTGGTGGGAATACCGAGCGCGCGCAGCACGATGCCGGAGTAGAAATCGACATTCGGATACAGCTTGCGCTCGATGAAATACGGGTCTTTCAACGCGATCTGTTCCAGCGCCAGCGCCATCTTGAACATCGGATCGTTTTCCAGCTTCAGTTCTTTCAGCACCTCGTAACAGGTATCGCGCATCACCGAGGCGCGCGGATCCATGTTCTTGTAAACGCGATGGCCAAAGCCCATCAGGCGGTATTTCTTGTCCTTCACGCCCTTCATGAAGTCTTCCACACGCGACACATCGCCGATCTCTTCCAGCATTTTCAGCACTGCTTCGTTCGCCCCGCCATGCGCCGGGCCCCACAGCGCCGCGATGCCGGAGGCCACGCAGGCAAACGGGTTGGCGCCGCTGGAGCCGGCCAGACGCACGGTAGAGGTGGACGCATTCTGCTCGTGGTCGGCATGCAGAATAAAGATACGTTCCAGCGCCCGCACTAGCTTGGGGTTGGGCACATACTCGTCGGCGGGTGTGGCAAACATCATGTACAGGAAGTTTTCCACATAGCTGAACTTGTTTTTTGGATACATGAACGGTTCGCCGATGCTGTATTTGTAGGTCATCGCGGCGATGGTCGGCACTTTTGCGATCAGGCGCAACGCGGATATTTCACGGTGCTCCGGATTATTGATGTCGAGCGAGTCATGATAGAAGGCTGACAGTGCGCCTACCACACCCACCATTACCGCCATCGGATGCGCATCGCGGCGGAAGCCGTTGAAGAAGCGTGCCAGCTGGTCATGCACCATCGAATGATGCTGCACAATGTAGTTAAAATCCGCGCTCTGTGCGGCATTCGGCAGTTCGCCGTGCAACAGCAGGTAGCATACTTCCAGAAAATCCGATTTCTCGGCCAACTGCTCAATCGGATAACCCCGGTAATACAGCAGTCCGGCATCACCATCGATGAAGGTGATTTTAGACGAGCAACTCGCGGTAGAAAAGAATGCGGGATCGTAAGTAAACACGCCAAGCTTCGCCAGATTGTGCAAATCCAGCACATCCGACCCCAGCGTGCCTGACAGAATAGGCAGCTCCACACTACGGCCGTCGTCCAGTGTCAGTGTTGCAACCCGTTTATTTTCCATGCTAGATCCCATATATCCCAGTTAACAAACCAGCCCGTCAGGCCGAATTAATCAATACTATCCTTATTTAGCAGTGCAAGTAGCTCGCGTTGCCCATCATCTGCCGCAGCCAATTTGCCGCTAATCATATCCCACAACTCCGTATCGGGCATGTCCAGCAGCCTGTCGAACTCTGCTTGTTGCTGCGGATCGAGGCTCGCATAGTGCTGAATAAACCGCCCCAGCACAATATCCAGCTCCAACAAGCCGCGCCGGCAGCGCCAACGCAAGCGTTCAAACGATGCGGGGTCAATGGTCATACCGTGCGTTTAACCATCATATCCTTGATCTTGCCGATCGCGCTGGTCGGATTCAATTCCTTGGGGCATACATCCACGCAATTCATGATGGTGTGACAGCGGAATAAGCGGTAGGGATCTTCCAGATAGTCCAGGCGCTCGGCTGTGGCCTGGTCGCGCGTGTCGGCAAGAAAGCGATATGCCTGCAGCAGACCGGCGGGCCCGACAAATTTGTCCGGATTCCACCAGAACGACGGGCATGCCGTGGTGCAGCAGCCACACAGAATGCACTCGTATAAACCGTCCAGTTCGGCGCGGTCTGCCGGGGATTGCAGGCGCTCGGTTTCAGGCGGTGGGTCGTTATTGACCAGATAGGGTTTGATCGAATGATATTGCTTGAAGAACTGCGTCATGTCCACGATCAGGTCGCGTATCACCGGCAGGCCAGGCAAGGGGCGCAGTTCGATAGGCTGCTTGAGCGAAGCAAGCTGCGTAATGCAGGCGAGGCCGTTGCGCCCGTTAATATTCATCGCATCCGAACCGCACACTCCCTCGCGGCACGATTTGCGCAAGCTCAGGCTGTCATCGTCAGCCTTGATCATTAATATCGCATCCAGCAACATCAAATTTCCCGCATCGACTGCCAGCTCGTAATCCTGCATATAGGGAGCCGCATCCGTTTCAGGATTGTAGCGATAGATTTTAAATTTCATGGCTCCCCCTAGTAAACTCGCGCCTTGAGCGGGAATGATTCCACGGTCAGCGGCTTCAGGCGCACCGGCTTGTAATCCAGCCGCTGCTCGTCGCTGAAATACAGCGAATGCTTCAACCACTTATTATCGTCACGTTCAGGAAAATCTTCACGCGCATGCGCACCCCGGCTCTCCTCGCGTGCCGCAGCGGCATGCATGGTAGCCTGCGCCACTTCGATCAGATTATCGAGTTCCAGTGCTTCTACCCGTGCAGTGTTGAAAACCTTGCTTTTGTCCTTGATGATGGTGTTTCTGACGCGGGCAGCGACTTCACGGATTTGCTTTACCCCCTCCGCCAGCAAATCGGGGAAGCGGAACACCCCGCAATGGGTCTGCATAACCTGGCGCATCGCATCACCCACTTCAGCCACGCTTTCGCCTTCCTGCTGCGTATCCAGGCGTGCCAGACGCGCCAGCGGGCGCTCTGCCGCATCGGCTGGCAACGGCTTGTGGTGCGGGTTGCGCTGCAAGTCTTCGATAATCTGCCGTGCCGCTGCGCGCCCGAACACAATCAGGTCGAGCAGGGAATTGCAGCCCAGCCGGTTCGCGCCATGCACCGATACGCAGGCGCATTCCCCCACGGCATAGAAACCCTGTACCACCTCTTCAGGGCCTGTCTTGTAGGGGGCGACAACCTGCCCGTGATAATTGGTCGGTATCCCGCCCATCATGTAATGCGCGGTGGGCACCACCGGTATGGGCGCGCGCGCCGGATCGACATGGGCAAACTTGAGCGCGATCTCGCGGATACCCGGCAGGCGATGCTTGATCACATCCTCGCCCAGATGATCCAGTTTCAGCAGCACATGATCGCCATTCGGACCGCAGCCGCGCCCTTCCTTTATTTCCGTCGCCATTGCCCGCGACACCACGTCGCGGCTGGCCAGATCTTTCGCGTTGGGCGCATAGCGAGGCATAAAGCGCTCGCCATCCTTGTTCACCAGATAGCCGCCCTCGCCGCGCACGCCTTCGGTAATCAGCACCCCCGCACCATGCACGCCGGTGGGATGAAACTGGAAAAATTCCATATCTTCCAACGGGATGCCGGCACGCGCCGCCATCCCCAAGCCGTCGCCGGTGTTGATAAAAGCATTGGTGCTGGCGGCAAAAATGCGTGCTGCGCCACCGGTGGCAAACAGCGTGGCGCGTGCCTGCAAAATCATCACCTCGCCTGTTTCAATCTCCATAGCCGTGACGCCCAGCACATCGCCGTCATCATCGCGGATCAGATCCAGCGCCATCCACTCGATGAAAAAATTCGTGTTGGCCTTTACATTCTGCTGGTACAGCGTGTGCAAGAGTGCATGGCCGGTACGATCCGCCGCCGCGCAGGCACGCGGCACCGTATTTTTTCCATAGTCCTGCATATGCCCGCCAAACGGGCGCTGGTAAATTTTTCCATTGTCCAGGCGATCGAACGGCATGCCGAAATGCTCCAGTTCGTACACCACCTCGGCCGCATTGCGGCACATGTATTCGATGGCGTCCTGGTCACCCAGATAGTCCGAACCCTTCACCGTGTCGTACATATGCCAGTGCCAGTTATCCTCGTTGATATTGCCGAGTGATGCGGCAATGCCGCCCTGCGCGGCCACGGTATGCGAACGGGTGGGGAATACCTTGGACAGCACAGCCACCTTCAGCCCGGCCTCGGACAAGGCCAGTGCCGCACGCATGCCCGCCCCGCCCGCGCCTACAACCACCACGTCAAATGTACGCTTCGTCACTGTCATTACATTCCCCAAAGTATTTGTACCGACCAGATCGCATACAACAGCAATGCCAGAATCACCAGCACATGAAGCAGCAGGCGGATGGAAGCCGGCTTAACGTAATCCATTACGATGTCGCGTATGCCAATCCAGGCGTGATAAAAGACGCTCAGCAGAAATAACAGCGAGAAAGTACGCACCGGATTGCTGGAAAGAAACAGTGTCCAGGCGTTGTAATCAAGCGCCGGCTGCATCAGCCAAAATCCAGCCAGGGTCAATGTATACAGCACCATAACTACCGCAGTCACGCGCTGAATCAGCCAGTCTCTCAATCCGTAATTTGCGCCCGTCACAATCCGCTCTAGCATAGCCAGCCTCCTGCTAAAACGGTCAATAACAGACTGACACCGATTACCCACCTGCTGCTGGCACGTGCCTGCGCAAGACTGGAGCCTATATGCAGATCAAGCGCCAGAAAACGAATGCCCGCGCAGAAATGGTGAAAAAAAGCCCACAGCAATCCGAGCAAAACAAGTTTGCTCAAAGGATGCTGAAAGATTTCGACTAATTCAGTATAGGTCTCAATCGAGCGCATGCTGGCTTGCAACATCCACAACAACAGCGGTAAAGAAATAAACAGAAGAATGCCGCTGGCTCGATGCAAGATGGAGACGAAACCGGGCAGAGGAAGTTTTATCTTGTGCAGCGCGAGATGTTTGGGGCGTTTTTTATTCATCATGACGACTCGCAAAAAAGATAGCGTAATCTTACACCCGAAAAAGAAAATTTGGCTGCCCCCGACCTACCTTTTATTTAAATAATTACCGGCCAAGCAGCGCGCCCGGCCGCAGCTTCTCCGCACAGGCCCAAACAAGGGGTATAAAGCCGTGACAGACGCAGAACAAACGTCATACTGCAATCTGACCCTCCAACCTTACTCCGACCTTGACACCTCACGGGCAGAAAGCAGGATGAACATCCTTGCTATGGTTATGGATGTTCAAGAGTGATCCACAACAATATTTTCAGCTGCCGCATATTCTTCAGGAAGAACGCTCTTGATCTGAAAATATTACATCAAACCTGAGTCTGCAGAAGTACCCGTGCCCCGAAGCGCGAATCAGGTTAGATCGATCAATATATTTTCACGTAGTCTGCTAAATGGAAGCTTTTTTGCTGGGCTGATGCCGAGTCGCACGTCATTTAGTCCAGTTCATTCCAGCGCTGCGCCCTGGTTTGATTTAATGATCCGCACCGGCTGTTAGACTGATGACAGCGTCAGTCTAATTTAAATGATGGAACAAGAAATAAAACGGGAATGCGAGCAGAAGAATCTCAAAACACTGGAGAAGTGCATCAATAAATTTGACAGCTTAACGCCATTTATTGATAAGAAGATGGAGGCGCGACCCAGAGTCGAACTGGGCTAACCGGATTTGCAATCCGGGGCATAACCGATTTGCTATCGCGCCATTAAGGCACAAGCCTGTAGTACAAAAGATTATGGGAAAGCAAAAAGCTTTCCCAACAAATATGGAGCGGGAAAAGAGGCTCGAACTCTCGACCTATACCTTGGCAAGGTATCGCTCTACCAACTGAGCTATTCCCGCAAAAAACGAAGTCCGCATTATAGAGATATTAAGAAGCATGTCAAATAAAATGCACTATAAATTCAAAAAACAGGCAATATTAAAGAACTATGCATACTGCTGCGCGCCCCCCACTAGCCACTGCATGCGACGCAAACTGGGGGCGCAAGTGACCTGGCCTGTGCAGTATGAGCGGGCTAAGCCTGCGTAAGGCAGGAGTAGACGGCTAAGGGTATAATCTTTTCGTTTTGGCGGCGCGATGCGCTTTTTTTGAAGTTCTTCAAGGGGGTTCACATGAAATTTTCAAAATTATTTCTGCTTGCATGCACTTCTTTATTCGCGCTCGGCGCGCAGGCCGCGCCGGATGTGGTCAGGCTCGGCAACCTCAAGTTCGCCCATTACGGAGCCGTTTCCTACATGAAGGAGATCGCGCCAAAATATAACCTGCAGATCGAAGAACGCGTGTTTGCCAAGGGTCTCGACATCCTGCCTGCAACCATCTCCGGCGAGATCGATATCGCGGCGAGTGCGCTTGATGCAGCCGTTGCTGGTCGCTCAAGCGGCGTGCCAATCTACGTAGTGGCGGGCTTTGCTAAAGGTGGCGCGCGTATCGTCGCCCGCCCCGACCTGAACATCAAGTCGGTGGCCGACCTAAAGGGCAAGAAGGTGGGCGTGGCGCGTGGCGGTGCGCAAGAACTACTGCTGGCGGCCGAGCTGGCCAAGTATAACCTGACCTGGTCCGATCAACCAGGCAAGGACGTGCAGATATACTTCATGCCGTTCGCCGACCTGAACCAGGCGCTGATGCAGAAAAATATCGATGCCATGTGCCAGTCCGAGCCTCAGTCGTCCCAGGCGATCAATAAGGGCTACGGCGTCGAAGTGCTGAAGCCCTATGACACCGCACTGGGCGAGCCGGTGCGTGCGCTGGTGATGACCGAGAAGATGTACAACGAGAAACGCGATGTCGCAGAACGCGTGCTCAAGCTGTTCGTGGACGCGACTCGGACGTTCCAGGACAACCCAAAACTGGCGGAAAAATACGTGCGCGAGCAGATGTTCAAGAATCAGCTCAGCAGCCAGGACTATCAAGATTCTATGAGCAATGCCTCCTTCACCTATGACGTCAGCCTCGAGCACGTGCAGATTACCACCGACCTGATGAAAAAGTTTGGCGTTGGTAAATTGGCCAATTCGCCGCTGGCGAAGGACTGGGTGCGGCTTGACCTGCTCGACAAAGCAAAGAGAGAGCTGAAGGTTAAATAAGGTTATGCAGGCAAAAATGAAAAACTCCTGGGTAAAAATAGTCGAAAACTTGCAAGGCTTCCTGGTGCCGATCACGCTGCTGGCACTGTGGCAGTGGCTGTCGATGCACGCAATCGTCAATCCACAAATTCTGCCAGCACCCACTACGGTGCTGGTCAAATGGTGGGAGTACCTGATGCCGACAGAAGCTTTCGATCCCGCAAAATCGGGCTATCTGACATGGATTTTTTCAGGTGAGTTAATCCATGATGCCTACGCCAGCCTATACCGCGTGGTGGTGGGGTTTCTGGTAGGCGCTGTGCTGGCGCTGCCGCTGGGCCTGATGATGGGCGCGAACGATCGCATCTACAAGCTGTTCAATCCGCTGATCCAGGTGCTGCGGCCAATTCCGCCTATCGCTTTCATCCCGCTGTCTATCCTTTGGTTTGGTCTAGGCAACCCACCGGCGATTTTCCTGATTGTCATCGGCGCATTTTTTCCGATCCTGATGAATACCATCGCCGGCGTGCGCCAGGTTGATGGCATCTACATCCGTGCCGCGCGCAGCCTCGGTGTGAGCCAGACCACCATGTTCCTGCGCGTGATACTGCCGGCTGCTACCCCATACATCCTGACCGGAGCCCGCATCGGCGTTGGCACCGCGTTTATCGTGGTGATCGTGGCGGAAATGATCGCGGTCAATAACGGCCTCGGCTACCGCATTCTGGAAGCGCGCGAGTTCTTCTGGTCCGACAAGATCATCGCCGGCATGTTCAGCATCGGCCTGCTAGGGCTGGCAATCGACAGCGGCATGAACCGCCTCAATAATTATCTGCTCAAGTGGCACCGCGGCATCGAAAGTAACTAACCATGCAATCCCATATCCAGATCAGCACGGTAAACAAGATATTCAGCACCGGCGGCCGCAAGGTGGTGGCGCTGGACAACATTAACCTCGACGTGCAGTGCGGCGAATTCATCTGCTTGCTCGGGCCTTCCGGCTGCGGCAAGTCCACCCTGCTCAACGCTGTGGCCGGCTTCTCGTCGCCCACCACTGGCAGCATACTCGTCGATGGCAAACAGGTGCAATCACCCGGGCCGGATCGCGGCATGGTGTTTCAGGAATATGCACTGTTCCCGTGGATGACCGTGGAAAAAAATATCGCCTTCGGCCTCGAAATCAAAAAGATGCCCAAGGCGCTGATTATTGAAAAAGTGGGGGCACTGCTTGAAATGCTCAAGTTACAGGACTTCCGCGACCGTTACCCGAAAGATCTGTCCGGCGGCATGCGCCAGCGTGTAGCAATTGCCCGCGTGCTGGCGCTGGATTCCCCAATCATGCTGATGGACGAGCCGTTCGGTGCGCTCGACTCCCTCACCCGGCGCAATCTGCAGGACGAACTGCTGCGCATCTGGATGGAATTAAAGAAGACCATCATCTTCGTCACCCACAGCATCGAGGAATCCATCTACCTTGCCGACCGCATTGTCGTGATGACCTATCGCCCCGGCACGATCAAGAAGGATATCAGCGTCACCATGCCTCACCCGCGCGACCCCAGTTCGGCCGAGTTCAATGATCTCAAGAAAGAACTGTCGCTGCTGGTGATGGAAGAACAAAGCCGGCACAACCGGGAAGAAAGCAAGGCGCCCACCGCCGACTGAGCCTTTGCAGACGTTCCTGCAATACACCCACATCCACTCCTGCCGTTCTGCCTGGCCTTGCCAATGTCAGACCATACGACATGAAGCATACTTTTGGCAGACGCCTCCGGGCAGCAGGTACACCCTGAAACACGAAGGTGCTGCTTGAGCACAAGAATGGTGCATCACATTGCACTACTCTGCGCCCAAGCTAAGTGAACTCCTGGACGCATCTAACCGTGTGTGCGGGGGACAACGCGCAATGACTTTTCTGAAAAGAAAAATCGCCTAACAAATTAATGTTAAGCGATTGATTTACTACCCGAATATGGTGCGCCCGGAGCGATTCGAACGCCCTACCCCTTGGTTCGTAGAAAGTTAAATATAACTTCCCCCCTAAACCACTACCGGACAGATTAGGACATTGCCGGATAGTAAATATTCAATCAAATCTTGTTGTTATCTCTTGTTATTAGCGCTATAGTTCGTCCAGTACGGTGCGGTTAGATTCAATAACAGCCGCCTTACGGTGTACCCATCAGTGTACCCATGGAGAATGCGATGACACGATATCCGAAAGCTGGAAAAGGCAACAAGTGGACAATCAAAGAACTGGCTTCAGCAAAGCCAGATTGGAAAGGCGACACACTCAGCGACACCGATGGTCTTTCTGGTGACGTTCGTGTTGCCAGCAACGAGAATGTCTCGATTGCATTTCGATACGGCTTTAAATGGCAAGGCAAAAAGGCTTGGCATTATTGCGGCACATATCCGTCCAGGGACATGGCGGCAATTCGTGAGGAGCGCGACAAGGCGCGTGACTTGGTCAAAGCGGGCATTGATCCACGCGCTAACAAGGTCGCGTCCAAAATCAAAGCACAGGCCGGTGTTGATGCAACCATCAAAGCCGACGAGCAAAAGCGTTCGGAAGCCCTCACCTTCAACAATCTCTACACCGTATGGATTAAAGATGGCGTTAATCGCAGCGATGGCAACAAATATATAACCCAGTCCATGGGGAAGCATGCCATTCCTGTACTGGGCAATATCGAGTTACGGCATTTAACCGAGAATCATTTGCGGGATGTTTATCGGGCAATCATTGCCGCAGGAAAAACGGCAACGGCGGTGGAACTATCAAAAGACATCGGGCAGATGTTGCGCTGGGCGGAAAAACGCAAACCTTGGCGCGCGCTCCTTATCGACGGTAATCCAGCCGAGCTAGTGGACATCAAACAAATCGTCCCCAAAGACTATACCAAAGAGCGCAAGCGGCAATTGAATATTGAAGAAATCATCAAGCTCAAAACAATTTTCAATACAGCAGATCAGGATTACTCAGAAGCAACAAACAAAAATTTTGCTGAGCGCCCACTTAAAAAGGAAGCACAGGTCGCCCTGTGGCTATGCCTTGGGACTATTTGCCGCATTGGTGAATTACTGAAAACCGAATGGAAACATATCAACCTTGAGCAACGTACCTGGTTTATTCCAGCGGCCAACACCAAGGGCGAGCAAGGCAGGAAATCCGAGCAGCTTGTTTACCTATCAGACTTCACGCTTGCCCAATTCAAACAACTGCACACCCTCACGGGCGATTGCGATTGGGCTTTTCCTGCACGCGATAAAAAAGGGCACGTTTGCGAAAAAACAGTGAGCAAACAGGTCGGAGACCGGCAGGTGAAATTTAAGAGCCGCACCTGCAAACTGAAAAACAGAGTTGAAAATAACAATCTTGTTGTAGGTGATGAAGAATGGACACCCCACGACCTGCGCAGAACCGGCGCAACCATGATGCAGAAATTAAAAATCAGCCGCGAGGTGGTCAACCTTTGCCAAAACCATGTGATCGGCAGCAAAGTTGACCGGGTATATTTGCTCGATGACTACGCAGACGAAAAGCGCGAAGCATGGAATAAATTAGGCGATAGATTGGAAGCGATTCTCAGCACATCCAATGTGGTCAGCTTGAAAAGCGCATAGCATCTGGCATCGGCACGACTGCCCCAACCTCAAATATTGGATATAGCAAGGTTAAAACATAGTGGACAAATACAGGCTTGATAATATTTTTCTGTAGCAGCGGAGTTAGCTATCTTGTATTAAGTAATATTATATCAATAAAATCAACATATTATAATATACGCCCTTAAATATTATCTTTAAAGAGGCCAAAGGTTATGTTGACCAACCTTGTTTGATGAAGTCGAAATAAATGCGCAGCTCACCCAACGTCGTGTTTATGTCGGGTTTCCCTTTCTCAACGCTCCCAATAACATCCTCCCTTTTTCAGTCAGCCGATATTTTTGCAGGCGACTATTGGGTTTGTCTGGAATGGTGCGTTCCAGCAATTCATCCTCCAGCAGTTTATCCAGATAGTTACGCTGAAAAGTCTCACGATGCCGGATACCCGCCACCTCCTGAATTTCTGCGCTCTTCAAATCTTTAGTTGAGCACGCTTCCACAACTCGCATCACCCACGGATCAACTTGTCCGGTGACTTGTCCGGTGACTTGTCCGGTGATTTCACCTGCGACAATTTCCCTCGCCTTACGCCAGATCGTCGTCACAAACCCATCCGACACCGTGAACCTTGGCTCCGGCAATCCAACTTCACGGCAGCGGCGAATCATGTCGCCCGTGCCCGTCCCCATGCGCTCGATGTACTTGGTGAGGTAAAGCGGCTCCGCCAACTGCGGATTGAACGGCACGGAGCCATGGGGATGGCGCAACTTTTCCAGCGTCAGCGAGGGCGGCAAACCACCGGGGTTCCACACCTCCAGCCGGTCGGCGAACAACATCACCTGCACGCTGCCATTGCTTGTGTAATCGCGATGCGCCACGGCATTGACGATAGCCTCAGCCACCACCTCGCGGGGAATTTCGTATGCCACCGGCACGGCTGCACCGCCTTCGCGCGTGCCTACCCAAAGATTGATTTTGGACATCACAAAATCCACCGCCTGATCCACCAGATCGAACACCGTGCCCTTGTAAACTTGATACGACGGAATTGGCTTGGCCACCTCTAGCCCGTGGAAGTGAGCGCAACTTGCCGCTGCCCAATGTGGGGCAACGATTATCCTGCTAAAAAACCAAAGCGGCTTGATGATTTACTTCTCATCAAGGCGAAAGGGATTGCTGTAATTGTTCGACCGCATCAATCGCAAAATCCTCGTCTTCGTCAAATACACTTTCCAACATTTCCGGATGACGAGGAGCACTAGCGTTTCCATGCAAGCAGGCAATTTCACGGATGAATGCATTGTTTGAGGTCATTAACTTTCCGTCTGAACCAGACTCAGCAAATTTCAACAATTCCGATTCGGCAGTCTTATTGTCTCCCCGCGCCTCTACCTCGACGCCATTAAGCCTGAAGACAGCCAATGCTTGCTCTTCAGCCTCAGTCAAGTTGACGACACTCATTTTTGCAGACTTGCCGCTTGCTCTCATGGGTTGTGCTGCTGCTTGAGCGGCATTGGTTCCTAGCCCTAAAATTTGATCAATATTTCCTGATGCCGTAGAGAGCATGACCAATGACTGCAAATGAAGCTCAGGCACTGTACTTGCCATCGCAGCAATGGATGTCAATACGTCTTCATTAGCCAAGTAGCTTAAACGCCCGGCACGATAGCGAAGCTTTGGAAGCCTCCGCTTCCGCTCATATGCCGAGACCTTGCCAAATCCATCCAGAAGTTCATTGAACTCCGATTCATATGAGGTGCGCAGCCATCTGGCCTGCTGAAGTAAACTATCGATGGATACTTTGCTTACCTTACGTCTGAACCATTTTGACGAGACCCAACGCTGAACATTTTCAAGATAAGTGCGCTCAAAGATCGCAGAGGAATAATCCGGAACTGGAATCCTGAACCCCTCGCTTCGAAACGCTTGATGTAATCGCTGATGCTCCTCGGGGTTGGCCAGCAGAAATCTTTTTAGATCGCCTATCAGTGTTATCCACGAAACCTTACGTCGGCTTTGCTGATAATCATTTCGTCCACCGATCCATTCTTTAGTTGGTAATTCCAAACTCTTGGGTGACCAATCTTCATGAATGAGTAAATCAAGATCACTAAGACGAGCACGAATGATCTTCATTGAGGCTTCAACAGCCTGCTTCGAGCCAACCAAGGTGATGTCGTCCACATATCTGAAGTACCGGACCGGAAGACTACCCGCCAGATCTTCATCCAGTTGGCGCAGTACTAGATTGCCGATCAAGTGACTGAACATTGGCCCTGTCAGAATGCTTGGCACCGCACCAGTTTCCATCTTGCCGTGATCATCAATCAGCTTTTCACCCAACTCACGCCAGCGTGTACCAAGGCCAGCCACATCAGCACGATCTTTCCATACCGTCCGCGCGAGCTCAGGACTTATTGAAGGATAGAACCGTTTGATATCAATGTAACGGACGATTCCGTCCGGGTAATCATCGCAAGCCTTGGCAATTGCGTCGTGTCTCCCGCGCAGACCTGCACTATAGTGAGGGAAAATCCCCGACCTATCGTCACCATGATTTAATGGGTAACTGAAAACATTTGGCGAATTTGAAAACGCCTGAGGGTGTTTCGCACATTCAGCCAATAGTGCCGCCTCTGCCAGAGCTTCGTTGGCGCACGGCAGAAACATAGCGCGATGATCGACTTTCTCTCGCCCTGACAAATCCTTAAAGTGATGAGCGTGAAAGTACGGAAGGTCGGTACGAGTCAGGACGAGGCTGGTAGCAACTTGCCGTGCCCACAGATCAGTGCGAGCCGCGTCGTTATGCAAATAGTACCGAAGTGCCAGATAAGTCAGCACATCGCGGCGGCGGTACTGATTCACCGCTCTCACCGCAAGTATTCCTGGACGAGCACGCTTCATAGGGTGCGAACCAAATCAAGACGCATGACCGCCAGTCGGACAGGCCGAAGCCGGGCTGGTGTCAAAGTCGACTGGAACTGAACCTCAGAGGTAAGAAAGTGATCGTCGCTCACCCCATCCGTATTGATCCGAACAAAACGGTGCCATTTGTCCTTTACCCAACGCCCAACTATTGAAAACAGCCCGCCGTTCGAAACCGCCAAATTCATTTGTGGTTCAATCCAGATCACCACACTTTCATCGCCAGAGGCATGACGGAATAGCTCAGCCAATTGGGGTTGAGCATCTTTTTGTTTGCCTGACGTTGTTAGAAAACCACTGAAATTGGCGACCACCAGTAGATTCTTGCTAACACTGGTTTTCGCACGAAGCATGTTCTGAATCAGGTCTGTATTACTAAGACAGTCCGTCACGTCCCATGGAAGCATCTCCGCCTGTACGAAGATGGCCTGTGATTCTAAAAATGGAGTTAGCTCCGCAAGCATTTCCTTCGCATATTGGCGCGCGAACTCAGAAATCTCCGCACCGATGAAATGAATATGCAAGGGCACCCTGGGCAGTACGTTATGAGCGCGTAGTTCGGCGATCGTACTCAGCAGCGAAAAGGCAGCAGCGCCCGCTCCGCAAGGCGCGTCCGTGATGCATACCATGTTTCCACTTAAAGTCTGGATAAGTGCATTCGAGACGCGAGCGACGTCCGTTGTTGCATTGGTTATAGCCAACTGCGCACGGGCTGCCGAATTATCAAACTGCTGGGCAAAATGCTTGTCAGTTGTTGGTTTGTCCAGACCACCGATTGGAGAATCTTCAACCGTTCTGGACATGGCCAAGTCACGCAGGCCGTAACGATCAATTAGCGTCTCGTAAGCCCGTGCCAGCCCGTTGGGCAGCCGCAGAATCTTTTTGTCACTGTCCCAAAGCGTTTGCGGAAGGCATTTCGGGTTCAAAATCCGATTCGGCGTTGTCATGCGAACAAATCTCCATTAACGCAGTTAGCTATGTTCTTTCGTGGAATTATTCGCGAAAACATAAGATGTCCAGCTTTCATAGATCCCGCCCAAGAATGCAGGTCATCGCTGCAAGGCGCTCGAATGTTCCGAGCTGCGCATGATGTAGCAGATGGACTTCAAAGGATGAAAGCGATTGCGTGAAAGCAATGCTCTTAGGGATCTTCTTCACTTTTTCTTTTCTAGTTTTTTCTTCGCACTTTCAACCTGCTTGACGCTCTGCTCAGGTGTCGGCAACGACTCGGGCATAGTGCCGCCTAGGTCCTTGATGGTCTGGCGTACTTTCTGACCTACCTCATAATGCGTCTGGTTAGCGTGCTGCTTGTCCCGCACGCTCTCCCGTTTCAATTTTTCTTCCGCCTGTGTGGCGCGGAACAGATTGGCCGCCAGCTCAGTGCTCCCCATGTGATCGAGAATCTTCTGGCTTTTCTTCAAACCCTTGCGAGCATGAATGTCCTTCGCGCCTAGGCCACCATACAAACCCTTATAGCCGTGATCCTGGAAAATGGCGTAATCCAGACTGGTTTCTACCCCTGCATCTTTCGCCGCCGCAGCCAGATATTTATTGTGCTCTGCCAACTCGTTGCGAATGGCTAAACGCTTTTCATCTTCCGATAACCGCGCAAACTTTTCGTTATCCTGCAACTCCTGCCGTCGCGTCTGCATCGCAAAATAAGTTTGACCATTGGCGATCACCGATTTGGATGGATCGCCGTTCTGCACAATCAGATAGCAGGCATAACGCGACAGCTTTACGTCGGGCAACTCACGCTTCGCACCCGAGCCAATATCGACCATTTCGAGGATATCCTCGAAATGGTCTGCTGCCGCATACCCACTGCTCTGGCAAGCTTCCCGTGCCCGCTCAATAACAGGCTGGAAGTGTCGATACTCCGAATACTCCAACACCTTGGCAAGCTTACGTGCGGACCAGTATTCGTTACCCGCAGCATCTTGCTGGCGGATACTCTCAAAGGTGGCGTGATGTCGTTTGGCAATGCGTTGATCGGTCATAGTGTGTCTCCAGTGGTGCCGTCGTCGGATTGATAGAGAAGTACCTCAGAATCGGATTGATGTTTCACTTTTTTGCTACCAAATCAAGAAAAGCGGTCACCGCCACAATTGCATCCGTGACCTCCTGCTTGGGAATATTCGGCGAACTTGGGTGCGAGTATGGGTTCATCACCACGTTTTTCAACAACTCTAGGCGATGAATAGTTGCATCCCAATCTGTTTTCAGCACATTGGCTGAGCCCGGCCAGCTTTTCAGCTTGTCGAGAAAGTCTTGCGCCTGGTGTGCAGAGGGGTCTAGCTTGTATTCCATCTTGATGCTTTTTAGTTGACAGGCGATCCGCACGCCCATCTCGAACGCCTGTCGCGCATAGTTTGCAGCCGCTTCTACGTAGCCCAATACCAATAGGTCGTTCGCTTTCTGGAGCAACGCTCTGGCTGGTTTGTTCATCGTTGGCCGAACGATGGGCATCGGCGCGGCGGCAGCGGGGTCGCCCTCATAGACTTCACAACAAGCCCAGTCGTTCTTCGGTAAACGCTCACGCGCCAGATCGAACCAAGTCTTGTCGTGGGTAAGCAACACCACCTGCCAATCCGCAAAATGGGTATGCAACACATCCAGCACTGGCAGCCTGTTGGAGTGATCAATACCAATCAGCACATCGTCCAGCACCAACAGTTTAGGAGCGTCGCCAGTGGCTTGCTGAACCAACGCCAGACGACCTGCCAGATAGATCGCAAGACCCAGTGCGGAAAGACGCGCTTCATTCAGGAACAAATGCGGATGCGGAAGTACTTCGTTACGGTAGGTCACTTCCAGCCAAATAGTTTGCCCATCATAACGTCGCTTTTCCAGCCAATATTCCGCATGAGGAACCAAACCGGGAAACGAAAGGGGCTTCACCTGCATGTCCATCTGTTTGAGATCGAGCAAGAGACCCGGCAACAATCCATTCACCGCATCCAAGGCGATTTTCAACCCCGCGTTGAAACCTTGGCAAGCTTGCAGAATGCTGGCGGGGATCACAGTGGAATTCATCCCGATCCGCTCCCTCATCAAATTCAACTTGGCCCAATAGTCACTAACGCTAACTTGTGCCGTGCCTGAGGTTGGAAATGGCGAAACCCCTGGGCTCGTGATGCCATACCCTGCCAGCAAGGTATTGACGATTACATCGAACAGGTTGACTCGATCCTCGCCATGCAGGTGGTTTGTCTCCATCAAGGCGCGGTAATCGAGCATGGCAGCCTTGAGCGCAATTTCATCGCGCAGGGGTTTATCTCCTTGCAGTCCCGTGTTGGCCCAAGTGACAGTCTTGCCGTTGGTGAAAACCGCCTCCACTGACCACGGGCCACCTTGAGGCTGCTTGAATTTATTCTCGAAGGCGTGTTTCGAATTCAGCGTCGGAGGCGGGCTGGGGTGACGAAACAGCGCGCGCAGCGCCGCGAAGATTGAGCTTTTGCCGCTGCCGTTTTCGCCGTAGACGAGCAGATTCTTGCCGTCCAGACGGAATGTTTCCGGCTCGGGGAAGGCTCGGAAGTTGTTGAGCTTGAGGCTTGCCAGACGTGGCGGTGGCGCGGGGAACGGAACGGAGGGCAGCTCCGCAACGGGCGCACTCATGCCACGCCCTCGATGATGCGGACAACCTCCACGGCTTGCAGCTCAAACAACATGCCGTAGATGGGATGCTGGGGATGGAAGATTTCTTCGGCGGTGCTGCTGGCGCGCAAGTTCCAAGCAAGTTGAGCAATTTTTTCTGGCCTCTTCTTGCCCGTAGCTTCATCGGGTGCAGGCCAGACAGTAATGCCAGCCTCGGCACAGGCATCAAACAAGCGGACGCCTTTGGCGTGCAGGTCTTCGGGGAAGAAGAGTTCGTAAACCAAGCCGTTGAGGAGGCGTTCGTATTCGTTGACTGCAATTGAATTAAAGACAGCCCCCACGACTCTGCTAATCACAGCACGTTGTAATTTGGTTGCATCAGGAATAGGGAATAATTCAAGGGCTACTGGTTGAACCTCATAAAATCCTCCTTGCTTGCCCACAAAAACATTCTTAGAGATAAACGCAGAAATTGCTGAATTCAAGAGCGCCAATATGAAAAGAGGCTCTTTACTTGCTGTAAAAAAGTAGGCCGTATTACCAAGGTAGCTACCTGTTTCATCCAGGCAAAATGTGGGCGAGATCGAAATCTTAGTTGAAACGATCTTGGGTAGTTCCAGTTCTTTCCAGTAAGCAATATTGTCTTGAATCTCATACCAGTTGTATGAACCAGCTTTTCTACCTGACCATGCACCATTAATTTTTTCGTCCCAATCATCTGGCTTGGGCTCAAGTTTTTCCCGAAAAACTTGTAGGTATTCTTTGATCGCAGGGTACTCATTAATGTCAACACCCCGTCGAGTAAATATCAACCATAAATCCTGAGGGTGCGATTTCCAACGCTTGATATTTTTTCCTCTCAAATAGGGTTTTATGACATCAGCCGATTTCGGGTCGTCTTTGATCAGCTGAGTATACTCATCCGCCGCCAATTCAAATGCAGCGTTAAAACCAGTCGTGATGCCTCGATAAACCCTCGAACCAACAAATTGCCTGAGCGGGATGCCGGATTTGCGCAGTCGATCTAAGAGACTTCGATTAGAGGACGGTTCCAAATGCCAGCCGCCAACCTTCAACTCCGCCTGCGGAACGGCAAAATTCTCGGCAGCGAACACTTCCGGGAAGTGCGCTACTTGGTGCGCCGGGTTGTTGCTGTCCCAGCTCAAGGCCAATACGTCGTTGCGCGCGTTGGTCAATACTTCCGACTCTGGCCGCTTGGTGGCAATCACGATGGTGGGGTAGGCCAGCGCATCGAATACGGCCTCGTCGCCAAAGTCGATGATCTGGCGCATTTCGGTGTTGGAAACCATGTAGCGTCGTAGGTCTGCGCCGTATTTGGCGCGAAACCATTTGTTGCTGGTGATAAAGCTCAGCACGCCATAGGGGTTGAGCAATTGGAACGAGCGCTCGTAGAAGTACACATACAAGTCAGCCGTGCCGTTGTAACACTCGTAGTGCGGCTTGTAGCGCGGCTTGTCGTCCTTGATGGACTCTTGCCGCACATAGGGCGGGTTGCCAATCACCACATCGAAGCCGCGCGAGAAGCCGAACATCCATTCGGGGTCGAAGAAGTCGGCATGACGGTTCTGGTCAAAAGGATCCCAAGCAGCCATGCGATCCGCATCCGTTGGGTCGAGCAGCATTTGATCGGCCTTGAGCAAGGCGACCAGTTCATCGCGCAGGCGCAGGATGCGCGCTTTGCGTTTGCGTTTGTCGGCAAAGCGCTTGGCGGCGAAGTGGCTGGCATTGGCTTCGCGCAGCTCCTTTTCTTTTTCGGCCACGGCGGGGTTGGCGAACAGGTCACCCTGGCGATGAGTGCGCGGGATCGGGAGTAGCGAGTTGGCGGCGACGATCTTGGTTTCAAGGTTAGGCAACGGGGTGAGACGGCTGTGCCCTTCACCGAGCTTTTGTTCCACCACCAGCGAGACGAAGAAGCGCAGCTTGGCGATCTGCACCGCCACGGGCTGGATGTCCACGCCATACAGGCATTTCTCGATCAGGTAGAGCTTGCGGGCGTAGTCGGCATAGTCCGGGTCGGCGAAGTCCTGATCGAATTTATCCAGTGCTGCTTGCGCCTGAGTGATTTGCTCTTCTCGCAGGTTGGGGTCAGGCAGTTGCTTGGCAAGCGCCAGTTGCTGCTCCAGTGGGGTGCGGTTCTGCGCTTTCCATAATGCGTTGGGCGGGCTGTCGTCGAGCTTGCGCAGCACATGCACCAGCTTTTGCAGAATGCCCATCGGGAAAGCGCCCGAACCACAGGCCGGGTCGAGCACGCGCAGTTGCTCGATGGCGCGGATAAGTTGCTGCTTTTCACCGTCATTGAAGTTGTGGCTGGAGTGCCGGTAGCTGAGGAGCTGGCGCAAGCGATTTGCCAAGGCGGTGTTGTCCGGGGCTGTATTCTGAATTGCTGCCTTCGAGGGAATGACGGCCAAGTCGAGTTCGCCTGGTTGTGTGCCGAGGTCGAGGACTTCGTTGATGGGGCGTTTTCCCTCACCCCCAGCCCCTCTCCCGCTTGCGGGCGAGGGGAGTAGTTGGTGTTCAAAGTAGGCCACCAGCGCTTCGTCCGCCATGTAGTCCACCACTTCGCGCGGGGTGTAGAACGAGCCGCTTTTCTTGCGGGCGGTGGTCTTGGTGTCGGGGTTATAGCTGGCCAACAGGTTTTCAAACACCTTACCGAGCAATTCAGGGTCAAGTGCGACCTCTTCTTCCACTGGGGTATTTTCTTCGATGGTGAACTTGTAGCTCTCGAATATCTTCAACAGGCCGCGCGGTTTGTATTTGCGGTTCTTGGTTTGATAGATGTCGTTGAGGTCGACACCCTCTTTGCCGTCTGAGAAAAACAATTCGTTGGGCACATACAGAGTGTTGTCCTTGTGTTCGGAAAAGCCATCGACGCGCAATACAGTCTGGCGCCCTTCTGTCACCACGAGCTCGGCAAGGGTGGGGTCGCGTGCAAGGTCATCAGGTGTGACCAGCTTGTCCAGGCACTCAAACAAACCACCGTTCAGGAAGGGCACTTTACGGAAGAGCGTAATGGCTTCGTCGGGAGTTTTGAATTCTTTCTTATAGCGATAAACGGTATGAATGAGGTATTTATCCAGTCGTTTGGGGCCGGTGTCTTCGCGCCATACGCGCTGCTTGTTACCGTCTTCGTCTTCGGCACTGGTTTCTGTGTTGAGGGTGGCAAAGAAAAGATTTTGCAGCACCGCTTTGTAGTAATTGCCTTCGCGCTGCTGTTGATATGGCGACACACACAAAAGTTTGGCAAGTGCTTTTTCATCAAACAACTCACTTGGCACCAAGCGTTTCTCTTTGAGGAACCAAACGAAAATCAGCCGGGTGAGCAGGCGGATCATTGCTACCGAGGGGCGGCCAGTAATGGCGGGGTCGTGGGAATCATCCAGCGGCTGGCCCTTAGGAAAGCGCACCCCGGTTTCTTCGCGTAGCGCCCAGTAATACCAGTCTGCCAGCTCTTTGTAGAACTTCTCGTTTAACGCCTTGACGTCCAGAACGGCCATCCAAGCTTCATAGAGCTGGCTGAAACTGGAGGGCACGTATTTCGTGCTTACCTGTGTTAGCGCCATGTTTTCCAGAATTCGGACATGGGCGGAATGAGGCGTGCGGAGATCAATGTCCTTGATGATGGAAATCTTACCATCCATCACATCGCGTGCGGTATCGCGTTTATGGGCACGCCGGTTGATCACGGCCAGTGACAGCATGGGCTCTTGGTCGTGGCCGGGATGACGATACAGCAAGATTACGGGCATCGGGAAAAGCCGGTTCAACTCGCGGGTAATACGCGCTAGACGTGTGCGCGACCAATTGCCCGGCTTGAGATCAACAGCCAGAAAAATGAAGCTTTCTATCTGGTAGGGTTGTACGCCGGTATCGCTGAAAAAACTCGTTTGCCCTGCGGCAAGCGTGGGAAGTTCGTCGTTGGTGAGCTGAAACAAGAAGGACACGCTCGACCAGTCTGCCAAGCAGGCCGCTTCGGCATTGAGCCGATTGCTGCCGCCCAGCAGGTTTTCAAGCTCGCGGGCAAAAGCCTGGGGCTGTGTGGGCCAGTCCAACGTTTTGTTGCTGGCGTAGCCGAGGGTGGAGAGTAGTTCGAGGGCGTGTGTGCGCAAGTCGCCGCTGGCCGATGACTTCAGGACATCTTCAAGGCGTGTGCGTAGCTGTGTATCGCTCATTGTGCATTGCCTTCTGACTGCTTGATAACTAACCAGGTGATGAGCTCAAAGTCACCTGCGGATTTTACTTGCTTGCCCGCATCGGTAAGTTTGCCACCGCGCCCGGCGAAAAGATTGCTCGCATTCTTCCGCTCGAACTGCGCGGCAATGGCAGTAACGGCACGGTCCAACAGGCCGCTGTATTGGCTCATGTCCTCACCGTTTTTTGTCTCAGTATCGAACAATTCGCAAAGATGCGCATAAGGTTCAGTCTTGCCCTGGCAGAGCGCACGGAAGATTTCCAGAATCTGTTTCGGACTGGTGAAGTTGTAGCGCACTTCACCATCATCGCGTATGTAAACAAGAAAATAAGGCTGGAGCGGGTTAACGGCCTCGTTGCCGCTGGCCTCGATACGCTGCTTAAGGCAGTAGATCGCACCCGGTTGGATGGTCTGAAATTCGGCATGGGGCGGCACAACAGCATAGAGGCCGAAAGGGGCTTCCTCTAACTTGGCTTTGTTGGCCTCGATATACGTTGCCAGTTCCATGCGGAAATCGTCAAGAGTGAATTCATTGATGGATACGGTCTCGTTGAAGTCTTCCAGATCGAGAACCTCATCCTTGAGACGCATGAGTTGTTTATCGCGGTAGCGCATGTCGTCCTTAATCAGTTCGCGCAGATCATCAGATTGCAGGATATTGTCCTCAGCGGTGGCGGAGATGTCCACCAATGCCATGCGCGCTTCTACCCGGTTCTTGAGATTGATATATTTGTTAAGGTCTGGAGTCGGCCAGAAATTGATGAGCTGAATTTCCTTGTTCTGGCTGCCGATCCGGTCGATACGACCGAAGCGTTGGATGATACGCACGGGGTTCCAGTGGATGTCGTAGTTCGCCAGCAGGTCGCAATCCTGTAGGTTCTGCCCTTCGGATATGCAGTCCGTTGCAATCAGGATGTCGATCTCGCCATCCTGCGGCATGGTCTTCATCTTCGCCCGTTGCTTGGCGCGCGGCGAAAAGTTGGTGAGTATCTGGCTGTAATCTGCGTGACCAAAGGTGGTGCGATTCGGTTTTGCGCCGCCAGACACGAGGGCAATGTGAACGCTTAGTTTATTGCGTGCCCAGTCCTCAAGGTTTTCGTAAAGGTAGGCTGCTGTGTCGGCGAAGGCACAGAAGACGATAATCTTGCGATTCTCTTCGCCGAGGTTATTGGTGGTTGGGTGCCTGACCTTTTGTTCGATGATTTTTTTTAGTTCAGCGAGTTTGGCATCGCGCTCTGGTGTTACGCCATTAGCAGTTTCCGCCAGCATGGAGAGTTGCTGCTTGTCGCTCGCCAAGTCAGCCAGCCAGCGATCCACGTCCATATGCTCAAGGCGATATTTGAGTGTGCCGACCTCAAAGGCCTCTCGCAGCTCTTCATCTTCCTCTGCTTCCATGATGAAAAGTTCTGATTGTAATTCCTGCGCTTTGGCATCGCGCAATTCCTGATACTGGCCGATGCGCGCTTCCAGGTCTTCAAGTTTCTTGACTGTGCGATCCATCGTGATGGCGAAAGAACGCACGGAGCTTTCCAGACGTTTAAGGAAGTTGACCTTCATCATGCCGATCAGGAAACGCTCACGCGTCTCCTGGCTGAAGTTTTTGATAGCACCTTCACCGGCGTACAAACTCTTGAACTGCGGCAGCACATAGGCAGAAGGCTTGAATAAGGCCAGTTGATATTTTTCGATTTCCTCATTCAGTCGGTCATAGGTCGGAAAGCGATGCTTGCTGTCTATGTCAGCAGAAATGGATATTGGTCTGGCACGTTTTGGAAACTGACCGATCGCAGCCAGTGACGCGCGGTAGTAACGCTGAATATGCTTGCGTGAGCGGGCAATGGTGATTTCATCGAGTAAAGTGAAAAATCCAGCGGGAAGCCGATCCATCAAATCTTTTGCATCCTTCTCGCCTGCACGCATCGCCCATTCCATAAAGGTTTTTTGCGCAGTCCCTAAGGTTTCCTTGATGCTGTGAATGCCAAAACTTTGTGAGAATGCCGTGTCTATATCTTCGGTGACAAAGTAAATCTGGTTGCGCAAATCCTTGAGGTCATTATTCACCGGCGTGGCTGAAAGCAACATCACCCGGGTCTTCACGCCAGACTGGATGATGTCTTGCATCAAACGTTCATAACGACTCTTGCGGATCACGTTGCCGTCTTCATCGCGCTTGCCCTTCACGTTATTGCGGAAGTTGTGAGATTCGTCGATAACGATAAGGTCGAAATTCCCCCAATTTAGGGTGGCAAGATCGACACCATCAACCTTGCCGGTTTCCCGTGACAGGTCGGTGTGAGAAAGCACTGTGTAAGCGAAGCGATCCTTGAGGAATGGGTTCAGTTCACTGTTGTTCTGCGCGAGAAATACCGTCCAGTTGTCGCGCAGTTTCTTGGGGCAGAGAACGAGGACGCGAAGGTTGCGGAGCTCGTAATATTTGATTACTGCCAAAGCGGTATAGGTTTTTCCCAGGCCGACGCTGTCGGCAAGGATGCAGCCGTTATGGGCATTGATCTTGTGAATCGCGCCCTTGGCACCATCCTTCTGGAAATCGAATAGCGCTTTCCAAATTTCAGTATCGATAATAGCGGTTCGGTCAAAAAGCTGGGCATCATCAGCCTGGCCAGACAGGAAGCGCTCGAAAACATGAAACAGCGTCTTGAAGTAAATGAACTCGGGCGGGTGATTCACATAGAGCTGCGACAGGTAACTCAAAACTTCATCTTTGACGTCGGCCACCAGCTTGTCGTCGGCCCAGATGTCGTCGAACCATGCCTTGAGGTCAGCCCGGTCGCGGTCGCTATCGACGATCAGGTTCAACTCAATGTTTGGTGTGGCGGAAAGCCCAAGGCCGCGCAAGGTGAAGTTAGAGCTGCCAAGAATGGCATGTTCGCGATGGCCGTCGTGGATGTGGTAAAGCTTGCCGTGTAGCAGATTGGTTTGGCGGATAGAGCGGATTTCAACTTTATCTTTGATCCATTCCGCGCAACGACGTGCAATCTCCTTTTGTTGCAGGCGGTTGGCCAGCTCCAATCCTTCGTCCTCAATCTTGAAGGATTTTTTGTCGGTCTTTTCCGGATCAAGCGTCGAGATAAAACGTGGTTCGCCAAACAGGAAGCGCAGGGTTTCAACGCGGTCAAGCCGCTCTGACAAAGCCTCGTAAGCGTAAATGGTGAAGTAGGCCGAGACAACAGAGAGAACGCTATTGTCCGATATTTTTTCAGCCAAGAAATCTGCTACTTTGCCGCGCCCATAGTTGTCACGTATGCCATGAGTATTCGCAATTGTTTTCGTTGTCATTCAATCCCCTGCACTACGCGCGCCAATTTTGCTTACCAAGCATCTGTTCTTATTATTCTGATTTAAATGTGAATATCCAGTAATGTACCGCACTGTCCGGCATAATCCTAATGCTTGATTCTACCTTAACCGAGGAGCAAACACATGGCCGGGCAATATTCGCATTTACAGTTTTTTCGGCGCACGCCTAAAGCGCTGCTGGCCCGCTATTTCCAGGAAAGGCACGGCGTCTTGCAAGAGATCGCCTTCGACAAGCTGAAGGAAAAAGATGTGGAGTCCATCTTTCAGGGCTTCATGGCCTTGCCGGACGACAAGCAAGCCGAGATCGAGGCGGAGTGCCAAGACATTGATGGCATGGCCTGCCAGGGCGGCGTAACGGCGCTTGCGGACGAAGCGGACTATCACGCGGACGCGGCTTTCCCGACAACCCTCTCCAAGATTGACGGATACCATGGCGCGGCCATGTGGATATTTCTGGATTACCCTCAATACTGGACAGGAGCCACGTTATTCCTACACGCGGACAACATAACCGAGTCGCTCTGGAAAAAGCGTAACGACTTGCCCCACTTGCCGCCTCATGTGGAGGAAGAAGACACACAACGGTTGGCGCAGGCTATCAGCCAGCATTTCCAAAAGGAAGGCCGGGGTCGCAACTGCAAGGTAGAGGTATTCCGCCGCTACGATAAAGAGTATTTCTTTGCCTACCCGGAGGACTTTGCGCAGTCTGGTGTGGAGTGGGTACGCAATTCCCTTGCGCCTCGCGCTCGCCACCCCGCCTTCGAGATCGTCTTCGTCTATTGTCAAGCTGAAGGCTCGCTGGACATTTACGCACCGCGCAACACCAAGTCAGTACCCGACATGCAACAGATTTTCTCCAAGATTATTCTGAAGTTCGATGATCTGGATGAGTTCGCGGAAGATAGCCGGGTGTATGTTCTGGATGCGTTGGCGAATCGGGACTTTGTGTTTAAGTATCCGGCTGACTGTGGTATCGAATCGGTGACGGTGCATACGCTTCGCTTGAGTCTGAAAACCGGCAAGAAGCGCCGCATCACCGTGGAGGCAGAGACGAAGCAAGACCCAAAGGCGGTCTACGACTTGATGGATAAGCTCTCCCTGCCGCCCTTTCACGTCACACAGGCGGAGATCAAGGTCGCGTTTTCCCCCACGCCAGGTACGCGGGCGCGGCTGCGCAATTTCAAAATCAGTTCTCCCAACTGGTGCGCACTGCGCCACGACAAGCGGGACTTGATTATCCGCAAGATGCTCACCGATTCTGGCATCGAACCGAAGGGGCTGGAAACCAAAGCGGAGGGTAGCGCCGCATGACGCTACAGGATGTGCTGCAAGAACTTATTCAGCGTCTCGGTTCGGGGGGCGATAGCACGCTCGCATGGGAACAGGTGCGCGAGTGGCCAAAAGGCGCGATTGAGGCTTTTCAGAAAGCCGGATGGATCGAGCCTACTGCGGCGGCTTCGTCGGTGGAATGCCCCGGCTGTGAGGAGAACTGCTTCATGCCCGTGCATGTGCTTCCCGCTCGGAACGAGCAACCAGCACGAGCCTATGTGGCGTGTGACCGGCCCGCCGATATGGGGCGGGTAAAGATTCCTATGTCGCGATTGCAGCAATGGCAGGTCACGGAATCACAGGTTGCGTGCTGGGTATCAGGAGCGCTCGATTTGAAAGGCAAACCGGAGCGGGACAAGTCGAGCAGGGCATTCAAGCTCGGAAACTTGCAGGGAAAGAAACAAGTTAGTTCTCTGGAATTCAACACTGTCGAAATGGTATCGCTGAAAGTATCCGGGCATTCGATCCCATTGAGCGATGTTGTTATTTTCGAAGGGGATCAGCCCGGCATCGACCGGGCTGCAATCCTGGACTTGGTGGACATGCTGCAGGTGTTGGAATCCTCAGACCGTTACAAACCCTCCACGGCACGGCGCGAAGCGCGGAAACTGGATACACAAGCCATGTATGCAAGTTGGCAGAAGGCTTACCGCGATTTGCATAAAATAAACAAGATCAAGAATAAAACCGAAACCTGGTATTCGCAGCAGATTGAGAAGATGGATATTGCACAGGGGCGCGACGCTTCCACCATCAAAAAACACATGCTTCCTTAAATAGTTGGGCGGAATATTTTCGCCCAACTCTACCATCCGCCAAACCCTCTGTTTTACAGCACTTCCCTCAAATAAAGCTGCACGGCGAACGCCGAGACGCATATTCTTATAAATTCATAACATCTTGATTTTATTCAATAAAATATATTAGTCATAGGAATGAACTGTGCATTTTATCGCCCAATTCGCCCAAGCAGGATGCGTCTTAGCAAGTTCGCTATCACGTTAAGAGGTTCCAACATGACACATACCATCCAGCGGCTACCCGCCGTTAAATCTGAATCCGGTCTTTCCCGTTCGACCATCTATCTGCGCATTGCTCAAGGCTTGTGGACTAAGCCCGTCAGCCTTGGCCCTCGTGCTGTTGGCTGGCCATCGGGTGACGTAGTAGCAATTAACGCGGCGCGCATTGCCGGAAAGTCTGACGAAGACATTCGCGCCTTGGTGACGAAATTGGAAGCGGCGCGCAAAGCTGCGGCTTAAGGGGATTGACATGACCACTACTGATCTGACAGTTTTTGATACCGAACCGGACAATGCAGGTAAAGGCGGCGAAGGCGGTATTTTACTGCTGACGAATGCCGAATTTGTTGCAGCGGTATTTCCGAAGTTGCCCGGGGGCGCGTTTGCTGCAGTTTGCTCCAAGGCGGGTGACCCCGGCGTGGGCGGATGGGCAGCCAGCCGCGCTGACTCTGCTATTGAAAATCTTACTGCCGAGAAAAACAACTTCGTCGGGTGCTCAAGTTTCTATCCCGGCGAAGATGGTTCATTCAGGGCGCTCAAGGGTCAGTTTGCCGCGTGCCATTTTTTAATGCTCGACGATCTTGGCACCAAGGTTCCGTTGGATAGGTTGGCGGGTTTTGAGTTGTCCTGGCTGATCGAGACGAGCCCCGGCAATTATCAGGGCGGAATCATTCTGGCTGAGCCTGTTACGGAAGGCGCGGTGGCCGTGCGCCTACTCAACGCGGTGATTGCTGCGGGGCTTTGCGATGCGGGTGCTACCGGGCCATTAAGCCGATGGGCACGGCTCCCTGTGGCGATTAACGGCAAGCCCAAACATGCTGATGAAGCCGGTGCGCCGTTTCAATGCCGTCTAATCGAATGGCGACCAGACAAGCGGTACACACCACAAGAAATTGTGGATGGCCTGCAATTAGAGCTGGCACCAGCTGGACGACCCAAAAAGGAGGTTAAACCTGCTGCGGATAATCCGCGCAACATAGGCAACGATGCCGACGATGTGTTGACGCCGAAAGCTGCTGAGAACCCGGTGGTGAGTGCGCTCAAGGCACGAGGACTATATAAAACACCGTTGGGCTCTGGCAAGCACGATGTCAGTTGTCCGTGGGCTCAGGCGCATACAGATGGACTGGACACCGGCGCTGCGTATTTTGAACCCGATGAGCTGTATCCCTTGGGTGGATTCTGCTGCCAGCACTCGCATCGCGAAAAATTTCATATCAGACAATTGCTGGAATTTCTGGGTGTGCGCAATGCCGAGGCACGGCACAAGCCGGTGATCCGTGTACTCTCCGGTGACTTGCACCGCGTAGTGGATGCGGCGGAAAAAGAATTGGCGAATCGCGGCAGGCACTATCAATCAGGCGGTTTGATTGTTTCCGTTTCGACAGATCCGATCAGTGGTGACCCTTCGATTGTTCCGACCAGCGCACCGGCGTTGACGCGAGAGCTTTCTATCGCGGCGACATGGGAGAGATATGACGGGCGTGCAGAAGATTGGGTGCGCTCCGATCCGCCTACGCGGCACACCGCCATTCTTTATGACTTGCAGGACTTTCAGCACTTGCCGCCACTGGCTGGTGTAGTGCGGCAACCCTATTTTCGTGAGACGGATGGTGAGCTGATTACGCACGCGGGATATGACAAAACCTCGCAGCGCTTTGGCGTTTTTGATGCTCGTCAATTTGTCATACCTGACCCGACCCCGGCGGCAGCACGGGCGGCGCTGGCCTTGCTGGAAGAGTTGCTCACCGAGTTTCACTTCGTCGCAGCCACCGATAAAGCCGCAGCACTATCAGCAATCTTCACTGCTGTGGTGCGACCGTCGCTGGCTTATGCGCCCGGATTTCACGCGAAAGCACCGGTTTTTGGCAGTGGTAAAACGTACTTGTGCGAGCTGATCGGCGCATTCGCCGGGCCTGCCGGTAATGCCAAAGTAAGCTATCCGACCACGTCAGAAGAAGCCACCAAAGTGATTCTTTCTCTGTTGCTGACTAGCCCCGCTGTGATTGAGTTTGATGATATGGACACAGACTGGATACCTCACGGCACCATTAAGCGGATGCTGACTGCCGACAAGATTACAGATCGGATTCTGGGAGTAAGCAAGACAGCGACGGTGAGCACGCGCACCTTGTTTCTCGGCTCAGGAAATAATGTCGGCCCGGTGCGCGACTTGCTGCGGCGCGTATTGACAATACACATTGATCCTCGCTGCGCGACACCGGCCACGATGACTTACAAAAACTATCCGGTTGATAAAGTGCGTAAGCAGCGCGGGCTATATGTCTCTGCTGTGCTGACCATCATCCTGGCATGGCGCAAAGCGGGCTCACCGCGTGCTGACATTGAAAGCATCGTTACCTTTGGCGGTGCATGGTCAGACTATTGCCGACATCCATTGATGTGGCTTGGGCATCCTGACCCGGCAACGGCACTACTGGAACAGGTGAAGCACGACCCCGACGGGGATTCTCTTGCAGGCTTGATGACCGAGTGGATGGCTGCATTTGGCTCAATACCTACGACGGTGCGCAAGGCGGTTGATCGTGCTGAACTGACACAAGCAGACCTGCTCGATGCAATGCGTGAATTTCCGGTAGAGGAAAAAGGAACAATCAATCGCTCGAAGCTGGGCTGGCTGTTGAAGAAGAATGCGAACCGGATTGTCGGTGGCTTGGTGTTCCAACAATCAACGGCGGATGGGCGAGTCGCGTGGCGTGTGGTTGCGGCCAATCCACCGCCTTTAACACCTTTGCCGCCATTAACCCAGCCGCTTGCGAAAACTGTCGCACTCACACCGGGCGAAGTTGTTGAGGTGGAAATATGAATACCGCTGAACTCATCGAACAGGCGACAGCGGAAGAAGTGATTCTCGCGCTCTCACCGTCTGGCACGATTAAGGCGACCGGCGACCAGTCGGCAGTGGATAGATGGCTGCCAGTCATCCGCGACAACAAGCCAGGAATTCTGTGCGAGTTACAGCGCGAGCGCAGGCGCGCCAAGGTGCTGGCGATGCTGGAGGGAAAGCACATCGCCCTGTTTGTGGATAACGACAAGACTGATCCAGTTATCGCGACGGTCGGCATACGCGACGTAGCGACTTTCGAGCTGGCGATACCACGGCATTCCTACGACGGCATGGTGCTGCTGGAACTCATTGAAAAACATTATGGTGAAAATTATGCAAACAATTGAAAACGATTCTGCCGTGGTTCCATTTCCGGCAACGCCTGCTGATGAAACACCGCAGAACAACTACGAACCCGTGCGCTACAACGCCATGAAGCACGGTATTTTGTCCAAGCTGGCGGTGCTGGCCCATGAAGATGCGGGAGAGTTCGGCGACCTGCTGGCGGCGCGCCGAAATCTATACCCGTATCGAGTGCCTGTAGAGCGAGATCACTTCAAGCTACAGGTAGAGATGGCGAAAGCTGGCAGATATTGGAACAGTCAAACCACACACAGATTAAAAAAGGATAATCAAAAATGAGCACTCCAGAATTCAAAGCAGCACTGGCACGCTACACCCATTTGGAAAAAACACTAGGCGGCGACCATGACATATCGCGAGCCGCATTCACCGTACTGTTTAGCCTTGCGCCGGATGAGTATGTAGAAGAGGCGCACAAGATCGCCGTGGATATGGACTTGATACCGGACGCGAATGGATACCTTGCCGATGGATCGCCCATGTATCGGCTTGATGATATTGCGACAAAGCACGGCATCACGATTGAAGAGGCCGAACAATCCATGCGTGAAATGCTGGCAGTAAAAGCAGCTGCGGGATTGCCGATTGGTGGGATCATCACAGATTCGGCGTTAATCCATAGACGGCAATGAAAGGTACGATAGCCTTCTGTATATGGTGTCTGAAGAGATCAGCCGCCCAAAGAAGAAAAAGTAAAGCTAGGAGCCTGTCGGAATTCGCTCGCAACTCATTGATTGTGTGACATGCACATTATTCGAGCAAATTCAAATATTCAATATAATCAACGGTTTACGTTAATGCAAGCCTGAAGTCCGACACTCTGCTAGGAGCCACACTGGAGCGGATGGGAAGCATGGCAGGTGAGCGGGAAAAGAGCAGCGCAGCGCGACCCCGCGTAGCCTGACAGGCTGGGCGGGCGGGGGTAATAAACAGAGCGCGCAGCGACCAAGCCTGACTCGCAGGGTGGTGTGTGGCAATGAAAAAGCCGGTGCCGGGGTTTTGTCCGGCATGGTTTTTTTGTTGGCATGCACGACCCGCACACGGCAGCGGTGGCGTGACGGTGAAGGCGCTTTTGGTTCATGCCTGCACCGTGACGTTGCCGCGATAAATAAAATGCACTTCTGCTGTGAACGATACCGCGCAGCGACCACGCCTCACAAAAACAAACCAAATCGGCGTAGCCGACCGAATAAGCATTGCCTCGCCTTGCCCGTCTCTGCGCGAACCAGCGGGCGATGCAGGGCGCAAGCCATTGGACGGTGCGCGGGGATGCAGGTTTACCCAAGGCAAGGGGTGGCAGTGCGGACGGGTGCGGCCATGCCTTTGCTTCACTTGGCTGCTGGGGGGATGGGGGGCGTTAGCGGGAAAGCGCCCCCCACATAAGCCGCGAAGCGACCACAACAAGACAAGACATAGACCGGCACGACCATGCAGCAAAAAGCGAAGGGGCGGCGCAACACCAGCCCCGTTTTGCTGGCCCTCACTGAAGGTGATGGATGTTGATCTTGATCTTGTGGCGGCATTTACCCGAAGGGCGCAAGACATAACGGTCTCTTGTGCGAACCCGAAGGGCGGGAGTTTTACCGGCGCTTGCGCTTTGCATAAGACGCCGTTATGTTGGATGCCGCCACACACATAACCGGCGCAGCCGACAACGCCTTGCCCAGAACGATGTGAGGGCGCGGCACGTTCAGGCTACCCAAGCACCAGCGGCCTGCGAGCGGCAAGCGCTTGATGGCGTAGCGGCCTTTTGCGTAGCCATGAAGTGCGAAGTCGTGAAGCGGCTGCGGCAACGGAGGATAACCAGCGTGTTACAGCGTAGAAGCCGATGGCGGCTTTATGCCTTCGGCGCTCTCCCAGGCTACCCATGCACTAGCCGACAGCGAACCGCAAGCCCTTGGCGAGGTACTTTTCGCGAAGGGCGCAGTGGTGAGGTGGCGGCGGTAACGGAGCGGACACACTTGGCTACGGAGCGGAAGCAGAGGGCAGTTTCATCGCCTTCTGCGCTCTGTCCGATGCCACTGCGATAGCGAAGGCGCGGGGCTTGCGGGTTTTATTGCAAGCGCCGTGACTGAGCGGTCAACGGAAGAGTTTGAGGACTGCTGCGATGGAAGTTGCTGAAGCCGGTTCAATCGCCTAGCAATTTTTTGGTGTACCCATGGGTGTACCCATGAAGCGAAAAAAGAAAAATGGCTTGCCGGGATTAACCTGCAAGCCATTGATTTATTGGTGCGCCCGGAGCGATTCGAACGCCCGACCCCTTGGTTCGTAGCCAAGTACTCTATCCAGCTGAGCTACGGGCGCGCACTAACTTGTTGCTTCAGTTGAGCGGTAGCATGCACCGGCTCGCCTGATT
>DATKTO010000027.1:0-13210 GCA_035531075.1 Gallionellaceae bacterium
GATCTGTGAAGTCATACGCTGGGAAATAGCCATACCCGCGGCGTCGTCCCTGGCGCTGTTGATACGCAGGCCGGAAGACAGACGCTGCAACGAGGTTTGCAGAGCGCCTTGCGAACCGTTCAGGTTGCGCTGGGCATTCAGGGATGCGATGTTGGTGTTAATGACTGCTGACATAATTAATGCTCCTTATAACTTGTGTAGCTTGACTTTGTAATCTGATGTTATTACCAATCACTGCGGCTTTTATTTATTTGCCTTGCACATCATCCGCGGTTAGATCAGTTATCGGAGTAGCAGGAGAAAACTTTAGGGTGCTCTTTAAATTTAAATTTTCTCGCGAAACTGCCACGTTGAAAATGAAGGTCAAGCGAAGAATAACTTTCAACGTGGTGCAGGTTAAAATTTGATGCGAGCGCCCTTGCATGAATTCGCCGCTTGATTCGTTTAACCGGGGTTAAACCAGTTATCGGTTCGATGGGGGAAAGCTTTAGAGCGTGTGTACAATTTAAATTTGATCACGAACAGCGGCAGTTTAAATGAGGTCGGGTCAAGAAGAACTTGCAACTTCGCGCCTGTCAAAATTTGATGCGGGTCTCACTGTTCTGGAATGCGCGCTTGATTCGTTTTGAGGCACTAATAAAATCAGTGAGTGTCCATCACTGTTATTTACGGCTTGCCTGGGTTTCGGAGTTTTGCAGTTTTCGGATAGATGAGTGCAGAGAATCAGGATGCGGCCACAACGCGGTTTTTGCCTGTTGTTTTCGCCTGATACATGGCTTTGTCGGCGCGGCCGATTAAATCCACCCGTTCTTCATTCTCGGACCTTAACGCTACCCCCGCACTGAACGTAATGAGTTTGCGTTCATTGTTGTGCAGGAAGAACCTTTTAGTGAGCTCGCGTTGCAGGCGCTCCAGGGTTTCCATAGCGTCCTGCAAGCCGGTGTCAGGCAGAATAATCAGGAACTCTTCACCACCATAGCGCGCAACCGAATCGCTGGGGCGCAGTGTTTCCTTTATCACTCGGGTGAGGTGTATCAGCGCCTGGTCGCCGCCCTGGTGTCCCAGCGAGTCGTTGATATGCTTGAAATTATCGATATCAAGCAGGGCCACGCTGAGCAGCACCTGTGCGCGATCGGTACGCTTGAATTCGCGCTCCAGTGTTTCCTCCATGCCGCGACGATTGAGCGCGCCGGTGAGCTGATCTTCGCGCACCAGCTCACTGACTTCTTCCAGTTCCTGTTCAAGTTTTCTGACGCGCTCTTCTGTTTCGTTGGCATGTTTGCGTGTTGACAGCAGTTCTTCGTGGCTGCGCTGGGCGCTGGCCTGGATAACCCTTGTATCCTGCATGATGTCGGCCAGAATATCGCTTAACTCTGTGAATTTCTCGGCCCCACCAATTTTCTGGCTGTAGCCCTCAATTTTGGAATGATAGTCGCCAGTGCTTTCTGTCAGTTCCCCCAGGCGGTCAATAAATGTAGTCATCAGGCTCTTGAGGGTGCTCTTGGCATCGGTCAGGCTTTGTTTGAGTGTGCCCTGTTTGATGACTGCGTTACGCAAGTTGCGTTCAGCATCGGCAATCGCATTTTTGTCCAAGGGTTGTTCGATCAGGTCTTTCATGGCTGAGATCTGGCCGTGCATCCATTTTTCATCGGCAACCAACTCGCTGACGTTTTCTACCAGCAAGCGAAGCAAGCGCAGCAATCCCTCCTGAATCTTGACTTTGTCGCCGCCACGCAACTCCATCTTAAGCCAGAACTTGCGCAGTTGATTAGCCAGCTCGGTAATTTGTTTCGGGTTTTCTGATGCGCGTATCAGTTGGGTAAGCGCATGTATTTCGCTGCTGAGATCGGGCTGGCTGTGCAGGGTATTTTCCAGCGTATGGGCGAGCAGTTCGCGCAACTGGGCCAGGATTTCATGGGAGCCTCCCGCAGCTGCAAGCACAATGGGGGCTGGAGAAGTAGCACTGGCCAGAGCGGTAGCCGGGTCGATGTTGGCATTATCGATCACCTCCAGGGCAACACTTGGCTGGCTACCTGCGCTTGACCAGGAACGTATCAGGCTGTGCAGTTTCTCGTGGAGCACGGCTGGATCGTTTGCGAAACGATTTAATACGGTTTCCACGCCTTCCTTTTTGCGCGTGATGGTGATGCCCTTGTGCGGGATATCCAGCTGGCGCAATAGTTCATGGATCACACTTGACCAGGATAGTTCAGGAATCGACTCACCCTTGGGGTGATCCTTAATCTGGAAAAGCAGATTCTGTAATTGATTCTGGCAGTGCTCCCAGTCTTGCGATGCAACCGCCTGTTTTAAAGCTTTGCTGCTGGCGACATATTGCGGGGATTCAAGTGCCAGGCACTGGGCAATATGTTCAATTACTGCTACTGCGCCAGCAGGCGCAGCTGCTATGCCACTGATTTCCTGATAGGCTTGTACATAGTTCTCAGGCGTGGGAGCCAACTGGCGCGCGGCAAGCGCTTTCAGCGTTTCGCGCGCAATTTCGGAAGGGTTGCTCAATATTGCCATAGCATGATCTTGGTTTATCAGGATGATGGGTATTATTGATAAATAATTCAATAAACCATGCGGCGATTAAAGGCAATATTTAGTACTAATTCAGGCGGATATGAAAATTGGCGGGGTTAAAAGTCGCTTATTGCAGGAGGGATTACGACAAAAGGTGGTTGCTAATGGCGTATTGGATAGCCTCAGCATTGGTTTTGAGTTTCATTTTGTCTAGAAGCCGGGCACGGTACACGCTCACTGTTTTGGTGCTGAGGGACATGATTTCGGCCATTTCACTCAATTTCTTGCCGGATGCCATTAAACATAGGGTCTGATATTCGCGGTTGGAAAGCGTTTGGTGCAGCAGTTCATGGAACCCTTCCGAGAGGCCTTCCGCCAGCTGTTGCGCGAGTTCATTGCTGATATATTTCTTGCCATTGCCAACCTGCCGGATGGCGTCAACCAGTTGTGCGGGTGCACTTTGTTTATTGAGATAGCCCGCTGCGCCGGCCTTCATGGCACGCACTGCATACTGGTCTTCTGCGTGCATGCTGAGCATGAGCACGGACAATTGCGGATGATTCAGCTTTAGTTGTTTGAGTACTTCGACACCGTGCTTGTCCGGCAGGCTGATGTCAAGCAGCACCATGTCGTAGGCGTCGGTTTGTGCCATATGTATGGCCTGCATGCCGCAATCTGCCTCGCCTGTGACACGCATATCATCGGTATCTTCCAGTATTTGCTTGAGGCCTTTGCGTATGATTGCATGGTCGTCCACCACTAATACTTTAATCATCCAGAGGCTCCACTAAAACAATGTTTGTTGCGCTGTTTGATCCATTTCAGCTTCCACCGCTGCATGCGGGATGCTGACAGATATTGTTGTGCCATGGCCGGGTTTGCCGCTGATGGTTACTTCGCCGCCAAAGCGGGCTACCCGTTCCTGAATGCCGCGCAGTCCAAAGGAGCGCGGCTTGAGGCGATCCGGTTCGCTGAGGCCGCGGCCATTGTCAGCGACGGTTAGCTTCACGTTCTTTTTGCTGTTGCACATCGTTACCTTCACCTTGCTGGCTTGGGCGTGTTTCATGATGTTGTTCAAGGCTTCCTGAAAGATCCGGAACAGGGTAATGGCAATGTTGGGATCAACAGCTGTGCTTTCTTCTATCGTATCAAGTTCGCATGAAATGCTTGTACGCTGCTCAAACTCACTCGCTTCAATTTCTATCGCGGCAACAATGCCAAAACAGTCCAATGCGCTCGGGCGCAGGTTGCGCGAGATATTTCCGGCAGCGGCAGCGCACTTGGTGACCAGATTTTCGATATCTTTCACTTTTGCAGCCAAGACGGATTCGCTGTTGTCCAGACGGCTGCCGAGCCATGCAATATCCAGCTTGATCGCCGTCAGCATGCTGCCCATGTCATCATGAACCTCGCGCGCGAGTGAGAGCCGTTCCTGTTCGCGTACATCCTGAATATGTGCGGAAAGTTCACGTAGCTGTTCTTGCGAGCGCATGATTTCAATTTCTGCCAGTTTGCGCTCGGTGATATTGAACATCATGCCTTCCCATTGCACCCCCTGCGGCATTTTACGCGGCGAGCAGCGCAAGTTTACCCACTTGATTTCTCCGTCGGGCAAAGATTTGATACGGCCTTCCCAATATATAAATGTCAGCGATTTGGCTGATGCCTTCATCGCTTTCTTGTATGAGTTGAGGTCTGCAGGGTGCAGCATATTGAAGAATAGCGCCGGATTTTGCTCCAAATCCTTGGGGAGCACCCCTAGCAGATCGTAACTGCCTTCGCTGACATAAGGGAATGTTACCTCCTCGGCGGAGGATTGTAATAACTGGTATGCCATGCCGGGCAAGTTGGAAATCAGGGCGTGCAGGCGTGTCTGGTTTTCCTTGAGGTCGAGCAGCATCTGGCGATGTTCGCGACGGATGATCGCTTCGCGCAGATAATGCTCGACAGCAGGAATGAGCCGGTTCAGGTTGCCTTTGAAGATGTAATCGCCAGCGCCAGCCTGGATCGCGCGGATGATGTTTTCTTCACGCAAGTTATGCGACAGGAACAGGAAGGGCAAATCGATGTTAAGCGATTGCATCAGAGTGAGCGCCTCCAGTCCGCCAAATGCAGGCGGGTTATAGCTGCATAACACGATATCCCAGTGTTCTTTGAGCAGCGCGGCTTTCATCGCGACGGCATCTTCGACGCGTTGATGCTCAACCTCATATCCGTTGTCTGCAAGTTTGGCGAGTGCATGCTGTAAATCGTCATGTGACGCTTCAACAAACAACACGCGGAGTTTCTTTTGAGGCATTTTATTCTCGGTTTTTTTTGTAAGGGTACTATAAGCCATGCGATTGCTGCAACTCCATGATAAACGGATATTGATGGCTCGATATTTCCGCCAGTTCATGCGGGTAAAGGAGATATTGCATGGGCATGGAAACACTTCGCGCTATGCTGTCTGAAATTGGCCCGCAGCATGATGCAAGTTTGATTATGTAATGTTGCCCCCGGTTTGGTGATGAAACTGGAAAAAGTAATTGAACTATATGGTGGAGAATTGAATATATTTGCACATTTAATTGCGCTAACTCCCAGCGCGATTGAGGTAAAATATGAAATTCTTGTACGTACAAATTTGCTATGGCTATCAATTGCATCACAGTAACACCGGAGCGTCTGCTACGTCAGGATATTTTGGCCCTGCACGCATATCACGTGCAGCCCAGCCCTGGTATGGTCAAGCTGGATGCGATGGAAAATCCCTATTCCTTGCCCGGGAATGTCCGCAATGAGATTGCCCTGGCCGTGGCGAATGCTGCGATTAACCGTTATCCCGATGCCGCTGCGCATGATCTGAAGGAAAAAATTAAGGCAATAAGCGGCTTGACGGCCGAGATGGATGTGCTGCTTGGCAACGGTTCGGATGAAATTATCCAGTTGTTGGCGATGGCTGTCGCGAAGCCGGGCGCAACCTTGATGAGTGTTGAGCCATCATTCGTTATGTACAAAATGATTGCGGCTTTCACCGGCATGAATTACGTGGGCGTGCCGCTGACGGAAGATTTTAGCCTGGATATGCCTGCCATGTTGGAGGCCATAAAATGCCATCAGCCCGCATTGATATTTCTTGCTTATCCGAATAATCCAACCGGTAATTTGTTTGATGCGGCTGCCATCGTGCAGCTAATAGAGGCTGCGGACGGCTTGGTAGTGGTAGATGAGGCTTATTATGCCTTTGCCGGAAACAGTTTTTTGCCGCAATTGGGGCGTTATGCCAATCTGTTGGTGATGCGCACTTTCTCAAAGCTGGGTATGGCGGGATTGCGCCTGGGATTTTTGGCCGGCAGCAAGTTATGGCTGGAGCAGTTGGAAAAGCTGCGCTTGCCGTATAATGTCGGGGTGCTGACTCAAGCGGTGGCGGAAATACTATTGCGGCACCACGAAATTTTGTTGCAGCAGGCCGAGCAGATCAAGCGTGATCGCAGCTGGTTATTTGAGCGTCTGGTCGGCACCCCAGATGTGCGCGCTTACCCGAGTGAGGCAAACTTCATTTTGTTCCGCCTGCCGCATGCGGCCAAGGTGTTCGAAGGATTAATACAGCGCGGCGTATTGATTAAAAAACTGGACGGCGGCCACCCGGCGTTGCTGGATTGCCTGCGCGTTACCGTTGGAACGCCGGAAGAAAACGAACTGTTCGTCAGAGCGTTGCAGGAAAGTATTCATCAATTTGCTTAATTTTTTTGGGAAACATCATGCGTAATACGCAGGTTACTCGTAATACTTTGGAAACCCAGGTCAGCGTAACGCTGAATCTGGACGGCAGCGGCAAGTCCAGCTTCAATACGGGGGTGCCCTTCCTCGATCATATGCTGGATCAGATTGCCCGGCATGGATTGCTTGACCTCACCATCATGGCCAAAGGCGATTTACATATTGATGCGCATCACACGGTGGAAGATATTGGCATTACCCTGGGCCAAGCATTTAATCAGGCCGTGGGCGACAAGACCGGTTTGCGCCGTTACGGCCATGCCTATGTGCCGCTGGATGAGGCGTTGTCGCGTGTGGTGATGGATATTTCCGGTCGTCCCGGTCTGGTTTTTAACGTGGATTTTGTACGCGCCAGCATCGGCGAATTCGATGTGGATCTGTTCCACGAATTTTTTCAGGGTTTCGTCAATCACGCCCTGGTCACTTTGCATGTTGACTGTCTTGCCGGGAATAACGCCCACCACCAGGCCGAAACTGTATTCAAAGCTTTCGGACGCGCTTTGCGCATGGCGGTGGAGCTTGATCCGCGCATGTCCGGTATGATGCCCTCCACTAAAGGCAGTCTCTGAGTTCATCATGGTTGATATCGCAGTAATAGACTACGGAATGGGAAACTTGCGCTCTGTGCAGCATGCACTGGGTACGGTTGCGCCGAGTGCATCCATCGCGGTGACCGGCGATCCGGACGTGGTCGCCAGCGCGGGCCGTGTCGTGTTTCCGGGCCAGGGTGCGATGCCGGACTGCATGCGCGAACTGGATGGGCGCAATTTGCGCAACGCGGTGCTGGAAGCGGCGCGTAACAAGCCATTTCTGGGTATATGCATCGGTCTGCAGATGCTGTTTGAGCACAGCACGGAAGGTGATGTGCCCTGTTTGGGTGTATTGCCGGGGCAGGTGGTGCGCTTCCCGCATGATTTGCGGGACAAGCAGGGCAGCCGCTTAAAAGTGCCGCATATGGGCTGGAACCAGGTGCATCACGTCGGCGTGGATCGCAGCGAACACCCCATGTGGCAGGGCATCGCGCAGGACGAGCGCTTTTACTTTGTGCACAGTTACTATGTGCAGCCGGACGACGCCAGCCTGGTGCAGGCCGTGAGCAATTATCCCGAGCCTTTTGTGTGTGCCGTGGCGCGAGATAATTTGTTCGCAGTACAGTTCCATCCGGAAAAAAGCCATACTGCCGGTCTGCAGTTGCTGAAAAACTTTGTCAGCTGGAATCCAGTTTAAAACCAGATCAACTTCTCAATTATTTAATTCTGATTATTTAATTCTTTACTATGCTAATTATTCCCGCGATTGATTTAAAAGATGGACATTGTGTACGCCTGCGTCAGGGTGAGATGGAAGGTGCAACCGTGTTTTCAGATGACCCCGCCGCCATGGCCAGGCAGTGGCTGGCGCAGGGTGCGCGCCGCTTGCATCTGGTGGATTTGAACGGTGCTTTTGCGGGAAAGCCAAAAAATGAAGCGGCGGTGCGCAGCATCATCGAGGCGGTAGGTCTGGATGTGCCAGTGCAACTGGGCGGCGGCATCCGCGACCTGGAAACCATAGAGCGTTATCTCGACATCGGCGTGACTTACGTCATCATCGGCACGGCGGCCGTCAAAGTGCCGGGTTTCCTGCATGAAGCCTGCGATGCTTTCCCCGGCCATATCATGGTGGGTCTGGATGCAAAAGGTGGCAAAGTCGCTGTTGATGGCTGGTCAAAATTGACAGGCCATGATGTATGCGATCTGGCCAAGCGCTTTGAAGGCTATGGCGTTGAAGCGATTATCTATACCGATATTGGACGCGATGGGATGCTGTCGGGCGTGAATATTCCGGCCACGGTGGAGTTGGCCAAGCCGCTTACCGTGCCGGTGATTGCCAGTGGCGGCATCACCAATCTGGATGATGTAAGGGCCTTGTGCGCGGTGCAGCAGGAAGGTATTACCGGCGCTATCACGGGCCGTGCGATTTACGAGGGTTCGTTGAATTTTGCAGAAGCGCAGAAGCTGGCCGACCAGCTCACTGCGGAAATAGTGAAGAGCTAAGCCTTTTGCGATGCCGCGGCAAAATTAAATTAATTAAATAAAATCAATATGTTAGCTAAGCGCATTATTCCCTGCCTCGACGTCACCGCAGGTCGTGTCGTGAAAGGGGTCAGCTTCGTTGAGTTGCGCGATGCGGGAGATCCGGTTGAAATTGCGCGCCGCTACGATGAACAGGGCGCGGATGAACTCACCTTTCTCGACATCACCGCAACTTCGGACGACAGGGGGATATTATTTCGCATCATTGAGCAGGTGGCAGAGCAGGTATTTATTCCGCTGACTGTCGGCGGGGGGGTGCGCAAGGTTGAAGACGTGCGCAACCTGCTTAACGCAGGAGCAGACAAGGTCAGTATCAACACTTCAGCGGTAGTGAATCCGCAACTGATCGCCGATGCCGCAGCGCGCTATGGCTCCCAGTGCATCGTGGTGGCGATAGACGCGAAACAGGTGGCACCGGGCCGCTGGGAAGTGTTCATTCACGGCGGGCGCAAAGCCACCGGGCTGGATGTGGTGGAATGGGCAAGCAAGATGCAGACGCTGGGCGCAGGCGAAATTCTGCTGACCAGCATGGACAGGGACGGCAGCAAAATCGGCTTTGATCTCGCATTGACGCGTGCCGTGAGCGATGCGCTGGAAATTCCGGTGATCGCCAGCGGCGGTGTGGGCAATTTGCAGCATCTGGTGGATGGGGTCAAGCAGGGCGGCGCGGATGCAGTGCTGGCCGCCAGTATTTTCCACTATGGCGAATACACAGTGCAGCAGGCCAAGCAATTCATGGCGCAACAGGGTATAGAGGTGAGGCTGTGAGCGATAACTGGCTGAACAAGATAAACTGGTCGGCTGACGGCCTGGTTCCCGCCATCGCGCAGGACGCAGCGACAGGGCGGGTGCTGATGGTGGCGTGGATGGATCGGGACGCGCTACAGCGCACGGTTGCGCTGGGCGAGGCTGTGTATTGGTCGCGTTCACGCAAAAAGCTCTGGCACAAGGGGGAGGAATCAGGCCATGTGCAGCGTGTCAAAGAGATACGTCTGGACTGCGACCAGGATGTTCTTCTGTTGCAAATTGAACAACAGGGTGGCATTGCTTGTCATACCGGTCGTGAAAGCTGTTTTTTCAGCCGTCTGGAACATGGGCAGTGGATTGAGACCGATGCAGTGCTGAAAAATCCTGACGAAATATATAAAAAGAAATAAAAATCAATGAGTAACGATATTTTGCAACGGCTGACGGAAACAATCGCATCGCGCAAGGGTGCGGCTGCGGAGACTTCCTATGTAGCCAAGCTGTTCAGCAAGGGTGAGGACGCTATCCTGAAAAAAGTGGGCGAGGAAGCCACCGAAGTACTGTTGGCAGCCAAAGGCGGGGATAAAGCCCATCTGGTGTATGAAACTGCAGACCTGTGGTTCCACTGCATGGTGCTGCTGGAGCAGCATGGCTTGAACTCGAATGATGTATTGAACGAGCTGGCACGGCGAGAAGGCGTGTCCGGCATTGCAGAAAAGAACAGCCGCCCTAAGGAATGAGTACATGGGCAAGATAAAACCCAGAAAGATTGAACATGGATGACTGTATCTTCTGTAAAATAATACGTGGCGAGATTCCGAGCAAGAAAGTGTATGAGGATGACGACGCTTACGCATTTCACGATATACATCCGGCTGCCCCTGTACACCTGCTGCTGATCCCCAAGTTGCATATCGATTCGCTGGCGGCGGCTGATGAGAGTCACACCGCGCTATTGGGCAGGCTTCTGCTATTGGCGCCAAAGCTGGCGAAACAGCACGGATTGGGCACAGGTTTTAAAACTACCGTTCATACCGGACGCGATGGCGGACAAGTGGTATTTCATTTGCATCTGCACATTCTGGGCGGCGGTAAAATACCCCCCTTGTAGCATAGATTGAGTCATTATTAATTAAGGAGAAAGAAAATGGGTTCATTAAGCATTTGGCACTGGTTGATTGTACTGGTCGTGGTTGTACTGATTTTTGGCACCAAAAAACTCGGCAATATCGGCAAAGATATGGGCAGTGCAGTAAAGGGCTTCAAGGAAGGCATGAAGGGCGACGACGAGACTCCCAAGCAGGTCAAGGACGATGGCAAAACCATTGAAGGCGAAGTTAAAGAAAAGTCCAACACTAAAACTTAAAGCCTCCCGATATTTATGTTTGGAATTGATTTCCCTGAATTGGTGGTCATTGCGGTGGTGGCGCTTATTGTCATCGGCCCTGAACATCTGCCCAAGGTGGCGCGTACCGTAGGCCACCTGTGGGGCCGTGCCCAGCGTTATGTCAACAGCGTCAAAGCGGATATGTCGCGCGACATGGCGCTGGAGGAACTGCGCAAAGTTCAACAACAGGCACAGCAGGTGGCCAGCGATTTGGGGCAGTCCATCCATCAGGCTGCGCAGGATGTCAGTGCTCAGGTAGCCGAACTTGAGAGTGAAGTTACGTCATCCAAGTATGGTGTAGGGCAATCGATACCCGAGAGCGAATTGGCCGCCAAAATATTGCCACGAGAAGAGTTGCTGAAAAGCGAGATGCCAAAAACTGAGACAGCCAAGAGTGATATGCCCGACAGCAAAGTCCCAAGGCACATCATTGTTGAAGAGCATCACGCTGTGTTGCCAGTCTCCTCTGAACAGAAAAAAACGACTAATACCTGATGAGCACCAGCCAAAATATTATTGCGCACCTGATTGAGCTGCGAAAACGACTGTTGTATTCCGTGGTTTCCCTGCTGCTGGTGTTTTTCTGCCTGTTCCCCTGGGCCGCAGACCTCTATGCATTGCTTGCGCAACCGCTGCTGGCCAAGCTGCCCCAAGGCGGGCAAATGATTGCAACCGACGTCACCACGCCGTTCTTTGTGCCGGTCAAGGTTGCCTTGATGACAGCCTTCCTCATCACCCTGCCATTCATCCTGTATCAGATCTGGAGTTTCGTGGCCCCTGGCTTGTATGCCCATGAAAAACGCTGGGTCGTGCCACTGGTTGTCGCGAGCATGCTGCTGTTTTTAAGCGGCATGGCGTTCGCCTACATTGCAGTGTTCCCCATGGTATTCGGTTTTATCACCGCATCCGCCCCGCATGGAGTCGCGGTGATGACTGACATCGACAAGTATTTGAGCTTTGTGCTGACTATGTTTCTTGCCTTCGGTGTGACTTTCCAAGTGCCTGTTGCCGTGGTGGCGATGGTAAAAATGGGATTCGTTTCAGTCGCGAAGCTCAGGGAAATTCGTCGTTACGTTATCGTTGGCGCATTCATCGTTGGCGCGATCCTGACACCGCCCGATGTGGTGTCGCAGTTCATGCTCGCCGTCCCGCTGTGGCTGTTGTATGAGGCGGGTATATGGGTGGCAGTCTGGATGATCAGGAAGCCGAAAGAGAGCAGCACGAACGTGGAAAATCCCTGAGTTCGAGCTAGGCATTATTCAAACTTGTTACTGAGGTAGTGCAGTTTCCGCTGCAAAGGAATTGCAGCATAGTCGATAAAGAAAAAGGCCTTAACGCTGATAGACACCTGGCGTTAGGGCCTTTTTTTATGGCTATTCCTGCGGCTTGGGTCTGGGGCGCCTGCCTATTTTTACCTGCGCCACGACTTCTTTCTGATTGCGCAGCAACTTGAGGCTGACAGCCTTACCAGGCTGCAATGCGGCGATGGTTTCCAGCATGGAACTGGAATCGACAAGCGGCTTATTGTCGACTGAAATCAGGATGTCGCCAGCTTTTACTTTTGCCAGATCGGCAGGCCCGCCGCGTACCACTTCAGAAATGAGTACACCTTGAATTTTGCCGAGTTTGAAAGATTCAGCCAGCTCAGGCGTGATTTCCTGCACCGCCACGCCGATCCAGCCACGTGTGACAGAACCGGTCAGGATAATCTGCTCCATGATTTTTTTTGCAGTGCTGACGGGTATGGCAAAGCCGATGCCGAGCGAACCGCCATTGGGAGAATAGATGGCGCTGTTGATGCCGATCAGATTGCCGTTTACATCAACCAGTGCGCCACCGGAATTGCCGGGGTTGATGGCAGCATCGGTCTGTATGAAATTTTCAAAAGCGTTAAGCCCAAGATGGTTGCGCTTCACTGCGCTGACGATGCCCATCGTCACAGTTTGGCCCACGGCAAATGGATTGCCGACTGCGAGGACGATATCCCCTACCTGCGCCTGTTCGGACTGTCCAAAGATGATCGCGGGGAGGTTGTCGCCCAGTTCGATTTTAATAACTGCGAGATCGGTTTCAGGATCAGAGCCGATAATATGCGCCTTGGATTTGCGGCCATCTGCCAGCGCGACTTCGATTTGATCGGCAGCTTCAACCACGTGGTGATTGGTAAGGATATAGCCGTCATGGCTGACAAGCACGCCTGACCCAAGGCTGGAAGTTTGCTGTGGTACATTGTCCTCAAACTGGTCGCCGAAGAAAAAGCGAAAACGAGGATCATCCATGAAGGCGTTATTCGGATTTTTGATTTCACTGGTGGTGAAAATATTCACCACCGCAGGCATCACTTTCTGTGCCGCAGCGCTAAAGCTGGCTGTAGATATGGTGCTGCTGCTGCCCGGCAAATTTTCGTAGAGCGTCACCACGCCATTGCGCGCAGCATTGGGCAACAGCCCGGGTTTGAGCGTGTTGATGATGAACAGCAAAGCGAGGCCTACGGTTGTAGCCTGTGCGAACAGAAGCCAGAATTTACGCATGGTATGATTTAAACAATTTAATAATGGGGCTGGATTGGGTGATGCAATTACGCGAATTGAATGATTATATCGGAAGACTGCTGGAAATTAGCCGTTTTCGCGATTACTGTCCAAATGGGGTGCAGGTAGAGGGAAAGGAAGGGATCGGCCGCATTGCCACAGGCGTGACGGCATCGCAGCGGCTG
>DATKTO010000028.1:0-2123 GCA_035531075.1 Gallionellaceae bacterium
ACGCGATAGCCCGGCGCAAACGGCAGCAGGATGAACGTCTCGAAAAACCAGGTGGTATGCGCAAGATGCCATTTGGGCGGACTGACCGAGTCGCTCGCCTGGATGACATAATCCTCGATCTCCAGCGGGGCGCACAGGGAGTTCGTTCGGGCGCGTACTGAGCCCAACCGCCGGCCCGGCGTCAGGGCCGGGTCTGATGTGCCTGCATGGGGTTGCTGAAGATCCATCGGCTACTCTTCTACCTTTACACCATGCCAGAAGGCGACATGGTCCCTGATTTGCGCCGCCATGCTGGAAGGGTCCGGGTAATACCAGGCGGCATCCCTATTTGCCTGGCCGCCCACCACTACATCGTAGTAGCTCGCGATGCCTTTCCACGGACAGCGGGTATGGGTGTCACTCGGGCGCAGATATTCACGCTTCACGGCGGAGAGCGGAAAATACACGTTACCTTCGACACGGTGAACTTCGCCGGCCGGCGCTTCGGCAATCACCTGATTGTTCCACATTGCCTTGGGCATGATTTCCTCCAGGTTCGATATGCACAGAGTAATGAAAATTACAAACCACTCTTGTGCGTTATTCGCCTCATGGATGACAAAGGTTACAACAGACGGATTGTATTAACTACCCTGATAACGACCTTGGTATTTGCGACAGGCAGGGTTCCGGATCGCCAGAAGTGGTCCGGTACAGCGATGTGACGATTTCGTTGGATTATTTTTTCAGCAAATCGCGAATTTCAGTCAGCAGGACTTCTTGTGCCGGTGGTGCGGCGGGCGTTGCAGGGGCCGCCTCGGCTTTTTTCTTCATCGAGTTGATGCCTTTAATGACCATGAAGATAACCGCAGCGATGATCGTAAAATCGACGATCGTTTGTATGAATTTTCCATAGCTGATCACAACCGCCGGCGCAGTCGCGGTGGCATCCTGAAGGATAAAAGACAGCTTCGAAAAATCCACCCCGCCTATCAGCACGCCGATGGGCGGCATGATGACATCCGTTACAAATGAAGAAACGATTTTTCCGAATGCGCCGCCGATAATCACACCGACGGCCATATCAACCACATTCCCCTTGATTGCAAACTCCTTGAATTCCTGAATCATGCCCATGGTTATCTCCCTAGTGGATATTAAGTCAGTTGCCGAAATTTACATTGGGCTGCGTGAAAAACTGGGTGTCGCTTCCCAATATGCGCCGTGGCAGAATGTGCCGGCTGGAGTTCGACGCCAAGGGGTCGGCCAGACTTGGCTATTAAACGGCTATGCCGACCCGCGCATTAAAACAGATTTTGAACGTTACTCAAGTGGAATTACCAGTCCAGCTTGAAATGCGCCGCTACGCTGGTCACGCCGAATGCCATTACCGTGACAGCCATCACAGTGGTTGCCATCCAGCCCAGCCATTGCAGCCGCACACTGATCGCAAATTTCCCCATGATTTTTTTCTGTGTTGCCATACGCATCATCGCGATCATCAGGGGCACCGATATCACACCGTTTACCACCGCGCTCCACAACAGCGCCTTGATCGAATCGATGGGGCTGAAATTCAACAGCACACCTACGATGGTCGACAGTGCGATGATCGCATAAAAGCCTTTGGCCTCTTTAAGTTCCAGACTGAGGCTGGACGACCAGCGGAAGGTGTTCGCAACCGCATAGGCAGCCGAGCCGGCCAGTACCGGCACGGCCAGCATCCCGGTGCCGATGATTCCGGCGGCAAACAGCAGGAAGGTGAACTCTCCGCCGATCGGGCGCAAAGCTTCGGCGGCCTGCGAAGATGTCTGTATGTCATGCACGCCGTGGGTATACAGCGTGACTGCGGTGGTCAGCATGATAAAAACCGCTATCAGCTGCGAAAATGCCATGCCCAGCCCGGTGTCGATGTTGATGCGGTGCAGGTGCTGCGTGGCGTCTTCAGGTGATCTGAGCAGCGAGGCGCCTTTGCGCTGCAACTTCAGTTCCTCGACTTCCTGCCCGGCCTGCCAGAAAAACAGATAGGGGCTGATGGTGGTGCCAAAAATCGCCACCAGCAGCAACAGGTAGTTCTGCGTGTGATGAATTGTTGGCAGCAGCGTCGAGTGCAGCACTTCAAGCCACGGAACATGCGATGCGAA
>DATKTO010000029.1:0-148814 GCA_035531075.1 Gallionellaceae bacterium
TCCAGCTCTTTGATTTGACTGGGTTCCCGCCTTCGCGGGAACGACAAAATGGACTTAATCAGTGTTTCCCTAAAAACATTCAAGGTGCGCAGGCTGAAAAGCCTGCGCAATTTTTCGCACTTTTTTCCTGGACGATGTTCAGTCATAATGCCCATCATGCCTACGACGATCCTGAGACCAAATCTGCTGCCCAAGCTGTGCACGCTGCTCGCGCTGCTGGCTCCGCTCGGGGCAATGGCACAGCCTGAAAAGGGCAGCGAGTTGACGATTGCCGCCTCGGTATTGCATTTTGGCTATCAGGAATCTGATGACGCGGGAAAGCTGCTCGACCGCGAAGATGGCTTTATTCCGGGGGGGGTGCTGGGCTTGAGTCATACGGTCAACCGCTGGCAGTTTGCCGGCGACTTTGCTTATCACGGCGGTGACGTGGTCTATGCCGGCCAAACCAATACGGGCATCCCAATAAACACACACACCCGGCAGAATATCGCCGACGTTGCGGTGCGTGCAGAATATTGGCTGCAGAGCAGCCGAGGCGCAAATTTTGCACTCTACCTTGGCGCCGGCTACCATCACTGGGATCGTAATATCCAGCCTACGACCACAGCCGGCGGCATACCCGTCAGCGGGCTGCTTGAAACCTACACCTGGTGGTCAGGCGTTGTCGGGGCAAAAGCGGCAGTTTATGAGTCTGCATACTCCCGCTTGTTGCTGGATGCACGCTTGCTGCGGACCGTGAATCCGGCGATCCAGATTAATTTCAACGGCGGTTACGACAATGCCAAGCTATCTCTCGGCGAACGCTGGGGCGTCAGGCTGGCTCTTCCCTGGCGTCATACGCTGAGTCATTCTTCAAGCCTGATCGTTGAGCCGTATGCGGAAAGTTATGAACTCGGCCGCAGCGCAACTGCCCCCCTCACCAGCAATGGCACAGTAGTGGGTAACGTTTTTGAGCCCGTTAGCCACACCGTCAATTACGGCCTGGTGCTTGGTATCAGTCAGCATTTCCAGTGAGAGGGCTGTTCGGCCATTCTTTTTGTATCACAGCTAATCTCAATCAGCGTTCAAGGTAATAATTCACTTGTTTATCGACGAAGATAGGCAAAATTCACCACTGCCCCCTTTTAATCTAGCGGGTAATACTCATATGCTTCATTGCATGTCCATTAATCTATAGGAAACCGCTGCTTACAGCGTTCGTTGTATACTGTGCGCTTGGGAAGCGGGGGAAATAGGCAGATGCTCAAAATTAATATGGGGTCAATTGGCGCAATAGGTGATATGGTTTTGACCACCCTGTCGCGCCTGTCTGTTTATTGGCCTTTTTCCTGGCGCAGTGTGAGCGCCCTGGTGCTGGGCGTGCTGCTGGCGAGATGGTTCTGGATTTTGTTTGCGCCGCAGGCAACTTTCACCGCTGTCGTCCCCGAGCGCACAGCCGGTATTGAAGCGAGCCGGCTGTTTGGCGTGGCGGTATCGACTGAAGCAGCTTCCGAAGGTGTGGCGCTGCCGAATGTACAGTTGCTGGGTGTATTCTCTGCAAGCGCCGGCAAAAAGGGATTTGCAGTGTTGAAGCTGGCCGATAATCGCCAGGTGGGTGTCGCGGTCGGCGAAGAAGTTGCCACCGGAACCAAATTGGTGGATGTGCAGCCCGATCATGTATTGCTGGAGCGCGCAGGTGTGCAACAGCGCGTCAATCTGGAAAACAAGTATGCCGGCTCGGCAAATAAAGCGGATTCCCCTGCATACGGTGCGGCGGCGGGCAGTAAACCAAATAATGTAGTGAACGGCAACGGCAAGGCCATGCAAAATAACTTGCGTCCGCCGCGCAGATAAGTTGTGTGACTTGTTATCTGCCGGCAATTTTGGGGGCATGTCTATACTAAATAACAATAACGGAATTATTTATGACTTTTTTTAATAATTTTCTGGCTGTGCGCATCACCTTGCCGATTATTTTTTTGGCGACACTGTGCATCTCTCCGTTGGCCATCAGCGCGCAGGAAGAGAAAGTATCACTCAATTTTGTGAATGCCGATATTGAAGAAGTTATCAAAGCTGTGTCACACATCACCGGGCGGAATTTCGTTGTTGATCCGCGTGTAAAGGGTACCATCAATATTATTTCTTCCACGCCTGTTGCAGCGCCACTCGCTTACGATATTTTGCTTTCCACCCTGCGCATGCAGGGCTTTGCTGCGGTGGAAGCCGGCGGTGTCACCAAGGTTATGCCCGAGGCGGATGCCAAGCTGTATGTCTCCGGCGTGAATGAGAGAGGTACCGGAGAAAAGCTGATCACGCGCGTGTATGTACTGAAGTATGAATCTGCGGCGCAACTGGTTCCGGTTTTGCGACCGCTGATTGCGCCAAATAATATCGTGGTTGCCTACCCGAACAACAACACGCTGGTGGTAACGGATTACGCGAGCAATATGCGGCGTATCGAGCAGATTGTTAATTCAATCGACCAGCCTGGCAAAGGCGAACCGGTTATTATTCCGGTTAAGCGTGCTTCAGCCGTCGAGCTGGCACAAACGATCAATCGTTTGTTACAGGACGGCGCGGCGGGTGTACCGGGCGCCGGCACAGATTCAAGCGCGCGTTTTGTGTTGTTGGCGGATTCGCGCACAAATAGCCTTCTGGTCCGCACCGAAAATCAGGATAAGCTTGATCGGGTACGCGAACTGGTTAAGAAGCTCGATATTAAAACCGGCAAGCTGGGCAATATGCATGTGGTGTATTTGAAAAATGCCGAGGCGGTGAAGTTGGCTCAAACATTGCGTGCCGTGTTGTCGGGTGATACCTCCGCAGCCGCCGCAGCAGGCGCTGCTGCCACACCAGCCTCCGCGGGTATCCCCAGCGCTCCTACCGGCTCAGGCGCCGTTGGCGGCGGCGGCATGATACAGGCCGATGCCTCGACCAACGCCCTGATTATTACCGCGACCAGCAACATCTACAACAACATTCGCGCGGTGATCGACATGCTCGACGTGCGTCGTGCACAGGTTTTTGTGGAAGCTTTGATCGCGGAAGTGTCAGCCGACAAAGCTGCCGAATTTGGTATCCAGTGGCAGGGCGCTGGCAGAGTCGAAGGTGGCGGAACACAGGTGGGTGGCGGCACAAATTTCGGTGGCGCGGGCACCAACATCATTGATGTCGGCAAAAGTTTCGGCTCGGCAACAGGGCCTTCGGTGGGCACCGGCCTGAATATCGGTATTGTGCGCGATAGCAATCTCGGTGCGCTGGCGCGCGCCCTGCAGACGGATTCGAAGACAAATATCCTGTCCACGCCCAATTTGACAATGCTTGACAATGAAGAAGCAAAAATCATTATCGGCAAAAACGTGCCTTTCATCACCGGCTCACAGCAGGGTACAACGGCAAACCCGAATCCCTTCCAGACGATAGAGCGCAAGGATGTGGGTCTGATATTAAAAATCAAGCCCCAGATTTCAGAAGGCGGAACCGTAAAAATGGTTATATTTCAAGAAGTTTCCTCCGTCGATGACCAGTCAACCAATGTAGCCGGCCTGATTACCTTCAAGCGTTCACTCGACACGACTGTACTGGTGGATGATGGACAAACTCTGGTGCTGGGCGGCCTGATCGAGGATAAAGTCACATTGGGTGAATCCAAAGTGCCTTTGCTGGGCGATATTCCTCTGCTGGGCTGGCTGTTCCGCTATGAGACACGTACGAGCAACAAAACCAATTTAATGATCTTTATTCGTCCCTCGATACTGCGCACTGCTGTTGCCTCGCAGGGCTTGACGCAGGACAGATACCAGTACTTGCGCGACCAGCAGGAGCAGAGCCTGGTTCCATGGCATCTGCTGTTGCCCGGCATGCCCGGCCCCAAATTGCCGGATCTGAAACCGGTGCCTGTTTCATCGCTGCCTGCGACCGCCTCCGCCGCTCCGGGTAGTTCACCCGCCGACGGAACAGAAGAACAGGAAAACGCAGACTCGGTGAATGGCGTCGAAAATGAATCAACAACGCCGCCGTCAGAAAAGGCGCCTGCAACCGGGGCTGCTCCGGCAAAACCATAAACCGTCATCATGGAACAGAAAGTCTCCGCCCTTACCGAGCGTCAGGTCATCAGAAAAATTCCCTATGCCTTTGCCAAAGCCAAGGGCGTGCTGCTGTCGAACTTGTCAAATGAACGCGCCGAAGTGCAGGTGCGCAAAGGTGCCTCGGCTGCCACATTGGCCGAAGTGCGTCGCGCGCTGGGTGTGCCGCTGCATGCCACGCTGCTGCCGCTGGACGAATTCGACAAGGCGCTTGCCCTGGCCTACGCGCAGTCTGATGGCTCGGCCGCATCCATGGTTGGCGATGTGGAACAGGACATGGATTTATCGCAACTGGTGCACGATCTGCCGCAGACCGAGGATCTTCTGGACGCGGAAAACGATGCGCCGGTGATCCGCATGATCAATGCCTTGCTGACCCAGGCCGTCCGCGACAACGCTTCGGATATCCACATCGAACCCTTTGAAACACGCTCAGTGGTGCGCTTCCGCGTCGATGGCACACTGATGGATGTGGTCGAGCCGCACCGCGCCTTGCATGCGGCGATGGTATCGCGCCTCAAAATCATGGCCGAGCTGGACATCGCCGAAAAGCGCCTGCCGCAGGATGGTCGCATCACGCTAAGATTGGCCGGACGCCCGGTGGATGTGCGTGTCTCCACGCTGCCGACTGGTCATGGCGAGCGCGTGGTGTTGCGCTTGCTGGATAAAGACGCGGGGCGGCTGGATCTTGAACGTCTGGGGATGGACGGGGCTACGCTCGCGCAGATTGATGAACTGGTACGCCAACCGCATGGCATCGTGCTGGTCACCGGGCCTACGGGTTCAGGAAAAACCACGACCCTGTACGCCGCGCTGTCGCGCATCGACGCAACGGTGACCAATGTGATGACCGTGGAAGATCCGATCGAATACGACCTCGACGGCATCGGCCAGACACAGGTGAATCCGCGTATCGACATGTCTTTTGCGCGGGCCCTGCGCGCCATTCTGCGACAAGACCCGGATGTGATCATGATCGGCGAAATACGCGATCTGGAGACTGCGCAAATCGCGGTGCAGGCCAGCCTGACCGGGCATCTGGTGCTGGCAACCCTGCATACCAATGACACCGCAAGCTCGGTCACCCGTCTCACCGACATGGGCGTCGAACCCTTCCTGCTGTCATCGAGCATGCTCGGCATCCTGGCGCAACGTCTGGTGCGCTGTTTATGCAGCGTCTGCCGCGAGGCCTATGAGCCCAGCGCAACCGAACTGGCGCTGCTGGAGGGCGCGACACCTGCCATGCTGTATCGTCCGGTAGGCTGTCCTGCATGCACCCACACCGGTTATCACCGGCGCACCGGCATTTATGAATTGATGCGCGTGGATGAGGGCCTGCGCCGTTTGATCCATGACCGCGTAGCCGAACAGCAGTTGCGCGAATATGCGCTGCAGCAGGGGATGCACAGCCTGCGACAGGATGGCTTGCGCCTGGTCACCTCGGGTACGACTTCGCTTGAAGAGTTGCTGCGCGTGACGCGCGAATAACCTGGAAAAGGCAGTTGACCGCTCCATTGAGGCCGTAAGCAAATGATCAGAAATTCGTTTTTTTATATATCCATGCTCACCAACAGGTATCCTGAATTTACCGCGACCAGGGTGCGCCGTGCGCACCATGGTGCGTTGGACGGACCCTACATGACAGCACATCGTCCAATTGCCGGATTTGGGATTAAGGGCTAACCATGGCCGCATTCCGTTATGAAGCGCTGGATAGCGCGGGCCGCACCACTCACGGCGTGATCGAGGCAGAAGGCCTGCGCCAGGCCAGAACGCGGGTGCGCGAACTGGGGCTGATGGTGGTCAAGGTGGATGCGGTGACGCAGGAAACGTTGCACACCGGCTCGGGCCAGCGCTGGCGCCTGCGTCGCGGCATTTCTTCGGCACAGCTCAGCATGCTCACTCGCCAGCTGGCCACCCTGCTCGAAGCGGGCTTGACCCTGGAGTCCTCCTTAAGCGCCCTGATCGAACAGAGCGAAGACGAATCGGTACACCAGATCCTGGCCGGTGTGCGTTCAGAATTGCTGGCAGGGCATACCCTGGCGCAGGCGATGGGTCAGTATCAAAGCGTATTCCCCGACATCTATCGCGCGCTGGTCAAGGCGGGCGAGGCCTCCGGCGAACTTGGCCATGTGATGCTGCGACTGGCTGACTACACCGAGTCACGCCAGGTGTTGCGGCAGAAAGTCGTGCTGGCTTTTGTCTATCCCGCCATCGTTACGGTGGTGGCCTTTGCGGTGGTGCTGGGTTTATTGATTTATGTCGTGCCGCAGGTGGTGAGCGTGTTTCAACAATCGCAACAGACCCTGCCTTTGTTAACCCGCATGCTGATCGGCCTGAGTTCGGCGCTGCAGGCGGCCTGGTTGTATTTGCTGCTTGCGCTGGCAGGCGCTGGATTTATTGCGCGCGCCCTGTTGCGGCGCGAAGAAATTCGTTTTCAATGGCACCTGCGTTTATTGCGCCTGCCTATGCTGGGCAGACTGATACGCGGCCTCAATACCGCGCGCATGGCCAGCACCCTTGCCATATTAGCCGGCAGCGGCGTGCCGCTGCTGGTTTCGCTGCAAGCCGCTGCGGGTGTGGTGACGAACCTGCCGATGCGCCACGCGCTTGAGGAGGCTGCAAAAAAAGTGCGCGAAGGCGTCACGCTGAGCCGCGCCCTCGCCGCTTCCGGTCTGTTCCCGCCGATACTGGTGCATTTGATTGCCAGCGGCGAGAGCAGCGGCAAACTGGATGCCATGCTCGATCGCGCTGCCACACAGCAGGAACAGGAGATAGGCAACTACACCTCGGTGCTGACGTCACTGCTGGAGCCGGTGCTCATCCTGCTCATGGGCGGCGTGGTGCTGACCATCGTGCTGGCCATTTTGATGCCGATCATTGAAATGAACCAGATGGTGCGCTGACGCAGCGTATTCAACAATTGATGATAAGTGTAATATGCCAGCGTGTTTTTTGATGTTTACCCGTTACTCAATCTGATTGATACGCATCATCATGAAAAAAATAATAATAATCCTGACCGCAGCGTCATTGAGCATTGGTGTTGGGGTGGCTAATTTTGCAGAAGCCGCCCCCTACTACGTGGCCTTCAATGGGGGCATGTCCAGACTTAAAAACTTTTGTGCCAATCCGGCAAATGGCTTCAGTTGCAAGGATAGCGCTTTTGCCTATACGCTGGATGGGGGCTACCAGTTCAGCGACAGGTTTGGACTGGAGCTCGGCTATGCCAACTATGGTTCTCCGCAAACAAGCGGTCCGGTGTCCGGCTCGAATCTGGAAGTCACACAGGAAATCTCCGGATTCCGGTTCTCGGGCACAGCCAGCTTCCCCGTTTCAAGTTCCTTTGCCTTGACCGGAAAGTTGGGATTTGCCAACACCTATTTGAACGTCACCAGTAAAGTGAATCCGGGTCCGGTCATTCCTTCCTATAGTGTCAGCACCACTTCGTTTTCCTACGGCGCGGGCATTCAGTACGCCATCAACAAATCCACCGCGCTACGCGTTCAATATGAAAACATGGGAAAAATTGGCGATGAAACGATAGGTACCGATACCCTGTCGCTGCTAACAGTGGGTGCATCTTATAACTTTGACTTGCCACGGCCACGCGCGATAAAGAGCAAATCTGCCATACCGGCAGCAGCCCAAACAGAGCCCACTACCATCCGCGTGATCGTATATCTTAAACAGTCCGCGGCTTCGGGAAGACTGCAATTGACCGCTGCCATTGCAGAGGCTTGTCAATGTCAGCCCGTTTTTGTTCGCCTGTCCGCCAGCGATGCTGCAATTTATCAAATTGACCTGGCGCCGGGACAAACATTCTCATCATTTGCAGGTGCCTTGCTGCCCGGCGATGCGGCGCTTGGCATCCGGCTTGTAGAACAGGACAGGCTCAAGCAGATCCAGTAACATTATGTATATATTAAATATTTAGCAATTGATTCGGCAACCACCAGCTAACCAGGTTTGGAATGTTATGAAACGATGCGTCATAAATTACTTTTTATCCATACTGGCGGTCATTTTGACAGCCAGTTCATTTACGGTATCGGCTGCCGATAATGTCAAACCTGCTTATGTTCAGCAAAATAAAAGCAGCACCGTCAGCAACAGATTAATCGTCAAGTTCAAACCCGCCCGCTGGACCAGCATCATGAGCAAGGCACAAATCATCACTGAAATGATGCGTCCCTTTACCGCCGATGCGCTCAACCAGTTGCAGATGACGGCGGGAGTGGCATTAGCCGAATCGCATGCTATTTCAAATGGTGCGCATATCGTGATTTTGCAGGGCTCTCCCGATAAGCAGGCCGTCAATCAGGCCATCAGCAATATTCGCGGCTTAAGCGATGTGGAGTACGTTGAAGAAGACCGTATATTGACCACCCAGGCCGTACCCAACGATGCGTCGTACGGCAATCTGTGGGCCATGCAGCCTGTTATTCCCGTCGCATCGCCTGTTCCCGGATCAAGCGGCAATTATGGCGCCGATTTCCAATCCGCATGGACCACCAGCAGCGGAACCGGAGTGGTGGTAGCAGTGGTCGATACCGGTATTACACCGCATGTGGATATTGTTGGTCCGGGCGGTACGATTTCTCCGGCCACGGGTAACCTGGTGTCGCCAGGATATGATTTTATTTCCCACTGCAGAATCCGCGGGACAACGGCAACCTCGGGATGTGCGGCTAATTTCTTCGGCAATACCACAGTCGCACCTACCCCCGACGCGAGCGATACTGGTGACTACATCACCCTTCAGGATATGATAGACAATCCATCCCTTTTCCCCGCACCTTCCCCTCTGAACCCCATAGCCAGTTCCTGGCACGGCACCCATGTGTCGGGAACCATTGCGGCTATCGGCAACAACGGCGTTGGTGTCATTGGCGGTGCTTATTCAGCCCGCATACTGCCGGTGCGCGTCCTTGGCAAAGGTGGTGGCTATACATCGGACATCTCGGAGGGAATTCGATGGGCAGCAAACGTACACCCGATCATCGCCAATCCTTACCCTGCCAAAGTGATTAACCTCAGCCTGGGTGGGCTGGGCTCTTGCGGCACGTCGGAACAAGACGCCATCAATGCAGCCGTTGCTAGCGGCGCTGTTATTGTAGTGGCTGCCGGCAATAGCAACGATGATGTGGCGAAATACAGTCCTGCAAACTGCAACAATGTCATTACTGTCGCAGCCATAGGCAGAGACGGGCTACGCGCGGCATACAGCAACTACAGCTCGCCTTCGAGCAACACCGCAAATCCGGTCAAGGTCACGATCGCAGCCCAGGGAGCAGACATGAGCCTGTCCGGCTTCGACCCCGGTATTTTATCTACAAGCAATAGCAGCTTGACCACACCAAACCTTACCACGGGCTCCGCTTATGCCTACCATCAGGGTACAAGCATGGCTACGCCACATGTGTCAGCCGCCGTTGCATTGATGCTGGCGCGCACACCGTCCCTGACGCCGGCCAGGATCAAAACCATCCTGGCCGCATCAGTGACGGCCTTTCCGACATCCAATACGTGGGCGCTTTATGACTGCGCCACGCTGAACAACTGCGGCGCAGGGATACTTAATGCCAGGCTGGCAGTACAGGATAGTGCTTTGCCTTATTCAGCGGCGACAGCCATGGCAGCGACAAAAAACAGCAACGGGAGCAGTGGCGGGGGCGGTTGTTCGATTATGCCTGCAGACGGCAATCCGGATATGTCCCTGCTATTGGCTCTCTGCGCAATCCTGTCCTATAGCTTCAGACAGCGCTTAATGCCACGCCTTGGCAAGGATTGATTTTCAATTATTGATTGCGCTTGTTGTGCCACTGCTGGTGTGGCCATGGGTTCCTGCCTGGAATACTGATCCCGCGCAGGGATGGGGGCTGGGCTCGGTTGCGCTGTTCGTATTGACTCCCATTACCGAAGAGATTTTATTCAGGGGATTTATGCAGGGCTGGCTGCTGAACCGGGGCTGGTTTAAGAAGCTTGCGGCAGGAGCCAGCAGAGCAAACTGGTGTACCAGCATCGCTTTTGCATGCGCGCATGCATGGCAACATGCCTTGATACTCGTGCCCGGTTATTTTGCTGTATCGCTGCTATTGGGGCATTTCAGGGAACGCTATCGCGGCATACTGGTGCCAGTATTGCTGCATGGCTATTACAACCTTGGGTTGTTGCTCTTCACTGCTTGCTCCCATTTCGTAATCGGAAGTGACATCTCGTAGGGTGCGTCCCACGCACCATGGTGCGCACGGCGCACCCTACAAAATTTCAATCAGAATTTGCGCGATGCGGCAAATTCGGCCAATTCCATCAACGATTTTCTGTACTGCGACTCCGGCAACATCGCCAGTGCCGCACAGGCAGCCTCTGCCTCGCGTTGTGCTTGCTGACGTGTGTATTCCAGCGCGCCAGTTTGTTGCACCACCTGCAACACTTCATCGAACAGTGTGAGGTCACCTTGTTCGATGGCTGTGCGCACCAGGGTTGCCTGCGCAGGAGTGCCGTGTTGCATGGCATAGATCAGGGGCAAGGTAGGCTTGCCTTCGGCCAGATCATCGCCCAGGTTCTTGCCTATCTCCTGCGCGTTGCCTGAATAGTCCAGCACGTCGTCCACCAGTTGGAAGGCGGTGCCCAAATGTACGCCGTATTGCGCCACAGCCTGTTCGCTCGCCTGATCCGCTTTGCAGAGTATGGCGCCCAGGCGCATCGCGGCCTCGAATAATTTGGCAGTCTTGCAGTAGATCACGCGCAGGTAGTTGTCTGCATCAACGCTCGCATCATGGCAGTTGAGCAATTGCAGCACTTCGCCCTCTGCGATGATATTGGTTGCGTCCGCCAGTGTTTGCATCACGCGCATATCGCCCACTTCCACCATCATCTGGAAGGCGCGCGAATATAAAAAATCACCCACCAATACGCTTGCAGAATTGCCAAATAACGCACTGGCAGTCGCTTGTCCACGGCGCAGATCGGAATCATCCACCACGTCGTCATGCAGCAGGGTTGCCGTGTGGATGAATTCGACGACGGCAGCCAAATCATGATGATGATTTCCGCCATAGCCGAAGGCCTTGGCCGACAACACGACCAGCATCGGGCGCAAACGTTTGCCGCCGCTATTGACGATGTACTCGCCCACCTGGCTTACCAATGCGACATCGGAATGCAAACGGGTACGTATGACCTGATCTACGGCATTCATGTCCGCCGCGAGCAATTGTTTGAGATTTTCTTGTGACACTACCAACACACCTTGAAGATTGATTAGTTGTTGCCTGACAGATCAGATGTCCCGCAAAGCTGGCACGCTCTTTACGTGGCGCGCATTGTCGCATAAAAAAGCGTCATCGGGGCTTGGGCTCATGCTCTCGACGCCACAAATAGATGCCGATCAGCACGCCTAACACAGACATTCCCAATACATAATGCGCCGGCGCCATTTTGTTTGACACCAACATCCTGGTGACAAACAACGGCGTCAAGCCGCCGAATATCGCGTATGCCACATTGTATGAAAAAGACAAACCTGAAAATCGCACGACGGTAGGGAAAGCTTTGACTGCAGTACTTGGAACCACACCAATCACACCCACAAAGAAACCGCAGAAAGCATATAGCGCATTGATGTGTTCCGTTGAAGTCGACACCTCCTGATATAAAACCATGGAACTGACACCCAACATAATGCATCCCGCCACCAGTACACGCCCCGGGCCGAAGCGGTCAGCCAGCGCACCAAATACAATGCACCCCACACTCAAAGCCAGAATCGCAATGCTGTTGGCCAGCAGGGTGACATCCGCGGGAATGGCATAAAGTTTTTGCAGCAGGGCCGGTGTCATCAGTATCATCACCACGATCGCGGCAGACAACAGCCAGGTCATCAACATGGTCAGAATCACCGATGAGCGGTGATCGCGCAGCACTTTCTTTAACGGCATCTCCCTGGATAATGCCTGCCTCGCCTGCATCTCCTTGAATAGGGGGGTTTCCTGCAACCACTGGCGCAGCCAGACCGATACAAAACCAAAAATTCCGCCTATGATGAACGGCACGCGCCATCCTTCAGCCAGCACTTCTGCCGGGGTATAGATTTTGTTAATGGACATCGCGACCAGCGAACCCAGCAGAATGCCGCCTGTCAGACCGGCTGTCAGCACGCCGCAGGCAAAGCCGATATGGCGCGGTGGTACATGTTCAGACACGAATACCCAGGCACCCGGTACTTCACCGCCTATCGCCGCTCCCTGCATCACTCTGAACGCCAGTAACAATAACGGTGCCCAGATGCCAATCACGGCATAGACAGGCAACAGACCGATTGCCAGCGTCGGTACGGTCATGAGAATAATACTCAACATGAACATGCGTTTGCGCCCCAGCAAATCGCCAAAATGCGCCATGATTATTCCGCCCAGCGGGCGCGCCAGATAGCCGGCCGCGAAAATCCCGAAGACCTGAATCTGCAGCAGCCAATCGGGCATATCGGACGGGAAGAACAGCTTCCCTATTACTACCGCGAAAAACACATAAATAATGAAATCGTAGAATTCGAGAGCGCCCCCGAGCGCCGCCAACGCTAAAGTCCGATAATCCTGGCCGCTTAATTTCTGCATCTTGATTGCTCCTGTATGTACCCGGACCATGATTCTACACTTTGGACCCCGATGCGCATCGCAAACCGGCAACTCGAGGAACTTGCGGAAAATCCGCCATTCATGGATAATTCGCCCCCTTATGCGTGCGTACTATTTGCCGCACCAATTACTGATGCTAGGAAAACCAAGATGAAAACAGACGCTCACCCACAATATAATGAAATTGCCGTGACCTGCAGCTGCGGCAATGCTTTCAAGACCAAATCCACAATTGGCAAACCAACCCTGCACGTTGAAGTTTGTTCTGAATGCCACCCGTTCTATACCGGAACCCAGAAGATCGTGGATACCGCGGGTCGCATTGAGAAGTTCAACCAGAAATACAACAAAGCAGGCGCAAAAGCTGCCTAAGCTCTGGTATCGCTGTGCATACTGAAAAAAAGGCAGCCACAGCTGCCTTTTTTATTGCCTATGTTTTACCAAGGTTTTGCTCCATAATTCGACCATGAGTTCTACCCCTTTTACCCTGCTGCACTGTTGCCTGCGCGCTGTTTCGGCAGCCAATTTCATCAAGCTGCTAAAACCAGCATAGCCTTCCCAATATGCACGCTTACTCCTACTTCAAAGAGACTGCCATCACCGCCCCCAAGGCATGGCTTTTGGCATTGCTGTGTTTTACCTGGCTTGCCACCGGGCTGATCGGACATGATCCGTGGAAACCTGACGAGGCTTATAGTTTCGGGCTTGTTTATCATATTCTGCAAAGCGGCGACTGGCTTGTGCCCACGCTGGCGGGCGAGCCATTTTTGGACAAGCCGCCTTTTTTTTACATTACCGCCGCGGCCTTCGCCAAGCTTTTTTCGCCGCTGCTGCCACTGCATGACGGGGCGCGTCTGGCCAGCGGCTTTTATGTTGCGCTTACGCTGATCTTTGTTGGATTTTCCGGGCGCGAATTATTTGGCAAGGATCGCGGTTGGGCAGCAGCCATCATTCTGATCGGCTGCCTCGGCATGCTGGTGAACGCGCATTTACTGAGCACCGATCTCGGCCTGCTTGCCGGCTTCGCCATGATGCTCTATGGCTATGCGCTGAGCCCGCGCCGGCCTGTGCTCGCCGGCTTGCTGCTCGGCACCGGCCTTGGGCTCGGCTTTATGACCAAGGGCTTTATCGCACCTGTGTTGTTTTTGGCTATCAGCACACCACTTTTTGTATTCGGCAACTGGCGCACACGCAGTTATTTCTCCACGCTCGCCATCGCAGTGCTCTCTGCCTTGCCCTGGCTAGTCATCTGGCCTGCGCTGCTGTTTCAACACTCGCCGGAATTATTCATGCAGTGGGCATGGCAGAATAATATTAATAACTGGCTGCAGTTTGCCAAAGCTGCGAATACTTCTTCATTTGTCTACTATTTCAAAATACTGCCATGGTTTGCGTGGCCCGCTTTGCCGCTCGCAGCCTGGGGAATATGGGATGCACGCAAGAAAATATGGCAACAGCGCGACGGTCAACTGCTGCTGGTAAGCTTTCTGGCCATACTGGTCTCACTGAGCCTCCTTCCTTACAGCGAAGAAGTATTTGCCTTGCCTATGCTGTTGCCCATCGTGTTGCTGGCCACCATGGCGCTGCCGAAAGTACGCCGCGGCGCGGCCAACGCACTGGACCGCTTTGGCATTATCACCTTCGGCTTTATCGCCCTATTACTGTGGTGGAGCTGGGCAAGCCTGATAACAGGTCAAAGCACCAAGGTTTCACGCTGGTTAAAAGAATACCAGTCTGAATTTGTCACCTCGTTCGACCTGGTTCCATTCCTGATTGCACTCGCAGTCACTGTACTTTGGCTGCTGCTGGTGTGGCGCGTGGGACGCTCCATACGCCGCTCGGTCGTCAACTGGGCTGCAGGCGTCACCCTGCTGTGGGTACTCGCCATGACCCTGTGGCTACCGTGGCTGGACTTCAACAAAAGCTATCGCACCATGGTCACCTCGCTGACGGAGGTTATACCGGAAAAACACGGCTGCGTTGCCAGCCGCTATCTGGGCGACGCTCAAAAAGCCATGCTGCACTATTTTGGCAACATACTGACCATACCGAGAGGCGAGCTGAATTGCGACCTGCTGTTGACCCAGGGTAATTTATCCAGATCCGACCAAAAGCAGGGCGACTGGAAAATAGTCTGGACGGGCGGCAGGAAAGGACAGAAAGGCGACCGATATTATCTCTATCAGCGGGAGCGGGCCTCAGCCAAAACAGAGCCAATGGCCACGCTAACCAGGAACAAATTCTGAACCGTAGGATACTGAACCCGTATATATCGAGCTATTGCCGGGAGCGACAACAGCGCGATACCCGTGGAAAACAAGAAAACACCAGACTGCAAGCAGCTTGACGGTGCGAAAAGCTGCTTGCAGGTATTCGCGGCGAATCGGGCGCCTACGCTACTCTTCCGGGGATTTTCGGTGTAGCACACACCACATCTGCATTCTGCGCGCGATGGCGCAGCGCGTGCTCGATCAGCACCAGAGCCAGCATGGCTTCGGCGATCGGCGTGGCGCGTATGCCAACACAGGGATCATGGCGTCCGTGCGTTTCCACCATCGTCGGCTCACCTTGCTTGTTGATTGAGCGGCGCGGAATGCGGATGCTGGAAGTAGGCTTGATCGCGACGTGCGCAATGATATCCTGCCCGGTTGAAATCCCCCCTAACACACCGCCCGCATGATTGGACAAGAAGCCCTGCGGCGTCAGCTCATCGCCATGCTCACTGCCGCGCTGGGTGACACAGCGAAAGCCCGCGCCGATCTCCACGCCCTTGGCGGCATTGATGCCCATCATCGCAAAGGCGATATCCGCGTCCAGCCTGTCATACACCGGCTCACCCCAGCCCACCGGGACGTTTTCGGCCACCACCGTGAGCTTGGCACCGATGGAATCGCCCGACTTGCGCAAGGCATCCATGTACTCCTCCAGCTGCGCCACATAGCTGTTATCGGCGACGAAAAACGGATTTTCGTTTACCACATCCCAACTCCTGAATGGAATCTCAATTTCGCCCAGTTGTGCCATGTAGCCGCGTATCACCACGCCGTAACGCTCATACAACCACTTCTTCGCGATGGCACCGGCGGCCACACGCACTGCGGTTTCGCGCGCCGAGGAACGGCCGCCACCGCGCGGATCACGCACGCCGTATTTTTGCCAGTAGGTGTAATCGGCATGGCCGGGACGGAAACTCTCGGAGATATTGCTGTAATCTTTGCTGCGCTGGTCTTCATTGCGTATCAAAAGCGCAATGGGTGTGCCGGTGGTCTTGCCTTCATACACGCCGGAGAGAATTTCCACGGTGTCCGATTCGCGCCGCTGCGTGACATGGCGCGAGGTGCCTGGTTTGCGCCGGTCCAGTTCATGCTGGATGTATTCGGCTGAAATTTCCATGCCCGGCGGACAGCCATCGACCACACAGCCTATGGCCGGGCCGTGCGACTCACCGAACGAAGTGACACTGAACAAAGTACCGAAGATATTTCCCGACATGGCAGAACCCGCATAATTGACTATACGATTTTATCATACCGCCATTCCACACAGCCATGCCATAGCCGGACATCGATCCGCTCAGCGGTCGCCATATTGGACGCAGGCTGATTATTGCCGCCTTGCCGCGACAAATAATGGACGATGCAAAGGCAAGCGGGATGCGCGGTGACTGGCGCTTTAATGAAGTGAGCGTCCTCCATCACATTCCTTTTTTCTTGTTCTTCGCGCTTTCCAGCCAGACCAACATTTCTTTCACCGGCATCGGCTTGGCAATCAAGTATCCCTGCACCAGATCACAACCCAGGCTGCGCACCAGCTTGAGATCTAGTTCCGTCTCGACCCCCTCGGCCACGGTTGACAGGCCGAGCTTATGCGCCATATCCATGCTGCTTTCAAGAATAGCGCGTGCAGCTGCATCCTCTACCCCCTTGCTCACAAAGCTGCGATCCAGTTTCATTTCGGTAAAGGGTATAAGACCCAATTGTTCAAACGAGGAATAGCCAATGCCAAAATCGTCAATCGACAGCCCAAATCCTTTAAGTCGCAAGCGCGACAGCACATCCAGCGCCGTGGTCAGGTCTTCCATCACCCCGGTTTCGGTGACCTCAAGTATTACGTCGGCAGCCTGCAAGCCTGCCGCCCTGGTCCTGGACAGAATGAATTCCGGCAGGTTCAAATCATTCAGCCAGGTGCCAGAAAGATTAATCGCTACTTTCAGCGGGAAGCCCGCTGCAAAAAGTTTGGCAGCCTCAGCCAGCGCAATCGAAACCAACGACTGAGACAGCTCGCCGATCAAGCCTTCACGTTCAGCCACGGTAATGAAATTATCGGGCGAAATGAATTTCCCGTTTGGCAACTGCCAGCGTGCCAACGCCTCCATACCCACCACACGCAAGTTCGTGGCCTCCACCTTGGGCTGAAACCAGATCGAAAATTCATTGGCAGCCATGGCAGCACGGATCGCCTCTTTCGACACCACAGGACCGGTTGCTGCCTGCCGTTGCTGGGAAGGCAAATCTGATGTATGCGCTAGCAAGATGGCGAGCTGAGCGGCACTCACCGGCTTTTGTAACTGCCCCAGTACGCGCAGGCCCTGCAATACGGCCAGCTTATTCACGGTGCTGATTATTTTTTCATCCGCGCCGCTGATCAAGATCAGACCGCCCTTGAAGCCGATTTTTCCAAAGCGGCGTATCAGCTCAACCCCATCCATCTCCGGCATGCTGAGATCGCAAACCAGCACCTCAATCTCGCCGCCGCGCTCGGCCATCACCCTGGTTGCATCCAGGCCGTTGATAGCCGTCAGCACCTCGCTTACACCGAGCGCACCCAGCATGGCTTTGACCTGATGCAACACCACCAGGTCATCATCGACAACCAGTGCAGAATGACAAATCACGCTGCTTAGAGGCGCCGCGGCTGCCGAAGCAGAAACCAGTTCAGCCGTGTGAGCACGTTGCGTTTCAAGCAGATTACTCGCGGCTGCTTCAATCTCGGTCAATGCCTGGCGCAGAACGGAGAGTGAGGAGGCGATGCCAGTGAAGTGCTTGTCTTTCGTCTGTTGTTCCAGAGCCGCGGCCAGATTTGCATAGTGCAGCGCACCTACCGTCCGGGCCGAGGATTTTTGTTTGTGCATTTCTTTAGCCACCACCGCGGCGTTGTCCGTTTGCGAATTGAGCAGTTGCAGGCCTTCATCTGCCGTTCGCATAAAAGTATCAACCAAAATGCGTGCCTGAACCAGATTGACCTGGCCAAGAATTTGATAGAGATAATTTATATCGAGTATCGCATTTGTCTCACCGCTGCCTGTAGATGGCACAGTATCGCGCACATATGTGCGTGATGGTTCGGCCGGCAGCTCGCCCAACCAGCGCATCAGCCCATTTCGCAGGATATCCATGGAGAGAGGCTTGCCCAGCACGTCGTCTATCCCCGCCTTCTCGTAGCGCTGCAGTTCAGAATTCGTGCTGGTCGCAGTAATTGCAACAATGGGGATGCGACCACCCTTGACGAGCTCTTCTTTGCGCACCGCTTTGGCAAATTCTGTTCCATTCATTACTGGCATATCGATATCGGTCAGGATCAAATCGTAAGGTTTTTTGCGCCACATTTTGAGTGCAGCTGCACCCTCCGCTGCAATATCCACCCTGCAACCCATCGTCTGCAGCTGCAGCAACAGCACATTCTGATTAGGCGCATAGTCCTCTGCCACCAGCACGTGCGGTACCTTGCGCGATGCGGCTGGTGCAGCAGCCGCCACGGCTGACGGCAACAAACCGGTACTCACTTGCCCGACAAGCGGTAGCTCTATCCAGAATGTGCTGCCCAAGCCATGAATACTCTCTACACCGATTACGCCGTTCATGCCTTCTATCAGCTTGCGCGAAATCACCAACCCGATGCCGGTTCCTTCGATACTGCTCATTTCCGCACCCAGGCGGTTGAAGGGTTGAAACAGCTGTGATTGCTTATCAGACGCGATACCGATACCGGTGTCCATCACTGATATCCTGATTTTTCTTTGTTCATCCGCCATGCCACCATCCACAGTACAAGACACGTTCACGCGCCCGCCCTCGCGATTGTATTTAATGGCGTTGGAGACAAGATTATTCAATACTTGCAACAGTCCGCGCTGGTCTGCCAGCACTTGATAGGCGGAGCAGCTCTCGGCAACGAGCAGAGAGACATGGTGTGATTTCGCGGCCTGGATGTTGTGTGAATGACAACTTTTCAATACCCCGCATAAGGGGACGACTTCATTCTCCAGATATAGCCTGCCGGATTCTATGCGTGACAGATCGAGTACGTCGTTCATCAAACTCAGCAGAACCTCGCCCGCCCGTTTTATTTCGTTGGCATTATCAATAACACTCTCGGGCAATCCTGTGTCAATTTGCATCAACTGTGCATAACCCAGAATGGCATTGAGCGGTGTACGCAGCTCATGGCTCATGCTGGTTAAAAACAGACTCTTGCTGTTGTTGGCCTGCTCGGCCTCTTCCTTCGCTGCGCGCAACATTGCGGTGCGAATTTCCACGCGGCGCTCCAGTTCCTCGTTGGTGTTCCTGAGCACTTCCTCGCCACGCTTGCGCTCGGTGATGTCGACAAATGATGCAACCACCGTCGAGGGCAATAACTCCCCCGGCTGGAAAATGGGCTGTGAATTGATCGATATCCATGTCAGTCTGCCGTCGGGTTTATGTACACCCATAATGACATTTGACTGGGGCTTGCCGGTACGCAAGGTCACCGAACCCGGATGCGTATCACCTGAGAAAGGAGAGCCATCTTCATGAACAGGGCGCCAGCGCGGATCGACCGGCATACGTCCATTCATCTGGTCCAGGGACAATCCCAGGATTTGCTGGGCGGATTCATTCGCGGCAATGATCGCGCCATTTTTTGCGGTCAACACTATGCCTTCGGACAAAGCGGCAACGACTGAGTGATAGCGTGTCTCACTTTCGTGCAACAAATCCTCTGCCGATTTTTGCAGTGTAACGTCCTGCACCGTACCGCGCGAGAACAAGGGCTTGCCATCACTATCAAAATCCGTCTCGCAACGTTCTTGCACCCACTTGATGCAACCATTGCGCATCAGCAAACGATGAACCACCTCATAGGGTTTTCGGTCCTTCAGCGACTCGGTATACGCAAGATTTACCAGCTCGCGATCCTCGGGGTGGATGGCGTTGAGGAATGCTGAATAGGTGGCGCCAAACCGGGTTTTATCGATCTCGAACAGGCGAAATATTTCGTCCGACCACACCAGCTCACCCGTCAGCAGGTTCAGCTCCCAGCTACCCACCTTGGCAAGTCGCTGCGCCTCGTTCAGACGTGCTTCACTCAGCCTGCGACGGGAAATATCTATAAACGAGCCCATGGTGCAGATGGGTAACCCGGTGACATCCATCACCATGCTTGCCGACAACTGCATATAGGCCTTTGTGCCATCCTTCAGGCTGGCAAGCAACTCTCCCTGCCAGTGACCATGCTGTTGCAGAGCCTCCATCGCCACTTGAGCATCTGCAGAGCTGCCCCAGAACTCCGTCGGCGAGTGCCCGATCGCATCCTCCTGCCCCTGCAGGCGCCACAGATCAACAAACGCCTGGTTCACATAGAAAAGCTTTCCGTCCTTACCGGCAATCGCGATGGCGTTGATCGAGGACGCGATGGCGGCATCCTTGATGCGCAGATTCTCCAGGCTCTGCGTGAGTTCTGAGGTGCGCTGCCTGACCTGATTCTCAAGATCATCATAGTGGGGCTGCAGACGCTCGGCCATGGTATTGAATGATGCAGCGAGCTGACCCAGTTCGTCCCGCCCGACTACGGTCGCGCGCTGATCGAGCTTGCCGGCGGCAATATTCCGCGCGTTATTACTGAGCATTTTCAACGGGATGACGACCCGGCGTCCAAACAGGAAGGCGCCGATCAGCGTCGCAAAAAGGGACACACCGAGAATCATCAGGCCGAAGTTACGCATGCGGTAAAGCGGGGCGAACGCCTCCTCCGTGTCCATTTTGGTGACCATGCCCCAGCCCAGGCGCGGCAAATAGCGCCATGCAGCCACCACCGGCACGCCCCTGTAATCAAGCGCCAGCGCACTGCCGCGCTCACCATTCAACGCGTGCAACAGCGGGGCTGCGCGCTGTTTATCATCCAGCGGAATTTTGCGTTTCAGCGCTGCATCGGGATCGATTTTCAACGGTGCCATTACCAGCGCGGTGTGTTCGTCCAGCAGGCGCGCCACTATGGTTTCGCCGCTATTCCCCAAACCCGTGCTGTCCAGCAACACTTGAAACACGCGGCCATGATCGATCTGCAGCGCCAGCACACCTGCAAGCCTGCCCTTGATCATCACAGGCACGGCGACAAAGGCGGCGATTGCATTGCCCGAGGGGGCATAAAGTTCAAACCCCGAAATACTGCTGTCCAGAGTATCCAGTGCGTTGCGCGTAACCTTGGCAAGACTGCTGGTGCTTGAGGGGCCGCTAAGCAGATTGGTGGCAAAATCGGCTTCATGCGCATAGGAATAGATCACTCTGCCCTGCGGGGAAATCAGGAACAGGTCGTAATACCCGGTGCTGTCGACAAAGCGCTTGAAATAGGCGCGATAGCTTGCATCCAGTCTGCGATACTCGGCGGACTTCACCCCGCTGCGGTCAAATGCCCGCGCGAATTCACCCATCGCCAGTCGGATAGTATCCGACTGCGACTTGTGCAGCGCATCGTTGACTCGCTCACGCAGATAAGCATCGATCTGATCCACTTTCTTATCGGCGATCGCAGATATTTGCTGTGATACCGACTGCTGCAGCTCCTTTTCAAAAACATACAGCAGGCTGTAGCCGATCAACAGGATCGGCAGCAGCGAGATGAGAAGAAACCAGACCACGAAACGTTGTGTGATGGAGGTAAAACTCATGGCTGCATCCTCCCTGCAGAGTGCAGCAACCTTAACCACTCATCGTGCAAACGATAGCTGGGAAAGGGAATCGGCTCCTGTGCTTGCCCTGCCTCCCAGACGATGTCGAACTGGCCGTCCGGCCTGACCTTGCCGATGCGTGGCGTTTTCCACAGATGGCGGTTTTCAGGTTCGACAGAAACCATCCCTTCCGCCGCGTTCAGCGTCTGACGCAAAATCGTGCGCTGCACTTGCGCGGGCTCTGCGGAACCGGCCTCGCGGGCGGCCTGCACCCACAGATGCAGGCCGATATAGGACGCTTCCAGCGGTTCGCAGGTCAGCCGCTCGGCGCCAAAGCGATCCTGATATGCTGCAATAAAACGCCGGTTGTTTTCGCCCGGCAAGGATTGAAAATAACTCCACACCGCATAATGCCGGCCAAGACGTGCGCCGCCCCAGGCATTCATCTCCACTTCCGCCACGCTGAATGAAACCATGGGCAGATTTCTCAGTCCTGCTTTCTCCAGCGCGGAAAAAAAATAAGCGTTGCTGTCGCCGTTAAATGTATTTAGCACCACCTGTGGCCGCTGTTTGACGATGTCGGCCACCAAGGCCTCCATGTCGCTCGAGCCCAGTGGCAGGTAGCGCTCGCCGGCCAGCACGCCGCCGTGCGCAGTCAGCATGTCCTTGATGATGAAATTGGCCATGTGCGGAAAGACGTAATCGGATCCCGCCAGATAAACGCGTTTTCCCAGTTTCTCAAGCGCCCAGCGCACGCCGGGGATGATTTGCTGGTTGGGTGCGGCGCCGGTGTAGATGATATTGGGCGATTGCTCCATGCCTTCATACTGCACGGGGTAAAACAGCAGGTGCTGGTGCAGTTCGACTACCGGCTTCAGCGCCTTGCGGCAGGCGGAAGTCCAGCAGCCAAACAGCGCGCTGACCTTTTCCTCTACGATCAGGCGCTCGGCCTGCTCGGCACAATATGCCGCATCGGAACGGCAATCCACTACCACTGCTGCAATTTTTTGCCCCTTGATGCCGCCGGCTGCATTCGCTTCTTCGATTGCCAGCTGCAGCGCATCCACCAGCGGTTTTTCGCTGATTGCCATGGTACCGGTAAGGGAATGCAGGATGCCGATTTTTATGGCAGGTTTGCTGCGATCATACAAGGTGAACAACAACACAATACTTAATAAAACCAGCGCAATCAAAATAACAACGGCCAGTCTATTTTTTAACAGAAACTGTTTTTGCATAGTTGCCCCGACACTTATTAAATGCAATTGATCTTAAATGCAATTGATCACGATTTTAAAAATTGCCCGTTACAAATAAAGCGCTGCTGCAGGGACGCTTCTTTACAAACCTGATGAACAGGATGAGCATCACTTGCCGTGGACACCTGGGCGCCCTGACAATTTGTCCAGCAGAATGATCAACTGGATGATATCCACCGGTTTGGTCAGGTAATCCACAAAACCTGCATCCAGGCCTTTTTTGATATCACGTTCCATCGCGTTGGCACTGATGGCGACCACCGGAATATCGCGGGTGGCCAAATCGCTTTGCAAAACACTGAGCGCCTCAAATCCATTCATGCCGGGCAGGTTGATGTCGAGCAAAATAATATCCGGGCGGTGTGCGCGTGCCATTTTCAACCCCAGTTCTGCGCTGGGGGCACTGAGCATTTCCAGGTCAAGGCGGCTGGAGATGGTTTTCTGCACCAGACGCACGCTGGAAGGATTGTCTTCGATATAGAGCACGCTGCGCGAGTTGCACATTGCAGCCTGCATGGCCGCAATATCATGCAACGGCTCATACTTGTTTTCCGCATCATGGCCTCCCTCGACCAGAGGGAATTCGACCCAGAATGTGCTGCCGCTACCGCTAACACTTTCCACGCCGATAATGCCACCCATGGCCTCGGTCAGTCTTTTGGTGAGAGCCAGCCCGATACCGGTGCCCTCGACACCGTCATAGGCAGATTGCAGGCGCTCGAAAGGTTTGAACAATCGCGGCAGCGAATCGGCTGCAATGCCGCGACCGCTGTCTGTGACTGCGATCCGCACCCATCCGCTCCGCACCCGCTTACAGCTGACTCCGACGCTGCCGCCGTCGCGGTTGAACTTGACGGCATTGGACAACAGATTGAGCAATATCTGACGCAGACGCAGCGCGTCTGCGTGGATAACGTAATCACCTGTAATGCCTACGCTCAACTTGAGATTTCTGTCGGCAGCCAGCGCCTTCACCAGCGGCACACACTCGCGTACCTGCTGCGCTACGGCCAAATGCTCGGCCACCAGTTCCATCCGCCCGCTCTCGATGCGCGCCAGATCCAGCACCTCGTTGATCAGTTCCAGCAGATGCTCGCCAGCGCGCATGATCTCCTGCACGTAGTCGGCCTGCTCCATTTCAAGCGTATTAGTAGAATCGTAGGCGAGTAACTGTGTAAAACCCAGTATCCCGTTCATCGGCGTGCGCAGCTCGTGGCTCATACGGGAGAGGAATTCGGATTTTGCATTGTTCGCGCGCTCGGCTTCTTCCTTGGCGCTTACCAGTTCGGCTGTACGCTGTTCCACCCGCTGTTCGAGTTCCTCGTTGAGGTGCTTGAGCGCGGCTTGTGCCAATTGCCGTTCGGTGACATCCTGTACCGTTCCCATCGAGCGCAGTGCTTTTCCTTCGGCATCAAACTCGGTAATGCAGCGCTCATGCACCCACTTGATGCGTCCGCCGCGCACGGGCAGACGATGGATGATCTCGTAGCGGGTATGAGCCTCAAGCGAGCGGGTATAGGCAAGGTTCACACTATCGCGGTCATCGGGGTGGATGACGCTGAGAAAATCTTGGTATGTGCCTCCAAACCGGCTTTTATCGATTTCGAACAGGCGGAATATTTCATCTGACCACACCAGCTCACCCGTCCGCAGATCAAGTTCCCAGCTGCCCACCTTGGCAATGCGCTGTGCCTCGATCAAGCGCTCAGCACTGGTGTGCAAAGCCTGCATGCTGCTGCGTATCGCGCCCCCCATCAAGTTAAAGTGCCGGGCCAGCTGGCCGATTTCATCGCGTGTATCAACCTCTGCCCTCACCTCATAATTGCCTGCTGCAATAGCCTGCGACGACTGCACCAGTTTCTTAACATGCCTGGTCAGCCAGTAGCCCGCCAAAGACAGCCCGAGTATGGTGACAGCAAGTCCGAGCATGCCTATCAGCACGCCTTGATTCAGCAGCAAGGAGCGCGCATCAAACAGTGAGGCGAAGGACAATCCGTAGCGAAGCTCGCCTACCAGCAGCTTTTCAACATGTAGTGGCAACGCACCATTGAACAGCACCTTGTTTGCGTCCGGAATTGAGTCGACCGGCGGCAGGGCATCCGTGTCTATGTTGCCGCCTCTGCTGAACACCCTGCCGCCCTTATCCAGAATGACCACGTAAACAAGCGAGCTACTGGCATCGCGCAGCAAATCATCGACAATGCCCTGTACGCCGGAATAGTCGCGCCTGAACAAAGCCGGTGCCAGCGCAACGTTAAGCATGGGCGTTATGTCCCTGACCTTTTGCGCTCCTTGCTGTTCAATAGCCTTGTTGACCAGTCGCTGGGTGTTCGCAAACAGCATCAGCAGCATTACCGTCTCGATCAATACCGCCGCCAGTACCAATTTCCAGCGCAGGGAACCGCGCAGCCAGGAAAAAATCATTTCAGTTCCTCGCATGACGCAGATAGGGATCGAGTGTGAGCATGGTTGCATCATCGACGGGCAGCCATGCGCCCTGATTGGTGAGGGCGAAGTAAGTTTTTCCCTCCGCCGTATCATTAAAGGCGATCAAGGCACGGCGCAGCTTCGCTACCATTGCCTTTGGTACGCGCGGGTGAGCCATGATGATCAAGCCGGGCACCTCTGCTGACTTTGCAATCACACGCAGTTGGTCCCTTTGCGCATAACTGCGCCATGGTGCAAATCCTGCAGCGCCTGCATCGCAATCTCCGCGCAGAATCGCGGCCATCGCATTCTGCATATTGCTCTGTTCAAGCAGCTTGAAATCGCCTGACTCCAACCCCTGGCTATGAAATAATTCTATCGTGAGCATATTGATGATCGCCGCAGCGGGCGGAATGGCGAGCGATTTGCCGCGCAGGTCGGACAGCTTCTGCACTTGCGAATCTTTCGCCACCAGAATCACGCTTTGCGTGCGGTAACGGGTAATCGCGACACGTTGAAAACCGCTTTCAATTTCCGCCAGACGACCCAAATGCGGAGCGGTGTAAACGATGTCGTATTCGCCAGCCCTTGTGCGGTCGCGGAAGCTGTTGAAATCGGGAGCGGAGACAATTTCCATCTGCCGACCGCTAATCTGCTGCAGGTAATCACGCAGAGGCGAGCAGAGTGCAATCAGTTGCGTATTACTTTGATAGGGGAATATGCCAAAGACCAGCGGCGTTTCGACAGCTCGCCCATCCTTGCCGAAGGCAAGCAGAGCGCAGCTTATACAGACAAGGCCCAGGCGCTTGAAGCCTCCGGCTTGGGTAGGACACGACGTCCTCTGCATCAAATCGCGTGCAGCATTTAAAACCGCTTCATTGAAGCGGCGCATGTTGCAGTTTGAGTGCAGAAAATCGACTGGCATTTGTTGCATCATGCTTTTCTCAATCATGTGTGATGCATGAGCCGTTAGCGGCAGCCAGACTAATTTCTTTAAACCCGTGAGGTTAAAAAATAATAAATTGTTTTAATTCAGTATATTATCCAACACCCCCAGCAATTTAAGTATATCCAACGGTTTGGTCAGATAATCGGCAAAGCCTGCATCCAAACCGCGATCCCGATCGCCCTTCATGGCATTGGCAGTAAGCGCGATCACGGGAATATGCGCAGCTCCAGGTTCGGCCCGAATCTGCGACAGCGCTTGATAGCCATCCATTCCGGGCAGATTGATGTCCATCAAAATAAGCTCTGGCGGATTTGCCCGCACCATTTCAAGGCCGCTTTCGGCAGTAGTGGCAGTGCGCAGCTCCCAGTCCTGTCTGCTGCTAAACACCTGCTGCATCAGGCGCAGGTTCATTGGATTATCCTCGATATACAGCACCACGGGCCGATCCGCATGGGCGTGCTCCGAATGAAAACTTGCGCCGGTGGCGCTGCTGCTTGCGGCTGGCAGTCCGCTTCGTTCATGGAAAGTCGCAAGAGGCAACTCCATCCAGAAAGTACTACCCTGCCCCTCCGTGCTTTCAAAAGCTATGGTTCCGCCCATCGCTTCCACGATGCGCTTGGTGATAACCAGGCCAATACCCGTGCCTTCCACCTCGCCACGCTCTTCTCCCAGACGATCGAAAGCATGAAAAATCCGCTCCCGCTTGTCGGCCGGAATGCCCACCCCGCTATCCGTCACGGCAATGCGCGCGCTGTCCTCAATAATCTCGCACACCAGGTGCACTGTGCCGTTGGCCTTGTTGTATTTGATGGCGTTGGTGAGCAGATTGATGAGTGCCTGGCGCAGCCGGTTAAAATCTGCCCACACCGTGATTTCCATCACCTCGCATTGCATGATTATTATTTTGACACCCCGGTCATGTGCCATGGACTGCACCATGTTCAGGCTGTCGCATACCACGCCCTTCACTTTCACCTCCTCCAGGGACAGATCCAGCTGATTCGATTCTATGCGTGCAAGATCGATCATGTCGTTGACCAGCGACAGCAGATGCCGGCCGGCACCTTCTATCTGCCGCGAGTTGTCGCGCGTTGATTGCGGCAGCTGCTCATCCATACTGAACAGTTGCGAGAAACCAAGGATGGCGTTGAGGGGAGTCCTCAACTCGTGGCTCATGCTGGCCAGAAATTCGCTCTTGGCGCGGCTGGCTGCCTCGGCTGCCTCTTTGGCCTTCACCATTGCAATCTCGTTTGCTTTTACATGGGTGATGTCGGTGCGTATGGAAATATAATGATAGGGCAAACCTTCTGCATCGATGAAAGGAACAATGCTGGTGTCCACCCAGTACAGGTTGCCATTCTTGCTGCGATTGCATACTTCGCCATGCCAAATGTTGCCGCCGGCTATGGTGTGCCACATCTCGGTATAGAACTCGTCGGGATGCTGGCCGGATTTTATGATGCGGTGATTCTTGCCTATCAGTTCGGCGCTGCTGTAGCCACTGACTTCGCAAAATTTTTCATTGACGTAAATGATATTGCCGCTGAGGTCTGCCACACTCACGATGGCGTGCGCATCCAGCGCTTGCTGTTGCCTCTCCAGCTCGTAGCGGGCTGAGCGCAGAATTTCTGCTTTCTCCAGGCCCCTGCGGTAGCCCCGTGCATGCTTGCTGATTACCCCAATCATATGGCTGGGCGATACCAGTTTGCTCAAAAAATTCTCGCTGCTGCTATTGATAGCTTGAATCTGCAGCAACAGCTCGGACTCTGTCGACAGATAAACGATGGGGATCGCCGCATATTGGGGATCATCACGCAGTATGCCCCCCAATTCCGGGCCTGTGCACAGTTCCATCTCCATACCCAGCACCAGGACATCAGCCGCAAATTTATCCAGCCTCTCGGTCACCTGCAACGGATCATTGACGACACTCACCTCCATGCCGGCCATGCGCAGCATTTGCGCATGTTGCGTCTGCTGCTCTGATTCATCGTCAATCAGCATCACACGGTAAGGTTGTTCAGGGGGCTGCAGCGCCGATTCGGCTATGATGCGCAATAATCTGGCGCGTTCCACAGGCTTGGACAGATATCGCGTGACACCCGCCCGGTAAGCTGCCAGCCTCGCAACCACATCTTGCTGCGCCGACAGGCAAATAATGGGCACGCTGTTTTGGCACTGCGCCTGCATATCAGCCAGGATGCGAGCGGGGGGACTTTCCCCTTTCTTGAATTTCCTGTCCAGGATGACCGCAGCGGGCGCAGTCCCCCTGTCGCAAATTGATTTAAAAGCCTCGAATTGAGTTAGCGCCTCGACTCGATAGCCGGCACTTTCCAGCATCGAAACAAGCTCATGATCCTGGCCGTCGCTATCGCTCAATACAACGATACGTCCGGATACCAGGCACTCAGACCTTACGGATACTTTCTGCTCTTGCTTGTCAGCAAGGCGAATGCCTTTTACCATTCTTTCCCCTGAGACATATATTTATACATTCAAGCTGGAAGCACATCTATGGTGCCCCAACTTATAGATTGCCTGCTGTAGCGCAACTTTTTTGCAAAGAATACCTCATCTGGCGCCCAAATTCCCGGCATTATTGAAATTTTCTGCATGCGGATAAGAGCATGGCGAATTCGCCAAATGGGCGCAACAAGCTTAACATGGCAGAAATCAATCCATCTCCATGACAGGAAGAGCCATGCACGCAATCCTGATGACCGCCGCCGGCCCCGCTGATGTGCTGCAGCTGCGCGAAATGCCACAGCCGCAGCTTCCTTCAGCCCAACATATACGCGTAAAACTCGCGGCTGCCGGCATTAACCCGCTGGACACCAAACTGCGCAGCAAACCGGCTTATTACCCAGACCAGCTTCCCGCCATCCTGGGCTGCGATGGCGCAGGCGTGGTAGAGGCTGTGGGCGGCGATGTCAGCCGCTTCAAGCTCGGCGACGCAGTCTATTTCTGCAACGGCGGCATTGGTGACGAACCCGGCAACTATGCCGAATACACCACCGTCCACGAAGATTATGTTGCCGCCAAACCCGCGAAACTCAGCATGCCGGAAAGCGCCGCCCTGCCGCTGGTGCTCATCACCGTGCAGGAGGCGCTGATCGATCGCGCCAATCTGCAAGCCGGGCAAACGATCCTGATCCATGCGGGTGCGGGCGGGGTGGGACATATTGCAGTCCAGATCGCACGCAATCTCGGTGCACGTGTCGCCGTCACCGTGAGTGATGAGCACAAGACTGCCATCGCAAAAGATTTCGGGGCAGAAAAAATTATTGATTACCGCCGGCACGACTTTGTACAGGAAGTGCTGGCATGGAGCGAAGGAAAGGGGGCGGATGTGGTGTTCGATACGGTTGGCGGCGACACATTCTTGCGCTCAATGAATGCCGTACGTTACGGCGGCAAACTGGTCAGCCTGCTTTCCACCCCGCTGTCCCTTGCCGACTCCCAGCTGGCACGGCTGCGCAATCTGTCGCTGTGTTACGAGCTGATGCTGGCCCCGCAGCTGATGAAAATGCACGATGAACGCGTGCGACAGCGCCGCATACTGGAACTGGGTGCACAGCTGGTGGACGCGGGGAAATTAGAAGTATTGGTCAGCAAAACACTGCCCCTGGCCGATGCAGCAGAAGCACATCGCCTGATCGAGCAGGGCGGTGTCAGCGGCAAGATCGTGCTGACGATGTAATGGCGATTTACATTGGCGATCCAATTATGGATGATCGGATTTTTTGGACATAACCCGCCACAATAAATGCCAATCACACTGACATGTTCATCGACACCCACTGCCATCTCGACGCCGCCGAATTTGGTGACACACAAAACGCGCTGATAGAAGAAGCGCTTGCTGCAGGCGTCAGCATGATCGTGCTGCCCAGCGTTGCAGCCGCCAACTTCGCCACGGTGCGGAGTATCTGCGCACAGCATGACGCCTGCGCACCCGCCTTCGGCATACACCCCATGTATGTAGACAGAGCAACGCCTGCCGACCTGGCTGCATTACGCAATATTATTACATTAACTCAATCAGTTGCGATTGGAGAGATCGGCCTGGATTTTTTCGTGGAAAATTTCGATCGGGAAAAGCAGGAATATTATCTTGCGGCACAACTTGAACTTGCGCAGGCGTTCGACCTGCCGGTGCTGCTGCACATCCGCAAAGCACAGGACACCATCCTCAAACACCTGCGCCGCACGCCGGTGCGCGGCGGCATTGCCCACGCCTTTAACGGCAGCCTGCAGCAGGCGGAGGAATTCATCAAGCTCGGCTTCAAACTGGGCTTCGGCGGCGCAATGACCTATCCGCGCGCCACCAGACTGCGCGAACTGGCCGCCACCCTGCCGCTGGAAAGCATCGTGCTTGAAACCGATGCGCCCGATATCCCGCCTGAATTCCTGCAGCGGGGGCAGCCCAACCGCCCGGCTTATCTGCCGCGCATCGCCGCGACACTGGCGGAATTGCGTCATATACCCATCGCTGAAATTGCGCGCATTACCTCGGATAATGCGCGCAGCGTATTGCCTGCCCTAGCCCTTGCGCAAGGACATGCGTGAAAGAACTCCATCCTTCAAAACAAACTGGTGCTTCATGGCAGCAGCCACATGTAGCAGGCTCAGCACGACCAGCGCAGCGGCCATCAGTGCATGCACCTGGTGTGCAGCATAGCCTTCAAAATCCTGCGGCAATGCGCCAATATGCCTGAACAGAACCATGAACAGATCAGCCTTGATTGCCAGCGCCATACCGGATATTGCCGCCAGCACCGTCAGCGGATACAGTAAACGTCGCACTCCCTTGCCGAGCTTGTCCATCTTCGGACTGTCAGTGACGACAGGCGCAGGCGCGGCGGTTCTCACGCGCAAGATCAGGCGCAGGATAGTCAGGACCAGTATGCTCGCACCGCCGAACATATGCATTTGCAGCAGCTGAATTTTTTCAGGCACATCGTTCTTCATTTCATCCAGCACAAACGCGCCCATAAAGAAAACCGCAAAGATGACAAGCGCCAGCAGCCAGTGCAGCACGACCAGGGCGGGGTGATATTGTTTTATTTCGGACATGATTTATCCTTAACAGAGATTGAATAAATTCAGGCGGGAGGATTAAGCATGCAGCATTGCTGCGCTCAATCCTTACTGTGGCTTATTGCGGATGCGTTACAAAGGTGTAGGCGGCATGGCAGGCGATACAGTTATTCATCGCAATGCTCAACTGCTTAACCGTGTGCTGGCTGTCTTTCAGCTTTTCCGCATCGGCGGCGATCTCATCAAACTTCTTGCGCGTATCAAAACCCAGCGCCTTCATCTCAAGCGGAATTTTTCTGAACAGTGAGCCCGGAGTCTCGGCTTCTGCGGCCATGCCTGACACTTTGGCTACCCTGGCAACCTCGGCAAAATCCTGCGCGGCTGCAGCTGCCAGTATGGACTGCGAGCTCTGTAGCCAGGTACGCATCTCCAACAGCAGTGCGTTGTGCTCATCCTTGTTCAGTTTGACCGCCATCCTTCCATCCTCGGAAGGCGCCACTTCACCCGCGGTAAATTTGTAGGCAAACACGGCTACGACTATCGACAACACTGCGACCAGCACCCAACTCAGTTTGCAGCTTTTCATGATATCTCCCTTGTTATTTAATTATGATTGAATGAAACCAACTGGTAATGCTTACTGCTTGCCCTAAAAGTGCTCCGCGAATGGCTTGCGGAATGTCTGGTGGCAAGCCAGACACGATGCCTGCACTTTCTGAAAGGCTGCGATTACCTGCACCCCATTATTTTCATGCGCCGCATGTTCCATCTCGTGCGCCGCTTCATGCGTTTGCATGTCGAAGGACTTGAACTTGCCCATATTGCCGCCCATGAAACTGATGATGCGCGCCTTCTCTGCAATGGGTGGCTGCGGATGCGCGGCAATCAGCGGTGCGGTATTGGCCACCTGTACCCAGTCCTCATAGGCTATCGCACCGGCTATGGTCTGCATGTGCTTGCCCAGGTCTTTCATTACCCCCTGCAACGCCAGCGGCTCGTCTGCCTGTGCAGGCGCAGTGATTGTCAGCAGTGACAGCATGATGGCTATTGCAGCCAGTATCGTGTTCATCTTCTTTCCTTTCATGAAATTAAAATTCAAACCGCGCTGTGATAATTACGCAGGGTCAGTTCTTTTCTTGATGCCATGCAAAAAAATCGGGAATGTCTTTGCCGCCTCCTGCAGCAGCGAGCGTTTGCCGCCAAATATCGAGACCTGCATCACCAGCCCCTGAATCATGCCGATGTACAGCACCGCTGCGCTCTTGCTGTCCAGCGCGGTATCCACCAATGCCTGTGCTTTTGCCTCCTCCAGCAGCTCCGCTATGCGTCCCTCATATCCCGACATGATTTCCTGTATCAGCTGCCGCATCTTTCCGTCCTTTTTATGCTGCAGCTCGGAAAACAGGATGCGCGGAATAGCCGGATGTTTGCTGATGAAGGACACATGGGCAAGGAACATGCGCTCGATCGCGTCGAGCGGATCGCTGGCATCGGCTGCAGCCTTGCCCAGCACCCGCATCAGACTTTGCTGTATCCAGTGCATCACTGCCAGCCAGATTTCATCCTTGCTTGCAAAATGCCGGAAGATGGCGCCCTGCGTCAGGTGCATCGCATCCGCCATATCCTGCGTGGTAACGCTGCTCACATCTTTTTCAGCCGCCAGTTCAACCGCCACCCGAACGATTTCGCTCTGCCTATCCTCGGACGACATACGCTTTTTGACCACTTCTGGTTCAACTGCTGGTTTCATTTATTGCTCCCTGAAATACAACTTCAAATTCCTGCCACTGAGATCACAGAGAATGATGGGGTTTCTCTGTCTTTTGTGGACTTTCCAAAAAGATGACCATACTTCTCGTCACACCCCTGCTTTTTGCGCGCTGGGTAACTCACCGATCCCTAGCTACACCGCTTTCGCTGTGATCTCTGTGGCTTGCATTTGCTGTTTTTCCAATTCATACCTCTCTGCCTTCGCCCGCCTCTTCATAGGTGCGCCCGTCTCTGATGTGATAGATGCGCTTGAAGGTCGGAATAATCTTTTCATCGTGTGTAACGACAATGATCGCTGTCTGATATTGCTGCGCCATCTGGTTGAGCATGCGCACCACATTGAGCGCGCGCTCGCTGTCCAGGGGTGCTGTCGGTTCGTCGGCCAGTATCACCGGCGGGTGATTTGCCAGCGCGCGCGCAATCGACACGCGCTGCTGCTCGCCACCGGACAGTTGCGACACGGCGGCTTTGGCCCTATGCCCGACATCCAGCGCCTGCAGCAATTCCAGCGCGCGGCTGCGCGCGGCAGCATTCGCAACACCTGCCAGCATCGGCAGCAGTGCCACGTTATCGGTCACATCCAGAAACGGTATCAGATAAGGCGCCTGGAAAATAAAGCCAATGCGGTCGCGCCGCAGCGTGCGCAAATCTGCAATTTTCCATGCATCCTCGTAGATGATTTGGCCGCCCAGCGTCATGCGTCCCGAGGTCGGCTCTATCACCGCCCCCAGGCATTTGAGCAGGGTGCTTTTGCCGGAGCCGCTCGGCCCGACCAGGCCCACTACTTCACCCGGCCAGATGGTCATGTCGACGCCCTTCAACGCGTCTACCGCGGTGTCGCCCTCGCCGTAACGCTTGGTCAGATTCTCGATATGTATTGCCGGTGTGTTCATCTGCCTAGCCTCCTATCGCGTTGGCCGGATCAACACGCAGCGCGGCGCGGATCGCAAAGATGCTGGCAAAGGCGCACATCAGCATCACCAGGAAAAAGCCCTTGACGGCATCCCCGGGGATCAACAGCACGTATTTCGGGAACAGCGGCGCCCACAGGGTGGCCGACAATTTTCCCACCATGAAGCCGATCAGCCCCAGACCCAGCGCCTGTTGCAGGATCATGCTGCTGATCGTGTAATTGGTGGCGCCAATCAGCTTGAGCACGGCAATTTCGCGTATCTTGTTGAGGGTCATGGTATAGATGATGAACGCCACGATAGCGGCGCTGACGATCGCAAGGATCACCAGAAACATGAAAATCTGCTTCGACGAGGTGGCAATCAGGCGCGCCACCAGTATCTCTTCCATCTGCGCCTTGGTATAAGCCTGCAGGTGTTTCCAGCGCCGTATCTCGCTGGCCACCGCCTGCGCATCCGCGCCGCGCGTGACGCGCACCAGCACCGTATTCACGAAGTGGCTGGTGATCTGGCTAGCCTGTACCGCCTCAAGCAAACCGGGTACGCCCGGGCGGTTGAAAGCCGGATTGCTGGCGGTGCGTACGCGCTCATTCAGCAGGGCATCGTTGTCCTTGAGAAACTGCACCTCCTGCGCGTCCTTGAGCGGGATAAACAGCATCGGGTCGCCGCCGGATGAAACCATGCGCTGCGTCAGCCCCACCACCGTGTAGTCGTGGCGGCGTATGCGCACCTTTTCGCCCAGCGCAAATCCGCTTTTAATATCGGCCAGCGCCTCGTAATGCGAACGCGCAAGCGGCCGGCCGGCAATCAAATAGGTGGGCTCCCCGGGTTTCCCGGGCTCGAATCCCACCAGCATCACGCGCACTTCCTTGCTTTTGCCTGTTGTCTTTTCGGCAGAGCTTGCCTGCATAGTCAGATAAGTCACGTTGCCTGCAGCCATGATGCCGGGTCGACCGAGCAAATCGCGCGCCACATCGTCGCGCACGCTGGAAGGTTCGGCATAAGGCCCCAGCGTATCCTGCTGCACCACCCACAAATCCGCACCGGCGTTGTCGATCATTACTTCGGCATCGTCGACCATGCCGCGATACACGCCCGCCATAGTGAGGGTCACGCCGATCAGCAAGCCCAGACCGATGCCGGTGAAAACAAACTTGCCCCAGCCATGCAAAATATCGCGGCCAGCCAGATTGATCATGGCTTTGCTTTCACAATTTCAGCCACCACTTTTACTTTCATGCCGGCGCGCAGTTCCTGCTGGCTATATACGATCACTTCTTCGCCTTCAGCCAACCCGGAGATTATCTGCGTACGCCCTTCCAGCGTAGACAGACCAGACTTCACCGGCTTGAACTGCACCCGTCCGTCCTGCATGACCCACACACCCTCCTGCTTATCCAACTGCTTCAGGGCGGCTGCCGGGATGGACAGCGCATGCTCCAGCTGCGGCAATTTGATGGTAACTTCGGCCAGCTCACCCACCATTGCGCCCGCAGCTGATGCTGCAAATTCCACGTTGACGATGCGCTCTTCGGTGATCGCATCGCCGATCTGCTCGACACGAATAACGCGGCCCGGCAAGACTGTATTGGGTTGTGAACGCAGCACAATCTCGGCCGTCTGGCCGACTCGCACCAGCCCGACCTGCTTCTGCTCGATGCGCGTTCTAATCCACAGACTGGCCGGGTCTATCACCTGAATGATGCTCTGCCCGGCCACTACCGTGACACCCGGCTCAGCCAGCCTCGCGGTAACGATGCCTGCAACCGGGCTGAGCAAGCGTGTTTGCGCGCGCAGCTTGCCGACGCCATCGGCATCGGCGCGTGTTCTGACCTGATCAAGCTGTGCTGAAGACAGCGCTGCACTTGCCGATGCCACGGCGGAAAGGGCTGCGTTTTTCTCGTGCAGCTTCGCATCCAGCATTTCCTGGCTGACATATCCGCCCGCGCGCAGATCGGCAAAACGCGTGTAGGCTGCGCTGGCGGTTAATGCACGGCTGTTCGCCTCGGCCAGCTGCGCTTCCGCCACGCGTATTGCATATAGCGAACGTTCGGCCGCCTGCTGGCTGCTGGTCACACGGTCATTCAGATCGACCGCATCCATTTCAGCCAACAGCTGGCCTGCCCGCACGCGATCTCCCTGATCCACCAGTATCCTGCTGACACGGCTGGTCAGCGTGGGCGCAAGATTGTAGCTGTGCCTGGCTTCAAGCGTGCCCACACCGAACACGCCATTCGTCAGCGTGCCGTTGCTCGCCTTGCCCAGCGTCACCTTGATCGCAGCCAGGGGGCCCTGCGTGGTGACGATCCATGCAAACACTCCGGCTACCAATAGCCCCAGAGCGATCAGGCGAATTTTAAGTTTAGACATAACATGCACCAGCGTAATAAAACAAAAAAGTAAGTTGTATCCAGATTTATCTGCGCTGCAATGTGAAAGCAGCCGCGCCTGTGATCGCCGTCCAAACCACTGTGCGCAGGCTCATGGCGATCACCGTGCGCTGCTCGTATGCAGCGCCGGAATTAATGTGCAGGCCGAATGCGGCAAAAGTGAGCGCTGTCGCTGCTGCAATGGCTGCGGCAAGCCAGAGCGCCCAGCGCTGCTGCAACCACAAGCCGACACCGGCGACGACATAGGCGAAGCCCGCCACAAAATTAGACCAGAGCACGAACGGCACATAATTGCCGGCGGCAGCACGCGCCGCATCGTCGCCGAACAGAACCGCGCCACCTTCCTTGATGGTCAGCAGACCGAAGCCGAGCGCGAGCAGGGAAATCGCCCAGATCAGAAATCCGCGTTGTTGTTTGTTTGCATCCATGCTGAGCACCCCTTGTTTTTATTAAGTTGACAAAAGCAATCGATCATTACTGCGCGCAGTGGATACCATGCATACCGTATCACCCACAAGAAAGTAATTGGTTACTATCTTATTCATCCGCACCCGCAATGTCAATCCCGCAATGAGGCGTCGCACAACAAACCCTGTTTCCTGCAGTGCGGTTGCTTTGCTGTGACTTAACCCGCATCGCGCATGCTGAGTACTCCATAGTTAAAAAAGACCATTTACTGGATAATGCGCGCCATGCAAAATATCCCTCCCGAATTTACCCGCACCCACATCCTGCTAGGCGATGCTGGCCTGCAACAGCTCGCCGGCAAGCACGTATTTGTGGCCGGCCTGGGCGGTGTCGGTTCATATTGCGTGGAAGCATTGGCGCGCGCAGGCATCGGCCGTCTTACGCTGCTCGACCACGATGTCGTCGCCGTCAGCAATATCAACCGCCAGCTGCTGGCGCTGCATTCCACCATAGGCCAGTCCAAGGCGGAACTGATGCGCGCCCGCGTCTCTGGCATTAATCCGGATTGCAAGGTCACCATCCTCAAGACCTTCCTCACCATCGATAACGTCAACAATCTGGTACCCGCCGACAGCGACTATGTGATCGACTGCATCGACTCGCTGTCGTGCAAGGTTGCATTGGTGGCAGAGAGTTTAAAGCATGGGTTTAATGTCGCCTCCAGCATGGGCGCGGGCAATCGCATCGACCCAAGCCGTATAAAAATTGCAGACATCAGCAAGACCGAGGTGTGCCCGCTGGCGCGGCTGATACGTTTGCGCCTGCGCCGCGAGAATATCTACAAGCCCATGCTCACCGTGTATTCCGACGAAGCCAGCAGCGCGCCTTTGCCGCCCCAGCCGGTCGAAGGCCCGGGGCGGGCACGCGCAGTGAACGGCACCATCAGCTATATGCCCGCGTTATTCGGCATGATGCTGGCGGGTGCGGTGCTCAATCGTCTGCTGGAAAAATAGTGTCAGTCGTAGGGTGCGTCACACGCACCATGGTGCGCACGGCGCACCCTACCTAAGTTGAAACAATCAGCGAGTCTGATGAATTCAAACAGCAGGTGTATTTGCAATACTTTCTCGCATTGCAATCTTGCTTGCATCAAAATGCTACCGCGCCTGTCCGCTTCGCTGCACCACAGCGCAACCAGCCCTTTAGAATCGATGGGATGCAGCGACTACAGGCGCATGGCTTATTTAAGCCAGCCCTTGCGCTGAAACAGCCAGAACGGCAACAGCACCGACAACACCATTAAACCCAGCGCAAAGACATAACCCATTCCCCAATCGAGTTCGGGCATGTGGCGGAAATTCATGCCGTAGATGGACGCGATCAGCATGGGCGGCAACAGCGCCACCGAAGCCACCGAAAACAGACGCACAATCTTGTTCTGGTTGATATTGATGAAGCCGACAGTGGCGCTCATCAGGAAGTTGATTTTGTCGAACAGGAAAGAGGTGTGACCGTCGAGCGAATCGATATCCTGCATGATCTGGCGCGCGTCCTCGTGCTGTGCCGGGCTGAGCATTTTACTGCGCATCAGGAAAGACATGGCCCTGCGCGTATCCATCACATTGCGGCGGATGCGCCCGTTTAGGTGCTCGGCCTGTGCGATGCTAGCCAGTACCACCGCTGCAGCTTTGTCACTCAACTTTGTCTGCAGCACCGCCCTGCTGACATCACCCAAATCGGCATAGACCTCTTCCAGCGCATCGGCGGAAAATTCAACGTCCATCGAATAGAGATCAATCAGCACATCCTTGCTGCTTTCAATATCGCCGGACTGCAAATGCGTGCGCGTGCGCAAACTGTGGAACACCGGCAGATCTTCCTCATGCACGCTGAACAGAATATCGCCGCTCAACACAAAGGCCACCGTCACGCTGCGAGACTCGCTCAGCTTGCCCAGCAGGAAGTCCGAGCGCAGATGAATCTCGCCCTCTTCTTCATAAAAGCGCGCGCTCGCCTCAATGTCGCGCAGATGTTCAGGTTTGGGCAATTTCAGCTTGTAGATCCGCTCTACCCAGTGACGCTCTTCGCTTGATGCAGCAACGACATCTATCCAGATGGGATTTTCCGGGCGTTGTTCGCCCGCTGTTTCCAGGTGAATCTGGCGCAGGCGGTTGTTGCTGAGGGTAAAGGCGCTTAACATGGCTTAATTCTTCTTTCATGACACATCGATAGCTTACAGGATACTATTTTTTGCATCCGCTATCTTCCTGAGAGATTTTATCTGACAGAAGCATTTCTGCTCGCTTAAAATATTCATTCCGGAATAAGAAAAAATTCTTCGCCTCATGAAAATTACCCTGATACGGCATGGCGAAAGTGTCGCCAATGTCGGCAACTTTATTAGCGACGATCCGCGCAAACCCGTGGGCCTGACGGACAAAGGCAGGGCCCAGGCCGAGTCGCTAGCACAACGCTTGCGTGAGGAAGTATTCAGCCATGCCTACACCTCACAGTTTCCCCGCGCCCGCGAGACTGCCAGTATCCTGCTGCGCCACCACGACTGCAGGCCGATGGTCGATGCGCGCCTGAATGAACGCAAGTCGGGCATGGACGGCCTGCCGGTGCATCTGTTTAACGATCAGGTCAAATGCGATCCGCTGCATTTCACAACTAGAGATGGAGAATCATTTGTGCAGCAGATGGAAAGATTACGCGGTTTTCTGGACGAGCTGGCAAGCCGCCACCCCGAGGGAAACATACTGGCAGTGTCGCACGAAAATCCCATCATTGCTGCGCTGGCCTTGACCGTAGAGGATGCGTCAACTGTGGTGCTCAGCGGCCTGGAGAATTGCGGCCGGCTCGATCTGAATTGGCCCCGGGATGCTTTTCACAAATATTGAAACACTCAGGTGCAGCGTGCGTGCCCGAAGGCATGTGACACCACTGCAAATCGTGTTATTTCAAGAATTGCGGAATGGTCAGGCGCGCCTCAGTCCCGCCACCGGCACGCGGCAATAACTCGATGTTCCAGCCATTCACATCGGCCAGTTGCTTTGCAATCGCCAGTCCCAGCCCGCTGCCACCGGTGGCCGTGCTGCGCGATGACTCCAGGCGGTAAAAGGGACGAAATACATTTTCCACCTCCGCTGCCGGAATACCTGGCCCACCATCGAGCACGCGAATCACGCTTTCGCTTTTAGCGCATTCACACTGCAGCTCAATTTGCTTGCCTGCCCCGTAACGCGCGGCATTGCTCAGCAGATTGGAAAGTATGCGCCGCAATGCCATCTGGGCAACCGGGCGCACACAATGCTGTGCTGGTTGCCACTTTACGGAGACCCCTTCTGCCACTACGTTTTCCATCAGTTCCTGCAACAACAGGTTAAGGTCGATATTTTGCAGTGCTTCTTTTTCAAGGCCGCGGCTGAAGGCAAGAAACTCGCCGATCAGGCGGTTCATCTCTTCTACATCGCTCTTGAGTCTGCTGGTGATTTTCCGGTCAGCATCGTGCGGCAACATTTCCAGCGCCAGGCGCATGCGTGCAAGCGGTGTGCGCAGGTCGTGAGATATCCCCGCGAGCAAGGTGGTGCGATTGGCGAGCAATGCCTGTACCTGCTGCGCCATGTTGTTGAAAGTGTGCGCCAACTCGTCCAGCTCTTTCACGCCGCCCTCCTCCAGTGTTTCCGGAGTATTCCCCATACCGACATGCCGCGCGGCTTCAGTCAGACGCTGCAATGGCTGTGTAATGCGCCGTGCCAGAATGATGGCGGTGATGATAGTGAGCGCTATGGTGGCAACCATAATCATTAAAATTGCCAGCGGCGACTGCACGCCAAGGCGATCCTGCGGGAAGCCGATGCTGAGCTGCTTGCCTCCGCTGTTTATCTGAACCCAGAACCAGGTCTTTTCCCATTCGATTACTTTGGTGCGCGTCTCCATGCCGGTACGTGCTTCCAATGCCTGTTCCAGCAACCACAAATAGGGCGAGTAATGATCGTAGTCGGGCAGCGGCGAAGTGCTCTCAAGCAGCCAAAGATTGTGTTTTCTGGCCAGTTCCAACTCAAAATCCTGGCGGGTCTGCGGCGGCAATTCCACCCAGGTTTGCGCGGAAAGGACCATCAGCGCTGCGAGGTCGTCAACCGAACGCTTGGCCATTGGCAGCATGATGTAATAAACGCTTGCACTGAATATCACCAACTGCAAGACAATGAGCGCGCTTGCGACCGTAACAGCAGTGCTGCGAAACAGTGTTTTTTGCCCGGGGAAGGTTGACATCAGGAAACCTTGCCTGCCGGGGAAAACAGGTAGCCCTCTCCCCACACCGTGCGCACAAACTCAGGGGCTGCGGGATCAGCTTCGATCTTGCGGCGCAGTCGCGTCACCCTTACATCGATGCTGCGATCAAACGGCGAGCGTTCGTACCCTTTCATCAGGTCCATTAACATGTCACGGTTCAAGACGCGATTGGGGTGTTCCACAAAGATGCGCAGCAGGTTGAATTCGGCGGCAGTCAACGCAATCTCCAATCCATCTTTCATCAAAATGCGCGAGTTCAGGTCCAACTGAAATTGGCCAAAGCGATGCTGCCCGAAAGGCTCCGCAGCCTCAACCTTTAGCTGCGATTCATCATGCCGGCGTAACACTGCGCGGATGCGGGCCAACAGCTCCCGCGGGTTGAACGGCTTGGCCAGATAATCGTCCGCTCCGACTTCGAGCCCGATAATGCGATCGACATCCTCGCCTCGCGCAGAAAGCATGATGATAGGCAGGTTGCCGCGAGCTCTCAGCTTGCGCGCCAGGGACAGCCCGTCCTCTCCCGGCAGCATCAGATCGAGGATCACGAGACTCACCGCGTGTTGCTGCAGGTACTGTTCCATCGCGAGTCCATCGGCCACGGTATCGACCTCGTATCCCTGCGACGAGAGATATTCCTGCAGCAGTTCACGTAAACCCGGATCATCATCCACTACCAGAAGTTTCTTATTTTCCATGATATTGACTATACAGGATGAGATCACGCGCGGGCAAAACCGGGATCGTCTGTAACACACTGTAACAAATTGCTCCCAATTTGAAATCGAAATGCAGCATCTCTCAGGCAAGATGGATACATCAGGAATGCAACCTGATCAAAGCAACTCTAACCAAATAAAAGGATGAATCATGAACAATCGTAAATTTATTCGCAATGCGCTATTGATTTTGGGTTTATTGTCAGCGGGTTCAAGCTTTGCCGCTGAAACAAGCACAACGGCATCTGCAGCAAATACACCAGAGCAACACGAAGCTGTCCGTGCCCAGCTAAAAGCTAAAATGGCTATGATGACACCTGAACAACGTGAAGCATTCCGCGCTGAAAGGAAGGCGGAAATGGACAAGATGACTCCCGAGCAACGCACTGAAATGAAAGCTGAGCACATGAAACATCGCGCAGAGCACATGAAAGAACATGCTGAACATATGGAGCATCGTGCCGAACATATGGAACAGCATGCTGAACATATGAGCAAGTGATCGGCGTGAACGCCGAGTAGATGTACAGACATTCCTGTCAGCGTTCACCACCCCGCCTTAGCCATGCAATAAATACCAGTTAATCAATATGTTACATATTAGAGGAGTTATCATGAACAAATTTAATTATATTTCTGCTGTTATCCTGTTTTCGGCAGCTTCGGTTGCACATGCTCAGTCGACTGCAACTGCACCTGCCCTGCCTGGCGATCAAGGCATTGCCAGTGTAAGCCGGAATCTGGAAAAAAATCCCGACAACAAGGGCCTGAAGAATGCCTCAGAACAGCTCAAGCGAAATCAAATCAAGCATGCTGAGCACATGGAAATGCGCGCTGAAAAACATGAGCATCATCACGAAGCAATGGAGCGTCCTGCCAGAATCGAGCGCCCCGGCAAATAGGAATTGGCCGTCCATGTGAGCCATAACAAGTATCCTTGGACTTGTGTAATACCGTCACGGCACAACATTAAAGTGCCGTGACTTTTATTTTGGAGATACCTTCATGCCAACAAGAATAATGGCTTTTGCCCTGTTTGTGATTTGTTTGCCAGCCTGGGCAGAATCCACGGGCAGCCTGAGCACAGGTTTCGATTACAGCACAGGTAAATATGGCGGCACCACATCCACCAGCATTTTATATATACCGGTTACCGGCAAAATTGAATACGATGATTTTTTTCTGAAATTGACGGTACCCTATATCAGCGTGAGCAGCGCGGGTACTGCGGTCATCAGGGGAATGGGGCCAGTCAGGACCGCAACAGCCACCCGGACCACTACGCAATCCGGGCTGGGGGACGTTGTCGCCTCCGCCGGCTATTTTCTTTATGAAGATGACAATTTGTTGCTTGATGTTGTTGGAAACATCAAGTTTGGCACGGCTGATGCCAATAAGAATCTGGGGACTGGTGAAAATGATTATTTTGCCCAGCTTGACGGTTTTTACACCCTGCGCAAAACCACCTTATTCGCTACTGCAGGTTATAAGGTTGTTGGCGCACCAGCCGGTGTAGCAGTGAACAATATTGCCTTCGGCACCCTAGGCGTCAGCCAGAAAACCGGGGAGAAAACCAGTGCGGGCGTCATGCTGGACGCGGCTCAAGGCAGCAGTGAACTTAGCCCAGGCATACGAGAACTTTCTTTCTTCGTGTCTAATAAAATGAGCAAGACGCTAAAATTACAGGCTAGTTTGTTGAAAGGTTTTTCGGACAGCAGCCCCGATTATGGCGGCAGCCTCATGGTCGCGGGTTCATTTTAAACCGGCGTATCCACACCTTTTATATAGCCACAAACTTACAGGACAAACAGCCATGCGGATTACAAATTTTTCCTTGCCAGCCATACTCTGCATGAGCCTGTTCCTCCCACCTGCAATGGCGGAACAACTATCCGTTCCTGACAAAGCACATCGACAGGGCATGAGCTACGAAGAGTATTCAAAATACCGCGAAAAAATGCGCACGCAGATGGAAAGCAGGAAACATGAGGATTTCAAACCGAAACAGGCACCCTCAAACAGCCCTTCCGGTCAGATTGAGCAATCACAAGGCGGCAGCGCATACGGAAAGGGCTACCATTCACGAAATCCACCGGAGGACAGGCCGCATGTCGATGCCGTCAGACCGGATCGTCCTCATGGCGAGAGATTCAACAGAGGTGGCATGGGGCGGCGCTAGAAAATCCATGTGCTGCGACTGTGTATTGGCGTGGCGGCGCATATCAAGGATTCAGAGGAAACCTTGCGAGGACCTCATAGCGCGTCCCCTCCCCCTCGCTGACCGATTGCACCAGCACAAATTCCCGCATCTTCCATACCGCCTGCGGCACCGCTGTCAAAGGGCTGTCGCTCCAATGCGCGTGGCGCAGCAGGGTAACATGTGGCTTGTAGCTGCGCCGGTCGAACCTGAAATGGTGGTGCAACAGCCTTTGCTCCAGCTTGCTTAGCAGCTGTCCCAGTTTTGGCGGCACGCTGCCGGGCGCCGCATACACAATATGGTTATGTCCCCAGTAGCGCGCGACATCGAAGACAATTTGAAATTCAGCAGCGCTCACCTCCTGCGCCGCCAGCTGCAGGGCTTCCAGGCGATCAGGCTCGACATCACCGAGAAACACCAGGGTGTTATGCAACTTGTCGGCAGGCGTCTGGCGCCCGCCGACAAGCTTCTGCAGGGGCGCCTGCCAGGCTGCCAGGGCCGCACGCTCTTCATCATTTGGCCACAGTGCAAAAAATATCCGGACAGGCTTTTTTGTATCAGTTTCAGTCATGAAAGGAGTTTACACCTTGTCCCTACGCGAGTTGGGGTCGAGCAGAAGCGCGCGATGCGGTAAAATGCCAGCCTTGATTTACCCAGATACCGATCATGACAGTTCGTTTACGCGAAATTCCCTATAACTACACCTCTTTCTCCGACCGCGAGATTGTCATTCGCCTGCTGGGTGAAGAGGCGTGGGACATCATCAACAAGCTGCGCGATGAGCGCCGCACCGGGCGCTCTGCACGGATGCTGTATGAGGTGCTGGGCGATATCTGGGTGGTATCGCGCAATCCCTATTTGCAGGATGACATGCTGGGCAATCGCCGCCGGCGCAAGGCGCTGATTTCAGCATTGCGCCATCGTCTGCATGCGATAGAAGCGCGCCGTCAGGATACCGCAGAAACGGTGGATACGAACCTCGTCGAAGACACAGTTAAGCATAGCGTTCAAACTCACAACCAGGCGGTGAAGCGCCTGCTCGAACTCAGCCATATCGCCGTCGATGCTTTTGCCGCCGAGTTTGAAGCCACGCTGCAGCTGCGCCGCCGCGCCTTGCGCGTGCTGGGCCGCATCACGCGCAGCGACAATATTCAGTTTGACGGGCTGGCACGCGTCTCGCATGTGACCGATGCCACCGACTGGCGCGTGGAATATCCGTTTGTGGTATTGCATCCCGATACCGAAGCGGAAATTGCGCATCTGGTGCGCGCCTGCATTGCGCTCAAGCTCACCATCATCCCGCGCGGCGGCGGCACCGGCTACACCGGCGGCGCCGTGCCGCTGGACCGCATGTCTGCGGTGATCAACACCGAAAAGCTGGAGTCGCTTTCTGCGGTAGAGCAAGTGCACTTGCCCGGCCTGGATCAGCCCACCGCCACCATCCACTGCGGCGCGGGCGTGGTGACACGGCGCGTGATGGACCGTGCTGAAGCAACCGGCCTGGTGTTTGCGGTGGATCCCACTTCGGCCGATGCCTCGTGCATCGGCGGCAATGTGTCGATGAACGCCGGCGGCAAAAAGGCCGTGCTGTGGGGCACCGCGCTGGACAACCTGGCCTCGTGGCGCATGGTGACGCCGGACGGCTTATGGATGACGGTGGAGCGCCTCGATCACAACCTCGGCAAAATTCATGATGTGGCGATGACCACCTTCCGCATCAGCCGCTTTGAGGCGGATGAAATAACGCCGCATGGCACGCCGGAAATTCTGCACATCCCCGGCGGCAAGTTCCGCAAGACCGGGCTGGGCAAAGACGTTACCGATAAATTTCTTTCCGGACTGCCCGGCATCCAGAAAGAAGGCTGCGACGGCATCATCACCTCGGCGCGCTTTATTTTGCACAGGGCGCACACCTATACCCGCACCGTGTGTCTGGAATTTTTTGGTCAGGTGCGCGAGGCGGTGCCTTCGATTGTGGAAATCAAGGACTATATCGACGCGCACCCCCAGGCCGTACTGGCAGGACTTGAGCATCTGGACGACCGCTATCTGAAAGCGGTGGGCTATGCCACCAAAGCCAAACGCGGCGCACGCCCCAAGATGGTGCTGCTGGCCGACGTGGTGGGCGACGACGAAAATGCGGTGGCACAGGCCGCATCGGAGATTGTACGCCTCGCCAATCTGCGCAGCGGTGAAGGCTTTATCGCGGTCACCGCCGAAGCGCGCAAAAAATTCTGGCTGGACCGTGCACGCACCGCGGCAATAGCCAAACATACGAATGCCTTCAAGCTGAACGAGGACGTGGTGATTCCCCTGCCGCGCATGGGCGACTATTGCGACGGCGTGGAGCGCATCAATATCGAGCTGTCGCTATCGAACAAACTGAAACTGGTCGATGCACTGGAAGAGTTTTTTAACGGCGAGTTGCCACTGTATTACCAGGACGACGCACAGCTAGGCGATGCTGAACTGCTCGGCAACCGGCCGCAGCAGGCGCGCGAATTGCTGGCCGGCGTGCGCGCACGCTGGCAGTGGCTGCTGGATAATCTGGACGAGCCTAGCCGTGATGCCTTAATCCTCAGCACATTGCCAAATCTGCCAACGGCTGACCCAAAACCTGCTGACAGCAAATTGACAGTTTTCGAAGCGCTACAAAATCACAGCCTCCGCGCGTCGTGGAAGCTGGAACTGCGCGAGCCGCTAAGCCAGCTGTTCAGCGGCCGCACCTACCAGACCATACTGGAACAGTGCAATGCCATACACCAGAGCGTGCTGAAAAGCCGTGTGTTTGTTGCGCTGCACATGCATGCCGGCGACGGCAATGTGCATACAAATATTCCGGTCAACTCCGACGATTACGCGATGCTGCAGCAGGCCAACCAGGCGGTGGATCGTATCATGCGTCTGGCCAAGCAACTTGGCGGCGTGATCTCGGGCGAACACGGCATCGGCATCACCAAGTTTGATTTCCTCGAACAGGCCGAGGTACAAGAATTTACTGAATATAAACAACGCGTTGACCCTGAAGGCCGCTTCAACAGAGGCAAGTTGCTGGCCGGCAGCAATCTTGAACGCGCCTATACCCCCAGCTTTAATTTGATGGAACTGGAAAGCCTCATTCTGGAAAAAAGCGAACTGGGGCAAATTTCCGACTCGATCAAGGACTGCCTGCGTTGCGGCAAATGCAAGCCGGTGTGCGCCACCCATGTGCCCCGCGCCAACCTGCTGTATTCGCCGCGCAACAAGATTCTCGCCACCTCGCTGCTGATCGAAGCCTTCCTGTATGAGCAACAAACCCGTCGCGGCATTTCCATCGCGCACTTCGACGAGTTCAACGATGTGGCCGACCACTGCACGGTATGCCACAAGTGCCTCAATCCGTGTCCGGTCAACATCGACTTTGGCGATGTGTCGGTGGCAATGCGAAACTTCCTGCGCAAACATGGCAAGAAAAAATTCAATCCCGGCACTGCAGCTGCAATGTTCTTCCTTACCGCCACCAATCCCTTCACCATCAAGCTGGTACGCAAGGTGATGATAGAGTGGGCCTACAAGGCACAGCGCCTCGGTTACCGGCTGGCCAAACATCTGGGCCTGTTGCGCCAGCAGATTGCGCACCCGCCTTCCACGCTGGGCCGCGCGCCGATTATTGCCAATACCGTGAAATCGCAGGTGATTCATTTCATCAACAAGCCGATGCCGGGCGGATTGCCGAAAAAGACCTCACGCGCGCTGCTCGACATCGAAGACAGCACCGTCATCCCCATCATCCGCAATCCGCGTAAAACCAGCGAAGATTCGGAAGCGGTGTTCTACTTCCCCGGCTGCGGCTCGGAGCGCCTTTTCGGCCAGGTGGGTCTGGCGACACAGGCGATGCTGTATGAAACAGGCGCGATCACCGTCTTGCCCCCTGGCTATTTGTGCTGCGGCTATCCGCAAACTGCTGCCGGACAGGAAGACAAGGGCAGCCAGATTACCACCGACAACCGGGTGCTGTTCCATCGTGTCGCCAACACCCTTAACTATCTCGATATCAAGACCGTGATTGTGTCCTGCGGTACCTGTATGGACCAGTTGCTGAAATACCAGTTCGACAAGATATTCCCCGGCTGCCGCCTGCTGGATATCCACGAGTACTTGCTGGAGAAGAACGTCAAACTGGAAGGTATCACCGGCACACGCTATATGTATCACGACCCCTGCCATACGCCGATGAAAACCTATGACCCGCTCAAGGTGGTGAACACGCTAATGGGTACGCCGGTCGCGCTGAACGAGCGCTGCTGCGGCGAGTCCGGCACACTGGCAGCCACGCGACCTGACATCTCCACCCAAGTGCGCTTCCGCAAGGAAGAAGAAATGCGCAACGGTGCAGATGCGTTGCGCGCGGATGGCTTCAAGGGCGAGATTAAAATCCTCACCTCCTGCCCGTCCTGCCATCAGGGACTGTCACGCTTCAACGATGACGCCGGCACCACTTCGGATTACATCGTGATTGAGATGGCCAAGCACATTCTGGGCAAGGACTGGATGGCCGACTACGTGGAGAAGGCCAATCACGGCGGCATAGAAAGAGTGCTGCTGTAGTTGGCACAAGACCAAGCTGTTGGCCCTGAACATCGTTTTTCGGATACCCGAAAATTTTCCAGATAAAGGCCGCTGATCAACACTAGAGAGTGCGGTGTGAACAACACGGCCGAGCACACATCGAGCAAGGTTCCAGAGCTTGGCCTGATCTTCTGCATCATAAGAGTTGCCGCCACCGCACTGGGCGGCAGAAACAGCAGGGTGTTGCCCACGTGGACAAACTGAGCCTGGTGTGTTGCCATCTTCGCGTTTACCTTTCTGGGTGAACGCCCCTCGCTGCGAATGGGTCGGCATCTCCATGGTTGCGGGCGGTGTCCTGCTGCTTGCGCTCAAACGTTGAACTGTGCCGGTACAAATGCTGGCCCATGTTTTCAGCATCAAGAAATCGGCATTGGTGAAACGCGCACCGGTGGCAGGGTAAAATGCCGCAATGTAATAACTGCCTCTGTTCAACAACTCAACAGGAATAAACCAAATGTCCTCACTGCCTCCCATGTGGAACCTGATTATCTCCACCATCATGTTTTTTATCTCGGCCTGGTATATCCGCCGCTGGCTGGACGAACAGGGCATTCCCAAGGGGCTGACGCGCGGCATTCTGGTATTTTCGCTCGCCTCCTTCGTGTCATGGGGTGCTGGAGAGGCAGTGGACTGGACTCATGGCAAAATAGAGGGGCCGCAACATACAGCGCAGGCTTCACCCGATGTTACCCAGTTGCTGAAGGCAATGGGTCAGGTGCGGCAATAGACATCCGGCATAGCCGTTCCTCGTAGCCTTTTTCCCGCACCACGCTTTATCGAGACGATCGCCCCGTTAACTGTCGGCGACCTAACAGTGCGCTTGCTGGCCCAGCATCCGGAAAGCGATCTGACGCAGGGTGGCGCCCTTCATATGAGGATTTCCCCTATGTATTTTTTATTGATGCCAAATTAATATGCGCCGGTATCAATAAGTCCTTGCGAAAGAGTCAGAACACCAGCGAGGCTTCTGATTGCGTCTCGTCGTCTGACCATTTTCCCTGGCGGTCTGACTCAGTGCTCTGCCAGCACCGGCAATTTTTCAAAGGCAAAGAGATATGGGGAAACCCTGAACGATTTCAGCAGTCCGCCCTCGGCGGGCCGCCTGCTGAGACGTTCGATATCCTGCGGGGTAAGCGGTTGGATTTTGTCATGATCACGCGAGCGGCTGAACACGCCATTGCGCCACTGGTACACCTCATCGAGTTTCTGGAAATAGCTGTAGGAATGATCATTGTCATCATAGTAATCGTCGAATTTGTTGCGCCCCATGTAAATCGCATTGGACCCTTCATAGCCGGTTTTTTCATAGCTGACCGGGTCGGTGTTCTGGAAATATATCCAGTCACCGGGGACGAAATTCATTGCCTTGACGCCTTCCTTTATTTTCAAGAGCTTCCCCGGGCGGTTCAGGTCCTGCGGATCAAAATCTTTCTCGAAGTCCCACATCCTGGCCGGTTCTATGCCCACCAGGGGATCTTTATCAAGCAGCAGCCGGTCTTCAACCAACTTTAGTTGGGCGGGAGATTTCTTGATGCGGCGGTAATAGTCCAGCACACCCTGGATCTCCACGAATTTGGTCGCCGTGTAGCAACCGACCGAGTATTTATGCTGATCCATAAAGACATTATTTAGCGCCACATGCAGTGGCACGCCCGGCTTGGGCGTGCCCTTGTCCCAATATTTTTCGTTCCATTCCGCACTCTCGCCGTCGGGCCAGACCCAGGTCAGATGTTCCGCCCATGCCACGGTGTTCTGACGGATCGCCACATGGTCTTTCAACGCGTCCAAATTGCAGGCATCCCCTTTAAAGCTGGTCAGGCGACCATGCTGCAGCAGTGCCAGCACAATCTCCTTTTTGGAAACAGTATGGATGATTCTGCCATGACCATGCTTTGCGGGCAGCGTGACAGCCTCGTCCCGTATCTTCAGTTCCGGCCTGTGCTTGAAATTGAGCGTATTGGTATCGTCAGGCGGGGTGTTCAGGGTGTAAACCAGCTCACCATTTTGTTTATCCGCAATTTTCACGACCAGGTCGGACGAGATTCCCAGATGCGACAGGTAGGCATCCATGCCGTGTTCGATCTTTCCAATGCGGCGCGGCTCGCAGGAAAACAGAATCCCTTCCCGAGGTGTTGCAGAAACGCTTCGGATGACTGGTTCGGGATGTGTTTGTATACCGGCAACGGCAAACAAAGGAGCAGCTAATATACCTGACAACAAAAAGTACAATCTTGAAAATTTCATCCCCGACTTACCCATATTTTTATATCCACGCTTCATTGTTTCAATACTGTTATTTTTTTAAACAGAATTCCAGCCTCGCAGGCGCCCCGGTCGCGATGCGCGCATGTTACGGTAGAACGGTCCGGACATTTTGCATGACCAGCGAATAATTTCAGACAGGCGATTATATTTTAAATCAAACCGAACGTGGCCTCATCAGCTAGCGATACAGCTCCGGCAGCATATGTTTCTTCCCGGACGGCGTCGCCTGCCCGCGCGGTTCACGCAAAGACTGGGCGAGCGCTTCGCCTTGCCATGCACTCCCCGCGTAACAGGCCCTGTCCAGCTGCCGCAGCAACCCGGCGAGCGGGTCATCCAGTCTGCGGGACAACTCGTTCAGGCCTTGCGGCGGGTCTTCAGGCCAGACGGTACTGCTCCACGCCAGCAGATGCCGGCGCGCGGCATGCGGATCGTTGTCGCTGCACGCACGTTTGAATGCTTTGAAGGCGCTGCCGCCCTGAATATTCTGCGGCATTTTTTCAGTGGCGATTTTTGTTGGCTGTGCGGTCTGCATGCGCCGGCGCGCGCGCCACCAGGCCGCAGTCGTACCCAGCCAGAGCAGCCCCAGCGCAAAACTGAGCCACATCCATGGCTGCTTATTGGCAATCCTGTCCGCATGTTCAAGCGGGTTTGCCGGATTAATCTGGCTTGCATGGGCGCCCTGGTTCAGTGAAATCGATGGCTCTGTATTTGCAGGCCGCATTGTCACCGCGGTCGTGCCAGCGGCGGCAGGCAACACGTCCAGAGTGTGTGCGGGCAGCGTAATTTCGCGCTTCTCGTTATGCAGCGTGTCCCACCAGTTCAGCCGAACGGCTGGCAACTCATAGTGGCCGGGACGGCTGGCGATCAGCGCGATATTCTGCTCGCGGCTGCCAAGCACAGTATTGCCCTGCGGCTTGTCGGCCGCAGTAGCCTGATCCGGATAAGCCTTTATTCCCTCGGGCACCGGCATGAATGTATTCGGGTCGGGCAATTGCGCACCGGTCAGCCCCAGCGCGTCGAGATGCAGGTGGCGCGTGAGCGGTTCGCCCACATGAACCGTTGCCTTAGCCTGTTGCCACGTTGCAGGGGCGGGACTCGAAAATAAGCCGATCATCAAGCCCTGTACACTCGACATCCCAAATCGCAAAATCATATTTCATGCAATAGGCGCTGCAAAACTGCTTTCAGCCTTGCTGCATCATCTTGAAGCAAGATACCTGACATAATGTCACGCCGGTCTGCCAAAACATGACAGTTCGTCATGACGTTTACGCTCCATTCACCTAATGCTCATGTAAATTTCACACGCAATGAATATGTTGCGGAAATGGCACGGTTTGTGCTTTTTATAATATCGAACGCTTCAGCCACAACATTCAGCCGCCCAAACAAAAGCCACCAGTTACTGCCATTTTGCATGTAGCTGTTCATTTTTTCAAAAAGAATGCGGGTCATGAAAAGCGCATGTTCCGCAATTAATTGAGCAATGTTAGGCTGTATTCAAGCAGCCTGCCAGAAACAGTAAAGATTTACCCTAGTCGGGGCCAGTTTTCCGATATAGCGTTGGTAACAGACAGAGACGGTTCTGTCAAAGAAGGGCAGTTGCATTCTATTAAAGTAATTTTTTTCTAAAAACAGGAGGAGTTATGAAGAATACAAAGCATCAAATGACAGTCATTTTCTGCACTATCTTGTTGTCAGCAACTACGGGATGTGCAACACGCTCAGTCGATAATCACGCACGCAACATGGCCGCATCCTGCGCAGCTTGTCACGGCACCAATGGAAACAGCGTTGGTGGTATCCCAGCATTGGCAGGAGCAGACAAAAGCTACTTCATCACCCAGATGAAAAATTTCAAATCCGGCGCGCGGCCAGCCACAGTCATGAATAATCATGCCAAGGGCTACAGTGATGAGGAAATTGCCCAATTGGCGAATTTCTTCGCGGCACAAAAACCTTAACAAAATATCGTATCGTCCGAAATAATAAAATTTGAAAGGGGTTCACTATGTCATTAGATCGTCGTGAGTTTTTAAAGATTGGTGCAGCGGGCATTATGATCGGTGCATTTCCAGGCATCGCCTTTGCATCGAATGAACTGATTCCCAAAAAAGGGCTGCGTGTTGTGGTCGTGGGCGCCGGTTTTGGCGGCGCCACGGCTGCGAAATATCTGCGCATGTGGACCGACCAAAAACTTGAAGTGGTGCTGGTTGAACGCAACACCCAGTTCATTTCCTGCCCGATGAGCAACACCGTGTTGGGCGGTACCCGTACCATCAGCGACCTCACACAAAGCTACGATACGCTGAAAAGCAAATACGGCGTTAATCTTGTCCAGGGCGAAGTCACCGCGATCGATCCTGAAAAGAAAACAGTGATGCTGGCAAACGGCCACCTCAGCTATGACCGTCTGATCATTTCGCCGGGCGTCGATTTCATGTATGAAAAAATCGAGGGACTCAATGCCCAGGTGACTGATGAAAGCATTCCACACGCATGGAAAGCCGGCGCACAAACGACCATGTTGCGCAAGCAACTGGAGTCCATGCCGGATGGCGGCGTGTTCGTGATGAGCATTCCTGCAGCCCCTTATCGTTGTCCTCCCGGGCCATACGAGCGCTCCTGCCAGGTGGCCTCCTATTTCAAGGCCAACAAGCCCAAATCCAAGGTACTCATACTGGATGCCAATCCCGACATCACCTCAAAAAAGGGCCTGTTTATGGCCGCATGGAAAGATCTCTATCCGGGGATGGTGGAATACCGTCCTAATTCAGCCGTGGTAAAAGTGGATGTTGCAAAAAAAATCGCATATACCGAAGTTGAAGATATTAGATCCAGCGTTCTGAACATCATTCCGCCGATGAAGGCCGGCATGGTTGCGGGCTTGGCAGGTGTTGTGGGCGCGGATGGTCGCTGGTGTGCGGTTGATTTCAAGAGCTATGAATCAAAAGTGCACAAGAACATCCATGTCATTGGCGATTCTGTTGCTGCTGCATTGCCCAAGTCAGGGCACATGGCTACTGCACAGGCAAAAATCTGTGCCGCAGCAGTCATTGAAATGCTGCATGGTAATCAGCCGGATCAGAATCCGTCTCTTGCCAACACCTGTTATAGCATGGTGAGCAGTACTGAGGCGGTGCATGTAGCGCACGTGTATCGTTTTAATGAGGAGAAACAGGCCATGCTTCCTGCTGACGGCGGTGGCGTTTCAGCTGCACGCTCTGAAGCAGAAGGTGCATATGCCGCTTCCTGGCTGAAAAATATCATGAGTGACGTATTGCTCTGATAGCCTGACGGCGGATTTTAGCCGGATAAAAAGGGGTTGGCTCGCGCCACCCCCTTTTTTTTGTTTACCGTTCCCATATCTCTCCATCCAGTTTTTCAACACGTCACTAATTTATCGGCTTGTGTGCCTTGCGCAGCATGATGCGTCGCGGGCATACCTGCTCAACTCGCCATCGAGTTTGACGGTGCAATAATGATTCTGGCAACCTTGACCACGCGATCTTGTGTCTGGATTATTTCAATCGGATATCCGCTGATTTTCAGGCTGGTTCCCGCTTCCGGAATATCCTGCAGATGTTCAAGTATCAGTCCGTTCAGCGTCTTTGCACCGTCCAGTGGAAAATGCATGCCCATCTTGCGATTCAGGTCGCGCAGCAGGGTGCCGCCTTCAATAAACAAGCTGCCATCCTGCTGGCGCATGAATTTTCCGGTGCGCGCGGGTGATTGCGTGGTGAAATCACCCACGATTTCTTCCATGATATTTTCCAGCGTGACCAGGCCCAGCAACTCACCATATTCATCCACGATCAATCCCAGGCGCAGATGACGTTCCTGAAAATGTTGTAGCTGGGTAAGCAAGGATGTATCGGATGGAATGAAATAGGCATCCTGCAGCACTTCGCGTAATTCCTCCGCACTGAATTCTTCGCGCTGCAGCAGAGACAGCACGCGCCGCACATGCAGGATGCCAATGATATTGTCCAGCTCATCCTCATACACCGGCAGTATTGTATGGTGACAGGTAGCCAGTTGCTCGCGCAATATTTCCGCCGATGCCTTGATGTCGAGTGCTTCGATCTGGTTGCGCGGAATCATCACATCGTTTACCGCGATACGCTCGATATCCACCAGGTTAAGCAGCATCTTCTGGTGCTTGCGCGGCAAAAATTGCTCTGCCTCCAGCACCAGCATACGCACCTCCTCCAGACTGACTTTTTGCTTGCTCTGATCGGCCTGCACCTTGATGCGCAACAGCCACAAAAACACGCGCACAATCGCTGTGGCGATAGAAACCACCGGATAAAACAATTTATTCAGCGGCGACAGTATGAAACTTGACGGGAGAGCAACACGCTCAGGATGACTGGCAGCAATCACCTTAGGCATGATTTCGCTGAATACCAGTATCACGAAGGAAATTCCCAATGTGCCGGCAAGCAACAGCAAATCATTGGTGCCGAACAGGCGCAGGAAAATGATGCCGGTGAGGGCCGCTGCCGCTGCGTTGAGCAGGGTATTACCAAACAGTATGGAGCCCAGCAGCTGGTCAGTGTGCGACAGCAATCTGGCGGTGAGCTTGGCGCTCTTGTTTCCTTTGCGTACCAGATGGTTAAGGCGCAGGCGATTCAGCGCCATCATGCTGGTTTCAGAGGCAGAAAAAAATGCGGAGCAAATCAGAATGACTACCAGGATAACAAACAGCGTACCCAGTGAGATATCGTCCAAAGCGCGAAGCCTGTACTAAAAATAAGCGAGAAGTATCGGGGAGACCGCTGAGCATGTCAAGAAAGCGGCGATTTGGCGCGAAACTAAGTCAAAGCGACGGACACCTGATTACGCCCTCTTTCTTTTGCCTGATACATGGCCAGGTCAGCTCGATGCATGACAGCATCCAGAGACGTGTCCGCCGAGCTGAGCTCGACCAGGCCGATAGAAACCGTGATGCCTATCATGTGATCAGCCAATAGGATCTCGATCTCGGCTGTAGCCTTGCGGATGCGCTCGACAACCGTTTGTGCATTCTCAAGCGTAGTCTCTGGCAACAACAGACAAAATTCCTCGCCGCCCAGTCGCCCCAGAACATCTTGCTCACGAATCTCCTGTTTGCATGCCTTGATAAAAGCAATCAAAGCCAAATCTCCGACATGGTGCCCATATTTGTCGTTGATTTTTTTGAAATGGTCCAGATCCGCTATCATCATCGATACGGGGCGCTGATAACGCCTCATCAATTTGATTATTTCCTCGGATTTCTCCATAAAGTAACGGCGGCTGTACGCTCCCGTCAGATCGTCTGTTCTGGACAGCATTGTCAGCCGGTCTTCCAGTTGTTTGCGCTCGCTGATGTCGCGCGCCATGCCATCGACAGAGACGGGCTGGCGGCGCGCATCCAAACGCACAAAAGCGTTGGTCGATATCCATACGATCGAACCGTTCTTGTGTTTCAGTGCCGCCTCTGCCCGTACGGCTCTGCCGCCGCCGTCGACAATCGACTGCACAATTTTCTGTCTTTCTGCGGGCGTTGCATAATACAAGGACATGGCGGTTCCCAGCATTTCGTCATGCGTGTAGCCGATGACGGCGTAACAGGACGGGGAAATCATCGTGATAATACCCTGCATATTGGTGCGGTAAAAAACATCAGGAAGCTCGTCATAAATGGATTTCAATTCCATTTTAGAAGCCTCTAATTCTGCCAGCTCCGCCTTTTTCTGCGTGATGTCCCGAACCCAGCCAACTAGTACAGCATGGCCTTGCGGGCTCTGCCTCAAGCTTGCGCTGAGTGAGCATGATATTGGCTGACCCTGCGCGGTGGAAAGATATACATCGCATTGTTCGGGGACATTTTCTCCCGCGATACGGGCCCGGTGTCTTTCCCAAACAAGAGGCCTATCCTCGTTGACAACCAATTCAAGGAAAGAACGGCCGATCAACTCGTTGACTGTATAGCCAAGCATGTTGGCCAAGTGACCGTTCACATAAACCAAAGCACCCTCATCAACAACAAAGATGCCTTCATGCAAATAATCGAGCAATATCTGACAGCCACGTTCAGATTGCCAAGAGAATTTTTCCAAGAATGCTCCCAATAGTTTGAATAGTTACTGGTAATCGTGTTTGTTTAAAGCACCTTCATTTCACTTTCCAAATTTCCTATTTAGTCGCCGCAGCCTTGCGCTGCGCCCAGACCATCATCCACACCCCCACCAGCACCATCGGCAGGCTGAGCCACTGCCCCATGCTGACACCCAAAGTCATCAGGCCGAAGATACCATCGTCCGGCGTGCGCGCAAATTCGCCGATAAAGCGGAAACTGCCATAGCCGACCAGGAACAGGCCGGAAACTGCACCCACAGGCCGCGGCTTGTTTGAGTACAGCCACAGCAGCGCGAACAGCGCCAGGCCTTCCAGCGCAAATTCGTAGAGTTGCGAGGGATGGCGCGGCAGGCTGTCCACGTTGGGGAAAACCATGCCCCACGGCAAGTCAGTGGGCCGCCCCCACAGCTCACTATTGATAAAGTTGCCGATGCGCCCTGCCCCCAGCCCCAGCGGCACCAACGGGGCAATGAAGTCCATCAGCTGCAGCCAGGCAATTTTGCGCTGGCGGGCGAAGAGTGACATCGCCACCAGCACGCCCAGGAAGCCGCCGTGAAAGGACATGCCACCCTTCCATACCGCAAGAATATCCAGCGGGTGCGAGAAATAATAGCCGGGCTGGTAGAACAGCACCTCACCCAGCCTGCCACCCAGCACTACGCCCAGCACGCCATAGAACAGCAGGTCATCCATCATCGTGTCGTCCCAGCCGGGGCGCTTGAGTTTGCGCAGCCGGTATTTTCCCAGCAGCAGAAAAAACGTAAACCCAAGCAGGTACATAAGACCATACCAGTGCACGGCGAGCGGGCCGAGATGGATGGCGACGGGATCGATTTGAGGATGGGTAAGCATGGATGTGAATTTACCACAGAGCGTACACTCACTCATACCGTATTATTGATTTATCGTTCCTCGACACGCTCCGGGCGAACGATCCGATTATGATGTTGTGGTTGTCGATATAATGAGCGTCTTTCCTATCCCCACTTGAAATCCTGATCTGAATCATGCTGAGCTATCGTCACGCCTTTCACGCCGGCAATCACGCCGACGTGCTGAAACACTTCATCGAGGTGCAACTTCTGCGCTATCTGGCGCAGAAGGACAAGCCGTTCTGGTACATCGACACCCATGCCGGTGCAGGCTGCTATGCGCTGGACACGGGCTATGCCACACAGAATGCCGAATATGAAAGCGGTATTGCACGGCTGTGGCGTCGCGACGATTTGCCCGCTCCGCTGGCAGAGTATGTGTCACTGGTTAAGCGCCTCAATCCGGATGGGCAGATGAAGCTATATCCGGGATCGCCGCTGGTAGCGCAGGAACTGTTGCGCGAGCAGGACAGGATGCGCCTGTATGAACTGCACCCGACTGATCATGAAATTCTGCAGGAAAATTTTGCTGCACAGGCGCAGAGCGTACTGATACAGAAAGCTGACGGATTTGGCGCGCTGAAGGCCCTGCTGCCGCCCCCGCCGCGTCGCGCGCTGGTGCTGATCGACCCACCCTATGAAGAAAAGCAGGACTATCAGCGCGTGGTAAAAGCCTTGCAGGAAGGACTCAAACGCTTTGCCAATGGCGTGTATGCCGTGTGGTACCCGCAACTGCAGCGTGCCGAGGCACGGCAGCTGCCGGGGGAGCTCAAGCAGTTGCCGGTGAAGAGCTGGCTGCATGTCGCGCTCAGCGTGCAGGCACCCAGTGCGGAGGGATTCGGCATGCATGGCAGCGGCATGTTCATCCTCAATCCACCGTGGACCCTGCACAGCGAGCTGAAACAGGTGATGCCGTATCTGGTGAAAGTGCTGGGACAGGATGAGGGCGCAACATTTGAACTGGAATTTAAAGAGAATAGTGCTGTCTGAGTTATCAGCAATATAACTGTGCTGCCACCGCGCCATGGTTTAAAATTGCTTTTTGCTAATCTTATCTGGAACCGCATCATGCCCGCATATCGTTCACGCACCACCACCCACGGCCGCAACATGGCCGGCGCCCGCGCCCTGTGGCGCGCTACCGGCATGCAGGATGGCGACTTTGACAAGCCCATCATCGCCATCGCCAACTCGTTCACCCAGTTTGTGCCCGGTCATGTGCACCTGAAGGACATGGGCCAGCTGGTGGCGCGTGAAATTGAAAAGGCGGGAGGCGTCGCCAAGGAATTCAACACCATCGCAGTGGATGACGGCATCGCGATGGGCCATGGCGGCATGCTCTATTCGCTGCCCTCGCGCGAACTGATCGCCGACAGCGTGGAGTACATGGTCAACGCGCATTGCGCCGATGCGATCGTATGCATTTCCAACTGCGACAAGATCACGCCGGGCATGCTGCTGGCGGCTATGCGCCTGAATATCCCGGTGGTATTTGTCTCCGGCGGCCCGATGGAAGCGGGCAAGGTCGTGTGGGACGGCAAGGAGATCAAGCTCGATCTGGTGGACGCGATGGTCTCTGCCGCGGACAGCCATTTTTCCGACAAGCAGGTGAACGAGCTGGAACGCTCCGCCTGCCCTACCTGCGGCTCCTGTTCCGGCATGTTCACCGCCAATTCTATGAACTGCCTGACCGAAGCGCTGGGCCTGTCGCTGCCCGGCAACGGCTCGATGCTGGCCACCCATGCCGACCGCAAGGAACTGTTCCTCGAGGCTGGCCGCTTGATCGTCAATCTGGCGCGGCGCTATTACGAGCAGGATGACCTGAGCGTATTGCCGCGCAGCATCGCCACTTTCAAGGCGTTTGAAAACGCGATGAACCTGGATATCGCGATGGGCGGCTCCACCAACACCGTGCTGCATCTGCTGGCCGCTGCGCGCGAAGGCGGGGTGGATTTCACCATGATGGATATCGACCGCCTGTCGCGCCTGGTGCCGCATCTGTCCAAGGTTGCGCCGAGCGCGCAGCTGTATCACATGGAAGACGTGCACCGCGCCGGCGGCGTGATGGGCATACTGGGCGAGCTGGACCGCGCCGGCTTGCTGCACCGCGAGTTGCCCACCGTGCACAGCAAGACCTTGGGTGAGGCACTGGAAAAATTTGACATCATGCGCACCAAGGACGAAGCGGTAAAAACCTTCTACCGCGCAGCACCCGGCGGCGTGCCGACCACGGTGGCGTTCTCGCAAGCCAAGCGCTACCCGACGCTGGACGATGACCGCTTCAACGGCTGCATCCGCGACAAGGCGCATGCCCACTCGCAGGATGGCGGCCTCGCCGTGCTCTACGGCAACATCGCGGAGAACGGCTGCATCGTCAAAACCGCCGGTGTCGATGCCAGCATTCTGAAATTCATCGGCAGTGCGCGCGTGTTTGAAAGCCAGGACGATGCGGTGGCCGCGATTCTGGCCGACAAGATCGAAGCGGGGGACGTGGTGGTGATCCGCTACGAGGGCCCCAAGGGCGGCCCCGGCATGCAGGAAATGCTCTATCCCACCTCTTACCTGAAATCCAAAGGCATGGGCAAGGTGTGCGCGCTGCTGACCGACGGGCGCTTCTCCGGCGGCACCTCGGGGCTCTCCATCGGCCATGCGTCGCCGGAAGCGGCCGAAGGCGGCGCGATCGGCCTGGTGGAAGAACACGACCCGATCGAAATCGATATTCCGAACAGAACCATACGCCTGGCGATTCCCGACAGCATACTGGCGCACCGGCGCCTGGAGATGGAACAGAAAGGCAAGCTGGCATGGAAACCTGTTAATCGCGTACGCGAGGTATCTGCCGCATTGCGCGCATATGCCGCGATGACCACCAGCGCCGACAAGGGCGCGGTGCGCGATGTGTCACAGCTGGAACGATAATCACTTTTACATTAATATAATTTTTTTCGAAAGGGTAATTAAATGCGCACAACTCAATGGATGATTTCTCTGCTTCTGTTAACTTCACTTTGTAGCGCTGCAGCCATCGCCGCAGACGCAGCGCCTGCCACAGGGCAAGCACAGAAAGAAGCCAGGCTGGATACAATCAACGGCGCTGCCGCAGGCAAAGCAGACAGTCACGATGATTGCCCGATGCATCAAGGCAAAAAGGAATGCCCGCACAAGAACGGTGAACCTTGCCCACATCATCAGGATGAAGAACATCATGGCAAATCGCTCGAGAAATGCGATCACAAGCACCCCGGCTGATCGTAAATTTGTTCACTGTCAACCCAGCCGGCATAAAGACGTTAATGTTCAAGCTAGTCGACCGCTTATATGCAAATTAACTAATGTAGTTTAAAATACGCGTCGGGATGCATGTAACAAGACTTACCCACTTAACATCACTTTCTTTCAAAATATTGGAGATCAAATGAAATCAATTATCGTAAGTATGATTGCAGCAGCAGGTTTGATGGTTGCCGGTTCTGCATTGGCAGATGATGGCGCTGCATTGCTCAAGAAAAGCAATTGCCTGGGCTGCCATAAAATGGAAGGCAAGCTGGTTGGTCCTGGATTTGCTGAAGTTGCCAAGAAGTACAAAGGCGACGCTGGCGCACAAGCCAAACTGGAAACCAAAGTTGCCAAGGGTGGCGCTGGTGTTTGGGGAACTATGCCTATGCCAGCCATGGGCAACGTAAAGCCTGAAGACATCAAGGTGATGGTTTCTTACATCCTGTCTCAAGCTAAGTAATTTTAGTTCAAGGCAATATGGAAAAATCCTCGGATTGATCCGATAAGAGCCGGCGCAAGCCGGCTTTTTTATTGCCCCAATTCCATATCATCCGCACCCCTGATCAACTGCCGTTAAATTGACAAGGGCAGCGCTGCTCCGCATAATCCCAGCTTCTTTTCCAGGGGAGTCCGTTCATCATGCTACGCCATTCGTTTGCGCTGTTGTTCTCTGCTGCATTGCTGCTTAATATAACTGCATGCAGCAAAACCGAAACGCCCAAAACCGGCAGCGCAAGCGATGAACTGGTCGTGCGCATAGGCGCTGCGGCCCCGTTGACAGGCCCGCAGGCGCACATCGGCAAGGATAACGAGAACGGCACACGCATGGCGATTGAAGATGCCAATGCCAAAGGCATCATGATCGCTGGTCGCAAGGCACGCTTTGAATTGCTGAGCGAAGACGACCAGACTGACCCCAAAACCGCAACCATCGTTGCGCAGAAACTGGTGGATGCAGGAGTGAATGGCGTCATCGGCCATCTTAATTCCGGCACCACCATCCCCGCTTCCAGAATTTACAACGACAACGGCATCGCGCAAATCTCCCCTTCTGCAACTGCAGTCAGTTACACCGCACAGGGCTTCAAGACCGCGTACCGCGTGATGGCCAACGATGGCCAGCAGGGCAAGGTGCTGGGCGAATTCGCAGTCAAAAAATTAAATGCAAAATCCATCGCCGTAATTGATGATAAGACTTCCTACGGTCAAGGTTTAGCAAAAGAGTTCATCAAGTCCGCACAGGCACTGGGCGCCCAAATCGTCGCACATGAATACACAACCAATCAGGCTGTGGACTTTAGCGCCGTACTTACTTCGATCAAAGGCAAGAAACCTGATTTGGTGTTTTTTGCTGGAATGGATCCACAAGGAGTACCTTTGGTAAAGCAGCTTAAATCTCTTGGGCTGACCGCTAAATTCATGATGGGCGATGGCGGCTATACGCCCAAGATGCCGGAGCTGGCAGGTGCTGCGGCGGACGGCATGTATGCCTCGCTGCCCGGCGTGCCGCTGGACAAGATGCCGAATGGACGCGATTTTGCGCAGCGCTATGAAGCAAAATTCAAGCAGCCTATCCAGTTGTATGCGCCCTATTGCTACGATGCGACCAACGTGATGATCGCCGCCATGCAAAAAGCCGGTTCGGCAGAGCCTGCGAAATATCTGCCGGAACTTGCGAAGATCAGTCATGACGGCGTCACCGCCAAAATCGTATTCGATGACAAAGGCGACCTCAAGGGCGGCGCCATCACCCTGTATCAGGTGCAGCAAGGCAAGTGGGTAGCGCTTGAAACCATGGGCGGTTCAACGGCGCCTTGATCAGCTTCTTATTAATTCAAAACGGTACATCAACGTAGGGTGCGTCATACGCACCATGGTGCGCACGGCGCACCCTACATGATTTGTGTATCGCTTTTTTCTTTGTAAGCATCCATGGAAATATTTTTACAGCAAATAATCAACGGTCTGGTACAGGGCAGCGTGTATGCGCTGGTCGCGCTTGGCTACACCATGGTTTACGGCATTCTCGGCCTGATTAACTTCGCTCACGGCGAGGTGGTGATGGTGGGCGCGATGGTTGCGCTGGCTGCGGTTCAGGTGCTGCTGGCTGCCGCGCTATCACCTGTGCTGGTGTTGCTGCTCAGCGTGATACTGGCAGTGGCAGTGTGCATGGCGCTGGGCTACAGCATAGAGCGTATTGCCTATCGTCCCCTGCGCCATGCGCCGCGTCTGGCACCCTTGATCACTGCGATTGGCGTGTCCTTCGTGCTGCAGAATCTGGCGATGATCATCTGGGGCCGCGAATACCATTCCTTCCCGCAACTGCTGGCCAATGGCTCGCATAACATTGGCGGCGCAATCATCACCGAGGTGCAGATTGCAATCGTGATTGTCGCCATGCTGGTGATGACAGGCTTGATGCTGCTGGTGCATCGCACCCGTCTCGGTCGCGCGATGCGTGCGGTAGCAGAAAACCAGACTGCGGCCAGCCTGATGGGCGTGAACATCAACAAAGTGATCTCCACCACCTTTATGCTGGGATCGGCACTGGCTGCCATTGCAGGCATCATGGTGAGCGCCAACTATGGCGTGGTGCATTACTACATGGGCTTTATTCTGGGACTCAAGGCTTTCACTGCAGCCGTGCTTGGCGGGATCGGTAATCTACGGGGCGCGATGCTGGGCGGCGTGTTGCTGGGGCTGATCGAAAGCCTGGGTGCGGGCTATATCGGCGCGCTCACCGGCGGCATTCTGGGCAGCCATTATCAGGATGCCTTTGCCTTTATCGTGCTGATCACCGTGCTGGTGTTCCGCCCATCCGGCCTGCTGGGCGAAAGGGTGTCCGAACGTGCGTAAAATTATCCAATATAAACATATCATTATAATTTTAGCGCTGGCTATACTGGTGCTCGCCTTGCCCTTCGCCACCGACGAATTGCTGGGCCGCGGCTGGGTGCGCATCCTCGATTTTGCGCTGCTGTTTATCATGCTGGCACTCGGCCTCAATATCGTGGTCGGCTATGCCGGCCTGCTCGATCTGGGCTATGTGGCGTTCTTTGCGGTGGGCGCTTACACCTATGCGCTGCTGGCCTCGCCGCAGCTGGGCCTGCATCTGCCGTTCTGGATTATCCTGCCCATCGGGGCCCTCATCGCCGCCCTCTTCGGCGCCTTGCTCGGCACACCCACGCTCAAGTTGCGCGGCGACTATCTGGCCATCGTCACGCTGGGTTTCGGCGAGATCATCCGCATCTTCCTCAACAATCTGAATGCGCCGGTCAATATCACCAACGGCGCGCAGGGCATCAGCCAGATCGACCCGATGCATGTTGCGGATTTTTATTTCAGCCGCAGCCATGAAATATTCGGCATCAGTTTCCACTCGGTGCACCAGCACTATTACCTGTTTCTGGCGCTCACCCTGATGGTTGTTTTTGTGTCGTCACGCCTGCAATATTCACGCATCGGTCGCGCCTGGATGGCCATCCGCGAGGACGAGGTGGCTGCCGAAGCGATGGGCATCAACACGCGCAACATCAAGTTATTGGCCTTCGTGATGGGCGCCAGCTTCGGCGGCATCGCCGGCGGCTTGTTCGCCGGCTTTCAGGGCTTTGTCAGCCCGGAAAGCTTCAGCCTGATGGAGTCGGTGATGATCCTGTGCATGGTAGTGCTGGGCGGCATGGGCAACATCGGCGGCGTCATCCTCGGCGGCGTGCTGCTGGTGGTGCTGCCAGAAGCCTTGCGCAACGGCGCCGGCCCGGCACAGCAGTGGCTGCTCGGCAGAACGCTGATCGATCCGGAAAGCCTGCGCCTGCTGTTTTTCGGCATCGCGCTGATCGCCGTGATGCTGTGGCGCCCTGCCGGGCTGTGGCCCTCAAGCACGCGCCGCCGCGAACTCGAAGCGGTGGATGGTGTGGCGCAACAGGAACAGGACACGGTGTATGACGCCAAACACTAACTCACCCCTGCTGCAACTCTCGGGAGTTGGCAAACACTTCGGCGGCCTCGCAGCGCTCACCGACGTGTCGCTGCACATCAAGCACGGCGAAATCTACGGCCTGATCGGCCCCAATGGCGCGGGCAAAACCACGCTGTTCAACATCCTCACCGGCCTGTACCAGCTCGATGCCGGCAGCTTCAGCTTCGCTGGCAACACCTATAACTGCTGCAAACCGCACCTGCTGGCGCAGGCCGGCATTGCGCGCACCTTCCAGAACATCCGCCTGTTCGCCAACATGACAGCGCTGGAAAACATCATGGTCGGCCGCCACCTGCGCACCCGCACCGGCGTATGGGGCGCGCTCACGCGCAACGCCGCAGCGCGTGCCGAGGAGAGTGCGATTGCCGAACGCGCGCACGAACTGCTGCGCTATGTCGGCATCCACCGACCGTCACACACGCTAGCGAAAAATCTGTCCTACGGCGAACAGCGCCGACTGGAAATTGCCCGCGCCCTGGCAACTGACCCCACCCTGCTGGCACTTGACGAACCCGCCGCCGGCATGAACGCCACCGAGACCGAAAGTCTGAAGGCGCTGCTGCAAACCATACGTGCCAGCGGCATCACCATCCTGCTGATCGAACACGACGTAAAACTCATCATGGGCTTATGCGACCGCGTCGCGGTGCTCAACTACGGCAAGAAAATAGCCGAGGATCAGCCCGAAGCGATCCGCAATAATCCCGCGGTGATCGAAGCCTATCTCGGCGGGAGTCACGCATGAGCCTGCTCGAAGTGCACGACCTGAAAGTGGCCTACGGCGGCATCCACGCGCTGAAAGGCATCAGCCTCACCGTGGCGCAGGGCGAGCTGGTGGCGCTGATCGGCAGCAACGGCGCGGGCAAAACCACCACCCTCAAGGCGCTGGCCGGCCTCTTGCCCTACAGCGGCAAAGCCCACTACCGGCAGGCCTCGCTGCTGCACCGCGCCAGCCACCAGCGCGTGCTGGACGGCATCGCGCTGGTGCCGGAAGGCCGCGGCGTATTTGCACGCATGAGCGTGCTGGAAAATTTGCAGATGGGCGCCTACATCCGCCACGACAAGGAGATCGCGCAGGACATCGACCGCATCTACGACCTCTTTCCGCGCCTCGCCGAACGCCGCAGCCAACTCGCCGGCACCTTATCCGGCGGAGAACAGCAAATGGTCGCGATGGGCCGCGCCCTGATGAGCCGCCCCACCTTGCTGATGCTGGACGAACCCAGCATGGGGCTTGCGCCGCTGATGGTGGAAAAAATCTTCGACACCATCCGCAACATCTCCGCGCAGGGCGTGTCGATATTGCTGGTGGAACAGAATGCCAAACTGGCACTGGAAGTCGCGCAGCGCGGCTATGTGCTGGAGAGCGGGAATATTACGCTGGCGGATAGCGCGGCGAATCTGCTGGGGAGTGATGCGGTGCAGCGGGCTTATCTGGGTGGTTGAGCAATTAAAAGGGAAGCGTCCCCTTTATTTCCGCTGGGATTAGGAAACTCATTTGCTAGTGTCCGGTAGGCAGAAGTAAGGGACTTCGACCTGGGAGAATGCAAGAATAGGGAAGATATCTTCTTCGCGCCCAAGCTGCCCAATATCTGTACCGAACAGATCTTCGAGTATGGCCATGATTGCACCTTCGAGAAAGTCTGTGAAATTCGCTGTTGTCGATTGTACTTCGTCGAAAAAGACGCGCAGACCTTGCTCCGGGTTGGCTTGGTCTACAGCTTTCAGCAGCGCTGCATTTGCAGCAAGCTCTGCACCGAGGTATAAATTGTTGCCGACAGTTCCACCGAGGACGACTTCGAAGGTGAGATCGTCTGCGACTTGTTCCCAGCCAGCGCCGATTTCCGTTGCCGAGTAATGGAATGCGAATGAGTTTCGGACCCGATAGATCGTATTTGACCGACTGAAATATGCCTTGAGTTTTGCGTTTGCTTCGCGGGCAACAGGATGAAGCTTTGGTTCAAGCCGCTGAGAAAGTTTGGACCCGAACCAAGCCTTTCCAACTTCGCCCCACGCCTCGTACAACTTGCCTGCCAATACCCGTGCATAAATCATGGCCTGCGCACCATTCGCTAAGCTTTCGATCGATGAATCAGTCCCTGACCTACCGCTGTGAAGGCACCAAGCGAAGACTTTGTGAAGCGAATTGATCTCGTTCTGCATATGCCCAGCCAGTAGCAGAAAGTCACGTTCTGCGACCGCCATTTTCGCAACTGCATCCTTCGGTAGATGTATTCTGCGTATTTTCATAGACCACTAAGTGTATGCATGAGGTGCTTAAGGTTAAATTTGAGGGATCGACGAAGCTTAATCGCGAAATAACACTCAGGTATGCTCCGCTAGACTGCCGAATTACTTATTGCAACAGAAGAAATCATAGTGGCAGTTCTTGCATTTAAGCACCACCAATTTATTCACTTATTCAAGTACTGGTGAAATATTTTCACTCACGCCTGCCACACCCCAAACCCCGCCTCGCGCAGGCTGATGCCCAGCTCCACTTCCATGTCGGCCGCTTCGTCATAGGACATCGGGTTATACGCCTCATACAGATCGGGCCATAAGCGCAAGCCGTATTGCTTGACGTAGCGGTTGGACTGGATGCCGGCCTTGTGTTTGTCGAAACGCACATCGGGGTCGAGTCCTGTCATGCCGACATAGACGCAGGGTTTGCCGGTGATGTAAGCCGGGTTGCACTTCTTGAATTTGCCTTCGTAGAGCACGTCTTTCGACAGCTCGATTACATAGACGTTGTGGTGCTTGCGGCGTGCCATGGCTGCTTCTTAGCGCCAGTTGATTTCCACGGCGGTTTTTTCGCCGATGACGGACTCATGCAGCCCGGCTGGTATCTCTGACGTGCTCTGACTCACTGGCGTACGGCCTGCCATGATTTCTGCAAACCGCTGCGGCAGCAACGGGATCTGATCGGGAACTGCATAACCTTCTGGATAGATGGGCTGGTTGCTGGCCGGGTCATATTTGTCAGTCGCACCGAGCGTGTGCAGGAATTCGTGTGCGATCACGACGTTGTTTTGCCTAGCCATGTCGTGCGAGGCAAAAACATTTACGCGGCCGATCATGCCTTTCTGCAACCCGGTTGAATGGGGCAAATGGTTGGTGTTCAAAGGATCGAAATAAATCAAAAACATTTTTACCTGTGGACTTGCACCTTTGGTCTGCGCATTACGGTAAGACCACCAGCGCATCTTCAGACTCCAGATGATGACTTCCAGTGCGCTTCCATGTTGCGGCGGTGCGGGTGGTTGCGCTGCCAGCAAGCCGCTCAGCCTGACTTCGATTGAGGCGCGCGATGCATGACCATAGCGTGCTGCCTCTTCCTGCATGAACACTTCAATCGGTTTGAAGTCAGCCAGCGTCAAGCCTTTCAGGTATTCCGCCGTTACTCCGCTGCCGTCGCCATTGATGAGATATACATTTACCGGCAAGGTATGCTTCCATTCCACCGAGCGCATTTTTGCACGCCATGTGCCCAGTGCAACCGCAGCGAGTATCAGCAGCAGGATGAAGATGCGGATTACTTTAAACATGAATGATTGTCACGCTATGAACGATAGTGGCTCTTGTATACGAAGAGGCTTTTATGCGCCCGCTCCTACGCAAATAACTTGATCAACATTTTTGTCGCCAACACGAACAATACCAGCGCAAAAAGCTTCCTGAGACGCTCCATGGGCATGCGGTGTGTGGCTTTTGCTCCGAGCGGAGCGGTCAGCACAGTGCCGATGACCAGCCAAAGCAAGACAGGTAGTTGAACATAACCCAGACTACCGGCAGGCAGATCTACGCCGCGGTAATACCCGGTTACTATGTATCCTAGGGTTCCGCCAACCGCGATGGGGAATCCGATCGCTGCCGAGGTGGCAATGGCATTGCGTATGGGCTGCTTATGCCACACCAGATAGGGTACGCTGAGCACTCCTCCTCCTATGGATACTATGCTGCTGATCGCACCGATCACCATGCCTGCAGCGGTAACTTCCAGGCGACCGGGATAATTACGGGTGGCATCAGGCTTAAGGCCAACCAGCATTTGAGTGGCTGAGAAATAGACGAATAAAATAAAGAAAATGGTGATGTAAAGCGTATCCACAAAACCAACGATCAGCGCACCCAGCGCCGTGCCCAGCAAAATTCCGGGTGTGATGTAAAGAACAGTATCCCAGTTAACGGCATTGTGCGCGTGATGCTGGTAAGCACTGGAGAGGGAGGTAAACAATATTGTCGCCATCGAAGTGCCGAGAGCCAGATGCAGGATATTGTGCGCGGATATATGCTGCACCTCAAACAGGAAGACCAGCACCGGCACCAGGAGCAGGCCGCCACCGATGCCGAACAGGCCGGAGAAATAGCCGACGACCAGACCCAATATCAAATAATAGAGGATCCATTGCAGCTCAGGCATGGGCGAGTTTCTCTGTGATGAATTTCCATTCCGCAGGATCCAGCGGCGTGATGGACAGACGGTTGCCGCGCTGCAGGATGCGCAGTCCTTCCAGTTCGGGGTGTGTGCGCAAATCGGCCAGTGAAATAATGTCGATTTTTTTGACAAACTGCACATCCACATTCATCCAGCGCGGTGTTTCCGCGGTGGATTTTGGATCGTAGTAATGGCTGGACTTGTCGAACTGGGTGGCATCGGGGTAGGCAGTGCTGCTCACGCGCGCGATGCCGGCGATGCCTGGCACCTTGCAATTTGAATGGTAGAACAGCACGCCGTCGCCTATGCTCATCTGGTCGCGCATGAAATTGCGCGCCTGATAATTGCGTACGCCGTACCATGCAACAGTCTGTTGGGGCAGGTTGGCGAGATCGTCGATGCTGACATCGCTGGGTTCTGATTTCATGAGCCAGTAACGCATGGTGTTTTTCCGCTGAAAAAAATAATGCGACCGAGGTCGCATTAGGAACGGGCTTCATTTTATAGTAAGTAACAAAGCCCTGAATAAAGCCCCCCGCCTGTGCCGTTGACTCAATATCTTGAACCTGGGTTCAAGAGGGTCGGTTCCCGTCGCATCAGGTACATCCACAAGGGATGCGCACAACAGCGATTAAGAGGGGCGCGACCTAAGCTATGCTTATTGGTTCAAAGAATTATGAGCCTGACGAACACCGCAGGGTGCAAACTTTCGGGAAATTTAATACTCAAATCCCCCTTAAAACAACTCATCCTGATCCGCCAAAACGGTATCGATAGCTGCCTGCATGGATTCCATTCTACGCTTAAAATCGGACATGTCAAAACCATTACCAAGCCGCGTAGTTAGCAGTTCGTGGGTGATATTGAGTGCGGCCATGATAGCGATGCGTTCAATCGAAGTGATCTTTCCGGCTTCCCTGATTTCACGCATATTTTTGTCGAGATATGCAACCGCATCAAGCAGTTCGGCGCGCTCCTCCTGCGGGCAGGCCACGCGAAATTCCCGGTCAAGAATGGTGACATCCAGGGTATTTATTTTTTCACTGCTCATTTTTCATCTGCGGGAAGTGAAGTCAGCAATCTTTCAAGGCGAGATTGGGCAATGCCAATTTTGTCATCGCATTGCTTGCCATAGCTCAAAGCCGTGACAAGTTCCTGGCGCAGCTTATGATTTTCAGCGCGCAAGCGGGCACTCAATTGCACCAATTGATTGAGTTTGAGTTCCAGAGCATCTAATTCTACTTGCATAGGACGAACTATAAATTTAAAAAGCCTGACAAGTCAAATGGTAGCGCGATATTGTGCAAGTAATTTGTACTTTTAAGCAGCTTTGCTCCTGCCTCAGGGTATAATTTGCCCTGTTTCAGGGTGCCAAGTTTTTTTTTGCTTGGTTAAACGGGAAACAGGTAGGGATTCAATCCTGATGCCTGTGCTGCCCCCGCAACGGTAAGCAAGTTGGGTGTATCACTATGCCACTGTGAGCAATCATGGGAAGGCGATATGCCCGGTCTTTGTAAAGACCAGCTTGCGAGCCCGGATACCGGCCTTGGACAAAGTTCAGGAAATGCTGCGGGAGGCGCATGGACGTCAGGCTGCCACTTTCTGATTTACGCGCACCTGTCCTCTACTCTTCCTCCCTTCGTATTTCCCGTGTTTATAACGTTCCAGCGGGGTCGCTTGGAACACATCAACCGGAAGTATCCAATGAAAAAACATCACTTACTGGCTGCAATTTTTTGCAGTCTAACAACGTTGGCGCATGCTGCCGATGAAATCAATCTGGACGAAATCGTAGTTACCGCCACACGCATCGATCAGCCATTGAAACAAACACTCTCCAGCACTACGGTGATCACGCAGGAGGATATTACAAATTCACAGGCAGCCGATGTCCCAACCATCTTGCGCAGTGTCGCCGGGGTTGAAATAGCGCAAAACGGCGGATATGGAAAGACATCCTCCCTGTTCCTGCGCGGCGCCAACTCAACTCAAGTGCTAGTGCTGGTGGATGGGGTACGCATCAATTCTGCCACGACTGGCACCGCATCAATACAAGACATCATGCTGGACCAGGTCGAGCGGATTGAAATCGTACGCGGCAACGTCAGCAGCATTTACGGCTCCGACGCAATCGGCGGTGTGGTGCAAATTTTCACCAAAAAGGGCAAGGGCGAACCCCGCTTTAATACTTCCATTGGCGCAGGCAATCTGGGTACACAACGTGTTTCAGCAGGATTTGGCGGCGCAAACGAAAGCACGAATTATCATCTACAGGCCACCTCCTTCAACACGGAAGGCGTGTCAGCGATCAACCCGAACATCTATCCCAAAGCCAACCCTAATACAGACGGTTACCGTAACACCAGCGTCAGCGCAAATCTGCGACACAGCCTAAGCACCGGCAACAGCCTTACGCTCAGCGCCTACAACAGCATGGGCAATAACCAGTATGACAACACCTCGGGCAAGCCCACCGATATCAACACCAATACGCAAAAAATCAGCAAAGTCTCCCTGGCTGCCGACAATGCTCTCTCCGAGAAATGGCAGAGTCATCTGCAATATGCGCTTGGCATTGATGAAGGGCAGAACTATCTGAACAGTCAACCCACCTCCCTGTACAAAACAAGCAACCAGCAATTGAACTGGCAAAATACCGTGCAACTTTCCAGCACCGGAAAATTGCTGCTGGGCGCGGAAAACCTGGTGCAGACTGTGGATGGCAATGTGAAGTACACCATTAATCAGCGCGCGATCAATAGCCTGTATGCAGGATATAGCGGAATTTACGATGCACATCTGGTTCAGGCCAATCTGCGCTCCGACAACAACTCACAATACGGAACGGAGAATACCGGCCTGCTCGGCTACGGATACACGCTGAACGAAAGCTGGCGGATCAGCACCAGTTACAGCACTGCCTTCCGCGCCCCCACCTTTAACGAATTGTATTACCCTGGTTTCGGTAATGCTTTGATCAATCCCGAACATTCAAACAATGCCGAAGCGGGTCTGCATTACACCAACACCTCGCGGCAAATCGATGCTGTATATTTCAACAACCTCACGCACGACCTGATCGTCTACTCTCCCGGCCCTGTCAATATCAGTCAGGCGCGGATAGACGGTGTGGAGCTCTCTTATATTGAACAGTTCGGCGACTCCACACTCAAGACCTCGTTGACCTCGCAAAACCCGCGCGACGAAAACACCGGTACACCATTGGTACGCAGAGCAAAGCTGCATGGCAATGTTGCCTGGTCGCAAAAAATCGGCGCCATGCAATGGGGGGCGGAATGGATCTTCAGTGGCGAAAGGGATGACAGCTATTTTGACCCGAATACCTTTGCAACCATCAGAACGGTGCTACCGCCCAATGATACCTTCAATCTGACCGCATCCTGGACATTGAACAAGGAAACCACGCTGGCTTTCCGTGCGGACAACCTCACAGACCAAAACGATGCCACCGTTTACGGGTATAACCCGTTAGGTCGCACACTATTTATCAACATGCGTTATCAACAGTAGTACAAAGGCGGGGGCAAGCTGAGCTTGCCTCCTTTTTCTGCTAAAGTGATACCCTGCATCACATATTCTTTAAAGGAGCTGGACATGCAAACTCAAACAAAACAAATCGGCATCTTCGCCGCCTTGGTCTTGCTGATGGCAATCACCCGCGGCAGCCACTTCGGTTCATCGATCAACCTGCCGGATGCTACGCTGGCCATTTTTCTGCTAGCCGGTTTTATGCTACCGCGTTTCACACTGACTGCACTGGCGGCATTCATCTTTCTGTTGCTGGAAGCGGGTGGCCTCGACTACTACGCGATTGCTTATCGGGGCGTGAGCGATTACTGCGTGTCACCCGCCTACTGGTTCCTGATCCCCACCTATGCCAGCATGTGGTTTGCAGGACACTGGTTTGCTGCACACCGGCACAATAACTGGAGCAACCTTGTGTTATTTGGCGTCGTGTCATTGCTGGCATCTTCCACCGCCTTTCTGATTTCAAACAGCGCTTTTTATACACTTTCCGGCCGTTTCACCGAGATGAGTGTTGCAGAATATACGGCGCGCGTGGCGAAATACTATCCGCCTTATGTTAGCGGAAGTCTGATGTATCTGGCGCTGGCAGCCGTTATTTATGTAGCTGTTAAAACGCTGCTTAAATCTTCAACAGACACAGCACAGGATAATGGCTGACACACCTGAGCAGCACAGCGCGCGCATGGCACGTAAAAAAGCCGTGGTGGATGCGGGCATTGCACAGGCCACCATTGAGCGCGGCGTCGTGATTGTGAACACCGGCAATGGCAAAGGCAAAAGCACGGCAGGTTTTGGTATGGTCGCGCGCGCCCTCGGCCACGGCATGAGAGTGGGCATCGTGCAATTTATCAAGGGCAGTTTTTCCACCGGTGAAGAAGCCTTCTTCCGCCGTTTTGCCGAGGTCAGCTACCATGTGATGGGCGAGGGATTCACCTGGGAAACTCAGGATAAGGAACGCGACATTGCCTGCGCTTCCGCGGCGTGGAAGATAGCCTGCGAGCTGCTGCAAGATAAATCCATTGCCGTTGTTTTGCTGGATGAACTGAACATCGCACTCAAGTACAAATATATACAAATCGAAGAGGTGCTTGCCGCGCTGCGCAACAGACCAGCGCATCAGCATGTTGTGATCACCGGGCGCGGCGCTCCCGATGAGCTGATTGAATTTGCAGATACCGTCACCGAGATGAATTTGCTCAAGCACGCTTATCATGCTGGCGTAAAAGCGCAGAACGGCGTCGAATTGTGAAACCGGAATCGATCGCCTGCCGTGCACTGCTGGTCAGTGCTACTTCCTCTAATCAGGGCAAAACAACCATCACCGCTGCGCTCGCACGCCATTTCAGCAAACAAGGAATGCGCGTGCGCGTTTTCAAAACCGGGCCGGATTTCATTGACCCGATGATCCTGCAGCAAGCTTCCGGCCATGCCGTTCATCAACTGGATTTATGGATGGGCAGTCTCGATCATTGCCGTAGCCTGCTGAACGACGCAGCAGGTGAGGCCGACCTGATCCTGGTGGAAGGGGTCATGGGATTATTTGATGGCAATCCCTGCAGCGCCGATCTGGCACAGACACTGGGTATACCGGTGCTGGCTGTAATAGATGCATCCGCCATGGCGCAAACCTTTGCCGCTGTGGCACACGGGCTGCGCAACTACCGTAGCGGACTGCCCTTCGCCGGTGTTATTGCCAACCGCGTGGGCAGCGCGCGCCATGCCGCCATGCTGCTGCCGCAAGACAGCGACATCCGGCTGTTCGCCACCCTCCCCGCCAATGCAGATTACGCGCTGCCCGGACGCCATCTGGGTTTGCTGCAAGCAAGCGAGGTGGAAGACATTGATGCGCGTCTGGATGCGGCTGCCAATGCGCTGCAATGGCAACATGATGATCTGCCGATCGTCCAATTCAATGCGCCTGCAAGACCGGCCCCCATGCCTTCACTGCTGCGGGATGTACGCATTGCCGTTGCGCGCGATGCCGCATTCTCCTTCCTGTACCAGGCCAACCTCGATTGCCTCAGGCAGCTTGGCGCTGAGCTGGTTTTCTTTTCGCCGCTGCACGATGCCGCCCTGCCTCAGAATACCCATAGCGTTTATTTGCCCGGCGGCTACCCGGAATTGCACCTGTCCACCCTGCAAGATAATGCGTCCATGCGCTCCTCGCTGCAGGCGCATGTGCAAAAAGGCAAACCTGTTTACGCCGAATGCGGCGGCATGCTCTACCTGCTCGACAGTCTCACCAGCGTGCAAGGTGAGCGCTTTAACATGCTGGGCTTGCTGCCCGGCGATGCGCACATGCAAACAAAATTGTCTGCACTGGCACTGCAAGGTGTCAGCCTGCCGCTGGGAGAAGTACGGGGGCACAGCTTTCATTACTCAACTGCCGAAATAATGTTGACGCCCATCGCACAAGGGAAATGCCCCAACAGTGGCCCACTGAGCGAAGGTGTGTACCGGCACAAACGTATCACGGCCGGCTATATCCACTTTTACTTTCCTTCCAATCCGGCAGCCATCGCACCTTTATTCCTGCCATGAGCCGCCTGCCGAAAAGAATCGTGTGCATGTCCACCGAGTCCATCCGGGTACTCTGCCTATTTGGGAAAAATGAACGCATCTCGGGAATTTCGGGATTTTCGATTTACTTTTCACAAGCGAGGCGTGCCACTTTATTGGGCGGATAGCAAAATGATTCCCGATTCTGCACTTTTCACCGTAGCCGAGCGCGATACGCTCTACAGCGTGCTGCATGCGCGTCGCGACATGCGCCACTTTCTGCCCAACAGCCACATCGACGAACTCGTACTGGATCGCTTGTTGCAGGCCGCCCACAGCGCACCATCGGTGGGCCTGATGCAACCGTGGCGATTTATTCGTGTGCGTGCAACGCCGTTGCGCCAGCAGGTCATGGCAATTGTGGAAGCAGAACGCTTGGCTACTGCACGGGCCATGGCTGAACGCGATGCAGAATTCATGCGCCTGAAAGTGGAAGGCATACGCGAGTGTGCAGAGCTTTTTGCCGTCGTGCTTGCACCCGACGACGGTACCGTGTTTGGCCGCCGCACCATGCCGCAGGAAATGGCGCTATGTTCCGCCGCCTGCGCGATACAAAACCTGTGGCTGGCAGCGCGAGCGGAAAATCTCGGTATGGGCTGGGTGTCGCTGTTTGATCCACAACAGTTGGCGGATTTATTATCCTGCCCGCCGGGCGCCAAACCCATCGCCCTGCTGTGCATGGGGCCAGTGCATGAATTTTATCCGCGTCCGATGCTCGAACAATTGGACTGGCGTCACGGCAAAGCCTTGTCTTCGGTGCTGATGCAAGACAGCTGGCAGGGAGAGCAGCCTTGATTGCAACTGCACTGATGATGCTGGCAGCGCTATTGTTTGACAGACTGCTGGGTGAGCCAAGGCGTTTGCATCCGCTGGTTGGCTTTGGCCGTTATGCGATATGGATGGAGCAGCGGCTGAATAACCCTGCGCATTCACCGCTACAGATGCGCACTCAGGGCATTCTGGCATGGAGCCTTGTGGTTATGCCCTGGCTGTTCATCGCCTGGCTGGCATGGCGACAGCCGATTATGCAGCCGTTTGTCGGTGTACTGATGCTGTATTTTGCCCTCGGCCTGCAGAGCCTGGACGAACATGCCGGCCGTATTCAGCAAGCTTTGCAGGCCGGTGATCTGTCACTTGCACGGCAGCGCGTGGGCGACATTGTCAGCCGCGATACCGCTGCGATGCAGCCTGAAGATGTGGCGCGTGCGGGCGTGGAATCCGTGCTGGAAAATGGCAACGATGCAGTGTTCGCCGCGCTGTTCTGGTTTGCCGTGGCCGGCGCGCCGGGGGTGTTGCTGTATCGGCTGGCCAACACGCTGGATGCGATGTGGGGTTACCGCACGCCGCGCTTTATGTTTTTCGGCTGGGCCACGGCACGCCTCGACGATGCACTGAATTTTATTCCGGCCCGCCTCACTGCGCTGACCTACGCCCTGCTCGGCAAGACCCGAGATGCACTGCGCTGCTGGCAGCAGCAGGCACCGGCATGGGACAGCCCCAATGCGGGTCCGGTGATGGCGAGCGGTGCAGGCAGCCTGAATATCAAGCTGGGCGGCGCGGCCGACTATCATGGCAACACCGAACCCAGGCCAGCTTTGGGCACCGGCGTAGCACCCCAGGCAGCTGACATCAGCCGCGCGATGGCGCTGGTCAAACACGGCGCGTGGCTATGGGTAGCGCTGCTATTGCTTGCGGGATTGTTTTATGCTTGAACACGGCGGACAACTCTGTGTTGCCGCGCAGCAATACGGCATACCCGCGGCAGAGTGGCTGGATCTTTCCACCGGCATTAACCCGGTGCCCTTCGTGCCACCACCCATACCGGCTACTGCATGGAAGCGCCTGCCACAGCCGCAGGATGGCCTGTTGCAGGCTGCCGCAGCCTATTATGGCAGCGCGAATATATTACCCGTAGCCGGCTCGCAGGCTGCGATACAGCTTTTGCCCAGGCTGCGCAACAACTGCCGTGTCGGCGTACTGTACCCCGCCTATGCCGAACACGCCCATGCATGGCGCAGCACGGGACATGAAGTCATTGAACTGACCCCTTTTGAAATTGACGCCGCTATCGATCAGCTCGATGTGCTGGTACTGATACAACCCAATAATCCTACCGGCGCCATTTTCACTCATACGGAGCTACATGGCTGGCATGCCAGGCTGAATGCGCGCCAAGGCTGGTTGATCGTAGATGAAGCCTTTATCGAAGCCACCCCTCAGCCCACAATGGTGGAGCCTGAGATGCGGCATGGATTGATTGTGCTGCGCTCGCTGGGAAAATTTTTTGGCCTCGCCGGTGCGCGTGTCGGCTTTGTGCTGGCCCATCCTGAATTATTACAGCGCATACAATCACTTTTGGGCCCGTGGAATGTATCTGGCCCTGCACGCTTTGTAGCACAAGCGGCATTATTGGATCGCTCATGGCACGCGGCAACACGCGGGCGCTTATTGCACGATGGAGCCCATCTTGCGCAATTGCTGCAACACGCGGGCTTGCCGCCCTGCGGCGGCTGCGGCTTATTCCAATGGGTGCAGACTGCACAGGCAGAGGCCATACATCAGCAGTTGGCCCAGCGTGGCATCCTTACCCGGCTATTCACGCAGCCTCTCAGCCTGCGCTTCGGCCTGCCCGGCAGCACGGCAGAGTGGGCGCGACTGCAGCGCGCTTTGGCAGAGATCAACACATGAGCGCACCGACCCTGATGATACAAGGCACGACCTCGGATGCCGGCAAAAGCACTGTCGTGGCTGGCCTGTGCCGCGTACTCAAGCGCAGGGGCATGCGCGTCGTGCCATTCAAGCCGCAGAATATGGCGCTCAACAGTGCAGTCACCACAGACGGCGGCGAGATCGGCCGCGCGCAGGCGGTGCAGGCCCAGGCGGCAGGCCTCGCTCCGCATAGCGACATGAATCCGGTATTGCTTAAACCCAATAGCGATACCGGCGCGCAGGTGATAATCCAGGGGCGTGCAATCTCCAATATGGAAGCCACTGTTTATCATGACTATAAAAAAGTGGCTCGCGCGGCGGTGCTAGAATCCTATGGACGACTCTCTGAACAATATGAAGTTGTGATGGTTGAAGGTGCCGGTTCTCCCGCAGAGATCAATCTCAGGGCGGGCGATATTGCCAACATGGGCTTTGCCGAAGCGGTGGATTGCCCGGTGCTGATCGTCGCCGATATTGACCGCGGCGGCGTGTTTGCCCATCTGGTGGGTACGCTGGCCCTGCTCAGCGCGAGCGAACAGGCGCGTGTTAAGGGCTTCATCATCAACCGCTTTCGCGGCGATATCGCGCTGTTGCGGCCGGGGCTGGAATGGCTGGAACAGCGCACCGGCAAGCCCGTGCTCGGCGTGCTGCCCTATCTGCACGGCCTGCATCTGGAAGCAGAAGATGCCATCCCGCGCGAGAAAGCAGCATCAGTGCAGCACAGTCTGCGCATCGCCGTTCCGCTCTTGCCGCACATCAGCAATCACACCGATTTCGATCCGCTGCGCCTGCACCCGCAGGTAAATCTGCAGTGGATCGCAGCGGGCGAAGAGCCGGCTGCTGCAGACCTTGTGATACTCCCCGGCAGCAAGAATGTGCGTGCCGACCTGGGCTGGCTGCGCACCCAGGGCTGGAGCGAATATCTGGCACGGCATCTGCGCTATGGCGGCAAGCTAATGGGCATCTGCGGCGGGCTGCAAATGCTGGGCAGCGAAGTACATGACCCGCACGGCATCGAAGGTACAGCGGGCAGCAGCGCCGGCCTGGATTATCTGGATTACAGCACAACCTTGCATCCGCACAAACAATTGCACAATGTGCAGGGCAGACTTGCACGTAGCCATGAAGCCGTGCGCGGCTATGAAATCCATGCAGGCATCAGCGAGGGGCACGCCTTGAATTATCCGTTTGCGCAACTTGATGACGGCCGCAGCGATGGCGCAGTATCGCCCGACGGACAAATCATGGCTACCTATCTGCACGGCATATTTGAAATGCCTGAAGCGTTGACGGCCTTGTTGCAATGGGCGGGATTACGCGCACCGCAAGCTTTCGACTACCATGCGATGCGCGAGCAGAATATCGAGCGGCTGGCCGACACGCTGGAAGCGCATCTGGACATGCCGCACATCATGAAACTTTTGGGGGCTTGCCAATGAGAGAATTGATTCTTGGCGGCGTGCGTTCCGGCAAGAGCCGCCTTGCCGAGCAGCACGCCCAGGATAGCGGCCTGCCGGTCACCTATATCGCCACCGCCACCTGCGAAGACGCCGAAATGCGCGCGCGCATCGCCCACCACCAGGCGCAGCGTCCCGGCCACTGGCAGCTGGCGGAGGAACCGCATGCACTGGCCGCCGCCCTGCAGCGCCATGCCGCGGCCAATCACTGCGTGCTGGTGGACTGCCTGACCCTGTGGCTGACCAACCTTTTATGCTTGCAGGACGAGCCGCGCCTGCAAACCGAAGTGCATTCGCTGCTTGAAATGCTGCCCACACTGCCCGGACACATCATCCTCGTCAGCAATGAAACCGGCATGGGCATTGTGCCGCTGGGCGAACTGACGAGGCGCTATTGCGATGAGGCAGGGCGCTTGCATCAGGCTTTGGCGCAATCATGCGAGCGTGTCATATTAACGGTGGCGGGTTTGCCACTACATTTGAAAGGCTGAAAGAAATCATGAGTACGACTCTGGACTGGTTGAAGCACCCCACAAAAAGCCTGGACCAGGCAGCCCGCAGCGCTGCGCTAATGCGTCAGCAGCAGCTCACCAAACCGCCAGGCGCGCTCGGCCAGCTCGAAACCCTCGCGATACAGCTCGCTGCGCTGCAGGGCCGCGAAAAACCGCAAGTGGACAACGTATTTATCAGCGTGTTCGCGGGCGACCATGGCATCGCCGAAGAAAATGTGTCAGCCTTCCCGCAGCTCGTCACCGCCGAGATGGTAAAGAATTTTGCGCGCGGCGGCGCCGCCATCTGCGTACTCGCCAGGCAACTCGATGCCAAGCTGGAGGTGGTCAACCTCGGCACGGCTTTCGATACCGGCAATCTGCCCGGCGTCTTGCAGTGCAATATCGGCAAGGGCACGGCCAATTTCGCCAAACAGCCCGCGATGACTGACACACAACTGGCCGCCGCGCTGCAGGCAGGCCGCGACAGCGCGGAACATGCCGCCAGGCTCGGCGCGCAACTGTATATCGGCGGCGACATGGGCATCGCCAACACCACCTCTGCCGCCGCCCTCGCCTGCGCGCTGCTCAAGCATACACCGCAGCAACTCGCCGGCCCCGGCACCGGTCTCGATGCCAACGGCGTACAGCACAAAGCCGAAGTCATCGCGCGCGCACTCGAACTGCACGCCGCGCACCTCAGTGACCCGCTGGAGATCCTGCGTCGCCTCGGCGGCTTTGAAATCGCCGCGCTCACCGGCGCCTACATCAGCTGCGCGCAGCAGGGCATCGCCGTGCTGGTGGATGGCTACATCACCACCGCTGCAGCCCTGCTCGCCGTACGCATCCAGCCGGGCGTGGCAGACTGGATGCTGTACGCGCACCGCTCCGCCGAGCCCGGTCACATGTTGATGCTGAATGCACTAAAGGCTGAGACTCTGCTGGAGCTGGGTATGCGCCTTGGAGAGGGCAGCGGTGCGGCAATGTCAGTGCCGGTGTTGAGGCTGGCCTGCGCCCTGCATAGCGATATGGCTACATTTGCAGAAGCTGGCGTGTCGGAGAAGATTTAGCTGTGCTGGCGTGAGCCAATCACGGCTCCGTAATCTATTTGCCAGTCCAGGGTATGGGACAAAGGAATGCCGGCCAGTTGCGCAAGCCAGGCACGTATGCTGCCGCCATGGGCAACAAGCGCAATTTGCCGCTGCGGCAGTTTCGCCACGTATTGCATCAGGCCGTGCACGCGCTGCATCATCTGCTGAGCCGATTCGCCATTCGGGGGCCGGTAATGCAGGACATCGGCGCTCCATGCGTCGATTTCGCAATGGGCAATGTCGTTCCACGCTCGGCCTTCCCAGTCGCCGAAATGCATCTCCATTAGCCGTGAATCTTGCAGTATTTCGCAGCCATGATACACAGCAAGATGTTCCGCCAAGAGGCGCGTGCGCTGCAACGGGGAAGTGATGATTAACTCAACAGGCTCAAGCAAGTTAGCGACAGCCGCAGCTTCTGCAGCAAAACTTTCCGCCACATCCACATCAAGCTGGCCGTAGCAGATGCCCCGGGCAATGCCGGGCGCTGTGTGGCGAACAAGGGTGAGTATTTTCACAGTTCAGAATGCTGCCAGCAAACCCAGGTAAAAGCCGATTTCGGTTATCTGCTGCACCGCACCCAGGCAATCTCCGGTGTACCCGCCCAGTTTTTTCTGCAACAGCCACGCCAGATAAATGCGCAGCAACAGGGCGCACGCAAGTGCGCTGATTACGCTCACGATGCCGGCGCCTGCGATGGGCAGCACCATGATGGCTGCCACAGCGATAAGCGAGGCTATGGCAAAGCTGCTTCGGCTCACGCCCTGTGCGGCGGGCTTGGCGCGTGCGCTGTCGTCAGCGCGCACATACTGCTGCGTCAGCATGATGCTCACTGCCATCAGGCGGCTTGTCGCATGCGCTGCAACCAGCGATGCTGCGACTAAAGCCGCCGAGTGCGCGGCATGGATGAGTGCCAGCAAGGCCTGAAATTTCATCAGCAACACCAGCACGATGGCGATGACGCCATAGCTGCCCACATGTGAATCTTTCATGATGACGAGGATTTTTTCACGCGTATAGCCGCCGCCCATGCCGTCTACAAAATCACTCAGCCCGTCTTCGTGAAACGCGCCGGTGATCAGGATGCTGCCGAACATGCTTAAAGCCACGGCCAGCGCCAATGGAAACACGAATGCAGCAGCCCACAACAAGATTGCAGCCAGGCCGCCTACGCAGACGCCCACCAGGGTAAAGTAACGCGCTGACTGATCGAGTTGCTGAGCGGAATGACCTACCCATGCAGGCACCGGGATGCGCGTGAAAAATTGCACGGCGGTGAGAAATAATCGTAGTTGTTGCAGCATTGGTTTCGGCTTAAATCAAGTGATGGTAGACTAACAGCAGGTTATACTTTATGTCTATGCCGTCTTAGTTTTTTGCTCAAGGCAAACTATTTGGCGGTCAAATGCGGGCTGTCAAACAAATTGTCTGACACCGTATTTTCGTCCCGTTGCGACTGCGGGACTCGCTACTTTACAAGCTACTGAAAGACGTGCATGATGCAAAAAATGCCTTTATATTCTGACGCATTGGCGTGTTTATCCAACAGCATTCACTCCGTTCATTATTTCCTTGTATTTAAGCTAAGGTATCAGCATGGCAACCACAAAAAAACCTGAAAAATCTACTGACATCCGATACAGCTGGGAAGGCAAAGACAAGGGCGGAAAGGCTGTTAAAGGCGAGATCCGCGCGGCAGGCGTAGCTGTTGCCTCCGCACAGTTGCGCCGTCAAGGCGTTCAGGTAAGCTCCATCAAAAAGACCAAGAGCGGCGGCAAGGCCATAACTGAAAAAGACATCACCCTGTTCACGCGGCAGCTCGCCACCATGTTGAAATCCGGCGTACCGTTGCTGCAGTCCTTTGACATCGTCGGCAAGGGCCATAGCAATCCCTCGGTTGCGCGCATGCTGATGGACATCAAGACAGAAGTGGAAACCGGCAGCAGCCTGGAAACGGCTTTCAGAAAGTACCCGCTGCAGTTTGACGACCTCTTCTGCAACCTGATCGGCGCGGGTGAAGCGGCGGGTATCCTGGATAACCTGCTGGACAAGATCGCCACCTACAAGGAAAAAATGCTCGCGATCAAGGCCAAAATCAAGTCCGCCTTGTTTTATCCGATTTCCATCATCGTCATTGCGTTTGTCATCACTGCCATCATCATGATATTTGTGATTCCTGCGTTCAAGGAATTATTCAAAAGCTTTGGCGCAGATCTGCCTAGCCCAACCCTGGTTGTCATGGCAATTTCAGACTGGTTTGTCACCTGGTGGTGGGCCATCTTTTCAATTATTGGCGGCGGGCTTTACACCTTCTTTTATTTCTGGAAACGCAACAAGCAGTTGCAGCGCACGATGGACATCTTCATGCTGAGACTGCCAATTTTCGGCGAGTTAATACGCAAGGCTACGATCGCACGCTGGACCAGGACCCTGGCGACCATGTTTGCGGCCGGTGTGCCGCTGGTTGAATCGTTAGATTCTGTGGCTGGGGCAGCGGGCAACGCGGTTTATTATGAGGCAACCAAAAAAATACAACGCGAAGTCAGCACCGGTAACAGCATGACGTCAGCCATGACCAATTCGGGCGTATTCCCCAATATGGTGCTGCAGATGATCGCGATCGGTGAAGAGTCGGGTGCCATCGACAGCATGCTGAACAAAGTAGCCGATTTCTATGAGGCCGAAGTCGATGATGCGGTAGAAGCTTTGTCCAGCTTGATGGAACCCGTCATCATGGTGGTTCTGGGGACTCTGATTGGCGGTATGGTAATTGCGATGTACCTGCCCATCTTCAAGATGGGGCAAGCGGTCGGCTAGATTTTGCAGTATGTGATATTGGCTCCCATACTGTGCGCATATTTTTCCAAACCCAACAAAATACGATGACTTCGTTCTTGCAAACACTACATGATTCACCCCCCTTCTTCATTGCTCTCGCCGGTTTGTCAGGTTTGCTTGTAGGCAGCTTTTTAAACGTTGTCATTCATCGTTTGCCGAAAATGATGGAGCGTGAATGGCGCTCACAATGCGCCGAACTGAACGAGCAGCCCGATGATGGCACAGCCCATGCCAGCAGCAAGGCCTCGCCGGCTGCCCCCTACAACTTGCATACACCACGCTCAGCCTGCCCGCATTGCGGCCACCAGATCAGCGCGCTGGAAAACATCCCGCTTCTGAGCTACCTGGCATTGCGCGGCAAATGCAGACAGTGTGGCACTCACATTTCGATGCGCTACCCTGTAGTTGAAGCCGTGAGCGGATTGCTAAGTGCATATGCGGCCTGGCATTTTGGTTTTGGACTGGCTGCAGTTGCGGCAATTTTATTTATATGGGCACTGATTGCACTCACTTTCATCGATTTTGACACGCAGCTGTTGCCAGACGACATTACCTTGCCCCTGCTGTGGCTAGGCATCATTTTCAATCTCTATGGCACTTTTACAACTTTGGACAATGCCATCGTCGGCGCTATTGCGGGCTATCTCGCGCTGTGGAGCGTGTACTGGCTGTTTAAGCTGGTAACCGGAAAGGAAGGCATGGGCTATGGCGACTTCAAGCTGCTCGCCGCCATCGGCGCCTGGCTGGGATGGTCGATGCTGCCGCTGGTTATCATGCTCTCCTCGGTGGTTGGCGCGGTCGTCAGCATCACCCTGATCATCGCTGCGCGCCACGGACGCAACATCCCGATACCATTCGGCCCCTATCTCGCAGGCGGCGGCTTGATCGCCTTGTTCTGGGGCCCGCAACTGATCCAAAGTTATTTGCACCTGCTCACCGTACCATGAGCTTCCGTGTAGGGCTGACTGGCGGCATAGGCAGCGGCAAGAGCACGGTTGCCTCACTATTTGCCGAACTGGGCGTCCCGGTGATTGACACCGACGCCATCTCGCACCAACTCACCGGTGCGGGCGGTGCCGCTATCCCAGCCATTCGCGCCGAGTTCGGCGGGAATTACATCGATGCAACAGGCGCTCTCGACAGGGCAAAAATGCGCCAGCTTGTATTTTCCGACAACCTGGCAAAACGGCGGCTGGAAAAAATCCTGCACCCGCTGATACTCGCTCAGGCAAAATCTCTCGCCGAATCCAGTCCTGCCCCCTATGTCCTGCTGGTCGTTCCCCTGTTATTCGAAACATCCGACTATCAAGGCTGGCTGGACCATACCGTGACCGTCGACTGCTCCGAATCAACCCAACTTGCCCGTGCCACAACGCGCGACAGCCTGAACGAGCAGACCGTGCGCGCCATTATGGCGCGCCAGTTATCACGCTCGCAGCGACTGGCGCTGGCCAATGATGCCATCGACAACGACGGCACTTTATCCGCATTGCGCCAGCAAATTTTGCAGCTACACCAGCGTTACCTGAAGCTGGCCGAAAGAAGCAATTGACGTAGTGCTCTACTCAAGATATTGTTCCAAATATAATTATATTACTCACATTCCACCCAACGTGATTAACTACGAATTCCCTCTTAACGAACGTGTGCGCACCATGCTGCGCCTAGAGGATTTATTCGCGAGAATGGATCAATTGATCAAGGGTAGCAACCATTGCGACCACCATATGGCCCTTGCAGTGCTGTTCGAGATACTGGAAGTCACGAGCCGCGGTGAATTAAAATCCGATCTGCTACAAGAATTAGAACGCCAGAAACGAATCCTTGCCACACTCCGCAGCAATCCCGAAATTTCTGAAGACGCGCTCGATTCAATGCTGGGCAATATCGAAAAGGTCTCCGCCCACCTGCTAGCCTTAAGTGGCAAGATAGGCCAGCACATCCGCGATAACGAATGGCTGATGCTTATCAAGCAGCGTGCATGCATACCTGGAGGCATGTGCGAATTCGACCTACCTTCCTACCACTACTGGCAGCACCAGGATGAGAGCGTGCGGCGCCAGCACCTCGAATCTTGGCTGGCGCCCTTGCGCCCCATCCAGGAAGGCCTGGGTATTTTGCTCACCTTGCTGCGTGACAACTGCAAGACCCATCAGTTCACCGCGCGTCAGGGCAGCTTCCAGCAGATGCAGGGCGGCCGTGTGGCACAAATGCTTTGCGTCATCGTGGATAAAGATCTGCCCTGCATTCCGGAGATCAGCGCCAACAAATACGCCCTGAACATACGTTTCATTGCTGCCGATTACGCCGCAAAATCCACGCTGTATGATCAGGATGTAGAATTTAAACTCGTCTTCTGTTAATTGCCATGGATTCGAAGAAACCCGCAGTAGTTGCCTGTCCGCAGTGCGGCAAAGAAGTCATCTGGAACAAGGAAGTCAGTCCCTATAGGCCGTTTTGCAGCGAGCGCTGCAAGCTGATTGATCTGGGGCAGTGGGCCGAGGGAGGCTACAGCATCCCGCTTGAAGAAAAATCAGACGAAGACTTGCAAACAGGCGAACACCACGACAAACCTCACCAGGCCTGACGCAACAGCGCAATGCCATGCGCGCCATGCTGCCACGCCGTTTCCATATCCCGCAGCTGCAAGCCGCCCAGCGCATAAACCGGAATTGAACTAGACGCGGCCAGCGCTGCAAAGCTTTCCCAGCCAAGATTGTCCGCGCCGGGATGGCTTTTCGTCGGCAATACCGGGCTCAGCAGCGCGAAATCCAGCCCCAACTCCGCCGCGTGTTGCAGCTCCGCAGCGCTGTGGCAGGATGCCGCGCACAGATCGAAATCCGGCCTTGCCTCACAAGCTGCAAGCTGCGCCCCCGTCAGCTGCACCCCGTCAGCACCCGTTTCCATGGCCAATTCGATATCGCCATTTATCAGCACTCGCGCACCAGATAAATGAGCCAACTCTACCGCGCGCAACGACAACTCACCCAGCATAGCAGACGACCAGTTTTTCTCGCGAATTTGCAGCAGCCTCAGACCTTTGGCAAGTGCCAGTTGCAGACGCTCAAGAAACACTTGCACACCCAGTTCGGTAGCATTGCTGATTGCGTACAGGTGAGGCAGCTGCAGGGCGCGCATGATCGGCGCATTGGCAGGCAGAATGGGTGCTACCGATAGATCGGGCAGGCGCTGCCAGCTCAATAACTGACCCTCTTTGCCGTGGGGTTCGCCTTGCCAATCTGTTACACGGAAAAAATTCAGGCGCACGGTGGCATGGGGGTAGGTGAACACTCGTGTCAGCCAGGAATAGGCTGTTTTTACGTCTATGCCCAGCTCCTCATGCAGCTCGCGCAGCAGGGCGTGATGCGCTGTTTCGCCCGCCTCAACCTTGCCGCCGGGGAATTCCCAGTAGCCGGCGTAGGCCTTGCCCTCTGGGCGCTGGGCCATCAGGAAAGAGCCGTCTGGGCGCTGCAATATAGCGACAGATACAAATGTTAACTTATTCAATATAATCAACCAGTTGCGAATACACGTTATTGACTAAAAACTCATCGTTTCATGCATATTTTGAGCTTCTGCGAATCAACTTCAACTTCGCCGGGGGCAGCCCGGCGAAGTTGAAGTTGATGTTGATGTTGGTTGTAACTGCTGGGTATCGCTACGCTCAACTCCAGCCTACAAGATCACATTCTCCCGCACCAATCCTTCGCAAACTGCCCCGCCACCCTCCCACTCCTGGACCCCCGCATCAGCGACCACTGCAACGCTTGCCTGCGCACCTCATCCGTCATCCCCTGCTTCCAGCCATGGTGCGCCAGCCAATGCCCCGCCACCGCCAGATATTCATCCTGCGAAAACGGATAGAAGGAGATCCACAAGCCGAAGCGCTCGGACAGAGAAACCTTCTCCTCCACGCTTTCGGCCGGATGCACTTCATCGCCGACGTATTTGGTGGCGAGGTTGTCCTGCATGTAGTCCGGCATCAGGTGGCGGCGGTTGGAGGTGGCGTAGATCAGCAGATTGTCGGAGAAGGCGACCAGGTCGCCATCCAGCGCGGCCTTGAGCGACTGGTAGCCAGGCTCGTCGGCATTGAAGGAGAGGTCGTCGCAATACAGGATGAAACGCTCGGCTCTGCCCTGCACCAGCCCGACGATGTGACAGATCGATCAGACCCTGCTTGTCGATCTGGATCACTCGCAGGCCCTGCGCGGCGTATTCGTTCAGCAGTGCTTTGACCAGCGACGACTTGCCGGTGCCGCGCGCACCGGACAGCAGCACGTTGTTGGCGGTGCCGCCGCGCACGAATTGCAGGGTGTTCTGCTGGATGCGTTGTTTCTGGTCGTCGATGCCGAGCAGGTCGGCGAGGGCGATGCGCTGGAAGTTAGGCACCGGATGCAGGCTGCGCTGTGCGTGATCCCAGCGTAAGGCTGCGGCAGCCTGCCAGTCCGGCGCTTGCGGCTGTGCACCGAGCAGGATGCTTTCCAAGCGGGAGAGTAGGCCTTCAGCGCGATCAAGAAAACGTTCTAGTTTGTCCATGCTATTTTGGCCGTCATTCCCCGCGCAGGCGGGAATCCATATAATTAAAAAACCCGCATAGCGAACAAAATCAGCTTGGCTGCTGCGCAGAACCTTTATATCGCTGGATTCCCGCCTGCGCGGGAATGACGGGTCAGCTTCTGTAGCTGGCGTTGATCTTCACGTAGTCGTAGGAGAAGTCGCAGGTCCACACGGTGGCTGCTTCCGCGCCACGCCCCAGCACCACGCGGATGGCGATGTCGCTCTGCTGCATGATGCGCTGGCCGTCTTCCTCGCGGTAGCTCGCGGCCCGTCCGCCATTTTCGGCGACCAGCACGTCGTCCAGATACATCTGGATGCGCTGCACATCCAGGTCGGCCACGCCGGCATAACCGATTGCCGCAAGGATGCGGCCGAGGTTGGGGTCAGAGGCAAAGAAGGCAGTCTTGACCAGTGGCGAGCGTGCCACGGCATAGGCGATCTGCTTGCACTCGGCCCTGCTTTTGCCGCCTTCAACCTTGACCGTGATGAATTTGGTCGCGCCCTCGCCATCGCGCACGATGGCCTGCGCCAGAAAGATTGCCACTTCAGTTACGGCAGCCTGCAGCTGTTTGTATGCGTCGCTGTCCGCCTGGGTGATGGCCGCTGCGCCGCTCTTGCCGGTGGCGATCAGCATCAGCGCATCATTGGTTGAGGTGTCGCCATCGACCGTGATGCAGTTAAACGAGGCATCGCTGGCCTGGCTCACCATCTGCTGCAGCATCGGCTGCGCCACCGCCGCGTCGGTCGCGATATAACCCAGCATGGTCGCCATGTTGGGGTGGATCATGCCTGAGCCCTTGGCGATGCCGGTAACAGTAACCGTAGCCCCGCTCAGCTTGACCTGGCGCGATATGGCCTTGCCCACGATATCCGTGGTCATAATGGCCTGTGACGCATCAAACCAGTTGTCCGCCTTGAGGTTGGACACGCAGCCGGGCAAGCCGGCCACAACCTTCTCCAATGGCAGCGGTTCCATAATGACGCCGGTCGAAAACGGCAGCACCTGCTCCGGGGCGCAGCCCAGCAGTTTAGCGGCGGCAGCGCACGTCGCGCGTGCGCTTGCCATGCCCTGTTCGCCCGTGCCGGCATTGGCATTGCCGGTATTCACCACCAGTGCGCGTATGCCCTTGCCTGCCGCCAGATGTTCGCGCGCCACGGTGACCGGGGCGGCACAAAAACGGTTTTGCGTAAACACGCCTGCTACTGTCGATTGCACATCAATCTGCATCACCAACAGATCCTTGCGATTGGGCTTTTTGATATTGGCTTCTGTGGTGCCCAGCAGCACGCCATTAACCGGGAGCAGCTCGGCTGCGACGGGAGAGGTAAGATTAACCGGCATTTCTTCCTGCTTTCTTTTTAGTATCTTCCACCGGTACGGTGGATGTAATTGCTCATTTCCACGGATTGCATATTCATGCGCCGCACGATGCCATGCACATGGCGCACGATGCCGCGCATCACGTAATACACAATGGCAGGATTGGTGTTGAGCAAACTTTCAAAATTTGAACGTTCCAGCAGCAACACCTTGCTGTCCTGTTTGACTTGAACGGTCGCGCTGATCTGGGTCGCATCGCCGCCGACAAAAGTAATGATTCCTGCAATATCACCCGGCTGCACCAAATGCAAGGTGGCTTTTTCACCCCTTACTGTCGCAGTCGCCTCGACTTCGCCAGCCACCAGTATCATCAAGGTTTTTTCCAGTCTGACGTCGTCCGGGCGCAGAAGATATTCTCCCGCCTTATAGTCATGCAAGGTCATACTGCTTGCAAGCACTTCAATCTCGGCGTCGCGCAATTCCGAAGTCAAATCGGAATTATGCAAAACGCTCATTACCAGTTCGTCCGCTGTCATTGGTTTATTCCCCTTTAAAGATCAACTCAATTTGCCATGGCACTGCTTGTATTTTTTTCCCGAACCGCAAGGACAAGGATCATTCCTGCCGACCTTTTCACCGCTGCGTATGAACGGTGTTTTCTCTTCCACTTGTGCTGCTTCACTTTGTCCCAGTGCTTCTTCATAATCAGCGTGGTGATACTGAACATTTGATGGAGCATGAGGCGCTTCTGCAGCCTCAATATCCTGTTCGCTGCGAATTTGCACGTTCATCAGGGTCTGCGTCACATCGCTCTTGACGCTTTCCAGCATGTTTGAAAACAGCTCAAATGCCTCGCGTTTATACTCCTGCTTTGGGCTTTTCTGCGCATAACCGCGCAGATGGATGCCCTGGCGCAAATGATCCAGCGCCCCCAGATGCTCGCGCCAATGGGTATCCAGGCTTTGCAGCATGACGAGACGCTCATATCCGTGCATCACTGCTGCGCCTACCCGATCCACTTTAGCCTGATATTGTTGCTGCGCCGCTTCCAGTATGCGGTCGCCCAAGCCGTGTTCGTCGAGCTTTTTGTCCTGCTCCAGCCATTGCAGCAGCGGCAAATGCAGCTGGAATTCGGCCATCATGGCCTTTTCCAGTCCCGCCACATCCCACTGCTCTTCCATGCTGTCCGGCGTGATGTATTCGCTGATGGTGCGATGCAATACACTTTCGCGCATCGCCGTAATCGTCTCGGAAATATCCAGGCTATCCATCAGCTCATTGCGCTGCTGGTAAATTACCTTGCGCTGGTCGTTGGCGACATCGTCGTATTCGAGTATCTGCTTGCGCATGTCGAAGTTGCGCGCTTCAACCTTGCGCTGCGCGTTCTCAATGGCACGGGTCACCCAGACGTGCTCGATCGCCTCGCCTTCGGGCAGCTTGAACCTGTTCATGATCGATGCCACGCGATCCGATGCAAATATCCTTAACAGAGGATCTTCCAGCGACAGATAGAAACGGCTGGAACCCGGATCACCCTGGCGGCCCGCACGTCCGCGCAACTGGTTATCCACCCGCCGCGACTCATGCCGCTCGGTACCGATAATATGCAGGCCGCCGCTCGCCACTACCTGGTCGTGTATCGGCTGCCATTCTGCACGCAGCTGGGCAATGCGCTGGTTGCGCGTTGTATCGTCCAGCGCCGCATCCATACGCACCAGCTCAATCGGCTTTTCCACATTGCCGCCCAGCACGATGTCCGTGCCGCGGCCGGCCATGTTGGTGGCGATGGTCACCATCTTCGGGCGGCCTGCCTGCGCCACAATTTCGGCCTCACGCGCGTGCTGCTTCGCGTTCAACACCTGATGCGGCAGCTTTTCCTTGTCCAGCAAGCTGGACAGCAGCTCGGAGGTTTCAATCGAGGTGGTGCCGACCAGCACCGGTTGGCCGCGCTGATAACAATCGCGAATGTCCGCTATGACCGCCTTGTATTTATCCATCGCGCTCAGATAAACCTGATCCATCATGTCGGCACGGATAGTCGGGCGGTGCGGCGGTACAACCACGGTTTCCAGGCCATAAATCTGCTGGAATTCGAATGCTTCCGTATCGGCGGTTCCGGTCATACCGCTCAACCTGCCATACATGCGGAAATAATTCTGGAAGGTAATGGAAGCAAGAGTTTGGTTCTCTTTCTGGATGGGCACGCCCTCTTTCGCTTCCACCGCCTGGTGCAGGCCGTCAGACCAGCGACGGCCCGGCATCATGCGCCCGGTGAATTCATCGACGATCACCACCTCACCGTCCTGCACCACATAGTTCTGGTCGATGTGATACAGCACATGCGCCTTCAGCGCGGCATAAAGATGGTGGATCAGGGTGATATTTGCCGGGTCATACAGGCTGCCGCCGGCTGGCAGCAGGCCTGCCTGAGCCAGCAGCGCTTCCGCGTGCTCATGGCCGGCCTCAGTCAGCAGAATCTGCTGATTCTTCTCGTCGACGCTGTAATCCCCCGGGCCTTCTTCTTCATCCGGGCGAATCTCTGCTTGGCGCACCAAATGCGGCACCAGTTTGTTCATTCTGGTGTAGATATCCACATTGTCTTCGGCCTGCCCAGATATGATCAGTGGCGTACGCGCTTCATCGATCAGGATGGAATCCACCTCATCCACGATGCCGAAATTCAAACCGCGCTGAAAACGCTCATGCGCCTCTGTGGCCATATTGTCGCGCAGGTAGTCAAAACCGAATTCGTTGTTCGTACCATAGGTGATGTCTGCTGCATAGGCAGACTGTTTGTCGGCATGATCCATCTGCGACAGAATGACGCCCACTGACAACCCCAGAAACCGGTACAGGCGGCCCATCCACTCGGCATCGCGCTTGGCCAGATAATCGTTCACAGTGACGACATGCACCCCCTTGCCCGACAGTGCATTCAGATAGGCTGGCAGCGTTGCCATCAAAGTCTTGCCTTCGCCGGTGCGCATCTCGGCAATCTTGCCGTAATGCAGCACCATGCCGCCGATCAACTGCACATCGAAATGTCGCATCTGCAGCGCGCGGCGGCCGCCTTCGCGCACCACGGCAAACGCTTCCGGCAACAGGGCATCCAGTGTTTCTCCCTGCTGCACACGCTGCTTGAAGCTGGCTGTCTTGGCGCGCAGCTCGTCATCGGTGAGCGCTTCGATTTGCGTTTCAAGTGCATTTATTGTGGCTACTGTCTGGCGATATTGTTTAAGCAGGCGATCATTACGGCTACCAAATACACTTTTAAGCAAATTGGAAATCATGTTCTAAATTTTCTGCTCTATGGCTATATATAATTCGGGACTACACGTTCAAATAACGCAAACGACAAAAAAGGTGAGGGCTGTCATATTTAAAATAAGACACCTCACCCTTGCACAAAATCAGCAAAAACTAACTTGCGTTGTCTTGCAAAAAACGCACTGGATTTTGGGCCAAGCCTTTAAATCTCACTTCAAAATGCAAGTGATTGCCGGTTGAACGGCCTGTGCTGCCTACCAATGAAATGAGTTGGCCACGCTTCACTACCTGACCCAGCTTGACAATGAGCTTGGAGGCATGCGCATAACGCGTCAGGATATCGTTGCCGTGATCAATTTCTACTAAATTGCCAAAATCGGGGTGCAGTCCAGCATAAACAACCACTCCACTCGCCGCAGCATGAATCGGCGTACCCAGGGGAACAACGTAATCAACACCTTCGTGCATTGCACTCCTGCCTGTAAAGGGATCGGTACGCCAGCCAAAATTAGACGAATACCACCCGGTTGTTACGGGTGCTGCCGTATTGAGCATTTTTTTTCTCAACCTGTCCTGTTGCAGCAATGTTTCCAGCGCCGCCAATTTGTCAGCGCGGTCAGTCATTAATTCAGACATATTTCCCAACTGTTTGTTCATGCTGGACAAGGTGACATCTTGCTGACCCGCAGGCACATAAACTCCGCCTTGTCCGGGCAATTGACTAAAATCTATCTCTTGCTTCTTCATGCCGGCAATCTTGACCAAACGCGTTCCCAAGGTATCAAGCCGTAACAAGCGCGCCTGCATTTGCCCCAGGCTTATCGCCATCGTATCCAGACTTTCGCGCAAATAGGCCTGCTTTTTCTGCTGTTCGTGGTTTTGTGCGCTGGCCAGCCAAGACTTCATCTCATTGCTTATTCTGCCTGGCTGCAAACGAACAATTGCATATTCAGCTGCAAGAACGGCCATAATGAATAACACGAGAAATATTGCCGAAACAAACAGTAAATGTATGCCGCTCAGCGACACACTGCGAGTTTTTGCCAAATTACCGGAAACTAGAATAATATTCACGATTCATACCTCAATTTATTTTTTGCTACCTTGCCTCAACGCCTGAATTCCTTTTTTGCACGCAACCAGGAACTGCGCCAAATGTCTGGCAAAGTACGGCAACTCCGCGCATTTCAGTTGCATTATGAGCAAGTTGCACCACCCTCACTGTTGCGCTCCAGCCACGTCATACAATTAGAACATAGCGTTTTAACCCTGGCAGCAAACAACAGTGCTGTCGCCGCCAAACTGCGTCAAATGACGCCGGAACTGGTCAGGCAGCTTCAGCTACACGGCTGTGAGGTTACTGGAATTCAAGTCAGGGTGCAAGTTGCCTTGCCGCCCGTCACCCACACTGCCGTCTCCTGTTCGTTGAGTGCCCAGGGAAAACAGCAATTAAACGACTTGGCCAAAACATTGGGCGATTCACCATTAAAACGCGCGTTACAACGTTTGGCCGGAAGCAAGAAGGCTGGGCAATAAGCGCGCAGGGCACGTCCAAGTCAAACCAGAATGCGCCAGCCTATTCGCACGTAGCGTTCCAATATGAACAACACGGTAAAGGTGAGCAGTGCGAACACAACGAAACGCGCAATTTGCCAAGCCAGATTGAGATAGCGTCGATTTTGGGTGAACAGGTACATGCCACCCAACAAGACGATGGCAAGAGCAGACAATATAAATAACAGTCGCAATATCAGCATAGTCAGTAACCTTGCCAGACGCCAAGTAGCGTCACAAGCTCCATGGCTTACTGAAGCTCGGCAGACAGCATGTATACATTGGAAGTTTTATAACGGGGTCAGGCTGCCTGTAATTGCATGCGCAGAAAGTCCGGCGCTTCTTCATTTTTGTCGAAAGTTACGAATTCCCATGCCTGCTCGTCAGCCAGCAAAGCTCGCAGTAAGGCATTATTGAGAGCATGGCCTGATTTGTAACCAGAAAAAGACCCAATTAATGGATGTCCCAGCAAATACAGATCCCCGATTGCATCCAGCACCTTGTGCTTGGCAAACTCATCATCGGAGCGCAGCCCGTCGGGATTAAGCACGCGGTATTCATCCATAACGATGGCATTATCCAGATTGCCGCCAAGCGCCAATCCCTGCGAGCGCATATACTCAACCTCATGCATGAAGCCGAAGGTGCGTGAGCGGCTCACCTCTTTAATATAGGAATGTTCTCCCAAATCTACCGTGACCTGCTGCTTGGTATTGGTAAACACCGGATGGGGGAAACTGATGGTGAAATTCAACTTATAGCCATTGTAAGGCTCGAAGCGCACCCATTTGTCTCCGTCCTTAACCTCAACTGTTTTATTGATGCGGATGAATTTCTTCGCCGCCGACTGTTCCACGATGCCAGCAGACTGAATCAGGAAAATAAACGTGCCTGCGCTGCCATCCATGATCGGCACTTCCGAGCTGTTCATCTCCACGATGACATTGTCTATCCCCAGGCCTGCAAACGCTGACATCAGATGCTCTATCGTCGCAACGCGCGCACCATCCGCCTCCAGACAGGTGGATAGCCTGGTATCGTGCACAGCATGCGCTTCGGCCTTGAGCTTGATAACAGGATTCAAGTCCACCCGATAAAACACGATGCCATGATTGACGGGCGCAGGACGCAGAGTCAGCAAGACCTTTTCCCCGGTATGCAATCCAACACCTGTGGCTTGCACCAAATTTTTCAATGTGCGCTGCTTAACCATATTCAACAACCAGCCCTATAAAATCATCTTGCATTTTATCACAGCTTTCTTTCGCCCCCCAAAGCCAGCCTGGATACAATAAAAAAATCAATATTATTAATCAGTTAGCCATTAATCAGCCTGTTTGCGCAAAAATGACGGAATATCCAGTGTTTCCACACCTGATTGCTTCATCGCCTCTACTGTGGCTTCACGATGGCGATTGGTGCGCATCACCGCCGGCATTTCCAGTTCACGATAATCCACCGACATTGCACCCTGCGCATCATGCGTGCCGGTGCGCTGCTGTTCGTATGCGAGAACCGGCTTTTGCTGGCTGGCGCGGGGCTTGCCCAATCCTGTCGCCACAATCGTGACGCGCAAGGTATCGCCCATGTTCTCGTCGAACACCTGTCCCACAATCACGGTTGCGTCGTCCGCTGCCACACTGCGCACGCAACCCATGACATCCTTGTATTCGCGCATGGTGAAGTTTGCGCTGGCGGTGATATTGACCAGTACACCGCGTGCACCGGACAGATCCACATCTTCCAGCAGTGGGCTGGACATCGCGCTCTTCGCGGCTTTCTGCGCCCTGTCCGTACCTGTGGCTGTTGCCGATCCCATCATCGCCATGCCATTTTCCGACATCAGGGTTTTCACGTCGGCAAAATCCACGTTGATCATTCCATCCACATTGATCACTTCAGCAATGCCCGCCACCGCCCCTTGCAACACGCCATTGGATGCACGGTAGGCATCGATCAGCGTGGTGTCTTCGCCCAGCACCGTCATCAACTTTTCGTTAGGCACGATGATCAGCGAATCGACAAACTCAGCCAGCTCCTCTATGCCCGCCTGCGCCAGCTGCATGCGCTTGCGTTCATGCTCGAACGGCTTGGTCACGACCGCAACCACGAGTATGCCCAGCTCCTTGGCCACTTGCGCCACCACTGGCGCTGCACCCGTGCCAGTGCCGCCGCCCATGCCAGCGGTGATAAATACCATGTCCACGCCGCACAGGATGTCGGCAATGCGATCGCGGTCTTCCAGAGCAGCTGCATGACCGACTTCAGGCCGCGCTCCCGCACCCAGACCTTTGGTCAGTGTTTTGCCTATCTGCAACTGGGTAACCGCCTTATTGCCCCTGAGTGCTTGCGCATCAGTATTGATTGCAACAAATTCCACGCCCTGGACTGATTGTTCGATCATATGGTTAATTGCGTTGCCGCCGCAACCGCCCACCCCGATGACCTTGATCAAAGCACCTTGTATTTGCGCATCCATTATTTCGAACATAATCGTTTCTCCCTTGTTATATTAAAGACCAGCTCAATTACAAGCCGGCTAAATTTCAACCCTGTACTCAATACCAAATTTCAAATAATCTTAAAAATTCTTCTGCATCCATGCTTTCATGCGTGCCAGTACATCACTTAATGAGGCGGATTGCATGCGCGCTACAGCGTGGCGCTGTTGCTGCTCAACGCCGTATTGCAGCAATCCGATCGCCGTCGCAAAGCGCGGCGTTTTAACCACATCGATCAGGCCGCCGACATAGCGTGGCAAACCAAGACGCACGGGCATATGGAATATTTCCTCGCCCAGTTCAACCATCCCCTGCATGGAGCTGCTACCGCCGGTAATCACAATTCCGGAGGAGAGCAGATCTTCAAATCCGCTGCGGCGCAATTCGGCCTGCACCAGTGAATACAATTCCTCCACGCGCGGCTCGATCACCTCGGCCAGCGTCTGGCGCGACAACATCCGGGTGCCGCGCTCGCCCACGCCGGGTACTTCTATCGGCGCATCGTTGGCCAGCTGGCGCAGGGCGCAGCCATACTTGATCTTGATATCTTCCGCATCCTTGGTTGGCGTGCGCAAAGCCATCGCGATGTCGTTGGTAATCTGGTCACCCGCAATCGGTATGACAGCGGTATGGCGGATTGCACCGCCGGTAAATATCGCGACATCGGTGGTGCCGCCGCCTATGTCTACCAGACAAACGCCCAGCTCCTTTTCATCATCCGCCAGCACCGCCTTGCTTGATGCCAATGGCTGCAAAATCATCTCGCTGACTTCCAGGCCGCAGCGATGCACGCACTTCAGAATATTCTGCACCGCGGCAACCGCACCGATGACGATATGAACCTCCACTTCCAGCTTCATGCCGGCCATGCCCAGCGGTTTCTTGATGCCTTCCTGACCGTCGATGGTGAACTCCTGTTCGATAATATGCAGTGTCTGCTGATCGCTGGGCAGACTGAGCGAGCTGGCAGTTTCCACTACACGATCGATGTCCGCCTGGGTTACCTCTTTATCCTTGATCTTGATCATGCCCTTGCCATTTGCGCCTTTGATATGGCTGCCTGCAATCCCGGTAATGACCGAGGTGATTTTGCAGTCGGCCATCAACTCGGCCGTTTCCAGCGAGCGCTGAATTGCCGCCACTGTCGCATCGATGTTGACCACCATGCCCTTTTTCATGCCGGACGATTCGTGCATGCCGACGCCGATCACCTCCAGCGTGCCTTCCGGCATGATCTCGCCAACGATCGTCACGATCTTGGACGTGCCAATATCCATCCCGACAATAATGTTCTTGGCATCCCTGTTTATTCTCATCGCCATCCCTCTAAACCTTGCTTCCTGAATTTCGCCTGGATTCAACTTTTGTATTGCCTGCAGTGTTCAGCTGGCTGACTGCAAACCCGTTGCGATATCGCAAATCCACATAATTCGCCCTGCGCGCCATCGTCGCCAGACTGTAGGGATACACCGCGACAAAGCGCGCCAGGCGCTGCTGTATCTGTTCGCCCCCCAGTTCCAGCTGCATGCCGTTATCAAGCCGCAGCTGCCAGGCAAAACGCGGCGACAAATTTATTTGTGCAATGCTTCTGTGCAATACTTCAAGTTGCCGGCTCATCGCAACATACATGCCGGCGACCTGCATGGATGTATCCGGCTCACCGTTAAACTCCGGCAACGGCAGGCTGCTTTGCCCGGCAAACACCTCGCCATGGGTATTCACCAAAGCCACACTATTCCAGCGCGCCATCGGCACATGTTCTTCCAGCGTTATTTCCAGGCTCCACGGAAAATGTCGCCGCACGCTCACCTTGCGCACCCACGGCAGTTGCTCGAAGGAGCGCCTGGTCTGCTCAAGATCCACGGTAAAGAAACTGCCTCCCGCGGTCTGTTTTACCACCTGGTTCAACTGCTTTAAATCCACCTGCTGCGGCGTATGGGTTAACTGCACGGTGCGCAACTTGAACACCGGCATCTGCAACGCATAATGCAACAGGCTATAGGCCAGCAGCACCAGGCTGATGCCAAACAGCAGGGTCGCGCCGATACGCAGCAAATGCGGCTTATCCCACATGCGCCAGCCCCAGTATTTCCACCACCAGTTCCTCAAAACTCTTGCCGGCCACGCGTGCTGCCATCGGCACCAGGCTGTGATCGGTCATGCCGGGCGAGGTGTTGATTTCGAGCAGATATAGTTTTCCCGCCTCATCCTTCAGGAAGTCCACGCGCCCCCAGCCGGCACCGCCTATCACCGCAAATGCCTGCTGTGCCAGCTGCTGCATTTCGGCTTCTTTTTCTGCCGGCAAATCACTGGGGCACTGATACTGCGTGTCATCGCGCAGATATTTGGCTTCGTAATCGTAAAATTCATTGGCCGGTACGATCTTGATGACCGGCAGCGCCTGGCCGCCCACAATCGCCGCAGTGTACTCACCGCCGCCGATAAAGCGCTCGGCAATGACGATCGTGTCATGCCTGGCGGCTTCGGCATAGGCAGCGGGCAAATCGGCGACATTCTTGACCTTGCTGATACCGACGCTGCTGCCCTCATTGGCGGGCTTCACGAACAGCGGCAACCCCAGTTTCTGCACCACTGCATTCCAGTCGCTATTGGCTGTCAGCAGGGTGAAGTCGGGCACCGGCAGATTCATCGCCTGCCATACCAGCTTGGTGCGGAACTTGTCCATCGCCAGGGCGCTCGCCATCACGCCGCTGCCGGTATAGGGAATGCCCATCAACTCCAGCGCGCCCTGTACCGTGCCGTCTTCGCCGAAGCGGCCGTGCAGGGCGATGAACACGCGCTGGAAACCCTGCTCCTGCAGGGTATGCAAGCCCTGGCTGGCCGGGTCGAACGCATGCGCATCCACTCCGCTGCGCTGCAGCGCGGCCAGTACTGCCGCGCCGCTCTTCAGCGACACCTCGCGTTCGGCGGATTTTCCGCCGAACATCACGGCTACCTTGCCGAATTCCTGATGCTTCAATTTAGAATTGCTCTGGTTCATTTCTTTATCTGCTCTTTATCATTACTGGTTAAATTCTCAGCCGCTACTCCGACTATCCGAACTTCAGGATGCAGCGTTATGCCCGTCTTTTGCTGCACAACAGTCCGCACCTCGCTAATCAAATTCTCAATATCTGCTGCCGTGGCATTGCCCAAATTTACAATGAAATTGGCATGTTTTTCGGATACCTGCGCACCGCCAATTTTCAATCCCTTCAGTCCACTCGCCTCGATCAGCCGCGCTGCATGATCTCCCGGCGGATTGCGAAATACCGAGCCTGCATTCGGCAAATTCAGCGGCTGCGAGGTGATGCGTTTGCTCAGCAGCGACTTGATCTCTTTACGCGATATTTCCCCGTCACCCTGCTCCAGCCTGAACCATGCACCTACAAATAGTTCGGCGTCTGAATTTATATCAGCTTGCTCTTTCTGTCTTTGCAGGTGACGGTAGCCAATCTCATATTCTACCGGCATGCGTTCATGCAGCAGACCGCTGCGGTCAACGGTCTGCACACGCTGCACCACATTCCAGGTTTCGCTGCCGTAACATCCTGCATTCATCGCCAGCATGCCACCTACCGTACCGGGAATGCCGGCAAAAAACTCCGCGCCGCGCAAATTATTATTCGCCGCAAAGCGCGCCAGTTTTGCGCCGGGCACACCCGCCTGGGCGTAGATCGTGCCGTCATGTTCCAGCCTCAATTCCGTCAAGGCCGCGTGCAGCAACAACACCGTGCCGCGCAAGCCGCCATCGCGCACCAGCAGATTGCTGCCCAGCCCAACTGCCATCAATGGCTCGTCGGCAGGCCGTGTGCGCAAAAAACACACCAGATCGTCCAGATCGGCAGGCTGGTACATGCGCTCGGCATGGCCGCCTGTATTCCAGCTGGTATGGCGACGCATATCCACGTCCTCGCGCAGCTTGCCGCGCAGGCCTTCCGTGGTTAGATGTATCGCTTCCGTCATATCCATGCCATTCCCAGTTTCAACCCGTTAACTAATTCAACCCGTTTTCCATTTCAATTATTTCCCTGCGCCATATTCTTAACCTGTGCCGCCACCGCACCTATCGAGCCTGCACCCATGGTGATAATCACATCCCCCGGCTGCGCAATTTGCAGAATTGACTGTGCCATGTCTTGAATATTTTCCACAAACACCGCCTCGTTATGTCCCGCCACGCGCAACGCCCGCATCAGCGAACGTCCGTCTGCCGCAACGATAGGCGCTTCGCCGGCGGCATAAACTTCAGCCAGCAACAGTGCATCCACACCGCCCATTATTTTTACAAAATCTTCAAACAGGTCGCGGGTACGCGTAAACCTGTGCGGCTGGAAGGCCAGCACCAGACGCCGCCCCGGAAACGCACCGCGTACCGCCGACAGCGTTGCAGCCATCTCGACCGGGTGATGGCCGTAATCGTCGAGCAGGGTAAAGCTGCCGCCGCTTGCCAGCGGTATTTCGCCATAGCGCTGGAAGCGGCGCCCCACCCCTTCAAATTCAGCCAGCGCCGCCACGATCGCGCCGCCTTCCACGCCCACTTCCAGCGCCACCGCAATGGCTGCCAGTGAATTCAGCACGTTGTGCAAGCCCGGCAGATTCAGCGTGATCTCAAGATCCAGCGGGATGCTGTTGTGGCGGCACTGGGCGGTAAAGCGCATTTTCCCATCCTGGTGCCGCACATTCACGGCGCGGATTTGCGCATCTTCGCCAAAGCCATAAGTCGTGATCGGCTTGCTTATGCGCGGCAGAATTTCCCGCACATGGGCATCGTCCACGCACAGCATGGCGCGCCCATAGAACGGCAGGTGCTCGATAAAGTCGACAAAGGCCTGCTGTAGCCTGGCGAAATCATGGCCGTAGGTTTCCATGTGGTCGGCATCGATATTGGTGACGATCGCGAGCATCGGATGCAGGTGCAGGAAGGAGGCGTCCGACTCGTCGGCTTCCACCACGATATAGTCGCCGCTGCCCAGCTTGGCATTGGTGCCGCTGCTGTTCAGCTTGCCGCCTATCACAAAGGTCGGATCGAGCCCGCCCTTCGCCAGCACACTGGCCGTCAGGCTGGTGGTGGTGGTTTTGCCATGCGTGCCCGCCACCGCAATCCCCTGCTTCAGCCGCATCAGTTCCGCCAGCATCACCGCGCGCGGCACCACCGGAATATTTCGCGCGCGCGCCGCCAGCACTTCAGGATTGTCGCTGCTGACCGCGGTCGAAACCACCACCGCATCGGCGTGCACCAGATGACTTTCCGCGTGCCCGGTATACACCGTTGCACCGAGCTTTTTCAGGCGCTGGGTCGCGACGTTATCGGCCAGATCCGAGCCGCTCACCTGGTAACCCAGGTTGAGCAGCACTTCCGCTATGCCATTCATACCCACACCGCCGATACCGACGAAATGAATATGTTTTATTTTATGTTTCATCCTGGAAACCTCAGTTGAACAGGTCGAAATGTACTGTTTTTAGGGTGCAGGGCAAGGCATAACGACGCGGAATGGTTATTCCATTCCAAGGAGTTATAACGCAGCCATGCGCCATAAAAACTGTGCAGTTCGGCCTGTAGTGCGCATACATAGCGCATATAAATTTCAAATGTAATATTTTTAAAATTCTTCATATAAATATTTCAATGCACCATAAACGGTCAATTGAGGTTTCCAGCATCAAGCTGCCAACTCCTTGCATACTTTTGCCACACATTGCGCAGCTGCAGGCTGTGCCAGTGCGCGCGCAGCCAGTGCCATGCTTAACGCCTTTTCGCGTGTCATCTCTTGCAGTATCGCGGCCAAACGCCGCGGTGCCAATTCGGTTTGCGACAGCAATATTGCCGCGCCTTTATCGCTTAAAAATTTGGCATTGGCGGTCTGATGGTCATCCACCGCGAACGGGAATGGAATCAGAATACTCGCCACGCCCGCTGCTGCCAGTTCGGCCACGGTCAATGCCCCGGCGCGACAAATCACCACGTCCGCCCAACCATAGTATTGCGCCATGTCATCCAGGAATGGTTTTACCTCTGCGGCAATTCCAGCCTGATGATAAAGCTCCTGCACATCCTCAAAATGCTTCTTGCCAGTCTGATGTATCACTTTCGGCTCAAGCTCCTGCGGCAGGCAAAACAAGGCCTGCGGCAAGCATTCATTGATCGCCTGTGCCCCCAGGCTGCCGCCCACTACCAACACATTGAGCACTCCGCTGCGCGCGCCGTATCTTGCCCGCGGATCCGGCAATGCGGCGATACTGTCCCGCACCGGATTGCCGCACCATTCCGCACGCTTCATCACCTCAGGGAAACCGCTCAATACCCGATCGGCCAATTTTGCCAATGCCTTGTTGCTCATCCCGGCTACGGAGTTCTGCTCATGTATCAGCAGCGGCTTGCGCAACAAGACCGCCATCACACCGCCTGGAAAAGTAATGTAACCGCCCATGCCCAGCACCACATCGGGTCGATAGCGGAACATCGCCACCGCGCTTTGCCACAGTGCAAGCAGCAGGTTCAGCGGCAGCATCAGCTTGCGCAGCAATCCCTTGCCGCGCAGCCCCGAGAAACGCACCCACGCCACCTCATAGCCGTGCTTGGGCACCAGCTCGGCTTCCATGCTGTTGGGCGCGCCCAGCCAGGTGACCTGCCAGCCTTCGGCACGCAGCACATCCGCCACAGCCAGGGCCGGGAATATGTGTCCGCCGGTGCCGCCTGCCATAATCATGATGCTTCGGCTCATATCGGCAATCCCCTCATCAAGCGGCGATTTTGGCTACGGCCGTCCCTCTGGGACTTAACTTGCTTGCGCAAGTTAGCCTGCACCGAAACAGACGGCTCATTCAATATTTCAGTCATATCGCTGTTACATGCGTTTTGGCTACGGCCGTCCTTCTGGGACTTAACTTGCTTGCGCAAGTTAGCCTGCACCGAAACAGACGACTCATTCAATATTTCGTTCATATCGGCAACCCGCGCATGAGTCGTCTGTTTTCCCAATCAATGCGCAGCAGCATCGCAATCGCCACGCAATTCACCAGCACACCGCTGCCGCCATAGCTCATCAGCGGCAGCGTCAGACCCTTGGTCGGCATCACGCCCATATTCACGCCCATATTGATCATGGCCTGAATGCCAATCCAGGCGGCAATGCCTTGTGCCACCAGTGCGGCAAACAGGCGATCCAGCATTGCTGCCTGGCGCCCGATCGCAAAGGCGCGCACGATCAGCCATGCGAATAACAGGATCACCGCGCTCACGCCGACAAGGCCCAGCTCCTCGGCGATTACTGCCAGCAGGAAATCGGTATGCGCTTCCGGCAGGTAAAATAATTTTTCTACGCTTGCTCCCAAGCCCACACCAAACCATTCGCCGCGCCCGAACGCAATCAGCGCATGGCTTAACTGATAGCCTGTGCCGTAGGGGTCGGCCCAGGGGTCCAAAAAGCTGGTCACGCGCTGCATGCGGTAGGGCGAGATAACAATCAATGCCGCGAATGCGACAGGCAATGCCAGCAGCAGCGCGGCAAACACCCTGAGCTTGTAGCCGCCCAACCACAGCGTGCTCATGGCAATCGCGCATATCACCACAAACGCGCCCATGTCCGGCTCGCTCAGCAGCAGAACACCCACCACCAGCATCACGACAAACATCGGCACAAAGGCCTTGCTGAAACTGTTTTTTACGATGCCTTTGCGCACTGTGTAATCAGCCGCATACAACACGACGAACAGCTTCATCAGTTCAGAGGGTTGCAGGTTAAATACAAACAGCGAGAGCCAGCGCCTGCTACCATTAACCTCGCGCCCAACGCCCGGAATCAGCACCATTATCAGCAGAAACACACCAAGCAGAAACAAATAGGGTGCGAGATTTTGCCAGGTCCGGGACGGAATTTGAAACACCAGTGCGCCTGCGAAGAGGCCAAGGAAGATATACAAACCATGGCGCAGCAGATAATAGGTTTGCTGGTAGCCGGTGGATTTCGTCGCTTCCGCTGTGGCAATGGAAGAGGAATAAACCATCACCAATCCCAGCATCAGCAAGGCAATCACAATCCAGCTCAGCACCGTATCGTACTCAGTCGCCTGTGCATTGGGCTCTGTAAAAGAGGGTAGTTTCAGCGCGGGTAATTTCAAATTTTTCAGGATCATGCCGCCTCCGCTTCCAGCGTGCGCACCGCGCTGATAAAGGCTTCGGCGCGATGCACGTAATTGCGGTACATATCAAAGCTGGCACAAGCTGGGGACATCAGCACCGCGTCGCCCGCCCGTGCCTGAGCAGCCGCCTGCCGCACCGCATCGTTCATGTCCTTCGCGCGCAGCACAGGCACATCACTATCCTGCAGCACAGCAGCAATCTTGCCTGCGTCGTGCCCGATCAGCACTACTGCCCGTGCATGCCTGCTCACTGCAGGCGCCAGCGGCGAGAAGTCCTGACCCTTGCCGTCTCCACCCAATATCACCACCGCATGTCGTCCCAAGCCATTGAGTGCCGCGACGGTCGCGCCGACATTGGTGCCTTTGGAATCATCGTAATAGATGACATCATTTATTTTCGCAACGATTTCAACGCGATGCGGCAGACCCTTGAACTTGCGCAGCGCATCCAGCAATGGCGGCAACGGCAAATCGATCGCACGACACAGGGCCAGCGCCGCCAGCGCGTTGGATACATTGTGCAAACCTTTTACCATCAGCTCGTTGGCCTTCAGCACGCGCTGTTGTCCCTGCACCAGCCAAGTGTCCGTATTGTCGGTTTCGACACCCCAATCTTCAGCGCTGACGGGCGGGCTGTTCAAGCCAAAAGTAATATGTTTGCGTTCCAGGAGTGCCATCGCGGCGCTGTCCGCATCATCGCGATTAAGCACCTGCGCACCACCCTTGCCATCGGCACGGAAGATGCGCCCCTTGGCGGCGATGTACTCGCCCATATCGTGGTAACGATCCATATGATCCTCGCTGATGTTGAGCACAGTGGCTGCATCCGCATTGAGCGAGGTCGTGGTCTCCAGCTGGAAACTGGATAATTCCAGCACCCATACCTCCGGGTGCTTGCCGTTGCGCTGCATCATCACATCCAGCACAGCGGGCGAAATATTCCCTGCCACCAGCGTTTCTTTTCCTGCTGCACGGCACATTGCACCGACCATGCTGGTCACGGTGGTCTTGCCATTGCTGCCGGTTATCGCAATAATTTTCGGACTGTTCTTTTGCGGCAAGGACAGCGCAAACAGCTCGATGTCGCCCACGATCGGAATTCCCTGTGCCGCTGCGCGCGCCACAAAAGGGTCGCGCAGCGGCACGCCCGGGCTGATCGCAATCAGTGCTATACCATCGAGTAATTCAGCGCGGAATATTCCGCAACGCGTTTCAGCCTGGGGAAACTCTTTCTGCAACAAATCAAGCGCTGGCGGATTATTGCGGCTGTCGGCCACACGCACGCGCGCGCCCTGCGCGGTTAACCAGCGCACAAGGGACAACCCGGTCTCGCCGAGGCCCAATACAAGCACTAATTTATCACGTAAAATCATATAGTTACTATCAATATGCTAATTAAAATTAACGTAGCTTTAACGTCGCCAATCCCAGCAACACCAGCATCATGGTAATAATCCAGAAGCGCACGACTACCTGCGTTTCTTTCCAGCCCTTCAGTTCATAATGGTGATGCAAAGGCGCCATGCGGAAGATGCGCTTGCCGGTAAGCTTGAACGAACCCACTTGCAGAATCACCGACACCGCCTCCAGCACAAACACGCCGCCCATAATGAACAGCACCAGTTCCTGACGCACGATCATCGCCACCGTGCCCAGTGCAGCGCCCAATGCCAGCGCGCCCACATCGCCCATAAACACTTCCGCCGGGTAGGCGTTGAACCACAGAAATGCCAGCCCCGCTCCGGCAATCGCGGCGCAGAAAACAGCCAACTCACTCGCCCCGGGGATATAAGGGATGCCGAGGTATTTGGAAAACACCACATGCCCCGCAGCGTAGGCAAAAATTGCCAGCGCACTGCTCACCATCACCACCGGCATAATCGCCAGTCCATCCAGGCCGTCGGTCAAATTCACCGCATTGCTGGTGCCCACGATTACCAGATATGCCAGCACGATGAATGCCACCATGCCGAGCGGATATACCATCAGCTTGAAAAAGGGCACGATCAGTTCGGTATGCGCCGGCAAGCTCGCGTTCTGCCAAAGATACACGGCAACCGCCAGCGCAATAATCGATTGTCCCGCCATTTTTGCTCGTGCCGATAACCCTTTGGGATTGCGATGCACCACCTTGCGATAGTCGTCCACCCAGCCGATCGCGCCAAAACCCAGGGTCGTCAGCAAGACGACCCAGATATAGTGGTTTTGCAGATCTCCCCACAACAGGGTCGTAATGCCGATCGCAACCAGGATCAACGCGCCGCCCATGGTCGGCGTACCCGCCTTGACCAGATGGGTTTGCGGACCGTCGCTGCGCACCGACTGGCCTATCTTGTAGGCGGTCAGTTTGCGTATCATGTACGGTCCCAGCATGAAGGTAATTAACAGCGCGGTCAGTGCGGAGAGCACCGCGCGCAGCGTGATATAATTGAAGACGCTGAAGGTCCTGATGTCCTGCGCCAGCCACTGTGTCAATGCCAATAACATTATTATTTCTCCCCTGTGTTAATGATGGGCAGATGCAGCACCCGCTGCTTCTGCCTTATCATTTACCAATTCCTTAACGACTCGCTCCATTTTCATAAAGCGCGAGCCCTTGACCAGCACGGTGCAATCCCCGTTCAGTTGCACTTTTAGTGCGGCAAGCAAATCTTCGATGCTCTGAAAGAGTTGCGCACCCGCGCCAAATTCCTTCACCGCATAGCTGCTGAGTTCGCCCAGGGCATACATCTGGTTCACGCCCAGCTTGCGTGCCTCGGCACCCATTTCGGCGTGCATTTTTGACGCTTCAATACCCAATTCACCCATATCACCCAGCACCAATATTTTGTTTCCCTTGGCCTGGCTCAGCACCTGCATGGCGGCGCGCAATGACATTGGATTGGCGTTATAACTGTCATCAATCACGACCGCCCCGTTCAGTGCAGGTATGCGCTGTAAACGGCCGGCAACGCCGCTAAATTTTTCCAGGCCTGCAGCAATTTTCGCCGGCGGCACCTTCAGCGCGATCGCCGCGGCCGTGGCTGCAAGTGCATTGCGCACATTGTGCAAACCGGGCACATGCAGCTGTGCGGTGAAATTGCCCACAGGCGTCTCAACCTCAATAAACTGAATATAATCAATTGCCTGCACTTTTGCCTTGATAGGCGCGAGCGCATCCAGCGCAAATTCAAGCACCGTGTGCACCCCTGCCAATACTCGCCACATAGGCGCAAAATTTTCATCGGCATTGATAATCGCCGTTCCCTGCTTGGACAGCCCGGCAAAAATTTCTCCCTTGGCCTGCGCAATCGCTTCCAGGGAACCGAGATTCGCAATATGCGCGCTGCCGGCATTATTGATGAGCGCCACATCTGGTCTCGCAATGCGGGTCAGATAATCAATTTCGCCCGCGTGATTCATGCCCATCTCTATCACTGCATATTGATGATGCTTGCGCAGTCGCAACAATGTCAGCGGCATGCCGATATCATTGTTGAAATTTCCCTGTGTCGCCAATACCGCCTCTTCGCTTCCGGCAGCCTCGCGCAGAATTGCCGTCAACATCTCCTTAACCGTGGTCTTGCCATTGCTGCCTGTAATACCCACCAGCGGAATGGCAAACTGGTCGCGCCAGTAACCCGCCAACCTGCCCAATGCCAGGCGCGTGTCCTTTACCAGGACGATGGGGCATGGCATGGCTTCACCGTGATAACTGCCCGCATTTACCAATGCGCCCACCGCGCCCTTTTCCGCTGCCAGTGACACATACTGGCTACCATCAAATTTTTCGCCGTGCAGCGCCACAAACAGATCGCCCGGGCTGATTGAGCGACTATCCGTCGATACTGCGCTGAACTCGACATCCTGCCCGACCAGCTCGCCCCCCAGCACCTGCGCAACTTGTGACAACGGCATCATGCCAAGCCTCCCCGTTCGTCCTGAGCCCGTCGAAGGGGCCATGTCCGCAAGCTGCGCTGTGCTATCTCGATATCACTGAACGGATATTTCACGCCTTTTATTTCCTGATAATCTTCGTGTCCCTTGCCGGCGATCAACACCGTGTCAGCAGCCTGCGCCGAACCGATTGCCTGCACAATCGCCTGTGCGCGATCTTCAATAATTCGATAGCTGCCGCCAATACCAGGCACGATGGCGGCAATAATATCCTGTGGATTTTCGCTGCGTGGATTGTCGCTGGTTACGATACTCAAGTCCGCCAGTTTTCCCGCCACGGTACCCATCATCGGGCGCTTGCCGCGATCACGCTCGCCGCCGCAGCCAAATACGCAGATCAGTTTTCCGCCGCCGGGCGCGGTCATTTCACTCAGGGCAAGCAGGACTTTTTCCAGTGCATCCGGCGTGTGCGCATAATCCACCACAACCGCCGGAAGCCCTGCGCCGCCCAGCGTCTGCATGCGGCCCGGTACCGAGCGCAATTGCGCCACCGCGTGCAGCGCATCGGCCAATGACACGCCGCTCACCAGCAGCACCGCGAGTGTGCCTAATAAATTTTCAGCGTTGAAGCGCCCCAGCAACGGGCTGCTTAAGGCACCGCCGCCCCAGCTGGTATTCACCTGCATACGGCAGCCCTGCGCGTCCAGCTGCAAGTTGCCGCCTTGCACCATGCGCAATCCCTGACGCTCTGCCTGTTGCAAGGCCTGTCCGCTCAGACCATAGCCGATCACTTCCACTGCTGCATCCTGCAATTGCCCGGCCAGTTCGCTGCCGAAGGCATCATCCAGATTAAGCACCGCATACTTGAGCTGCTCCCAGTCAAACAGGCGCCGTTTGGCCGCTGCATAGCTCGTCATGTCACCGTGATAATCGAGATGGTCGCGGCTCAGGTTGGTCAGCAAAGCCACATCATATTTCACTGCATTCACGCGTCCCTGCTCCAGCGCATGTGACGACACTTCCATTGCCACGACCTGTGCATTCTGTTGCACATATCCGGCCAGCAAGCCGTGCACCCGGATCGCATCCGGTGTGGTATTCAGCGTAGGCTGCAGCGCGGGCGGGAAGCCGTTGCCCAGCGTGCCAATCAGCGCTGCCTTGCGCCCCAGTCCGCTGAATGACTGTGCCACCCAGTGACTGCAGGATGTTTTGCCATTGGTGCCGGTGATGCCCACCATCCATAATTTTTCCGAGGGGTACCCATATACCTGCGCCGCAATCTCGCCCGCATGACTGCGCAACTCGCGCAGCGCCAGGTTGGGGATTTCCCATGCAGCATTCCACGCAAAGTTATGCGCGTCCCAGATCACCGCATTCGCACCCTGCGCAATGGCCTGCGCGATGAACTGGCGACCATCGAACTGGCTGCCCTGATACGCGATAAAGGTGTCGCCCGGCACCACCATGCGGCTGTCCGTTACCAGGCGCGTAATTTTGACACCCAGACTCTTCAGCAGATCAGGATGAAAGCCAGGCATGAGCGTGAACGAACGACTCACGTGTCCTCCTTGATAATCTCTGCGGGCGGCTGCAACACATTATTCAGCGGTGCGTCATGCGGCACATTCAACTGCCGCAACGCTGCACCCATCACATTGCTGAATGCAGGTGCGGCCACCTGGCCGCCGTAATACTCTTTACCAGCAGGTTCATTCAGCATCACCGCCACGATCAGCCGCGGATTGCTTGCCGGCGCCATGCCGACAAACGACGCCACATATTTGTCTATATAGCGGCCATTTTCCAGTTTATGCGCGGTACCCGTCTTGCCCGCCACACGGTATCCCACCACCTGTGCCAGCGGTGCAGTGCCACCCGGCTTGACTACCATTTCCAGCATGCCGCGCACCGCTTGCGCAGTTGCCGCCGAATACACTGTCGCGCCTATAGCGGGAACTTCCTGCTTAAGCAAAGTTATCTGTTTAAGCTCGCCATCGTTTGCGAACATGGTATAGGCACGCGCCAGTTGCAGCAGATTGACCGAAATGCCGTTGCCATAAGACATCGTGGCCTGCTCAATCGGGCGCCAGGTTTTATAGTCGCGCAGCTTGCCAGACGCCTCGCCGGGGAAGGCGCTGCCGGTTTGCATACCAAAACCGCTGTCACTCAAACTTTGCCAGAATGTTTGTGCCGGCATCATCAATGCGATTTTGGCTGCGCCCACATTGCTCGACTTCTGTATCACACCGGCAATGTTGAGAGATTTTTCGGGATGCGTATCGTGTATGGTGCGACCACCCACGGTAAACACGCCGCCGTGGGTATCAATGACCGTGTTCTGCCGGATTTTCCCTGCCTCCAACGCGGCTGCCACTGTGAATGGCTTCATCGTCGAGCCGGGCTCAAACAGATCCGTGACTGCAAGATTGCGCATCACCAACACATTCGGTTTTTCGCGATTATTCGGGTTATATGCCGGCCAGTTTGCCAGTGCCAGCACCTCGCCGCTCTTTGCATCAAGCACGACGATAGAGCCATTTTTTGCGCGATGTTGCTCGACTGCGGCCTTGATTTCGCGATAGGCCATAAACTGGATTTTGCTGTCCAGGCTTAGCACCATATCCTTGCCCGGCTTGGGCACGCGCACGCTGGCCACATCTTCCACAATATGGCCGCGCCTGTCCTTGATGACGCGCTGGCTGCCGTTCTTTCCACCCAGCTGTCCCTGCCATGCCAACTCAACACCTTCCTGGCCATTATCATCCACATCAGTAAAGCCGAGTATGTGCGATGTGACTTCTCCGCTTGGATAATAACGCCGGTATTCCCGTCTTAACGCCACACCCGGCATGCCCAATTCAATTATTTTTTTAGCCTGTTCCGGTGGCAGCTGGCGCTTCAGGTAAACAAAATCGCGCGAGGTGTCCGACAGCTTTTTCTGCAATTCAGCCGCATTCATACCAACGACTTGCGCCATTCGATTGATCTGCTGCGGTGTCGCCTCTACATCCACCGGGCTGGCCCAAACCGACTCAACCGGGGTGCTGATGGCCAGCGGCTCGCCATTGCGGTCGGTGATATTGCCGCGGTGCGCACTAATGTCGATGACACGGCCATAACGTGCAACACCCTCCTGCTGCAGAAAGCCATTATTTATGCCCTGCAGATAAATCGCACGCACCAATAACAAAAACAAAATCAGCATCAGCAACGCAAACAGCACCCGCGCCCGCCATTTCGGCAGCTCGACTTGTCCTGTAGATTTTAATTTGCTGGCGTAATTCATAATCCTATTTATTCTTGATCTGTTCCATGCGGACAAATTGAATCTTTTCATTCTTGGGTAATTGCATCTGCAACTGGCGGCTTGCGACTTTTTCCACGCGTGTCGGCATCGCCCAGGTGCTTTGCTCCAGTTGCAATTGCCCCCACTCCACTTCCATTTGCCGTGCCAGCTCCTGCTCTTTCTGCAACTCCACAAACAATTTGCGCGCCTTGTGTTGCGAAGTCACAACACCTAACGCGCAAGCGATGGCTAAGCACAACAATAGTACATTCAACCTAGCCACCATCATCACCACCCATGCGTTCCGCAACCCGCAATACTGCACTGCGCGCACGCGGATTTAATTTCAATTCTTCAGGCCCCGCCTGCACTGCTTTACCTACCAGCTTCAGCTTGCCTTGCGGAATATCTGCAGCGCGTATCGGCAGGCCGACCGGAAATTTATCCCCCTTGGCCATGTCACGCATAAAACGCTTCACGATGCGATCTTCCAGCGAATGAAAACTGATCACGGCGAGGCGCCCGCCCGGCTTCAGGCTGTCCACGCATTGCGGCAAAATGTGCGTGAGCTCTTCGAGTTCGCGGTTGAGATAAATCCGAATAGCCTGAAATGTCCTTGTCGCCGGATTTTTCCCGGGCTCACGAGTGCGTACGACCTTGGCAACCACCTCGCTGAGCTGGCGCGTGGTGAGAATTGCCTGTTCCGCTCGCGCCGCAACAAGCGCTCTTGCAATCTGCTTAGCAAACCGTTCTTCGCCATAGTCACGTATTACCTCCACTAAAATGCTCTCATCCACCGTGGCCAGCCACTCTGCGGCGGTTTGGCCACTGCTCGTATCCATGCGCATATCCAGCGGCGCATCAAAACGAAAACTGAAGCCGCGTTCCGCATCATCCAGTTGCGGGGATGACACGCCCAGATCGAGCAGCACGCCATCTACCTTCTCCACCGACAAGCTGTGCAGCACCTTGCCTAACTCCGCAAAACCGCTATGCACCAGCTGAAACCGCGCATCGCTAATCTCCCGCCCCGCCGCCACTGCAGCCGGATCCTTATCCAGGGCGATCAAGCGTCCTGCGGGCCCCAGCTTCTGCAATATCAGGCGGCTGTGGCCGCCGCGACCGAACGTGCCGTCCACATATATTCCCTGCTGCTTGACCTGCAATGCTTCTACCGCCTCATGCAATAACACCGTGGTATGCGACAAATCCGCACTCACAGGGTGAAGCCCTCCAATTCCTTGGGCAATTCTCCATTGGCAAAGGACAGCGCAACTTCCTGTTGCGCTGTCCATTTCGCTTCGTCCCATAATTCAAATTTATTGCCCTGGCCTATCAGCATCACGCGCTTATCCAGTGCTGCATAGCTGCGCAGGGCGGAAGAAATCAGCACGCGCCCGGCCGCATCCATTTCAACCTCTTCGGCATAACCAATCAGACGGCGTTGCAATGCGCGTATGCGCGGATCAAGCGCGGACATTTTGAGTAACTTGTCGCGTATTGGTTCCCATTCCGGCTGGGGATAGAAAAGCAGGCAACCATCAGCATCAGCGGTTAGCACCAACTGACCTGCACACTGAGCGAGCAGCATATCCCGATGCCGCGACGGAATCGCCAGCCTGCCCTTGCTATCCAGATTGAGTTGCGCAGCTCCCTGAAACATCACCTAACCCTGCGTCCATTTACCCACAAAAACCCACTTTTCACCACTCCTCCCCACTATATTGAAAAATATAAGCTCAGTCAAGCGGAAAAACGCAGTTTTTCTTTGTACGACAAGGAGTTAGCTCGCAAAGTTAATGTAATAAATTTATCGTTAATAAATAATGGATTGCACAAACAAGCTAATGTTGTTTATGAGAATGATAGGCAAAGAGGATTTATGGAAGCTGAAAACAGGTTTGATTGCATCACTGTCAATGCAAGAGTCATAAAAAAATAAGGTGAAGCTGGCCGGTAAGCCGGGTTCTGTCGTGGACAGTCATTCCTCTAGGCGTTTCGTTACCTGACGCTCAAGCAACCTACCCGCTGACGACGCGAGCAACGTCATAGCCAGCATATTTGGTCTTGCTCCGGATGGGGTTTACCCTGCCACGAATGTTGCCATCCGCGCGGTGAGCTCTTACCTCGCCATTTCAACCTTACCTGATCCGCTTGCGCAGCCATCGGCGGTATATTTTCTGTGGCACTTTCCATCGCCTCACGGCGTCCGGCCATTAACCGGCATCCTGCTCTATGGAGCCCGGACTTTCCTCCCCGCACTCAAGCAAGCCTGAATGCGCGGCGACTGTCTAGCCAGCTTCGACGCGGATTTTATCACGGAAAGGGGGTGGGCTCCTGTTACGGAAGTAAAGGGAATGAGAGATTGAAACGAACTAAACGGTAATCATGAGCTATCGCAAGACCGGCAATTCATTCCGCCGCTGCAATATCATGCGCTTGGTGCGCATTCGGATTCCCCACCCGTTTGTGCTGCTCTGCGACCCGTTCAATTTTCACCCCAGCCTGGCGCGCACAAATGCTTCGAACTCTTCTGCTGGCAGCGGTTTGCTGAAATAATAACCCTGCACTTCGTCGCACCCCTGTTCGCGCAACAAGTCAAGCTGCGCCTGAGTTTCCACGCCTTCCGCAATGGTTTGGAAACCGAGACTTTTTGCCATGTTGATGATGGCGGTGACAATTGCCTTGTCATCAGCATCCACGATGATGTCGCGCACGAAAGACTGGTCGATTTTGAGCTTGCACACCTTGAATTTTTTGAGCTGGCTCAGTGAAGAATAACCCGTGCCAAAATCGTCCAACGACATGCGGATGCCGCGTCCGTGCAGTTCATTCATCACCGTTATGGCGCCTTGCGGGTCATCCATTGCCACACTTTCAGTGAGTTCGAGCTCCAGATATTGCTGCGGCAATTTTTCTTCCTCCAGAATTTTGCTGACCAGATCAGGCAGATTGGGATGCTTGAATTGCACTGCTGACAGATTGACCGCCACAACCAAGGGCGGCAGGCCGCTGTCCAGCCATGTCTTCAACTGTCGCACCGCCGTGCGCAGCACCCATTCGCCGATGGACAGCATCTGCCCGCCAGTTTCAGCAATCGGGATGAATTCCGCCGGGGAAATCATGCCCAATTCGGGATGCTCCCAACGCATCAGTGCCTCGGCACCAGTAACACGTCCGTCCTGCAGCGCTATCTGCGGCTGATAATACACGCGCAGCTGATCGCGCTGCAACGCATAGCGGAGTGCGTTATCCAACTGCAAGGCACGTGCCGAGTGCAGCTGCATCTCGGGGGCAAAAAAGCGGAAAGTGTTGCGGCCATCATGCTTGGCGCGATACATCGCCGTATCGGCATTTTTCGACAGCGCTTCAAAGTCTTCGCCGTCATCGGGATACATGGCGATGCCTATGCTTGACGTCACCGTCAGCTCTCGCTGTGCAATCTGGAAAGGTGTGGCGACAATCGCCAATATTTTTCCAGCCAGATACGCGGCATTGTTTGCCGTGCTACCGGGGAAGATCAGGACAAATTCGTCACCCCCCAGGCGCGACACCGTATCTTCCTCGCGGATCGCCGATTTAAGCCGCTTTGCCAGCTGTATCAGCATCTCGTCGCCGATACTATGCCCGAGGGTGTCATTGATATTCTTGAAGTTGTCCAGATCGAGGAACATGACGGTCAATTGCAGATTGCTGCGCTGGACTACGCTGATGTCATGCCTGACATGCTCGTTAAGCAGCGAACGGTTCGGCAACTCTGTCAGCAAATCGAAGTGCGCAAGCTTGGTTATCCACTCTTCGGCCTTCTTTTTTTCCGTGACGTCTTCCTTGATAGCAAGGTAATTCGTCACCCTGCCATCGGGCTGGCGCACGGGTGAAATCCATACCATCTCGGTATATTCGCTGCCGTCCTTGCGCCGGTTGATGAATTCACCTTTCCAGTTATCACCGCGCTTCAGATGTGCCCACATATCATCGTAAGTTGCGCGAGGCGTCTTGCCGGACTGAAGCATGCGCTGATTCTGGCCGCGCACTTCTTCGAGGCTGTATCCGGTTACCCGTGTAAAGGAGGGGTTGGCATATTCAATATTGGCGTGAAGATCGCTGATCACGATGACGTTCGGGCTTTGTTCCACGGCCTGCGACAGCTTGAGCAATGAGTCTTCAGCGAACCTGCGTTGGGTGATATCACGGGCCAGCAAGATGAAACGCGGCGCCTGTCCGCGTGCGGTTTGCTTACGCGACACCGATAATTCAAACCATCGCTTGCCTTCCGCCACGCTCAGTTCGATCTCTTTGCCATGTGAATACCCGTCTGCAGATGCTTCGCGCAGCGCAGACAGGGTCACTTCCGCCGCATCGGCTGGCAAAACGTCAAACACGGTTCTACCGATAAAACCTTCAGGTGAAGCGGCCTGAAAATCAGTTTGTACCGCACGATAATCCCAATAACGCCCGGACAAATCAAGCTCGAACAGCGAATCCGGGATGGCGTTCATCGTCGCCAGCAGCTGATTTTCCGATTCGCGCAGCTGAGCGTAAGGATGTTCAATACTCTCCACCACAACCGCACGATAAAGGAATAAATAGGCAGCCACCTTGTAGATATGGCCGAGCACATTGAAAAAATCGGTCGTGGTGGCGTAAAGCGTAAACAGGAATTCACTCATCGCCATCACGATTACTGCACCCAACAACAGCGACGCATTGAACGGCAGTGGCTCGCGCATGCGCCGCCACAACATGAACGCTGTTGCGAAATTGAGCAGGATAAGCGCGTATTCAAAAATCACCTTGAACGCCGTCAATCCCTGGCCGGGTACAAATGTACGCGGCATCCAGTCAAGGTGGAACAGAAATAACCCTCCCACTAATGCAGTAATGGCGATGAAGGCTGCAAACGAGATGTATTTGCTGGCGGCTGAAGCAAAGGGCTGCCACGGCCTCACGGCGACGATAAGCAACGCGACACTTGCCATTAAACGCGCAGCCAGCCAGAAAGCGAGCCCCTTTTCCGGATCGCTCGGAGTCACAAAATCAGGCATGCCGTTATAGGAAAGGACGTGAAAAAAATCAAGCCAGCCTATGCCAAAAAACGCGCAGGCAAGCAGTATCACACTACCCGGCTGGTCGCGACCTTGCGCATTCCAGCCCACAGCGAAAACCAGCATGGCAACGACAATGGCGACCGTCTCGAGCAGGATATGCAAGGGCAGATATCCTGCGATATCATGCATCTTGGGAGGCAGCAGCCATGCCGCAGCCAGCATGAGTGCAAGCAGCGCAACAATGATGAGCGCGTTGCGCGCTGGGCGCTGATGGCTGGGGTGCAACCGTAACATGGTTGCCAGCCGCTCAAAATAAGGCATCATGTTGTGGTTTTGAAGTTTGGCAGGATAGCAACGAGCAGCCCCGCCATGAAACAGCAGCTTGATGCCGGATGGGCTTGCTCATGTCAGAAGGGTGGCAATACATTGATGACATCGTATTCAGGAATAGTCTCAAATAATTATGCCATCAAGTGAAAAATGGGGCAGCTTAAATAAACTCGCCGACTCTCGGCCGATCTTCTCATTTATTTTGTCGCCCCAAACAACAGCTCAAGGCGCAATAGTAGCAGCGCGTTGAGCTTGAAATCATCCGTTTTAGGGAAATTCAACTGCGGGGTGATCTCAAAAAAAACCCACTCCCGGTGCAGTCGATAGCGATAACGCGTCAACAACACGTAGGCTGTTTCTTCCAGCTGCGGCTGGCTAACGCCAATGACGCTCGCCTGGTATAGCAAGGCAGAGCGTTCATTCAGGGTGTGAAAGACTGACAAGTCCTGACGCAGATCGCAGTTCTGTGGCGATTCAAAACAAGTGGCCGTGCTGGTAGCACGAAACAGCACGGGCTCGCTTAATACGCGCTCCATATCAAACTGCGTCGTTTCACCCAGCCCTATCGTGCTGAACCAGAATAATGTTTCCGCCACTTTCAAGCGCCACTCTTCAAGCTGGATGGCATAGCTACCCCTGGTGCGCACAAAGGGGTCGAGCGGAAACTGAAATTTTGCGCCCAAATCCGAACTGAAATGCCAAAGGCTCTCCTCGGATTTTTCATAACGCAAAGAAGCCGCGTATTTATCTGGCGTAGTGGGCTCACTGGGAGTAACAGGCTGATCTTTCTTCACTTCGCCTGCGGTTTTTTTCTCGGGATTGGATTCGATTACGAAATGGAAGCGCTTCTCTGCCGCAGGCAAATCCAGCTTGGCCTTGCCTTCGAACCCGAGGGTGTGGTTGCCACCTCCTGCGAATGTCTCATGCAACTCCAGTTGAATTACGCTTTTGTTGTACTCCTGGTAATAACGCTCATCGCCGAAAAAATGGTCAACTTTCGTGGTGAAAGCAACAATTTTTTCAGACAAATAATCACGCGGGGCATCCATCGTTTCCAGGATGGTTGGCTCCGCTACCGTGACTGCAGGCGGTTCTGCTGGTGGCTCTACAGCCGGCTCCAAGGGTAATTCCACAGCCTGTTCCGGTGTTGATTCTGGCGCCGCTTCAGCAGACCTTACAATCTCATCAGCAAATGCAATTGCGGGTGAGAAAACGATCAATCCAACTAGCAGGATGGCCGACCAGCCCGCGCTGGAGCCGGAGATATTACACTTTGAAAATGTTATATCTCCGCCGGGCATAACTTATGAGCGTATCCCGTAACCGCGATTGAGCAAATACAGGGCATACCAGAATAATCCAGCGATAAAGCCAAAAATCGCCAGGTATGCAACGCCGAGATTTACATCTGACACGCCCAGCAAACCGTAACGGAATGCGTTGACCATATACAGGATAGGATTAGCCAGGGATACGGACTGCCAGAATGGCGGCAGCATTGCGACGGTATAGAACACACCGCCCAGATAGGTCAGCGGCGTCAACACAAAGGTCGGGATAATGGTGATGTCATCGAAACTGTTGGCGAAAATTGCGTTGATCAGTCCGCCCAGCGAGAACAGTATGCTGGTGAGCAGCAACACTGACACCGCGACCCATACATTGTGCAACGGTATAGCGGTGAAGAACAAGGCCACCAGCGTGACTGCCGAGCCCACCGCCAATCCCCGTGCCACGCCACCGCCCACAAAGCCGATCATGATCAGATAATTGGGCACCGGCGCCACCAGCATTTCTTCCACATTGCGCTGATACTTCGCACTGTAGAATGATGCCACCACATTGGCATACGAGTTGGTGATCACCGCCATCAGGATCAGGCCGGGGACAATGTACGCCATGTATTGAAAGCCATGCACATCGCTGATCTGGCTGCCGATCAGGCGGCCGAAGATCAGAAAATACAGCGCCGTCGTGATCATCGGCGGCAATATCGTTTGTATCCAGATGCGCGCAAAACGCAGCACCTCCTTCACCATGATCGCCCTGAAGGCAATAAACTGCGCGCGCCCGTTCATGCGCTCCCTCCCTTGTTGCCGACCAGGCGGATAAACAACTCCTCCAGCCGGTTAGTCTTGTTGCGCAAACTGCTTACTATAATATTATGCAGCGCCAGCTCGGAAAACAACGCGGTAATGTTGGCGCCGCGCGACACCTCGACTTCGAGAGTATGCTCATCCACCAGGCTGGCCGCAAAGCCGCTTAACCTCGGCAACGCAGCCAGCGGCTGTGCCAGATCCAGCACCAGCGTATGGCTATCCATGCGGCTCAGCAACTGGCGCATGCCGGTATTTTCCACGATGCGCCCGTGGTCGATAATCGCGATGTTGCGGCAGAGATGCTCGGCCTCTTCCAGATAGTGCGTGGTGAGAATAATCGTCGTGCCCGCCGCATTAATCTCCTGCAAAAAATTCCACATCGAATATCGGATCTCGATATCCACTCCCGCAGTCGGCTCATCCAGAATCAGCAGGCGCGGCTCATGCACCAGTGCCCGCGCAATCATCAGGCGCCGCTTCATGCCGCCCGACAACGCGCGCCCCTGCCCCTTGCGCTTGTCCCACAAACCCAGCTTATTCAAATAAAACTCGGCACGCTCTGCTGCCAAACGGCGTGGAATACCGTAGTACCCGGCCTGGTTTAGCAGCACCTCCTCCACCGGTTCAAACATACTGAAATTAAACTCCTGCGGCACCAGCCCGATGCAGGCCTTGGCCGCCGCCAGGTCGGTATCAAGATCATGTCCAAACACCTGCACCGTGCCTGCGCTCTTGTTTACCAGCGAAGAAATGATGCCGATGGTAGTCGACTTGCCCGCGCCATTGGGCCCCAGCAACGCAAAGAAATCCCCCTGCTCTACATTGAGATCGATACCGTGCAATGCAACGACGCCGTTCTTGTAGACTTTGCTGAGGTTTTGGAGGGAGAGGGCCTGGGTCATAGCAGTAGTGTATTTTTACAAGTGGTAATTGTACTTGTAAAAATTCTGTACAACACCAACTTCTCCGGGTTGACCGGCAGCTGGGTGCTTTTGACTACAACTTTGGAGCTCTCTCCAGTAATCGCAATCAAACGGGGCTGTGGAGCCCGTACTTCGTGCCCAGTTCGTAGACTGGATTGAGCACAGAGTAGCACAACGATTCGGAATCAAATCAAAAACAAACCGTCGGGGGCAGCCCGACAGCTGGTCACTTTCTTTTGCTTCGCCAAAAGAAAGTAACGAAAGAAAAGGCGACCCTGCCGTATCGCCCTTCGGGTTCCTTCGGTCGGACAATAAAATTGGGCGGCTGCGGAACTCGCACGATCCGCTGCGCGTCCACGTGCTCAGACAGTCCTCGCCTTCTCCCCAATTTTATCGCCCGCCCTCAGCGATACAGAAGGGGGTTGAAAGTCAAAATCAAAACCCAATGCAAAACCACAAATCCGGTGTGCGCTATGCGCACACCAAAACCAAAAAAACAAAACCGTGAGGGCGCAACGCGCCCTCATTTTATTTTGTTTTTTATTTGGCCTTTGATTTTAGCTTTTGACTTACCCTCCCCATATCCGCCACCGAGTAGCACAGGCGAGTCAGGGAATTCTGACGAACATGTTTGAGCACGTGGACGCGCAGCGGATCGTGCGAGTTTGTGAGGAAGCCTGGCTTGCCGAGCAACGCAGGGAATCCCAAAGGGATGGCGGAACTGGGGTCGCCTTCTTTGGGTTACCTTTCTTGGCGAAGCAAGAAAGGTAACCAGCTGTCGGGCTGCCCCCGACGGTTTTACATTTTAGCTACCGCAAGAATGTGGGATGTGAGACCCGACCCCGAGTTTTCGAGTTTCTACCTCATCATCTTCCTCGATATGGAATATCAGAAACGCTCACCTTATCTATCAAATCGCTCAAGCCATGTTGCTTCAATAGCAGTTGTACTGCTCGCTTGCGGTCATTCTTGTCACGGTGAGGACCAACGATGATGCGAGCTATTGGCAAATGTTGTCTAACGCCATTCTCATTCCGTATACACAGTTCCACAAAGGGCACCGTAGCTCCCTCTCGAACCGTTGTCTTGATTGGATGTTGTTGTACAGATTGAAGCTCTAGGTGTGATTCCAGCTTAGGGCCAAGAAGGCTTAACACCAAGCGTACTTCCTGCTCCTCTGAGAAACCGCGATGCTTGAAAAAAGACGATAAAATTGCGAGCGGGTTTGAAAATTCGCTTGCATCTTCTGCAAAACCTGAACGAAAGTACTTGTCAGCCGCTACTTGAAGTTTAACTATCCATTCGTTCGTGTCTGGGTCATTCGTATGTCCGTTTTCAATGGGGTGGTACTGAACGTCAGCCCAAGAAAATATTTCCTCATAGTAGGGTGTTGTCTCTTCACTGAGTATTTTGTCGAGTTGGTCAGTGTCTAAAACAATTGCATATCCGCCATCGGTGCCATATGCTCTCCACTGACTCAGTAAGCCATTGTCGTGCACGTAAGGGTCTGTTGTTGTAGTAAATGACGTGATGTATTGATCGTGAAAACCCAAACTAACCACTTTGAGGGTTTGGATCAGCTTTGTGAATTGTTCATCCAAATAGAGATTGAATGGTGTGTTCCCCTGAAGCGTCCGAAAATCAGGTTTATCTTTGATCTCTTCGAAATATTTGCGGAAATTGGGACGGAGAATTTCTGGAAGGACGCGATCATAGAAGACGTGAATTTCCTCCTCATCATTCATAAAAGACGAGTGAGTTGCCCGTAAAGATTTACTTTCAAGTATTCCTGAGAGGCCCGCGGCTGTGGTGTAGTGATATAGCTCTTTGTGTGAATCTGAAATTTTCCCCATCTGTTCTACCTCCAATTTTGCTACAGCTATCCTTGATCTGATTCTGTGATAAGACTGTTCCCGTTTTGCCCGGGGTAGCCCGGCGGCTAGTCACTTTTCATGCTTCGCCAAGAAAAGTAACCAAAAGAAGGCGATCCCCAATCCACCACCTCTTCGAGGTTCCCTGCGGTGCTCGACAGGTCAGGCTTCCTCATAAACTCGCACGATCCGCTGCGCGTCCACGTGCTCAAACATATTCGTCAGAATTCCCTGACCTGTCTCCGCTCCTCGGTGGTGGACGAGGGGAGGAAAAAGCGGCGCACTCGCACAGTTTTGTGCAAATTTAGCTTATACAAATCAAGTGCATATGCAATTTCAATATAATAATAGGTATATGATTATATTGAATAAATTAACTAAAAAGCACTAATCAACATCAGCCCACCACCCGCAACACCAAGCCCTTCAAATAAGCCCCCTCCGGAAAACTCAAGAGCACCGGATGATCCGCCGCCGCATGTACCTTGTGCACAATCTGCGCATCCACGCCTGCATCCAGCGCTGCACCCGCGATGATTTTCTGGAACAGGTCATCGCTGATGCCACCCGAGCAGGAATAGGTTGCAAGGATGCCACCCGGCCGCAGCAGTTTGAAGCCCAGCAGGTTGATATCCTTGTACGCACGCGATGCCTTCTCGGCAAAGGCGGCGGTCGGTGCAAATTTGGGCGGGTCGAGTACGATGAGGTCGAACTTGCGATTCTGGTCGCGCAATTTTCTGAGCGCCTCAAACACGTCTTTGTCCTGCCATTCGGCGCGGCTGGCATCGAGGCCGTTAAGCTCCACATTGCGCTGCGCCAGTTGCAGGGCTTCTGCAGACGAGTCGATCGACAGCACGGATTTTGCGCCACCGCGCAGGGCATATAGCGAGAAGCCGCCGGTATAGCAGAAGCAGTTGAGCACATCGCGGCCCTCGGCCAGATTGCCGATCAGCGCGCGGTTGTCGCGCTGATCCAGATAGAAGCCGGTCTTCTGGCCTGCGGCCACGTCCACCGCGATGCGGATGCCGTTTTCGCTGACGCTCAATTGCTCGGGCAATTTGCCGCGCAGTATTTCATTGCGTTTGGGCAGGCCTTCCAGTTCGCGCCCGTCGGAATCCGAGCGCTCGTAGATGCATACCGGATTGCACAGTTCCTGCAAGACATCGGCAAAGGTTTCGCGCCAGCGCTCCGCACCGGCGCTGCCGAGTTGCAGCACCAGCACGTCGGCATACTGGTCGACGATGAGGCCGGGCAAGCCGTCCGATTCGCCGTGGATCAGGCGCATGCCGTTGCTGTGCTGATCCAGTTTTAATTCCTTGCGCGCAGCCAGGGCACTGCTGATTTTCTTGCGGAAAAAATCGGCATCTATTTTTTCCTCTGCCTGCCACGTCCACACGCGGCCGCAGATTTGCGATTGCGGGTTGTAGGCAGCCCAGGCGAGGAAGCCGCCCTGTGCATCGCACACTTGCACGGTGTCGCCGCTGGCCGGGCTGCCGTCAATGCGCTCTACCGCGCCGGAGAAGATCCAGGGGTGGCGGCGCTGCAGGGATTTTTCGCGGCCCGCCTGCAGCAGTAATTTAGGGCCGGCAAACGGCACCAGCGGGGATTTTATTACTGTTGGCTGTTGCCTGCTGTTTTCGCGGCGACGCTGGTGTGAGGTATGGCGTTTCTGGTTCATGTGGCTTTCTTCTTTGCACGCGGATGCGCGCTGTCGTAAATTTTGGCGAGGTACTGAAAATCGAGATGGGTATACACCTGGGTGGTGGAGATGCTGGCGTGGCCCAGCATCTCCTGCACCGCGCGCAGGTCGCCGCTGGATTGCAGCACATGCGAGGCGAAGGAATGGCGCAGCAGGTGCGGATGCACATTCGCACTTATTCCCTGTTTGATGCCCCATTCCTTCATGCGCAGCTGCACCGAACGCGCGCTGATGCGCCCGCCGTTGCGGTTGATGAACAGGGCCGGCTCCTCATTTTTTGCGAGCGCACTGCGCAGCTGCAGCCACTGCTGCAGCGCGCTGATGGCATGGCTGCCCAATGGGATAATTCGCGTCTTGTTGCCCTTGCCGGTCACGCGCACCGAATCGTCGCTGAAATCCAGCGCCTCCGGATTGAGGCTAACCAGTTCGGCCAGACGCAAACCGGAGGAATACAGCAGCTCGAACATTGCCTTGTCGCGCACGCTCAGCGGGTCGCCATCTGCGGGCAAATCCACCATGCGCACGGCTTCATCCGGCGACAGGGTGTGCGGCAGGTTGCGCGGCGATTTGGGCGCGCGCAAGCCGCTGCAGGGGTTATTGCTGTATTGATGATCGCGGATCAGGTAGGTATAAAAACCGCGCCAGGCAGACAGCATGCGCGCCAGGGTTTTGCCGCCCAGGCCCTGCCCGTGCAGGCTGGCGATAAAGCGGCGGATTTGATGGCTCTTGAGCGCATCGAGCTGTGTCTCACCGGCCGCCTTAAACAACCGCCGAATATCGCGCGCATAATTTTCAAGGGTGAGCGGGGAATATTGCCGCTCGTTGCCGAGGTAAGCCAGGTAGCCGTTCAGTATCTCCTGCCTGGCTGAATCCGGGCTTGCCTTGTCCATGTTATAGATGGGGCTGCACTGCGCTGCTGACGAGCTCTGCAATGCGCTGCAGGAATACGGTTCCCATTTCCGGATAGAAGCGTTGCGCATCCTCGCTGGCGAGAATCAGCATGCCGATGGTTTGAGTATCCTTGCGCAATGGCAGATAGGCAAACGAACGCAGGTGTTCCGCACTCTCGCCGAACCATGACCGGGTATCATGCACCGCCTGATGTGCGCATACCGGCCTGGTATGCTGCCCGGCAAATGCCATCACCTCGGTACTGGGTGGCTGCTCCTGCCACAGCTGAATCACGGCATGCGGCACGGAAAAAATGTCGCGCAAATTGCGCGTGGCAATATCCTGCAGTGAAGCCAGAGCATCTGCGCCAAAAAGTGCCAGGGTGTATTGATGCACCTTGTCTTGCAGCGCCTCATTTTCTCGGGCTATTTCCATCCAGTCGAACAGTTTTTTTTCCAGTTCCTTGACACGCTCGCGCAGCACCAGCAACTGCCGCTCCGATAGCGAGATGGTGCGGCCACCGTGAGGATGCGGCAGGACGAGCTCAGTCAACAGACCTGCATGTTCGTTAAAAAATCCCGGATTTTTTTGCAGATACTCTGCGACGTTTTCAGCTTTCATGTTGTTCACTTATAAATTTATTTCACCCTCAAACACGGTAATGGCGGGTCCTGTCATCATCACCGGGGAGTTTGCTCCGGCCCAGCCTATGGTCAGCACGCCGCCGTGGGTGGCCACCTGCACCTGACTATCCAGCAGCCCGCGCTGGATGCCGCTCACCACAGCAGCACAGGCGCCGGTGCCGCACGACATGGTTTCGCCCGCACCGCGTTCATATACACGCAACTTGATATGGGAACGGTCAACAACCTGCATAAAGCCCGCATTGACCCGCTTGGGGAAACGCGGGTGGCGTTCAATCAGCGGCCCCATCAGCGCAACGGCTGCGCGCTCAACATCCTCGACGATCTGCACTGCATGCGGATTACCCATGGACACGGCGGTGATCTGTACCGTCTCGCCATTGACTTGCAGCGCCTGAATGACTGCGTCGCTGTCGCTGTCAAACGGGATGCGCGCAGCCTCGAATATCGGTGCGCCCATATTCACCGTCACACGCCCGTCATCCTCCAGACGCGGAGAGATCAGGCCGCTTTGTGTTTCCACCACGATTTCGCGCTTGGTCGTCAGTTTGTGATCGTGCACAAAACGCACAAAGCAGCGTGCGCCATTGCCGCACTGCTCTACCTCGCCGCCATCCGCGTTGAAGATCAGATAGCGGAAATCGGCCTCTTCGTTCTGCGAGCGCTTGACCAGCAGGATCTGATCGCAACCGATTCCGAAATGCCTGTCCGCCAGAAAGCGCAACTGCTCGGGGGTCAAATAAACTTCCTGGCGCACCCCATCGATAACCACAAAGTCGTTGCCCGCGCCGTGCATTTTGGTGAATTTTAGTTTTATCATTTTAACTGTGCGTGTCGAAAACAATCGGTGGTATGGTCATTCACCATCCCGGTAGCCTGCATAAATGCATAACAGATGGTAGAGCCGGCAAACTTGAAACCGCGCCGTTTCAGCTCCTTGCTCATCGCGTCCGAAGTGGCTGTGCTTGCCGGCACCTCGGCCAGACTGCGCCAGTTATTCTGCTGCGGTGCGCCATCCACAAAGCGCCAAATAAAGGCATCAAAGCTGCCAAATTCATCCCGTACGGCAAGCAGTTTTTGCGCATTGATCACGGCGGACTGCAGCTTCAATCTGTTGCGCACAATAGCGGAATTTTGCATTAACAGCCCTATTTTATGCTCATCATAGCCGGCAACCCGTTCAGCATCGAAATTATCGAAAGCCGCGCGATAATCCGCGCGTTTTTTCAGGATGGTAATCCAGCTCAAGCCCGCCTGCGCCCCTTCCAGAATCAGGAATTCAAACAGCGCACGCTCGTCATGCAGCGGCACCCCCCATTCCTGATCGTGATAGGCCTGATACAGCGCACTGCTGTTCGCCCAGGCGCAGCGAACCTCAGGCGGCACATTTGCCACAAGGCCCTCCATCGCGCCAGATGCACATATCCATCACCACGGTAATGCCTGCCTCCCGCGCGCGCTGCGCCGCCTCTTCATGTATCACGCCATCCTGCAGCCACAGATATTTGATACCAAGCGCAATGCACTCATCCACCAGCGCCGGCACATGCTCCGGCGCGCGAAACACATTCACCAGATCAATTTTCTGCGGCACGCTCGCCAGATCGGGGTAAGCCGGCTCGCCCAGCACGGTAGTAATCTTGGGGCGCACCGGAATAATGCGGTAGCCCAGCTCCTGCATGCCCTGCGCTACGCGGAAACTGGGACGATCGGCATTGGGCGACAGCCCCACCACCGCAATGCTGCGAACATTGCGCAGCATCCGGTAAATCTCGGCCTGGGTCGGTTTTTGAAAATTCATGGCGCGTAAGATAACATTTTTCAGCGCAAAAGGCGCGGGCGGAATGCAGCAAAAACCGTTATACTTCGCGCCCTTCAACGCGCTCGTAGCTCAGCTGGATAGAGTATTGGTTTCCGAAGCCAAGGGTCGTGGGTTCGACTCCCGCCGAGCGCACCAATTTCATACTTGCAGTTCTGGTGACTTCAAGCAAAGTAATTTGGAATCAACCTTGATTGATTGGATGCAGGGAGTGCGACAGCCAGTCATCATGCGCCGTATGCATCTCCATCAGCCCTTCAATTTCCAATGCATGCAGCAAACCTAACACTTCCATGGAACGCTCGGAGAGTTCTCGCAGATGGGAGGTAATGTCCTCCATGCTTGCCCCATCTCCCACCAACTTTACCAGCAATTGGCCAATATCATGAAATGCAGAATGCGGTTTTTCCAGATTGCGGAAAGACTGCCTGTCCTGAAACATTTGCCCTATCCCATCATACCAATGTCCTAATCTGCAATCCTTGTGTGACAGGGTGGGAAGCGTCAGACATTTTCGATAGGATGAATCCTTGGAAAAAGAAGCAGCCTTGACTAATCCGCTGATCAGTTTTCTGCGCCATTGCATGTGGTCAATGATCGCCATGTGTATCAAACCAATCGGCAAGCCCGACCAGCGGATATCCTCCTTGACAAAGCAAATGAATTGATCAAGAGGCAGCGGTTTGCAGAACCAGAATCCCTGAACCTTTGTGCACCCCGCTTCAAGCAGGCGATGGTATTGCTCGCTGTCTTCCACGCCTTCGGCCACTACGCTGATCCCAAGCTCATGCGCCATGCGGATGGAGGATTCGACTATGGTTAAATTCTTGTCGGAATCAAACATTCTGCTAACGATCCCTTGGTCCAGCTTGATGGTTGTAAATGGCCATTTGCTCAAGGTATCAAGGGATGAATAGCCTTTGCCAAAGTCGTCCATTGCCAGCCCCACCCCGGCATCCCGCAAGGGCTGAATATTTTTCTTGATGCTGTCGCCTGCTGCCAATGCTGCTGTTTCTGTCAGCTCAACCTGCAGACTATTGGGCGGCAATCGGGATATTTTCAGCGCCTTCAGTATCATCCTGGTGAATACATCATCCTCAAAATCCTTGGCTGAGGCGTTAAAGGATATGGACAGCGGTTCAACATCCATCATGACCAGCATGTCTTTCACCAATTTCGGGAACATATGCCGGGTGATGTCTTTGATCAGTGAGGATTGTTCTGCCAGAGGAATAAATGCATCTGGGGGAATGATGGTGCCATCGGGTTTGATCCACCTGATTAAAGCTTCTGCACCGAATACTTTTCCCGTCACCAGGGAAATTTTGGGTTGATAGAAAAAGGTAAATTCGTCATTCCTGATTCCATCAATGATGTTGGCTTCGTTCACCATGATTTTTATTACCGCCTTTTCTGCTCTATCTGCCTGCAAATCGGTCTGGATCGCACAGGCAATTAACCATTATTTGTTATTGTTATTTCGACTGGTAAATATATAGGGATATGCTAACCAAGTTGTCATCCCCGCGAAGACGGGAGCCCAGCTCTTTGATTTAACTAGGTTCCTGCCTTCGCGGGGACGACAAAATTGACTTGATTATTTTTATAATTTTGACACATCCGGGTTATATCAGTTCAACATACTACTCTTCCAGAGTTGATCCCCCAATGATTTGCATCAAATTTTTACGTTGCATAAATGACCCATAGCACGCTGCATATCCGATTGGACAGATGGTGCATTGGCCAGCAGGCATAAAAAAACCCCGTGCATTGCGCGGGGCTTTTTCTCTGCATGGATTTCTCTTTGTAAGGGTGCACTAAAAGCAACAGTGTATCGGCCCTGCCGCTAATCTTTCACTCGTTCAGCCTGCTTAAGGTCTGAGGTATCGTCCCCGGGATAAGGGTAGCGCACGTGACCGTAACGTATCAGGAATACCGCCAATGTCAGTAACAATATGGAACCTGTCACTGCCAGCATGCGCCAGTCGTCCATCGACTTCATGTCCAGAATCAGGTAACGCGCCAGGGCGACCATGCCGATATACAGTGGGAATCGCACCGGTAATTTACCGGAGTGGTAGTACAAACCCACCATCGCCAGCACTTCCAGATACAGGAAGAGCAGCAGCAGATCAGTCAGCGTGACCTGCATGGCACGAATCATCGTTAATATTTCGCTACCCATCGCAAATACAGTGGCAATGCCGATCACCAGCAGGCCAAAATTCTCAACCAATGAAAGCAGGCTCTGATTAAAGTCTTTTATCGTTCTTTTGTTCAATTCGTTCTCCGCAACATTTTTAATAAGCGTGATTATAATTGCAAACTGTTACAGAATATTGACATACCTCGATAGGCTCGTCATAACGCCTGCGCCTCTCCCATTATTTCGCGCTACAATCTATGCGAGTTTAGTTGCCATATGAAAGGGATCATCGTGGAAATTAGCTGCTATCGCGATCAGGAGGTTGGCACGGAAATACGCCAACTTCCTGCTGCCACCTACAATCTTGCGCACATATTGCTTGCACGCAGCCCTGCCGGCAATCTTTTTATTCCCCTGCGCAGTATGCAATATCTGGCGATACTGGATGCGGAGGAACTAATATTTCTGGATGGGGAGCGAAAGTGCTGGGTCGATATTGCCTGGCGCAAATTTCTTCCGCAAACACGTAACGCACTGAATGAGCCTGTTGAATACGAAGCGGTGTATTACAGTGCTTCTGCTGCAAAACTGATGTCACGCTTGCAGGCAGAGTTGCCGCGTGCATTGCAGGAACTGGCGAAGAAATCCAAGGTGGATGGGCCAGCCAAAGTACTGAAGTTTGATGTCAAAAGATGAAGAGGCGAGGAACAAGGTTCAAGAAAAACCTTGCACCTTGTCCCTTATACCTTTCGCCTGCTAGCTGAAGACTTATTCGTCCTCGCCCAGCTCGGCATCCCAGCCATCTTTGCGCGCGCTATTGATCGCAGTGTCGTAAAATTTGGCGTGCTTCACGCGCATTTCCTCCGGCAGCCGGCTGGGCAGATGCGCGTAAGGTTCCCATGCGGCATAGACCTTTTCATACAGATTCTGCATTTGCGCAGCGTCCCAACCCTTACAGGTTTCTGTTTCAGGCAAGATACCAAACACCCATGCATCGCGCACCATGCGCCCGAGGTGGGTCAAACCGCCTTTATTATCCTTGTCGACACCGACATAAACCTGTGCTGTCATCTTATTAGTTCCCATGAATTGCCGGCATCTTCTGTTTCCGTCCGCTACGCCATGAAACTGCGCCGAAATCAATTGTGCCGGTTATTAGTTAATATTTGCCACGCACTTTATTACCGGGTTAATCCGGCATACAGTACCGGCAGTTTTTCCGGCAATCGTTCCACATGGTCTACCACCATGTAATTCTTGGCGCCGAAAATCCGCGAGACGTATTGATCCGCCCGCGGGTCAAGAGACATGCAGAAGGTGGTGACGCCGGAACGTGCCACTTCCTCCACGGCTTTTTTGGTATCGAAACGCAAGTACTGAGGATCGCGCACATCCACGTCTGCCGGCTCGCCATCGGTGATGACCAGCAGCAGCTTCTTCGCAGATTTCTGCAGCTTCAGATAATGCCCGGCATGGCGGATAGCCGCACCCATGCGCGTCGACAATTGACCCGACATGCCCGCCAGCCTGGCCTTGGGCACATCATCATATTTCTGCTCAAAATCCTTGAAGCGATGGTACTCCACGTTGTGACGCCCGTCCGAGCAAAAACCATGGATCGCAAACGGATCGCCGATTTTGTTGATTGCATCGGCCAGCAACACCGTGGCCTGGCGCTGCAAATCCAGCACGCTGTATTCCTGACCGCTCACCTTTTCATTGGTCGACTCGGACAAATCCAGCAGCACCATCACCGAAATATCGCGCACCTTGCGCACCGAACGCATCATGATACGCGGATCGGGCTGCTGCCCCATGCGAATGTCGATCATCGCACGAATTGCCGCGTTGACATCGATTTCATCGCCGTCTTCCAGCTTGCGGATGCGCGTCACGCCCTCTGGCTGCAAGGCATCCAGCAAAAACTTGAGGCGGCCGATGGTGCGCTTGTACTGCGCGGTGATGTCGTTGATCAGCTGCAATTCGCCGGACTTCGGGCGCTTTTCCAATACCGTGGCCCAGGCCGGGCGCTCCAGCTGAATCTGGTAATCCCATTCCGCATAATGGTAAGGCTCGGACAGCGGCTCCTTGCCTTCCATCTCATTGAAGGACTTGCCCATATCTTCATACGGGAACAGCTCGGTATCCAGCACCCACACTTCCTGCGCATCGTCACCGGCGGTTTCACAATCGAGTTCGTTGGCAAATTCCATCAGGCTGACATGCTTGCGCACCTGCTTCGGCGTGTCGTAGCCGGCTGCGATCGATTTCTCGAAATCAAATTCCTCGAATTCCCAGAAGTAGCGGTTATCGTCGCGGTAAGGGGCGGTGAGCAAATCGCTGCGCGGATTAAACGCAATGCGCCTGGACATGAATTCATGCGCCAGCTGCACGCCGATATCCCACGACACCTGATTGCTATCCAGGCGCCCGGCCGCCTGTTTAAACAACACGCGTCCCTGTGCAATCCACGCATCATCGTCCTGATAACTGTCATCCAGGAGTGCGCGCGCCAGACGGTTCAGGTAATCGCCTGCGGTTTTATTCTGCGCGGGGGTAATCGAGTGCAGCTGCTGCCACAAATGTTTGAGGCCGGGGAACTTGCGTATCGACAAAGTTTCGACACGCGCATCTTCGAGCACGCTGATTACCGCCATCTGCCACGGGTTGAGCGACTCGGCCGAAATCGGATCGCGCGTGTAAACAATGTGTGCAGCACTGTGCGCCGCCGCTGCCCTGTACATTTCCAGACCGGGCAGCCTGGTTTCGCCCACGACGTGATCATCATAGGCATCCGGCAGATGCAGGAAATAGCCTTCTACGTAAGGGCGATAACCTTCACGTGTTTCAAAGTCGCCCGAGGTGGGCTTCATGAAAAAATCCCGAGCCCACAAGGCGCGCAGATACATATTGATGCGCCGCTGCACGTCGATAAACAGCGTGCCCTTGCGCTCCTTCTGCAGCATCGCCAGCGATTCTTTCGATTGCAGGCTGAAGTATGCCGCCTGCTCGGGATAATCGGTGCGATGCGCATGCGCGCCCCACAGCGCCCAGCGGCGCAAGCCACCCAGTGTCAGCTGGCTGAACAGCTTCTCCAGATTTTCCAGCATCGGGCGCACGCCGCGTGGTGCCTGCGACAGCAGGGTATTGAGAAACTGCAGATATTTCTTGAACAGCGCTTCATCACCCAGACGATTAGCCGCGGTCGGTGCAGTGCTCAACACCAGCTCGATCACGGAACCTGAAGTCTTTGACGCAAGCTCAAGTGCTGCCTGCACCAGATCAGGCACCGCATCTTCGCCGATTTCCTTGGCCACCATCGGCGCGTGCTCTATCCAGCTGGCAATCAGTGAATCGCCCTTGCCCAAATTTTTGAGTGCTGCCGCACCGGTGAGGTAATTGCTCAGGCCTCTTGCGCTGAAAATCTTGCTGGCTTCATGCCATGAAGCGCGCAGGCTATCCTGCAACTCGGGTAAGAGCGAATCCAATAATTCCTGATAGTCTTCGAGATTGATTGACATGGTTATTGCACCCGCAAAGACATTAATAGGAAGGCTCTTTCTGCCCAATGATTCAATATAATCAAATACATACAAAAACACAAGTCCTTGAATCTTGGGCAAAAAGCTCTTCCAGAATTAAAAGAATGTGGTCACCGCCGCATCCAGTGCATCGCGCATATCCGGGTCGTCGGTAATCGGGCGCACCAGCGCCACACGGCACGCCTTGATCGGATCGACACCGGTAGCGATCAGGCTGCCCGCGTAGATCAGCATACGGGTGGAGATTCCCTCGTCCAGACCGTGGCCCTTCAGGTTACGCGCACGCTCGGCGATAGACACCAGCTTGCCTGCCACTTCTGCGCTTACCTTGGTTTCGTGCGCCACAATTTCAGTTTCGATCGTGTGCTCGGGATAGTTGAAATCCAATCCGCCAAAACGCTGCTTGGTGGACTGTTTCAAATCTTTCATCAGCGACTGGTAGCCCGGGTTGTAGGAAATCACCAGCTGAAAATCGGGATGCGCATGCACCAGCTCGCCCTTCTTTTCCAGCGGCAGTACGCGACGGTTATCGGTCAGAGGATGGATCACCACGGTGGTGTCCTGGCGTGCTTCCACCACTTCGTCCAGATAACAGATTGCGCCATAGCGCGCGGCAATCGCCAGCGGGCCGTCCTGCCAGCGCGTGCCATTGGCGTCGAGCAAAAAGCGACCGACCAGATCGGAGGCCGTCATATCTTCGTTGCACGCCACGGTGATCAGCGGCTTGTTCAGTTTCCATGCCATGTGTTCAACAAAGCGCGACTTGCCGCAACCTGTGGGGCCTTTCAACATCATCGGCATGCGCACGGAGTAGGCCGCCTCATACAATTCCACTTCGTCTGATACCGGATGGTAGTAGGGTTCTTTTTCAATCTTGTATTGCTTGATGATGTCGGCGCTCATAAAAATCTCCAATGTTTGCTCAGTCAATCCAATGTTTTCTCGATCAAAACAGGGGCGAAAATAGCCGCTTAAGGCAGCTGCTTGCGTCCGTGTACGGATAGATGGTGGTGCAGAAATTCCCTGACGCAGGGAATTAAACTTGCGTCAGGAAAAAACTGCTTTAAACCGTCTTGCCGCGATAAATAACCATCGCTGCGCCCTGTGACTGGTTGAAGTTGTTGTAGCCAACCAGGCGAACGTGATTGTTCGGGTTCGCTTTGTGGCAAGCTTCAGCTTCTTTCAGCACAACTGACACGTCTGTTTCGCCAAACATCGGCAGCTTCCACATATACCAGTATGAGTCCATCAGGTACTCAGGCTCGATATGCTCGATCGCCGGATTCCAGCCTTTGGAAACCAGATAGGCCACTTGTTTCTTGATCTCGTCTGCTGTCATCGCAGGCAAGTAGGAGAATGTCTCGAACTTGCGGCTGGCCGGGTCAGACAGACGTGATTTGTAGTCCATTACTTCACTCATGATTTACTCCTAAATTAATTGTTGGCGTATTCCGGATGCGAACATCCAGAGAATGCATTACTTGTGCGCGACGTCCAGCTTGTCGACGGTGTCGAATTCAAACTTAATTTCTTTCCATGTTTCCATGGCGATCTTCAGTTCAGGGCTGGATTTGGCTGCTTTTTCCAGCACGGCTTTGCCTTCTTTCTCCACCGCAACACCTTCATTACGTGCGGCGACACAAGCTTCCAGTGCCACGCGGTTAGCAGCTGCACCGGCTGCGTTACCCCACGGGTGACCCAATGTACCGCCACCGAATTGCAGCACGGAATCATCACCGAAGATGTTGACCAGTGCCGGCATGTGCCATACGTGGATACCGCCAGATGCGACCGGAATCACGCCGGGCATGGAACCCCAGTCCTGGTCGAAGAACAGACCACGGCTACGATCTTCCTTGATGAAACTGTCACGCATGGTGTCGATCCAGCCCAGTGTCGCTTCGCGGTCGCCTTCCAGCTTGCCCACAACGGTACCGGAGTGCAGGTGGTCACCACCGGACAGACGCAGTACTTTGGTCAGCACGCGGAAGTGAATACCGTGATGCGGGTTGCGGTCGAGCACGGCGTGCATCGCGCGGTGGATGTGCAACAGCATGCCGTTTTTGCGGCACCAGTTCGCCAGACCCGTGTTGGCAGTCAAGCCGCCGGTCAGGTAGTCATGCATGATGATCGGTGCGCCGATTTCTTTTGCGTATTCAGCACGCTCGTACATCATTTCCGGTGTTGGCGCTGTCACGTTCAGGTAGTGGCCCTTGCGCTCGCCGGTTTCGCGTTGCGCTTTCATCGTTGCTTCATGCACGAAATCGAAACGATCGCGCCAGCGCATAAACGGTTGGCTGTTTACGTTCTCGTCGTCCTTGGTGAAGTCCAGACCGCCGCGCAAGCACTCATACACAGCACGACCGTAGTTCTTCGCAGACAGACCCAATTTAGGCTTGATGGTGCAACCCAGCATAGGACGGCCATACTTGTTCATTTTGTCGCGTTCTACCTGAATACCCTGTGGTGGCCCACCGCAAGTCTTGACGTAGGCGATAGGGAAACGCACGTCTTCCAGACGCAATGCGCGCAAGGCCTTGAAGCCGAATACGTTACCCACCAGCGAAGTCAGCACGTTAACCACTGAGCCTTCTTCGAACAGGTCGATAGGGTAAGCAACAAAGGCGTAGAAGCAGGTGTCGTCGCCGGGCACGTCTTCGATGCGATAGGCTCGGCCTTTGTAGTAGTCCAGATCTGTCAGCAGGTCTGTCCACACGGTGGTCCAGGTACCAGTTGAAGATTCGGCAGCCACAGCAGCGGCAACTTCCTCACGGGAAACACCCGCTTGCGGGGTGATTTTGAAACAAGCTAAAATATCGGTGTCCAGCGGTGTATATTCCGGCGTCCAGTAGGTGGAGCGGTATTCTTTAACACCTGCGTTATAGGTTTTGACTGCCATTGAAATCTCCTTCCAAGATTGAAACAATGTGCCTTCCGGTGAGGGGCGGCGTATCGCCCTGTTGAGCTTGGAGAAACTTTAGCAGCGTCAAACGATAAATAACAATTGTAAATTTGAATGCTTATGATAGATTATCGTCTATGGTAGATTCATTCAATAAAAGCAAGATCAAGAACGCGACACTGCGCCAGCTGCAGATTTTCGAGGTGGTTGCACGCCACCTCAGCTACACCCGCGCAGCCGAAGAGCTGTATCTCACCCAGCCCACTGTTTCGATACAGCTCAAGCAACTTACCGATATTGTTGGCATGCCGCTGCTGGAGCAAGTGGGCAAACGCATCTTTCTGACCGATGCCGGACGCGAACTGCTCAAAGTCGTGCGCACGACTCTTGACGAACTGTGCCGCTTCGAAATGACCATCTCCGACATGAAAGGCGTCAAGGCCGGCAAGTTGCGCATCGCCGTGATTACCACTGCAAAATATTTTGTGCCCCGCCTGCTGGGGCCGTTTTGCGAACGCTTCCCCGGCATCGACATTGCGCTCAAGGTCACCAACCGCGAACGCCTGCTGCAAAGACTGGAAGACAACGAAGACGATCTGTATATTCTGGGACAACTGCCAGAACACATGGACGTATGGGTAGAACCCTTTCTGGAAAACCCCATGGTGGTGCTGGCCGCACACAACCATCCCCTTGTCGGCAAAAAAAATATCTCCGCACAGCGCATCGCACAAGAACCCTTTTTGATGCGCGAATCAGGCTCGGGCACACGGCTGGCCACCGAGAACTTTTTCAAGGAGCGCGGGCTCAGCATCAACTTCAAAATGGAACTGGGCAGCAACGAGGCGATCAAGCAGGCGGTGGCCGGCGGCCTGGGCATCACCGTGCTCTCGGCGCACACCCTGGCACTGGAAAAAAGCGGCGACGAACTGGCGATACTGGATGTAGAAGGCTTCCCGATACGCCGCCAATGGTATGTGGCCTATGCGACGGGCAAACAACTCTCGGTCGTAGCGAAAACTTTTCTGGAATTTTTGCAGCAGGAAAGCAAGCCGATGGCCGAGCGCTATATGTTAGGCATGCCCGGTTTTCCCAGCATTAAAAACAAAGCTGAAAAGCCCGTTAAACCCAACGCAAAGAAGTAAAATATATTAAATACAATCAATATATTACAAGTTAAAACTATCTATCTTGCATGAACCGCACCTTTTATAGGAATCGGCGGAGCCAGCCTCTCGGCCTCGGTCAGCAGAAACTGTTTGAACGCACGCCCCGCCGTTGATAAGCGCTTGTTGGCACGATGCACAATATGCCAGTGACGCATGATGGGAAAGTTTGCCACATCCAGAATTACCAGGCGCTTGGTTTCCAGCTTCAACTCTATGCCGTGCAGCGAGGTGATACTCAGCCCCATGCCGGCCTGCACCGATTGCTTGATGGCTTCGTTGGTATGCATCTCCATGCTGCCGGGAATGCCCAGGTGGTGGTTGGTAAAGAATCGCTCCATCACTTCACGCGTGCCCGAGCCGCGCTCACGCAACAGGAAAGTTTCATTCGCCAGTTGCTCCGGCTGTATGTCGTGAGCGTTGGCCAGGGGATGGGTGGGCGCGGCAATCACCACCAGCGGGTTTTGCATGAACGACTCCGACACCATATCGACACCCTCCGGTGGCTGGCCGGTAATAGCGAGGTCGGCGACGTTTTCTACCAGCTGTTTGATCACCGCATCGCGGTTGGCCACAAACAGGTTCACGTGGATATTGGGATACAGCTGGATAAACTTTGCCAGCAACTTGGGCATGAAATAGTTGGCGGTGCTCACCAGCGAGATATTCAGGTGGCCGCGTTTCATGCCTTTCATTTCGTCAAACACCGCATCCATCTCTTCCAGTTGCTGCGCAATGTTGCGGCTATAAATAACCATCTCGCGCCCGGCTTCAGTCAGATGAATTTGCTTGCCTACCTGTTCAAACAGGGGCAAGCCTATGCTTTGCTCCAGTTGCTTGAGCTGCATGGACACAGCAGGCTGGGTTAAATGCAACTCTTCAGCCGCGCGCGAATGGCTTAAATGTCGTGCAACGGCAGAAAAAACTTGTAATTGGCGTAAGGTAAAGTGCGACATAAGCGCAGAAATCGTCCCGGAAAATTGTTTAATACGTTGAATTGGAGAGGATTATATACCATAACCCTCATCCATAAGGGGATTTTATACTGAAAATAAAAAACATTGAATGTTATTTATGATCAAGTGTCCATATAGTGCACGCCGTAGCAATAAACACCCCCTATTATCTATCAGGAGAGAAGCATGGATCAGTCAGCACGTTATTCCAATCTTGACTTAAAAGAAGCAGACCTTATCAAAGGCGAAAAGCATATTTTAGTCGCATACAAAATGAAGCCGAAGGCTGGCCACGGTTACCTCGAAGCCGCTGCTCACTTCGCAGCCGAGTCATCAACCGGTACCAACGTGGAAGTTTCTACCACCGACGATTTCACCAAGGGCGTTGACGCGCTGGTTTATTACATCGACGAAGCAACTGAAGATATGCGCATTGCATATCCAATGGAACTGTTTGACCGCAACGTAACTGACGGCCGCATGATGCTGGTGTCTGTGCTGACGCTGATCATCGGTAACAACCAGGGTATGGGCGATATCGAGCACGCCAAGATTCATGACTTCTACGTGCCTGAGCGCGCGATCCAGCTGTTTGACGGTCCTGCCAAAGACATCAGCGACATGTGGCGCATCCTGGGTCGTCCGATTGTAAACGGCGGCTATATCTCCGGTACCATCATCAAGCCTAAACTGGGTCTGCGTCCCGAGCCATTTGCAGCTGCTGCTTACCAGTTCTGGCTGGGTGGCGACTTCATCAAGAACGACGAGCCACAGGGTAACCAGACTTTCTGCCCGCTGAAAAAAGTATTGCCACTGGTGCGTGACGCACTGGTTCGCGCACAAGACGAAACCGGCCAGGCAAAACTGTTCTCCATGAACATCACTGCTGACGACCACTACGAAATGTGCGCCCGTGCTGACTTCGCGCTGGAAACATTCGGCCCGGATGCAGACAAGGTTGCTTTCCTGGTTGACGGTTTCGTTGGCGGCCCAGGCATGGTTACTACCGCTCGTCGCCAGTACCCTAGCCAGTACCTGCACTACCACCGCGCCGGTCACGGCATGATCACTTCACCATCTGCAAAACGCGGTTACACCGCCTTTGTACTGGCGAAGATGAGCCGTCTGCAAGGTGCTTCCGGTATCCACGTGGGTACCATGGGCTACGGCAAGATGGAAGGTGAAACTTCCGACAAGAACATCGCTTACATGATCGAGCGTGATGAAGCGCAAGGTCCTGTCTACTACCAGAAATGGTACGGCATGAAGCCTACAACCCCGATCATCTCCGGCGGTATGAACGCGCTGCGTCTGCCAGGCTTCTTCGAGAACCTCGGCCACGGTAACGTGATCAACACCTCCGGTGGCGGTTCTTACGGCCATATCGACAGCCCGGCTGCCGGCGCGATTTCTCTGCGTCAGTCGTACGAGTGCTGGAAGTCTGGTTCTGATCCGATCGAATACGCGAAGTCACACAAAGAATTTGCCCGCGCCTTTGAGTCATTCCCTAAAGACGCCGACAAGATCTTCCCGGGCTGGCGTCAAAAACTGGGCGTTCACAAGTAATTCGAACGTTTAGTTGCAACACAAAAGCCCCTGCCGTATTTTTTTGCAGGGGTTTTTTTATCCCGGATATTTTTATCCCGGATAATCCATTAGGCCGCACACAAACCGCCACCCGCACTGGTTCCCGCTCGCGGGAGCCGCCTAATGGATTATTCGGGGTTAGCAGCCCATCTTTTAGTTACGACCAAGCTGAAGACAAGTCTTCACTGAAACTACGTTTTGAGGAAACCGCCATGAGCAAGCAGTTCGATATCAAGCAATATCAAATTAGCAAAGAGCCGTTTTATCAGGCCCAGAGCAATGAAGTGACGATGTACGAAGCAGCCTACGCCGCGCGTCTGCCGGTGATGCTGAAAGGCCCGACAGGCTGTGGCAAATCGCGCTTTGTGGAATACATGGCCTGGAAGCTTAACAAGCCGCTGATCACCGTGGCCTGTAACGAAGACATGACCGCCTCCGATCTGGTCGGCCGCTATCTGCTCGACGCCAACGGCACGCGCTGGCTGGATGGCCCGCTGACCCTGGCCGCACGCCATGGCGCGATCTGCTATCTGGATGAAATCGTCGAGGCGCGCCAGGACACCACCGTGGTGATCCACCCGCTCACCGACCATAGACGCACCCTGCCGCTGGATAAAAAAGGCGAGCTGGTGCAGGCCCATCCCGATTTCCAGCTGGTGATTTCCTACAACCCCGGCTACCAGAATCTGATGAAGGATCTGAAGCAGTCCACCAAGCAGCGTTTTGCAGGTCTGGAGTTTGATTACGCCAGCGCAGAAACCGAAGCCGCGATTGTTAGCAAGGAAGCAGGTATTGCCACTGATGTAGCTGCAAAGCTGGTGCGCATTGGCCTGACGGCACGCAACCTGAAGGGACACGGTCTGGATGAAGGCATTTCCACCCGCCTGCTGGTTTACGCGGCAACACTGATGAACCATGGTATTCCACCGCGCGACGCCTGCCGCATGGCGCTGGTACGCCCCATCACCGATGACGCGGATATCCGCGACACGCTGGATCACGCCATCGACGCCGTATTTGAAGCCTGATCAAAAAGGTAAAGCTCAAATGACAGCCACTCCCGAAGAACGCGAACAGCTCAAGTGCAACTTTGCCCGCGTGCAAAGCGTGTTCGACGACTGCATGGCGGATGCGCGCAAGCATCTCAGCGCAGAGGGCATACACGCCTACATTGACGGTGCCAATGCCATTAACCGAACCGGTCGCGGCGAGGAGCCGGTGCTGGTGTTCCTCGAGGAAATGCCACAGGTTGCCGCGCAGCTGGGCGAAGGCGTGATTGAGGAAGTGGTGACATTTACCCGCACCCTGGCCAAGTCACCCAACAGCAAGGCGATCCCCAACTTTTTGCAGAGCCTGGCAGCGGCCGCGCGTGCGCTGGAAAGCCGCGAGCTGTTTAGCGAGTACCTCAATCTGGTGATACAGACCGCGATTCGCACCAGTCCCAAAGTGCACGGCATCGACTCGATGTATACCAGCCCGTGTTTGCCGGATTTTCTGAACAGTGTGCCTTTTCTGTTCAGCCAGCTTGCCATCGGCGGCATCAGGAAATGGGTGGATTATGGCGTGCTGGCCTACCCCAATGATCCCGACAGCCAACAGCTTTACTTCCAGCTGAAATCCAGCGACAGCCGCGCCGTGATGCAGCGCGAACGCCACGGCACGCTGTTCATCGACAACGAGCGCAAGCTGGACATGTATCTGCGCGGCCTGTGGCATAGCGAATCCCTGTTTGTACCCTATTCACTCGCCTTCGACGAACTGCGCAAGCCGATCCCCTATCTGAACAAGCAGGGCATCCATCTGCCGGATGTGTATGACGACCTGCCAAATGGCGTGCGCGGCATCGACCGCTACCGCGCGCTGCTGGCGCACCTGAGCGCACACCGGCGCTGGACCAGCAATCTGGTGGCGGACAATCTGAGCCCGTTCCAGCGTACCGCGGTCGAGATTTTTGAAGACTCGCGCGTCGAATATCTGGCGATGCAGGACTTCCCCGGCCTGCGCCAGCTGTGGTGCAAGCTGCACCCCGTGCCACGGCAAGATGTCGAGAAGAAAGAGGGTTACTCCTACATCCGCCACCGCATGGCGATGCTGTCTCGCGCGCTGCTCGACCCGACGCACCGCTATACAGATGCGGCCATCCTCAAGTATGTGGCGCGCTTCCATGAACTGATGGCCAGGGACGAGACACGCAGCAGTGATGCGCAGTTGCTGGGCGTGCAATTTATTGCGGAAACCAAAGTGGCCAGCGACTCGGCGGCAAAGATCCATTTCGACGACACCGAGGTTGGCTATCGCGATGACAACCGCCTGATGTGGGTCTTCATCGAAGAGGGCGACGAAGAAGTGTTTGAAGAGCGCCAGCGCCCGCCGCAGGAGATGGAAGAGGAATTCAAGGTGCCGCCGCGCCTGTACAACGAGTGGGACTACAGCGCCGAGCATTACCGCCCGGACTGGGTCAGCGTGTACGAGCACCTGCAGCCGCAGGCCAACCCGGCCGATATTGATCGCCTGCTGAACAAACACAAGGCGCTGGCCAAGCGCCTGAAGAAGATCATCGACATGCTCAAGCCGCAGAACAAGGTGCGCATCCGCTACCAGGAAGAAGGGTCAGAGCTTGATCTGGACGTGGCAATCCGCTCGCTGATCGATCTCAAGAGCGGTGCGCAGCCCGACACGCGCATCAACATGAGCCACCGCCACGATGGCCGCAGCGTGGCGGTCTCGCTGCTGCTCGATCTGTCCGCCTCGCTGGCCGACGTGCCCGAGGGCTGCAGCCAGAGCAAACTGGAAATCAGCCAGGAAGCCGTGTCGCTGCTGGCCTGGGCGGTAGACCAGATGGCCGACCCGCTGGCGATCGGCGGCTTCCATTCCGACACGCGCCACAACGTGCGCTTCTGGCATTTCAAGGGCTATAACGAAAGCTGGAACGATGAAGTCAAGGGCCGGCTGGCCGGCATGGAGGCGAATTACTCCACGCGCATGGGGGCGGCCATCCGTCATGCCGGCCATTATCTGGCGCACCAGCAGGCCGACAAGAAGTTGCTGCTGGTGCTGACCGACGGCGAGCCGGCCGACATCGACAGCCACGACCCGCGCATGCTGATCGAGGACGCGCGCAAGGCGGTGCAGGAAATGGATAATGAAGGCATCTATACCTACTGCATCAACCTCGATCCTAGGGCGGATGAATACGTGGCGGATATTTTCGGCAAAAATTACACGGTGATCGACAACATCGCGCGCCTGCCGGAACGCCTGCCGCAGCTGTTTATGTCGCTGGTCAAATAATGCCGATGGAAGCAGCGTGGAGAGATACCGGGGAAACGGGTAAAATGCGCGGCTTGCAAACAACCCGGCCACAGTCGAGCGAGAAGTGAATTATCTTCAAGCAGGCTCGCGCCAAGCGACCCATGTTAAATCCTGACCTGCCATCACAGATCGAGACTGCAGCCGCCATTCTGCGCAAGGGTGGGGTGGTAGCCATGCCCACCGAGACCGTCTATGGCCTCGCGGCGGATGCTGCCAATCCGGAAGCGGTCAAACGCATATTTCAAATCAAGGGAAGGCCTGCGGATCACCCACTGATTGTGCATGTGGCCGACAAATCACAACTCGGCTACTGGGCACGCGAGGTGCCGGAGGCGGCACGCCTGCTGGCCGAGCATTTCTGGCCGGGCCCGCTGACCCTCATTTTGCCGCGCCACAAGCATGTTCCGGATGCCGTCACCGGCGGCCAGGACACCGTTGGGCTGCGCGTGCCCAACCACCCTGTTGCGCTGCAACTGCTGCGTGCCATGGGGCCGCATGCAGGATTGGCCGCACCCTCCGCTAATCGCTATGGCCGCATCAGCCCCACCACGGCGGCACATGTGCGCGAAGAGCTGGGCGGCAGCGTCGACATGATCCTCGACGGCGGGCCCTGCCAGGTAGGGCTGGAAAGCACTATCGTCAGCTGCATCGGCGCAACTCTGACCGTGTTACGCCCGGGCGGTGTGCCGCTGGCGGCGCTGGAAGAAGTATTGGGGCACAAGATTGCCGTGGTGGATGCTAGCAAATCAAACATCCGCGTATCGGGCAGTAAACTGTCACACTATGCGCCCGTCACACCGCTGGAAATATTGCCGGGTGCGGATTTATGGCAGCGCGCGAGCACGCTTGCAGCGCAGGGATTGCGTGTGGCAACTCTGGAATGGTCAGCATCCGATGCAGTACACTTGGCAAGTGGCGCAAATGCAGAGCATGGGAGTATCGTGCGCACTGCGATGCCGGCAGACGCGGTTGCCTATGGACAGAAGTTGTATGCCACCTTGCGCCAGCTCGACACTGCGCACTTTGACCGTTTGCTGGCGGAAGCACCGCCTGCCGCTGAAGCTTGGCTGGCGGTTGCGGATCGCCTGCTTCGTGCCAGTTATCGGGACTAATTGTCAGGCGCCCCTCCCCTCTGGGGTAGAAAGAGTGGCTGCGAGACGAATCGATTATTGTGTAAATGCTGCAGCAGTATATGGCCCCTGGCTTGGCAAAGAGAATATTAAGTATAATCAATATATTGCAATAACAACAAAATTCAACGAAGGACTTACTCGGTTCATCCTTGGTATTTATAGCGAAAGAGAATTATGAGCAAACCACTGGTAGGTATCGTGATGGGCAGCCAGAGCGACTGGGAAGTGATGAAACATGCAGCCGAAATGCTCAAGTCATTAGGCGTGCCGTTTGAGCACAGGGTTGTCTCTGCCCACCGCACCCCTGACCTGTTGTTTGAATATGCGTCAACTGCCGCCAGCCGCGGCCTTGTCTGCATTATCGCCGGTGCGGGGGGCGCCGCTCATCTGCCCGGCATGCTGGCAGCCAAAACCGCACTGCCTGTGCTGGGTGTGCCAGTTCCGTCGAAATACCTCAAAGGCATGGACTCATTGCTCTCCATTGTGCAGATGCCCAAAGGCATACCTGTCGCCACCTTTGCGATAGGCGAGGCAGGCGCTGCGAATAGCGCGCTGTTTGCGGCCGCGATGATCGCAACACATGACCCCGCTCTGTCGCGCAGCTTGACGGCATTCCGTGCCAAACAGGAAGCGACTGTGCTGGCAATGAATCTGCCGGAGGTGGAATAGTATGATTCTGCCGGAAGCTACCCTGGGCGTTCTGGGGGGCGGCCAGCTCGGGCGCATGTTTACCGTGGCCGCCCGCACCATGGGCTACCGCGTGATCGTGCTCGACCCTGATCCCGCAAGTCCTGCAGCCGAGCTGGCCAACGAGCATATCTGCGCCGCCTTCGACGACCGCGCCGCCCTGGAAAAAATGGGCCGCGCCTGCGCCGCGATCAGCACCGAATTTGAAAACGTACCTGCCGAGAGCCTGAATTTCCTGGCTCAATTCTGCCCGGTCAGACCTTCAGCCAAAGCGGTGGCCATCGCGCAAAACCGCATCCGCGAAAAAACTTTTTTGCGCGACAGCGGTTTTGAAACCGCTCCCTTTACCGAGATCAACAGCAGAGCGGAGATTGAAGCGGCACTCAAAAAAATCGGCACGCCGGCATTGCTCAAGATCAGCCAGTTTGGCTATGACGGCAAGGGGCAGGCGACCGTGCATAATCTCGCCGATGCCTATGCCGCCTTTGAGCAGATGGGCAGCAAGCCCTGCGTGCTGGAGCAGCGCCTCAATTTGCAGACTGAAATTTCAGTGGTAGTTGCGCGCAGCGCAGACGGCAAAACCGTGGCCTACCCCGCTGCGGAAAACACTCATGTCGGCGGCATACTCGATATCAGTGTTGTACCGGCGCAAGTGAGCGACAAGCTGGCGCAGCAGGCCACCCGCGATGCGCGCGCCGTGGCCGACAAACTGGATTACTGCGGCGTGATGGCGGTGGAATTTTTCGTGGTGGAAAACGAGCGCCTGCTGATCAACGAAATCGCGCCGCGCCCGCACAACAGCGGCCACTACACTATGGACGCCTGCCTCACCTCGCAGTTCGACCAGCAGATCCGCGCGATGTGCGGCCTGCCGCTGGGCGATGCGAGGCTGTTATCTCCGGTGGCGATGGTGAATATTCTGGGTGATGCCTGGCGCGATGGTGCGGCACCGCCGTGGGATGCCGTGCTGCACGAGCCGCGCGCCAAGCTGCATCTGTACGGCAAGCGCGAAGCCAGAGCGGGCCGGAAGATGGGCCACTTTACCTGTATTGGAGATAGTGTGCAGGAAGCCAGTGCTCTGGCGCGTGAGCTGCAACAGAAGCTGCAGGGTTGATTGCGCATTTCCATATGCTCAACAACACTATCATTCATGCGACATTGTTGCTGCATGGCTATGTTGCCTAATTTACGTTAGCTTTCACCTATGAGTTCCCTTGAGACTATCGCGGAGGCAAAAATTCAGGCAGCCTTAGACCGCCGGTTTATTGCACTCACATCTGCAATTGTTGCCGTCACGCAAGAAATGAATAGTCGCGGCGTACTGCCCTCGAGCATGGCTGTCCAAAAGATTCATGGCGAATGTATTGCGTTATTCGATCAAGTTCGAGATGACATCAAGACCGAATACTCCATCGTGCTTAATGAAACGCTGTGGCCGACTGATAGACTGATTTCAAGACTTATAGTGAAGGCAATCCAGCATTTCGAGAAAGTTGCGGAACGTGCTCGGAGTGAAATAGCAAAGGCGGCACATTCACTCCTGAATAGCGGTATGCATAAGTCTCTCAATGAAGATGTACCACTCGCACATGACAGAGCTATCACCGATCTGAGTCTATTTGTCGATGGCCACAGGAAGGTGAAGCTCAATCGATCGATCAAGACGGCGGTGTTGTTTGTTCCCAAACTGCTCGGCCGAATCCTGGGGCTGAAGGCACATGAAAGCTAACCCTACAGTCGAGCGGATCTGCGCGAAAAGCCGCCAGCAATAGTGTCAGGTTTTGCATTAATGTACTGCCCCTGTATATCAAACGTTAAATCTATCCCTTTACTTTCAAACTGATCAAGTGATCGCACCGCTCCCCGTTTGCCGGGGGTAGCCCGGCGGCTAGTCACTTTCTTTTGCTTCGCCAAAAAGAAAGTAACCCAAGAAAAGGCGACCCCGGTTTACCGCCCCTGCGGGGTTCCCTCTATTTTTCACAAACAAGCGGGGCTGCGGGGTAAACAAGTCAACAGCAAAAACGGTGTGGGCACAAAGTGCCCACAAATGAATTTTGTTTTTGTATTCGTTTTTGAAGTTGCTTTTGAAGTTGCTTTTGAATTTGATTTTCGCTTTTATCTCCCCTGTTCCGCCACCGAGTAGCGGAGACTGGTCAGGGGTAGTCGGCGAGGACTGTCTGAGCACGCAGTGCGAGTTCCGCAGCCGCCTGACCAGTCGAGCACACGCAGGGAACCTCGCAGAGGTGGCGGATTGGGGTCGCCTTTTCTTTGGGTACTTTCTTTCGGAATTATGTAGCAGCAGCACAAAGTTCTAACCAGCCACACGCCTAGAATAGTTGCCTTTCATCCTACAGACAAGGGCGCATCATGGGAACATCGTTTGTCATATCAGGCTTGCTCACAAAGCACACAGAACTAATCACTCTAATGGAGCATCACGCCAAGGAAATTGACCGCATAGATTCAGAACTGCGGCATTTGAGCGCGACGATCAAGCTATTTTCTCCTGAAACTGACTTACGCAGCTTGCAGCCAAAACGATTTGTAGAGACAAACAAGGTGTTCAAGCAAGGAGAGAGTAGCCGCATGGTGTTAGAGGTACTACGTGAGGCCGGCGGCACGTTAAACACGCAAGCAATAGCTCAACGTATCGCTGAAAAGAAAGGGTTAGACGAAAGCAAGTGGAAATCTATCAGAGATACCATCCTGGATACACTGAAGCGGCTTGAAACTAAGGGAGTGGTGCGCCAGTCCGGTAAAGATGGGCTGGCGATACTCTGGGTTATTGTTTAAGCCGCCAAACGTTCAGTTTGACGCTTGTTACCTTGCCAATACCCGCACCAGTCAGGGCTAGTAACTGTACGGGCGCACTTCTTCATGATGTCGTTGAATATCACACCATTGGGCAAGCGGCGGGTATCTTCACGATAAGCCGCTTCGTTTGCATAATTTGCCAGATACAGGTTTCCGAATTTGTGTGTCTGGCCGTACTGCATTCTACGGAAGCGGCTTAAATACGATTCAGCCAGATTGTTTGTAGTACCATCATCAGCGCGGTATTCGATGCTGTGATTCACGCGGCGGGTTTCATACTTTGCATGGAGGCGGTCATACGCATTGCTTTCGTCCGCGCAGATTACTGAGCCTTTCTTTACGAAAGCTTCTGACAGGTTGCCGATGTCGGTTTGAGGGGGTGTCCTGAATTTTGTGTAAACGGAATTCATTAATGCTGCGGCATCCGTTCCTCGAACTGGATAGTAAAACGATTCAGTGCCGCTTTCCAGTCCCTTATCGGCATCGTCCATTTTTTACTGATGTTTTGTATGGCA
>DATKTO010000030.1:0-196925 GCA_035531075.1 Gallionellaceae bacterium
CCTACGCCATCACTACCATTCATTTTGAACAGGATCCCGATACCGGAAAATGGATCTGGTTTGATGGTGAGCAAAAGCTATCCCCGCGCAAGAATCAGGATGGTTGGCGGCTTGGCAGCAAGAAGTTATATGACACACGCGCAGGTGCAGAGGCTGAGCTTCAGCGCCAGATGGTCAAAAACGGTGACCGGGTGACCAAAGTGCATGACCTGCCCGATGATTTGACTGCGCTGAAAAAGATCCGTAGTGCCCACCATCCAGATCGCAACAACCCCGATACCGACCATGATCTCTATCAGGCTGTTATCGAGAAGATGGACAGGATGCGTGCGGCGACTCAGTGAGCCATACCGAAGCCTGACTGAGTAACCCATCTTTGCCAGGTGGGTTTTTTATCAGGAAAATGGGGTTAGACTCGAATACAAATACAATCTATTGATTATATTTAATAAATTGTTCTGTGGCTCGATATGCTGAAATGCCAGCCTCTCTTTATTTCGTAGTTTTATATCTGATTGTTTAATCGTTCTGTTTCAGTTTGCCGGGGGTAGCCCGGCGGCTAGTTCCTTTTCTTGCTTCGCCAAGAAAAGGAACCAAAAGAAGGCGATCCCCAATCCGCCACCTCTTCGAGGTTCCCTGCGTTGCTCGACAGGCCAGGCGGCTGCGGAACTCGCACGATCCGCTGCGCGTCCACGTGCTCAGACAGTCCTCGCCGAAATCCCCTGACCTGTCTGCGCTACTCGGTGGCGGATGAGGGGAGGGCAAAGGAAAATCAAAATCAACAGCAGATTCAAAAACGGCTTCGATAGAAGTCTTGACAGAGTGGCTGCATCAGGGTCTTTACGCGAAAGCTGTTTCTCCCTTATTGGCCACTCTCCAACGCTCGAACCAGTCGGTCAAAGCGCGGCTTTCGCCAAGGCCTGCTAGTTGCTGATCAATGGCATCGTGATTGCCCCACACCACGTCTGACCATGTGCCATCGTCCACGCGGGTTTCGATGTCGTGGCAATAAAGCCCTTTGTCGCGCTGCGCGTAGAAGCCGTAGGTGCGGCACGCCACTGGGCGTTGGGCATAGACAGGACAGGTGCCGGCAGCAAGGTCCAGCATTGGGCAAGTGATGGGGCGCGCCTGGGCTAAGGCGGCTATGTTGTTGCTGATTTCCTGGAGTCGTTCCGCTGTCAGGCCTTGCAAGCCCTCCCGCAGCAAGTCCCATTCAGCTTGCGTTAGCTGAGGCACCTCGGCGAGCTGCCGACAACAGCGATCACACCCCTTGGCGCACAGCCAGTCAGCACGGTCTTCGAGTATGGTTTGTACGCGCACATCGATATCGACATGGAGTTGGGCTAGCTTGGTCATATTTGTCGCTTGAGTTGTACAGTAGCGACTTACTTTAGCATGAGATGGATAGGGTTTTTGTATGTTTGTCGCAGTGCCAGATAAAATGCACTCTTGAATTTTTGCGGCAGCTCACAATCTGATTTTTTTAAACCAAAAACAGAAAGAGGTGTGATCATGGCTGCCAACACTATCCGGCTGCATCGTGTGCTGACTGCACCGTCCGAAAGAATCTACCGGGCATTTCTTGATGCGGATGCGCTGGTGAAGTGGCTGCCGCCGCACGGCTTTACCGGCAAGGTGCACCAGATGGATGCCAAAGTCGGCGGCAGCTACAGGATGTCGTTCACCAATTTTACAACGGCCACAGCGAATCTTTTGGCGGCACGTATCTGGAGCTGGTGCCGTCAGAGTTTATTCGCCATACCGACAAGTTCGACGACCCCAATTTGCCCGGAGAAATGGTGACGACGATTACCCTGAAGCAGGTGTCCTGCGGCACCGAGCTAAACATTGTGCAAGAAGGCGTACCCGAGGTTATTCCTGCCGAGGCCTGCTATCTTGGCTGGCAGGAATCTCTTGTGCTGCTGGCACAGTTGGTCAATGCCGAGATTCCGGAGTAAGGAGTCGGCGGGATCGGGATCGAATGATGATGCCACTGGCGGCATAGCTCAGCCAGAGAAGGTAATAGCTGACCGGCCTTACGCAGCAAATCTACAGAGCCGTGCCAATCGCCTGCTCGCTCCACGCCCATAATTGCTGCGCCAGCCGAGGGTCATTCACTGCAGCCAGCGGCGGCGTGATTTTACAGTCGTCGAAATACTTGCCGCTGATGCCTTTTACTTCAGCAGAGGTCGCCAGATATACCGAAGTTTGAGCACCGGAGCGAACGCTGGCACCGGCCATGTCAAAACCCGCATGCAGCAGTTTGGTGTCGATCACGCCGGGATGCAGGCTGTTGGAAGCCAGCCACGGTTCGCGCCGCGCCAGCTCGGCGGCAAACAGCGCATTGGCCAATTTTGAATTGGCGTAGGCAGCATAACCGTCGAAGTGCCGTTCGCTGTTGAGGTTGTCAAAGGCGATGCGGCCGCTCATGTGCGCAACCGAGCTGACGGTGACCACACGCGGCGCGGCGGATTTTTTCAGCAGCGGCAGCAGCAGGGCGGTGAGCAGGAAGTGCGCGAGATGGTTCACCGCCAGCGTCATTTCGAAACCATCCCGGCTGTCTTTGCGCTCTGCCATGTAAACCCCGGCGTTGTTGAGCAGCACGTCCAGCCGCGGCAGCAGTGCGTTGAGGCTGTTGGCCATGCGCACAACTTCGCCCAGATCGGCGAGGTCGGCATGGGCGGTATGTAGCTTTGCGCCGGGCGATTGTGCCAGCACGGCGTCGCGTGCGCGTGCGGCTTTGGCCTCGCTGCGCCCGTGCAGCACCAGCTCGTGCCCCAGCCTTGCCAGCCGTTGCGCGGTTTCCAGGCCGATGCCGTCGGTGGCGCCGGTAATCAGTATGATGCTCATATTCGTTCCGCTTTAGAGGCGTCCTTTAATAGAGAATTTCAAACTGGTGAAAAGCGCCGCTGCCGGCCTCCACCTCAACGTTGCTTACCTGTGCATTTGCCGGGCCACGATGTGCCCATTGCACGATCCTGTCCAGTGCGGTTTGCTCGCCCTGCACCATCGCTTCCACCGTGCCTTCCGCCGTGTTGCGTACCCAGCCGCTCACCGCCAGGCGCTGTGCTTCGCGGCGCAGCGAATCGCGGAAAAATACGCCCTGTACCCGGCCGTGGATGACGAGGTGCAGGGTGGCGAGATTGTCGGCGGGGCTTGTGGTCATGGTGTTCCGAATGATTATAAATCCATTCAGGAAATTGAGTCAGGCTCGATGGCGATTTGAAAGCTCGGCTTCGTTTTTTTTCGCGGGGGCTATGTGAATGTATCTGCAGAAGGAGAGGGGCCGGTTGATTTCAATTTCTCTTTTAAAGCTAGTCGCTGCTTTCATGTTAACTCTCCTCGAATTTCCTGTCATCGCTGGCAGAACAACAGTGCCAATATTGCCTCAGTTGCAGGCATCACACGGCTCCGCGCTAAATGTTGAGCCGAAAATTTCCTGCGGGCAATACGCTCAATTGCTTAGGCTGGGCTGGCGAAAACGGCCGCAAGTTGAGTTGCTGCCGCCCCCATAATTTGTCCGGTACAATCAAGCCGTGCAAACATTCCCACAGCAGGCATCACCATGACCGACTACAACATCACCGCAGACATCCCGATGGTAGAAGTCCTCCACCAGGGCAAACCCGTCACCATCCAACGCGAAGACAATGCCTCCGCCACGCTCCGCGCCGACTATGCGCTCACCGCGCGCAAGTGCCCGCCCTACTGCATCCAGCCGATGCAACTGGCACCCGGTGTGGAAACGCTGGGCGAGTTGGAGGTGCTGGATTGCCTGCAGCGCATAGCGCAGGGGGAGGGCAGGCTGATGGTGATCGATTCGCGCACCACGGACTGGTATGTGAAGGGCACCATCCCCGGCGCGATCAACATCCCCTATGCGCAGAACATGGCAGGGCAAGCCACAGACCTGCCCTGCGTGAAAAGGACCTTGCTCGATGTGTTTGGCGTGCAAGAAACTGGCGGGGTTTACGACTTCAGCGACGCGCATACCCTGGCCATTTTCTGCAATGGCCCGTGGTGCGGGCAGACGCCCAACTACATCCGCACGCTGCTTGCGCTCGGCTATCCCGCCTCCAGGCTGAAATGGTATCGCGGCGGCATGCAGGACTGGTGCGCGCTGGGGCTCAGCGTGGTCTGAGCGGTTCACTCACATAATATAGGTGATGGATGCTCCAACGCCCAAGTCCGGAACATTATTGGTGAGGCCCTTAAGAACATAACCTTGAGCCTTCAAATTTTTATCGAGTTTGTTGTTGACGAAGAAAATTGTTTCCATTCGAGTTGAGCCTGTGCTTGTGGTTGCCTGGCCAGCGCTAATCAGCGCACCCGCGTTTGTTTTTTCCTTGAGCTTAAAACTGCCGCCTAACGAACCGTAAAATCCGTTGATAAGTGTATAGCCAGGCGGACTGCCGTAGATTTTATAAGCGACAGTGCCGAAGGTGGTGAGGTTGCCGGTTACCTGATATAGCTCGGATTGGAGCGCGTAATCATTTTCCCCGGTACCCAGGCCTTGATTTCTACTGGCTGTCCCGAATTTAACTTTTCCAGTCAAATTAACAGTCAAGCCGGACGCGCCACTGTCGTATACATTATGTGTGGCCGCTGCAACCACATCTCCCATCCCTGACCGGGTGATGGGAGCGTTGGTTGGCGCGGGAATAATCGTTACACCGTTCATGATGTTTATTGCACTACCCGGCCCTGTTATTTGAAGGTAAGGCAGAGTCAATTTCATTGTCCATGATTTGCTTTGATATTTTGTCGTGACAGGGATATACAAAATATCTGTGGCTTGGGTGCCACCATATTTGCCAGTGTTGTAGTCCATGCCCGTAGCTATGCTTAATTTGGCATCTTCTGCTGCCTGCACAGATGAGCATGCGGCCGCTGCGGTGCAAAAGCCAATAATACTGGCAGTCAATATGGCGTATTTCATAATTTTTCCTTATGTAGAAAACTTAGTGGGATTCAGGTTTTTCGGCGGCCTCAGGTGCTTCCAGGGCTTCTACTTCCGGGACTTCGGGGGCTTCTGGCGCTTCAGCTGTCTCCGGGGCTTCGGCTGCCTCGGGAGCTTCAACAGCTTCATGCGTTTCCACTGCCTCGGGCGCTTCAATCACGTTAGGTGTCGCTGGCGCTTCAGGGGTTGCGCAAGTGAGTGAGGAAGCGCAAGCCAGCAATAAAGCAGCGATAACGGTTGTTACATTTTTTTGATTTAATTTAAACATGATTTACTCCTTTAAGATAACTTAACGATGGAATCTGCTGCCTGCTGCAAGAGATTCAGCCTCATATTTATATAGTCATGCCGCGTAAATATGTGTGCAAAATTCACACGTAATCATCGTACGTGTGAATTTTGCACACGTCAAGCTTTTTATGTTAGGATTTGTACGAAGATTGAATGCTTGGATAAGTAAATGAAAAATAAAAGTATTCCTGCGCCTGAGTTTCATTCGGCGATATTGTCGGCTATATATCATCTGCTGCGGCCTTTGGTTCGCCTATTGCTGCAACACGGTATTGCGTACCAGGCGTTTTGCGACTTGATCAAATCTGTTTATGTGAAGGTTGCGGAACAAGAATTTAAATTGGCAGACAAGCCGCAGACGGACAGCCGCATCAGTTTGCTAACTGGAATCCATCGTCGCGAGATCAACCGCTTGCGCAATGAAACGGTGAGAGAAATCAATCTTTCTCAGCATGCATCCATGAGTGCACTTTTGCTCACAATTTGGAGCGGGCATCATGAATATCTGGATAGCCAGGGTTTGCCGATTCCTTTGCCCCGTCTTGCAAATAAGGGAGGGGGTATTTCCTTTGAGTCGCTGGTTCAATCGATCAGTAAAGATATTCGCGCGCGCGTGGTGCTGGATGAATGGCTACGCCAGGGTATTGTCGCGCTGGATGGCGAAGACAGGGTGCATCTGTGCGCCGATGCCTTTGTACAGCCACAGGGCATAGAAGAAAAAATATTTTATTTTGGGCAGAACACTCATGACCACCTGGCTGCTGCAGTTAACAACATGGCAGGAAACGAGCCGCCACTTCTCGAGCGTTGCGTTTTTTATGACAAATTGAGTGAGGAGTCGGTTAAAAAATTGTCCGAGTATTCTCGAACTGTTGCTATGCGAGCTTTACATGCAGTCAACAATCGTGCGGCCGAATTACAGGAAATGGATAAGGGCAGGGTAGATGCAAACTATAGAACGAATTTTGGCATATATCATTTTAGTGAAGCGGAGGCCGTCGATGAAACAGCCAAAGAGTAAGCTGTTCTTGCGCATCTATATTTTAATTCTTTTCCTGCTCACCTCCAGCAGTAGTGTTTGGGCGATCTCAGCAACTTGCGCCTATAACGATCCGGGTAGCGGCGGTACAGGCATGGGCGGCACAGGTATGCCTGCAAATGGGAGCGGAATGGGCGGAACAGGAATCAAGCCATTGGATGAGATTAATAAACTGCAGCCTGCAGGTAAGGTGATTTTGAGCCAAGGCAGGGCTGTGGCGCAATTCAATGGTAATTCCAGGCTTCTTGCAAAAGGGGATGCAGTCTGTGTGGGTGAGACAATCTTGACAGCAGATAAGGCCAACATTCATATCAGAATGATAGACGACGGGTTGATCGCAATTCGTCCAGCGACGCATCTCAAAATTGAAAAATATGCCTACACGGGAAGCAATATGGATAGTAGTTTGATTGTCCTATTTGATGGTGCATTCCAGGTGGCCACCGGGAAAATTGGGCAACAGTATCCGCAAAACGATCTGATCAAGACGCCAAGTGGAATGATTGGTGTTCTTGGCACAGATCATGAAGCAACGGTCATATTGCCTGGAGACAGCAGGGGCCATCCTTCCGGTACCTACGACAAAGTCAATAAAGGCATCACCTTTATTAAAACCGAAAAAGGGGAAGTGACCATTCACCCTAATCAAGTGGGATATGTTGCAAGCAAGGTTGATCTGCCTGTTTTGTTGCATGAGTTACCCGGCTTCTACCTGAATAATGCTGCCATGAGTACTCACGGGGACGACTCCAGCAAAGAAGAGAAGCATGAAAAAATTATCCGATCTACGGATAGATCCGCTGGCGGTGATGGGCTTTCCACTTCAATGGAAAAGCCATCCGGCGAATTGCCGGAGGATGCAGAAATGCTGGAACTACCTGAGGCGGTTGAAAGTCCTGATCTGCCCGAAGCCATCGAGCTTCCCGAAGCGGGAGGCACGCTTGAGGCGGAATAGTAACGCTGGGGCCCAGCGTAGTCTGAGGCTGTGCGGTTGTTAGCGCTAGCTTCCTTGCGTGTACGCATAGTTCAAGCGTTTTGATTGATCAATATCAAGATAGATCGTTATGTTGGCCTGTAAAATTCCGGCCGGCTCAGATCTGTCACAACTCAATATGACGAGGGGTTATGCAGGCGCAGACTGAGTCAACAATTCCTCGTCGGTAAACTGGAGCAATAAGCATGATGAATTCGCACACTAGATACGTATTGTTGGCATGTGGTGCACTGTTTGGCCTTATTCTTGCTGCTGGCGCAGGGGCCGGCGACTTGAACAAGCTGATTGAGCCCTGCACCGAGTGTCATGGCAAGGCTGGCGCCGGTGCCGAGGAAATGCCGAATATCGGCGGCTTTTCCACCGGCTACATGCGTAGCACCTTGACGCAGTACAAGAACAAGCAGCGTCCCTGCCTCATCATGTGCGAGATTGTCAAGGACTTGAGCAGTGATGATATCAATCAGATTGCCGATTATTTCTCCGCGCAGAAGTTTGTGCGCACTGCGCAGAAGTTTGACGCTGGCCTGGCACAGAAGGGCAAGGCGCTGCACGATAAACATTGCGAAATGTGCCACACTGAAGGCGGCACGAAAGCCAACAATTCGGGCATCCTGGCGGGGCAGAAGATGCCTTACCTGGAGGAGCAGTTCAAATTTATCAGCGAAGGCAAGCGGCATATGCCGGATATGATGATGACAAACTTTCGTCAAATTGATAAGAGCAAGCAGGCCGAGCTGATTAATTATTACGGCAGTTTCAAATAGGCCGCTAGCGCTGCTGTAATCATGCACGAAAGAAATGCGGCCATCTGGTCGCATTTTTCATTCCGGGAATTGATCCCGAAATTTGCGATAGCGGCGGCGCAGGACTTCGGCGTGCTGGGGCTGATTTGAGCGCTGTGCCAGCGGCTCTGCTAAAGTTTGAAGTGACAGACAGCAAAGGGGCTGGCTACCCCCAGGATTGCAGGCTAAGCATGGTGACGATTTAGCTACATGGTTTTACATTTTTCGAACATAGAGCTCCGGTTTGCGGATAAGGGCGTATTCGAGCGCATTGGCCATGCTGTCGATCAGAGCCTCCTGTAGCTGAGGGTTGAGATCATCGGCAGCATCGACATGGGCCTGAAATGCGGGCACAGAGATCTGATGCCCATCCGCGCCGAACGCGGCTACATGCACTTTGTTTGCGTCAGTCCAATACTCGATATTTACTTTAGCGCCATTTTCAAGACGAAATTCATTCCTTTTAACTTTATGTCGAGTCATTTGAAACTCCCTTTCTTCAATGGTTTAGTAGCGGACTTCCTCATATATGTTGAGCCGGAAACCGGGTTGCTAAATACGGTAAATTGCTTATGTTTGCCTGCGTAACATGGGCGCGAACCACAGCATAAGCCAGGTGGCGACGTAGTGAAATGTCGAGCGGAAATGATGGCGATGATGCGCGCTCAATTCCAGCGCAGGCAGGGGTGGGTAGACAAATATGCATGCCCACATCTTTGATTTTATTGATAAAAATTGCATACAACCTCGGTGAATTGTTTTGGCCTAAGATTTGCGAATATTTGTCAATGAACAGGAGGTCTATCATGCCCAAATTTCATTTACCTCATCTGTCCCCGTCTACCGGCTGGAACACCTTAACGCGCACGCATATCTCGGTGCTGAAACTGTTTCTCCTCTATGCCGTGCCGCTGTCTGTGCTGCCGCCGCTCATGTTGTATTACGCCGGCATCACCTATGGCGGGAGCTTGTTGCCGGCGCTCAGTTCTACAAGGCTTCAGTTGATCGGTGCGGTGTTCTTCCTGTGCGAACTGGCGATGACCTTTCTGGTCGCCTACATCGTGCAGCGTTTGACCGAATGGGTGGTGGACAGCAAGCCCGCCTTTGAGGATGCCTACAAGATGGCAGTGGTGGTGCCGACGCCGTTATGGCTCGCGTCGCTGTTTCTGGCCATCCCCAATTTTATGCTCATCGTCACGGCGATCGCTGCGGCATTGATTCTTTCCGCTACGCTGATCTACTACACCGTGCCTGCTTTCCTCAAGATCGAAGACAAAGGGCAAGCCAGCATATTGTTTGGCCTGATTCTTGCGATCGGCATGGTGGCGTGGGCGCTGATGCTCTACCTTACGCTGCTCACCTGGAACTACCTGGTCCCGGTCATCGCGCCGCTGTGATGCGGATTGCATGAAAGTGCCGCTTTGCGGGTTGCGGCGGGAAGACGGGAGTCTTCCCCGCCTGCATTTGCATGCAAGAATGCTGCGACCCTGCACCGCAAGCTCCTATTCTGGTTTTTGCCACGCCAGCTGATGCTGTCCCTGCTGCACTCGGGCAACCAACCTCATTGTCGGATACTCCTCCATTCAGCCTGGTAAATTCGCAAAACAGACTTGTTTTCCGCGAATAGCGCCTTTTCATTTTCAACTATTGTAAAACTTGATTGCGTGGGGCAATATGCGCGGCGCCGAGGTGTGGCCGGAAAGCTGTCCACACCGCTGCTGATCGAGCGTTCATACTCACGCATCCAATTCAATCGTCTTTTAAATTTATCTTAAGGAAACAGAATGTCACACGGTTTTCATGTACACGGTGCCCACGACCATGCAGTCGAACATCAGGCTCAGCACGGCGATAGCCTGGCGGGCTACATCGCGATTTTCACCGCGATCCTTGCATCGGTAGGGGCGATCGTCAGCTATCAGGGCGGCGACACGCAGAATCAGGCGATGCTGTACAAGAACGAGGCGGTGCTGAAAAAAGCCCATGCTTCCGACCAATGGAATTTCTATCAGGCCAAGAGCAGCAAGGGACATTTGATGGAGCTGGCTGCCGAAATTGCACCAGCCAGCAAGAAGGAATATTACAAGGCGCAGATTGAAAAATACGACAAGGAAAAGAAGGAGATCAAGGTAAAAGCCGAGGCTCTGGAAGAGGAATCGGAACATGCCAATGAGGCCAGCGAGCACGCGATGCATCCTCATCATCGCCTGGCGCAATCCATGACACTGATACAGATCGCAATCTCCCTCGCATCCATCACGGTGTTGACGCGCAAAAGATGGTTGTTTGCAGTGGCGGGTGTCGCGGCAGCCGGTGGACTGGTAATGTGGGGTATGGCCTTTATCGCCTAGGGATGAAGTCGCGATGAAAGACATACTTTATGATTGGGGCGGTGCCAATATCTGGCTGTTTCACGCCATCAACGACATCAGGTTTGAATGGCTGGACAACGTCATGCTGCTCGGGACTTATCTGGGCGGGCACAAGCTGTTCCCGTTCTATCTGGTGTTGCTGACCCTGTTTGCGATTGTGGCGCTGGGCAAGCCGGCAGCAGATGCCGGGCATTACCAGGCGCGGGTAAAGCGCTGGATGGCGACGATCGCCGTGTTCAGTCTTGCTTACTGGCTGGATGGCCTGTTGCTCAGTGTATTGAAGCCGATGCTCGATTATCCGCGCCCGCCGCTAGCCTTGTCTGTGGACATGGTGCATGTAATCGGTACGGCGGAATATCATCACAGCCTGCCGAGCGGACATTCGTCGTTTGCCATGATGCTTGTGGCCAGCCTGTGGCCGGTTCTGAATCGCTGGTGGCGCGTGGCAGGCGCATGCTTTGTGGTGTGGGTCGGGCTTTCCAGGATCAGCCTTGGCGCGCACTTTCCGGCCGATGTGCTGGCAGGTGTTCTCACCAGTCTGGCCGTGGTGTGGCTGGTTAAGTTCGCGATACAGAAACTGTGGCAAAGCGCTAGCCGCCGCCCAGCCCGCCGGAAGTGATGCGATGGTGGGCAGATTCGATCGATTGCAGTGTTATGCGTAACAGATTGAATTAATTAAATAATTGTTATGCTGTAAAAAGGCGACCGTCAGGCCGCCTTTTTTTTCGCGCTCAGCCCTTGCAGCCTGCACCGGGCAGGCATCAAGTCGCCGATACACCCAGCTCCTGATACAGCTTGCCCAGCAGTGTGCGCAACTCGCTGACTTCAGCTTCCAACTTGGCGACGTTGGCCTTGAGCGCGGCGATTTCACCCACCGTGATATCGGGTGTGGCCAGGGTGGCGCTGGCGGATGTGCGCTCTTCAATAGCCGGTGCGCCAGAGAGCAGGTGCATCCAGCGGTTTTCGCGCGCGCCGGGCTGGCGCGGCAGCTCCATGACCAGGCCGCCCTCGGTGCGTTCGGCGAACTCTGCCAGAAAGCTCTCGACCGAAGAAATATCCGCGAATTTATGCAGCCTTTCGCAGTTGATGCGCAGCTCGCCCGCAGTCTGCGGGCCGCGCAGCATCAGCATGGTCAGCAGTGCGGTGCTTTGTGCGGGGATGTGCAGCACGCGCTCGATGTTGTGGCCGTAATGCGCTGCCCTGCCGCCGCTTGTTTCCACGATCAGCGACAGGCTGCGCAGCCTGTCCAGCGTGGCCTGTACTTCCGCTTCAGTCGCTTCAATCACCGGGTCGCGGCTGCTCTTCTGGTTGCAGCCGGAGACCAGCGAATTCAGCGTCAGCGGATAGCTGTCGGGCACCGTGCGCTGCTTCTCCGCGAGTACGCCGAGCACGCGTGTTTCAAGCAGGGAGAGGACGGGGAGTGTATGTGACATGTATGTTATCCGCAGAAGTCTATGGTCAGGCAGTGCAGGAAGTTTGAGGTCATGCCTTGATGTTTTTCATATGACGGGGTGAGTCTGCATTTCAACCGCAGTTAAGGGATATTTTTCACGGGCAGGGTCAGTGGCACGGGAAAGCAATACGCTCGGCGTAATCTCTGTTCCTGATTCCTGTTTCCGGACGGGTGTTTAAGTACCCTTTTTATGGGGATGAGGTTTTGCGCTGGCTGATCAAGTGTGGCCCTTGCACCTGTTGCTCGCGCAGCACAGGCTTCCTTATGACGTGGGTATTTATTGCGATACATCCATAACCGCGGGCCATGCGAAGCGCTCAACCAGCAATATTCGAAAGCGGAATTTGCCTGTTGACGATGACGCGGGCAATTCAGCGGAGATCAAGCTATCTGTCCAAACAAATAGTTAGTACAATCCAGCAGGATTTCCGTATTCTGTTGCTGCCGGAAAAAAAGCCAATACACAAGAGCGAGAGTGATCATGGCCACGCCAAACAAAAAGATGAGCGGATCAGTCCTTGTCGAAAGGCTTCAGCTTGCCATGGCATTAATCATCCTGGGCGGGGCGGTTGCATTCAACCTGTATCAGGAATACGGGCGCATTGCGGATCGGGAGCAAGAGAGACTGACAGCACAGGCGCGGGTGATCGCCGAGAATCTGGAGCGACAACTGGTGAGTGCCTGTCGCGCGCTGGATGAGGTTCGCGGCGAGCATTTGCACGGGACAGCGGCGTCTGTGCCAAGGACGGAAACGCTCCGCCTCAAGGCGCTTATCAACACCATGATGGGCATTCGCACCCTGAATATCATGGACGCACAAGGCAAGATAACCGCCTCGAACCGGCCAGAGATAATCGGCACTGACTTAAGCTATCGGGATTATTTTCAGGTAGTCAAACAGCATCCCGAACCTGACACGCTGTACGTCTCGCCGCCATTCAAAACCCTTCTAGGTGCGTTTGCCATCACCCTTTCACGGGTGATTCCCGGCCCGCGCGGTGAGTTTGCAGGCATCGTGACCGCCACCCTTGATCCGGAATATTTCAGGACCCTGATGGCGTCCGTACTGTACACGCCGGATATGTGGGACGCGATTGGCCACGGCGATGGTCTGTTGTTCCTGATGGTGCCGGAACGGGAAGAGTTGCAGGGCACGAATCTGGCGCAGCCCGGTTCCTTCTTCAATAAACATCGGGATAGTGGCCAGGTCGCCACCGTACTCAGCGGCAAGGTGTACGCCACCGGAGAGATGCGGATGATGGCGCAACGGACCATTCAACCCGTCGCGCTCAAGATGGATAAACCGCTGGTGGTGTCGATCAGCCGTGACCTGTACGCGGTTTTCCAGCCCTGGTATCGCGATGCGATGATACAGGCCGGGCTTTTTGTGCTGGTCGCCGGGGTATCAATTTTTGGGCTTTACCTTTACCAGCGTTACCAGCTGATATCGGAGCGGCAGGCGGCTGACATAGCCGCAGCCTTGCAGCAAAGCGCGGAGCGGCTGCAGCTCGCCACCGAGGCATCGGGTATCGGCGTGTGGGACTACGATATCGAGTCAAAGGCACTGGTCTGGGACGATTCCATGTACACCATCTATGGTATCGACAAGTCAGCCGTTGCCAACCTGTACGAGGCATGGTACGCCAGCGTGCTGCCAGAGGATATGCCCGCACAAACAGCAGCACTGCAGGCGACCATCGAACATGGCACGCCCTATACACCGTGCTTCCGCATCCGCCGCGGTGATGGCTCGTTGCGCTACATCCAGGCGCGGGCGCGCGTCTATTCCAATGCTGACGGCAAAGCGGTACGCATGGTGGGCACCAACGAAGATATCACCGTGAGCAGAACCACGCTGGAGAAGCTTGAGCTACAGGCCAATCAGGATTATCTGACCGGCCTCTCCAATCGCCGCCATTTTATGGAACAGGGGGAGATAGAGCTTGCTCGTGTGCAACGTTATGGCGAAGCCCTTTCCGCATTCATGCTCGATATCGATCACTTCAAAAACATCAACGATACCTATGGGCACAAGACCGGCGATATCGTGCTGCAGCAACTGGGTCATGTGCTGCGGGAAACGCTGCGTACGGTCGATATAATCGGCCGCATCGGCGGCGAAGAATTTGCCGTGCTGCTGCCCGAAACCGATCTTCAGGAAGCTGTGGAGATAGCGGAACGCCTGCGGGAGATTATCGCCCACACCGATGTCGTGTTAGAGCCTGGATTGCCGCTGCATTTTACGGTTTCAATCGGCGTGGCCATGCTGAAGGAGTCGGACGTCAACCTCGACATCCTGCTCAATCTTGCGGACAAGGCGCTCTACCAGGCCAAGGAAAGTGGCCGTGACAAGGTGTGTGTTTTATCTTAGGCCAGTATTAAATTCCGGCTTTGCGCAAGCCAGGCAATGCCATCACCCTGCGCATCCAGTATCGGATGCTTGCAGCAATAGAAAGACTTTGCTCGAATCTTCAATATATTCATTATTATCAATATGTTATTGATGTATCGCTAGCATAGTCAGGCAGGAAAGCGTATCGTTACAATGATCGGCTGGCCTGGCTGCAGGCGATGGATAGCCGGTTGAAGTGGAGGATGCTATGACTGCAAGTGACAGGACTGTTGAACTGGTGCAAATCGCATGCGAAATATGCCTGAAGGAAGTGCCATTAAGCGAAGCTGAAAACCCTGAAGCAGAAGATTACGTTGCACATTTCTGGGGCCTGGAGTGCTTTGAAATATGGAAGAACCAGGATGGAAATCTCCAGGCTCAAGACAAATATTCCGGCTCATGAGTCGGGATTTCAGGTTTGGGTAGCAGGGCATAATTAACGTGAACATTGGCTAGGGCCAGTCGGGTGTTGTTGTGCGTGAAATTTCGTTTCCTGATGGCTGACTGCGTTCCCAGATCCCTCTGCGTTTTCGTTCTCATTCTCATTGAAAAATAAATACAGCCCAGTCTGCTTGCTGCGCAGTACGGGTATCGTTTGTCCGGATTCGAATTTTTCCATTTCCAGCTATTGTAAAACGCGGGCATGCAGGGCAAGATGTGCGCGGCACTTATTTGGCCGGGAATGCGGCGACCATTAAATCAAGAACTGACACTATGATGGAATACATTTTTTTCGATACAAATCTGCGCGACAGTTTTGTAAAATTCGCCAAGGCGCTGGGCGTTGCATGCGCTTCGCGGGATGACAGTATGGGCATGATTGTCGAGGTGCCTGACGATTTGGCCGATGAACTGATGGACGCCCTGGAAGCACATTACGACGAGCTGCAGGAAGAGCAGTCCGCGCTGACCTCCCAGGTTGAAGGCGGCTTCAAGAATATGGCTGGCTTCAGCCTGGTGCTGCCTGATGGAAAAATCACGATGGTGCCATTGCAGCCGGACGTCGCAAACCGTCTGCTTGCAAATTTTACGATCGATGAAATACAGGCGCTGTTCAGCACCATCGCATGCTGCGCGCTTGAGCCGAAAGAGCGCCATCTGTGCGAAATCCTGAGGGCGGACGCAAATGCTTAGCAATGCTGGCGCTCCCGCTGTTCGATCAATGCACCTTTGCTCCTTGCGCAAATAGCATATGCACTGTGCCAGCAAAGAACTGCGAAGAAGCATGAAAAGCTGCCGTCCTCACTCTTTTCCTGCAAGCAGACGCTGGTGTTTCTTTATTCTCACGCGTGAATCCCGACAGGGCCAATTTCCATGTTGAACGACGACAAGGGGGGGCAAGCCTGCACCCTGCAACAAGAGCAGACCAGGGTGTTGTATATGGGTTTGCCCAACGCGCTTGTCGTCAATGCGTCGCTTGCACTGGTTCTCGCTGCCGTACAGTTATCGGTAATCGCCCCGTTCAGGCTGTTTGGCTGGCTCGCCCTGCTCGGCTCCATCCTGCTGATAAGGGGGATACTGCTACTGGCTTGGCGCTGCAACGGATTGGGCGCAGAAAAATACGACTCAGGCTGGATGCAGTCCTTCCGCATTACTGCCCTCGCCACCGGCATGGCATGGGGCACAGGCGCTGTGCTGCTGTTTCCGGCAGGGGATGTGCCGCATCAGGCAATGCTTGCGATGGTACTTGCCGGTTTGAGTGCCGGGGCGATCACAACACTGGCGGTGGACCGTGTGTCCACGCTGGGATTCCTCGTGCCGACGTTGCTGCCGCTGGCCGTGAGTTTGGCGGCGGAAGGCGGCAAGCTGTCGCTGAACATGAGCTTGATGGCTGCGCTATCCCTGGTGCTGTTTGTGATGAGCGCAGGACGCTTGAGAGGCAATCTTCATGAAAACTTTCGGCTGCGTGTCGAAGCGGCCAGCCGCGAACAGATGTTGAGCCAGAGAGAGGCCGGTCTGAACGAGGCGCAGGAAGTCGCGCATATGGGCAGTTTTGATTGGTATCCTGTTTCCGGGAAATTGCATTGGTCCGCCGAGCATTTTCGTTTGTGGGGTCTGGCACCGGAATCCGTCACTCCCGACTATGCACTGTATAAGCAGGCGATACACCCCGATGATGTGGAATGGGTGGAGAAAAAAGTGCAGCATGCGCTGCAGGAAGGTGGTCTCCATGAGTACGCGCATCGGGTCATTTGGCCGGATGGCAGCGAGCATGAGATTCAGTTAAAGGGCGAAGTGAAGCATGATGCTGCCGGTCAGGCCGTGCGCGCGCTGGGTACCGTGCAGGATATTACCGAGCGCAAGCGCATTGAAGAGGCGCTGCTCAATGCGAAGGAAACGGCCGAAGCAGCCAGTCGCGCCAAGAGCGAGTTCCTCGCCTGCATGAGCCATGAATTGCGCACACCGCTCCATGCTGTCCTCGGCTTTTCGCAATTGATAGCCACAGATCCCGAGTTGTCCGAGCTCAACCGGGATTATGCCGGCGAAATCGAGCAGGCCGGCAATCATCTGCTGACATTGATCAACGATATGATTGATCTTGCCCGCATCGAAGCGGGCAGGATCGCAATGTCGATAGAGCCGGTATCAGTCGCCTTTGTGGTGGAGGACAGCCTGGCCCTGATGGCGCCCATTGCCAGCAAACAGGGTATCGCGATCAGCCAGGAAATCGGCTGCGGCGAGACGGCGATGGTGCTTGCCGATCACAACCGTTTGCGTCAGGTAGTGATCAATTTGCTCTCCAATGCCATCAAATACAACAGGCCCCAGGGCAGTGTCACCATTTCCAGTGCGATGCGCGATGGCCGCGTGCGCATCAGTGTTGCCGACACCGGGCCGGGTATTGCAGCGGACAAGAAAGACCGCATCTTTAACGCCTTTGATCGGCTGGGTGCGGAACACGGCACGGTGGAAGGCACGGGCATAGGCCTGGTCATTACCAAGCGCATCGTCGAAACCATGGGCGGCAATATCGGATTTGACAGCATCCACGGACAGGGCAGTTGCTTCTGGGTCGAATTTCCGCCCGGCGGGGCAGAAGATGGAAGCGGGCCGGAGTTGACCGTAGCTGCAAAGCTGGCAGAACCGCATGAGCGCAAACAGGCACGCTCCGTTGTGCTCCACATCGAGGACGATGCAGCAGCCCGCTTCGTGATGCAGCGAGTTTTCGCCAGGCGTGAAGAGCTGGAACTGCGCGATGCAGAGTCGGCCGAGATCGGCATTTCGCTGGCATGGGCCGAGCCGCCGGCGCTGATCCTGATGGATATCAATCTGCCGGGTATGGATGGTTATGAAGCGCTCGGACTGCTCAAGGGCGATGCCATGACGGCGCATGTGCCGGTGATTGCGCTGACTGCCAATGCCATGCAAGGAGACGATGAGCGAGGCCTTGCAGCGGGCTTCGACGCCTATGTCACCAAGCCAGTCAACATCAAGACAATATTTGACCTCATCGACGGCCTCCTTGTTGCCGGAAGCATTGCTGCGGATGACGCAAAACTTCAGCAGGGGCAAAGTAAAGGTCTGTAGTGTGCGGCGATGCGCATAGCCTGTGTGCCGCTGATGTCGGTTTTCACTCAAATCCAACGGACAGCTTCCTCTAACGCGGCCCCGATATCACCTCATCCGTTATGACGCCGCGGCATTGGCGGCAAGCCGGCTTGCTAGCTTGCGAATTGCGGTGAATGGCATAAGCTGTTCTCCGTATTAACTTTTCCGGTTTTGAGCTAAAGTTGTATCAGTTCCTTTGATGCTGATTAATTGCTTAAATTTATAGATCAGGAAAACTTTAACAATGATTGCCCGTTTTCAGACCAACCGCAATATGCGCCGCGGTTTCAGCCTGGTTCTGCTTTGCCTGATCGGTTTCACCGTTGCATACTCGTGGCAGTCTTGGCAGCGGGTGCACAAAGAACAGACGGATCAACTCTCCCTGCTGGCAGAATTGGAGAGCAAGTTTCTGGATTCCTATTTTGCTCATCTGGAGAACAGCCTCAGAATGCTGGTGGAAGATTTGCAGAGTAAAAGGCTTGCAATAGAAGGAGAGCCGGCACATTTGCTGATTAAGCGCATCAAGCAGGCCAATCCGGATCTGGCGAATATCAATATTGTTCGACTTGATGGACAATTAGTCGCTTCGGCTATCAATTCGCCAGTGGGTAAGCTACCAAATATTATCAAAGAGAGCTCCTTTGTCATGGGGCGCGATGCGCTGCAACAGGGTGAAGATTTCAACATTGGACGCCCGTTTGTAGGCAAAATGGTGAATGAATGGATTATCCCGCTCAGATACGCTATCCGCGATGGTAATGGCAAGTTGCTGTTTGTGATCCAGGCGACCTTGCCGCTCGCCCGCCAGCAGAGCTTCTGGCAAAGCCTGTATCTGCCTCATGATGCCACGCTCGGTTTGTTGCGGGACGATGGCTATTTGCTGAGCCGATATCCAAGTCCCGCAGCAACAGACCTGGATGCAACTTATGGCAAGCCGCGGGCAGGCTTGCTGATGTCTTTTCTTCAGGAAAAAAAATTCCCGCAACAAGGCGTGGTGGAAGGAATTTTCAGCCTGGGTTCACAGAATGTTGTGGCGTTCCACAGGCTTGCCTGGTACCCGCTTACGCTGAGCGTGGGCACCCCCTTGTCAAATATCCGTGCACAATGGTGGAAAAGCAACCAGGCGTTCTATTTGCTCACCGGCGTATTCATGTTGAGCGGTGTGTGCATCTATCTGTGGCTGACGCGACGTCAAGCTGATTGGGAAGTAGAACGAGAGGCGGCCAATCAACAGATCATTGAAGCCAATCATGCAAAAGACCAGGCAGAGAAGGATTTGCTGGAACTGGAGCTGGATGATGTGAAGCTGGCGCTGGATCATCATTCCATTGTCAGCATCGCGGATGTATCCGGCAATTTCACCTATGCCAATGACAAGTTTTGTGAAGTATCAGGCTACAGCATTGAGGAGCTTGTTGGCAGGAACCACAGAATACTTAATTCAGGCTTGCATTCGCGGGATTTTTTTATTGAAATGTGGCATGTCATCTCCAGCGGCCAGGCGTGGCATGGACAAATCCGCAACAGGGCCAAGGATGGAAGCTTCTACTGGGTGGACTCAACCATCGTGCCGTTTTTGAACAAGGATGGCAAACCGTACCAGTATGTGTCAGTACGTACTGATATTACAGCTTTCATCAAGGCGCGTGCGGCAGCAGAAAATGCGAACAAGGCAAAGTCGCAATTCCTTTCCAACATGAGCCACGAATTGCGCACGCCGCTGAATGCCATCCTCGGTTTTGGCCAGTTGCTGGCGATGCAGATCGGACCGGAAAAACGGGAGCAGCACGAATTCGTGAGTCACATGATTACCGCTGGAAATCAGTTGCTTGGCTTGATCAATGATCTGCTGGATTTGTCCAGAATCGAAATTGGAAAACTGGAATTCAACATACAGGATGTCAGCATTGCAGAGCTGGTCGAGAGCAGTGTGTCACTGGTTGCGAGCAGTCGCATCAACAATAGAATCATCATGATAGAGAATGCAATCGTCGACCGGAACCTGTTAGTGAAGGGGGATGGGCTCCGCATACGGCAGGTACTGATCAATCTGCTCACCAATGCGGTGAAATATAACCGCGAGAACGGCACTGTCACCATCAGCAGCATGAAGCAGCCGGGCGGACGCTTGCGCATTCAGGTGCAGGATACCGGCGACGGAATCGCCAGCGACAAGCTGCCTCTTCTTTTCAGGCACTTCGAACGCCTGGACCAGAAACACGGCAAGATCGAAGGGGCTGGCATCGGCTTGTATGTGTGCAAACAGCTGGTCGAGGCGATGCATGGCGAGATTGGGGTTGAGAGCGTACAGGGGAAGGGCAGCATCTTCTGGTTCGTGCTGCCGGCTGGCGATGACATTTAGATGGCGGATGCAGGGGCGCATAAACTCACGCGGTTGTAATCATCCCGGCCATGCGGTGCATGGCTAACCGCCAGACAATGCTGCGGGAATAATCGTTTGCTGTACGGTTTGAAAATATCAGTCTGGCTGGTAAAAACGGAATGTTCCCCGCCCCTGTTCCTTGGCTGTATACATGGCATGGTCTGCGCATTTTAGCAGCGCCTCATCGCTTTCGGCATCTGCCGGATAAAATGCGATGCCGGTGCTGCAGCCGATATTCACTTCGTGCCCGTCGAGAGTGAAAGGGACGGCCAGGGCAGCCGTGATTTTTCTGGCGATCAGGCTGGCATCCTCCCGTCCGTGCACATGCGGCAACAGCACGGTGAATTCATCCCCGGCCAGACGCGACACAGTGTCGGTTTCACGTACGCAGGATTTGAGCCGCTCTGCAACGGCCTGCAGCAGCAGGTCGCCTATATGGTGCCCCAAGGTGTCGTTCACAGCCTTGAAGCGATCCAGATCAATGAACATCAACGCGCTGATGTGCCCCTCGCGTTTGGCTTGTGCCAGCACCTGGCTGAGACGGTCATGGAAAAGCGCCCGATTCGGCAGCGCAGTGAGCGCATCGTAATGCGCCATGTACTGGATGCGTGCAGCCGTTTCCTTTTGTGCGGTGATGTCGTCCAGAATTGAAACAAAATGGCTGATCACGCCGTCATCATTTTTGATCGGGGTGATGGTCTGCTGAACAGTGAATAGGGTGCCGGTTTTGTGGCGTTCCACGGTTTCCTTGCTCCAGGTATCACCCTGCAGGATGGTGTTCCATAATATTCTGTAATAACTCGCATCCTGTTTGCCCGACTTCAGCAGCGCAGCTGTTCTGCCGATGGTTTCTTCGCTGTCATAGCCGGTAAGGCGGGTGAAGGCGTTGTTGATCCACAGGATGTGACCCCGTGCATCCGTAATGAATACGCCGTTTCCGGCAGAGGCAAGCGCGGTGCTGAGCAATCTCAGCTGTTGCTGATCCATTGCCATTTCCAGCGCGACACAGATGCGGCTGGCGATACCTGCCAGACGCTGCAGCATGATTGCGTCATCGAAATCATGTTCTTGCCGGGAGTAAAGCATCAATGCGCCATACATCTGCCCGCGCACGAAGAGGGGTATGCCTGCGATGGATTTAAAACCAAAACGTAGCGCCGCATCATGCCAGGGCTGGAAGCTGCGGTCCGAAATCTTGAAAATCTGCATCTGTCCGCTGCGTATGCAGGCCCCTGCCGGGCCTCTGCCCTGCGGGGACTCATCCCAGCGCACGCCGATGCGTTGCAGCTCATGCAGGTATGCAGAAGCGTCGCCGGATTGCGCGGTGATCCAAAATTCTCCGCTCATTTCTTTCTTGCCCAGCCATGCGAACTGGTAGTCGAACAATTGCACGATTTCGTCACAGACAAATTGCAGCAGGTTGGGTAGCGAACTGCTGCGCAATACCTGCTGGTCAATACGATGCAGCAGTGTATCTTCTGCTTGCTGCTTGATGCGTTCGGTAATATCGGTGGCATAAATGGCAATATGGCTGGCCTTGCCATGCTCATCCATAATCGGATAGACGTTCTGGTTCAGGTGTATGCCATTGCATTCATCCTGAAACTGCGCGGGCTGTCCGCTATGCATGACCTCTTCAATTATTTTTTTTCTGCTTGCAGCGACGTCTGGCGGCAGGAATTCTGTGATATTTCGGCCAACGACTTCATCGGGACGTTTACGCAAGCGCTTGGCACCCACTCTGTTGATTGCGTGCACGATGCCTGCTGCATCCATCAGTATGGCCGATTCGGATGTGGCGTTGAGCAGAGTGCGGGCGGTTTCCTTGCTGGTGCGCAACGCTTCCTGAGCCGCCTTGCGCTCGCTGATGTCTCGCACCACGCTGAGTGTGGCGGATTTTCCCTTGTATTCAATCAGGCGGGCGCTGATCTCCATCGGTATCTGCTGTCCGCTTTTGCTGATATGAGTTGTCTCAAAGGTGATATGCCCCTGTTCTTGTAGCTGCAGGCCCCGCTCAAGGAATTTTGCCGCGCCTTCCTGATTGTTAATGCCAAGCGGGGAGAGTTTTAATAATTCTTCGCGGCTATAGCCCAGGCGATCATGGAAAATACGGTTCGCTTCCAGGAAGCGTCCGTTGCTATCATGGATCACAATGCCATCGGCAACATTGTTGAAGACCATGTGAAAGAGTCTTTCGGCGAGCAGGCGTTCTTCTTCTGCGTGCTTGCGTTCGGTGATGTCCTGTACTGTGCCGATGGAACGGATGGGGTGATCATCGGCGTCGTAGAAAGTTTCACCGCGTTCTATCACGTGTTTGACGCGGCCGTCGGCAAATAACAAACGATGTTCCGAACTGTAAGGGGTGTGGTTTAAAACGGATCCGGTGTAGCTCTGATTGAGCCGGTCGCGGTCTTGCGGGTGTACGATATTCAGGAAGGATTCATAAGTTGCTTCGAAAGCGCCCCGATCAATTTCGAATATTCCGTAAATTTCTTCCGACCAGGTCAGTGCCTGGGTAACGAGATCAAGATCCCAGCTGCCCAGCTGCGCCAGGCGCTGGGCCTGCTTTAACTGTGTTTCGCTATTGAGCAGCGCTGCTTCCGCCTGTTTTTGCTTGCCGATATCGCCAAATGCGACCACAGCGCCTACTATTTTCCCGGCGCGTATGATGGGGGAGGCGCTGACATCCGCTTGCAGGGGTGAGCCATCCTTGCGCCAGAAAACCTGGGTGTTGCTACGGTAGGAGTCACCGGACTGCATAATCCGGTAAATTTCACAGTCGCGTGAATGAAGAGGGGAACCGTCCAGGGTGCGATAATGGAATTTATCATGCGCATTCTGTCCCAGCAGCTCTGCCTGGGACCAGCCCAGCAGGCGTTCTGCTTCCGGGTTAACAAAAGTGGTCCGTTCCTGATTGTCTACAACGAAGATGCCCTCGCCCAGGGTGGAGGTGATTTCCTTCAGATGCGCTTCGTTTTCGAAGATGGCTGCGCGCAATTGCCTGCGGCTAAGTATGCTGTGCGCCAGGTAAATGGAAAACAGGGCGAGCAGCAGTAAGCTGAAAAAGAACAGCGAAAAACTGCGCGGGTACTGTCTGGGAGTAAGCGCAGGGAGCTCGGCTGAGGGAACCAGAGACACGATTTTAAAATAGTAGTCCTGGCTATTTTCGCCCTTCTTGCCGGCCTTGCTCTGTTCGGGGGGCTGGACATGCTTTGCGCCAGGAATAGATCGCGCATCAACATCGATCTTGGTCAGGCTATAGGCCAGCGCGGTCACTGCCAGAATCAGCGGCAGGTAGATTGAAATGGCAAGCTTCAGTACAGACGGCCACGGGCGTGATTTTGCAGTTGCTGTAGCGGCTGCTTCGGCGGAGGGATGGAGCAAGGACATGGTAAAAAAAGAGGCGATGCGTAACACGAATTACGTTTCGCTATTATAGCGGCGGTGAAATGTGATTACCCGCTAATAGTATTACGCTGAACAATGTTACATCATGCTTGTGCAGATTAAACCAAAGGACTGATATCGCATGAATCGCATTAAAAGCGGTTTTTTAAATACAAATAATGTTATAGATAAGTAATTTTTAGCATTTTGTGTCGACGCACGAAATGTTGAGTGATGAAAGATTAATGCATAAATCACCTGACCAAGTGGACGGGGACTGACAAGCGGTCGATTCGTCCACATGCTAAAGCATTAAGGTTGACACGAGTTGCATCCCTGAAGTTTAAAAACGCGTTCTTATTTAAGCCGCATGTCATTGTTGACGGATTTCACTCCCTTGACGCCACGTGCTACTTCGGCTGCCTTGCTAATGTCGGCCTGAGAGTTGACGTAACCGCTCAACTGGACTACACCCTTGAACGTTTCAACATTTATTTCGGATGATTTTAAAGTAGGTTCGTTGAATATGGCTGCCTTTACCTTGGTGGTGATGACGCTGTCGTCAATATATTCACCCGTGCCTTCCTTGGTTGGTGTGGACGAGCAACCCAGCGAAAAAAGCAACGCGAAGGTCATAAATAATATGGAAAAATACTTAAGTTGTTTCATGGTCAATCTCCTTGGTTAATACAAAATTTACTTACGGGTAACTTTTCACCAACTGCAGCACGCTTGCGCCTTCAGCAAAATATAAGATCGATCACGCTATAATCGTCCCAGCAGCAACAGAATTATCACGATGATCAATAGCAATCCAAGTCCGCCGCTTGGGCCATAACCCCACGTCCTGCTGTGAGGCCAGGCAGGAATAGCACCGATCAACATCAATATCAGAATGATTAATAGAATCGTTCCCAATGACATTTCGTTCTCCTTATCGGATAAAAAAATAGCGGTGCATGCATTTGATCATTCAGATCTTTCCACTTACGACTGGCAGGCTACTAGCGTGGAGCGATATTGCCGTTCTCGTCTGAAAGTATGATTTCCACACGCCGATTCATTTGACGATTTACGGCAGAATCGTTGCTGGCAACCGGAAACTCCTCACCATAGCCGCGTGTAGTGATACGGTCGCTGCTGATTCCCATCTTGATCAAAGCGGCCTTGACGGCATTAGCGCGGCGTTCAGATAACTTCTGATTGAGACTGTTACTGCCGGTGCTGTCAGTGTGGCCTTCAATCGATACTTTTTGTTGCGGGTTTTGCGTGAGAAAATCGGCCAGTTTTTTAACGTTGCGCGTGCCGCCCGATTTCAGTTGCGCCTTGTTGACGCTGAACAATACGTCGCCAAGTGTAATCACCATGCCGCGTTCTGTTTTCTTTGCATTCAATTCCTTGAGCATAGCTTCCTGTTGCGCAATGGTTGCCTGGTCGCGTTCGGATTTGGCACCGGCAGCAGCCAATGCGGCAGCTTGCTGTTCGGCAGTTTCCTGCGCGGCCGCAGCCTGCTGCTTGGCTGCTTCCTGTACGGCAGTAGACTGCTGCTTGGCCGCATCAGCTTCAGCGGTTCTGGCCTCAAGGCGAATTTTGTCGCGTTTGGCGCTGGCTTCCGTGACCGCTAATTCAGCTGTTTTTCGTTTTGCGGTTTCCTGCGCGATCGCCACTTTCTGGTTGGCGATGTAGGCCAGATGGTCGACTGTGGCGGTTTTTTCTCCTTTGCTCAAGGCAGCGTCAGCCTTGTTCAGAGAGTCACCGGCATCTTTCAACTCAGGCGCTGCCAGATTTGTGACTTGGGGGTTGCTCAATGCGCTGCTGTAATTGGCGTGTGCTGCCGAGAGATTCGAATTCTGTGGAGTGGATCTGCAGCCAGATAAAATCGCGAATGCAACGATCAATGCCAGAGAAAAGTATCTGTTTTTTTTCATGATTAACTCCATTGATGATTAAGGTGACTGCGAAAATTCAGAATCCGACTCCGGCATCGAGTGGAAATCCTAATGTTAAGAAATGCTTTTAGTCGGCTTTGCGCTCAATCTCTTGGCGCAATATGCGACTACCTTCCTGCAATTCGTCTGCCGCCTTTTTCGCTTTGGCTGATCGCGCCATCGCACCAGCCAGTTGCGCGTCAGCCTCCGCTTGCTCAGCCAGTTGTCTGGCGCGCAGATAATCCTTTTTGACCATTGCTCGCTCGGCAGCATCCATCTTCTCTATCGCGGCATTGAGTTGCACTGGTGCAAACTCGTTGCCTCCGGCGCTGCTTGCATTGCTTACCGCTTCTCTGGAAACTGCCATCTGCTCAATAGGCGCAGGAGTGCTTGCACAGCCCGCCATAAAAATAGCAACAGCAACGCTTAAGCCGATGCTATGTATCATTTGATTCGATTTTAATTGGCTAATTTTTTGTATCATTTTTTTTCTCCATTGAGTTAAACAAAAAACGCAAACATTGCAGTGAATACTGATTGAGATTGCATCGTTTTATACTTTTATGACAGCAGGTTAAAAACCAATCAGGTGATGTTGCGTTTGTTTGACCTCGGCTTATGTTCGGCTCCGTCCACTATTTGAACGTAAAATAATATGCGAATGAAATGACGTCTGTGCGCTGTCGTACATTGCTTGAGACAAAAGCTATTCAGTTTGATTGCCAGCTCAAAGTGCCACGGTCAGTTGACGCTGTCTTTGTATTTTTTGTATGTTGCTCTACTCAATCTGCGGACGCCCGGCATCAAGCAGTGAGTTGATATAAAATCCTTTTCCCTCCGCTCAGTCAGCAGAAAGCTTTAAACAAAAACGAATAGGCACAGACAGGGTCAGCCGTTAATCACTCTCAGCAATATAACCACGATAGCGATTACCAGCAGAATGTGAATGAATCCACCCATGGTGTAAGAAGTTATCAGCCCCAGCAGCCACAAGATAAGCATCACAACTGCAATGGTATAAAGCATGATATTCACCTTTCTAAAAAAATGGCTTATGCATGCAGACGCAATGCCAGCTATAGCGCAGTAGTTGCGTAACTGATGCAGTTTAATGACTGATTGCGTGGCCTATGACACCACCGATAATCGCGCCGCCCACCACGCCAGCGGTGCTGCCAGACCCGGCCACAGCACCGATGCCGGCCCCGATTACTGTGCAACCCATCAGACCGAGCAGCAGTGTTATTGACGCTACATTTAACGCTGATCTTTGTATCTTGTTCATTTGGAATACCTCCGCATTAAACATCCGGTGCCATGTGAATTTCTACCCGTCAGATTATTTTCCGTGGAGCTTCTTTGCATTGTTCACGCAAAGATCCCTGGCGTTGCCCGACATGGCATCGCATTTCTCTTTTGCCACGGCATAATCCGCATCACGCTTGGCATCCGCTGCGTCCTTGCGAGCTTCGCTGCCTTCCTCTTTCGCCTTCATGCGTGCCTCGGAGGTCTCTTCGCGTTCTGTTGCTTTTGCCTTCGAGGATTTCAACTGGGCTTTGGCGTCGGCTTTTGCACTCACCAATGCGGCTTTGGCTTCTTTCACACAGACGTCCTTGTCGTTGCCGGCTTTGTCATCGCACTGTTCCTTGGCTACCGCGTAATCCGCTTCCGCCTTGGCAACACTTACTTTATAGCCCGCTGTTTTGGAAGGCTTGTGTCGCGCTTCCAGTTCCGTTTTTGCGATTTTTTCCTTGCCTTTTGCTTCGGCCATGCAGATGTCTTTCGCGTTAGCGGCTAATGAATCACAATTCGTCTTGGCGGCCTTGTATTCGGCCACGATGTTCTTCTCGGCAGCCTTGTATTCGCTCTTCGACATGTTTTGCGCCATTGCGTTAACGCTATAAGGAAGGCTGATTGCCAGCACGATTGCTGCACTGAGATTGATATTATTCATGGTGATGATTCCTAGAATTTGTTTAATATTTACAAAAAGAAGAAGCATGCAGGGCGTTTATTTTCGCCCATACACGCATCGCGTTAATGAAGTGTATCTTTCTGTTTCTCCTGCCATTCTGCAACCTGTTTTTCCGCTTCTTCTTTAGTGGTGCCGTAGATTTCCTGAATCTTTCCGGCCAGCTGTTCGCGCTTGCCTGCGATCACATCCAATTCATCATCGGTCAGCTTGCCCCACTGCTGCTTGATATTGCCCTTCAATTGTTTCCAGTTTCCTTTGATTTGGTCCCAGTTCATTTTTTTCTCCTTTAGCGTGAGTTGACTATTTCGGCTGGCCGCCTCTGCACGGCACGGAATTGTGCGGTGGCATGGCATCCTTCCAGTCTCAAGAAAATTCAGAGTATCGCGGCAGTATTGTCGTGTCTGTGCGCTGGCGAACAAACAAAGTGGATAAGCAGGGCCAACATTGCAATTGACCAGGTAACACTGCTAGCTACGTAAGCAGGTTTGTTTTTTCTTCAATTTGTGGGCTGATCATGACAACCGCTTGGAAGACATGCTGATGTATCTCAAGAGAATCATATTTGTGAGCTTCGCAACACTTGCATCCGTACTTTGTATGGCGCTTTTATTAAGTTGTGGCTCAATACCTACCATGGTGCCCGACATGGCGATGCGGCATTCGCATCTTGTGCAATTCGATGGTGCGCACGGCCCCTTGAGTACACAGCAGAGCAAGTTGATTCTCGCCGGACTTAAACGCAATGGCGCAGATACCAATATCTTTGATAAACATCTGGCACTGGAAGCTGAGATTGTCGGCAGCCCGCTGATAGTGGGCAACAAGGTGGATCTGCTGGTCGATGGCCCGTCAACGTATAAATCCATGTTCGCAGCCATGCAGAAGGCGAAGAACCATATCAACATGGAGACTTACATCTTCGACGATGACGAGATCGGACAGCGTTTTGCCGAACTATTGACCAGCAAGCAACGTAGTGGTGTGCAGGTCAATCTTATTTACGATAGCGTGGGGTCAATCAACACGCCCAAAGAGTTCTTCAAACGGCTGAAAGATAGCGGCGTGAATGTGCTTGAATTCAACCCGGTTAATCCACTGCTGGCGCGCAAGGGCTGGCAAGTCAATCAGCGTGATCACCGCAAACTATTGATCGTGGATGGGCAGATTGCGTTTGTTGGCGGCATCAATATCAGCAGCGTATATTCCAGCGGGTCATTTGGCAGAACCAAATCGAGCACAGATAATCCGGAATGGCGTGATACCCATTTGCGCATGGCGGGTCCGGTTGTAAGCGAATTCCAGAAACTGTTTGTGGCGACATGGAGTCAGCAAAAAGGCGATCCGTTGGCATCTGGAGATTATTTTCCTGAGCCCGGCAGTAAGGGAAATGTGGTGGTACGCGCCATCGGTAGTTCGCCCGCGGAGCCTTACAGCCAGATCTTTGCAACCCTGATCTCCGCCATCAATAGTGCGGAAACCCGGGTTTTTCTGACCAATGCCTATTTTGTCCCCGATCCACAACTGCTTGCCGCACTGAAGGGGGCGGTGCAGCGCGGCGTGGATGTGAGGCTGTTGCTACCCGAAAAAATCGATTCGTCATTGGTGTATTACGCATCGCGGTCTTATTACGATGAACTACTCAGCGCCGGAGTGAAAATCTATGAACGGCAAGTTGCATTACTGCATGCTAAAACCGCGCTCATCGACGGTGTCTGGTCAACAGTAGGCTCAACCAATCTCGACTGGCGCAGTTTCCTCAACAACCAGGAAATCAATGCGGTCATGCTGGGGCAGGATTTCGGCGCACAAATGCAGGCCATGTTCGAGAAAGACCTGGAATCGTCCAAACTCGTTACGCTCGAATCATGGAGAAACCGTTCAATCGGTACACGCATCAGGGAATGGGCTGCGCGCTTGTGGGCACGCTGGTTGTAATCCATCAGCAGTGAAAAATGCCCGATGCCGCAATGCATTGAAATCCAGGTCCTGAATGATGGCGTATTCAGGACTTCCATACTTTCCCGGGCTATTGGCCTAGGCAGGTGATTGGAGCAGGCACACTGACCCTATGCGTGCTATTCCGCGTTGCCCAACAATTTCTTTCTGCGATACACATCCAATTCAATCTGCTCGATCTTTGCCATTTCATTTCCGCTTCGATCTCCGGGTGACGAGACGCGACCTTGCGGGAACACCGGCAGCGACTCACCGGATATGAAAATCGCCCCCGCCGAACAACCCGATCAAGCCTATAACAATCAAGTATATGGCGACGATGTAGTTCAACATACGCGGCACAACCAATATGAGAATCCCGGCGATCAGCGAAATTAGCGGGGCGAGGGTTATAGTCATGTTCATGTTTATCTCCTTGTTATTGGTGAGCCGGGGGTAGAGCCGTTATTCTCACGTCGACCGCGTGCTCCTGGCGGTCGTCGATCAGCGGAATTATTTTATCGGGGCGTTCGACGCCGTCGACCGTCACGCGGATCACCTGCTCCGACTGTTCGTCGACGTGCTTAACGGTGATGTGGTAGACCGTCTCGCGATAGCGGTAGTGGATTTTGTACGAGTCCCAATGCGCCGGGATGCACGGTGCAATACGCAGATGGTCTACTTCCAGTTGCAGGCCCAGCAGGGTTTCCACGGTCAGCCGGTACATCCAGCCAGCTGCCCCGGTGTACCAGGTCCAGCCACCCCTGCCGGTGTGTGGCGGTGCAGCGTAAATATCCGCGCACATGACGTACGGCTCGACCTTGTAGCGTTCTATCTCTTTTGGCTGGCTACCGTGATTGATGGGATTGAGTATGGCGAACAATTCCCACGCGCGTTCATTGTCACCCATCATGGCAAACGCCATCGTGCTCCAAATTGCGGCATGGGTATATTGGCCGCCGTTCTCGCGCACGCCGGGTACATAGCCCTTGATGTAACCGGGCTCCAGGTCTGATTTGTCAAAGGGCGGGTCGAGCAGCTGAATTAACTGTGTATCGCGTCGCACCAGACGTTTGTCCACCTCGGCCATTGCTTGGCGTGCGCGCATCGGATTGCCGCCACCCGAAATGACAGCCCAACTCTGGCTGATCGAATCAATTTGACATTCGTCATTGCCGGATGAACCCAAGGGTGTGCCATCATCAAAATAGGCCCGCCGGTACCAATCGCCGTCCCAGGCATTGGTCTCAATATTGTTGCGCAGGAGTACGGCCTGTCTGGTACAAGTTTCGGCAAAGGCCGCGTCGTCCCGGTCACTGGCCAGGGCTGCAAACAGCTGAAGATTCTCATACAGAAACCACGCCAGCCAAACACTCTCGCCCTTGCCATCGCGACCGACGAGATTCATGCCATCGTTCCAGTCGCCACAGCCTATCAGCGGCAAGTGATGGGCGCCAAAACGCAAACCGTGTTTGATGGCACGCACGCAATGCTCATAGAGGCTGGCCGCTTCGGGCGAGCGTTGCGGCTGGTCGTAGTAAGCCTCCTCTTCCGGATTCAGCTCGCGTCCCTCCAGGAAATGAATGGGCTCGTCGAGTACGCCCGTATCTCCAGTCGCCAGCACATAACGACAGGTTGCATATGGCAGCCACAGATAGTCATCGGAGAAATGGGTGCGCACGCCTTGTCCGTTGGGCGGGTGCCACCAGTGTTGCACGTCGCCCTTGAGGAACTGGCGCCCGGCGCAGCGGATCAACTGCTCGCGGGCGAGCCAGGGTGTCGCATGGAGCAGCGCCATGGTGTCCTGTAATTGATCGCGGAATCCGTAGGCACCGCCGGACTGATAATAGCCACTGCGTCCCCACAGCCTGCAGGACAGGGTCTGATAGACCAGCCAGCCATTGGCCAGCACGTTCAGTGCGGGGTCTGGCGTTTCCACATTCACCGCGCCCAGGGTGCGGTTCCAGTGTTCCCACACCGCTTCTAGAGACTGCTGCGCGCCCGCCCGCCCGCCAAACCGCCGGATGAAATGCCGCGCTTCGTCGGCGTTGCGGGCAGCACCGAATACGAACACGATCTCGCACTCCTGCCCCGCAGCCAGTTCGATCCGGGTCTGTATCGCAGCGCACGGATCCAGGCCGGCCCCGGTCCTGCCCGACAAGCGCTTGCGGCGCATCGCAGCCGGGCTGGCCAGCGAGCCGTTGCGGCCGATGAATTCGGTTCGGTTTCCGCTCACCGTCCGCTCCCGCTCGCTGACATGGGCAAAGACCACCCGATTGGCGCATTCGTGCCCATAGGCATTGCGGGCAAACAGCGCCCCGCTGTAAGGATCCGTTTCGGTGACGATGTGCATCAAATTGGCGTGTCGGCCCTCGCCGAGCACCAGTTCCCAATACCCGGTCAGCGACAATTGGCGCGTGCGCTTCGAATGGTTGCGCAGCTTGACCACCACGAACTTCACAGGTGCGTCCATGGCAACGTAGGTGAACAGTTCGGAGGCGATGCCGGCTTCGTAGTGTTCAAACACGCTGTAGCCGAACCCGTGCCGGCACACATAGCCGGAGCGTCCGCGGGCGGGCAACGGCGTCGGCGACCAGAACGCTCCCGTATCCTCGTCGCGGATGTAGAGCGCCTCGCCGCTGCTGTCACTCAGCGGGTCGTTGTGCCAGGTGGTCAGCCTGAATTCGTGCGCGTTTTCCGCCCAGGTATACGCGCTGCCGCTCTCGCTGACGACCGTGCCAATGTGCGGGCTGGCGATCACGTTGACCCATGGCGCCGGCGTGTTTTGACCGGGTTCAAGGGTGATGACGTATTCGTGCCCGTCGGGCGTAAAACCGCCCAGACCGTTGCTGAAAATGCGATCGCGCGCAGCCAGCGGATAAACCGCTTCGGTGACCGCTTGCTGCAAAGGCTCCAGACGGTCCGACGCGCGCTCTGCCGACACACGGCGCTCCACCTGCTCGATCAAGGTCTCGGCGTTATCGCTGAAGACGATGCGGGCGACCGTCTGCAGCAGGACCCGCTCGTCCTCGCTAAGCTCATCGGCACGGCGCACGAAGACCCCGCCCGGTTTGTCGATCATCTGCGCATCGCCCCTAGTGTTGATCAGCCCCATGATCAGGTCTTGCAGCACCGCCCGATAGCCCGAGAAATCCTCGTTCACGATCACCAGGTCGGCGGTCAGGCCTTTCATTCGCCAATAGGCATGGGCCTGCAGCACCTGCTTGACCAGGTCGATGCGGTTGAGGTCGCCGATGTGCAGCAGGACGATTGGCAGATCGCCCGAGATGGCAAAACGCCACAGCCCGGACTGTCCCAGCTGGTTGCGGGCAATGACGCTGGGCGCGGCGCGGCGCATGGCATTGCCGTAGATGACGGAGTTGGCCAGGCGGCCAAATATCTGTGCATCAGCTTCGGTTGCATTGAGGTGGCGCATCACCTCCTGGCTATGGAACCATGCCATTTCAAAGGCGCGCTCGACGAAGTGGCGGTCGCAATATTTCTCAAGCAAAGCCAATGCGGCCTCGCGCGTGTCCGCGACACCGGAGATGATCTGCACGCTCGCCGATTCGTCGGCTGACAAGGTAATGGTGCGGCGGATCGCCACGATGGGATCGAGTACCGACCCCTCCGTGTTCGACAAGGCAGGCGGACTGTCGCGGCTATCCAGCACCAACGGATTGGCCACGGTTCGACCGCGCCCGATGAACCGGGCGCGGTCGGTTTCGTAAGACGGTTCGTCGGCCACCGCGCCCGGTGCGGCCAACAGGTGAAACATCCATGGCACCTGCTCCCCCGGTGTGCGGGGACGCCGCGTGCAGAGGATCGCCTGACGCCCGGGCAGGATTTCGGTCTGCACGAATAAATTGCTAAATGAGCGATGTGCCAAGTCGGCATTTAACGGCGCCAACACCACTTCCGCATAACTTGTTACCTCGATGTGGCGGGTGCGGGACGACTGGTTGGTGAGCGTGACTCGTCGGATCTCGACGTCGTCTTCAGGGGACACGCTGATTTCGGTATGTGCTTCGATCGCATGGTCGCGCCGACGGTATTCGGCGCGCGCCTGCACGAAGATTGCCTCGTAGTGATCGGCACGGCGCAGAGTCGGTTGATGTGCAGTCGACCAATACCGGCCGCTGTCGCGGTCGCGCAGGTAAATGAAAGTGCCCCAGCCATCGCAGGTGGCGTCCTCGCGCCAACGGGTGACTGCGAGGTCGCGCCAGCGGCTGTAACTTCCCCCGGCATGGGTTGCCATGACGTGGTAGCGGCCGTTCGACAACAGATGAACTTCAGGGACCTGCGTATTCGTGTCGGTAAACACGCGCATGGTCGTGCCAGCATCCGCACTGGGGGGACGGGCGGCGGCGCTCACTTCGGCCGCATGTGGGTGCAGCGTGGCACCCTTCTTCGGCACACGCTCCTGCAACAACAATTCCGTCGCCCGCGCGAGCGGGTCGGACATGAAGCGGCGCTGCATCGGCTGATCGAGCAATACATGTGCAAAGGCCAACAGGCTCATGCCCTGGTGATGCGCCATGAACGACCGCACTATGGCGTGAGGCTTTCCGCGCGGCACCCGCGAGGGCGTGTAATCGACCGCTTCGTAGAAGCCGTAGGCGCCGAGGAATCCATGATCGGCCAGGGTCTGCAGGTTGCGGCACGCTTCACGCGGCATCACTGTCAGCGCCAATGCGCTGGCGTAAGGCGCGATAACCAGATCGTCTCCCAGCCCGCGTTTGAAGCCCAGCCCCGGCACGCCGAATGCCCGGTATTGGTAGACCTGGTGCATGTCGGTGACGTTGTAGCAGGACTCGGAAATGCCCCAGGGCACCGCGCGTTGTCGGCCGTATTCGATCTGGCGCGACACCGCGGCCTTGCAGGTCTGCTCCAGCAGGGTGTTCGCGTAGCTCGGCATGATCAGCTGCGGCATCAGGTACTCGAACATCGAGCCGCTCCACGAAATCAGAGTCACATCGCTGCCATGACTGGTCAGCAGGCGGCCGAGTGCGAACCAGTGCTTCTGTGGAACCTGTCCCTGTGCAATGAGCAGAAAACTGGCCAGGCGCGCTTCCGATGCCAGCAGGTCGTAGCAGGACGGATCCCGGCGCCGTTCGCCCACGTCGTAGCCGATGGTCAGCAGATCACACGCGGTATCGTAGAGAAACTCAAAATCCATCACCGCCAGTTCGCGGCAACGATTTATCAGATCATCGATGATGCCGAGCTGCTTCAGCGCGCCCGTACCGGCCAGCTCTGCCAGTGTCGGGATGGCGCTGCTCTGCCGCGGCTCGGGCATCAGAAATTCAAACTCATCCCGAAGGGCGCGAAATTGCTGGTCGAATGCCTGCGCCCAGTAAATCAGTTCGCCATCGATATCCGCCGGCAACCATGCAACCAGCTCTCCGCCCGTTTTGTGTATTTCGTCCAGCGCGCTGGCGGCGGCAGTCAGTGTCTGTGGCGGACCGTCCAGCGTGAGTGCGCGGAGGGTGTCCTGCAGCAAGCGGATTTTTTTTGAAATCCCGGTGGCGGGTGATGCGGGCAGATGTTCGGCAAACACTTGCAGTGTGTCCTGCAGCCCCTGGAGCGCGTTGGATGTCAGCACCGGCTGATTTTTCAGCTCGGCCAGTCCCGCCTGCAGGGTGAGTAAACTGCCTGCCAGGTTGCCGCTATCTACCGACGAGACGTATTGCGGGTGGAGCGGTTGCAGCGTGCGGGTGTCGTACCAGTTGTAAAAATGGCCGCGGTAGCGTTCCAGTTTTTCCATCGAGGTCAGGGTGTTGCCGATGCGACGCAGGCATTCCCCTGCAGTGAGATAACCGAAATCGTACGCAGCCAGGTCTGCCAGCAGAGACATGCCGATGTTGGTGGGCGAGGTACGCGAGGCAACGAGTGGCGCCGGATATTTCTGGAAATTATCGGGCGGCAGCCAGTTATCCTGTGGGCCGACGAAGTCTGCGAAATAGCGCCAGGTTCTCCGGGCCGACGTCCGCAGGAACGCGCGTTGATCCACGTTCAAGTCCGGTGCGGGGGATACCAGCGGACGGCTGATCCACCAGCCGACGACGGGCGAAACCAGCCACAGCAACAGGATCGGTGCAGCGTAGGGCCACTGCGCCGCTTGGCTCCACCCCATTGCCAACGGCACGCCCAACGCAACCGCTAGAACAGGTGCGATCCACATCTCCCTGAAAAAATCGGCCAGTGTACGGCGTGCGTTGCGGTTTGCGTAGGAGGGTAGTTGCCACAGCAACAAGCCGCGTCGCGTGAACAGCATCCGCACCCCCGAGTGCAGGATCGCACCCAGGCATATCAGCGTGTCGTAGGGCAAAAAGGCCAAGGTCAGCAAGGCGAGCGCGAGCGGGCGGCCCGCGGATTTGTTGGTCAGGCTCAGGTGCACCAGCCAATCCCGTTCATCAGGCTTGCGAATAAGCTCGATTACGGTGGACAGCACGGTGGGCAGGAACACCACAGCCACGACCAGCGTGCTCCACAACCACACGGGTTCCGGGCCCAGCAGCCATCCCGCTGCCAGCAAGGCAAGCAGCGCCGGTGCCACGAGGCTGCGTCTAAGGTTGTCGCAAAGTTTCCACAGTGACAGGGCCGAGAGCGGATTCGCTTGCCGCATCTCATTCGCGCCATTTAAGCCGGGTGGTCCCGGCACGCGCGGCAGCAGCCAGCCGGCAAGCTGCCAGTCACCGCGTATCCAGCGGTGGCGCCGGCTGGCCTCGATAGCGACGCTGGCCGGATGCTCTTCGATGAGCTCGACATCGGTCACCAGTGCCGAACGCGCATACCCGCTTTCGAGCAAATCGTGACTGAGGATGAGATTCTCGGGAAAGCGCCCGTCGACGGCCTGACGAAACGCATCCACGTCGTAGATGCCCTTGCCGATGAACGAGCCTTCGCCGAAGGCATCCTGGTAGACATCCGAAACCTCGCGCGTGTAGGGGTCTATCCCTGAGTCACCCGCAAACAGTTTGCTAAAGCGTGACTGGCCTGCACTGGTCATACTGATCGAAACGCGGGGTTGCAGGATCGCGTAGCCTTCGATAATGCGTCCCTTGCGGGCATTGTAGACTGGCCGATTGAGCGGGTGGGCAAGGTTGCCGACCAGGGTGCGCGCCGCATCGCGTGGCAGTTGCGTGTCGGTATCCAGGGTGATGACGTACTGGATCGAAGCGAGAATGGACTGATCGCCGACGATAACCGAAAAAGCCGATTGTGCACCGCCCCTGAGCCGTGCATTGAACTGCTCCAGTTTGCCGCGCTTGCGCTCATACCCCATCCACAACCGCTCGAATAGATTCCACACCCGTGGCCGGTGAAACAAATAAAAGATGCACGGACGATCCTCGATGTAGGTCTCGTTGAGAGCCTGCACTGCAGCGCGTGCTTGGGTGAGCAAGACCTCGTCGTCAGGCAGCGTTTGCTCGTGCGCATCGCGAAAGTCCGTCAGCAGCGCAAAGAACAGATTGGGATCTCGATTGCCGAGATAGCGGATCTCCATGGCTTCGAGCAGGTCATCGATGTCTTGCGGCCTTGTCAGCAGAGTAGGGACGATCACCATGGTGCGATGGCCGTCTGGAATCCCTTTGGAAAAATCCATTCGTGGCAACGCGCGCGGCGGCAGGGCGAGCGTGACCAGCAGATTCACCAGCGGGACGGCCAACGCAGAAGTGCCGATGACAAGGAGAAGCGCAAAAAACCAGATCCGCCAGTCTCCCGGATCGAACCTGCCGAATGCGGAAAGCACCACAGCTGTCGATAGTAGCGTAAGCACCAGGATGGGACCCAGGTACAGGAAAAGGCGGACATGCCGGCTCGCCCGGTTGACCCGGGATTTCAACGACAGCCGGCAGCCGACCGCACGCTCCAGGCGCTGTCGTCCCCGATCGATCAGGTAGTAGCCGACATGCGCGCAACGGTCACGCTGGCCTCGTTGCGCTGCAGCAGCCTTCGCGTGAACAATAGCTTCGCGTGCCACTGCTATTTCGCTGCATGCGCTGTCTCGCGCCACGTCCTCGATGACATGCCGGTAGCGGTCGCGAGTGGCGAAATCCTGGCTGGCGTGCATCGCCGTCGGATCTTCACGCAAGATCTGTTCGACGACACTGAGCGATTCGACGTAATTCTTCCAGTCCATGGCACCGATGAAGCGCAGACTGCCGATGCTGTTTGCGATGGAGATCTGGTTGGCCGCGGCCGTTCGGCCGGCAGCCTCCGACAACTCTGTTGCGGTCACCCCCTGTTCGAGCAGTTTCTGCTCGACCCAGGTTTGAACGAACGCCATGGCGGAACCCTGAGACTGGAGTCTGTCGTAAAATTCCTCCACAAACGGCGCGGTCAGCGGCACATCGGCATTGGCAAACTCGGCCAGCAACTGGATCAGCTGTTTTGGTTCGTTTTCGGCCGTGGCAAGCATGCGGTCCGCCCAGGTGATGGCCGCATCGCGCTCCTCGCGCCGCTGGGCGATACGCACCCCGACACGGCGCAGGTTTTCCAGCAGCGCCAGCTGCAGCATTATCGGGAAGGCCCACAACTCGCCCAGCTTCAACGGTACGACGGTCTGGTAGGCGGCGATGAACTGGGTGGCGTTGTCGCTGTCGACGCGGCCGTCCATATGAGAGATCAACTCCAGCGCCAGATCATAGATGCGGGGAAAGCCGGTTGACAGGCCGCCGGCCAGCCGCGGCAACTGCCGGCTGTATCCGCGCGGTAGATGCCGACGCGCCAGACCGATCTGCTGCTCGATCAGATAGAAATTGTCGAGTAGCCAGGCCTCCGCCGGCACGACCCGTTGCCCCGATGTGGCTGCGGCTGTGACGACGTCGTACGCTGCCAGCAGAACGCGCGCATTATCCGCCAAGCGTGGCAGCAACCTGTCCGTCCCCGGATGCGGGTCGATTCGATGCTGGCCCGCCAGCGTGACCCCGTGACGCTTCAGTTGCTCGATGCTGAACAACTCCGAGCGCAACAACTCAGTATCGCGGTCGTGACGCAGCACATTCCGTGTGCGTGCCGAAAACAATAACTCTTTGATTGCTATAATAACCTCCTCGCACGAACTCGTGTTCATCAGCGCAACAGTGGCCTTATGGCCTGTGTTCGAAAACTCATACCCCTCGGGCGATCTTGCCCCAGGTGACGTTCATGTCGAGATCGCAAGATTTAATTAGCGGCATGAAATTTGCGTGCTGTATCGGGCAATTTCGACCGATAGACGCCAGGCGGAAATATTTTTTTTGCTGTGGCTGTTGAAGATCCTGCACTGCAATATTTGATCCTGATAGGACTGCATCGCAGGGTCGATCATCCCCTTTCTATAAGACCTTTACTGTGCGCTAGTGCACAGTGTGAAAACAACTTATAACCGCAGTTGTCATCTTGCTTATTGGCGCCCAGGCAAATCCACAAGCGGTTTGAGCGAATCGACACGGTCACAAATAACTTTGGCGATTGAAGCCAGCGGCGCACCGAGCAGCATGCGCCGGATGCCTTGCCGCCAAAGAAAAAAACAGCATAAAGATGGATGGCACCGAAAAGTTCAGGTGCAAAACCGGCTCTGCCTGGTTTTAGAGGAGCACATAAAGCATTAAGGATTGCCTAAAAGAATTTTCTTTATGTGCGCTAGCGTACAGAGCATCGTTGATGTAAGTGGGATAGTTCCGTCAGGTGTGACTTGTGGCTTGGGTTCTGCTGGTTCTGATTTTATATTGCAGCGGAACAAACTGGGGTTCGTATATTCGTGTTGGATGTCAATAACGAACATTGACGTAGTACACCAGGATAGGCACTAATAAGTAGTGGGTCGATTGCACAGATGTTGCCAAAATCAAATATTGATGAACAGAAAATTACCGGATTTGAAATCGTTACCAAGCCATTGATGTGGTTTGTTGCAGTGGCGACCTAATCCTGGGCAGATGTATGCAATTTCAATCAAGTAATTAAAAAGGAGCAAAAATGAAAGCATCAAAAAATTTAAAATTAATTGGTATGTCGATGATATTGGTTGTTGGGCTTGGCGCTTGTGAAAAGCCGGGGCCGGCAGAGACCGCAGGTAAAAAGATAGACGAAACAGCTGATAAAGCTGGCCAGAAAATTGGCAAGGTGGTCGATGAAGTCGGTGAAAAAATGAGCGAGCAAGGCGCGAAAGCCGGTATAGCCATCGACGACACCGAGATTACGGCCAAGGTTAAAGCCGCTATTTTCGCAGAGCCCGGTCTCAAGACGTTGCAAATCAGTGTTGATACCGAAAGAGGCGTAGTGACATTAAGCGGATCGGTGGATTCTCAATCGAACAGCGATATGGCAAAAGCACTGGCGGGCGCAGTCGATGGCGTAAAAGAGGTTGAAAACCGGTTGGTACTCAAGTCAAACAAAAAATAAGAATGAATTGCCATCCATCGGTTAAGAAGTGGATCATGGATATTAAAGACGCGTATTAACAAAAAATGGCGGCGCGAATTAAAAGAATGGAACGCTCGAATGCATCAGGAGTTGCGTGCAAAACAGCGCACGGCTGCTGCTAAAACTAAGGAACTGGTTAAATCCGGTAGCGAAGCATGGGATCATGCCAAAGAAACTGGCGACAAAATATGGGGTTACCTTAAGGCTGGCGTAGCTGACGCACATTCAAAATTCAAGTGAGGGATTGGGGTGACGCTGCCCAATAATTTGTGCAATTAAAAATTTTTTTGCCAATTGAAAGAAGAGATCAAAATGAAACTTTCATCGTATATAAAGTTATTGGGTATTTCGATGTTAATGATTGTAGGGCTTAGTGCATGCAACAAGCCCGGACCTGCAGAATCCGCAGGCAAAAAGATAGACAAGACAGTTGATAAAGCGGAAAAGAAAATAGATGATGCAGCGGATAAAGTCAATGAAAAAATAAACGACAAAAAATGAGCGAGTTAAAGTCGAAAATCTGGCTGTGGGAAGAACACATCACCTATATCCGCAATTACATCATCAGTGCGAGCCTGATGAAATAACGGCTCAAGCCTTCTTGGCCCACAGCCTGCACCAGCCATCGGGACTGATCTGGCCATCAACCACCTTGCAGCTATTCGACTCGGGGATGAAATGCAGGCAGCCACTGCACTTCTGATCGCCTTTCGGCTGAGTCTGGTACTGCACACTTGCCTGTGACGCTTTCGCCGTCGTCTTCGGGGCTGTATATGCCGTGCTGGTGGCTGGAGAGCCGGGCGGAGCGCTGCTGGTTGAGTTCGCGCCTTTCCTGGAATCACAGCCAAAAAGTGCGGGCGGCAGCAACAGGCCAACAGTCACCGCGAGCGCGCCGCGTAACACCACCCTGCGTGGCAGTATTTCTTCTTCCATCTTGTCCTTGAACTGCTTCCTGTTGCCTTCATCAATATCCGTAATCATCTCAAGCTCCTTGGGTTATGGACCTGACTGGCGGAATTGCCAATCGAGCATCCTTAGTTGCAGCCGGTTTTCGTCACGTTTGTACCACGCGCAGCGATGACAGGCTGCGGAGGGGCGGTGTGATGCCCGCATGGACAAGTTTCTTGCAGAGTCCCGATGCAGTGTACAAACATAGTGGCCTCATCGTGCGCAGTCTGTACGGTGGCATACGTAGTGAGTCACTGGGTGACGGGCTTGGCTTGGCCGAACCATTGTCGTGAACAATCGACTGGCTCGGCTGTGTTCGACCAGGCCGCCCAGTGCACAGCTAACATCAAACGGCCTGACTTTTAATTGATGGATTGTTTTTTGCAAATCGCACAAGTGCAGCCAGAAGCTTTTGAATGTGCTGTCTGGTAGGCTCATCGGCCAGCTTGCCGTTCTGGTCAAACCGTTTCGCGGCGTTGCCTATCATCACTTCCGGCTGATTGACCACGGGCATGTCCAGAGTAACGAGAATTTGCCGCAGATGATATTGCGCGCGTGCCGTGCCCAGGCTACCGCTGGAAGCTCCCATAACTGCTGCCGGTTTGCCCGTCCAGGCGCTCTCGCCATAGGGCCTGGACGCCCAGTCAATGGCGTTCTTGAGCACGCCGGAAACCGAATAGTTATACTCCGGCGTGCCGAACAGGATGGCATCGGCGAGCAGAATTTGTTGCTTGAATTCAAGCACGGCAGCGGGTGGCGCCATTTCATTATCCTGATTGAAGACCGGAATGTCATGAAGTTCCATCAGAACCAGCACCGCGCCTTCCGGCACCAGTTCCTGCGCGGCCTTGAGTGCTAAACGGTTAAAGGAGTCTTTGCGCAGACTCCCCACGATGCCCAGAATTTTTATCCTGTCCATTCCAATTCTCCTTGTCACAAGTCTTGCACAGGATGCCATCAAGTGGTGCCATGCACAGTGCGCAAACGCACATAGAAAACCGGTGCCTGTGTGCGTTACCGAACAGACTGGAGGTCACTCACGGTGCATCTTGCAGGCTGGCTCGTGGCAGTTTTCGCATTTTCACAAGCGGCTGCCACCGATACGCCTTCCCTGTAATTTTTCGAGGAGTTTAAAATGATCAACACGACAAAATCCCCCAAGACCCTGCTCTCTCGAGTGGTCCCTCTGACCTTGCTGCTCCTGGCCTCTGCAAACCTGTATGCCCAGCAACCCGTGCCAATTTATCTGAACGGAGACTCCGAGGTGCCGCCGGTGACAACCTTAGCGACGGGTACAGTGCAAATCTCGGTGCGGCCAGACCATACGGTAAGTGGCAGCATCAAAATTTCCGGGATGACACCGACAATGGCACATATTCATGAGGCCGCTGCCGGGAAAAGCGGCCCGCCTGTTATTACACTGACCCAAACTGCAAACGACAGCTTTGCCGTCCCTCCCGATGCCAAGCTGACCGACGCGCAGTACACGAGTTATATGGCCGGCAATCTTTATGTCAACGTGCACAGCGCTCGGTATCCGAATGGTGAAATTCGTGTGCAGTTGCCCGGCAGCAGATAAGCATGGCTAACTGAACCCGCATCACAACTCGAGGAGAAGATCATGAGCGTGGACATCCATACTATTGGTCGTTCTGATTCTGATGCTTATCGGTGCTTCCAGCCTGGCCGCGCAGCAGGAAATTTACCTTAATTGGTGCGGCAGATATGAATGGTCAACGGTCCCGACGATTGAAAAAAGAAGAAATTAATGAGCACGATTACGACGAAAGATGGTACGCAGATTTATTACAAGGACTGGGGCACAGGGCAGCCAGTGGTGTTCAGCCATGGCTGGCCCCTCAGTGCAGATAGCTGGGAAGCGCAGATGCTGTTCCTCGCTGCCCGCGGTTATCGTTGCATTGCCCATGACCGGCGCGGCCATGGGCGGTCGAGCCAGCCCTGGTATGGCAACGAGATGGACACCTATGCCGACGATCTCGCGGAGCTTATCGAAACGCTAGACCTGAAGGACGCCGTCCTCATCGGCTTCTCTGCGGGTGGTGGCGAAGTTGCACGCTATATCGGCCGCCATGGCACCAAACGGCTGGACAAGGCCGCGCTGATCGCCGCCGTTCCGCCGCTGATGCTAAAAACGGCGGCCAATCCCGGCGGCATGCCGATCGAGAAATTCGACGGGATTCGCCAGGGCGCGATGGCCGACCGCTCGCAGCTCTACAGGGATATCGCCAGCGGCCCTTTCTTCGGTGCCAACCGTCCGGGGGCCAAGGTTTCGCAGGGCATGATCGATTCGTTCTGGCTGCAGGGGATGCAGGCCGGTCACAAGAACACCTTCGACTGCATCAAGGCGTTCTCCGAGACGGATTTCACCGAAGACCTGAAGAAGTTCAACGTGCCGACTTTGATCATTCACGGCGATGACGACCAGATCGTGCCGATCGGCGCCGCAGCTCTCCGCTCAGTGAAGCTGGTCAAGAACTCAATCCTGAAGATCTATGCGGGCGCACCCCACGGACTGGCCGACACACACAAAGACCAGCTCAATGCAGACTTGCTGGCATTTCTTAAGACCTGAAGCCGTCAACTGAGAAATTGCCATGAAAGGTTTTGTACAAAACATTGAGTGGATCACCGTCAAGAATGAAGGCTTTCATCGAATGCTTTAACGGCCAGAAGCTGTCGGCTCGTTGTCATGACGTTGAAGCAAAAAGAAAAAATCGGGATGTAAGTGCATAAGCTCGATCAGTTCTTTCGCGTGTAAATAGGCTGGCGAGGTTGAGGCCGACAACGAACATTCCCGGCGGCAAAGCGACGGAATAGAGAGCAATAACTTGGCACGGTTGACCACATCAGGAATTCAAAGTGTGTGGTTGCGCGCGCATCAGGGTAAATCTGTAATGAAGCACACGTAACCACTGTGGGACATTAGTCCGTAAATAATCAAGGAGATCAATGATGAGTACTGACAATAACCCAATGGGCAAAGGGGAGAATCTGATTTACGACGCCGTCAAAGACATGACCAAAGACGAGCTTGAACAAACAGTCAGGAAAAATGCCGCAGCCAGAAACTTCGTGCTGAGCGACGAACACATGAGCGTGATTCACACATTGATCGAGCACTATAAGCAAGATTGCAAGGATGATCACGACTGTTTTACCACGCATGAGCATATGCGTTTTCTCGAGGAGGCGTACAAATCCAAAGGCGGCGGCAAATATCTTTATATGTTATTTGACGCCATGCCTGATACGCGCGGCGTGCTCATGCCTATTCATGAACTAGCCGGTTTGCCTGATCTGAGGCTGCAATCTGATAAGGGGTTCGGGACGACCTTTTGAACGTGGTATGAAAAGGTGCGACGGGTGTTGGACAAAAACGGTTTGCCCAATTTTCAGTATAGGCCGTGGCAACTTTCGATAGCATCAAATCGGATCACTGTTGCCGCGCCAGCGCTCACGCTGCGCTGCGATGCGATAGTCGTTCTTGCCTGTGCGCTTAGCCTCATACAAGGCCAGATCCGCGTTCTTCATCAGCGTGTCCCCGTCCTCGCCATGCGTCGGATAAATACTGACACCGACGCTGGTGGTAATGTTGACGGTATGCCCGTCGATGACATAGGGTTGTGACACGGCCTGTATCACTTTTGACACCAGCTTGGCCAAACCGTCTGCATGAATCAATTCCCACAACGCGATCACGAATTCGTCGCCCCCCAGGCGCGCTACCGTGTCCTCTTGGCGCACTGCGGCCGTCAGGCGCGCAGCGACCATGTTCAGCAGCTTGTCGCCCGCATCGTGGCCCAGGGTGTCGTTGATCTGCTTAAACCCGTCCAGATCCAAATACATCACCGCCATGGCGCGCTTGTTCCTGTGCGCATGGGCGATGGCCAGCGAAAGTCTGTCCAATAGAAGCCGTCTATTTGGCAGCCCGGTCAGTGAGTCATGCAGCGCCAGGGATTCCATCTTATGGCTGTATTGCTCGAGTTGCTTGTACAGCAAGCGCACTTCCAGCATGTTGTGAATGCGCGTATTGGCTTCGATCAGGTCAAACGGTTTGGCTACGAAATCCTTTGCACCGGAGGTCAGCGCACGCAATTTGTGGCCCGGTTGGGCCGTAATCACGAGTATCGGAAGGTAGTCATCCGTTGCGGTTTTTTTAAGATCTTCCATAACCTGGAAGCCATCCATGCCGGGCATCTGCAGATCGAGCAGGATCAGGTCGTAGTGGTTCTTGCGATACAACTCGCAGACTGCATAGGGATTATTGGTCGACGCTATGCAAGCATAGCCGGCTTCACGCAGCATTTCCTCAAGCATAAGCACATTGGATTGCTGATCGACAACGATCAGAATGCTGGCGTTAAGAATTTCTTGTTCGCTGATCATCATATTTCTCCGCCTTTATTTGTGTCGCCCAATTTCATTTTGGGCAACTTCAGTGCATCGTCCAACGCGGTCATAAATTCGTTGACCTTGATCGGCTTGGTGAGATAGCGGAAGAATCCAGCCTCCAGGCCCTTCTCGATATTGCGGGGCATGGCATTGGCACTGATGGCAAGCACCGGGATGTGGGCCGTGGCCGGGTCTGAGCGCAGGATTTTCAGCGCTTCGAATCCGCTGATGCCAGGCAGATTGATGTCCATCAGGATCACATCCGGGAGATGGGCGCGTGCAAGGGCTATGCCAATATTGCCATCTTTCGCGCTCAGCATGTTTATATGTTGATGGTCAGAAATTATTTGCTCGACAAGCATCAGGTTGGCCGGATTGTCTTCCACATAGAGAAGGGTGTGCAGCGCTGGGGTTGTCCGGGTGTTTGTCTGTGCTTGCGGCGCAGGTTCTGCGGGCAGTGTGTTTTCAGCGACAAGTTGTGGAACGTCACGGATCAGTTCAATCCAGAATGTACTACCCACTCCGACAGTGCTTTCCACGCCGATGTTGCCTCCCATCAGCTCGACCAGTTGCTTGGTCACCACCAGCCCGATGCCGGTCCCTTCCTCGGTGCCGCTCTCTTGTCCGAGACGATTGAACGGCTGAAACAGCTGCGCCAGATGTTCCTGAGGCAATCCCGCACCGCTGTCTTTGATGCTGATGCGTATGCGTTCCGTGGTGCTCGCGGTGCACTTCACCTCGACCGTTCCATGCTCGCGGTTGTATTTGATCGCATTGGAAAGCAGGTTGATCAGAGCCTGCTTTACCCGGGTTCGATCGGCATTGGCAAACCAGGTCGGATCGACTGGAAGAAAAGTCAACTTGATTTCACGCTGTTGCGCCTGCGGGTCGATCATGGCCTGGCATTCGAGCATGACTTCGGCCAGTGACACCGGTTCTCGCGATAGCGACAGCTTGCCGGACTCGATCACCGCGAGATCGAGGATCTGGTTAATCAGTTCCAGCAGATACCATCCTGCTTTGATTATCTGCTGAAGCCTTTGCGTCTGGGCGGCCGTTGGCGGCGGTGAACCTGCCTCCAGCAACTGGGCGAAGCCGAGGATGGCGTTCAGGGGTGTGCGCAGCTCATGGCTCATGCTGGAAAGGAAATCCGATTTCGCAAGGCTGGCTTTTTCCGCTACAGATTTGGCGTGCTCCAACTCATGATCCAGACGTTTGCGTTCGGTGACGTCGCGTGCGGCGGCGAACACGCCCTGCAGCTTCCGGTCCCGGTCGTAGAAGGTGGACGCATTGAAGGACACCACCGTTTCCGTGCCGTCTCTGGCGCGCGCAGTGAGCTCGTAGTTGATGACCTTCTTCTCGCTCAATACCAGTTTGATGCTCGCCTCGGCCCGTTCCGGATCGGTAAAATAGTTCTTGAATGGCGCGCCGATCAGCTCATCCCGCGTGCAGCCGGTGAGCGCCTCCATCTGCTTGTTGACATCGGTAATGATGCCGGACGGATCGGTGGTCATGATCGCATCAATGTTGGATTCGATCAGTGAGCGCGTGTAGAACTGCTGGTCGCGCAGGCGCTGATCGAGCAGCTTCTGCTCTGCTTCGACCTGCTTGCGCGCGGTGTTGTCGGTGCCGATCAGCAGATAGCCGATGATTTCGTTTTGCGCATCGCGCAGTGCGGTGACGGACACCACCGCAGGAAAGCGGCTGCCGTCCTTGCGGATGTAAGTCAGTTCGTAGATGTCCTCGATGCCGCGCGACGCCTTGAATACCAAAGCCTCGAAGCCAGGCGTAATCGGCGTGCCGAGTTCAGCGCTCAACGCCTTTGCGCGCGCAATCACTTCCCGCGGATCGGAAATGTTGGCCGGTGTGATCTTGTTCATCACTTCGGCGGCGGTGTAACCCAGCATGCGCTCCGCGCCGACGTTGAAAATCTGAATCACGCCCTTTGCATCGGTGGCGATACTGGAGAAGTTGGCGCTGTCGAAAATCGCTTTCTGCAACGCCCCCGCCTTGAGCAGCGCCTCTTCCGCCTGCTTGCGCGCGGTGTTGTCGGTGCCGATCAGCAGATAGCCGATGATGGCGTTTTGAGCGTCGCGCAGCGCGGTGACTGACACGATGGCCGCTAAGCGGCTGCCGTCCTTGCGGATATAGGTCAGCTCGTAGATGTCCTCGATACCGCGCGAGGCCTTGAAAACCAATGCCTCGAAACCCGGCGCAATCGGGGTTTCGAGTTCGATGCTCAGCGCCTTGGCGTGCGCGATCAATTCCCGCGGATCAGAAATGTCGGCCGGGGTGTTCTTGTTCAACACGTCAGTAGCCTTGTATCCCAGCATACGTTCGGCGCCGACGTTGAAAATCTGAATCACGCCCTTTGCGTCTGTGGCGATAATCGCGAAATTGGCGCTGGTAAAAATCGCGTTCTGCAACACCGTGGTTTTGAATGAGGGCTCCGGGCATCGGGCCTTGGTGATGTCTTTGGTCGTGCCAGCGGCGGAGTTGAAAGCGGCAGGATTGAAGTGTCTTCTTTTTTGGCATGGCCGACCTCTGATAAAGCGTGAGTAAGTCTGGCGGATCGGCGTGGCCGAAGGTGCGAGCAGCACCTCACCTGGTTAACGCGTATTCTGCACAAAAAAATGCATGCTTTTGCTACAGTCGCCGGGTGCTGGGAGAGTCAGTCCATAGATGAATTTTGAGCAGCCATTAATCATCATAGCGATTAGGTTTTTCGCTCTCTGTGCGCTATTACACATAAGGGCGGTGTTTTTATGCAAAGAGTGGCTGGCTGAGGAAATTCCTGGCGATTACGTGCATCACAGAGGCGATGGCATTTTTTTTGACTACTTTTCGGTACTCGCAAGCGTGTGACTCCAATCCCGATCGCTGAAGCATTGTGATGTGACCGTGGCGGTAGCTAGTCAAGCCAGCGCACTGCCAATTTTCGGCAGTTTCCGTGTTGCCTTCGTAAGCCGAACAGGCCAACTTCCAGTGACTGATGTCCTTAAGGCAGTTCATATTAATAAAACTGAGCCGCCCTTACGCTATGAATATTTGGAGCGCTGTTATTGGGTGCCGTATCGGAAAACAAGCGTTGGAATTCTTTTTTAACTACGCTGTAGCATTCACAAGTGCGGGACTCCAATCCCGATCGGTTGAGTACTGTGATATGGCCACGGTGGTAACTAATCAAGCCAGCACGCTGCAAATTTCCGGCGGTTTCGGTAATTCCTTCGCGGCGAACACCAAGCATGCCGGCAATCAATTCTTGTGTCATGGTCAATTCACTCGAGTGCAATCGATCAAAGGTTGACAGCAGGCAGCGGCACAGTTGCTGCTCCACCGAATGATAGCGATTGCAGACCGCAGTTTGTGACATCTGTGTAATCAAAGCCTGCGTGTAACGCAGCAACAGATTCTGTAATGTGCCGGAACGGCGTCCCCCTACTCGATTGAACTCCTCCATCATCAACCGCCCTTTCAGCCGATAACTGTAGCCTGCATTCTGGACAGTGGCCCGGCTGGGTGTAGTCATTCCGCCCATAAAAAGTGAAATGCCGAGTACGCCCTCGTTACCCACTCCTGCAATTTCAGTCGATGCGCCATTCTTCATCACGTAGTGCAGGGATATAATGGCGGTCGTCGGGAAATAGACATGCTGCAATTGGCCGCCGGATTCGTAAATGACTTCACCGAGGGGAAGCGAGACCAGTTCCAGATGGGGGGAAAGTCGCTGGAATACTTCCTCAGGCAGGGCGGCAAGGAGATGGTTTTGTTTGGGGGTAAGCGGTGTGAACATAATAGTGACCCTAATCTAGTCTGGGAGCGGGCAACTTGCAGCATCAATGTCAAAAAAAGCAAACAGCAAAAGTTGAGCCTGTATATGGGGAAGCAGATTTGCACTTGGCACTCAATTGCAGCATATCTCTTGCCAATGCAAATATTGGGCACTCACCTGGTGAGTTATCAGTCGCAACCGAAATTGCCAAGATTTAAAGCCTGGTGTTACCAATTGAATTTAATCATATAAATCAACCTCTCCAAATAGGGAGAATCCTTAAATCAGATGCAGTATGTCGACCCGTCAATATTTGGCAAGCGTCATTCGATTATCAGTAACCAGGATAAACAGAGTGGGGAGTTACCCAGGCAAGGTTGGGCATGTTGACTGTTTGCGAGTGCAGGAAAAATGCAAAGGCAAGTTGGATTGCCAGCTGACTTTGTTGGTTTTGGTAGAGGCTGGCAATCGTAGCGGAGCATTCCAGTGCTTCAGCACCATAACTTAAGGCAATTGCCGGTTTTTCTATTACAATTCACTAATGACTGATATATTTTCCGCCCTCGTTCCTGCCGCAGGTTCGGGCTCCCGCATGGGCCACGAGCTTCCCAAGCAGTATAGGGCGCTGGCAGGCAAGCCCATGGTTTACCACGCGCTTGCTATCCTGTGCGCCAATCCCGAAATCGCCACCGTATTTGTCGTGCTTGCGCCGGATGATGCGCATTGGCATACCTATGACTGGTCAACGTTTGGCGAGAAATTGCAGCCGTTGTTTTGCGGCGGGCAAACGCGTGCGGAGAGCGTGCTGAATGGCTTGCTGGCGTCCGAGCTGGAACTGGAGGACTGGGTGCTGGTACACGATGCGGCGCGTCCCTGTTTAAGTGCGCAACAATTGAGCCGGTTGCTGGATGAGCTGCGCAACGACGAGGTGGGTGGCCTGCTTGCAGTGCCTGTGGCCGACACCCTGAAGCGTGCCGATGCGATGCACCGAGTGGCGCACACGGAAAGCCGGGAAGGGCTGTGGCAGGCACAGACGCCGCAGATGTTCCGCACCGGCTTGCTGGTGCAGGCGCTGGAAACGGTGCGCAGTGTCACCGACGAGGCTTCTGCGGTCGAGGCGCTGGGGCTGAAGCCAAAGCTGGTGAGCAGCGACTCGACGAATTTCAAGGTGACATACCCGCAAGATCTGCGGCTGGCGGAATTGCTACTTGAAAGAAAAAACAATTAGCCACAGAGATCACAGAGGCTTGGGCGTACGATATAATTCGTTGATTATATTTATCAAATGTAAAGTTAATTGGTTTTCTCTGTGATCTCTGTGGCTAAAAAAGATTTATTAAGGAAGTGATATGAGAATTGGTCATGGTTATGACGTGCACCAACTGGTTGCAGGGCGCAAGCTGATTGTTGGCGGGGTAGAGATTGCGTATGACAAAGGTTTGCTCGGACATTCCGATGCCGACGTGCTGCTGCATGCCATTTGCGACGCGCTGCTGGGCGCCGCGGCACTGGGCGATATCGGCAAACATTTTGCCGACAGCGATGCGAAATTCAAGAATATCGACAGCCGCATCCTGCTGCGCGAGGTGGCACGCCTGCTGAATAACGCCGGATTCCGCGTGGGCAATGTAGACGCGACCATCATTGCGCAGGCGCCGAAAATGGCGCCGCACATCGCGCGCATGGTGGAAAATATTGCCACGGATCTGGGCGTGCCGATGAATGCGGTGAATGTGAAAGCCACCACCACGGAGAAGCTTGGTTTTGAAGGGCGCGGTGAGGGCATTGCAGCAGAAGCAGTGGCCTTGCTGCTCACTGCACAATGAAAATACTGGCGCTGGAAACATCGACCGAATACTGCTCCGTCGCGTTGTGGCAGGACGGTGTGGTGACGGCAAAAAGCGAGAATGTAGGACAGAAGCATTCCGAAGTGCTGATGGCGATGCTGGATGGCGTACTGAGTGACGCAGGGATCAGGCTTGCGCAACTGGATGGCATTGCCTTTGGTGCCGGCCCCGGTTCCTTTACCGGGGTGCGCATCGCCTGCGGCGTGACACAGGGTCTGGCGCTGGGGGCCAATCTGCCGGTGATCGGCATTTGCACCTTGCAGGCGGTCGCGCACGGCGCGGGTAACGATAAGGTGATCGCAGCGCTCGATGCGCGCATGGCCGAAGTGTATTTTGCCGTGTATGAAAAGCGCGATGGCGCATGGCAGACAGTGTGCGCGCCGTGCTTGTGCCTGCCGCAAGATACGCCTGCGGTGGAGGGAAGTGGCTGGCTCGGCGCCGGCAGCGGTTTTGCCGCCCATGGCACAGTGCTGCAACAACGTTATGCCGGACAGCTGAGTGCAATCGATGCGTCATGCGTGCCGCAAGCCGGCGCCATTGCCGAGCTCGCCGCGCCGCTGTTTGCGGCAGGCCTGGGCCTGGATGCAGCACTGGCGATGCCGCTCTATCTGCGCGACAAGGTGGCACTGAAAAACAGCGAGCGCCAGGCTATGGATCGTCAACCATCGTGACTGGCCGCATAAAGCTGCGCGATATGACGCCGGCAGATGTTGATGCGGTGCTGCACATAGAGCAGCAAGTGCACGGCCACCCGTGGACGCGAGGCATGTTCAGCGACGCGCTGGCGAACGGCTATATCTGCAAAATAGTTGAAGAAGGTGGTGAGATAGCCGGCTATGTTGTGCTGATGCCTGCGCTGGATGAGGTACACCTGCTCGACATCAGCATTGCCGGCAAATTTCAACGCAAGGGCTTGGGTGAAAAATTGCTGGGCGAGATGCTGACCTTGGCGCGTGAGCGTAAATTTGAACGAATGATACTGGAAGTGCGCCGCTCCAATCTTGCGGCCGGCGCGCTGTACCGCAAGTTGGGCTTTGGCGAGATCGGCGTGCGGCGCGGTTATTACCCAAAAAATAATGGACGAGCGGAAAACAGTGAAAGAGAAGATGCGATCGTCATGGAGTGCAAACTAGAGTGAACTCAATGCCTGTTTCGGATGTTGAAAGCGCGCGGCGCAGAGAAGATGTTCTACGCGAACTGAATCTCCATCCGCTGTGGCAGCTGCGCGTGGCCGCGACCACAAAGGTGCCCGCAGCACTGCCTGCTGTCGCAGCTGAGTCTGTACCTGTACCAGTTGTGCGGGCAGAACAAACCATCGCAAGCGAAATACCGGGGGCCGACATCGCCACGCCCATCGACGTTCCGGGCTGGCCTGAATTAAAGCAGCGTGTGAAGGAGTGCAGCGCATGCAAGCTGCGCGCGGGCTGCATGCAGACTGTGTTCGGCATGGGTGATGAAAAGGCAGACTGGCTGTTTGTCGGGTCATGGCCAACCGAGGACGATGAAACCAAGGGCGAGCCCTTTGCGGGACAGGCAGGACAGTTGCTGGATAATATGCTGTCGGCGATACAGCTGAAGCGCGAAAGCAATGTGTATCTTGCCAACGTCGTCAAGTGCTGCGGCGCCATCAAGCGCGGCCCCCAGGCGGAGGAGATTGCGCAATGCGCTCCCTATCTGGCCCGGCAAATTCAGCTGCTACAACCCAAAATGATTGTGGCATTGGGCCATGCAGCCGCCACCGGCTTGCTCGGCGAGGATCGGGAGTGGAACAGCTTGCTTGGCAATGTGCATGAGTTTCGTGGCTTTTCAAAAGACGGTTCGCAACAGGCAATCCCGCTTATCATCACACATCACCCCGCCGCGCTGCTGCTCTCGCCGCAGAACAAGGCACAGGCCTGGCGCGATCTGTGCCTGGCCAGGGATGCCATGCGCAACCTGCTGTCCGGCGCAGCGCAGCAGGCAACGGAAGTGTGACAATGATTGCATATCATCATATTGAGAGGTTGTTTCATGGCTAGCAAAGCGGTACTGAAAGTACTGGTCGTCGAAGACAGCAGAGTGACTTTGAAAGCGATTTGCAACTACCTGGAGCGTATGGATATTCAACCATTGACTGCGGTAACGGGCAAGGAAGCGCTCGATATTTACCGGCGCGAACGTCCTGATATCATTCTGCTGGATGGAAGGCTGCCCGATATCGACGGCTTTGAAGTTGCCCAGGAAATACGCTCGATGGAAAAGAAAAAAGACTGGACCGCGATTATTTTCCTGACCAGCATGACCAAGGACGAAGACCTGGCACGCGGCATTGAGGCAGGCGGCGATGATTATCTGATCAAGCCGATCAGCCAGATTGTGCTGCAAGCCAAGGTCAACGCAATGCGCAGGCTGGTCGAGATGCAGCGTTCATTGATCGAGCTCACCTACAAGCTCAATCAGGCCAACAAGGAATTGCAGCTGCTCTCCGCTACCGACGGCTTGACCGGCCTTTCCAACCGGCGGATGTATGATGAATTATCCCTGCGTGAATGGCGCCGTTGCGAGCGCGCGAAAAAACCTGTTTCACTGGTGATGGTGGACGTTGATCATTTCAAGCTTTATAACGACCACTATGGTCACCAGGCGGGTGATGAGTGCCTGAAGGCAGTGTCTACGCAGATGCGGCGCGCAGCACCTCGCGCCAGCGACGTGGTGGCGCGCTATGGCGGGGAGGAGTTTGTGTTTGCGCTGGGTGAGACAGACATGGCTGGCGCAAAATGGGTGGCCAATCATTTGCGCCAGCGTATTGCTGATCTCAAGATGCCGCACCTTGCCTCGCCGTTGCAGTATGTGACCGTCAGCTGTGGCGTCGCTTCGGTAATACCCGGAGATAATTTGTCACTGGAGATTTTGCTGCAATCGGCTGACTATGCGCTGTACCAGGCGAAGGAGCAGGGGCGCAACAGGGTGGTAGGCGCGGAATACGGGCAAGTGAACAAAGAGATTGCCTGAACAGTAAATGTCTTCAGGACTTCAAGCGGCACAATGATGAATTGTCCAGCCTAAATTAATATTTCTTCCCCCTCGCGCGCCAGGCGGATGTCAATATCCTTGCAGGCATGGCGCGTTACCGCTTCAGCAAAAACCTTTTCCAGATCATCGTCACTGCGGGTGGGTTCGTGGTGTGTGCAATACAGGATTTTTGCGCCGGCGGCTTTGGCCAATTCGATGCAGCTGTCAAAAGTGCCATGCCCCCAGCCCTGTTTCGACGGATACTCGGTCAGGGTATAGGAGGAATCTGCGATCAGAATATCAACGCCTCTGATCGCTTCCACAATGGACAAGCGCTGTTCTTCGATTAATGCCTGATAATCCTCGTAGCCATCATCGCCGGCATCATAGATGTTGTAGTGAGGCTCGTGATCGCCGGTGAAAAATATCGACTTCCCCTTGCATTCAATACGGTAGCCGAGATTGACGACCGGGTGGCTGAGCAGGGTGGGGGTGATGCTGGTCTTGCCTATCTTGATAACTTCATGTGGCATCACGGTCAGATAGTGCATGCGCGATTGGATTTCTGCCTCGCGCACCGGAAAATAACTGTACTGCATCTGGATGTTCATGATGCGTTCCGGGCCGGCACCGGAGATGGGATCGAATGCGCCATACAGATGTATCGTATTGCCCGGTATGAAAATGGGTATGAAAAATGGCAAGCCCTGGATGTGATCCCAATGGCTATGGGTATTAAAAATATGCGCAGTGACCGGCAGCTCTTTGAGCAGTTGCTGTGCCAAGGGAAAGATGCCGGTGCCGCCATCCAGAATGATCAGGTCATTATCATCGGTGCGCACCTCGATGCAGGTGGTGTTGCCGCCATATCTCTGGGTGTTGGGGCCGGGTGAAGGGATGGATCCGCGCACTCCCCAGAATTTGATTTTCATGATTGAATCTCTTTGCTTATTTGCACGAAGGCTTGCGCCTCGGCGACGACATTGGACAGGTCTCCCAATTTTACAATGATTTCGTCGAGATTGCCGCCAAAGCGCTTGGCGATGGCGGGAGGTAGTTCTGCCATCAAGCTATAGTCGCTGTTATTCAAAGACTTATGTTTGCTGAGCTGGTCGGCCACAAACAGGCAGTTTTGCAGTGTTGAAATTTGTAGTGCAGCATCATGGTGATGGCGGATGGCATCGCTGATTTTTTTCGGAAACTGCCATCCTTCCACCAGCATGGCACCCATCACGCTGTGGTCAACGCCGATGATTTTCCGCTCGGCTACATACAAGGGGACATGGTTCTCGGCGCTGTATCTCAATGCCTCCCTGAATTCTTCGGGCATAAACTGGGCAAATACCACTTTGCCGAAATCGTGCAGCAGCCCGGCGAGATTGCAGTCGGCGGGATCGGTTCCATCCTGGTTGAATTTCTGGCACAGGAGGCGCGCGATGCTGGCTGTGACGAGAGAGTGCATCAGGTAACGTTGCATGTTGAAACCGGCCGCATTTTGCTGTGGCAGCGCACCGATGACAGCGAACGACAAGGCCATGTTTTTGATGGTGTTGAGACCAATAAAAACGATGGACTGGTTTACCGAGGTAATCTGCTTGGGCAGGCTGTAATAGGCGGAATTGATAATGTGCAGCAGCTTCATTGTCATCACCGGGTCTTTTTCGATGACTGAGACCAATTCCTTGGGCGAGCAATTTATATCGCGTGAAAGCTCAAGGATACGCTGCACGCTTTTGGGGAAAGCGGGCATCTTTTCCACGGCTGCGGATAGTTTTTTGTTGAGCGCTGAAGAAATTTCGGCCATAAATGGTATGTTACCTTAACATCTTCGTCAGGATGTTATTTATACAATCATTCCGATTTTCGCCTAACTTAAAGACGGGTATTCTGCAGGCTGTCTGAAAATTTTGACCTGCTGCTGCCCGCATAATGCCGGTCATGCGAAGTTAAACGAACTGTTTCCGGGAGGCTATTCTTCGCGCAGGCAATCCGCCCAATTGTTGGGCGTTTCATACAGGCGCACCCGCTGCAGGGTCAGGTGATTGTTATACGTGTCACGGTAAGCCTGGTCAAGCAACTTGAAAGCCACTAATGCCAGATTTTCCGCGGTCGGCACGACATCCAGTACCACAGTGTTGTGTCCCGGCATGGTGTGCAGAAATTCAAGCACCCTGGTATCGCCACGGTACACCAAAAAGGCATGATCCCAAGCATCCACCACCTGCTCTTTGGCAATGCGTTTGACATCGGAAAAGTCCATCACCATGCCCTGTTCTGAAGCGCCTTCCCGGGTGATGATGTCGCCGGACAGGGTGATTTCCAGCGCGTAGCGGTGGCCATGCAGATGCTTGCACTGGCTTGTGTGGTTGGGGATGCGGTGACCTGCATCAAATTCAAGGCGGCGTGTGATCTGCATGGTTTATTCAAATAGATAATTGTGGGTTGCTTATGCGTCAGAAATATTGGCTGGAGAGCAGCCCTTTATGGCCAACGTGTTATTACTTGCTGCTAATTATAACTGGAAAGACGATACCTCGCGGCGTAAGGCACGCACGCCAATTTCATCGGGCTGTTTTTCAAAGCGCAAAGCAAGTTATTGTGTGCTGATGCGATGGATGGTGTCTGTATTTTTCGGTTGCTTGGCTGCGGCGCGTACAGCGAAATCCTGTGGCCCTTTATGCACGGCGCGCACGATACCGCCTTGGGTCAGCTTTTTGCAGAATTTGAGATACGAGGTCTCCGTCTCGTCGGTTTGCCGTAAATAAAGTTTGCGCAGCATCAACAACACTATCAGCGCCACCCCGCTCAGCAGATTGAAGGCTATCTTCTGCTAGCTGAGACTTCCATGAAGAGTCCGGTGAGGAAAGCAAACTGGCGTTCCGTGTCGCAACCCAGCACCTACTGGTGGTTCAATATATCAAGATTGAAACGCATCTTGAGCAGCCACGGCTCGTGGGCAAGATGAAAATGCGGCGCTGGATAAGCGTGACGGTTCACCCTGATATTTGTGGTCAGAACGAGCTTGCGCGCTCGCCGAATGAGCAACATAGCCAAGTCTTCCCAAATGCGCCAGTCGCGTCCCTCGTTGGCGTCGGCCAGCGTCGAACGTTTGACTGGCGAACGAAAGCCCATGCTGTACAGCTTCGCTTGATTCGCCAGCAAGCAGGTTTCGATGTCGCGCAGACTCTCGCGGTAAGTCAGCTGTGCGAAAGCCATCGCTCGGAATTGCTCGGTGCAGGCCAGACTGCGTACCCTGGAATCGCCGCCATAACGCGCCACGATACGCGCAAAGCTGGTCCACGGAACAAACTCCATAACTTGTGCGAACAGCGTCTTGCCCATGTTCATAGCTCACCTCCAGAGAAATCAATCTCTGGACGTTACTTGAATCGGAATGTGCGTAAACTGATTTCAAATCGGCACCAAAATAAATTGCTATGTAACCCGCGCCAATACTCACTCTTGGCTCGGAAATTTGTAAGTTAACCGGACACTACTGATTAACCAGAATATACTCACATTAGACAATATTATTCATGATGATGCGCTATGTCGCTTTAAAGTTTCAACAATCCTCCTCGCCCCTGCTTCATTCAACCCATAAGCAAACATTAACTCCTGTATCAAGTAAGTCCATATCATAGGTGGCTCAAAATCAACAGCAGTGCTCACCCTTATCACCGCCTGTGTTACGTCTGATAAGCGTGTAAACGCCTCGGCACCTTGAATATCATTCTGACTGGGAGAATCGCCTGGAACCTGATTGAGGGTGTTTGGTAACTCAGCCTTGGTGCGGCTTTTGCTTTTGTTGAAGAAATCAGGATTGGCCGACAGGAATGTGTGGATCAATGCCAGAATGCCGTCGGGTGGTTGATATTCGGTGCGGACGCCATCTTTGCCTCCACCGCCTTTCACTACTCGCGATTTCCAACTTTCTTTTTTAGCACGTCTCATGCAGCCACTCATGGATTGAGGTAAGCCCGCGACAAAACGCTCGCCTAGAAGTGCTAGCGCAGCTGCAGAAAACCAATTATCATAGTCCGTACTCATGATTTAAAGTTATGACTTAATGAAAATTGAGAAATATTTAGCATGTTGATTTTAAGCAAATAATTTAAATAGTTGTAAAATAATAGCTCTGACCCTTGACAAGTTATGACTGCAGTCATAACATCGATTTATATAAAAAAATATTACACATTCAATCGAATATGCAAAATACAGCCGTAAAGAAAACATCTCTTAAGCGCAAGCGTGATCGCACCCTCTGCATTGTGGGCAACACAGCTAGGTGCGGAATTATTGTTTGAGTGCGACGGGCACGTTTGATATCAGAGTAATTTAATTTACCTAATTGTCTGCCTCCTTAGTTTTTCATGTTCATTATTGTTTTCAACTGATTGTTGAAGATAGGCTTGCATAGTTTATGCGAAATATCAGAACAAAATAGAATTAAATGACTCTGGTATATCCATACAGTTGTTTTGATAAGCCTGCTCAAATCCACTGGATAACGCGCATGTGGAGTTGTTGCTTCATATTTTTACGCAGTCACACAACCATTAGAAGGATCGAGTGGATGACACATCGAAATATTTGTGCAGCATCGTTTGGAAATGATTTTTTCTTGTGGGTCATATTGGTTTTGGGTGTGTGTGGGGCAGCCTTAATATTTTTACTGAGTGGAAGCGACTGGGCAGGAATTTCATCTTCCATATGCTTTTTCTTATTGGCTGCCGTTGTGGGTTGGTGGCTTTCACGGCGTCACGGCGCACAGATTAATCACTCTGTAGCGCAAGCGCTATCCCAGGCCCGCGCTGAATATGAGGTCGCGCATGCCAATGCAGCCATCAGCGGTCTGGAAGAAGTGTGCGTAGAAGCTGTACCGATCTGGTCAAAACAAATTGAAACTTCCCGTGTTCAGACTGAAGACGCCATTCTGGCACTGAGCAGTCGTTTTGCAGGGATACATGCAAAGCTGGAAGCCGAAGTGAAAGCCTCGCAAGTTACTGCTGGTGATATGGCGGGGAATGCTGCAGGCGGTGCTTTGGCAGTGCTGGAGCAAAGCAGGACTGAGCTAATCAGTGTCATCGACTCCCTCAAGGCATCGCAGTGCAGCCGCAATGAAATCCTGGCGCAAATCCGCAGTCTTACCGATTACACCGGCGAATTGCGGGCGATGGCAACCGAAGTGGCCGAGATTGCGTCGCGTACCAATCTGCTGGCTTTAAATGCCGCGATAGAAGCGGCCCGCGCCGGTGAAGCAGGGCGCGGTTTCGCCGTGGTGGCTGACGAAGTGCGCAAATTATCCAACCTCTCCAGCGATACCGGAAAAAAAATGTCGGGTAAAGTAGATGTCATTAACAGTGCCATCTCCAGTGTATTCAAAATAGCGGAAAACACTTCCGATCAGGATTCAAAATCAGTCGCAAGCTCAGAATCTGCCATCCAACAGGTAATGGATCGTTTTCATAATGTTACATCGAGCCTGTCTGACTCCGCTCTCCTGTTGCAACAGGAGAGCAACGGCATCAGCAAAGAAATATCCGACGTACTGGTATCGCTGCAATTTCAGGACCGGGTGAGCCAGATACTGGCACACGTGCGCAATAACATGGACAGCCTATATCAACGCATTCTTCTAAGCAGGCAAGACATTGCAAATTCATCCGGTCAATCCAGGAAAATCAATGCGCAAGAATGGTTGGCAGATATGGAGTTGACCTATGCCACCCAGGAGCAACGGCAAATACATAGCGGCGCAAAAAATGCAGCGGCCACAAAACAGGAAATCACTTTTTTTTAAGGGAAATTTATGGCAAAAACAATATTGATTGTCGATGATTCTGCAAGCGTGCGCCAAGTCGTCAGCATTGCGTTAAAAAGTGCAGGTTACGATGTGATGGAAGGGCATGATGGTGCGGACGCGCTGACCAAGCTTACCGGTCAAAAAATACACCTCATCATCAGCGATGTGAACATGCCCAATATGGACGGCATCACTTTTGTCAAAGAAGTCAAAAAACTGGCCGACTACAAGTTTACCCCCATCATCATGCTTACCACGGAATCGCAGGAAGGAAAAAAACAGGAAGGTCAGGCAGCGGGTGCCAAAGCCTGGATTGTCAAACCATTCCAGCCTGAGCAAATGCTGGATGCTGTGTCCAAGTTAATCTTGCCCTGAAAGCATTACGGGGTCATGTTTCTCCTTAAAACTAACGATGGGATATAACCATGCCGATACGCGCCAGGAAAAAGAATGGAATATCGTTGTTGTCTATAGATGGTGACATGACCATTTATACCGCGGCCGCGCTCAAGGAAGAGCTAATGAAACACATAGCCCGGCCATGTGAGCATGAAATCGACTTATCCGAAGTAAGCGATATGGACAGTGCGGGCCTGCAACTGCTCATATTGGCCAAACGCGAAGCAGTCAGCCGCAACATGCCTTTGCGTTTGACCGGGCATAGCCGTGCTGTGATGGAGGTAATGGATATATGCAGCATGGCAGCTTATTTTGGCGATCCGATATGGGAATCGGAGGGTGCAAGGTAATTACTCACAAACCAGAAATATTGGCTACAACAATGGAACCATTCACCCCAACCTTCTTGCCTCCTGTGAGGAGCGGAGTGAAACAGGACTGCCTCTAATTGAAAGACTGCTGGTAATTACGTAAAGGATCATGGAAATGAGCGTCAATCTCGATCAAGCACTTCAAACCTACATTGCCGAAGCCCGCGAGCTGCTGCAAGACATGGAAGACTCACTCTTGCGTTTGGAAAATGAACCTGACGATGCAGACATGATAGGTGCCATTTTCCGCGCCGCCCACACCATCAAAGGTTCGGCTGGCCTGTTTAATCTTGATCCCATTGTCAAATTTACGCATATCGTCGAAGACGTACTCGATCGTGTGCGTGACGGCGAGGTTGCGATAGAAAATGACCTGGTAGCGGTGCTGCTGGAAAGTTGTGACCATATGCTATATCTCGTCAATGTGGTCGCCGCGCAAGGCGAGCAGTTGGACGATGCCGCAAAGGTACGTGAAATCGACTTGCGTAAACGCCTTCAAGCCTATCAGGCGGATGTTCATGCGAAGGGTGGCAGCTCAAAGGAAACGCGTGTTACGGTCGCAGAAGAGGAAGATATTCCTTTGACTTCCAGCAGCGGCGGCGAGGTCAGTTCCGACAACTGGCATATCTCCCTGCGCTTTGGGCAAAACGTCCTGCGGGACGGTATGGATCCGCTTTCCTTCCTGCGATATTTGTCGAAGATAGGGGAAATCGTTTCTGTTACGACGCTGCCTGACGCGATGCCGGGAGCCGAAAAGATGGACGCGGAAACCTGCTATCTCGGTTTCGAAATCGATTTTAAATCAAATGCGGACAAGGCAGCTATCGCCAACGTATTCGAGTTTGTGCGCGAGGGCAGCCTGATACATATCCTGCCGCCGCACAGCAAACTGACCGAGTATATCGGGTTAATCCGATCCCTGCCGGAAAACGAGATTCGCTTGGGTGAAATCCTCGTCACCACAGGTGCGCTTACGCAGCAAGAGCTGGACGATGGCCTCAGCGCCCAGCAGACCAGCGCCCAGCAGGACGGCACCCCCACACCGCTGGGCAAAATCCTGATCGAGCAAGGCTCTGTTGAAAAAGAAGTGGTGCAAGCTGCACTCGACAAGCAGACACAGACCAAGGACAGCAAAAACAAGGAAAGCCGCCACATCCGTGTGCATGCAGACAAGCTCGATGAATTGATCAGCCTGGTTGGAGAATTGGTGATTGCAGGGGCAGGTGCCAATATGCTTGCGCATCGCTCAAATGATAGCGCGCTGCAAGAGTCAACCTCGGAGATATCAAGACTGGTTGAAGAAATCCGTGACAGCGCACTGAACCTGCGCATGGTGCAGATTGGTGAAACTTTCAACCGTTTCCAGCGCGTGGTGCGTGACGTGGGCAACGAGCTGGGCAAGGACATCGAACTGGTCATCACTGGCGCGGATGCCGAGCTGGACAAAACCGTGGTCGAAAAAATTGGCGACCCCCTGATGCACCTGGTGCGCAACGCCATGGATCACGGTATCGAATCGGCCGACAAACGCCGGGCCGCAGGCAAATCGGCCAAAGGCACTCTATTCCTCAATGCCTACCATGATTCCGGCAATATCGTGATCGAAATCGCCGACGACGGCAACGGCCTGAATCGCGACAAAATTCTGCAAAAAGCCAAAGAGCGCGGCCTGCTTGCAGAGGGCGCAAACCCCACCGATCAGGAGATTTACAACCTGATTTTCGAGCCGGGATTTTCCACCGCCGAAGCCGTTACCAACCTGTCGGGGCGTGGCGTCGGCATGGACGTGGTCAAACGCAACATCACCGCCTTGCGTGGCAGCGTAAGCCTGGACAGCGAGCCCGGCATCGGCACCACGGTAAGCATACGCCTGCCGCTGACCTTGGCTATCATCGATGGCTTTCTGGTCGAGGTCGGCAAATCCAGTTACGTGGTGCCGCTGGACGTGGTGCAGGAATGCATCGAACTGAACGATGAAGACCGCAAGGCGGCGCGCGAGCGCGGCTTTATCAAGCTGCGCGGTCTGGTGCTGCCGCTGGTGCTGTTGCACGACCACTTCGGCGTGCATTCCGCCGCGTTGCGGCGCGAGAACGTGGTGGTGGTGAACTACGCGGGCAGACAGGCCGGGCTGGTGGTGGACGAACTGAAAGGCGAATTCCAGACCGTAATCAAGCCGCTGGGCAAAATTTTCAGCAAGCTGCGCGGCATCAGCGGCTCGACCATCCTGGGCAGCGGCGATGTGGCGCTGATACTGGACATGGCGTCGCTGGTGCAGCAGGCCAGCAACAAGGAAATGCAGATGGTGGGCAACCGGCTGGACAAGCTGCTGGAAGCGCGGTAAGCCATGCATACGCAACCAACCTTAAACATGAACAGCTTGCGCCACCAGTTTTACGCCCAGCGCCGCGCAAACGCGGCTGATCGTGTCAAAGCGCGGATGCGCATTCGGTCGCAGCGCCTTGTACAGCGCCTCTCGGGTGAGGCCGGATTGTTTGGCAATCTCGCTCATGCCCCGCGCACGGGCAATATCGCCCAAGGCCGCCGCCAGCAGAGAGGCGTCGTTATCTTCCAAAACAACAGTCAGGTACTCGGCAATCGCCTGTTCGCTATCGAGATACTCCGCCGCGTCAAAATCAGGCAGGTCGGCAATACGGATTTTCTTGGTCATGGTTTATTCCTCAATGTTCGCCGCGAGTTTCACGGCCTTGGCAATATCGGCAGCCTGTGTGGATTTGGCGCCACCGCCCAGCATCACTATCAACACCGAGCCGCGTTGGATGTAGTACATGCGCCAGCCTGGCCCGAAGTGTTCGCGCATTTCGAACACACCATCGCCAACGGGTTTGACATCGCCCAGATTACCCAGCGTAGCCTTGCGCAAACGTTTCACCAAACGGCGCTGCGTCATGCCATCACGGATACCGCTGAGCCAGTCGTTGAATACGTCGGTGCGCTTGATCGAGAGCATGAAAGCAATGTAGTCGTTCGATTACAAAAAGTCAATGTCAATCTGATAAATAGCACCGTTCGTCGATGGATAACCGCACGGCATCAGCGGCTCCACTATTTTGGGCAGCGGCGAAGTGGCGCTAATCGTGGACGTGCCTTCACTGGTGCAGCAGGCCAGCAACCAGGAGATGCAGCAGGTTTCAGTTCAGCAGCAGAAAAAACAGTTGGAAGTCCGGTAACTTTACAGGTTCATTTGATACGAAGGGGGTTGTGATGTTCAAGAATATGAAAATAGGGATGCGTCTCGGGTTGGGCTTTGGCACGGTGTTGTTGCTGTTATCCACCATTGCCTTTATCGGTATCACGCGGCTGGCAAATATCAATGAGAGTATGGAATTATTGGTAGAAGACCGTTATCCCAAGACGGTTGTCGCCAATGATATCGTGAAACATCTTAACCGTATCGCCCGTTCCATGCGCAACACGTTGCTCATGGAAAAGCAGGCTGATATCAAGAAGGAATTAGAGCGTATTGATGAATCGCGCGGAGAAATTAAAAAGGGACTCGAAAGCCTGGATAAAACCATCAAGAGTGAGAAGGGCAAGGAGGTGTTGAAGGGAGTTACTGAAACGCGTGGTAAATATATTGGCAGCCAGGAAAAATTTCTGCAACTTGTGAACGCTGACAAAAAAAATGAAGCACGCGATCTGTTGCTGGGCGATGTTAGACCACAGCAACTTGCCTACTTTGACAGCTTGAACAAGCTGATTGAATTTCAGACCAAGCTGATGGTAGATGCCGGCAAGGAAGCTAAAGAGGCGTACTTCGCTGCACGCACTCTGATGCTCGGCCTTGCCATTGTCGCCTTCCTGCTGGGGGCGGGCATTGCCTTCTGGGTCACACGTTCTATCACCAAGCCGGTCAATGAAGCTGTCAGTGTAGCCAACATGTTGGCTGAGGGTGACCTGACCGCAAAGATCGAAGTGAACAGCACCGACGAAACCGGCATGTTGCTGCTGGCGATGCAGAACATGGTGGGCAAGCTGTCGCAGATTATTACCGAAGTGCGCGGTGCTGCCGACAACCTTTCCAGTGCATCGGAAGAGGTGAGCGCCACCGCGCAGTCCATGAGCCAGGCAACCAGCGAACAAGCCGCCTCCGTGGAAGAAACCAGCGCATCGATCGAACAGATGAGCGCGTCCATCAACCAGAATACCGAAAATGCAAAAGTCACCGACGGCATGGCCGGTAAAGCTGCCAAGGAAGCGACCGAAGGCGGCGAGGCGGTGAAACAGACTGTCGCCGCGATGAAACAGATCGCAGGCAAGATCGGCATCATCGACGACATCGCCTACCAGACCAACCTGCTGGCCTTGAACGCCGCAATTGAAGCCGCACGCGCAGGCGAGCACGGCAAGGGTTTTGCGGTGGTGGCAGCCGAGGTGCGCAAGCTGGCAGAGCGCAGCCAGATAGCCTCGCAGGAGATAGGCGAACTGGCCTCAAACAGCGTACAGATGGCGGAAAAAGCCGGACACCTATTGGACGAAATGGTGCCCTCTATCAACAAGACTTCCGACCTGGTGCAGGAGATTACCGCTGCCAGTGAAGAGCAATCTTCCGGTGTCGGGCAGATCAACAACGCGATGAGCCAGCTCAACCAGATCACCCAGCAGAACGCGTCGGCCTCTGAAGAGCTGGCAGCGACAGCCGAGGAAATGAGCAGCCAGGCCGAGCAATTGCAGCATTCGATGGGGTTCTTCAAGGTGGAAGCCAGCGCTGCCGCCAGCCAGCACAAAACAGTGGCACACAAGGCTGTGGCTGCAGGGGGCAAGCCCTCCGCAGCGCGACCCGCCAAGATGGCAGCTTTCGCGCATGCAGCCAGTGCCCCTAACGAAGCAGAGTTCGTCAAGTTTTAAGGGGAGACGGTCATGGGCGCACTCGTTAAAAAAGATGCACAGGCAGTTGTCGTGCAGAAAGAAGAGGCTCAATACCTCACTTTTCTGCTGGGCAGCGAAATGTTCGCAATCGACATTCTCGGCATCAAGGAAATCATTGAATACGGCAAACTCACCAGTGTGCCGATGATGCCTGACTTTATACGCGGCGTAATCAACCTGCGCGGGGCAGTCGTGCCGGTAGTCGACCTGTCGGCCCGTTTTGGCCGTGCCGCGTCTGCGGTTACCCGGCGCAGTTGCATCGTCATCATCGAAGCCGAAAGCGATGGGGAGAAGCAGGATATCGGCGTGGTGGTGGACTCTGTATCGGAAGTGCTGGAAATACCCGCCGCCGAGATTGAACCTGCTCCCAGCTTTGGCGCCAAAATTCGCACCGACTTCATTAAGGGCATGGGCAAGGTGAAGGACAAGTTCGTGATTATTCTCGATGCCAACAAGGTGTTGTCTGTGGATGAAATGGCGATGTTGTCGGGAGTGGAGATTAGCGGCGCTGATGCGGCAGCAACGCTTGCCAGGCCGGAACAGGTTTAATTCCAATTCGCAATAGAAACGAAATTAATTTCTTGCGTAGGTCGGGCTTCAGCCCGACATGTCGGGTTAAAACCCGACCTACAAAATTATCGTTTTTAATGAGAATTGGAATAACACGTATCTATTGGAGCCCAAGCATCGTAGGAGCGCAGATTTCTGCGCGATTGTTGCAATGAGCAATCGCGCAGAAATCTGCGTTCCTACAACGATTTTATAGCTCAAATGTCATTGAAATTTTTTTGAACAATAACAAGGGAATTATGCGCAGCAACCTTCCAGTCACCAATGTAGAACATAGTCTAAAAGAAGGTGAATTTATCGTTTCAAAAACCAATCTCAAGGGGCAGATTACGTATGCTAATCGCCCGTTTCTGGAGATAAGCGGATTTTCAGAGGAGGAGTTGATTGGTGCGCCGCACAATATCGTGCGTCATCCGGACATGCCACCTGCGGCGTTCCACGATCTGTGGCAAACCTTGCATAGCGGCAAGCCATGGCGCGGCATGGTCAAGAACCGTTGCAAGAACGGCGACTTTTACTGGGTTGATGCGAGCGCCAATCCCATCTGGGAGAAGGGCCGCATCGTTGGCTTCATGTCGCTACGGGAGAAGCCGAGCCGCGAAAAAATTATAGCCTCCGAGCGAATTTATCGCCAGTTCCGTGAAGGACGAGCAAGCGGTTTGGGTGTCAAAGCGGGTCGGGTTGTCCGCACCGGTTTGCATGGCTGGTTGGGACTTATCACCAATATGAACATCATGAGCCGTATCACGGCGGCCTGCGCAATGCTGGCAGTCATTATCTCTACACTGCTGGTGTCCAGTTTGATGGCGGGCGGTGGCGACAAGGCGGATGTTTTTGCACTGCCTGTACTGGCTTCGGTGTTGGCACTGGTGCTGGTCGCATGGATGTGGTGGTTCCTGCACAACCAGATCATTCGGCCGCTTAACGACGCGACGCTCACCTGTCAAACTATTGCGTCTGGCGGGCTTTCAATGACTGGCAATGCTGTGGATAGGCGCGATGAAATGGGTGTGTTTTTGCATGCGATCAACACGATGGCAGGGAATTTAACCAGCATCGTCACGGATGTTCGCACGGCCTCGCTTGAACTTTCTTCATCTTCTGAAGAGCTGGATGCAACCGCGCGGTGTGTAAGCCAGGCCAGTTCGGATCAAGCCGCCAATATGGAACAAGCCTCCGCGTCGATTGAACAGATGAGCGGGTCAATCAAGCAGAACACCGAGAATGCCAAAGTCACCGATGGTATGGCAAGCAAAGCAGCGAAGGAAGCGGTCGAGGGCGGTGAGGCGGTGAAACAAACTGTCGCGGCGATGAAGCAGATTGCGGGCAAGATCGGCATCATCGACGACATCGCCTACCAGACCAACCTGCTGGCGCTTAATGCCGCCATCGAAGCGGCCCGTGCCGGTGAATACGGCAAGGGTTTTGCGGTGGTTGCGGCGGAGGTGCGCAAGCTGGCGGAACGCAGCCAGCTTGCCTCGCAGGAGATAGGAACGCTGGCATCCGATAGCGTACAGATGGCGGAGAAAGCCGGTCATCTGCTGGATGAAATGGTGCCTTCCATCAACAAAACGTCAGATCTGGTGCAAGAGATTTTCGCTGCCAGCGAGGGGCAGTCTTCCGGAGTCGGGCAGATCAACAGCGCGATGAATCAACTCAACCAGATCACCCAGCAGAATGCATCCGCCTCGGAAGAGCTTGCTACGACTGCCGAAGACATGAGCGACCAGGCCAGAAAGTTGCAACAGTTGATGGAGTTTTTTTCAGGCGCAGGGAAAGGCAGGTAATTTAACATTCGCCCCCCCTCTCCCCACATCTGGTGAGAGGGAGGGGGGAAGCGGATAGCAGTAGCCAATCAAAATACTGCAGCCAATTTTTGGTGCGATACAAAAATATAATTTATGCATATAACTACACTCAGCGATATCGAGTTTCAGCAATTCAAGTCCTGGTTGTACGATGCTGCCGGAATCAACCTGTCCCCGTCAAAGAAAGCGCTGGTTGCAGGTCGCCTAGCCAAGCGTTTGAAGCATTACGAGCTGGGTAGTTATGGGGAATATTTTCGGTTCATAACCCAAAAATCGGAGGCTGCGGAGTTTCAGATAGCGCTGAATTTGCTCACCACGAATGAAACTTATTTTTTTCGCGAGCCCAAGCATTTCGACTATTTGCGCTTGCAGGTTTTACCCAGGGTGCAGCCGGGTAAAACCTTTCGTGTGTGGTGTGCAGCAAGTTCGTCCGGCGAAGAGCCATATACGATTGCGATGACGCTTGCGGATGGCCTGCCGAGTACCCCGTGGGAAATTGTTGCGTCCGACATCAGTACGCGTGTTCTGGAAAAAGCACGCTCCGGCCACTATGCAATGGAACGGGCGGAGGATATTCCGCAGCCCATGCTCGTCAGGCATTGTTTGAAAGGTACGGGCGCTCAGGAAGGGACATTCCTGATGGAGCAGAGTTTGCGCAGTTGTGTGCAATTCATGCAAATCAATTTGAATGCCGCGCTGCCGAAAATTGGCGAGTTCGATATGATCTTTCTGCGCAATGTGATGATCTATTTTGATATGGAAACCAAGCGCCAAGTCGTTGCACGCATGCTGCCGCTGCTGAAGGCGGGCGGATATTTCATCGTCAGCCATTCAGAAAGCCTGAATGGAATTACCGACAGTTTGAAGCTGTTAACGCCGTCCATTTACCGCAAGCTGTGACTATACGATGATAAAACCTGACCATGTCATCGACATATTTCTGCAGCCGGGGGATTTTTATTTCGGCGATGCCAATACGCGCATCCGTACGTTGCTGGGGTCATGTGTTTCCATTACTATGTGGCACCCAACGCGCTTGATAGGGGGAATGTGCCATTATCTGCTTCCGTCCCGCAAAAATGGGGCAGATTCCGCACTTGATGGCCGTTATGCGGAGGAAGCCATGAAGATGTTCATGCGGGAAATCTGTTCCACGAAAACGCATCCTGTTGAATATCGCGTAAAAGTATTCGGCGGGGGAAATATGTTTCTTAAAGCTGAAAAAGAAGTATTTGGGAAATCCGGTATAAGTGGTACAGGCAAGAAATTCAGTATGGATGTGGCAGGCAGGAATGTGCTGGCTGCACGCTCGTTGGTTACCTCGCATGGATTTAAAATTGATGCTGAAGACCTGGGTGGAGATGGGCATCGGCAAGTTATTTTTGATATTTGGAACGGCCATGCCTGGGTGCGCAAGCCCTCCATGCAAAACGCCAACGGATGATGGACGCTAGTAATGGTAAGCTTGTCAGAGTTATCACGCGGAGTTTCACTATGACATTTATGCATATCCGTAAAACGCTACCAAGTGCCGGCCTCATGGGTTTGATGCTCGTCCTCACCTTGCTGTTCGTTGCACTTTGGTTATCACCGCCTGCCAATTTCGTGCAAGGTCTGTCATCTTATGCGCCGTTGCACACGATACTCGAAACCTTCGCTGTAGCAGTGGCGGCGCTGATTTTCGGTTTGGGATGGAATGCCTACAGTAGCGAGAGGCCGGTCAATCTGCTTATTTTCGCTTGCCTGTTTCTTTCGGTGGCGCTGATTGACGTGGCGCATTTTCTTTCTGCCAAGGGTATGCCTGATTTCGTTACACCCAGCGGTGTTGAAAAAGCCATTAACTTCTGGCTTGCGGCTCGGTTCATTGCAGCATTTGCGTTGTTGATGTTTGCGCTGCTGCCGTGGCGCACCTGCCGTATGCACGGAATAAAATATTGGCTGCTGGCTGGGAGTCTCGTACTGTCGGCTCTGGTGTATTGGGTGGGGTTGTTCCACGCTGATGTGCTGCCTGCGACTTTTGTCATCGGCAAGGGGCTGACACCATTCAAGATCGGGTCGGAATATTTCCTCATCGCCGTGCATGCGCTCACTGTATTTTTCTTCGCGCGCAGGCTGGGCTCTCCGCAGCCGTTCGACGTGCCACGGCTATTGGCTGCCGCCTGCATCATGATGCTGTCGGAACTGTGCTTTACGCTGTACTCGGACGTGACCGATGCGTTCAATTTGCTGGGGCATGTATACAAGGTGATTGCGTATGCTCTGCTGTACAAGGCGATGTTCGCGGATAGTGTAAAAGAGCCCTATCTGCGCCTGTATGAGGCGGAACGCAATGCCTGGAACGACAAAGAGCGTGCGGAGGTTACGCTGTCCTCTATCGGCGATGCGGTGATTATTACCGGTATCGACGGAGGGGTGCAGAGCCTCAATCCTGTGGCGGAGCAATTGACCGGATGGTCGATCAACGAGGCGAGTGGACACCATCTGGAGGAGGTGTTTAATATTGTCAATGAGAGTAGCGGAGAGAAAGTAGAGAATCCCGCCTTCCGCGCAATCCGCGAGGGCGTGATCGTCGGCTTGGCAAACCATACGGTGCTGATTTCCCGTGCGGGGGAGCGCTATGCTATCGAGGATTCCGCCGCACCGATCCGCGATCGCCAGGGCAAAATACTCGGCTGCGTGCTGGTGTTTCACGATGTCTCCACTCAGCGGGAATTGCAACGCCGCATGACGTGGCATGCGGTCCACGATGCACTGACCGGTCTACCTAACCGCATGTTACTCAGTGACCGGCTGGCACAGGTCATTGCTCATGCGCAGCGCCAGGAAGCACTGGCCGTGGTGTGCTTTGTGGATCTGGATCATTTCAAACCGATCAACGATAAATACGGTCACGAAATGGGCGACAAGGTGCTGATCGAAATGGCCGATCGCTTCAGGCAGCTTGTCCGTGAAGGTGATACCGTGGCCCGGCTGGGCGGGGATGAATTCGTCATATTGCTCACCGACATCCATAATATGGATCAAGTGACACCGGCTCTGCAGCGCATCCTTGATGCCGTCGCCTTCCCGTTTGCACACGAAGACGCTAAGTTTTATTTGACGGCCAGTGTAGGGGTGTCAATTTACCCGTTCGACGATGTGGATGCTGACACACTGATGCGTCATGCCGATCAGGCCATGTACATCGCCAAGGAACGCGGACGCAACGGATATCACTTATTCGATTCCGAACAGGACAGACGCGCACAGACGTTCCGCATCCAGCAGGAACGTATTCATGATGCTTTGAATAACAATGAGCTGCGTTTGTACTATCAACCCAAAGTGAACATGCGTACCGGTGAAGTTATTGGGTTGGAAGCGCTACTGCGCTGGCAACATCCCGATCGCGGCCTGGTGCAGCCGGGGGAATTCCTGCCGTTGATCGAACAATCCGATTTGATCATTGAAGTCGGCGAGTGGGTGTTGAAGCAGACATTCCAGCAGATGGATGTCTGGCTGCAGCAAGGTCTGCGGTTGAAGGTGAGCGTGAATATTGCAGCGCGCCATTTGCAGCTTCATGATTTTGTGGAGCGCATGGATAATTGTCTGAAAAATTTTTCGGATCTGCTGCCCGGCCAGCTTGAGCTGGAAGTTCTTGAATCTGCGGCGCTGGGCGACATGAGTCACGTGCGGTCGATTATGCAAGCTTGTCTGAAACGGGGTATCAACTTCGCGCTCGACGATTTCGGTACCGGCTATTCGTCGCTGGCTTACCTGAAAGAATTGCCAGCGCAAACGCTTAAGATAGACCAGACTTTTGTGCGCGATATTCTGGACGATCAGGATGACCTGGCGCTGACGCAAGCGGTGATCGGCCTGGCTTCGGTATTTGAACGTACTGTCATCGCCGAGGGTGTTGAAACGGCTGCGCATGGCGTGTTGCTGATGCGTCTCGGTTGTGATCTGGCGCAGGGATACGGTATCTCCCGCGCCTTGCCGCCCGCAGATGTGCCGGAATGGGTGAGAAACTACAAGCCCGATCCCGAGTGGACGCTGTGGAGGGATATTACATGGGGAATGGCGGATTTCCCGCTGCTGGTCGGACAACACGATCATTTGAAATGGGTCAAGCAGGTGATCGATTCTATCGACGGCATCCCTCTAGGTATGCCCGCCGAGCAACTGTCGAACCCGCATCACTGCCGTTTTGGTCAATGGTATCAGGGGGCTGGTGCAATAAATTATGGCCGTCTGCCAGCGTTCGCCGAACTGGGCGAGGCGCATGACGAAGCACATCGGATTGGCCCTGAGATCATCCGCCTGCAGAATGAAGGGCGGGCCGATGACGCACGCAGTCTGATCCCGCTTTTGCTTGATATGAAGGATAAAATTCTGTGTCGCCTCGCGTTGCTTCAGCAGCAGGTTGCGGAAGCGTATTGTGCAGAAGGCGGCAAATCGCATGAAGAAAATTAAGGTACTGCTGGTTGACGACTCGGCGGTGGTACGCCAGGTGTTGCAGTCGATATTGGATGGAGAGCCGGATATTGAGGTGATAGGGGCAGCATCTGACCCTATTTTTGCGCTGGATAAATTGAGAAAAGAGTGGCCGGATGTGATTGTGCTGGATGTGGAGATGCCGCGCATGGACGGCATTACGTTCTTGAAGAAAATAATGTCTGAACATCCTACGCCGGTGGTGATCTGCTCATCCCTCACTGAAAAGGGTGCGGAAACTACCATGCAGGCGCTTGCCGCCGGTGCAGTCGATATTATCACCAAGCCACAAATCGGCTTGAAAAGCTTTTTGCTTGAATCTTCCAATGAACTGGTGAGCGCAGTCAGGGCGGCAGCGCAAGCGAATGTCAAACGTCTGCTCAGAATATCACCTGCGCCTCTCCCGGTTGAGGCCAAGCTTAATGCCGACGCTATTCTTTCTGCTGCCGACAGCCATGCAATGGCACAAACTACCGAGCGCATCGTCGCAATTGGCACTTCCACCGGTGGCACGCAGGCACTGGAAGCTGTTCTGACAGCGTTGCCCCGGGTGAGTCCCGGTATGGTAATCGTGCAACATATGCCGGAAAAATTTACCGCCTCATTTGCAGAGCGGCTGAATGGTTTGTGCCAGATAGAAGTGAGGGAAGCGAAGAACAATGACCGGGTGATTCCCGGTCTTGCGCTGATTGCCCCAGGCGGAAAACACATGATGTTGAAACGTAGTGGTGCTTATTACCATGTTGAGGTGATAGATGGCCCGCTAGTTAACCGCCACCGTCCTTCTGTGGATGTGCTGTTTCGCTCAGTGGCCAAATTTGCCGGCAAAAACGCTACCGGCATCATCATGACCGGTATGGGTGACGATGGCGCACGCGGCTTGAAAGAAATGCTGGATGCCGGTGCAGCTACCGTGGCGCAGGATGAAGCGTCATGTGTGGTGTTTGGCATGCCCAAGGAAGCAATTAAGCTGGGCGCTGCAAAAAAAATATTACCATTGAGTGAAATGCATTTGGCGATTATTTGTGTGTAACATATTGAATATAATTAATAATTATATTCTACTGAATGTTGCTTAAAGTATATCTATTGGTGGCAGTTCCCAATCTCCCCTAACCCTCTTCCCGCAGGAGGGAGAGGGAATTACTTATTTGCCGATTGAAATAGAATTTTAATTACTCAAAGCCTACGGAATCGCCACGGCCTCAATCAACTCGCGCATAAGTTTGCCTCCATCCATGATGTGCATATCATGCACGCTTTGCAGACGGTGGCAGGCAACGCACGGCAACACGAACTGGATGTGTCTTCCGGGATGACCGCACTGCGTCCGTCCAACAGTGCCCACGCGCGTGCCGCAGCCAGTAGTGAAAGACCGGCGCGGGGTGAAAGGCCGTGTACATATCTTGATGATTAGCGGGTGTGGCGCAGGATGGCTTGCACGTAATCGAGCAGGGGAGGGGAAGTAAAAACCTGTGTCACCTGTCGTTGCAATGCGAGTAATTCGGCGGTTTCCATCTGCGGCGTCAGTCTGGCCACGATCTCACGCCTGTCTAGCCCTGAAAGCAGCATGCGTTCGGCCTTGGCGTCGGGGTAGCCCAGCTGGATGCGCATCAGGAAACGGTCAAGTTGGGATTCAGGAAGCGGGAAGGTGCCGATCTGGTTGCTGGGATTTTGCGTGGCGGTGACAAAAAAAGGCACAGGCAGAGGATGAGTCATGCCTTCGATGGTTACCTGTTGTTCTTCCATCGCTTCAAGCAAGGCGCTCTGCGTTTTGGGTGTGGCGCGGTTGACTTCATCGGTCAGTATCATCTGTGCAAAGATGGGCCCGGGGTGAAACTTGAAATCGCTACTTTCACGCTGGTACACCGATACGCCGTGGATGTCGGCAGGCTGCATGTCGCTGGTGAACTAGATGCGCTGGAACTGCAAACCCAGGGTGTGGGCAAGCACGTGTGCCAGCGCGGTTTTGCCTACGACCGGCAGGTCTTCGATCAGCAAATGGCCGCGCGCCAGTACACAAGCCAGTGCCAGCTTGATCTGATGCGGTTTGCCGAGTATCACTTGCTCGGTTTCATGTATTTCTTTGTGTTGTGACTTGTTCATGGTTTGCAGGCTCTGTGTTGATTGTATGGGAACAAGGCATATTCTATGCGTTCCATATTTTAAGCGGATTGGGATTTTATAAGCCCATTAATTATTAATGCAGGGTAAGTGCAAGACCATATAGAACAATTGAAGTCTTATGCGGCGAAACCCCGAGTATTCCGTTGTGCAACAGGATAAGTTATTTAATTGCTGCTAGACTTTGCCATGGTGAATCGATACATTCATGCTGAGGAGTCAATTAACATTGCCGTTGCTGGAATAAAAGCAGTCTGGCTGGGTGACTTGATATGCATGCCTTGATCAGGACAATAGATTGGAAAACTGAAAAAATGTAATATAAAAGTTTAAGTCAGGGTGATAAAAATATTGGGCAAAATATTATCAATTATTGGCGTGCGCATTGCCGTCGGTGTGGTGGCAACCGTGACACTCATGCTTGTGCTGACGATTGCAGGGATTAATTATATGTCCCGGGTCAACGTGAGAATGAAAGACGTTGTTGAAAATAACAACGTCAAGATTGAGATGGCTCATATCCTGCAAAACACGATCCGCGAACGTGCGATCAATCTGTATGTCATTGCGCTGGTTGAGGATTCTTTTCTAAAAGATGAAGAATATCAGCGGTTTAATAGTTTTGGCCTGCGTTACAACACGGCATATCAGACATTGGAGAGCCTCGCCTCTTCACCCGAAGAAAAATCAATTCTGCAAAATATCCACGGTTTAACCCTGAATGCGCAGCATGATGTGCAAGAGGTGATTGAGTTATTGCTCCGGGACGATGCGCGTAAACATTATGATGCGATTCGCAAGCGCGTCATGCCCAATCAAAAAATGATCAAAGACCAGGTGATCGAGCTGGTGGCGCTGCAGAAAATTCAGGCAGCCGAAGCCGCCAAAGAAGCAGAATTGTCCTATCAGTATGCCTGGAAATTGATGCTGGTGCTGGGAATTGCTGCTTCAGCGCTGGTCATACTGATCGCGGGGGTAGTGAGCCGCAAAGTGAGCAAGCAGGCGCAGGATATGGAATATCAGGCTTTTCATGATGAACTCACTACCCTGCCGAACAGGATGCTTTTTCTTGACCGTCTGGCGCACGCAATTACCCGCTCTCAACGGGAAAAAATACCTTTTGCGATCATGTTGCTTGATCTCGATCGTTTCAAGGAGGTGAACGATACGCTTGGCCATAACATGGGCGATCAGCTGTTGCAGCAAGTGAGTTGCAGGCTAAACGATACAGTGCGAGAGTCGGACACCGTCGCCAGGCTTGGGGGCGACGAATTTGTGATTCTTATGGAGCGCATCGTTCTGGAGCATGCGCCGGAGAAAGCGGAAAAGATAATCAAACTGCTGGATCGCCCATTTATGCTGGCAGGGCAGCTGGTCGATGTGAGTGCCAGTATTGGAATTGCCTATTTCCCTGTTCATGGGGATGACTCCGTAAGCCTGCTGCAAAAAGCAGATCTGGCGATGTATGCCGCCAAGCGCAACCATTCCGGTTTTGAAATCTATTCAGGTGCCCTGATACAAGGTTCACGTGCGGACCTTGCTTTTAGAAGTGAGCTGCTGCAGGCAATTGAGTGCGATGAACTGGTCTTATATTTCCAGCCTAAAATTGACCTGCACACACGTAAGGTAACCAGCGTTGAGGCATTGGTGCGCTGGCAACATCCGCAACGCGGATTCTTGCCGCCGGATATATTCATCCCCCAGGCGGAACAAACCGGTCTGATCAATCAGCTGACATTCTGGGTGTTGAAAAAAGCGCTGGAACAGTGTGCAGAATTCAATAACACCGGGATTGATATCACAGTTGCCATTAATCTTTCGGCGGGAAGCCTGAATGATCTACGCATGCCGGGAGAAATCGCACGCATGCTTGCAAATTCCAGAATAAAACCTTCCATGCTGGTGATCGAAATTACTGAAAGCGCGGTGATGTCAGACCCGGTGGGTGCGCTAAATGTGCTGAAAATTCTGGATAAAATGGGCGTCGCGCTTACCATTGATGATTTCGGCACAGGCTATTCCTCGCTTGCATATTTATCCAAGCTGCCGGTTGATGAAATTAAAATCGATAAATCGTTTGTGCTGGAAATGGTGCAGGATCAGCAAGCGGCAGTGATCGTGCGCTCGACCATAGACCTCGGCCACAATCTCGCCAAAAAGGTGGTTGCGGAAGGGGTGGAAACCCTGGAGTTGTGGAATCTCTTGTCGGAATGGGGTTGCGATACCGCACAGGGCTACTACATGAGCAAGCCCATGCCGGCGGATAAGCTGATGAAATGGTTGCGTGAATCCCGCTGGGCGTGACGGGTGGATTGGACGTCGCGCAGGCTGAAGCTAATGATTGCTTTGCATGACAACTGAAATAAAATAACCGGGAGCTGTTGTCAATTAAATTCAACGAGCTTCTTGTACCCTTTGGCTATGGTTTATCCGGGATAATGCAGGACATGAAAAAGAAACTAGGCTTCGTAATTGCACTTCTGTTGTTGCCGCTTTCCGGCTGCGGCATCATCTCTATTGGCTATAACTACGCTGATGCCTATCTTCGCTACTCCATCAACAGCTACGCTTCCTTCAATGATGAGCAAAAATCCACCATCAAAAAAGAAGTGAATGATTTTATGCTGTGGCATCGCGCGAATATGCTGCCGGAATATGTCAGCTTTTTGCAGGAACTGCGGAAGACCGCGCAATCGGGGGCGACGCTGACGAAAGAGGATGTCGCCAGATTCAGATCCGAGGTGCGCACGCTGTATATTAAAACATTGCAGCCCACCGTCAGGCCGGCTGCATTATTGTTGAGCAGTGTGAAGCCTGCGCAGATTGAGGAGCTGGCCAGTTCTTTTGCCAAGGAAAACAATAAACAGAAGGACAAGGAGCTATCGGGAAGCCTGGATGAACAGATGCGAAAAAGATCGCAAAGAACCATTGATTTTATTGAAAATCTGGTGGGTGGATTTTCCGATAAACAGCTGGAAAAGGTCAGGGATATGAACCGTCGTCTTCCCTTTGCTACCGGCCTGTATATTCGCCTGAGAGAGGATAATCAGGCGAGGCTGATTGAACTGTTGCAGAGTAAAATGGGTGCGGAAGATATTGCAGCCTTTCTTTCGGCATGGCTAGTGACCCCTGAAGCAGGCAGAAGCCCTGATGAGCAGAGCACCCTGCTTGCCTTTGAAAATGCATCAGATGAAATAACAGCAAGCGTCTATGCGATGCTGACAGATCGCCAGAAAAAAACCTTGCTGAAAAATATTGTGAAGTATATCGATACCTTCCAGGATCTGGCTGGCAAAAACAGCAGTGCACGCAGATAACTTTATGAATCCGATCATCAGCACCACTGGCCTCGTCAAACATTATCCCGGCGTTGTCGCCGTCGACGGTATCAGCCTCGCCATCCCCAAGGGCATCTGTTTCGGCCTGCTCGGTCCCAACGGTGCCGGAAAAACCACCACCATCGAGATGCTGGAAGGAATACACCTGCCCACCAGCGGCAGCGTGCTGTACAAGGGCGAGCCGCTGGGCGCGCGTTATCGTGAAGAGGTCGGCATTCAGTTTCAGCACACCGCACTGCAGGAGTTTTTGACGGTACGCGAGACGCTGGAATTATTCGAGCGGCTTTATCATCACACTATCCCGATTCCCGAGCTGATTGAGCTGTGTGCGCTTTCGGATATTTTGAATCGCGACACACGCAAGCTGTCGGGCGGCCAGCGCCAGCGGCTGTTGCTGGCGCTGGCTTTGATCAACGATCCGGAGCTGATCTTTCTGGATGAGCCGACCACGGGACTGGACCCGCAGGCGCGGCGCAATTTCTGGGATCTGGTGACCCTGGTGAAGTCGCGCAACAAGACTATCGTGCTGACCACGCATTACATGGAGGAGGCGTATGCGCTGTGCGATCAAATCGCGATTATGGACAAGGGACGGATCGTCTCGCAGGGCACGCCGGCTCAATTGCTGTCCGAGCACTTTGGCGATGTGGTGCTGCAAATACCCAAGGCTGATGCAGGCGACAAGGTATTTGATCTTGGGCTGAGTATCGGCGAAGCCGCGGACTTCCTGGAAATCAAAACAAACCGTCTGCACCATACCCTGCAACAGCTGATTGAAAACGGGGTAAATCTGGATCGCTTGCACATTCGTGCATGGACGCTGGAAGACTTATTTATCAACGTGACAGGAAAGTCCTTGAAATCATGAAAAAATTCCTGGCTGTATTGCATGCACGCAACATGGAGTTTTTGCGCGATCGGTCCGCGCTGGCGTGGAATCTCGCGATGCCGTTTTTATTGGTGATCGGTTTGGCGTTTACCTTTTCCGGCGGCAACAAGGATATTTACAAGATAGGCATCGTCGGCGGCATCGATACCCTGAGCCGCGTCGCCCCGGAACTGCACGGCACGCGGCATATTCTGTTTGTGCCCTATGACGATCTGAATGCCGCGATCGACAAGGTCAGGCACCATCAAATGGATATGCTGATCGATGTCAGCAGCTTGCCGAAATACTGGATTAATTCCAGTTCGCCCAACGGCTATTTACTTGAGCGCATCATTTGGGGCTCAGGGGGCAAGCTGTTTCAGCGCCAGGCAGTGGAGGGGGTGGAGATACGCTACGTTGACTGGTTTCTGCCCGGTATCCTCGGCATGAATATGATGTTCAGCTGCCTGTTTGGCGTCGGTTTTGTGATTGTGCGTTACCGCAAAAATGGTTTTCTGAAACGGCTCAAGGCCACACCGCTGGGGTCTTTCCAGTTTTTGTTTGCGCAATTGATCTCGCGCCTGCTACTGATCATGGTCATCACTACGGTGGTGTATAGCGGCTGCAACCTGTTCATTGAATTCAATATGCAGGGTTCGTATTGGGTGCTGCTGCTGGTCACCACCCTGGGCGCGACGTGCATGATCTCCATCGGCCTGCTAATAGCAGCACGCACCGCCAGCGAGGAATTTGCCGGTGGCATACTTAATGCCGTAACATGGCCCATGATGCTGTTATCCGGCGCGTGGTTTTCACTGGAAGGAACGCATGCCTGGGTTGTGCAGCTGGCGCAGATTTTTCCGCTCACCCATATGATTGCCGCTACCCGCGCCATCATGAATGAGGGGGCAACGCTGTCCCAGGTGATGCCGCATGTGTGGGTGATCACGGTGATGAGCGCGGTGTTTCTTGCGCTGGGGGCATATATATTCAAATGGGAATAACAAGCCGCTCGATGATAAATGCTGCATGTTTGCAATCAATTGTATTTGTTTGAGATTTATGTTGTTCTTAGTGCATAATTCAACAGGAGAATGATGGTGAGATTATTAATTTCTGCTTTTTTGTTTTTATTCGGCATGAACGCATCGATCGCAGAAACGCGCGATGCGCATCAATATTTCTTTGATTCGAAAATGGGTGACTTCAAGAGCGAGCTGGCCAACGCTAAAAAAGAAGGCAAGAAGGGCATCCTGCTGATGTATGAACTGGATGATTGTCCCTTCTGTTTTCGCATGAAACAGACCATTCTCAACCAGTCTGAAGTACAGGACTACTACCATCAGCATTTTCTGATTTTCCCGGTCGATATCAAGGGCGATGTTGCCATGGTGGACTTCAAGGGTAAGGCAACCACTGAAAAAGCGTTTGGCCTTGAGCAGCGGATATACGGCACCCCTGTGTTCGACTTCTTCGATGTGGAAGGGAATCAGCTGGTGCGATTCCCCGGTGCGGCAAAAGACGTCAATGAGTTTATGCTGCTGGGCCGCTACGTGGTGGAAGGGGCTTATAAAAGCATGCCATTCGTAAAATTCAAACGGCAGGGTCAGGCTGCACAATGAGCCGTGGCATGGCCAAGCACAGCCTGGCTTTTTTCTGCTGCCTGCCCTTTTTAACAGCAGCCGCTGCACAGGACTCCGGCAAGCCATTGACCCTGGCAGCAGCCCTGGCCAGTGTTGAATCTGCCCATCCCGACCTGATGCTGGCACAGGCCGAGCGCGACTCTGCGATCGCGGACCGCGATATCGCTGCGTCGCGCCTCGATAGCAGTATCAATTTTGAAGGAATTTTGCGCAGCGGCTCACGCAGCAATTGGCAAAATGAATTTGCCCCCGATAACAGCGTGCGGCTGACCGCGCGCAAGACGCTCTATGATTTCGGGCGCAGCAGTGCAGCCGAGGCGGCAACCCTGTCCGAACTGAGTGCACGGGAAGCTGATCTGGTCACGGCCAAAGACAGGCGCCGCCTGGAAGTGATGTCCCATTTCTTTGACGTGCTGATTGCCGACATGCAGTTCAACGCAGACAATGAGCTGATGGCGGTGATCTATGTGGGTTTCGACCAGGGAAAGGATAATTTCAAGGCCGGCAAAATATCCAGCATCGAGCTGGCTGAACTCGAAACCCGCTACCAGGAAATACTGCTGAAGCGCACTGCCAGCACGCAACGCCAGCGCATCACCCGCGCCCTGCTGGCCAATGCGATGAATCGCCCCGGCGATCTGTCCGGCGATCTGGATGAACCCGGGCTGGAGGGAAACAATCGCGTCCTGCCCGAGTATGAATCCTTGCTTGCTACCCTGCTGGCCAATAATCCCCGCTTGCTCGCGCAGCAGGAAATGCTGGCCGCCTCGCAAAAGCGACTTGAGTCATTCCGTGCTGAAAAGGGACCGCTGCTGGATGCCGAAGTGCAGGCAGCCGATTTCAGCCGCAGCGCGGTGACACGCGATAACCTGAGCGCAGGTTTGATTTTGTCCTGGCCTTTGTACCAGGGAAACCGCGCCGATGCGCGGGTGGCAAGAGAGCTTGCGCAGTTCAACAAGCTCCTTGCGGGTGCCGAAAAGCTGAAAATGGAACTGACGCAGGCGATGCTGGAAACCTACCTGGAGATTATCCAGTTAAAAGGTGCGGCCCGCAGCGCTGCAAAAAAACAGGTGGATTATCGCGACCTCGTGCTGGAGCGCAGCCGCGGCCTGTATGAAATGGAGCTCAAAAGCAATCTTGGCACTTCCATGGCGGACACGGTAGAGGCCAATCTGCGTGCACGCAGAACCGAGTATCTGCTGGCGCTTGGTTTTGCCCGGCTGGAGGCAATGCTGGGCAGGCGTCTTGAAGAGAGCCTGCCTGCAAAATAATCAACCTTCTGAATAGTTGAATAGCTGCGAAACGGCGAGCGAGATAAAGGAAAAAAATGAAAAACTGGACACTTTTTGCGATTGCTGTTCTTTTCCCGCAGGCATCGTGGGCTGCGGAAGTGCCCGCAACTTTACAGTGGTCGCAGCGGGTTGAACTGTCTGTGCCTGTATCCGGTGTGATACAGGCTGTGAATGTGGACGTGGGCGACCAGGTTAAAAAGGGTCAGGTGTTGCTGGCTTTGGACGGCGCGATTTATCAGGCCAAAGTGGCAGAGAACCAGTCGGCCATCACCCGGCTGTCAGCCGAAGCAGCCGAGGCCAAACGGGATTTTGAGCGCGTGCAGGAGTTGTATGCGCGCACGGTGGTTGCAACCGCAGAGCGGGATCAGGCCAAGCTGCGCCTGACCAGAGCAGATGCGCTGCTGGCCGAGGCTCGGGCCAGTCTCAGGCAGCAACAGAAAGTGCTGGACGACACGCTCATGCGCGCGCCCTTCGATGGCATCGTGGTGGCGCGCCAGGCTGAGCCGGGGATGAGCATCGCCGCCGGATTGCAGTCGCAAATATTGCTGGTGCTGGCCAAGTCGGGCGAAATGCTGGCGCGGCTTTATTTGTCCGCCACACAGATTGAAAAACTGAAAGCAGGGCAGGCGCTGACGGTAACAGTTGGCAGCCAGAGCTATGCCGGAAAAGTTAAAGCGCTGGGTCTGGAGCCGGTCAAGCTTAAGGATGAAGCCGGCTATCAGGTCGATGTGTCATTTGTCAGCAAGGAGCAACTGCGCGCGGGGATTGCCGCGGTGGTGAAGTTGCCTTGATGTTCGTATTGGGGTTGTCTGGTCAATGAAGTAAAAACGGGTCATTGGATGTTTTATATCAACATGTTGTTTATATTGTTTGTTTTGTTCGGGTTCGCTGCGCAGGGCGCTTCAATTGCGCAGTCTGATGCAAGCCCTGCTTCAGCGCATACGCCTGTTGCGCGGCTATCAACCTCTGCCATGACTGAGGCAGGGGGGCGAGTACTGACCCTGTTTACACACCCAGCTTTGCCTCACAAACTGTGGGCGGGTACCGCGCACGGCGGTCTGTGGCAGTCGGCCGATTCGGGGGATTCCTGGACTCCGGCGAGTGAGGCAATGAGAACGCTGACAGTCAGTTCCATTGCGGTCGATCCCGGCAACCCGGACATCATGTATGCGGGCACGGGCGAAGGCCGCAGCAATGAGGATACACTGCGCGGCGTCGGCATGTTCAGGTCTGAGGATGGCGGGGTAAACTGGGCGCTGCTACCCCTGACCAGGCCTGCAATGGCAGGAGAGAGCTGGAGCCACATTAATCACATCGCAGTGAGTTCTGCGGGTGTCTTGCTTGCAGCAACTTCCGACAATAGCTACAACGGATTTATCTACCGCAGTGCTGATGGTGGACAAACCTGGGGACTGTTTCCGGTATACACAGGCAGCAAGGTGGGGCTGCGCAACATGGTCTACAAGGTCCGTTTCGATCCTGACAATCCGAATACCGCGATCTTCATGGATTCCTTTGCCAATGTCACCCATTCTGCCGATGGCGGCTTGAGCTGGATGGTCGTGAAGAAATCTTCCACCTGCAAATGACAGAAGGGCTGAAAAAATTTGGCCGTTCGCGGAGAATTGTCAGGGTGCCACTGCAAACTCTTGCAGCGGCATGGGCTTGGCGATGCTGTAGCCCTGGGCATAGTCCACGCCGATAGCGAGGAGTTTTTCCTTGATCGCCTGATTCTCGACGAACTCGGCGATGGTTTTGATTCCCATCACATGGCCGATATGGTTGATGGATTCAACCATGGCGCAGTCAATCGGATCGTTGAGCATGTCGCGGACGAAGCTGCCGTCTATTTTCAGATAATCCACCGGCAGGTTTTTCAGATAAGAGAAGGAAGACATGCCGCTGCCGAAGTCGTCGAGCGAAAAGCTGCAGCCCAGAGATTTGACGGTCTTGATGAAGTTGCTCGCCTTCGTGAGATTGGAGATGGCCGCAGTTTCAGTGATCTCGAAACAGAGCTTGTGCGGTGTCACTCCCCTCACTTTGATCTGATCGATAAGGAAGGCGAGGAAACGCTCGTCATTGACCGACTGGCCGGACAGGTTGATGGCGCAGATTACTTCCCTTTCGGCGTTGGCGAGCAGCCAGCTGAACACATTTTTGACCACCCAACGGTCGATTTCAACCATCATGTTGTAGCGTTCCGCCGCTGGAATGAACGCACCGGGCGGAATCAACTCATGGTCTTCGTCCTCCATCCGCAGCAGAATCTCGAAATGCTGCGCCTGTCCTGCCGTTTTAATCTGCAGCGGAACGATGGGCTGATAATGCAGGTGGAAGCGCTCATCCTCGAATGCCTTGACGATGCGTGCCACCCAGTGCATTTCGCCGTGGCGCTGGGCCATCTCCAGATCGTCAGGCGAATACACCTGCACCCGGTTGCGTCCCTTGTCCTTGGCCGCATAGCAGGCGGTATCGGCAGCGGAAAGCACGCGTGCCGAATTGCCGCTGCTGTCGTTGATCGCCACCAAGCCTATGCTGACGCCGACAGAGAAAGATTTGTCGAGCCAACTGAAGTGAAAGGCGCCCACCTCGTTGAGCAGGACGTTTGCCAGGTGTATCGCCTGATCCAGGGGACAGTTTTCCAGCAGGATGCCGAATTCGTCGCCACCAAGCCGTGCGAAGGTGTCGGATTCGCGCACCCTGCACTGGATACGCGCGGTCAGCTGGCGCAGCAACTCGTCGCCGGCGCTGTGGCCGCACGTGTCGTTGACCACCTTGAACTGATCGAGATCGAGGTAAAGCAGCGCGTGTTCTGTATGCTGACTTGACGCGCCATCAAGCAATTCTTCCAGCTGGTGCTCGAATTCGCTGCGGTTGATGAGGCCGGTCAGGGCGTCATGGGTGGCCTGAAATGAAAGCTGGTTGGACAGCTTGCGCTTTTCTCCAACGTCATGGAACACCAGCACCACGCCGAGAATGTGCCCGGCACGGTCGCGTATAGGCGCCGCCGAATCCTCGATATGCACCTCATGCAGGTCGCGCCGGATCAGTATGGTATGGTTGGCCATGCCGACGATGCCGTTATAAAAGAGTGCCTTGTCCACCGGATTTTCAAGCGGCAGGCGGGTCTTCTCGCTGATGATGTTGAATACCTGCGGCAGATCCTGGCCCATGGCTTCACCGTTACTCCAGCCGGTGAGGGTCTCCGCCACCGGGTTGAGAAATTCGACCCTGCCTTCGATGTCAGTGGTAATCACAGCATCGCCTATCGACTGCAGGGTGACCAGGGCGCGCTCCTTTTCCGTATACAGCGCGGCTTCGGCCAGGTCTCGCTCGGAACTGTTCTGCTTGAGTGCCAACGCCATCTGGCTGAAATCGCGAGCGAGCCTGGCGACTTCATCGCGACCCTCAAAACTCGGCAGCACGATGTCAAGATCGCCGGCGGTAATGCTGTCTGCCGCATTGGAAAGCATGTTCAGCCGGTAGGTCACCATGCGTACCGCCAGCCAGGCAATCAGGCCGCCAAGGGTGATGGCGAGCAGGGTATAAATTACGCCTTTATGCGTTGCCGCATTTAACTCGGTCTGCATCGGCGCTGCATCGAGGATGACGCGGGAATAGCCTATGGTCTTGCCGTCAATGGAAATGGCAGAAATCGAGTCGATCAGGCCATCGTGCAAAAGCTGATGATCGGCTCGGGCCGGATCGGCGAGCATGGGGGCGAGCAATTTATTACTGGGCGAGTCAGAGAAAGTGACGTTGAACAGTGTTGCATCCGTGGCAGCAAGCACCTTGCCCCGGGCATCCAGAATCAATGCCAGATTAAGGTTTTTTACCGCTGCAAGGCTGGCCACCAGTTCGTTGAGCGCGTTGATATCGCGGCTCAGCAGCCAGGAGGGCGCATTGACAGCAAGGGTGTGTGCAAGGATCTGGCTTTCATGGGAAAGCTGCATTTGCATGAAGCCTTGCTGGCGTGTCAGCATGTCGCCAACCACCAGTCCCATCAGCACGGCGTGCAGCAGCAGCACGGTGCCGATGATCCGGCCCTTGAGGCTATGAAAAATAAAATTGTACAGCCAGTAATTTTTACCCACTTTATTCTGATGCAGCGATTTTCATTGAGTGGGGGAGCCCGATTGCGCGGTCGTACCGCCGGAGGAAATCATGCATGGGTTTGTACGAACGGTTGCTGCCCAATTCAAAATGTTGCTGATCAACCTTGAACTGCTTCTGATCCAGATCCCTGTCCTTGTCCATACCCGCTAACGCGGAAGCGACCTGTTTTGCCAGGGCGGCGTCAATATCGTTGCGCGCGACAAAGGCGTTATGCTGCAGGGCTTCGGTTTTAAACAACACGCGCATTTGTTTTGCCTTGTCGGGGTTCTCCTGCGACCAGATGCGCCAGAAGCGCACGCTGGTGCCGCATGCAGTTGCATCGCCCGTGTATGCATTGAGCAGGGAGGAGAACTGGGAACCGACATATTTGACCCGTATGTCCTTTTTTACCTCAATACCCTGGGTTTCTTGCAGGTGCAGCAGGGGCAGCATGGTGGCAGCCACTGCAGTGGCAGACGGAAAGCAAAGTGTTTTGCCGGTCAGGTCGCGTGCAGAGCGCAGATTCTTGTCGGCCCGGGCCACAATCAGGCCGCGGAAATCATCGTCCGGGGTCATTTTTGCGATCACGCGGTAGCCATGTTCCAGGCTGAATACGGTCTGGTAAGGATTGGGTAGTGAGAAGTGAAAGCGTTGCGCCGCAAGCTTTAATTCGTAGTCGGCGTAGTCTTTGGAGGTTTCGATCTGGAAACGGGTGCCCGGCAGCTTGCGCTCGAGGTAGCGCATGATAGGTTCATAGTCCACGAATACATCCTGCGGATTGGAGTAGGGATGAGGTCCGAAAATATACACGTTCGCCTGGGTGGCTACTCCGCTCGGCTTATAGGCGGAATCGGCGAAAGAATTTTCCGGGGAAAAAAACCAGGAAAGAAGAAAGAGCAAGAGTGAAAAGCTGACAACCCTTCGTGCAAAGTCCATATCGTTACAACCCTCTTTATCAATACGTTACGGGTGTTCCAGACTGTATATTTGAGAAGACAACAAGAATTGTATATAAAAATATTAAGGCCGGGGATTTTTTTATTGCGGGCAAAACCCTATGTAACGGCTTCTGCTCAGCCCTTTGAGTTCAGGCATCTGCATTGCCGATGCCGCTTGGCCTTAACACCACTCACTCGTCGCGCTTTTGCCACAAGCTGGTTAGCCAAATCCTATACCCATATTGCAGTGTAAGGTATCTATTAATAGCATCAATAACTTGCTTGACATTGGTTCTAGTTAGTACATAATATGTCCTAACTAGAACTAAATTGATCGCCATGCCACAAAAACCTTTTCTGCCTGTGATGTATGAGCTTGTTCGGGCCTACCAGGCTTTCGAATCCTATTCTGCAGCCCATGTCCGCAGGCTGGGATTGACTACATCCCAGTTTGATATAGTCGCCACCCTGGGCAACACCGATGGCATGAGCTTCAAGGAGCTGGGTGAAAAAACATTGATCACGAAGGGAACGCTGACCGGTGTGGTGGATCGTCTGGAAGACAAGGCATTGGTGCGGCGCGTAGCGTCGCGCAGCGACGGGCGCAGCCAGATGGTGCAGTTGACCAGGGCGGGCGAGAAATTATTTGCGCAGGTGTTTCCCGCGCATCTGGGTCATTTGGAGCGGGTGTTCAAAGACTTTTCGCAACGAGAACTGGATGGAACTGAAGCAGCACTGCGGCAATTGAAAGAGGCATTTTCTGCAGCGAACATCAACTTTGAGGAGGAGGCATGAAAAAAATACTGGCTTACACGCGCACGGCAATCGCATTGCATTGGCTGATGGCGCTGCTGGTCTTTGTCACTTTCCCTGTCGGGGTGGTGATGCACGATATGGCCCTGTCACCGGATAAGCTCAGGTTGTTGAGCTACCATAAGTGGCTGGGTGTGACGGTGTTCATTCTGGTGGTAGTGAGGCTGGTATGGCGTGCAAACCATACGCCTGCCCCCCTGCTTGGCAGCATCCCGCAGTGGCAGCGGGTGGCGGCACAGGGCGTGCATGTACTGCTATATGCGCTGCTTTTCGCTATCCCGCTGAGCGGCTGGCTGATGAGCTCAGCCAAGGGTATTCAGACGGTTTATCTGGGCGTGCTGCCATTGCCGGATTTGCTGGCAAAGGACAAAGTGCTGGGCGATGCGCTCAGCGCGCTGCACCAGGTGCTGAATATCACCTTGCTGGTGCTGGTTGCCAGCCATATTGCCGCCGCCTTGAAGCACCAGTTTGTCGACCATGACGGCACGCTGGCACGCATGCTTCCATTCCTGGACAGGAGTTCCTCAAAATGAAACGTCTAATCGCGTTGTCGATGTTTTTGCCGATTGTTGCCTATGCTGTGGATTACAGCAAAGTTCAATCCGATCAGAGCAGCATTATCTTTGTTTCCAGGCAGATGAACGTGCCGGTCGAGGGCGTATTTAAAAAGTTTACCGCGCATGTGCGCATCAATCCGGCGAAGCCAGAAACTGCCACGGCGCAAATAGCGATCGAGCTTGCCAGCATCGATGCGGGCAGTGCGGAAGCGAACGACGAAGTCAAAGGCAAGAACTGGTTTGATGTGGCCGAATTCCCCAAGGCTGAATTTATCTCAAGCTCGGTCAAGGCGCTGGGTGCAGGCAGGTATGAAGCATTCGGCAAGATGAGTATCAAGGGCAAGACCGCGGATGTGCACACGCCATTCACGCTCAAGGAGGAAAAGGGGGCGCTCAGCATAGATGGCGCATTTTCCCTGAAACGCCTTGATTTTGGCATCGGCTCGGGTTTATGGAGTGATACCTCGGTCGTTGCCGATGAAGTGCAGATCAAATTCCATTTTGTTGTGAAATAGTTTAAGCGTGGACATAAGTCTATGTCACCCCTGAAGTTTTATTAATGTAGTCCAACCCTAAAAGGAGAATCACCATGAACAAAACCATGATCGCCATTGCGCTCGCCGGCTCACTGTCTGTTTCCGCATATGCTGCAGATGAATACAGTATCGACCCGAATCACACTTTCCCGGTGTTTGAAGTAAACCACCTGGGTTATTCAGTCCAGCATGGCCGTTTCAATAAAACCAGCGGAAAAATTACACTGGATATGGCGGCAAAGAAAGGCAGCGTTGACCTGACAATCGATACGACTTCGATTGATATGGGATTCGCGCTGTGGGATGAGCATGTGTCAGCGGACGGATTTTTCAACACTGCGAAATTCCCGACCATGACCTTCAAGTCAAACAAGCTGATCTTCAAGGACGACAAGGTGGTTGCGGCTGAAGGTGACTTCACCCTGCTCGGCGTGACCAAGCCGCTGACAGTTAGCGTGAATGGATTCAAATGCGGCGATAACCCGTTTACCAAAAAGCCCATGTGCGGTGCAAACATCAGCGGCACCATCAAACGCTCCGATTTCGGCATGATCAAATATGTGCCGGCTGTCAGCGATGAGGTGCAAATTCAGGTACCCGTAGAAGCTTACAAGAATTAATTTTTTCAATCACGAAAGCAATAATCATGTCTAAAGCAGTATGTGTGCAAAAGAGCCCTTTCGCAGTTGAACTGGAAGCCGGAGATCATTACTGGTGTTCGTGCGGACTTTCCAAGAAACAGCCGTTCTGCGATGGCTCGCACAAGGGGTCGAGTTTCACCCCGGTGAAATTTACGATGGATAAAAAGGAAACCAAATATCTGTGCGGCTGCAAAGCCACCAAGACGTCACCTTTCTGTGACGGTGCGCACAGCAAGCTCTAAAGCAGTCTTGCCCCAGCTGTAATCTGGGGCTCAATATTGTTACAGGGATGCATCGAGCATGATGCGTCTCTGCTTTTCCGAGGGATATCTATGCGCCAGCCAGCCCTGTTTCTGTCACACGGTGCGCCCACTTTCATGCTGGAAGAAAACGCCACGACCCGCTTCTGGCAAAGCCTGCCTGCGCTGTTGCCGGAAAAGCCCAGTGCAGTGCTGTGTGTATCAGCACACTGGGATGCACCACAACTGCGTATCAGCGGAACCTTGGGTAAAACCGGCATTCAGCATGATTTTTACGGTTTCCCCAGCGAGCTTTATGACATCAGCTGGGACGAGCACGAAGATGCGGAAACCTCTGCGGGGTTGCTGCGCAGATTGCGCCAGTTGCATGTGGAGGTGGCGGAAGACAGCAGGCCCAAAGATCACGGTGTCTGGGTGCCGCTAAAAACGGCCTGGCCTGAGCCCGATTTTCCGGTGTATCAGTTGTCCCTGAATCTGGCGCAGGGCCTGGACAGTCACTGGTCTCTGGGCCAGAAACTGCAGGCTTTGCGGGATGAGGGGGTACTTATCATAGGCAGCGGCGGTATTACCCACAACCTGCGTTCGCTGGAGTGGAATGCTGCAGAGGATAGCACCGTGCCATGGGCTGCTGCTTTCGTCGAGGCGGTAGAACAAGCCATCGCCAGCAATGACCGCGCTGCATTGTGCCAGCCCTGGCAGTTTCCCTATGGCAGGGAATGCCATCCCACGATTGAGCATTACGCGCCGCTGCTGGTGGTGATGGGGGCTGCAGGCAGCGAGCCAGTAAAAGCGCTGCACCGCTCCTGGCGGTACGGCAACTTTGCGCTGAACGCCTATGGCACGGTCTTGTAATGCGGTGATCCAACCCCAAATTGTTTTCCAGAATGGCAGTAATCCATGTTTGAAAATGGCGTTCGCCCAGCCGCCAGGGCCCGATACAAATTAATCAGCCGGCAGGGGCGTGAAGCTTAAGTGGAGCTTTTGTCTTCGCGACGTGGCTGTAGAGTAGGGAGGTTGGGATGGCGATCGATCCGGTGTGTGGAATGGAGGTGGCTGAGGATGCGCCTTTGCACTACAGCTTTGAAGGTATCACTTACCATTTTTGCAGCGAGAATTGCCTGCACAAATTTCGTGACGATCCGCATCAGTATCTGAAGCAGGTCCAGCCTGCGACAGCCGCTGCGAGCGCTGCGAATACCTATATCTGCCCGATGCATCCCGAGGTGGTGCTGGATCACCCCGGTAACTGTCCCAAGTGCGGCATGGCGCTGGAGGTGATATCGACCGTCGCTATGGGAATCACCAGGCCGCTTCAATTTGCAGCGGGGGCATGTGCGTTGATGCTTGCAATCTATTTTGGGGTGGTCGGTCTGATTTCCGGGATGGATTTTGCACTCGATCAGTTCGCCAAATACTGGTACTTCATCCTGCTTCTGGCGTTTGGCTTCGGAGTTCAGGTCGGGCTGTACATCTACCTCAAAAATCTCGCCGGGCACCACGGCGCATCGGGCAAAGTGGTCGCGGTATCCGGCACGACTTCTACGGCTGCGATGGTTTCCTGTTGCGCCCATTACCTGACCAACATTCTGCCCATGCTGGGAGTCACCGGCTTTCTAGCTGTCGTTGCAGAATACCAGATCGAGTTGTTCTGGCTTGGGCTTGCATTTAACGCCGCCGGTGTTATGTACGTCCTGTCCAAAGTTGTTAATGCCTCCCGGGAGCATCAGAAGTGCTGAAAAAACTTTTTACAAGCCTGGTTCTTGCAGCAACGATTGTTTTCTCATATGCGCCTGACCTCGTGTCAGCAGAAATGGCGTATGCCCCGCAAACACGCGATGAGCGCGGCATCAAGGTTACCGTCACACCGAAAAGCATTCCGAATGAAGCCAATATCTGGAATTTTGAGGTGACCTTGGAAACGCATACCCGTGCCTTGGACGATGACCTGGCCAAGTCATCCGTGCTTATTGCGGATGGTAAGCAACACCTGCCCTTGGGCTGGGAAGGTGCGCCGCCGGGAGGACATCACCGCAAGGGCTGGTTGCGCTTCAAGGTGATTGAACCGCAACCACGCTCGATTGAACTGCAACTGCGCCTGGCGGCCGACACTTTGACAAGAAGTTTCAAATGGCAATTGAAGTGAGCGGCCGAGCTTACGCGGCATAAAATTCCATCTCCGGAAAGGAGCATGTCATGGCAACTGATCCTGTATGTGGCATGACGGTATCTGCCGACAGTCGATACCGCCATATGCATGACGGACAAACGTATCTGTTTTGCAGTGCGAAGTGTCTGGCCAAATTTCAGGCGTCACCAGCGAGTTATGCCGGCGCAGGCACAGCACCGTCACCACCTCCTGCAGCACAGGGCGATGTGACTTATACCTGCCCGATGCACCCGGAAGTCCGCCAGCCTGCACCGGGAAACTGCCCGAAATGCGGCATGACGCTGGAACCCGTTGAACCCGCCATATCCAAGCCCAGCGCCACCGAATACACCTGCCCCATGCATCCCGAGGTGGTGCGCAATGAACCGGGCAATTGCCCGATTTGCGGCATGGCACTGGAGCCGCGCAACGTGCCGACGGAAGACAATGCCGAGTTGCGCGACATGAGCCGCCGCTTCTGGGTGAGCGCAGCACTGGCCTTGCCGGTGTTCGTGATGGCGATGGTTGCTGATCTTATTCCTCAGGCAATGCCTGGCTTCATATCGATGACAGTTTTGCAATGGCTGGAATTCGCGCTGGCCACCCCGGTCGTGCTGTGGGGCGGCTGGCCGATCTTCCAGCGCGGCTGGGCATCTCTTGTCAACCTCAGCCTCAATATGTTTACCCTGATCGCGCTGGGTGTCGGCGTGGCGTGGACATACAGCGTGGTGGCGATGCTGCTGCCGGGAGTTTTTCCTCCCGCCATGCGCAGCATGATGGGCACGGTGCCGGTGTATTTCGAGGCTGCGGCGGTGATCATGGCGCTGGTACTGCTAGGCCAGGTGATGGAATTGCGCGCGCGCAGCCAGACCAGCGCTGCGATCAAGCTGCTGCTGGGGCTCGCGCCGAAAACCGCACGCCTCGTGCGCGCTGACGGCAGTGAGGAAGATATTCCGCTGGAACAGGTGCAGCCGGGCAATGTGCTGCGCGTGCGCCCCGGAGAAAAGGTGCCGGTGGATGGTGTGGTGCTGGAAGGCACGAGCGCGCTGGATGAATCGATGGTGACCGGCGAATCCATTCCGGTAGAGAAGACCGCAGATGCGCGCCTGATCGGCGCGACGGTGAACGGCACCGGGAGTTTATTGATGCGAGCCGAGCGCGTCGGTGCCGATACGCTACTGGCGCAGATCGTGCATATGGTGAGCGAGGCGCAGCGTTCGCGCGCGCCTATCCAGCGACTGGCCGATGTCACTGCGGGATATTTCGTGCCTGCAGTGGTGCTGGTTGCACTCGTCACGCTGGCGGTATGGGGAATCTTCGGGCCGGAACCGCGCCTGGCTCACGCCATCGTCAACGCGGTGGCGGTGCTGATCATCGCCTGCCCCTGCGCGCTGGGTCTGGCCACGCCGATGTCCATCATGGTCGGCACCGGGCGCGGCGCGACGGCGGGTGTGCTGATCAAGAATGCCGAGGCGCTGGAAATCATGGAAAAGGTCAACACGCTGGTGGTGGACAAGACCGGCACACTGACCGAAGGCAAGCCAAAACTGACATCGCTCATTCCCCTTGCCGGATTCATCGAGGCCGACGTGTTGCGCCTCGGTGCGAGTCTGGAGCGCGCCAGCGAGCATCCGCTGGCGGCGGCGATCGTCAACGGTGCGCAGGAAAAGGGAATGGCGCTGGTAGCGGTTAGCGAGTTCCGTTCGTTCACCGGCAAGGGCGTGACGGGGACAGTCGAGAAGCGCGCGGTCGCACTGGGTAACCTCAAACTGTTCGAGGAATTGCACATAGCTGCGGGCGAATTGCCCGCACGCGCCGAGGCGCTGCGCGCTGATGGGCAGACGGTGATGCTGGTGGCGATCGACGGCAGGGCGGCAGGGCTGATCGGGGTGGCTGATCCAGTTAAAGATTCCACACTGGAGGCGATTCGCGCGCTGCATGAGGAAGGCGTCCAGGTCATCATGCTGACCGGGGATAACCGCACCACAGCGGAAGCCGTGGCGCGCAAACTGCGTATAGACCGGATCGAGGCGGAAGTGCTCCCCGAACAGAAAGCTTCCATCATCAAGCAACTGCAGGCGCAGGGACGCATCGTGGCGATGGCTGGAGACGGCATTAACGATGCGCCGGCATTGGCGCAGGCGCAGGTGGGCATCGCGATGGGCACCGGCACAGACGTCGCGATGGAAAGTGCTGGTATCACGCTGGTCAAGGGTGACCTGCGAGGTATCGTGCGTGCGCTGCGCCTGAGCCGCGCCACCATGCGCAATATCCGGCAAAACCTGTTTTTTGCGTTTATCTACAACGTACTCGGCATTCCCATTGCGGCAGGCGTGCTGTATCCGTTCTTTGGCCTGCTGCTTTCGCCCATCATCGCGGCTGCGGCGATGAGCTTCAGTTCGGTGTCGGTGATTTTCAATGCGCTCAGATTGAATCGGGTGAAGATGTGAAAATAAGTTTTGTGCAGGTAAATTTTTCAGGAGAATGAATCATGCATACACGAATTCTTAAAACCCTGTTGCACACAGCCATAGCGGGCATCGCGGCCTTGCTGCTGGGCAGCGCGCTCGCGGACGATTCCGGCCAGCACAAGATCGTGAACGGCGTGGCCATTTATCTTGGCGTCATGCCGGCCGAGATGATTCTGGGGCATCCCAAACTGCACACCGAAGCGAAAATGCATGGCGGCGTGCCTGTCGGCGAGCACCAGCGCCATGTACTCGTGGCTCTGTTCGACGCGGCCAGCGGCAAGCGCATCGTCGGTGCGAAAGTGAGTGCGCGGGTTTATGAACTCAACCGCACCGGGACGCAGAAAATACTTGAGCCCATGCTCATCGCGGACACGGTCAGCTACGGTAATTATTTCAACATTCCGGCAAACAATAACCCTTACCGTATCCGGGTGCTGATAGAGCTGCCTGGCGTGGCGGGAGTAATCGAAACAGAATTCGACTATCAACGTGCGCGCGCCTGATGCACGGGTGCGTGGAAATTTGAAACCGAAATAAACGAGGAGGTAAATTATGTGGAACGGTATGGGGTTCGGTAGTTGGGGATGGGGCAGCGGTATGTAGCTGGGGATGGTGTTGTTCTGGGTCGTGATCATCGCCGTGATTGTGCTGGTTGTGCGCTTATTGGGAAATGACGCAGCAGCGAGGGGGGCGATAAGACGCCGCTCCAGATACTCAAAGAACGCTATGCGCGCGGCGATATCGGTAAAGACGAATTTGAGCAAAAGAAGCGTGATCTCGAAATTTAGCCAGCACGATCATGGCACCGGGATATCCGCAACGGGACAGATTCACCATCAGGGTGTAGCGCAGGCAATTGAGGCCGAATTCGAGTACCGGTACGCCCGCATTGGAAGAAGTAAAAAAGGTTTTCGATGATGTAAATTTTTTTTATAAACCAAAAAAACAATTCAAGCTACAGAGAACACAGAGAGTGAGAGGGTTTCTCAGTCTTTCGTAGACTCACCAAAAAGGTGAGTAAGCTTCCCATGGAAACCGTTTGTTTTTTACTCTGTGATCTCTGTGGCCAACTGCTTTTTCTAGGGTGAAAGGAGAGCTTGATGAAACAAACCGAGCATACCGGGCACGATGCACATCGTGCTCCACGGGGATACAACTGGATTCTGCTTGCATTTCTGGCAATTTCTGCTTTTTATCTGTTTACCGAACACCGTGCCCACCTGTTTGGCGCGCTGCCATTCCTGTTGCTGCTCGCATGCCCGTTGATGCATCTGTTCATGCACCATGGGCATGGCGCACATGGCGGGGATGATAAAAAATCCGGGAGGAGCGAAAAATGAATTCCCCTGAAAATTCTTATGGCCTGTGGTCGCTGGTCATTGTCAACTCGATATTTTTTATCCTGTTCGCTTTCAGCTTTTTCAGGCCGCGGTCACGACGCGACTGGCGCACCTTCGGTCTTTATTCGGCTTTCATCGTGGCGCTGTTCACCGAAATGTACGGCTTCCCGCTAACGATCTACTTTCTGTCCGGCTGGTTATCAGAGCAATTTCCAGGAGTGGATTTTCTTTCGCATGATGCCGGACATTTATTGGAAGTGATGTTCGGCTGGCGCACCAACCCGCACTTTGGGCCGTTTCATATGCTCAGCTTCGTGTTTATCTTTGGGGGCTTCTGGTTGCTGTCAGCAGCCTGGAAAGTGCTGTATCAGGCAGCACAACATAAAGAATTGGCGACTACCGGCCCATATGCACTCATGCGTCATCCCCAATACGTTGCCTTCGTCATGGTGATGTTCGGCTTCCTGCTGCAATGGCCAACCTTGATCACCCTGCTGATGTTTCCATTGCTGCTGTTGGTATATGTGCGCTTGGCACGCGCCGAGGAGCGGGATGCGGAAGCACGCTTTGGCGAGCGCTGGCGTGAGTATGCCGCCCGTACACCTAGATTTATTCCGCAACGACCCCGTTACGTTTCGCGGAAAGGTGATGTGAAGTGACACTGTTATTCAATATGGCTGCATGATTACAGCATTGTAATTTGGCCGTCATGTCTGACTAAGGGGCCAGTGCTATAGTTGTTCGTGTTCTATGACTTCACTTGAGTCATGGCTAAGGCCCCGAATATTTGAACCTGAAAACCACAGTTGGACGAGGTAAAGTAGGGTGCGTCCCACGCACCATGATGCGCATGGCGCACCCTTGCGGCAAATCCATGGTCCGCTTCGGTGTTGCCATGCGCTGTGAGGGAGGTGCAATACGCCTCGTATCGACTCACCCAAATGGTGAGCGTGGTTATATGAATAAACTCTCTCTTCTGCTCATCTGCTTGCGATTTATTTAGAGCGGTCAACTGAGGTTTTTAGGTTGAACGAGGCAAATGCTGAAACTGATTTTTGTCGGAGGATATTTATAATGAAGCACATTTCAAATTCCACACCTGTGTTACCGAACCTGCAACGACGAAAATTTCTTGAGGGGCTGGCGGCTGGCGGTATCGTATTAGGTTTGTCCCCCTGGACTTCATCGTTTGCAGCGCAGCCTGTAGCACAGTCTGCACCAGTGCTTGCCGGTACAGAGTTCGATCTGACAATCGCGCAAACGCTGGTTAACTTTACCGGAAGTCCGCGTCTCGCCACCACAGTGAATGGCTCCATTCCTGGGCCAACCCTGCGCTGGCGCGAGGGCGACACGGTTACCATCCGGGTCACCAACCGGCTAGCAGAGGAAACTTCCATACACTGGCACGGCATCCTGCTGCCGTATCAAATGGACGGGGTGCCGGGCATCAGCTTCAAGGGCATCCCGCCCGGGGAAAGCTTCATCTATCGCTTCAAGGTGGCGCAGACCGGCACCTACTGGTATCACTCACACTCCGGCATGCAGGAGCAGACCGGCATGTACGGCGCGATCATCATTGACCCGGCCGGCGCCGACCCGGCTTACATTAATCAGGCTGGCACCGAGCGCGACTACGTGGTGCAGCTGTCTGACTGGACCGACGAAGACCCGATGCGGGTATTCGACAAGCTCAAGATGCAGAGCGACTACTACAATTTCAACCAGCCCACGGCGGCCGATTTTTTCCGCGACGTAGCCAAAGAGGGGCTTTCCGAGGCTATCGACAAACGGCAGATGTGGAATCAGATGCGCATGAGCCCGACCGATCTGGCTGACATCTCCGCTTACAGCTATACCTACCTGATGAACGGCACTGCGCCGGCCGGCAACTGGACTGGGCTGTTCCGTCCGGGCGAGAAGGTACGGCTGCGTTTCATCAACTCCGGCGCGATGACGTTCTTTGATGTGCGCATACCGGGGCTCAAGATGACAGTGGTTCAGGCAGACGGGCAGAACGTCGAACCGGTCACGGTGGACGAGTTCCGCATTGGCGTAGCCGAGACCTATGACGTGATCGTCACGCCAGTGGACGAGTCCTACACCATCTTCGCGCAGTCGATGGATCGCACCGGCTATGTCCGCGGCACGCTGGCAACGCGTGCCGGCATGTCGGCGGTTATTCCCGCGCCAGATAAAGCAGAACCGCTCTCCATGGGCGACATGATGGGCGACATGGGCGGCGGACACGTGCGCCACGCCAGGACCGAGTACGGCCCCAGCGTGGATATGCGCGTGGACTCGCCGCGCACCAACCTGGACGATGCCGGTATAGGGCTGCGCTACAACGGCCGCCGCGTGCTGACCTATGCGGATCTGCACAGCCTGAAAGGAATAATGGATACGCGGGCGGCCGATATGGAGATCGAGCTGCACCTCACCGGCAACATGGAACGTTATACATGGTCTCTGGATGGACTGGAATTTGGCAAATCCACGCCGGTACACTTTCCCTATGGCAAGCGTGTGCGGGTGATCTTGGTCAATGACACGATGATGAGCCATCCGATGCATTTGCACGGTATGTGGAGCGACCTGGAGCGGCCGGAAGGTGGTGTGCAGGTGCGCAAGCACACTATTATTGTGCAGCCGGCGCAGCAAGTCAGCTTCCTGGTTAGCGCTGATGCCTTGGGCCGTTGGGCGTGGCATTGCCACCTCTCCTTGCACATGCATGCGGGCATGTTCCGCGAAGTGGTCGTGGCCTGAGTGCGAAGCAATCAAATAACGGAGAACACAACGATGTTGTACAAACGAATAAACATGAGTGCAATTGCCACTATCGCATTGTGTGTAGCGGCTGCCTGGGGGCAGTATGCAATGGCTGCTGAAGGCACAAGCAAGGCGGATGACATGAGTGGCATGGATCACTCCGGTGGCGGGGATAGCGAAGATATGTCCATGCAGGGTGGATCGGCTCCAGCCGATGCGCGCGACCCTCATGCTTATTCGGGGGGGTATGACTTTGGCCCTATCCCCCCACCGAAAATGGGAGACGAAGAATACATGGCAGGCCTGATGATCAATCGCCTGGAACGCGCGCAGACCAGCCATAATGTGTTGAGCGTATACGACCTGCAAGGCTGGATCGGCAAGGATTACGACCGGCTCGTGCTTAAAGCAGAAGGCGAGGTCGATGATGGAAAACTTCATGAAGCCCGCACAGAAATATTGTGGGGCCACGCGATTAGCGCCTATTGGAACGCACAACTGGGCGCACGCCAGGATAGTGGCGTAGCACCAGGCAGGAGCTGGCTGGCGTTTGGCGTACAGGGGCTTGCACCCTACTGGTTTGAGGTGGATGCCACCGCATACGCCGGTGAGCAAGGGCGCACCGCCTTGCGATTGGGTGCGGAATATGAATTGCTGCTTACACAGAAACTGATCGTGCAACCGCGCGTCGAGGCAAATTTTTACGGCATGCAGGACGAGGTGCGCGAGCTCGGCACAGGGTTAAGCAGCCTGGTCGCAGGCTTGCGCTTGCGCTACGAGATTCGCCGCGAGTTTGCGCCGTATGTGGGGGTGGACTGGAGCGGAAAGTTCGGCGGGACGGCGGATTACGCAAGCGCAGCTGGCGCGCGCACCAGCGACACCAGTGTGGTGGCAGGTGTGCGGCTGTGGTTCTAACAATTATTCACATCTGTGTCAGCCTGGCTGTTTCTGAGCTGCGAATGAATGCTGCTTAGCGGGAAACGGCAGGATTTTGTTTTGGAAAATGCAGCTTGAATGTCGTGAGCTGGTTGGCCTGGCTGTCTACGCTGACGTGGCCGCCGTGAAGTTCCATGATGGATTTAACGATGGCCAGGCCAAGCCCTGAGCCCGTGTCAGCGCGGCTACGCGCGTTGTTGATGCGGTAGAAGCGGTCAAAAATCCGCTCCAGATGTTCGTCCGGGATGCCCTGGCCGTAGTTGCTGACTCTAAGCTCGACAGCTTCAGCAGTCGATGATACATCTGCATGAACTTCGCTGTTCTGCGGGCTATGCTGCAGCGCGTTGGAAATCAGGTTGCCGATGGCGCGCTGCACCAGAATGCGGTCTGCAATGATGGCGCCACTTCCGCTTGGGATGATGCGCACGCCGCGTTCATCGGCGGCCATTTGATAAAACTCCGCAATCTTGTCCAGTTCGGCTCTCAGATCCAGCTGCTCCGCGTGCAATGACTCTTGGGCGCTATCAGACTGGGCATTATCTGCCTGGGCAAGAAAGAGCATGTCCCTGATCATTCTGGCCAGGCGTTCATATTCCTCCAGATTGGATTCCAGCACGGTTTGGTATTCCCCGGCGTTGCGTGTGCGGGATAATGCGACTTGCGTCTGGCCCATCAGATTGTTGATGGGGGTGCGCAGTTCATGGGCGAGATCCGATGAAAAATCGGAGAGCCGGTCAAACGAGTTGTGCAGCCTTCCCAGCATGGCATTAAAAGCCCCGGCCAGCTCCTTCAGTTCTGCCGGGGCATCCGCTACGTTCAGGCGCTTTTGCAGATGGCTGGCCGATATTTCGCTCGCCGTTTCTGCCATGGCATGCAGTGGTCGCAAGCCGCGTCGCACGATGAGAAATCCCAGAAAGGCGGCTGTCATGCCGCTTAAAATCATCGTGAGCAGCAATGTTTGCTTGTAGCGGATTAGCAAACTAAGTGCATCATCCGCGTCAAGTGCCAGGACGATGAGTACCTTGCCGGTGCGTCTGTCTCCCAGCGCTCCCCAGGCTGCGACTGCATGGTAGGGCTGAGCCAGGCTGGGCATCGATATGCTTGCGTGATCGGGTGATGTGTCGATGTCTACAGGATGCTCCAGCAATTCCGCTGACGGCTTCCACTCCGCTGACGTCAGCAAGGTATTCCCCTGAGCATCCAGCAGGGCAAGGCGCAAGTGTGGATGGCCGATGATGACATCGTGGAACTGGCTGGGTGCGGCAACGATCTGCCCCGGTGTATCCACAGTGGAAAGCTGGTGGCGGAACAGGTCGACCTTGCCGAGCAGTTCTTCATGATCGCGTTTCATCAACTCAACTTCCAGAAACCGGTACAGGAATGCGCCGGTTCCGGTCAGCAGAATGATGGCAGACATGGCAAACAGGAAGCTCAGCCTGAATGTAATGGAATTGAGATTAACGCCAACAATGCGCGCCATCAGTCACGCTCCTCGAGGACGTAACCCATGCCGCGGATGGTGTGGATCAGTTTCTTTTCAAAGTTGTCATCTATTTTTGCACGCAAGCGCCGCATCGCTACTTCAACCACGTTGGTATCGCTGTCAAAATTCATGTCCCACACCTGCTCGGCAATGAAAGTGCGCGATAGCACTTCGCCCTGGCGGCGCAAAAACAGATGCAGTAAGGTAAATTCCTTGGCGGTGAGGTCTATCCTGACTTGACCACGCGTAGCTCTGCGTCGCAGGGGGTCAAGTTCAAGGTCGGCGACATGTAGAGCTTCTGGCTGCTGTATCTTGCCGCGGCGCAAGAGTGTGCGGATGCGCGCAAGCAACTCGGAAAAGGCAAATGGTTTTACCAGGTAATCGTCAGCCCCGAGCTCTAGTCCTTTAACTCTGTCTTCGACCTTGTCTCTTGCGGTGAGAAAAATTACAGGTGTCTGCTGGCTGCGGCGCAGTTCCTGCAGCACGTCCCAGCCGTCTTTTCCAGGCAGCATCACATCGAGCACGATGACGTCGTATTCGCCAGTCAGGGCTAAGTGCAATCCGTCCTGGCCGTTGCTCGCCAGGTCGACAATAAAGCCATTCTCACTGAGCCCCTTGCGCAGGTAGTCGCCAGTTTTAATTTCATCTTCAACGATCAGGGCTTTCATTGCATAACCTTAAATTGACAAAATATATCCATCAGCGATTACAGAATTGTAATCTTCCCGTCAGGTAAGTGTAGGTGTGGGGAGCATAAGATACAAGCCAACATTGGGCAATTAAATAAGTTTAACTTAACCAGGAAAAGGTCATAATCATGAAAAAGCAGACAGTAATTTTTGCATGTCTTTTTGCCATCGTAATGCCGGTGTCTGCTGTTTGGGCTGAAGCTGGGCATCACGACCATGGCATGCAGGAGGCAAAAGATAGTGCGGGTCATCACAAGAAAAACGCTGGACACGAACATGGCAATGAGATATCAGCTGCGGGTCAGGCAGGCAGCCCTGATAAAGTCAGCCGTACCATCAAGATAACCGCGTTTGATACGATGCAGTATGACAAGAAAGATATTCAGGCCAGACCCGGTGAGACTATCCGCTTTGTGGTAACGAATGCCGGCAAGATCAAGCACGAATTTACCATTGGTACACGGGAGGAGCAGTTGGAACATGCAGAAATGATGGCCAGCATGCCCGGCATGGAGCACGAGGAAGGGAATTCAGTCAGTCTTGAAGCAGGTGAATCAAAAGAGCTGGTATGGCAGTTCGGTAAGGCAGGTGCGGTTGAAATTGCTTGCCATTTGCCTGGCCATTTTGAGGCAGGGATGAAGGCCAAGGTGAGCATCAAGAAATAAAAGCAGTAGTAAAATTAATCCAGTGTCATTAAAAGGAGTTTGCAATGTATAAATCAAGCACAGTAGTCGCACTCGCTGCCGTCATTTCCTTGGCGGCATTTTCCGTTTACGCCGAGGGCACGGACGGCATGCAAAAAGATATGGGGCAGAAGACTGCTACACAAGTCCATCAGGGGCGGGGTATAGTAAACAAGATGGATTTGGATGCCGGTAAAATCAATATTAACCATGAGGCTATCAAAAGTCTGAAGTGGCCGAAAATGACCATGGATTTCAATGTGCAGGATATATCCGCACTTGCCGGGATTAAACCGGGCATGAAGGTGGATTTCGAACTTGCCAAGTTTGGAAATGGCTATCGCATCACGCGAATTGAACAGGCCAAGGAGTGATCTCATTAATAGGCGTGATTCACTGGCGCCCTTACCTTGCCGCTAAAGTAGTGGTATCGTAATCTTTTGTCTAAAATCATGAAACATGATGAAACAGATTAAAATAATTCTTCCGGCAACGGCACGCAGCCATTGGGTGGGCGACGGCTTCAACGTGCGCCCCATTTTTGCGCAGCTGGCGTTCACGCAGGATATCAGCCCGTTCCTGATGTTCGATTACGCAGCACCGCGCGAGTTTGCCGCGACGGAGGAAAAACGCGGCGTGGGCCCGCATCCGCACCGCGGCTTTGAGACGGTGACGATCGCGTTTCAGGGTGAAGTCGAACATGGCGACTCGGTCGGCAATCGCGGCGTGATCGGGCCGGGCGATGTGCAATGGATGACCGCCGCATCCGGGATTATTCACGAGGAATTTCTGTCACGTGAATTTTTGAAGCGCGGCGGCATCCTGGAAATGGCACAGCTGTGGGTCAACCTGCCGGCGAAAGACAAAATGATCGCGCCGAAATATCAGTCTATCCTGGGCCGGGATATTCCTGTTGTGCAACTGGCGGAAAACAGCGGCACAGTGCGCGTGATTGCGGGTAGTTTTGCGGGAACCCAGGGTGCTGCCAGCACCTTTAGCCCCGTCAATCTGTGGGACATCAAGTTAAATGCAGGCAAGAGTGTGGAGTTGACGGTGCCCGAGGGGCACAACACCATGCTGTTTGTGCGACAAGGAAAAATAACAGCAGGGAATGCAGTGGTTGGTACAGCCGATCTTGCGTTGCTGGAGCGTGCCGGCACGCGCCTCACGCTGCAGGCCCAGGACGATACCAGTTTATTGCTGATGGGCGGCGCGCCTATCGCCGAGCCCATCGTTGCTTCAGGCCCTTTTGTGATGAACACGGAACAGGAAATACGCGTCGCGATGATGGATTACCAGAGTGGGCGGATGGGGCAAATAGCTGTTTGAAACGCTTATTTCTTTGATAACTACCTTTTTGGTTTGCTCAAAATACTCACTCACATAGATTTCACATTACTGTAATCAAGCGTGAATATAATCTGGTTCCGCATATATGGGAGCCTTGCATGCTTAATGACAGTAACGCCCTGGGGGGTATCGCTGCTCTGATTAAACCAATTGAGTGTATTTCGCCCGAAATAACGCTGGAGAGCGTGGCTGAGTTATTCAGCGATATCGCATATTCGAATGTGTTGTCGTTGCCGGTTGTGGAAAATGGTGTTCCCGTTGGTGTGATCAGTCGTTACCGTTTCATTGATGTTTATCTCAAAAAATACAGCCGCGAACTCAATGGTAAACGTCCGATACGTTTGTTCATGAGCTCTCCTCCTTTGGTGGTGGCTCATGATAAGCCATTGGCCGAGGCGGCTCAGTATGTTGCGAGCAACATGTCTTTCCCGCTTACCGAGGATTTCATCATTACCGAAAATGGCCAATATGTTGGAATAGGTTTTGTAGTGGACTTGCTTACTGCAATGGAGTTGCAGATGCGCCAAAATACAGACGATCTAAATCAGGCCTATTCTCACCTGAAATCATCACAGCTTGCGTTGGTGCAATCGGAAAAAATGGCCTCGCTGGGACAAATGGTGGCGGGCATAGCCCATGAAATTAATACGCCGCTGGGATATGTACAAAATAATGTGGTCGTGGGGCAGGATATGTTCAACCAGGTCGGGGTTATGATCGCTGGATACGAAAAATTGATCGATAATCTGCTGGATGAAAATGTGGACGAGGAGAAAATATCTGCACAGATGCAGCAAGTGGCAGCTCTCCGCGCTAACAGCAGTCTGGTAGAAATGTTGCAGGCAATGCAGGGTCTGTTTGCGGATACGATTTACGGTGTGGGTGAAATCTCCGAATTGGTGCTTAACCTGAAAGATTTTTCCCGCATGGACACAATGGCGACGGAAACAGTGAATGTGAATGAGTGCATAGAAAGCGCACTAAATATTGGCCGCAATGTCCTTAAGAAATATGGGGTGGAAGTCATCAGGGATTTGGGTGATTTGCCGGGCATCACTTGTTCGCCTTCCCAGCTTAATCAGGTGTTTCTCAACTTGTTTACTAATGCAGCACAAGCAATGGAAGGCAATGGCAGGCTCACAATAAAGACCTGGCATGCAAACCGAGGCATACAAATCAGCATTGCAGATACCGGCAAGGGTATTGCGTCTGAGCATTTGGCCCGTATTTTCGATCCATTTTTTACCACCAAGCCAGTGGGTGAAGGAACGGGACTTGGACTTGCAATCAGTCATCAAATTATCCAGAAACATGGCGGTGATATCAGCGTGGAGTCACACCCGGGAAGCGGAACGCGCTTCCATATCCATCTGCCTGTTGCTTCATCCGCAATAAAGCCAGACCAGCTTTTATCTGAAACGCCCCACCCCAGTCAACATGAGGAGACAGTATGAATAAGCCAACGATATTGTTAGTCGATGATGAAGAGCGCATATTACGATCTTTGCAGATGTTATTTTTCACGGGCTACAACGTTCGTATTACCACCGATGCACACGAGGCAATACGTATTTTACGTGACGAGCAGGTGCATGTGATCGTCAGCGATCAGCGCATGCCCATAATGCAGGGTTCCGAACTGTTAAGAGTCGCCCGTGAAACTTCCCCTGCCACCATGCGCATACTGCTAACCGGATATTCCGATATGGAAGCGTCTATCGCAAGCGTTAACGAAGGCGAAGTGTTCCGTTACCTGCTCAAACCTTGGAATGCAGTGGATGTAAAAGAGGTGGTCGCCCAGGCGGCTGCCATCGCTACTTCCACCTTTGCCACGCAACAGTCTCCGATAGCTGCTGTTATCGAAACCGACAAACAGAAATTACGCATACTGGTGATGGATAACGATCAATCCACAGCCAGTGCGGTGGAAGAAATTCTGCAGCATCGCGCAGAGGTGATATGGTCACAGAATGAGCAGCATGCCATGGATATTCTGGCAAAACAGGATGTGTCGCTGGTGGTAGCAGACCTGACGATGGATGGAAAGAGCGTGAGCTATATACTCAAGACCGTCAAACAGTTTAATCCGCAAACGCAAATCATCGTCCTGACATCATTTAACGATACATCACGCCTGGTCGAGCTGATCAATCAGGCGCAAATTATTCGCTACCTGCCCAAACCTATACGCAACAACATTCTGGCACGCAATCTTGAGTTCGTGATTGAGCGCTTTCATGCGCTCGGCAATACGCCTGCATTGCAAAACCGCCAGAGCGTGGAAGCCATCAAGGATCCCCAGGAAAAGCAGCTGTCAGGCAGTTTCATGAGCATGTTGAATCGCTTGCGCTCTCGCTCGAGTCTAACCCAGAACTAAGTAGAATATTAAAGTACGCCTTTTGAAACCCAACCGCATGATAAAGTCGAAAATGTTTGATTTTACTCAAACAAAATCCCCGCCACCACTTTGCGATCTTCCGCCGTCAGGATATTATAGGTGCGGCAGGCAGCCGGGGTGTTCATGAACTCCACAGCGATGCCGGCAGCGCTTAAGGCGCGATACAGCTGCGGGTGCGCAAAGCGATGCTGGCTGCCGGTGCCCAGTATCACAACCTCAGGCTTGAGCGTCAGGAAATGGCTGAAGTCGGCTTCAGTCAGTGCTGCAAAGCTCCTCGCGGACCAGTCTGTCAGCACTTGCTCAGGCGTGACGATGATGGGTTGTTCGTATCGTTGCTGATTCACCTGGACATAGCCTTCTCCATGCGCGGTAAAAATATTCTGGCCCGGATTGACGGAAAGATGAAATTTCATGGGGCTTCCATTCTGGCTGGCTTGCTTGATTAGCGGGGTTTATTTGCTCGGCAGGCTGGGCTAAGTTAGAATTGCATCCTTTACAGCCATGCATTTTCATGGGGGTTGAAAGCGAATTCTACCGGATTCGTTCTCACTTAAAAACTGAAATGATCAAGCCCGAAATAATATTGCCAGAAAATTATGAAACAAGTTAATCCTGCCGAAATTGATACCGCGCGTCCCGTGATGAAATCCGCCAAGCTGGCGAATGTCTGCTATGACATTCGCGGCCCGGTGATGGCGCGCTCGAAGCAGATGGAGGAAGACGGCCATCGCATCATCAAGCTGAATATTGGCAACCTGGCCTCGTTTGGTTTTGAAACGCCTGAGGAAATCCAGCAGGACGTGATTCACAATATGCCCAACTCTGCCGGCTACTCGGACTCCAAGGGCATGTTTGCCGCGCGCAAGGCGATCATGCACTATTCGCAGCAGAAAAAAATTGCCGGGGTCGGGATGGACGATATTTTCATCGGCAATGGCGCGTCCGAGCTGATTACCATGTCGATGCAGGGCCTGCTGAATACGGGGGACGAGGTGCTGGTTCCGGCGCCTGACTACCCGCTGTGGACGGCTGCGGTGACGCTGGCCGGCGGCACCCCGCGCCATTATCTGTGCGATGAACAGAATGACTGGATGCCCGATCTGCAGGATATGCGCCGCAAGATCACGACCAATACGCGTGCGATAGTCATTATCAACCCGAACAATCCTACCGGCGCGCTGTATTCCGACGATCTGTTGAAGGAGATCATCGCGATTGCGCGCCAGCACCAGTTGATCATATTTGCCGATGAAATCTACGACAAGGTGCTGTATGACGGTGTCACCCATACCTCGATCGCCTCGCTGGCGGATGATGTGCTGTTTGTGACCTTCAACGGTCTGTCAAAAAATTACCGCGCCTGCGGCTATCGCTCCGGCTGGATGATCGTGTCGGGCAACAAGAAGCATGCGCAGGATTATATCGACGGCCTCAATATCCTGGCGTCGATGCGCTTGTGTTCCAACGTGCCCGGACAGTTTGCGATCCAGACCGCGCTGGGTGGCTATCAGAGCATCAACGATCTGGTGGCTCCCGGCGGACGCCTGTGCAAGCAGCGCGACCTTGCCCATGAGTTGCTGACTGCGATTCCGGGGGTGACTTGCGTTAAACCCAAGGCCGCGCTTTATCTGTTCCCGCGCCTTGACCCGAAAATGTACCCGATTGCGGATGACCAGAAATTTATCCTTGAACTGTTGGAAACCGAGAAGGTATTGGTGGTACAGGGAACCGGCTTTAACTGGCCGCACCCGGATCATCTGCGCATCGTATTTTTACCCAACGCGGACGATCTGGCCGAGGCGATTGGGCGTATCGCACGTTTTCTTGAATCCTACCGCAAACGGTATGGTACACATTGATTAAATAAGGGCTTTAAGAATGAAACCGATGAATGTGGGACTGTTGGGAAGCGGCACCGTGGGAGGTGGAACCTTCACCGTGCTGGCGCGTAATGCGGAAGAAATCAGCCGTCGTGCGGGCCGCCCGATCAATATTACCGTGGTGGCTGACAAAAACATCGAGTTGGCCAAGAGCGTCACCAAAGGTGTTTGCCGTGTGACCGACGATGCATTCTCGGTGGTGAACGATCCCGAGGTCGATATAGTGATCGAGCTGATCGGCGGCACCGGCGTGGCCAAAGAACTGGTGCTCAAGGCAATACACAACGGCAAGCATGTGGTCACCGCCAACAAGGCGCTGCTCGCGGTGCATGGCAATGAAATATTTACCGCCGCACAGCAGATGCGCGTGATGGTCGCATTCGAGGCGGCTGTGGCCGGCGGTATCCCCATCATCAAGGCGGTGCGCGAAGGCCTGGCCGCCAACCGCATTGAATGGATTGCCGGCATTATCAATGGCACCACCAACTTTATACTGTCCGAGATGCGCGACAAAGGCCTGAGTTTCGACACGGTGCTGAAAGAAGCGCAGCGTCTGGGTTATGCGGAGTCTGACCCCACTTTTGATATTGAAGGGGTGGATGCGGCGCACAAGATCACCATTCTTGCGGCGATTGCGTTCGGTATTCCGATGCAGTTCGACAAGGCTTATATCGAGGGCATATCCAAGCTTGATGCAACCGACATTAAATATGCCGAGCAACTGGGTTATCGCATCAAGCTGCTGGGTATCACCAAGCGTACAGGTGAAGGGGTTGAGCTGCGCGTGCATCCGACTCTGATTCCGACCAAGCGCCTGATCGCCAATGTGGAAGGCGCGATGAATGCCGTGGTAGTGCAGGGTGATGCGGTCGGTGCGACGCTGTATTACGGCAAGGGTGCGGGTGCCGAGCCTACCGCCAGCGCGGTGATTGCCGATCTGGTCGATGTGACGCGCATGCATACAGCCGATCCGCAAAATCGCGTGCCGCATCTGGCATTCCAGCCCAACCAGCTGGCCGATCTGCGCATCCTGTCGATGGACGAGGTGCAGACCAGCTACTACCTGCGCATGCGGGTGCAGGACAAACCCGGTGTGCTGGCCGACATCACGCGCATCCTGGCGGATGAGCAGATCTCCATCGATGCTGTGATCCAGAAAGAACCGGGCGAAGGCGAAGACCAGACCGATCTGATCATGCTCACCCACCAGACGCGCGAGAAACGTATCAACACCGCGATTGCGAAGATTGAAGCGCTGAAAGTCATTACCGGAAAAGTGGTACGCATCCGTCTGGAAGAGCTGGGAAAATAAAAAGCTGTCATTCCCGCGCAGGCGGGAATCCAGTTAAGAGCAAGTATCCCTGCGCAAGTAAGCAGGACAAAATCTGATTCGACCCGCTAAGCGGGGCTTATTTAATCATCCGGATTCCCGCCTGCGCGGGAATGACGATAAAGCGAGTAATAAATGAACTATATTTCCACGCGCGGCAACTCCCCGAAAAAGAAATTTACCGAAATCCTGCTGGGCGGGCTTGCCCCCGACGGTGGCCTGTATCTGCCGAATCAATATCCGCAGATAAGCCGTGACGAGCTGGAAGCTTGGCGCAAGCTGTCGTATGCCGATCTGGCTTATGAGGTGCTGGCCAAGTTTGCAACCGATATCCCGCCCGCCGATCTCAAGGCCATCGTCAGCAAGACCTACACCGCCGAGGTCTATCACAATGTGCGCCCGGGTTCCGACACCACGCAGATCACGCCGCTGCGCACGCTTGAGCCTGGCCTGCATATCCTTGAGCTGTCCAACGGCCCAACCCTCGCGTTCAAGGATATGGCAATGCAGCTGCTCGGCAACCTGTTCGAGTATGCGCTGGACAAACAGCACGATGAGCTGAATATTCTGGGTGCAACTTCAGGCGATACCGGCTCGGCGGCGGAGTATGCGATGCGCGGCAAGCGCGGCATCCGCGTGTTCATGCTGTCGCCGCACCAGAAAATGAGCCGCTTCCAGACCGCGCAGATGTTCTCGCTGCAGGATCAAAATATTTTCAATATCGCGATCAGGGGGGTATTTGACGACGCTCAGGACATGGTCAAGGCGGTGTCCAACGACCATGCTTTCAAGGAAAAATACAAGATTGGCACGGTTAACTCGATCAACTGGGCGCGTGTTTCCGCGCAGATCGTGTATTACTTCAAGGGCTATTTTGCAGCGACAAAATCCAGCGATGAGCAGGTGTCGTTCTCGGTGCCGTCTGGCAATTTCGGCAATATCTGCGCCGGGCATATTGCGCGCATGATGGGCTTGCCGATCAAGCAGCTGATCCTCGCGACCAATGAGAACAATGTGCTGGAAGAGTTTTTCAAGTCCGGCGTGTACCGTCCGCGCACTACCGCCGAAACGGCGCACACCAGCAGCCCGTCCATGGATATCTCCAAGGCTTCGAATTTTGAGCGCTTTGTATTCGATCTGGTCGGGCGTAAAAGTGAGACGGTGCGCGAGCTGTGGAGCGGGGTCGATGCGGGCAAGTCTTTTGATCTGCGCGGCTCGGCACATTGGAAGAATATCAAGCAATACGGCTTTGCCGCGGGATACAGCACCCATGCAGACCGCCTGGCCACGATACGCATGGTGTGGGAGAAATACGGCGTGATGGTGGACACTCACACCGCCGATGGCATCAAGGTCGGGCTGGAAAAGCGCGAAGCCGGCGTGCCGCTGATCTGCCTGGAAACTGCGCTTCCGGCAAAATTTGAAGACACTATCATCGAGGCGCTGGGGCGCAAACCTGAGCGCCCTGCCGGTATGGAAGGGCTGGAAAGTCTGCCGCAGCGTTGCGAGGTAATGGACGCGGATCTGGGCAAACTCAAGGCTTACATCACCTCGAATGTGCCGCAATAAATATCCTGATGATGCCATGCATGGGAGTTGCTGATTATGCCAACTGAAATCACGATCACCACCGTTGCCCATGTCATCCAGCTGGCCGTTGCGCCGGTATTTCTGCTGACGGGTGTGGGCACTTTTCTGCACGTGATGACCAGCCGCCTGTCCCGCATCATCGATCGCTTCAGGGTATTGGAATCCATCACACCTAATGCGCAGGAAGCAAACGCCCATCAGGCAGAAATGAAGATTCTTGCTCAGCGCGAGCGGGTAATTTACTGGTCGATCAGCCTGTGCACTATATGCGCATTGCTCATTTGCGTCGTGATTGCGACGTTGTTTGTGGGATCGGTGATGGGGGTGCAGCTGACGATTCTTATCGCATCATTATTTATTGCGGCCATGCTTGCGCTGATAGGCGGACTGTTGAGCCTGTTGCGCGAAATATATATCGCAACCGGCAGCATACACCGGGTAGGCAAGCGTTGATGAATTCGGAGCCGCCGCTGCAGCAGCAGGGAAAACCTGCAGAAATGAAACCCTCAAAATCACGGGTATGGCTGCGGCGCGGGCTGGAGCTGTTACTCTTCGTCGTGCTTATAATCGGCGTGCGCGCCTGGCAGCAGCGCGACATTGTAAAAGGCGCGGCGCCAGCTTTGAGCGGAGCACTGCTGGACGGCAAGCCTTTTGTGTTGGCAGCAAAACCTGAACAGCCGGTTCTGGTGCATTTCTGGGCCACCTGGTGCCCTATCTGCAAGGCTGAGCAGGGATCGATTGACTCCCTGGCGCGCGACAATCCCAATGTCATCACCGTGGCGATGCAAAGCGGCAGCAGCAACGTCGTGCAGCAATATATGCGCGAGCAGGGCATAAGCTTCCCGGTGCTAATCGATGCGGATAATCAGATTTCAGCGAGATGGGGCGTGCAGGCGGTACCGGCCAGTTTCATCGTCGACAGGGATGGGAAAATACGCCATGTCGAGATTGGATACACCACGGAAACAGGTTTGCGTCTGCGGCTGTGGCTGGCCAGTTTTTGAACTGTAGTTCGTCAGCTCTTAAATTGATACGACCTGGTTACGCCCATTTTGTTTGGCCGTATACAGCGCTTCATCGGAGCGGTTGATCATCTCGTCCAGGGTGTCGGGAAGCGTGGTGGTGACACCAATGCTGACAGTCAAACGAATGGATTCTTTTTCATCCAGGTGTATAGGCATCCCCTCGATATACAGCCTGAGTCGATTCATGGTGTCAGCGACCGAGTTATTGTTCACCGCAATAATGCAGAACTCTTCACCTCCCATGCGCGCAACGATGTCGGTTGTGCGGAAATGCCTGGTAATGGCCTGAGCCACCGATACGATAGCCTTGTCCCCTGTGTCGTGACCATAAGTGTCGTTGATGCGCTTGAATAAATCGATATCGATCATCGCGATCAAAAGCTGGATATGGCCACGTTTCGCGCTACTGAACAAAGCATTGCCCGCTTCAAACAAATAGCGGCGATTGTAAAGTTTGGTCAGATAGTCGCGATTGGCCTGTTCCTGAATAGTGCGCAGACTATCTAGATAGTCGAGGCGGGCATTGATGCGGCTGACAAACTCTTCAACCAGGAAAGGTTTGTGAATAATGTCGTCGGCCCCGGCTTTGAAGAAGCGGACCCCGCCAAAGTCGTTGGTTGAACCGGTTATGCCGATGATTGCAAGCTTGGTGCTGGGGAAATTGGCGCGCAGCTTCATGCATAAGTCAACGCCGTCCGTTTCCGGCATTTCATAGGCAGTCACGACCACCGAAATATCGCCGCGCTTTTCGATTGCTTGCAGAGCAGCATTGGCACTGTCTGCTTCAACTACGTGCAAGCGCTGGGTGAGCAGTATCTTCTTGAGGTTGTTCCGGTGGACAAGATTATCATCCACGATCAGCACGGTGCACTGCATATTCCGTAGCGTGTGAAGCACGCTTTTCTGGACTATTGCAATGGAACCTGGGGACTGTTTGGTGACGTAATCAACGATGGGTTTTGCAGAGATGCGGTCGTGTGTCGTGCTGTCCATTGAGCCGGTCAGAACAATGGTGGCAACGCCATAGCCCAGCACCATGTCCACCGCCTGCCCATCAACTGCATCCGGTAAATTCAGGTCAACAACGGCAACCTGGTACTGGCCGGGATGTTCTGCAATAAGCTCTCCACATGCAGCAAGGGATCTTGCCAGATCGACAGGCATGCCAACCGCACCACTGATGGCATTTTTAACCACCATGCCAACCGTAGCGCTGTCGTCAACAACCAGTATTCGCCCTGCAACTTGGTCAGATTGACTCATGTGTTTTTCAGTATGGAAATCCGATAAGCTCAGGATTTATTTTATTTTTTTGGATGGAAATAATTATAACCATTATTTCTCAATAATGGTTATAAGATTGAACGGTTGGAATTTGTATGAAAATGCGGAAGGGTCGCTGCCCCGCATCAATAACTGAATCGACACCGCAAGGTGAAAGAATTTTATGTGAAATTCAGGGGAGATCACATTTCGCCATGCGAAATGTGAGTCTGCACCGCAAGGCAAAAAGAATTTCTTAGCCGAAAAAACCAAAGGAGGTTGTGGCTGCGACATCACGTTCTGCTACGCATAACATGAGTCTACACCGCAAGGTCAAAGAATCTTTCAACCAAAGAATTCTTTGACCTTGTGGCTCCAGCGTAATATTTTACTGCGTAAAATATTCGCCTTCACCGTAAAGTTAAGAATTTTTCAACCGAAAAATTCTTTCACTTTATCCATCCAGGATTGGGCGCGGGGGCTGTGCAGGGCGCTGTCCTTCTCGCTGATGGTTTCAAATTCGCGCAGCAGCTCCTTTTGCCTGTCGGTCAGTTTGACCGGCGTTTCAATCACCACATGGCAGTTGAGGTCGCCATGTGAGTTGGTACGCATGCCTTTGATGCCCTTGCCGCGCAGACGGAAAATCTTGCCGGATTGTGTCTCGGCAGGAATTTTGATGCGGGCGGTGCCATCCAGCGTGGGGATTTCGATTTCACCACCCAGTGCCGCGACGGCAAAGCTGATCGGCATTTCGCAATGCAGGTCATCCCCGTCACGCTGAAACACGCTGTGCGGTTTGATATGAATTTCCACATACAAATCACCCGCGGGCGCGCCGTGATTTCCCGCCTCACCGTGGCCGCTGTGACGCAGACGCATACCATCACCAATACCCGCAGGGATTTTGATTTCCAGCGTTTTGTGGTGCTTGACGCGCCCTGTGCCACTGCAACTGCCGCAGGGGGAAGTGATGCTCTTGCCGCTGCCATGGCAGCGCGGGCAAGTTTGCTGGATGGAGAAAAATCCCTGCTGCATCCGCACCTGTCCGTGGCCGCCGCAGGTCTGGCAGGTGGTCGCGGAAGTGCCGGGTTTTGCGCCCGAGCCGTGGCAGGTATCGCACTCATCCAGGGTCGGAATGCGCACCTGTTTGGTGGCGCCACGTGCCGCTTCCTCCAGCGTGATTTCCATGTTGTAGCGCAAATCCGCGCCGCGCTGTGCCTGGCTGCGGCCGCGTCCCGCGCCGCCAAAGATATCGCCAAAGATGTCGCCGAAATCGAAGCCGCCTGCGCCATGTCCATGCCCGCCCCTGCTGCCGTCAGTTCCCGCGTGGCCATACTGGTCATAAGCGGCACGTTGCTGATCATCCGACAATGTTTCGTACGCTTCCTTGGCTTCCTTGAACTGATCTTCCGCTTTGGGATTGTCCGGATTGCGGTCAGGGTGAAACTTCATCGCCAGTTTGCGATAAGCTTTTTTAATTTCGTCGGCACTCGCGTCTTTATTGACGCCAAGTACTTCGTAGTAATCTTTTTTAGACATATTCAATTTCCGCTAAATGCATAAAAGCCCAAATGCATGAAGGCCCAATATATAAAAGAACAGACTCCGGTTGACGCTGTATCCGCGTTTCCCCGAAGTCTGTGCCGGTACAGTGGATGTTACTTCTTGTCGCTTTTCACTTCGGTGAATTCGGCATCCACTACATCGCCTTCATCTTTCTTTGTCTCGCCGTGAGCGGCACCCGCATCTGCTCCACCCTGCTTGGCAGCTTCGGCAGCCTGCAATTTTTCTGCCAGTTTATGCGCGGCCGTAGAGAGGGCTTCGGTCTTCGCTTCGATGGCATCCTTGTCGTCGCCTTTGACTACTTCTTCGGCTTCCTTCAAGGCTTTCTCGATATTGGCCTTCTCATCTGCGGCAAGCTGCTCACCGTATTCCTTCATCGACTTGTGGGTAGAGTGGATCAGTGCATCAAGCTGGTTGCGTGCGGTGACCAGCTCGATCGCCTTGCGGTCGTCTTCGGCAAACATTTCCGCTTCCTGCACCATTTTCGCGATTTCGGCTTCCGATAAACCGGAGCTGGCCTGAATCTTGATCTTGTTCTCCTTGCCAGTCGCCTTGTCCTTGGCGGAGACATGCAGAATACCGTTGGCGTCGATGTCAAAAGTCACTTCAATCTGCGGCATGCCGCGCGGTGCAGGCGGGATGTCGGACAGGTTGAACTGGCCCAGACTCTTGTTGCCGGAAGCAATATCACGCTCTCCCTGCAGCACATGGATGGTCACTGCGGACTGGTTGTCGTCTGCGGTTGAGAATACCTGCGATGCCTTGGTAGGGATGGTGGTGTTCTTCTTGATCAGCTTGGTCATCACGCCGCCCATGGTCTCGATACCCAGAGACAGCGGGGTCACGTCGAGCAGCAGCACGTCCTTCACTTCGCCCTGCAGCACGCCGCCCTGAATTGCGGCGCCTACGGCTACCGCTTCGTCAGGGTTAACGTCCTTGCGCGCTTCCTTGCCGAAGAATTCTTTTACCTTCTCCTGTACCATCGGCATACGTGTCTGGCCGCCGACCAGGATCACGTCGCTGATGTCAGCAGCAGAAACGCCCGCGTCCTTCATTGCGATCTTGCATGGCTCGATGGTGCGCGCGATCAGTTCTTCCACCAGACTTTCAAGCTTGGCGCGGGTGATCTTCACGGCCAGGTGCTTGGGGCCGGTTGCGTCTGCGGTGATGTAAGGCAGGTTAACTTCAGTCTGCTGCGCTGAAGACAGTTCGATCTTGGCCTTCTCAGCCGCATCCTTCAGGCGCTGCAGGGCCAGCATGTCTTTCTTCAGGTCGATGCCGTTTTCCTTCTTGAATTCTTCCACCAGGAACTCGATCACGCGCATGTCGAAGTCTTCACCGCCGAGGAAGGTGTCGCCGTTGGTGGACATCACTTCAAACTGGTGTTCGCCTTCAATTTCGGAGATGTCGATAATCGAGATATCGAAAGTGCCGCCACCCAGGTCGTAAACCGCAATCTTGCGGTCGCCTTCCTGCTTGTCCATGCCGAAGGCCAGCGCTGCGGCAGTCGGTTCATTGATGATGCGCTTTACGTCCAGACCGGCAATGCGGCCCGCATCTTTGGTGGCCTGGCGCTGGCTGTCGTTGAAGTAAGCAGGCACGGTGATGACGGCTTCGGTTACGGGCTCGCCCAGATAGTCTTCGGCGGCTTTTTTCATTTTCATCAGCACTTGGGCGGATACTTCAGGCGGCGCAATTTCCTTGCCGCGTACAGAAACCCATGCATCGCCGTTCTTGGCTTTAACAATGCTGTAAGGCACCATGTCGATGTCTTTTTGCACAATCTTTTCATCGAAGCGGCGGCCGATCAGGCGCTTGACCGCGAACAGCGTATTCTTTGGATTGGTCACGGCTTGGCGTTTTGCGGGCGCACCTACCAGCACTTCGCCGTCTTCCATGTAGGCGATGATCGAAGGTGTGGTGCGTGTGCCTTCGGCGTTTTCGATGACCTTAGGCTTGCCGTTTTCCATCACGGATACGCAAGAGTTTGTTGTGCCCAAATCGATACCAATAATTTTTCCCATAATGCTTCCTTTCTATTTATATATTCAATGATTCAGTACTAGTGTACTTATCTCTAACTATGCCGCCTATTTGAGGACTTCAGACAAATTTTTCAAGTGCATGTTATCCTTTTGCTTTTGCCACCATCACCATGGCAGGGCGCAATACTCGGTCATTCAGGCTGTAACCCTTCTGCATCACGCTGACGACGGTGTTGGCTTCCTGCTCGCTCTCCACCATGGCGATCGCCTGATGTTTATGCGCGTCAAATTTTTCTCCGACGGGATTGATCTCGGTGATATTAAATTTTTCAAATACGCTGCTCAGTTGTTTAAGCGTGAGCTCCATGCCGCTTTTGAAATTTTCAACCGTCGTATTCTGTACCGACAAGCCGGCTTGCAAACTATCCATCACTGCCAGCATTTCGTTGGAGAAGCGTTCAACGGCATATTTTTGTGCCTTGCTGACGTCTTCCTGGGCGCGGCGACGGATGTTCTCGCCCTCGGCCTTGGCGTACATCCAGGCGTCGTAGTGTTCCTGCGCTTTGCGCTCAGCCTGTTGCAGCATTTCCTCCATGCTGGGCATTACGTCCGGAGTGTCATTTCCATCCTGTTGATTTTTATCGGTATTTTCCATGCTAATCTTTCAGTTATACAGTGGGGCAATAAGTGGGGGATGTTTGCCCCGTTTTCAAGGGCCGAGATGATATATTTTTTTTGCATGAGATAATATGTTTTTGATACCGATAGCCGATCTGATGCCAGTCTTAACGCGCACTGCTCAAGGCATAAAATGACTTCCAGCCATCCAAGATACTACTGGCGTATAGCCGGGTTCTATTTCTTTTACTTTGCCTTCGTGGGGATGTTTTCGCCTTACTGGAGCCTGTATCTCAAGTCGATTGAATTTAATGCGGTGCAGATTGGCGTGCTGATGTCGGTGCAGCCGGTGATGCGGATGCTGTCACCGGCGTTATGGGGCTGGCTGGCCGACCGTATTGGTAATCGGCGACAGGTGGTGCAGGTTGCAGCCTTTGGCAGTGCGCTATGCTATCTCGGTGTGTTTTTCACTACAGAATATTACGGGCTGTTGCTGGTGCTGGCGCTGATGAGTTTTTTCTGGAGCGCGTCGATGCCGCTGGTGGAGGCGACCACGCTGACCTACCTTGGCAAAAATGCGTCACGTTACGGCCGTTTGCGCTCGTGGGGCTCAGTCGGATTTATCATTGCAGTGATGAGCCTGGGCTATGCTTTTGACTATATCGCAATCGGCTGGATTTTATGGGCAGGCCTGGCGATCCAGCTGGGCATCCTGTACTTCTCGCGCCAAATCCCGACCACCGAGGTGATTGCGCACCATACCGATAGCCACTCCATTACGCGCATTGTGTTGCAGCCGCAAGTGCTGGCGCTGTTTGGCGCGTGCTTTCTGATGGCGGTTGCGCATGGCCCGTACTACACGTTCTTTTCGATCTATCTGGTCGAACATGGCTATGCGAAAAGTGCCGTGGGTGTGTTGTGGACGCTGGGAGTGGTATGCGAGATAGGCGTGTTTTTTGTCATGCCCTGGCTGATGCGACACTACTCCCTGCCGCAATTGCTGATGGTGAGCCTGGCCCTTGCGGTGCTGCGCTTCCTGTTGATCGGCTGGCAGGTCGATACCCTGTGGCTGTTGCTGTTTGCACAGGTGTTGCACGCAGCCACTTTTGGCTCGTTTCACGCTGCGGCGGTGGCGCTGGTGCACCACTTCTTTCGCGGGCGGCATCAGTCCAGGGGACAGGCGCTGTTTGGCAGCGTAACTTACGGTGCGGGCGGCATGCTGGGCGGCTTGCTGAGCGGGCCGTTGTGGCTGCACTGGGGGGCGAGCGTGATGTATTCCTTCAGCGCGGCGGCAGCACTGCTGGGGATGGGGCTGATGTGGTGGAAATTCAGGAAGATGGCGCTTGTATAGAGGGCGGCAAGGGGCTGGAGTTTGCAAGCCGCTTCACGATAGGTAGGGCACTTCATCCGCAATAATTATTCTCGCGCGGCATTGCGCGTGTTTGGTGAATGCGCTGATTAAAGTTCAGGTCAAAACGCTCGCCCGTGGCGTACCCCCCTTCTGCTGTGGCATAATCGCATGCTCTGTTGGAGCAATCAAATGAACAATCAAACACTTTACGACAAACTCTGGAATAGCCACGTGGTGCGCTCCGAAGCCGACGGCACGGCGCTGCTGTATATCGACCGCCACCTGGTGCACGAGGTGACCAGTCCGCAGGCCTTTGAAGGCTTGCGCCTGGCCGGGCGCAAGCCCTGGCGCACTTCTTCCATCCTGGCAGTTGCGGATCACAATGTGCCGACCACCGGCCGTGCGCAAGGCATTGCCGACCCTGTCTCGCGCCTGCAGGTGGAGACCCTGGACGAGAACTGCGCCGCGCTGGGCATCACCGAGTTCAAGATGTCTGATCTGCGCCAGGGCATCGTGCATGTGATCGGCCCAGAGCAGGGCGCGACCCTGCCCGGCATGACTGTGGTGTGCGGCGATTCGCACACCAGCACCCACGGCGCTTTTGCTGCGCTGGCGTTCGGTATCGGCACCTCGGAAGTGGAGCATGTGATGGCGACGCAGTGCCTGCTGATGAAGAAGGCCAAGGCCATGCAGGTGCTGGTGGAAGGCAAGCTGGGCCGTGGCGTCACGGCGAAGGATCTGGTGCTGGCGGTGATCGGCAAGATCGGCACCGCTGGCGGCACCGGCTATGCAATCGAGTTTGCGGGCAGCGCAGTGCGCGGCTTGTCGATGGAAGGCCGCATGACGGTATGCAATATGGCGATCGAGGCCGGCGCGCGCGCGGGCATGATTGCTGCGGATGACACGACCATCGACTACATCAAGGGTCGCCCCTTTGCGCCGCAGGGCGAGTTGTGGGACAAGGCGGTAGCCTACTGGCGCACGCTGCACAGCGATGCCGGCGCGCAGTTCGACAAGGTGGTGAAGCTGGATGCGGCGGAAATCAGGCCGCAGGTCACCTGGGGCACTTCGCCCGAGATGGTGGTGGCGGTGGACGGGCGTGTACCTGACCCCAAAAATGAAAGCGATCCGGTCAAGCGCGGCAGCATGGAACATTCCCTGGTGTATATGGGATTGCAGGCGAATACGCCGATGACAGACATCAAGATTGACAAGGTGTTTATCGGTTCCTGCACCAATTCGCGCATCGAGGATCTGCGCGAGGCGGCGGAGGTGGCGCGCGGCAAGCATATCGCCGCCAATGTAAAGCTGGCGATGGTGGTGCCGGGCTCGGGGCTGGTCAAGCAGCAGGCCGAGCGCGAGGGGCTGGACAAGATATTTCTGGCTGCCGGCTTTGAGTGGCGCGAGCCGGGCTGTTCCATGTGTCTGGCGATGAACGATGACAGGCTGTTGCCGGGCGAGCGCTGTGCATCGACTTCCAACCGCAACTTCGAGGGGCGCCAGGGACAGGGCGGTCGCACCCATCTGCTCAGTCCGGCAATGGCTGCAGCCGCGGCGATCGCCGGGCATTTTGTAGATGTCTCCGCATGAAAAAACTCTTGGTATTGATGCTGTTGAATGCGTGCCTGCTTGCGAATGTATGGGCGAAAGATGACGCTGGCGCAAAAGGTATCGGTGATAGCCTGAAAAAAGCGGGTGATGCTGCGGGCAGCCTGATGGGGCAGGGCGGCAAAGCTGCTGCGCCGGAAGTACGCAAGGCGGAAAGCTGGCTGGATGGCGCGCTGCATGGTGGCGGAAATAAAACAGATAAGGCGGGCAAGTGATGAAGAAGTTTACTTTACTGGATGGGCTGGTGGTGCCGCTGGATCGGGCCAATGTGGATACCGATGCGATCATCCCCAAGCAGTTTCTCAAGTCGATCAAGCGTTCCGGCTTTGGCCCGAATGCGTTCGACGAATGGCGTTACCTGGATTATGGCGAGCCGGGCATGGACAACTCCAAACGCAAGATCAATCCGGATTTTGTATTGAACCAGCCGCGCTACAAAGGCGCGCAGATTCTGCTGACGCGTGAAAACTTCGGCTGCGGTTCGTCGCGCGAACATGCGCCGTGGGCGCTGGAGGATTACGGCTTCCGCGTCATCATCGCCCCCAGCTTTGCCGACATCTTTTTCAATAACTGCTTCAAAAACGGCCTGCTGCCGATTCGGCTGGATGCCGAGATTGTCGATGCCTTGTTCAAGGCCGAAGCCAGCACGACGGGTTTCCACCTGCGTGTCGATCTTGAGCAGCAAACCATCACCACGCCCGACGGCATGGTTTATCCCTTTGAAGTGGAGGCCTTCCGCAAGCATTGCCTGCTGAACGGCCTCGATGATATCGGCCTCACCATGCAGCATGTTGACGAGATCAAGGCGTACGAGCAGCGGCGCAAGGTGGAAGCCACCTGGCTGTTCGCGTGATAATTTATTTAATATAATCAAAGAGATGGTTGTTATGAAGATTGCAGTGTTGCCAGGTGATGGCATAGGTCCTGAAATTGTCGCGCAGGCCACCAAGGTGCTTGAAGCCTTGCGCAGTGACGGTCTGAAAATTGAGCTTGAGCATGCGCATATCGGCGGCGCAGGTTACGACGCCGCCAAAGATCCGCTGCCCGAGGCAACGTTGAAGCTGGCGCATGCGTCGGATGCGGTGCTGCTGGGCGCGGTGGGCGGCTATCAGTATGACAATTTGCCGCGCCCGCAGCGTCCCGAGCAGGGTTTGCTGCGCATCCGCAAGGGCTTGAGCCTGTTTGCCAATCTGCGCCCTGCCATGGTGTATCCGGAACTGGCCAATGCGTCCAGCCTGAAGCCGGAACTGGTTGCAGGGCTGGACATCATGATTTTGCGCGAACTCACCGGTGATATCTATTTCGGCCAGCCGCGCGGCATCCGCACGCTGGAAAACGGCGAGCGCCAGGGCTTTGATACCATGTTGTACAGCGAGTCTGAAATACGCCGCGTCGCCCACGTGGGCTTCCGGATCGCGATGAAACGCGGCAAGAAAATGTGCTCGGTGGACAAGGCGAATGTGCTGGATACCAGCATGCTGTGGCGCGAAATCGTCACCGAGGTAGCCAAGGAATATCCGGCTGTCGAGCTGTCGCATATGTATGTGGACAACGCGGCGATGCAGCTTGTGCGCGCGCCCAAACAGTTCGACGTCATCGTCACCGGCAATATCTTCGGCGACATCCTGTCGGATGAGGCGTCGATGCTCACCGGTTCCATCGGCATGCTGCCATCTGCTTCGCTGGATGCCAATAACAAAGGGCTGTATGAACCGTGTCACGGCTCGGCACCTGATATCGCCGGCAAGAATATCGCCAACCCGCTGGCCACCATTTTGTCGGTGGCGATGATGATGCGCTACACCTTTGCGCGTGAAGATATTGCACAGCGCATTGAAAATGCGGTGCGCAAGAGTCTGCAGAGCGGTTTGCGCACCGGTGATATTTACGAGGCCGGCATGCAAAAAGTCGGTACTGATGCAATGGGCGATGCGGTAGTCGCGGCGCTTTAACAGATTACGGCAGGGTGGATTTCGCAATCCACCCGTTTTCATTTTAAAAGGGTGGGGATATGCGAGTAGGATTAGTCGGTTGGCGTGGCATGGTAGGTTCGGTGTTGATGCAGCGTATGCGTGAAGAGCGCGATTTCGATTTGATCGAGCCGGTGTTTTTCACCACCTCGCAGGTCGGGGGCAAGGCGCCGGATGTCGGCCGCGAAGTCTCGCCGTTGAAGGATGCGCGCAACATCGACGAACTGCGCGCGATGGAAGTCATCATTTCGTGCCAGGGCGGCGACTATACCACCGAGATTTTCCCCAGGCTGCGCGCCGCCGGCTGGCAGGGTTACTGGATCGATGCGGCGTCCACGCTAAGGATGGAAAAAGACTGCGTGATCATTCTTGATCCGGTCAATCGTGATGTCATCAAACAGGCACTGGTCGAGGGCAAGAAAGATTTTATTGGCGGCAATTGCACGGTCAGCCTGATGCTGATGGCGCTGGGCGGCCTGTTCAAGGCAGACTTGGTGGAATGGATCAGCTCCATGACCTATCAGGCAGCATCGGGTGCCGGTGCACAGAACATGCGCGAACTGCTGACGCAAATGGGTGAAGCGCATCGCGTTGTTAAATCCCTGCTGGATGACCCCGCTTCCGCGATTCTTGACATCGACCGTGAAGTCGCGGGAATACTGCGCGATGAAAAATTCCCCACTGCAAATTTTGGCGTGCCGCTGGCTGGCAGCCTGATTCCCTGGATCGATAAAGACTTGGGCAACGGTCAAAGCAAGGAAGAGTGGAAGGGCAAGGCTGAAACCAACAAGATACTCGGCCGCGATGCCAGGCCGATTTCCGTGGATGGCCTGTGCGTGCGTATCGGCGCGATGCGCTGCCACAGCCAGGCGATGACGATCAAGCTGAAGCGCGATGTACCGCTTGATGAAATCAATGCCATGCTGGCAGTTGCCAATGACTGGGTAAAAGTAGTGCCGAATGAGCGCGACGTCACGATGCGCGAACTGACCCCCGCCGCGGTGACAGGCACGTTGACAGTGCCGGTCGGACGCTTGAGAAAAATGGATATGGGCGGCGAATACCTGTCTGCCTTTACGGTTGGTGACCAGTTGCTGTGGGGGGCGGCTGAACCACTGCGCCGGATGTTGCGCATTCTGCTCGAAAAATAAGCGGGCAAATTCGGTAATTCTATTTATAAATGAAAGCTTAACGCGTGAATTTAGAGTGGACATCAGCTTGCATCACTAACTCCATGATGTTAATCTAAATAACGAAGCAAAAAACATGAGGATGGCAACGTGCTTAAAACACTTTTGAAAGCGGTGGGACTATTGGCCTGTGTGGTCTGGTTCAACCTCGCCAGCGCGGCCAATATGGGCGGCATCAATGTCACGTCCGCGCTGGGACATCCCCTCAAAGCAGAAATTTCACTGGCAGATATGGGCTCAAGCGATACATCTACGCTCGTCGCCAGGCTGGCGTCTGTCAATGAATTTAAAAATGCAGGGCTGGATTACCCCTACAGCCTGCCGAAGCTGACTTTTGTAATTGAAACCCGCGCCAATGGCGAAACCTACATCAAGCTCACTTCCACGCAGCCCGTGAACGAACCCTTCGTTTCTCTGTTGGTGGAACTGAGCTGGCCGTCCGGCAAGATGTTGCGTGAGTTTACATTCCTGCTGGACCCGGCAGGTTTTGTTCCGGAGCAGCCCAAAGTGGCGGAGGTTAAGCCGGTAGAACCTGTGTTGCCGGTACAGGAGCCTGTGCCAGCTGTTATTCCTATTCCAGTTCCCGCTGTTGCGCAAGAAGCCGCTGCATTGCCGGTTGAGTCAGCGCCAGTGACCGCCCTGCCGGTAGAGGAATCAAGCAAGGAGGAGCTTGCAGAGAGCAAGCCGGCAATGAGCGATATGGCCAAGGCTGAACTGGCAGCGCCTGAGTTGCCGAAAGCAGAACCATTGCCGGTTGAACCCGTCAAGGCTGAGCCTGTAAAAACAGAACCATTGGCTCCTGCCCAGCAGGCAGCAGCGGCGGCAAAGTCGGTTCTGGTTGAAAAAGGCGACACCCTGGGCAAGCTCGCTGACGAAGTTAAGCCGGTAGATGTCAGTCTTGAGCGGATGCTGGTTGCAATGTATCGCGCCAACGCGAAAAGCTTTGACGGTAAAAACATGAACCGCATCAAGGCCGGCAAGATATTGCGTATGCCTGAGGCGGATGAGATCTCAAAGGTAAGCCAGGTTGCAGCAGTGAAAGAAATACGTGCGCAAGTGGCTGATTGGCAGAATTATCGCCAGCAGCTGGCTGCGGCGCAGTCTGCTCAGGCAGAACAGGCGCCAAAACAGGAAGCGGTCGGAAAAATTAGCGCTGCTGTCGCTGAAAAAACTCCTGTCATCAAAGAATCTGCCAAAGAGGTACTGAAGTTGTCCAAGGGCGAATCGCTCGGTGACAAGACGGTTGTCGGCGGCGGTGCGAAAAGCAAGCAGGAGAAACTGGCAGACAAGGAAGATGACACTGCCGCCAAGAAAAAGCAGTTGCAGGAAGAGCAGAAAAAAATTGCCAAGCTCGAAGGCATCAACAAAGATGTCAGCAAACTGGTTGAGCTAAAAGGCGGTGTCGTCGCTGCGGCATCAGCTCCTGCTGCGGTGACTGCGCGTAAAGCGTTGCCGGCAGCGAGCGCAGTGCCGGCAACACAGCCGGAGTCAGCGGACTTTGATATTCTGGCAATGCTAGACGACTACTTTGGCTTTTTGCTGGATGACCCGGTACTGCTGGGCGCTGGGGTAGCCGTGCTGCTGGGATTGGGGGGACTGGGTTTTGTAATGGCACGCCGCGGTAAGGCGGGTCAAAAAAAAAGCAGTAGCAAAACCGAAGACGTAGGCGCAACTACGGGTAGCTGGAGGACGCCTGTTGCGCCTTCACCGGATACAGGGGATTTCACCCAGACATTCGCACCTGCGCCCGCACCCGCTGCACCGATGTCTGTTGCTGCTGCGCTGGATGATGTGGATCCTATCAGCGAGGCTGATCTTTTCCTTAATTTTGGCCGTGATGCACAGGCAGAAGAAATTTTGAAGGATGCCTTAAGCAAAAACCCATCCAATAATCAGGTCAAGTTAAAGCTGCTGTCTATTTATACCAGCCGCAAAGACAGCAAAACTTTCTCTAGATATGCACAAGAAGTGAAAGATTCCGGTGATGCGGCGGCGTGGGAGCGCGTCGCCGTAATGGGCCGTGAAATTGACCCGGAGAATCCGACATATGGCGGTACCAAAGGCGAGGTCAGGCATAGAGAGCCGACCAAGCCTGAGGTCGATTTTGATCTGGGCATGGACAAGCCGGCAGCACCGGCGGACAGCAATGCATTTGCCGCCAAAGATTTCAAAATGGATTTTGACCTGACTGGATCCCAGCCGGCGATCAGTGAGGATTCAATCGATTTGAATGTGCCATTTGCGCAATCTTCCGGGGCTGCGCCGGCAAAACCAGCGGATGTGGATGCAACAAGCATTCTGTCAAAAGAAGTGGTGAAATCCGCGCAGGCTTCATCACCTATGGATTTTGACGTGTCTGGCATATTGCCCGGCGAGGCCAAACAAATCGCACAATCAACCGCGATGGATTTTGATATTTCCGGCATATTACCGGAAGAGACCAAAAAATCCGCAGAGCCCAGCACAATGGACTTTGACCTGAGTGGCAGCAGTTATGAAAGCACGGCTGTCCTTCAGGAACCTCTCGTAGATAATGAGCCATCTCCGTCAGCGTTGAATTTTAATGACCTGGTGTTTGAAATTCCGACGAGCCAGTCCAAGCCGGTTGATGAAACGCCCAAAGCCGCAGCAGATGAGGGAATGGCGTTTACGATAGATTTTCCAACCAGCGAAAATGAAGAAGCGCCATCCGCCAAGCCGGCCCCAAAATTAGACATGGATTTTGCTGACATCAACATCAATTTTGGCGATGATTTGCCACCTGCAAATGCCGGTGGCGAAGGCAAGGACGAGCAGTGGCATGAAGTCGCAACCAAACTTGACTTGGCCAAAGCCTATCAGGAAATGGGCGATGCCGATGGTGCGCGTGAGATATTGGAAGAGGTGATGCGTGACGGTGATGCGACGCAGCGCGAATCGGCTGAGAAGCTGCTGCAACAGATAGCTGCCTAAACATTATTGCGCGGTTCAAAACGGCAGCCGGTATTTTGGCTGCCTTTTTTATTTATATTGCTCTTAATCATTTTATGGATATGTCAAATAGCCCGCAGGTACAGAAAGAGCCATTTGGCAAACATGATCAGGCCGTTGACAAGGCATGCTTGCCTCATGCTGCCGTGCAAATCTATAGCTGGATCTGCCTGTCGTTGGCTGTGCAAATGCTGAATGGGTATATGCTGACAGTGCTGGCGGTTATATTAATTATATTTTCATTCAAAATATGCCGGGCACGTTTTATGTTGCTGCTGCGCCGCACGCGCTGGATACTATTCTCAATGTTTATAATCTATGCCTACACCACTCCGGGCGAGGCTTTGTGGCCGCAATTCGGCTCATTCAGCCCGGTTGCTGACGGCATTGTGGACGGCCTGCTGCAACTGACACGCTTGCTCGCAGTGCTGGCGGGGTTATCCATATTGCTAACCCTGTTGTCGCAATCGCAACTTATAGCAGGCCTGTATTCCCTGTCCCGCCCGTTCTGTATCTTGGGTCTGTCGCGTGAGCGATTTGCAGTGCGCTTAGCGCTGACCTTGCGTTATGCGGAAAGTGCCATGCAGCAAAGCCGCGGTCATTGGCGAGACAGCATGGAACAAATGCTTGCCCCCGGGCCGAATGTACCTGGGTTTATTGATTTGCAGGTAACGTCGCTTTGCTTGCGTGACTGGATGCAAGTTGTGGCAGTCTCTGCTGCGGTGCTGGGGATATGGCTGATGATGGGAGCATGGTTATGAGGATTGCATTGGGTCTGGAATACGACGGCAGTCCATACTGTGGCTGGCAGAGCCAGCCGGATGGCAGCACTGTGCAAGACGTACTGCAGCTTGCGCTGAGCCAGATCGCCGGAGAATCCATCGGTGTCATCGCCGCCGGACGAACTGATACAGGGGTGCATGCGCTGGAACAGGTCATACACTTTGACACGCAGACTAGCCGGCCGCTGACCGCATGGGTGCGCGGCGTGAATGCATTATTGCCGAGCAGTGTCGCCGTATTATGGGCACATGCAGTCGATGATGAATTCCATGCGCGGTTTTCGGCGCAGGCGCGCAGTTACCGTTACCAGCTGTTTTGCCGTCCCGTGCGCAGCGCGCTGCAGCACGGCAAAGTCGGCTGGTTTCATCAGCCGCTTGATGTCGACAAAATGCGCGAAGCGGCTCAGTTACTGCTGGGCGAGCATGATTTTAGCGCCTTCCGTGCCTCGGCATGCCAGGCCAAGTCTCCAGTCAAGACACTGTCGCAGATGGATATTCAGCAGCAGGGCGGGCTGATCAGCATGAACCTGACAGCGAATGCATTTTTGCATCATATGGTCCGAAATATCGTCGGCTGCCTGGTATATGTCGGCAAAGGCAAGCATCCGCCGCTGTGGATGCGGGAAGTGCTTGAAGGGCGGGAACGCAGCCAGGCAGCGCCAACCTTTGCGCCGGATGGATTGTATTTGCGAAGGATTACCTATGATCCGAAGTGGGGCTTGCCGCAGCTTTAACCGGGTTTAAACGCATTGTTTTTAATGAATAATATTCCATGTGGCGGCATGCAGTCAGGCTACACGCCCAGATGCTTTACAATACCATCCTTTATTATTACCCCGGCTCAATCGGCCAAATAATTAATCCGAGCTGCACTAAATCCATGACACGAATCAAAATCTGCGGCATCACCCGAATGGAAGATGTGCTCGACGCCGTATACAGTGGTGCGGATGCGCTGGGCCTGGTGTTCTATGACAAAAGCCCGCGCAATGTGACTTTGCAGCAGGCAGCGCAGCTAACGGAAGTGATTTTCCCGTTTGTGACGCTGGTGGGACTGTTTGTGAATCCCAGTGCAGAGGTTGTGCGCAAAGCGCTGCAGGTAGTTCCTCTGGATGTGTTGCAGTTTCACGGAGAGGAAACGCCGGAATTCTGTGCCCAGTTCGGACGTCCTTATTTGAAAGCAATACGGGTCAAAACCGGGGTGAATTTGGTACAATACGCGGCTGAATATTCGGGAGCGCAGGGATTGCTGCTGGATGCCTTTGTTGAAGGAGCTCATGGCGGTACAGGAGCTTCCTTTGACTGGACGCTGATTCCCAATGATTTGCCGCTGCCTGTGATACTTTCAGGCGGACTGAACCCGGGCAATGTGGCAGAGGCTATCGGCAGAGTGCGACCCTATGCAGTCGATGTTTCCAGCGGAGTGGAAGCGAGCAAGGGAATTAAAGATGCGGAGAAAATTGCTGCCTTTATCAAAGAGGTAAACAGGATTGACCTGCAATTGTCCCTGCGCCCAGGGGAAGCATTGCGTGGGCATCGTAAGACGGTGCGCTAATTCTTCACTATGCGGGCAAGGTGACACAGGCCAGCAGACTTGATGCGACACATCACAATGCATATTTCCGGCAATGTGCAAGTGAGCAGAGGAATAAATATGCTGAAGATTTGCAGCATTGATCATTAGAGGTTAACAAGATTGACTTACAACTATCCTGATAGCACAGGCCATTTTGGCCCCTACGGCGGCATCTTCATGGCTGAAACACTGATTCCGGCCGTGGAAGAATTGCGCCAGCAGTATCTGCATTTTCGCGACGATCCCGCATTCAAGGCCGAATTCGCCTATGAACTCAAACACTATGTCGGGCGTCCCAGCCCGATTTACCACGCCAAAAACTGGTCTGAGCGTCTTGGCGGTGCGCAGATTTACCTCAAGCGTGAAGACCTCAACCATACCGGCGCGCACAAGATCAACAATGCCATCGGCCAGGCGCTGCTGGCCAAGCGCATGGGCAAGAAGCGCGTCATCGCCGAGACCGGCGCCGGCATGCACGGCGTGGCAACTGCTACGGTAGCGGCTCGCTTTGGCATGGAGTGCATCGTGTACATGGGCGCGGAAGATATCCAGCGCCAGTCGCCCAATGTATACCGCATGAAGCTGCTGGGCGCCACCGTGGTACCGGTGGAGAGCGGCTCCAGGACGCTTAAGGATGCCTGCAACGAAGCGATACGCGACTGGGTCACCAATGTCGAAAGCACCTTCTACATTTTTGGCACCGCTGCGGGTCCGCATCCCTACCCCATGATGGTGCGCGATTTCCAGTGCGTGATCGGCAATGAAGCCAAGCTGCAGATGCCGGAAATGATAGGCCGTCAGCCTGATGCAGTGATTGCCTGCGTCGGCGGCGGCTCCAATGCCATCGGCCTGTTTTATCCCTATATCGAGGAAAAAGGCGTCAGAATTATTGGCGTCGAGGCAGGCGGCCAGGGCATTGGCAGCGGCCAGCACGCCGCAACCCTTACCTCCAACAGCAAGGTCGGCGTGCTGCACGGCAACCGCGTCTACCTGATGCAGGACGACGACGGCCAGATCATTGAAACGCATTCCATTTCCGCCGGGCTGGACTATCCCGGCGTGGGCCCGGAGCACTGCTGGCTGAAGGACACAGGTCGCGCAGAATACGTGGCCATCACCGACGATGAGGCGCTCAGGGCGTTCCATGATCTGTGCCGTTTTGAAGGTATCATCCCTGCACTGGAATCCAGCCACGCCATTGCTCACGCGGCTAAAATTGCGCCGGGTATGGGCAAGGACAAAGTGTTGCTGGTGAACCTGTCCGGTCGCGGCGACAAGGATATCAATACGGTTGCACGCCTGTCCGGCATCTCTCTCTAGGCTCAACAATATGTCGCGCATACAAAGCAAGTTTGAAGCACTCAAAAAGCAGGGCCGCAAGGCGCTGATCCCGTTTGTTACCGCAGGCGATCCGAATCCAAAAGTGACTGTCCCGCTGATGCATGCGCTGGTTGCATCCGGGGCGGATGTGATCGAGCTGGGGGTGCCGTTTTCCGATCCGATGGCTGATGGCCCGGTGATACAGCGCGCTTCGGAGCGCGCCTTAAAACACCATGTGGGATTGCGCGACGTGCTGCAGCTGGTGGCCGATTTTCGCGGCAAAGACGCAGTAACGCCGGTAGTGCTGATGGGCTACGGCAATCCGATCGAGGCGATGGGCTGGGAGAAATTTGCGCAGCGTTGCGCCGAAGTGGGCGTGGATGGGGTGCTGACGGTGGACTTCCCGCCCGAAGAAAGCCACGAGGCGTTTGCACATTTGCAGCAGCACGGCATCGATCCCATCTTCCTGATCGCGCCGACCACCAATGAGGCGCGTGTCGAACTGGTCGCCAAACTGGCGCGCGGCTATGTGTATTATGTGTCGCTGAAAGGCGTGACCGGAGCCGGCAACCTTGATCTGTCGGCGATCGCGCAGAAAATCCCGCAACTGCGCAAACATATTTCCATCCCTATCGGCGTGGGCTTTGGCATCCGTGATGCCGCCACCGCACATGCTGTGTCCGCACTGTGCGATGGCGTGGTGGTGGGCAGCCGCATCGTGCAGGAAATTGAAACATCGAATGAACAAGAGGTACTGGAAAATGTTTCCAGGCTGGTAAAAGAATTGCGCCTGGCAATTGATAAAGTCTGACGAGGAGAAATAAATATGAGCTGGTTCCACAAACTATTGCCGCCAAAAATCAAACGCAGGGAAAGCGCCGACCTTAAGAAAAGCGTCCCAGACGGTTTGTGGCACAAATGCCCGTCCTGCCAGGCCGTGCTCTATCACGCCGACCTGGAAAAGAATTTAAGCGTGTGCCCAAAATGCAGCCATCATCATCGCATCACTGCGCGCACCCGTCTGGACTGGCTTCTGGACAGCGAAGGGCGTTTCGAAATTGGCGCGGAAGTGCTGCCGGTGGATACGCTTAAATTCAAAGACAGCCGCAAATACAGCGAGCGGCTGACCGCAGCCAAGCGTGACACAAACGAGGATGATGCGCTGGTAGTGTTGCAGGGCAGCATCCATGCTGTGCCGGTGATTGCAGCCGCTTTTGAATTCAGCTTCATGGGCGGCTCGATGGGCTCAGTGGTGGGCGAGCGTTTTGTGCGCGGCGTGCAGTTGGCGATCGAGCAAGAAATGCCGTTTATCTGCTTTGCCGCCAGCGGTGGTGCGCGCATGCAGGAAGGATTGCTGTCGCTGATGCAAATGGCTAAAACCTGCGCGGCATTGACTCAGCTGAGCGAAGCCAGGCTGCCGTTTATTTCCGTACTGACTGATCCTACCATGGGTGGTGTGTCCGCCAGTTTTGCGTTTATGGGTGACGTGGTGGTGGCCGAGCCGAATGCGCTGATCGGTTTTGCCGGCGCGCGCGTGATCCAGCAAACGGTGCGCGAGACGCTGCCGGAAGGATTCCAGCGTGCTGAATTCCTGCTTGAACACGGTGCCATCGACATGATCGTGGATCGTCGCGAAATGCGCGATCAGCTCACTACGCTTATAACTTTACTGAGCAAACAACCGGCAGCTGTTCCGCTGGCGGCCTGACCGTTACAGCTGGTGCAGCAGATGCCAAAGTCGTTGAGTGCATGGTTAACGCATCTTGAGTCGCTTCATCCCAAAACGATAGCGCTCGGTCTGGAGCGTGTTGCCGAGGTCAGGCAGCGACTGAAGCTTGATCCAACATTTCCCATCATCGTGGTAGGCGGCACCAATGGCAAAGGCTCGGTGTGTGCCATGCTTGAAGCCATGCTGCATGCGGCAGGTTACAGCGTCGGCTGCTACACCTCGCCACACCTGATCAATTACAACGAGCGTGTACGCATCGCCGGACAACCAGTCAGCGATGCCGAGCTGTGCGCATCATTTGAGCAGATTGAGCGGGTAAGGGGCGACATTGCCTTGACCTATTTTGAGTTCGGCACCCTGGCGGCGATGCAATCTTTTATATCGCATGATGTTGAGGTCGCGATACTGGAAGTTGGACTGGGTGGCAGGCTGGATGCGGTCAATGTGTTCGACAGCGATTGTGCGGTGGTGACCAGCATCGATATCGATCACGCCGATTATCTGGGCGATACGCGCGAAAAGATCGCGTACGAAAAAGCGGGAATTTTTCGCGCTGGCAAGGTAGCGGTGTTTGGCGATACGGACATGCCGGATGCCATTGCCACACAGGCACAAAAAAAGGGTGCGCAGCTATGGCGCCTGGGCAGGGAGTTCAGCTTTAAAACAGGCGAGTTGCAGTGGGATTATCAGGGTGTGGCAAAGCGCAGCAGCCTGCCTTTCCCGGCCTTGCGCGGAGCGTTTCAGCTCAACAATGCCAGCACTGTGCTGGCGGTGCTGGATGCACTGAAGGAGCGTCTGCCGGTGAGCATGGCAGCGGTGCGGCGCGGCTTGACGGAAGTCGAGTTGGCGGGACGCTTCCAGGTGCTGCCGGGCAAACCCGTGCTGATTCTGGATGTTGCGCATAATCCGCATGCCGCGCGTTCACTGGCGAAGAACCTCGCGAGTATGCCGCCCTGTGCCAGGACCTATGCCGTTTGCGCCATGCTGAAGGACAAGGATATGGCGGGTGTGGTGCGCGAACTGATCTGGCAAGTTGATATATGGCTGGTAGCGGGCATTTCAGCACCTCGCGGGGCTACAGCGGATGAACTGGGCAATGTGGTACGGCAGGAACTGTTTGATGGCTCGGTGTTGCCCTTTGCCACGGTTACCGCCGCCTTGCATCATGCCTGTAAAGAGGCGGGCGAAAATGATAGAATTGTGGCCTTTGGTTCTTTCTATACGGTGGCAGAGGCAATGCGCGCAAAGTCTGCGTAGCAGCGACTATCTGCAATGGTGACTATGGCAAAACAAATTCTGACGGATGAAGAGTCAAACCTTAAGCGCCAGGCACGGCGCCGCTTGCTGGGTGCGATAGCGTTGACCATACTGGTGGTGGTGGTGTTGCCCATGGTGCTGGACAGCGAGCCGCCTGCGCCCTCGAAAGACATAGAATTACAGATTCCGGACAAAGACAAGGTTGGTGAGTTTGTTCCCAAGATGGTATTGCCTCCCCTGAATGCCAATGATGCTGCATCGCAAGCTGCATCTGCCCCGGTGATCGCGCCGCTGCTGGATGTTAAACCTGTCAGTGCGGTTGTTGTGCAGCCCAAGGTTGAGGACAAGCCCGGAATTGAAGCCAAGAACGGAATCGAAACCAAGCCTGTGACGGAAGCAAAACCAGCCACCGAGGCAAAATCCAGGGCCGAGCCGACAATAAAACCAACCGAGACTAAACCCAAAGCAGACGCCAAGCCCGCAGTAAAGCCGGGATCGAAGGCGCATTCGGGATTTGTCGTACAGGTTGGAGCATTTGCCAAAGCCGATGCGGCGAAAAAGCTGCAGGAAAAATTGCACAAGCAGGGCTATCCCAGCTATACCGAAAAAAGCGGCGATAAGATTCGTGTGCGCATAGGTGATTACGCCACTCATACGGAAGCGGATAAAGTGCGCCGCAAGCTGGAAATACAGGGCATGCAACCCAATGTAGTGAATCTAAATTAAGCATGACGCAATTCGATTACATCGTTCTGGTGATTATCATTCTGTCAGTATTGCTTGGGTGGTGGCGGGGGCTGGTGTATGAAATATTGTCGTTGCTAAGCTGGGTTACCTCGTATTTCGTTGCCAAATCGTGGGCGGCTGAATTTACGCCCTATATGCCCGCCGTGCTCGAGAGTGAAGCTTTAAAGAGCGCAGCTGCATTTATGGCGGTGTTTGTTACCACCTTGATCCTTTGCGGCATCGCAGCGTGGTCGTTGAACAAGCTGATCAAATCTTTCGGGCTAGACTGGCGTACAGATGGCGTTCTGGGCGCGATTTTCGGGTTTTTTCGGGGCTGGATGCTGGTGCTGGTGATTGTATTATTGGCGGGTTTAACCAAGTTGCCGCAAACGCCATTTTGGCATGATGCGTTATTGAGCAAGCCGCTGCAAAATGCGGCGTTACTGACCAAAGATTTGTTGCCGGATGATATGGCAAAACGTGTCAGTTTTTAAATTTACTGTTAAGGATTCAGCATTATGTGTGGCATTTTAGGTGTAGTTGCGCGAGGCCCGGTAAATCAGTTGTTGTATGACGGACTGCAGGTGTTGCAGCACCGCGGGCAGGATGCAGCAGGCATCGCCACACTGGAAGGCAATACATTTCATCTGCACAAGGGCAACGGCCTCGCGCACGATGTATTCCGCACCCGCAATATGCGCGGCCTGACAGGCAATGCCGGCATTGCCCACGTGCGTTATCCGACTGCCGGCTCGGCGGTCGACCACAACGAAGCGCAGCCTTTCTATGTCAATTCGCCATTCGGCATCGTGCTTGGCCATAACGGTAACCTCACTAACACTCTGCAGCTGCAAAAGGAATTATTTCTCGACGATTTGCGCCATGTGAACACCAACTCCGATTCAGAGGTATTGCTGAACGTACTGGCACACGAGTTGCAGCAGGAGTGCAAACATTTCCGCCTGGATGTCGGCGCGATATTTACTGCGGTATCCAGCGTGCACAAGCGCTGTCGTGGCGCCTATTCAGTGGTGGCGATGATTGCAGGCTACGGTCTGTTGGCTTTTCGCGATCCATTCGGTATACGGCCGCTGGTGATTGGCAGCAACCAGACAGAGCAGGGCATTGAATATCTGGTGGCGTCTGAAAGTGTTGCACTGGACACCCTGGGCTTCAAGTTCATGCGCGATATTGCGCCGGGCGAGGCGGTGTTCATTGATTTCGATGGCAAGCTGCACAGCCAGCAATGCGCGGCAGCGCCTACGGTAAATCCGTGCATATTCGAGTATGTTTATTTTGCCCGTCCCGATTCGATGATGGACGGCATCTCGGTGTATGAGACACGCCTGAGTATGGGCGAGTATCTGGCTGACAAGCTGCAGCGCGAGTGGGGGGCACATGATATCGATGTGGTCATTCCCATTCCGGACTCCAGCCGCCCCAGCGCACTGCAACTGGCAAACCGCCTTGGTATTTCATTCCGCGAAGGATTTGTTAAAAACCGCTATATCGGACGCACCTTCATCATGCCGGGCCAGGCCAAGCGCAAAAAATCGGTACGCCAGAAACTCAATGCGATCAGCGTTGAGTTCAAGGATAAAAACGTGCTGCTGGTGGATGACTCCATCGTGCGCGGTACCACCAGCCGCGAGATTGTACAGATGGCGCGTGATGCCGGCGCGCGCAAAGTGTATTTTGCGTCGGCTGCGCCTCCCGTGAGATTCCCCAATGTGTACGGCATCGACATGCCCTCTCGCCACGACCTGATTGCCACCGGACGCACGGACGAGGAAATCTGCCGCGAAATTGGTGCTGACCGGCTGATCTATCAGGATCTGGAAGATCTCAAGTCAGCAGTACGCAAGACCAATCCTGCGATTGAGCGTTTTGACTGCTCCTGCTTCGATGGTATATACATCACCGATGACATTACGCCGGAATATCTGGACCGGATAGAGGCCGCACGCGGTCATGCCAAAGAAGCGCCGTTACTGGACGATGACCAGATGGAACTGGATTTGGCGATGAGCGCCACCTCCATGTAGATGGCAACCTTGGGGGTTACTTGACACGCCTGATATGTGGGTGTTAATTTTCGTCTGCGCCGATTTGAGAAGCAGCTTGCGGGCGCATAATAAATACAGCTAAAGCGTGGGAAACCCGGTTTAGCGCAAGCTTGCCGGGTTTTTAAATTTTTATGTACGGATTCTTTTTTCCGAGGGAGCGACTTCCATGCCAATAGATCCAGATCAGCAAAATTCATACGAACTTGAAACGCTGGCGATACGCGCCGGAACGAAGCGCACCGAGTTCAATGAGCACAGCGAAGCATTATTTCTGACTTCAAGCTTTGTATTCGACAGTGCCGCGCAGGCTGCTGCGCGCTTTATTGGCAAGGAGCCAGGCTACACCTATTCGCGCTTTACCAATCCTACCGTCTCCATGTTTGAAGAGCGACTGGCTGCGCTGGAAGGTGCCGAGCAATGCGTCGCTACTTCATCGGGCATGTCGGCGGTGCTGGCCTGCGTGATGGGTCACCTCAAGGCGGGTGATCACATCATCGCGTCGCAGAGCGTGTTCGGCTCAATCATCAATCTGTTCAACAACGTCATCAAGAAATTTGGCGTTGAAACCACCTATGTGTCCGCCACCAATCCGGCGGAATGGCAGGCGGCGATCAAGCCCAATACCAGAATGTTTTTTCTGGAAACTCCGTCCAATCCGCTCACCGAGGTGGCCGATATGGCCGCGATTTCGGCCGTGGCCAAGAGCTGCTGCGCGCTGTTGGTGGTGGACAATTGTTTCTGTACGCCCATCCTGCAGCGTCCGCTGGATTTCGGCGCGGACATTGTGATTCATTCCGCCACCAAATATCTGGACGGGCAGGGTCGCGTGCTGGGCGGGGCGGTGTTGGGCAGCAAGAAAAACATGGAGAGTGTTTATCAGTTCTTGCGCATCACAGGCCCCACCATGAGCGCCTTCAACGCATGGATATTCCTGAAAGGGATGGAGACGCTCAAAATCCGCATGGATGCGCACAGCGCCAATGCACTGCAACTCGCGCTGTGGCTGGAACAACAGCCGAATGTAGCACGCGTGTATTACCCTGGCCTGCCATCGCATCCGCAACACCAGTTGGCCATGCGCCAGCAGAAAACCGGCGGTGGCATTGTCGCGTTTGAGGTCAAGGGCGGCAAGGACGCTGCATGGCGTGTGATTGATAATACTAGAATGCTCTCCATCACCGCGAATCTGGGCGACACCCGCACCACGATTACCCATCCGGCCAGCACTACCCATGCCCGCATCACCCCGGAAGCGCGTGCGGCGGCAGGCATCACCGACGGTGTGATCCGCATCGGCGTAGGCCTGGAGGCGGTGAGCGACATCCAGGCTGACTTGGCGCGCGGACTCGAATGAATCAGCTGGCTGCTCAAGTCGGCGCTGCACTGCAATCACACGGCATGATGATGGCGACGGCCGAGTCTTGTACCGGCGGTGGTGTGGCCTGTGCCGTGACCGAGATTGCGGGCAGCTCGGCGTGGTTTGATCGTGGATTTGTCACGTACTCCAACCAGGCAAAAATCGACATGCTAGGTGTGTCCCCCGACACTCTGTCGCGTTTCGGTGCGGTGAGCGAAGCCACCGTGCGCGAGATGGTGGAAGGGACCTTGCGCCACAGTCAGGCGCAGCTTGCGCTGGCAGTCAGCGGCATTGCAGGGCCGGGCGGCGGAACCGCTGACAAGCCGGTGGGCACGGTGTGGTTCGCGTGGGGCACCAAAGATGGGGTCAATGCAGCTCGCCTGCATCGCCTTGTGGGCAATCGTGCTGAAATTCGCTTGCAGGCTGTTCGCATTGCCTTGCAGGGCGTACTTGAGCTGTTGGATCACAGAATAGAAACGGCTTAGTTACATCGCTGTGGCATGTGTCTCATGCCACGCAGCCAGTGCGCATTCCACCGTTTTTGAATAGTCACCAGGGTCAGAGTGCGACAATTTGCCACATATGCAATGGTGAGTTGTGTCTCTACAATCCGCTTAAGATGTATCTTATATGCATTTATGATGAACTTGAATGGCTGTGAATAGCCATTCATAAAGCGCACATGAATAACGCTCGATCCTGGCCGGAATGGCTGGGTTATCAGCGGAGGGAGGCAGGGAGTGTCGTGATATTTAACCTGCCCCCCATAAAAAATTGTATTTTTAGACCTGTCCCCCAGCGCATCTTCTAAATTGGCGGTTTCTTTTTGGACGTTGACAAACAGAATGAATGGGGCTAAAAGTGCGAAGGTCGGAGAATTAGTCAGTCATGTCAATTACTTGAATGTGAGGATTTAATGATCGAACCCGTAAAAATGGCTGACTTTTTTGCCACCTTCTTTTCAGCCGCGTCAGTCATCGTCTTCGGCGCTCTATACGCTCTCCTCTTCGCTTATTCCAGAATCAAAAATGTGCCGCGCATGATGCCGCTGGCTTATGCAGCCTATGCGCTACTGTTCGCCTCGGTCATTGTGCTGGCTAGTGTGGCCAATCTGTTCGGCAGCCTGCTCTGGGTGTTCATCGTGGTACTGATGCTGGCGGGTTATCTGCTTGCGCCGCACCTCATTTGGCATCTGTGTGTGGCTACCCATGACTCAGTCGCTCATGTTGATGCAGCCGCGGATAGCGGCATGCAGCCGCTCCAGACTTCAGATCACAGCGTTTCCAGTACCTTTCATCAACCCTGCAAGGAGAAAGCATTATGACTACCAGCACCTGGTGGGCATCTGAGACTTTTTGGCGGAAGACCGCCATTTGGGTAACAGCCGGCTCATTCGTACTACTTGTTGTTCTGACCTTTGACAGTATGTCGCAAATCACCGCCGGCACTAAACGTGTGCCGGCGTATTCTGCGATCAACCATCGTATCGAATACACGATGGACGAGAAGCGGCATGCGCAAGTTCCGGTCATCGGTATTGAGGAGCCGCTGTTTGGCAAAAAACTCAGCGAGCAGGAAGCAGAGGCGATGGTGAGTCACGGCAAATTGACTACGCAGGCGAAGAACTGCATGAGCTGTCACACACTGTTGGGAAACGGCTCTTATTTTGCTCCCGATCTGACCAAGTCATGGCTTGATCCGATGTGGGGGTCACGTGCATCACGCGAGGAATTGATGGTGGAATTCCTCAAGGATCCTTCCGACAAGTTGCATAACAGCCTGGGCAGACGCATGCCAAAACTGAAAATTTCCGATGAAGAAGCTCGCGCGGTCGTGGCATTTTTGAAATGGATGTCCGCCATAGATACCAATGGCTTCCCGTACAACTTTAAGTCAATCAATCAGGAGAACTAACATGACTGCGCTAGGAAAGATCGATAGTGCCAACCTGAATGGTGGGCAAAAACTTGGGGTTAAATATTTCATTGTTGCGATGGTTCTGTTCGGGGCACAAGTTGTATTCGGCCTGCTGGCAGGCCTGCAATATTTGCTGCCGGATTTTCTGTACGGAGTGCTGGATTTCTCGGTCAACCGCATGGTGCATGTCAATGCCATGGTGGTGTGGATGTTGTTCGGCTTCATCGGTTCGGTTTATTGGCTGCTGGAGGAGGAGTCAGGCATACCGGTTGTTGGATTGAAACTGGGAAACCTCATCTTCTGGATTTTTACGCTGGCAGTAGCCGTGGTGGTGGCAGTTTTTTTGCTGGTACAGATAGGACCTGGCGAGCAGAGCACGCTGTGGCTGATCAATGAAGGCCGCGAATACATAGAAGCACCGCGCTGGGCCGATATCGGCATCGTGGTTTGCGTACTGACGGTTTTCTTCAATGTTCTCGCCACTTTTACCAAGGGTAAATATACGGGTATCGGTGGTGTATTGACTCTCGATATGATCGCCCTGTTTGGTATCTATATGGCGGGTATGTTTTACACAAGCAACATCTCGATAGACCAATACTGGTGGTGGTGGGTGATTCACCTGTGGGTGGAAGCTACCTGGGAAGTCATTGTCGGCTGCATCATGGCTTACGGCTTGATGACAGTGCTGGGTACGCCGCGTAGGATCGTGGAAACCTGGCTGTATATCGAAGTGGCGATGATGTTCGGCTCAGGCATTCTTGGCATAGGACACCATTATTTCTGGATTGGTACGCCGGAATACTGGTTTACCATCGGCGGTTTCTTCTCGGCACTGGAACCCGTGCCGCTGGTCGCGATGGTGGTGCATGCGGTGTTTGATTCCGGAACGCACAAGATGCGCAACACCAACCACCCCGCGATGGGCTGGTTGATCGCACAGGCTTTTGGCAACTTCTTCGGTGCGGGGGTGTGGGGCTTTATGCATACCCTGCCGCAAATCAATCTGTTCACCCATGGGACACAGTGGTCTGCTTCACACGGACACCTTGCATTCTTCGGCGCGTACGCCACCATCAATATTGCATTCTTCTACATCGTCATGCAGAAATGGCGCGGCAACGTGTGGATGAGTGGCCACGTTGTGGGTGACTGGAAGTGGAAGTGGTCATTGGGGCTGCTGAACATGGGCATGCTGGGTATGACCATGGGCATGCTGGTATCCGGCTATGTGCAATCGCAACTGGAACGGGCGATTGAAGGATCCACCTGGGCCGGCTATTTTGCTGCACAGGCACATCCATGGTTTGTGCAGGGGATGGTCTGGCGCGAAGTGTTTGGCGTGATGTTCGCGCTTGGCTTCGTGCTGCTGGTATGGGACTTGTTGACAGTCGGCAAGCGCGAAACCCGGCCGGTGCAGAAGCTGCAATGACAAGTTAATCGGTACGCTGCTAGTGTGGAGATACGGCTGATGACGGGTTTCCACTGCTACCGTCGTAGCATGAATTCATAAACCTACTATATGGAGGCAATATGAGAAACTATTACAAGAAAACATTAACCGCATTGGCTGTTCTGGCTGCTTTACCGCTGGCGATGCATAGTGCATATGCAGTTGATGCTGCACCGCGCATTGCGCCAGAGGTGGGCGCGCACCACGCCGGTCAATCGCCGGTAGGTGAGGTATTGATGCATAAAAATGCGAATACAAATGCACCCGCGATGACAGCGGCAGAATTCGACCAGGCACGCCAGATTTATTTTGAACGTTGTGCGGGTTGTCATGGCGTGTTGCGCAAAGGGGCGACAGGTAAAGCCTTGACCCCCACTACTACGCTGGCTCAGGGTAGCGACTACCTCAAGGCATTCATTTCCAACGGCACACCGGGCGGCATGCCAAACTTCCTGACCTCGGGCGATATGAGCGAGAAGGAAGTCGATCTGATGGCGCGCTATCTGCAGCAAGAGCCACCGGTTCCGCCAGAATGGGGTATGAAGGAGATGACTGACAGCTGGAAGCTGGTCGTCAAACCTGCAGACCGCCCCAAAAAGCAAATGAACAAGATCAACCTGAAGAACGTTTTCTCGGTGACTTTGCGCGATGCAGGTGAAGTCGCATTGATCGACGGCGATACCAAGAAAATATGGGGCATCGTGAAAACGGGTTATGCGGTACACATTTCCCGAGTGTCAGCATCAGGTCGCTACGTCTATGTGATTGGTCGCGATGGCAAGCTCGATCTGATCGACATGTGGTTCGAGAAGCCCACTGTGGTTGCGACTTTAAAAGTCGGAATCGAAGCTCGTTCGGTAGAAACCTCCAAGTTCAAGGGTTTTGAGGACAAATACGCGATAGCCGGCTCCTACTGGCCGCCGCAGTATGTGGTGACCGAGGGAGATACGCTCAAGCCGCTGAAAATCGTTTCCACGCGCGGCATGACAGTGGATGGCGAATATCATCCCGAGCCTCGCGTTGCCTCTATTGTGGCATCACCGCACAAGCCGGAATGGGTCGTCAACCTGAAGGAAACAGGCATGATTCAACTGGTGGATTATTCAGATCTCAAGAACTTGAAGATCACCACCATCGAGTCAGCCAAGTTCCTGCATGACGGTGGCTGGGATTCGACCAAACGCTACTTCCTGGTGGCTGCCAATGCTTCCAACAAAGTGGCGGTGGTGGATACCAAGACCGGAAAACTGGCTGCGCTGGTCGATACTGCGGCCAAACCACATCCCGGTCGCGGTGCCAATTTTGTGCATCCCAAGTTTGGTCCGGTATGGGCAACATCTCACTTGGGGGCGGACGTGATCTCTCTGATCGGCACCGATCCGGTGAAACATAAACAGAGCGCGTGGAAAGTGGTGCAGGAACTGAAAAATCATGGCGGTGGCTCGTTGTTCGTGAAAACGCATCCAAAATCCAGCCACCTGTACGCCGATGCGCCGCTGAATCCGGAAGCTGAAAATTCCGAGTCGGTCACGGTGTATGACATTAAAAATCTGGACAAACCGCCGGTCATTATCAATGTTGCCAAGATGGCGAACCTGCCAGCATCCAAAACCTTCAAGCGTGCGGTACAAGCAGAATATAACGCAGACGGTGACGAGGTATGGTACTCAATCTGGGCTGGCAAGACTGAGCCTTCCGCTATCGTTGTTATTGACGACAAAACTTTGAAGATGAAAGCAGTAATCAAGGATCCCAAGCTGATTACGCCTACAGGCAAGTTCAATGTCTACAATACTCAGGAAGATGTCTACTAAGACAATTGCCTAATTAGTTAGTTGTACCTAAAGAGCGGCTAATACCGCTCTTTTTCTACGAGTAAAAATTAGCAAGTAACATGATTTGGATCGTGGTTAATCATCCGGAATATCTTGGCAATAAGTATTGTTTTGTTTGTGGATGCTGAATGTGTTTTTGAGTTGTGTAGCTACTTGGATGGGGATTATACTAAGGTCATTCTAAATTCATAACTGTCCCTATTCATAGGCGTATATAGAAGCTGCATTTCTCACGGTTGTATCGGTCTGATGTATTAAGAATTTTACACGAGAAGGAATATGCAAGATATTCATCGAGAAATTTTTCATCGCGCGCTTTATCCTGAATTTTTCAGGATGGTTTTTGTGGTGCTGTTAATTTCGTACTCGGGTTTTACCTGTGCTGATTCAATTGCTAAAGGGGACATGTCTCCCACTTCTGCGCGCCAGCAGGAATTGTTCGATTTTGTTCGGCAGGACTGCGGGTCATGTCATGGTTTGCTGTTTGAAGGAGGGCTAGGCCCGCCGCTTATGCCGGTAGCTCTCAAGAATAAATCTGCTGAATCGCTCAGGGATGCTATCTGGTATGGACGGGGCACGATGATGCCACCGTGGAGCCCGTTTTTAAGCGAAGCAGAAACCGACTGGATTGTACAAATGTTATTGAAAGGATTGCCCTGAAATGCGCAGCTATCAAATTTTAACATTGTTTCTTGCGTTGATTTCCATGGCGGGATGCGCCACACCCGCGCAACGTGGTACCGGTGACCTTGGCGTGATCATAGAACGCGCTACAGGCAGCATTCAGGTGGTAGATACCAGTCATCACACCAGACTTGGTCGCATTACAGGTTTGGGGGATTTGTCCCATGCCTCCATTAATTACTCAAGAGATGCGCGCTATGCATTTGTATTTGGCCGTGATGGTGCGATGACCAAGGTGGATTTGCTGGAGATGCGCATCGTCAACCGAGTGATGCAGTCGGGCAACAGTATCGGCGGAGCAATATCCCAGGATGGAAAACTTGTAGCCGGCGCTAACTATGTGCCAGGTGGGATAAAGATTTTTAATTCTGAAACACTGGCTTTGGTAGCTGATATTCCTGCCATTGATCAAACCGGTAAATCATCCAAAGTGGTTGGCCTGGTTGATGCACCTGGCAACCGTTTCGTGTTCAGCCTGCTGGAGGCCGGTGAAATCTGGAGCGTAGATATGCATGGGCCAGGCAAGCCCGTGGTCACTAAATTTCAGAACATCGGCAGGGAACCTTACGATGCAATGATCACTGCTGATGGACGTTACTATCTGGCGGGTCTGTTTGGTGAGGATGGACTGGCATTGCTCGATATGTGGAATCTGGACGCAGGCGTGAAGCGTGTGATGAACGGCTATGGCAAAGGTGAGCAGAAACTGCCGGTGTACAAAATGCCACACCTTGAAGGCTGGGCTGCAACTGGAAATGAGCTGCTGGTGCCGGCGGTAGGGCGGCATGAGGTGCTGGTTGTAGAGCAGGGCAAATGGACAGAAGCCGGGCGCATTGCAGTGCACGGCCAGCCGGTATTTGTCGTGGCGCGTCCCGACAATCGCCAGGTATGGGTGAATTTTGCATTTCCCGATAACGATACGGTTCAGGTGATCGATGTGCCCAGTCGCAAGATTGTGAAAACGCTGAAGCCGGGCAAGGGAGTAATGCATATGGAGTTTACTCCGCGCGGAGAACAGATTTGGGTTTCTGTGCGTGACGAAGACAGGGTTGAGGTATATGACAGTGAAACCTTCGAGAAAATAGCCGTGCTCCCTGCTGATAAACCCAGCGGTATTTTCTTTACCTACCGTGCCCACCGTACCGGTTTGTGAGGCCTATAAGATGACAGATCTTGAACTTCACCTGCTCAATGATTTCCAGCGCGATTTTCCGCTGGTGCATGCACCATTTGGCGTTCTTGCGGAGCGTTTGGGCGTCAGTGAAACAGAGGTGCTGAAAACACTGACGCAACTTCAGACTGGCGGAAAGGTAAGCAGGGTTGGTGCCGTATTCAAGCCGCACAGCATAGGCTACAGTACGCTTGCCGCTCTGGCTGTGCCTGCGGGTGAGCTCGATGGGATCGCCGCGCTGGTTAATGGGTATATTGAAGTGAACCACAACTACGAACGCGAGCATCATTACAACCTGTGGTTTGTTATTACCGCTGTGAATGAGGCAAGAGTACTGCAAGTGCTGTCTGAGATTGAACGCCGTACTGGTTATGAGCCACTGTATCTGCCAATGCTGGAAGATTTTCATATTGACCTTGGATTCGATCTATCCCGGTCACGCAAAGGACATAGTGTCGAAACCATTAAATGCACACGGGATGTTTCGCAGCACACACCTCACACATTGTCGAAATTGTCTGAAGTGGCGCTGATTGGTGCAATTCAATGCGGGCTATCTTTGGTGTCCCGGCCCTTTGCAGAGCTTGGTGCAAACATAGGTCTTGCTGAAAATGATGTCATTGCCGGATTCGCGCAATTAGTGGAGCAGGGTGTTATCAAACGCATGGGTGTAGTAGTGCGCCACCATGAGCTTGGTTATCGTGCCAATGCGATGGTGGTATGGGATATTCCGGATGAGCAGGTAAGCGCACTGGGACATCGTATCGGCAGTTTTGATTTTGTGACTTTATGCTACCGGCGTCCGCGTCAATTGCCAACCTGGCCCTATAATCTGTTTACGATGATACACGGCCAGCATCGTGACGACGTGCTGAATCTTGTGGCGCAATTGAAGGAACAGTGTGGCCTGCAGGATGTTGCGTCTGAAGTATTGTTTAGTAGCCGCTGTTTCAAGCAATGCGGCGCGCGCTATGTGGTAAATCCAATAGTCGAGCCAGTTAACGAACAGCGCTATGCTAGCGCATGATGAATATCAATGGGTGAGTCTATGGATGAACTGGACCGCGCAATTGTCAATTCCCTGCAGGGGGATTTCCCGATCTGCGATCATCCCTTTGCAGAGGTAGCGGGGCGCTTGGGAATTGCAGAGCAGGAGTTGATCTCCAGGATAGAGGCACTGTTGCAGAATGGCGTGCTGTCTCGATTCGGCCCTATGTACCACGCCGAACGCATGGGCGGGAGACTTAGCCTGGTGGCGATGAAAATACCCGATAGTAACTTTGAGCATGTGGCTGAAATAATCAATGCAATGCCTGAAGTTGCACATAATTACGCGCGTGATCATGTGCTCAATATGTGGTTTGTGCTTGCCACCGAAACAGCAGATGAACATGCGGCTGCGCTCAAGAAAATAGAGCGCGATACCGGTTACCCGGTGTATGACATGCCCAAGATCAAGGAATACTTTGTCGGATTGAGGTTAACCGTATGAAGCCGGAAAATATTATGCCAGCCACCTCTCTAGATGAAACTGATCGACAGATTGTGGTAGCGACACAGTCCGGCTTGCCTCTGGTGCCCCAGCCTTATCATGCGATTGCGCAGCAGCTGGGTATCACTGCCGCAGAAGTGATGGTTGGCATGCGGAACATGATTGATACCGGGGTGATACGCCGTATCGGTGTGATACCGAATCATTATGCACTTGGATACAAAGCAAATGGCATGTCAGTGTGGGATGTCCCTGATGATCAGATTGATGTGCTCGGAAAAACGATCGGTGACCTTGAATTTGTAAGCCACTGCTATCATCGCCCACGCCATTTGCCGGATTGGCCGTATAATTTTTTTGCGATGGTGCATGGACACAACCGTGCCGAGGTTGAAGAATATGTACGGAAAATTGCCAGGCTGATTGGTGAGGCTGACCGTGGTCACCAGATTCTGTACAGCACCCGCATCCTGAAAAAAACGGGTTTACGCATAGGAGGTTAAGCATGTTTCGCATATCCCAATTTATGCAGGAAATCGCCCGGCCCACAGCGCTTGGTCCCAAGCGCAATCCACCCGGCCCGGTGGTCATCTGGACGCTGATCAGGCGCTGCAACCTGACCTGCAAGCACTGCTATTCGACCTCCGCAGACAAGGACTTTCCCGGCGAACTGTCGACCAAAGAGGTGTTCAGCGTGATGGACGACTTGAAAAAATTCCGCGTACCGGTGCTGATACTGTCCGGTGGCGAGCCACTTCTGCACAAGGATATTTTCGAGATTTCACATCGTGCCAAAGATATGGGTTTTTATGTGGGTCTGTCGAGTAACGGCACCCTGATAGACGAAAGCAATATCGAAAAAATCGCGGCGGTCGGTTACGACTATGTCGGCGTGAGCCTGGACGGTATTAAGGAAACCCACGACAAATTCAGGCGCATGGAGGGTGCATTCGACAAGTCCATGCACGGCATACGCCTGTGCAAAGAGCACGATCTCAAGGTCGGCATCCGCTTCACTTTGACCCAGGATAATGCACATGACCTGCCCGGCCTGTTGCAATTGCTGGAAGACGAAGAGCTGGATAAATTTTACCTGTCGCATCTCAACTATGCCGGGCGCGGAAACAAGAACCGCAAGAATGATGTATTCCACCAGGCCACGCGTCAGGCGATGGACTTGCTGTTTGATACCAGCTGGAAATACCAGCAGCAGGGCAAGCCCAAGGAATTCGTCAGCGGCAACAACGATACCGATGGCGTGTATCTGCTGTACTGGGTACGGCGGAACTTCCCTCATCTCGAAACTCATATACGCGCAAAATTGGAACAATGGGGCGGAAATTCATCCGGCGTGAATATTGCCAATATAGATAATCTAGGCAATGTACATCCCGATACCATGTGGTGGAATTACAGTCTGGGTAGCGTGCGTGAGCGGCCGTTCTCGGAGATATGGCAGGACACTTCAGACCCCATCATGGCCGGTCTGAAAATGCATCCGCGCAAGGTGGGCGGGCGCTGCGGCGAATGCCAGTACTTTAAAATTTGCGGCGGCAATACCCGCGTACGGGCATGGCAAGTGACCGGTGACCCGTGGGCGGAAGATCCGGCTTGCTATCTGGATGATGAGGAAATTGGTATAACTGATGCGATCCTGACTGAAGGCTGAATATGATAAAAAAATCCCTGTTTGTAGGTTTCTCTGTGGTTGCTTGGCTGCTTGCATTGGAAGTATCAGCCGCTCAACCGGTTGAAAAAAATTATGCCGAATTCTGCGCTGCGTGTCATGGTGCAGATCGCCTGGGGGGAATCGGCACAGCGCTGCTGCCAGGGAACCTGGAACGTCTGCGACGCCCCGAAGCCTTCAAGACCATCGCCGATGGACGCAACGCCAGCCAGATGCCGGACTTTGCCGGCCAGCTTGCCAAGGATGATATCCAGGCGCTGGTTGATTTCATCTACAAGCCTTTGGCCGCAGTGCCCGTATGGGGAAAACAGGAAATCAGTGCTTCCCATATTCAGCATGTACCGGCAGGCAGCTTGCCCGATAAACCAACGTTCAGTGCCGACCCGCTTAATCTCTTTGTGGTGGTGGAGCTGGGCGACCATTTTGCAACCATTCTGGACGGCGATAAATTTGAGCCTATTTACCGCTTCCAGACCCGCTTTGCATTGCACGGCGGCCCCAAGTTCAGCCCGAACGGACGCTATGTGTATTTCGCCTCGCGCGATGGCTGGATCAGCAAGTTTGACATTTACAATATGAAGGTGGTGTCAGAGATACGTGCCGGTATCAACACCCGCAATATCGCCGTGTCGGGAGACGGCAAGTCGGTGCTGGTGGGCAATTACCTGCCGCATACTCTGGTGCTTCTGAATGCGGATGATCTGTCGCTGATCAAGGTGATTCCGACCGTGGGCCGGGATGGGAAAACATCGCGGGTGTCTGCCGTGTATCAGGCCGAACCACGCGGCAGCTTTGTCGCAGCGATGAAAGATGCGAAGGAAGTATGGGAAATACCCTATGGCAAAAAAGAATTTCCGGTGCGCAGTATTGCTGTAGATAATTATCTGGATGATTTTTTCTTTGACCTGTCTTATAAGCTCCTGATCGGCGCAGACCGGGATGGAAACAAGGGGCAGGTGATCAATCTCGATTCAGGTAAAAAAGTTGCAGAAATCGACTTGCCCGGCATGCCGCACCTCGGCTCCGGCATCACTTGGGAGTACCAGGGGCATCCGGTACTGGCTACGCCCAACCTGAAAGTGCCGCTGGTAACAGTTATCGACATGACGACCTGGAAGACGATAAAGCAGATCAACACGATAGGCCCCGGCTTCTTTATGCGCAGCCATGAAAATACACCTTATGCCTGGACAGATGGCTTTAATAGCAGCAATCCGGAAAGCCGCGACGCGATGACCTTAATTGATAAGCGCACCCTGGAAGTGGTGAAGATTATTCGCCCGATGCCAGGCAAGACTGCGGCGCACGTCGAGTTCACCCGTGACGGAAAATATGTGCTGGTGAGCATCTGGGAGAAAGACGGTGCGCTGATTATTTACGATGCCATCACACTGGAGGAAATCAAGCGCTTGCCGATGAACAAACCATCGGGCAAGTACAACGTCTACAACAAAATCACACGCTCTGCCGGCACCAGCCATTAACAGTTACTTGAGATCATGGCGCTACAGCGCCACGATCCACTCACCATGTAGATAGTTATAGCACCCATGTAATTGTTTAGCGGGTTAATATTAACCCTATGTGATTTTTACAGTGTTTTTTGGGTGAACTTATAGCTGTGAACCCAAGGGGAAAAAAATGAAAAATAAATATATGGCAGTAGCTTTATTCCTTCTGGGAACCCATTGTTCGGCTGGCGCGATCGCTGACACTTACTTTAAATTAGGAGTCGACAGCAGCGGGAGCCTTAACAGGACAATCAGCGGCACTTCTATAACCGCGACTGACGATGTCAACGGCAGTGCCTCCATGGCCTTTTAGTCCTTTGCGGAATTGAGCCAAAATGCCGATCTGGGTTTCGGCGTCGAGTTCCAGGTGCGCAGAAAGCTAACCAAATATAAGGGGGAATTCAGCTTCCTGCCGGTTTATGCGGCAATTCGCCTGCACCCTGAGTTGAGTGACTTCACCCCCTATTTTGCCATGCAGCTCGGTTTGTCCATTTTTAATGCCGACTCAAATATTAAAGGGATCGGCGAGACAACGCCCGGAGCACACGTGGGTATTGGCGTGGGTTGCATCCTCGATAAAGATTTTGTGCTGGAGTTAATGGCAACGTCAGACAGCGGGGGAGTTGAATATCGTGGCACACCGCTATTGGATGTCAGCTATGGCAAATTAACAGCATCAGTCGGTGCAAAGTTTTAAACCCGTGAGTGCTTGGCGAGTGCCCGTAATACCGCTGTTACTATGACGCTAGCCGGAATGCTTCACGCAGCAAAACAAAAGGCGATCAACTGATCGCCTTTTTTACGCCACTAAGGCGTATCTATTTACGCCATTCAAGGCGCATCAATATTGCATCAGCAGTAAGTAACAGAGTTTGTCAGGATTACATTCCCACCCTGGTAGCCACCGGATCAACTGTACGAACGATATCCAGTATCTGTATGCCCTGAACTTGGTCAGGATCATATTTCACGACAATCGAATGGGGGTGTGCATGATGGTCAAACTCGGCACAATCAACACCAACGACCCCCATGATTCTTCTTTCCAAATTGCTTCTTGCCTGTGGATCTAATTCAGGATGTACGTGAATCAACATATCTGCAGTATTCATGATTTTCTCCTTCCATTGCAGAAAGAACAGGGATAGGTCAAAAACTCCTTCCCCTCAAACTGATTATAGACCTTTAGAGGGGGAAATGTTGGCAAAGGGTGCGCATATTTGATTCGTGCTCACTCCAGCCGTCTGATTAGTTATTGCATATATTCAGTATGTTAGCTTTGCTCTGCCAGGATTAGAACGATCGTACTATGCAAGCCTGAACTCCTATGCCATAATCTCACCAACAATTTTTTAAGGAATAGCGTGATGGATGACAATAAAAGCAAGGCACTCGCAGCAGCATTGGGCCAGATTGAGAAACAGTTTGGCAAAGGCTCGATTATGCGCCTGGGCGACGATGATATCGGGCGCGACATCGATGTGGTCTCCACCGGTTCCTTGGGTTTGGACATCGCGCTGGGAGTGGGCGGCTTGCCACGCGGTCGCGTGATTGAAATCTATGGTCCCGAGTCTTCGGGTAAAACTACGCTGACGCTGCAAGTCATCGCCGAAATGCAAAAGTTGGGCGGTACCGCGGCCTTTATCGACGCGGAACACGCGCTCGATCCGCAGTATGCGCAGAAGCTCGGCGTCAACGTGACCGAGCTTTTGATCTCGCAGCCGGACAACGGCGAACAGGCGCTGGAAATTGTGGACATGCTGGTGCGTTCAGCCGCTGTGGACATTGTGATTGTGGACTCGGTTGCCGCGTTGACGCCAAAGGCGGAGATCGAAGGCGAGATGGGCGATGCGCAGATGGGCTTGCATGCTCGCTTGATGTCGCAGGCCTTGCGCAAGCTCACTGCCAATATCAAGCGTTCCAATACCACCGTAATTTTCATTAACCAGATCCGCATGAAAATCGGCGTCATGTTCGGCAGCCCTGAAACCACAACCGGCGGTAATGCGTTAAAGTTCTACGCCTCGGTGCGCCTGGATATCCGCCGCACTGGTGCGATCAAGAAGGGCGAAGAAGTGATCGGTTCCGAGACACGCGTAAAAGTGGTGAAGAACAAAGTCGCTCCCCCATTCAAGCAGGCCGAGTTTGACATTCTGTACGGAGAAGGCATTTCACGCGAAGGCGAAATCGTAGAGCTGGGCGTGCTGCATAAGTTTGTGGAAAAAGCGGGTGCCTGGTACGCCTACAACGGCGAAAAAATCGGCCAGGGCAAAGACAATGCGCGCGAATACCTGAAAGAACACCCTGCCATTGCCGCTGAAATTGAAAACAAAATCCGCGATGCAGTCGGTGTTGCCGCGAAAAATGTCAGTCCTGAGGCAGAAATAAAAAAGGCTGCTGCAGGCAAGAGCAGTGCTGCCAAGAGTGCTGCTGCCAAGAGCGGTGAAGCCAAGGTTGCGGAATCTCTGGAGTAAGTTAGAGAGCAGCCGGTAGTGAGTGTTAAGCGGTGAAAGGGAAGACCGAGCTCAGCCTGCGCGGGCGCGCCTTGCAGGCTTTGGCCAGGCGCGAATTGAGCCGTGCAGAACTTCACGCAAAGCTCTTGCCTCACATTACCGAAGCAGAGGATGCCGGTGCGTTGCTGGACGATCTGGAGAAGCGCGGCTGGCTTTCCGATGCACGAGCGCTTGACCAGACCGTGCGCATCCGCAGCGCCCGCTTTGGTACTCAGCGCATCGCGCATGAACTCAGGCAAAAAGGCATCAGCGACGAACTCATCAGTGCCGCGATACCGCAACTGAAGGAAGGTGAGCTGGAAGCCGCGCGTGCAGTGTGGCACCGAAAATTTGCGAATCCCCCGCAGGACCAGAAAGAAAAGGCCAGGCAAGTGCGCTTCCTGCAATCGCGCGGATTTTCAATGGATGTTATTTTCAGCGTAATGCGCATAAACGATGAGAGTGAGTAATTCCCCGCGTATAAAAAGCCGCATGAGGCGCAGGAGGAGGTACAATTTTCTTGCATATTATGAGAATGATTGTTGTGTTAAACCAAGGCCGGAATAACTTCATCATCAAATATGCATAGCATTTTTCCCGAGGTAGAAGCGTTCAAAACGCAGCTGGAAATATTGCGCCGGGACTTTATCTGCAACACTCGTTTGCCTGATGTCAACGCATCAGTTTCATTCCTGGGACAATTTCAGGGGCAAGCAGTGCTGTGGAATATGAATCTTGCCACGCTGCATCACTATCGTCTTGCCGCAGTCGATGCAAAATCCACAACACAACAGAGAAATCTCAACTGCCCGTTCATTGAAATTAATGCGGGCTTTGAGGGTGTCTATCAGATCAGAGTCGGGCTTGATCTTGCAGTCATCGATGAGCCTGTCATAAAGAAATCCATCATCATGATCCGCAATTACAGGCGGCTTGCCATCGGCAAAATCGAGTTCTGTAGCGGCAATAGTTGATATTTATGCCGGTGACCGCATGTCGGCAAGAGGTGTACTATATCCGCTTGAGTTAAGGAGATGGTATGGATCGGAGCAGACGTATTTCCAGGTTTTACAAATGGGGTATTCTGTTGGGCGTGGGCATTATTGTGCTGGCTACTATTGGCTATTACACGCGTGCCAAGCCGTTGCCGGTTAGCTTGTGGACAGTTGAACCCGGCACAGTAGAGGCCACGGTCAGCAACAATCGCGCGGGCACAGTCAAAGCCTGCCGCCGTGCCAAGATGTCTCCGCCAGCAGGCGGCCAAATTTCCCAATTGAAAGTAAAAAAAGGCGAGCGGGTTGCCGCGGGCCAGATTTTGCTTGAGCTATGGCATAAGGATTTGCACGCTCAGGAAGAGTTGGCGCAGGATCAGTTGAGAACCGTAAGCAGCAGGGCGAAGGAGGCATGCGCGATGGCGGAGGCAGCGCAGCGCGAAGCCGAGAGGTCAGTGCAGCTCAGGGAGCAGGGCTTTATTTCGTCGCAACAGCTGGATCGCAGCCAGACCGATGCCAAGGCGCGCAACGCTTCTTGCGAAGCGGCCAAGGGGGAAGTTGAGCAGAGCAGTGCACGCATCGAAGTGGCTCGTGCAAGCCTCGATCGCATGACATTGCGCGCTCCATTCAGCGGGGTCGTGGCCGATATCAGTGGCGAGTTGGGTGAATATGCCACGCCGTCACCCCCCGGCATCCCCACGCTTCCGGCGATAGACCTGATTGACGATAGTTGCCTGTACGTCAGCGCACCGATAGATGAGGTGGATGCCTCGGTGGTGAAAGTGGGGCAGCTCAGCCGCATTACACTGGATGCGATCAAAGGCAAAAAATTTGCCGGTAAGGTGCAGCGTATCGCACCCTATGTGATCGAACTGGAAAAGCAGGCGCGCACGGTGGAGGTAGAAGTGGCCTTTACCGAGCTGCCGCAGGAAGAAAACCTGCTGGTAGGATATAGCGCGGATATCGAGATTGTGTATAAGGTCAGGGAACATGTGCTGCGCATACCCACGCAGCACCTGATGGAGGGCAAAAAAGTGCTGGTGTACAAAGCCGAAGGAGTGCTGGAAGAGCGTACGGTGACTACCGGGCTGGCCAATTGGGAGTTTACCGAAATTCTTTCAGGACTCAAGGAGGGCGATCAGATTGTCGCTTCGCTTGATCGTACAGGGGTGAAGGCCGGGGTGAAGGCTAAACCGGATACGACAAAACAGGATGGAGCGAAGCCAGCGCCATGATTGAGTTCAGTAAAGTGAGTCGCAACTTTCTGGTCGGCGACCAGATGGTTCATGCACTGCGGGATGTCGATCTCAGTATCGGTGCGGGTGAATATGTGTCCATCATGGGGCCGTCAGGGTCAGGAAAATCCAGTCTGTTAAACCTGATAGGCCTGCTGGACAGGCCAAGCTCCGGCGTCTACAAGCTCGACGGGCTGGATGTTACCACGCTGGATGATGAACAGCAGGCGCGCGTGCGGCGCGAAAAAATCGGCTTCGTGTTTCAGTTCTTTCACCTGGTACCCCGCCTTACTGCAGCAATGAACATAGAGTTGCCGCTGATACTTGGCGGCGTTGCCATAGAAGAGCGCAAAGAGCGTGTCGCAAAGCTGCTGGAAAGTTATGGCCTAAGCGACCGCGCAGAGCACAGGCCGGAACAGCTTTCAGGCGGGCAACGACAGCGCGTGGCAATTGCACGCGCCACCATCATGCGGCCTTCGGTATTGCTGGCGGATGAGCCCACCGGCAATCTGGACAGCACAACCGGCAAAGAGGTGATACGTCTGCTGGAGCAACTGACAGAGCAGGGTGTGACTCTGATTATCGTCACGCATGACCGGGACAATGGCAATCGCGCCTTGCGCCAGATCACCATGGTCGATGGCATGATAGTAGGAGATAAGCGCAAAAGCGATCAGCCATGAAATTGAATGACACATTGCAGTTTGCATCCACCAGCTTGAACAGCTCGCGTTCGCGATCCTTGCTGATGATACTGGCCATGTCCATCGGTGTGGCTGCAGTGGTGATTCTTACCGCGTTGGGAGAGGGTGCCCGCCTGTATGTCGTAAATCAGTTCACTTCCCTGGGCACCAATCTGGTGATCGTCTTTCCAGGTCGTTCTGAAACAGCAGGCGTGAATCCCGGCATGCTGATCGGGCAAATCCCGCGCGATCTGGTGCTGGATGATGCGATGGCGATATTGCGCAGCAGTGCCGTGCGCCGCATGGCTCCGCTGGCGATAGGCGCGGCACTGGCATCCAACGGACCGCTCAACCGCGAGGTAACGGTGTTGGGCTCCACCGCTGAATTGCTCGCCATCCGCCACATGACCATGGCGCAGGGTCAGTTCTTGCCGGAAGGTCCGGCGGATGCGGCCTCGCCTGTGGTGGTGATAGGCAATACAATCAAACAGGAACTGTTCGGTGTGGAGAATGCGGTGGGTTCCTGGCTGCATCTCGGCGACAGGCGCTTCCGCGTGGTTGGCATCCTGTCATCGCAGGGTACGGCGATGGGCATGAATACCGACGAACTGGTGATTGTTCCGGTGGCGTCCGCACACATGCTGTTCAATACGCAGAACCTGATACGCATATTGGTCGAGGCCAAGAGCCGCGAGGACATCGAGCGCGCCAGAAGCCAAAGCGAAGAAATTCTGTTCCGGCAGCACGGCGGCGAACGCGATGTAACAGTGGTGACCCAGGATGCGATGGTGGCCACCTTTGACCGCATCTTGCGCACCCTGACCATAGCGGTTGGCGGAATAGCCGCGATCAGTCTGGCAGTGGCGGGAGTGCTGATCATGAATGTGATGCTGATTGCGGTGTCGCAGCGCACCCAGGAAATCGGCCTGCTCAAGGCGCTGGGGGCGCCACCGGCGCAGATACGCCGCCTGTTTTTTGCCGAGGCGGTACTGCTGTCGCTGGCGGGGAGCGTGGTCGGATTATTGCTGGGCCAGCTGGGCAGTTTTGTGATTGGACAAATCTATCCGTCATTGCCGGTAGCGGCGCCATGGTGGGCGATCATCGCTGCATTCAGCACCGCTTTGGGTACCGGCATAGTGTTCAGTGTGTGGCCTGCGCGCCGCGCAGCACAGCTTGATCCTGTCCTGGCGCTTGCGAGAAGATAATGTTTTTCAGTGACCTTCTTCGGCTGACCGTATCGACATTTGTGATCTACCGCATGCGCAGTTTTTTGACCGGTCTGGGTATTGCGATCGGCGTGGCAGCCGTAATTTTGCTGACCTCCATAGGCGAAGGCTTGCACCAGTATTTGCTGGATGAGTTTAGCCAGTTTGGTACCAATGTCATCACCATACAGCCGGGTAAATCGCAGACACATGGCGGCAATGCGGGCATCTTCGGCACCATCAAACCGTTGACCTTGGAAGATGCGGACGCGCTGCGGCGGGTTCCTAACCTGGAATTTGTGAATCCTTCCGTACAGGGAAATGCGGAGGTGCGTGCCGATGGCAAAAGCCGGCGCTGTTTTGTTTATGGTGCTGGGCCGGACTTTCCGCGCGCATTCAAGATGAATGTGCAGGTGGGAAATTTTCTGCCGGACGATGAATCCACCCATGCGCGGAATTTTGTCGTGCTGGGGCATAAGGTAAGGCAGGAACTGTTCAGTGACGCGAACCCGCTGGGCGGATATGTGCGCATAGGCGGGGAACGCTATCGCGTGATCGGTGTGATGGAGTCAAAGGGGCAGGTTTTGGGTTTTGATATGGACGACATCGTTTATATCCCGGCAGCGCGTGCAATGGAGATGTTTAACCGTGCCGGCCTGATAGAAATCAATGTGAATTACCTGCCCTCGGTCGATGTAAACAAGGTGGTGGCGAGCATCAAGAGCATATTGTCGGCCCGGCACGGGCGCGAAGACTATACCGTTATCACGCAGGAACAGGCGCTGGAAGTGATGAACTCTGTGCTGGATGTGATTACCTTTGCGGTGGCGGCGATTGGCGCAATTTCATTGCTGGTGGGGGGTGTAGGGATTCTGACTATCATGACCATGGCGGTGACCGAGCGTACCGGCGAGATAGGTTTGCTGCGGGCATTGGGTGCACGCCAGCAGCAGGTGCTGATGCTGTTCCTGGGCGAGGCCATTCTGCTTTCGGCTGCCGGTGGCCTGGCTGGCTTGCTGATAGGTATGGGCGTGGCGCAAGCCTTGCATGCATTTATACCGTCTTTACCGGTGCAGATTCCGGTATTTTTTGCGGTACTGGCGGAGTCCAGCGCGGTATTGATCGGGCTGGCTGCCGGCGTGATGCCAGCGCGCCGCGCGGCACGCATGGATCCGGTTGAGGCGCTACGTACCGAATAACTTAAAGCAGTGGCTTGATGATGCCTTCAAGTTTATCAGTGCTCAATGTACCGAGTTGCGTCGTCACAATTTTGCCGCTGCGCTCAACGATAACCGTATACGGCAATCCCCCCTGGACATTGCCGATACGTCTGGCTAAATCTATGCCTGCCAGATCGCCCAGCAGCACCGGGTAGTTCATTCCAACCTCGGCGGCAAAACTTTGCACCTTGCTCTTCTGGTCAATTGCAATGCCGATAAACTGCACGCCCTGTTTGCCGTATTTTTTCTGCAGTTTGATAAATTCAGGGATTTCCGCAATACACGGCGGGCACCAGGTCGCCCAGAAATTCACAACCATCACCTTGCCCTGCCACTGCGCGAGGGGTTGTACTTTTTCCTGCAGGTCGTAGAAGCTGGCTTGCGCAACAGCCTCAGCAGCGCCCGGCTTGAGCGAGTCCATTGTGATTGCGGTGGAAGAAGTTTTAGGGGAGAAAATAAAAAAAGCCGCTGCGAAAAGAATAACGAGTGATACGCCTGCAATGCTAGCTTGATAAAAGATTTTCATGATTTAGATTGTTAGCGGAATTGGGATGGTAAATTAGCCTCTAATGATACACTGAACGCGTGGCTGGGATGAAATGGATCTTGCCTGAAACATGTTACTTGTTGATATATAAGGATTTTGTGGTGCGAAATTTTGGAATAATATTTTTGCTGGTCATACTTGGTTTCCCGGCATTGGAAATTTACACAATGATTCAAGTGGCCGCTGTTATCGGCTGGTGGCTGTTGGCATGGCTTGTTTTCAGTGCGCTGATCGGCTGGATATTGATCAAGGAAGAGAGTATGGCTGTGTTCGGCAGGCTGGCAGTTACAGTGCAAAACGGCCAGTCGCCATACTCGGCAATTTGGGACAGCGGCCGCACCCTGCTGGCGGGATTTTTGCTGATTCTTCCCGGCGTATTGAGTGATGTAATTGCGGTGATTTTATTGCTGTTGCCTAATAAATCCGGGCGGATCAATCCGCACCGTCAGCATGATGATGGCATTATCGAAGGCGAAGTGCGTATCGTAGAGGCAGAGCAGCTTGAATCGAAACCAGGGCCACGAGAAGAGTAGCCATATCTCATGTGGCTCAGACCGCGCGCCGGATGGTATTATTACGTTTTTGCGCAACCGCAGAATTTGCCCCGTTTAAGATATTGGTGAACACATGAAAAGCAGCGAAATCCGCCAGAAATTCCTCGATTACTTCGCGTCCAAAGGCCACACGGTTGTGCCTTCCAGCTCCCTGGTACCCAACAACGACCCGACCCTGCTGTTTACCAATTCCGGCATGGTGCAGTTCAAGGACTGCTTCCTCGGTCATGACAAACGCGCCTATAGCCGTGCCACCTCTTCGCAGCGCTGTGTGCGCGCGGGCGGCAAGCACAACGACCTGGAAAACGTGGGCTATACCGCGCGGCACCACACCTTCTTCGAGATGCTGGGCAACTTCAGCTTTGGCGACTACTTCAAGCGCGATGCCATCCAGTATGCATGGGAGCTGCTGACCGAGGTTTACAAGCTGCCCAAGGACAAGTTATGGGTGACGGTGTATGCCGAGGACGACGAGGCTTACGATATCTGGGCCAAGGAAATCGGTGTGCCTGCCGCGCGCATCGTGCGCATCGGCGACAACAAGGGCGCGCGCTACGCCTCCGACAACTTCTGGCAGATGGCCGACACCGGCCCCTGCGGCCCGTGCAGCGAAATCTTCTACGACCACGGCCCCGAAATCGCCGGTGGCCCGCCAGGCAGCCCGGATGAAGACGGCGACCGCTACATCGAAATCTGGAACAACGTGTTCATGCAGTTCAACCGCGACGAGCAGGGCGTGCTGCATCCGCTGCCCAAGCCCTCGGTGGATACCGGCATGGGGCTGGAGCGTATTTCGGCGGTGCTGCAGCATGTGCATTCCAATTACGAGATCGACCTGTTCCAGAGCCTGATCAAGGCCGCGGCGCGCGTTACCAGTACATCCGATCTCAACAACAATTCGCTCAAGGTCATCGCCGATCATATTCGCGCCTGCTCCTTCCTGATTGTGGACGGCGTGATTCCGGGCAACGAGGGCCGTGGCTATGTGCTGCGCCGCATCGTGCGCCGCGCCATCCGCCACGGCTACAAGCTGGGCTGCCGCGCCGCATTCTTCCACAAGCTGGTGGAGCAGTTAACCCATGAGATGGGCGTGGCCTATCCCGAGCTGTACAAGGCCAAGGACCGCGTCACCGACGTGCTGCGCATGGAAGAGGAACGCTTCTTCGAGACCATCGAAAACGGCATGGAAATCCTCGACACCGAACTGGCCGCGCTGCAAAAATCCGGCAAGACCATGCTCAATGGCGAGCTGGCCTTCAAGCTGCACGACACCTTCGGCTTCCCGCTCGATCTCACTGCGGACGTGTGCCGCGAGCGCAAGCTGAGCGTGGACGAAGGCGCATTCGATGCCGCCATGGCGCGCCAGCGCGACCAGGCGCGCGCGGCGGGCAAGTTCAAGATGGCCGCCGGTCTGGAATACGATGGCGTGAAGACGCAGTTCCAGGGCTACGACAAATTCACCGCACAGGGCAAGGTGGTGGCGCTGTACTGCGATGGCGTCACCGTGCAGAAGCTCGCCGCAAATGAAACCGGCGTGGTGGTGCTCGACAATACCCCGTTCTATGCCGAGTCCGGCGGCCAGGTAGGCGACATCGGCGTGCTGTTCCAGCATGGCAAGAATGTGTTCACGGTGGAAGATACACAGAAAATCCAGCCTGAAGTTTTCGGCCATCACGGCCGCATGCTGAGCGGCGAGATCAAGCTGGGCGATACGGTCGATGCCGCGGTGGATGAGGCTGCACGCTCGGCCACGATGCGCAACCATTCGGTGACGCACCTGATGCACAAGGCCCTGCGCGATGTATTGGGCGAGCATGTCGGTCAGAAAGGCTCGCTGGTTGACGCCAGCAAAACCCGTTTCGACTTCACCCACAATGCACCGATGACCAGCGAGCAGATCCGCGACGTGGAAAGCCGCGTAAACCGCGCAATCATCGCCAATGCCGAAGTCAGCTCCAGGGTGATGGCCTATGACGATGCGATCAAGGCGGGCGCGATGGCGCTGTTCGGCGAGAAATACGGCGATGAAGTACGCGTGATCGGCATGAAGGATTTTTCCACCGAGCTGTGCGGCGGCACCCATGTAAAACGCACCGGCGATATCGGCCTGTTCAAGATCCTGGTGGAAAGCGGCGTGGCCGCAGGCATACGCCGCGTTGAGGCCATTACCGGCGAAGTGGCCGTGTCATGGGTGCAGCAACTCGATGCGCGCGTGCAGGAAGCCGCAGCGATGCTGAAAGCGCAGCCGCAGGAACTGACCCAGCGTATCGCACTAGTGCAGGACTCGGTGAAGTCGCTGGAAAAAGAGTTGTCCGCACTGAAGTCCAAGCTTGCTGCTTCGCAGGGCGATGAACTGCTGACCCAAGCGGTGGATATCAACGGCGTCAAGGTGCTGGCTGCATTGCTGGAAGGCGCAGACAGCAAGACCCTGCGCGAGACGCTGGACAAGCTGAAAGACAAGCTGCATTCTGCAGCGATCGTGCTGGCAGCCGTCAGCGATGGAAAAGTCACATTGATCGCGGGTGCGACGGCGGATATCAACGCCAAAGTGAAGGCGGGCGAACTGGTCAACTTTGTGGCTACGCAGGTGGGCGGCAAGGGTGGTGGTCGGGCGGATATGGCGCAGGCGGGGGGAACTCAGCCGGAGAATCTGGCAGCTGCGTTGGCTGGGGTGAATGCCTGGGTTAAGGCGAAGCTGTAAGATCCGTAGGTTGGGTTAGCGATTTTATCGCGTAACCCAACAATTAAATTCAACATCAACTTCGCCGGGGGCAGCCCGGCAGCTGGTTACCTTTCTTGCTTCGCCAAGAAAGGTAACCCAAAGAAGGCGAACCCCAATCCACCACCTCTTCGAGGTTCCCTGCGTGTGCTCGACAGGTCAGGCGGCTGCGGAACTCGCACGATCCGCTGCGCGTCCACGTGCTCAGACAGTCCTCGCCGACATCCCCTGACCTGTCTGTGCTACTCGGTGGTGAATGAGGGGTGTTACAAGCAAAATTCAAAAGCGGCTTCGAAATCGAAGTACGAGTGTGGGCAGTAGCCCACACGTTTTTTTTACTTTTGATTTTGGTGTGCGCTGCGCGCACACTGCTTTGGCTTGTGGTTTGGGTTTTGACTTACATTCCCCTGTGCACCGCCGATAAAAATCCCAATCATGCGGTGCTCTTAGGCGAGGATTGTTTGAGCACGTGGCTGCGCAGCAGATCGTGCGAGTTCCGCAGCCCCGCATGATTGGGATTTTTATCGGGAACCCCGCAGGGGCGGTAAACCGGGGATCGCCTTCTTTTGGTTACTTTTCTTGGCGAAGCAAGAAAAGTAACTAGCAGCCGGGCTACCCCCGGCAACGGTAAATTCACGCTACTCGATGAATTTTTTATGCAAAAGCTAAAGCGCGGAGTATAGGTAATTGATTGATTCTGTTTAACTAATTTTCTTTTAGAACGGCAATTGCAAATCCGGATTAGCTTTCAGCAGCACCCTTCTGAAATCATCCTGTATCCGCTTCAAACCCGCTTCATCATCCGCCTCAAACCTCAGCACAATCACCGGCGTGGTGTTAGATGCACGCATCAAACCAAACCCGTCCGCGTATTCCACGCGCAGGCCGTCGATGGTGATGATGTCCCTGGCGTCGGTGAATTTTGCTTCCTTGCCCAGGCGCGCGATCAGCGCGTGGTTTTCGCCTTCCTGCAGCTTGATGTGCAGTTCGGGGGTGCTGACGGCATCCGGCAGCTGGTTCAGGGTGGCGCTGGGGTCGACGGACCTGCTGAGTATTTCCAGCAGGCGCGCGCCGCTGTAGAGGCCGTCGTCAAAGCCGTACCAGCGCTCCTTGAAGAAGACGTGGCCGCTCATTTCGCCAGCTAAGAGTGCTCCGGTTTCCTTCATCTTGGCCTTGACCAGCGAGTGCCCGGTTTTCCATAGGGTGGGTTTGCCGCCGTGCGATTTGATCCAGCCAAAAAGATTGCGCGTGGATTTTACGTCGAAGATGATTTCAGCGCCGGGGTTGCGGCTCAGCACGTCGGCGGCAAACAGCATGAGCTGGCGATCCGGGTAGATGATGTTGCCGTGCTTGGTAACCACGCCCAGACGGTCGCCGTCGCCGTCGAAGGCGAGGCCTAGCTCGGAATCATTGCCGGCAAGCGCCTTGATCAGGTCTTGCAGGTTGTGCGGGTCGGAGGGGTCGGGATGGTGGTTGGGGAAGTTGCCGTCCACTTCGCAGAAGAGTTCGGTGACTTCGCAGCCCAGCTGGCGGTAGAGACTGGCGGCGAAGTCGCCGGCCACGCCGTTGCCGCAGTCGACGGTGATCTTCATGGGGCGAGCCAGCTTGATGTGCGACACGATGCGCGTGATGTAATCGGCATTGATGTCGCGCTGCGAGTAAGCGCCCGCGCCGTGGCTGAGGTTGCCCTGCTCGATGCGGGTGCGCAGTGACTGGATGGTGTCGCCGGACAGGGTTTCGCCTGCCAGCACCATTTTCAGGCCGTTGTAGTCGGGCGGGTTGTGGCTGCCGGTGATCATCACCGCGCAGTTGGTATTGAGCTGGAAGGCGGCGAAATACACCATCGGCGTGGCGACACGGCCAACGTCGATGACGTTGATGCCGCTCTTCTGGATGCCGCGCGCCAGCGCTGCGCTAAACTCGATGCCCGACAATCTGCCATCGCGACCGATGGCGATGCTGTGCTGGCCGCGTGCGGCAGCTTCGGAGCCGATGGCGTGGCCGATGCTTTCAACGATCTCTGCGGTGAGCGTTTTGCCGACGACGCCGCGGATGTCGTAGGCCTTGAAAATTTCTTTGGGGAGACTGTTTTTCATGTGGATGCGCGGCGGGCCGTAAGGGATTGAGGATTAACCGGGCCAGGCCCTTGACGGGCAACAAGGTGCCTCACCCGGTTGATGTGCAAGCATTTGATTTTATTTAATATTCTAATGTGCTTATGCGATTTTCTGTTGCTGGGGAAGCGCAGGAATATGCTCGGCAACCATTTGCGGGGTGAGGTTTTTCATGCACTTGAAATGTCCCAGCGGGCACTCGCGCTTGAAGCAGGGGCTGCACGGAATATCGATCCTCAATATCTGTGCTTGCGGCGACAGCGGAGGCGTAAAGTCCGGGCTGCTGGAGCCGTACAGTGCGAGCATGGGACGATCCAGCGCTGCGGCGATATGCATCAGGCCGGAATCGTTGCTGACCACCAGGCTGGCGCAAGATAGCAGGGCGATCGCATCAGCCAGATCGGTGGAACCGCACAGATTGCGGGTGCTTAAATTTCCAAGTGCAACGATTTTATCGCCGGTTTCCTGATCTTTGGGCGAACCTATTATCCATACGGCATAACCCTGTTGTTGCAGGCGTTGCGCGAGTTCGGCGAAGTAGGGAATCGGCCAGCGTTTTGCGGGGCCGTATTCTGCACCGGGACAGAATACTGCAACCGGCTGTTTGAGGTTCAGGTTGAACTTGTCGAGCACGGGCTGGCGCTGTTCGGCACTGACCTGTAACCGGGGTTGTGGCAACGGGCGGGGAATGGCCTCGCCGTTGCGCTCGGCCAGTTGCGCAAAACGCTCTACCATCAGTGGCAGAGCGTGTTTGTCGAGCTTGCGTCTATCGTTGAGCAAGCCGTAGCGCATTTCCCCGGTAAACCCGGTGCGTAGCGGAATGCCGGCGAAGAATGGGATCAGTGCCGATTTAAACGAGTTAGGCAGTACGATGGCCTGGTCGTAATGCATGCCGCGCAAATGGATGCCCATACCGAAGCGGGCAGCGAGTTGCATGGCGCCATGCGGAAACTGATTGGTGATGGTGTTGTTTACCTCGGGCATCTGCCGCAGCAGTTCTTCCGTCCACGGCGGGGCCAGCACGTCAATCAGGCAGCCCGGATGGCGCTGTTTGAGCCGCACCAGCATGGGTTGAATGAGCATGGTGTCGCCCACCCAGCTGGGCGCCACCACGAGGATTTTGCTGATATTTCGGGCGTCTATTTTTGCCACTTTAATGATGCCCTTTGGGCAATTCGCCCTTGAATTTGTACAGCGTGCTGCAATAGGGGCAGCGCGCTTCGCCCAGTTTTTCGACAGGTATCACAACTTTCGGATGTGTGTTCCAAAGCGTCATATCAGGCGTGGGGCAATACAACGGCAAATCTTTTGCCGTGACTTCAATATAGTGCTGAGTAGCTTGTTTCGTGCTCATTGCTTTGTTTCCCCCGGAAACGGATTATACGTGCGTAAGCCAATGGGCATATTTGGTGTTTTTGCCGCTGACGCAATCAAAGAATAAAGACTGCAGACGCTCGGTAATCGGGCCGCGCGAACCGATGCCGATGGTGCGGGTGTCGAGTTCGCGTATTGGTGTCACTTCCGCTGCGGTGCCGGTGAAGAAGGCTTCGTCGGCGCAATATACTTCGTCGCGCGTGATGCGTTTTTCAATCACCTCGATGCCCAGGTCTTTTGCCAGCGTCAGGATGGTATCGCGGGTGATGCCTTCCAGACAGGAAGTCAGGTCGGGCGTGTACAGCTTGCCCTTCTTGACGATAAACAGATTTTCTCCCGCGCCTTCTGCAACGTAACCGTCCACATCCAGCAGCATCGCTTCATCGTAGCCATCGGTCGCGACTTCCTGGTGCGCCAGGATGGAATTGGTATAGCTGCCCACCGATTTTGCGCGGCACATATTGATGTTGACATGGTGGCGCGTGAAGCTGGAGGTTTTGACGCGTATGCCTTTTTTCATGCCCTCCTCGCCCAGATAGGCGCCCCACGGCCATGCGGCAACGGCAACGTGGGTGCTGAGCGTGGTGGCGGCGATGCCCATGGCCTCCGAGCCGTAGAATACGATAGGGCGGATGTAGCAGGACTCCAGTTTGTTGGTGCGCACCACTTCCTTGTGCGCTTCCATCACGCTTGCCTTGTCATAGGGCATCTTCATCTTGAAGATATACGCCGAGTTAAACAGGCGGTCGGTATGCTCCTGCAAGCGGAAGATGGCGGTGCCCTGAGTGGTTTTGTAGGCGCGCACGCCCTCAAATACGCCCATGCCGTAATGCAAAGTATGGGTCAGCACATGCGTAGTGGCATCGCGCCAAGGTACTAATTTGCCGTCATACCAGATGAAACCGTCGCGGTCAGCCATGGACATAATAAAGATTCCTTAAGAGAGAGTATCGCAAAGTGGTGATTCTAGCTTTTTTTGCGCAAATATTGAAGCGGGATGGAGGGGTAACGGCGCAGGAAGCGAATAATCAAGCTTTGGTAGGTTGGGCTGAGGAACGAAGCCCAACGATATGCTTGAGGTTTGATTGTTGGGTTTCACTATGTTCAACCCAACCTACTTGCTGTCATGTAGGTTGGGTTAGCGGATTTATTGCGTAACCCAACAAACAGAATCCTCAACATCGACGGTCGGTAGCACCAGTCAACACTGGTTTGTGCTGGGTTACGGCGCAAGAAACGCGCCTAACCCAACCTACATATTTATGACTTATGCTTCGTATTTAATGGGTTCAAATACTAGCCAAAGCGGCCAGTGATGTAGTGGCTCCGGCAAGCTGCCTTCGCAGCATAACATTCGCAAGCGAATGTGAGCCTACGCCGCTACATCACAGGTAGATTAACCGAATCTACCTGTGATGTAGTGGTTCCAGCAAGCCGCTTCGCGGCATAACATGCAAAACCGCTTGTTAGCCTTCACCGCTACATCACTAGCCGAAGCGGCCAGTGATGTAGTCTTCAGTCTCTTTTCGCTTGGGGTTGGTGAACACCGCGCTGGTATCGCCGAATTCGATCAGTTCGCCCAGATACATATAGGCGGTGTAGTCGGAGATGCGTGCTGCCTGCTGCATGTTGTGCGTGACGATGACGATGGTAAATTCCTTTTTCAGCTCGTCTACCAGTCTTTCGATGTGTGCCGTTGAAATTGGATCCAGCGCTGAAGTCGGTTCGTCCAGCAGCAATACTTCCGGTTTCACTGCAATGGCGCGTGCGATACACAGGCGCTGCTGCTGTCCGCCCGAAAGTCCCGTTCCGCTCTGCTTGAGCTTGTCCTTTACCTCGTTCCACAGTGCCGCTTTTTTGAGTGCCCATTCCACGCGCTCGTTCATGTCATGCTGGTTGAGGTTTTCGTAAAGCTTAACGCCAAAGGTGATGTTGTCGTAGATCGACATCGGGAACGGTGTGGGCTTCTGGAATACCATGCCGATCTTGGCGCGCAGGGTGTTGAGATCCTGACGTTTCTCCAGCAGGTTTTGCCCGTCAAGCAGGATCTCTCCGGTGGCTTTCTGCTTGGGATAAAGCTCGTACATGCGATTGAAAGTGCGCAGCAGGGTCGATTTTCCGCAACCGGATGGACCGATGAATGCGGTGACCATTTTTTCAGGGATAGTGAGGTTGATATCCTTAAGTGCACGGTCATTGCCGTAGTAGAAATTCAGGTCTTTTACGACCAGTTTTGGGGTGGTATCTTTTTCAGAAATCATTTGGGCCTATCCTTAATGAGTGCTTGCTTGCTGGCGGAATAAGACTCGCGCCAGAATATTCAATGTCAGTACGCTAAATGTGATGAGCAGCGCGCCAGCCCAGGCGAGCTGCTGCCAGTCTGCATACGGGCTCATGGCGAACTGGAAAATCACCACCGGTAAATTCGCCATGGGCTGGTTCATGTTGCTGCTCCAGAACTGGTTATTCAGGGAGGTGAACAGCAACGGCGCAGTTTCGCCGCTGATGCGCGCGATGGCCAGCATCACGCCGGTAAGAATACCGGCGCGTGCGGCACGCAGGGTGACCGAGCTGATGATTTTCCATTGCGGCGCGCCGAGTGCGGCGGCTGCTTCGCGCAGGCTATTAGGTACCAGGCGTAGCATGTTTTCGGTGGTGCGGATGACGATGGGGATGACCAGAATGGAGAGGGCAAATGCGCCTGCCCAGCCGGAGAAATGTTTGACCTTGATCACATACATGGCATAAACAAACAGCCCGATCACGATAGAGGGTGCGGACAGCAGCACGTCGTTGATAAAGCGGGTAACCGGCGCCAGCCAGCCGCGCTGGCCAAATTCGGCCAGATAGGTGCCGGCGAGTATGCCGATAGGCGTGCCGATCAGGGTGCCGAGCGCGGTCATCATCAGGGAGCCGGCAATGGCGTTGATAAGCCCGCCATCGCTGCCGGGTGGCGGCGTGGTTTGCGTAAACACGGCCAGGGATAAGCCGGGGATGCCGTGTTGCAGCAGGGTGAACAGGATCCAGCCCAGCCAGAACAGGCCAAAGGCCATGGCGAGCACCGAGATGCTCAGGCTCAACACGTTAATCAGGCGGCGACGCGCATATAGAGTCAGCATATCAGGCTACCTTTCCTTCACGCTTCGCCAGCTTGTACAGCATATAGCGCGCAATTGTCAGAACCACGAAGGTAATAAAGAACAGAATCAGGCCGAGTTCGATGAGCGCTGAAGTATAGAGCTCGCCCACTGCCTCATTGAATTCATTCGCCAGAGCGGAGGAAATGCTGTTGCCGGGCATCAGCAAGGAGGCGTTCAGGGAATGTGCGTTGCCAATGACGAAGGTCACGGCCATGGTTTCGCCCAGGGCGCGCCCCAAGCCGAGCATGATGCCGCCGACCACACCGATCTTGGTATAGGGCAACACTACATTCCACATCACTTCCCAAGTGGTTGCCCCCAGCCCGTAAGCCGATTCCTTGAGCAGGGCGGGTACCACTTCAAACACGTCGCGCATCACGGACGCAATAAAAGGAATGACCATTATGGCCAGAATAATGCCAGCAGTGAGCACACCTATGCCCATAGGCGGGCCAGAGAAAAATGGACCTATAAGCGGCATCGTGCCGATGTGGTCGCTGATCCAGGGTTCGATATAGTCGCCAAATAGCGGCGCGAACACAAACAGTCCCCACATGCCATAGATGATGCTGGGGATACCCGCCAGCAATTCCACGGCAATTCCCAGGGGACGGCGCATCCAGCGCGGCGACAGTTCGGTGAGAAAAAGCGCGATGCCAAAGCTGACCGGAACCGCGATCAATAGCGCAATACCTGCGGTAACCAGCGTGCCAACGATGGGCACAAGAGCCCCGAACTGATCCGTAACGGGATCCCATTCAGAGCTACTGAGAAAATTGAAGCCGAACGCTTTTATCGCAGGAAGGCTGCCGATCACCAGGGAAACAATGATGGCAGCCAGCAGGATAAGAACAGAAAAGGCGGATATACGGGTAATGCTGCGGAACAGAATGTCCGGCCAGTTCTGGAGCTTGAGGCGTGCGTAGCGTAAAAACGTCGACATAGGTTTGCTGAACTCTGGTTAAGTCAAAAAAATCTGCATGTGCAAAAAATTAAAGGGGCACATTTAAGCGCCCCTTATAATTATATCGTGAAAACGCACTTCTTTTGTGCGTTCCCTGAGTTACTTACTTCCACACTGCTTTGGCATCACTACCTTTGATTTCTTTTTTCCAAGCTGCACGTACCAGTTTCTGTACTTTTTCCGGCATAGGCACATAGTCCAGCGCGGCAGCCATTTCGTTACCGTTGCTGTAAGCCCAGTCAAAGAAGCCCAACACAGCTTTTGCAGATTCAGGCTTGTCCTGTACTTTGTGCATCAGGATGAAAGTTGCGCCAGTGATAGGCCAGCTTGCTTTGCCAGGCTCGTTGGTCAGCAACTCATAGAAGCCGGGAGCGTGTTCCCAGTCTGCGCCGGCTGCTGCGGCCTTGAAGCTGGAGTCATCCGGCTTGACGAACTGACCTTCACGGTTCTTCAGTTGTGTGTGGTTCATTTTGTTTTGCAGGGCATAAGCATATTCCACATAACCGATGGAATTCTTGATGCGCTGTACATAGGATGCTACACCTTCATTACCCTTGCCGCCGGTGCCAACTTTCCATGACACTGCTGTACCTTCGCCAACTGTCGATTTCCAGTCTTCGCTTACTTTTGACAGGTAGTTGGTGAAAATGAAGGTAGTACCTGAACCGTCTGAACGATGCACGACGGTGATTGCTTCATCAGGCAGCTTTACGCCTGCGTTGAGTGCAACGATAGCCGGATCATTCCACTTGGAGATTTTGCCCAGGAAAATTTCAGCCAGTACTTTGCCGTCCAGCTTGAGTTGGCCAGCTTCGATTCCGGTCACGTTGATAACAGGAACAACACCGCCCATCACGGCCGGGAATTGCATTAAGCCATCTTTTGCGAGAGCTTCTGGAGTTAATGGCATGTCGGACGCGCCGAAATCCACGGTCTTGGCAACGATTTGCTTGATGCCGCCGCCGGAACCGATAGATTGGTAATTCATTGCTACGCCAGACTTTGCCTTGTAGGCTTCAGCCCACTTGGCATAAATTGGGTAAGGGAAGGTGGCGCCAGCGCCGGTAATGTCGACAGCAAATACTGATCCAGCTGCCATAAGCGCAGCTGCCATGCCTATGCTTTTAACAAGGGTATTGATTTTAGTCATGATCACTCCAAAAAGTTTAAATTAACTGCCAGGGACTGCGTGCCACCAGAAACTTCATGCCGCCAAGAACTTCATGTGTTAGTCAGCGGGATGCATGATAATAAATCTTTGTTACATTATTATTACACAAACCGAAGGGTGGGTTCGTTCTATTGCCTGGGTAGGTGTGTGGCGTTGCGCTGTTCGATGAACAGGCTGTTTCCATGAGTTTTTTTTGCAATTTTTTTTGCGGCTGTGGCAGCGGCAGATACTTCGTGATGAGAGGAATATTTATCCGCAGTGATATGGCATGCCCCTATCGACAGGCTGACTAGCGGATGGAATATGATCTGGTTGTGACGATCTTCGCTTGTATAGCCTTTAGCAGCCAGGTGCTCCGGTTTGAATAACAGGGACACAGCCTGTTCGAACGCATGCAATGCTTGTTCGCAGCGCGCCTGAAAATCGCGACTTTGCATCAATAGAATAAAGTCATCCCCTCCAATATGGCCGATAAAATCCAGCTTTTGATCGCAGGCCCAGCTCAGGATGCGCCCGGCCAGTTGTATCATTTCATCGCCATGGCGATAGCTATATACATCATTGTAAGGTTTGAAGTTGTCCAGGTCGCAATAGCAGACGTGGAAGGGGGTTCCGGTTTGTAGCAGGCGTTCTATGTGCTCATTGATAGGTACATTGCCCGGAAGAAGAGTGAGCGGATTAGAGTAGCGGGCCGCTGCAATCTGCATCTGAGTCAATTCACGCAATAGATCCTGGCCGGACGCGATGCCGAGGTAACGCCCCTGATCGGTGATAATGAAGCCATTGCTGAAATGACGCTCGTCCGCATCGGCAATAAAGTGCCCAAGTTCTTCGATGGGCATGTTCTTTTCCACTAGCAGGGGCTCTTGTTGCATGGACAAGCTGCAAGGTTTTTTTCCGAGCAATTCACGTTGAAAAGGTTTTACAAAGTGCTCGATGAAGTTGTCGCGATTAATCAGGCCGACAGGTATGCCGTGTTGCACAACCGGAATGGCCCGTAACATTGGATTGGCAGAAAAGCGATCCAGCACGTGATCATTTTCCGTCTCGGGATAAACGGGCTCGATCTGACGCAATAGTTTTTGCGCAATCACTTTTCCCTGGGATGGAAATATGTTTTTTGGCAGCGCTGCAACTCTTCTGGCGCTGATAATGCTGCTTGTTTCTGTCGAGGGAAGCAGGGGCGGTGCAGAGGCGGGGCGAGAGATGAAATAGCCTTGACCCAGCAAAATTCCCAAATCTTTTATGGTCGATAATTCTGCATCAGTTTCTATACCTTCGGCTATCACATGGGTGCCGCAGCTTTCGGCGATCAGCTGGATTGATTTTAGAAACTGCAATTTAATGGGGTCAGTGTCCACGCCCTGCACAAAATGCATATCGATCTTGATGAATTCTGGGCGCAGCTCGGACCATAGGCGCAGGCTGGAAAAGCCTTCACCCAGGTCATCTATTGCAATTTGAAAGCCCATGGAACGGTAATGCAGCAAGGCGCTGCGCATACCGTCAAAATCGTAGGTGGGCTGATTTTCGGTAATTTCGATGACTACCCTTTCCGGCGGAAGCCCAAGCTCTTTAAGGAAGCCCAAAGTGCAGCCATTTTTAAAGCTGGGTTGAAGCAATGTTTGCGGACTGACATTCAGGAACAGGCTGCCAGGCAGGTTAAGGTGTACAAAAGTCTCCAGTACGATTTGGCGGCTGAGCATCTCGACTTCAAGCGACAGATTTTGTTGTGCAGCCGCGCCAAATAAATTGATCGGGGAATGAAGCGGGCTATCGCTGGGACCGCGTATGAGCCCCTCGTAGCCATAGAACTCGCCGGTTGTTAAATTCAGAATGGGTTGAAACAGCGCGGTCAGCTTGCGTTGCTGAATGATTTCGTAAAGTGGCGTCATGATATTCTTGCTCCTGGATGCTGTGCGAGTAGCTGGTCTGGCTGGCTTTAATCGGGCCGAGATTAAGTCCTTGACTGGTGTTGTTGCAAACATACTGTCTGTCCTGGTGTTGGATGAATGGATGTAACAATAGACGGTTATTGTTACATCAGTATTACCAATGACCGATAGGGGATATCGGCTACGGCAAGATTGACCATTTATCGTTTCAGCGGTAGGATGGCCGACTTTCGTGGCTACTATGGGGATGAGATCAAATGCGTCGTAAATTAGTCGTCGGCAATTGGAAGATGTTTGGTCGCCTTGCGCGTAACCAGGCGCTGCTGGAAGGTGTATTGGCAGGCGTGCGCGATTTGCGCAACACTGATTGTGCGGTTTGCGTGCCTTATCCCTATCTCGCTCAGGCGCAATCCCTATTGCAGGGCAGCAATGTTGCATGGGGTGCCCAGAACATGAGCCATCACGACGAGGGCGCGTTCACGGGTGAAGTGGCTGCCGGAATGCTGGTTGAATTTGGCTGCGGCTATGTCATCCTCGGTCATTCCGAGCGACGTGGCTTGTATCACGAAAGCGATGAAACCGTTGCGATGAAGTTTGATGCGGCAATTAAAGCCGGGCTTAAGCCTATCCTGTGCGTTGGTGAAACATTGGATGAGCGCGAAGCGGATGTGACGGAAGAAGTTGTGGCGCGCCAATTGGATGTGGTGATCGATCGCGTTGGCGTCAAGGCATTGGCAAAAGCTGTGGTGGCCTATGAGCCTGTATGGGCGATAGGCACCGGAAAAACGGCATCGCCGGAGCAGGCTCAGGCGGTTCATGCCTTTATCCGTCAACGAGTTGCAAATCTGGATAGTCAGGTGGCGCAAGGCTTGTGTATACTCTATGGCGGTAGCGTGAAAGCGGCTAATGCTTCAGAGCTGTTTTCCAGGGCGGATATCGATGGCGGTTTAATCGGTGGAGCTTCTTTGGTTGCTGAAGATTTTGTGGCAATTTGCCGCGCGGGTAAGTAAATAGTTTTTTTGGAGTATCAAGTGGAAACATTAGTCTGGTTTGTGCATGTAATAAGCGCTGTAGCGCTGATTATTCTGGTGCTCGTGCAGCATGGCAAGGGCGCTGACATGGGGGCCGCTTTCGGCACGGGATCGGCTGGCAGTTTATTTGGCTCAAGCGGATCGGCTAATTTCTTAAGTCGCAGCACGGCCGTTGCAGCCACCATATTCTTTATCACCAGTCTTAGCCTGACCTATATTTATGCCCGCCCAGTGCAAGGCGCAGGTGTGATGGAAAAGGTTGATGTCAGCAAAACTGTGCCGGAAGTTGCGCCTGTTACTCCTTCGGTACCAGGTAGCGATGCAAGTGGTTCGAAGTCTAAAGACATTCCTAAGTAAAAAACAAGCGGAGTTGGCGGAATTGGTAGACGCGCAGCCTTGAGGTGGCTGTGTCCGTAAGGACGTGAGGGTTCGAGTCCCTTGCCCCGCACCAAACATTAAGCCAAAGTTTTCTAGGCTTTGGTTGAAAATCATAAACTAGATTGCGCTGCATCCCATGATGCAGGGTAGGGAGGAATTCAGATGTTGGAAAACTATTTTCCAGTCCTGCTGTTTATCATAGTCGGGCTGGCAATTGGCGTGGTTCCATTGCTGTTGGGCTGGATACTTGCGCCCAATCGTCCTGATAAGGCCAAGCTGTCGCCTTATGAGTGCGGTTTTGAAGCCTTTGAAGATGCGCGCATGAAATTTGACGTGCGCTATTATCTCGTCGCTATTCTATTTATATTGTTTGATCTGGAAATCGCATTTCTGTTTCCGTGGGCGATTGTGCTTAAAGAAATCGGCCTGTTCGGTTTCATTTCCATGATGATATTTTTATCGATCCTTGTTGCTGGATTTATTTACGAGTGGAAGAAGGGAGCGTTGGAATGGGAATAGAAGGCGTTCTTGAGAAGGGTTTTGTTACCACATCCCTTGATACGGTCATCAACTATACCCGCACTGGTTCTTTGTGGCCGATGACCTTTGGTCTGGCCTGCTGTGCCGTGGAGATGATGCATGCGGCAGCCTCGCGTTACGATATCGCGCGCTTCGGTGCGGAAGTATTTCGCCCCAGCCCGCGCCAATCTGACCTGATGATCGTGGCCGGAACATTGTGCAACAAGATGGCACCGGCCTTGCGCAAGGTATACGACCAGATGGCGGAGCCGCGTTACGTGATTTCCATGGGATCTTGCGCCAATGGCGGCGGCTATTATCACTATTCCTATTCCGTGGTGCGCGGTTGCGACCGCATTGTGCCGGTAGATGTGTATGTGCCGGGCTGCCCTCCCACCGCCGAGGCCTTGCTCTACGGACTGATCCAGTTGCAAAACAAGATCAAACGAACGAATACCATTGCGCGCTAGGATAGACATGGCTACTGATTTGAATCTATTGAAGACGGCATTACAGGAGGCGTTTGGCGGGCAGATCGTCAGCCTGGAAAGCAGCCTGGGCGAATTGACCCTAATGGTGAGTGTGCGTGATATGCAGGCGGTGTTGAGCCGCCTGCGCGATGATGCAAAGTTTGGTTTTGAGCAATTGACTGATCTTTGCGGCGTGGACTATTCGACTTATGGCAGCGATGTAAGCGATGGTGGCGTTTATTTCAGTTCTGAAGCTTCAGCTCCTTGTGCCCTCAGACCGAGCCGTTTTGCCGTGGTTTACCAACTGCTGTCGATCAGCAATAACGTGCGTTTGCGCGTGCGTGTATTTGCCGATGACGATGCAATGCCCATGTTGCCCTCCGTGGTTGAGATTTGGCCGAGCGCGAACTGGTATGAACGCGAGGCCTTTGACCTGTACGGCATCATCTTCACCGGCCATCCCGATTTGCGACGCCTGTTGACCGATTACGGCTTTATCGGCAATCCCTTCCGCAAAGATTTTCCCCTGTCCGGCCATGTGGAAATGCGCTATGACGCAGAGCAGAAACGCGTGGTCTACCAGCCGGTCAGCATAGAGCCGCGCGAGGTAACGCCGCGCATAGTGCGTGAGGACAGCTACGGGGGATTGAAATGAAAGTTGCTTCCTTGTCTTTCGCTGTAATAAAAAAGGTTGTGAATCATGGCTGAAATTAAGAACTACACCATGAACTTTAGTTACGACCGCCCTGCGGGCTTAACTTGCTTGAGCAAGTTAGTCTCCACTGAAATTCATTGTGGGTGTGTGAAATATATTAAGTGTGGATTGATTTAACCATGGCTGAGATTAAAAATTACACAATGAATTTTGGCCCGCAGCATCCTGCGGCCCATGGCGTGCTGCGCCTGGTGCTGGAACTGGACGGCGAAGTCATCCAGCGTGCCGATCCGCATATCGGGCTGCTGCACCGCGCCACCGAAAAGCTGGCCGAGCATAAGACTTACCTGCAGTCGGTTCCCTACATGGACAGGCTCGATTACGTCTCGATGATGAGCAACGAGCACGCCTATGTGATGGCGATCGAGAAGCTGCTGGGCATCGAGGTGCCGGTAAGAGCGGAATATATACGCGTGATGTTTGACGAGATTACCCGTCTGCTCAATCACCTGATGTGGCTGGGCGCGCACGGACTGGATCTGGGTGCGCAAACGGTGTTCTTCTACACCTTCCGCGAACGCGAAGCGTTAATGGATGCGTATGAGGCGGTGTCCGGCGCGCGCATGCATGCCGCCTATTATCGTCCGGGCGGCGTGTACCGTGATCTGCCGGACAGCATGCCGCAGTACCAGGCCTCCAAGATACACAATGCAAAAGCCGTCAAGCGCATGAATGAGGCTCGCAGCGGTTCGCTGCTCGATTTTCTGGAAGACTTTACCAATACCTTCCCGAAGCACGTGGACGAATATGAAACCCTGCTGACCGACAATCGCATCTGGAAACAGCGCACCGTGGGTATCGGCGTGATGTCGCCGGAGCGCGCCAAGGCGCTGGGCCTGAGCGGCCCTATGTTGCGCGGTTCAGGCGTGGTTTGGGATCTGCGCAAGCACCAGCCTTATTCGGTGTATAACCGCCTGGATTTTGATATTCCGGTGGGCGTGGAAGGCGATTGTTACGACCGCTATCTGGTGCGCGTGGAAGAGATGCGCCAGTCAAACCGCATCATCAAGCAGTGCATCGCCTGGCTGCGCGCCAATCCGGGTGCGGTGATGAGCGAAAACCATAAAGTAGCGCCGCCTGCCCGCGAGGGTATGAAGGAAAACATGGAAGAGCTGATCCATCACTTCAAGCTGTTTACCGAAGGCATGCATGTGCCGACAGGGGAGGCCTATGCTGCAGTTGAGCACCCAAAGGGCGAGTTTGGCATCTACATCGTGTCGGATGGCGCAAACAAGCCTTATCGCCTGAAGATACGCGCACCCGGCTTCCCGCACCTGGCAGCACTGGACGAGATGGCGCGCGGCCACATGCTGGCCGACGTGGTCGCCATTATTGGAACGCAAGACATTGTTTTTGGAGAGATAGACCGCTAATGTTATCCGATCAAATACAAACAAAAATTGACCGCGAGCTGGGCAAGTATCCGGCCGAGCAGAAGCAGTCCGCGGTCATGGCCGCGCTGCGTTTTGTGCAGGATGAAAAGGGCTGGATCGCCAACGAGGATATGGCTGATATCGCCGCCTATCTGGGCATGCCGCAGATGGCGGTGTATGAAGTCGCGACCTTCTACCACATGTATAACCTGAAGCCGATGGGCAGGCACACCCTCACGGTATGCACCAATATATCCTGCATGTTATGCGGCTCAGCCGACACGGTTGCGCATCTCAGCAAGCGCCTGGGCATAGGTTTGGGCGAGGTGACGCCGGATGGCAAGTTTGGCTTGCGCGAAGGCGAATGCATGGGCGCCTGCGTCGATGCGCCGCTGTTCTCGATCAATAATAAAAAGTTATGCGGTCATCTGACCAGCGAAAAAATAGATCAAATTCTTGCGGAGCTGGACAAGCAATGAGCGCACCTATTCTTCTCAATACCTCGCATTTTGACAAGCCGTGGACGCTGGAAAACTACCTGAAAGTTGGCGGCTATCAGGCGCTGCGCAAGGTCATTGAAAACAAAATGACGCCCGATGAGATTATTGCCGAAGTCAAACTCTCGGGTCTGCGCGGCCGCGGCGGTGCAGGTTTTCCCACCGGCCTGAAGTGGAGCTTCATGCCGAAGAACTACGAGGGCGACAAATATCTGGTGTGCAACTCGGATGAGGGCGAGCCGGGCACCTGCAAGGACCGCGATATTCTGCGCTATAACCCGCACAGCCTGATCGAAGGCATGGCGATTGCCGCCTACACCATGAATGTGAAGGTGGGCTACAACTACGTGCACGGCGAAATCTATGAGGCCTATGAGCGCATGGAAGCCGCCTGCGAAGAAGCGCGTGCAGCGGGGTATCTGGGCAACAATATCCTGGGTTCGGGCTTTGTCTTCGATCTGCATAACCACCTCGGTTACGGTGCCTATGTCTGCGGCGAAGAGACCGCCCTGCTGGAATCGCTGGAAGGCAAGAAAGGCCAGCCGCGCTTCAAGCCGCCGTTCCCGGCCAGCTTCGGCCTGTACGGCAAGCCGACCACCATCAACAACACCGAAACCTTCGCCAGCATTCCCTACATCATCTCGCAGGGCGGGCAAAAATTTGCCGATCTGGGCGTGGTCAACAGCGGTGGTGTGAAGCTTTTCTCCGTTTCCGGGCATGTCAACAATCCCGGTAACTTTGAAGTGCCGATGGGCACGCCGTTCAAGAAACTGCTGGAGATGGCAGGCGGTGTGCGCGGCGGGCGCAAGCTGAAGGCGGTGATACCCGGCGGATCGTCGATGCCGGTGCTGCCGGGCGAGATCATGATGGATCTGAACATGGATTTCGATTCCATCGCCAAGGCGGGTTCCTATCTCGGCACCGGCGCGGTGATTGTGATGGATGAAACCACCTGCATGGTGCGCGCGCTGGAACGCCTGTCGTATTTCTATTTTGAAGAATCCTGCGGCCAGTGCACGCCCTGCCGCGAAGGCACGGGCTGGCTGTATCGCATCGTGCATCGCATCGAGAAAGGCGAAGGACGTGCGGAAGATCTGGATCTGCTGCTCAGCCTGTGCGAAAACATTGCGGGGCGCACCATCTGTGCCCTGGGCGACGCCGCTGCGTGGCCGGTACAGGGTTTCCTCAAGCATTATCGCAGCGAGTTTGAATATCACATCGAGCACAAGCGTTGCTTGGTAAAAGACTAGACGGTTAGGTGAGCAATGATCAACATTGAAATTGACGGCAAGCAGATCGCGGTTGAAAACGGCCGCACCGTGATCGAGGCGGCCCATCAGGCGGGCATACACATACCGCACTTCTGTTATCACAAAAAACTGTCCATCGCGGCGAACTGCCGCATGTGCCTGGTGCAGGTAGAAAAGGCACCCAAGCCTTTGCCTGCCTGCGCCACGCCTGCGGCCGAAGGCATGAAGGTGTTCACCGCTTCCGAGCAGGCGGTGAAGGCGCAGAAGGGCGTGATGGAGTTCCTGCTGATCAACCATCCGCTGGATTGCCCGATATGCGACCAGGGCGGCGAATGCGAACTGCAGGATCTGGCGGTGGGCTACGGCGGCAGCGCCTCGCGTTACCATGAAGAAAAGCGCATGGTATTGCACAAGGATATCGGCCCGCTGGTTTCCGCCGAGGAAATGAGCCGCTGCATCAACTGCACGCGTTGCGTGCGTTTCGGCATTGAAATCGGCGGCCAAATGGAGCTGGGCCAGGCCTTCCGCGGCGAGCATGCCGAGATCATGAGCTTTGTCTCCGGCACGGTGAATTCGGAGCTGTCCGGCAACATGATAGACCTGTGCCCGGTGGGCGCGCTCACCAGCAAGCCGTTCCGCTACAAGGCGCGCAGCTGGGAACTGTCACGCCGCAAGTCGGTCAGCCCGCACGATAGCCTGGGGTCAAATCTCGCGGTTCAGGTCAAGGACAATCGCGTCATGCGCGTGCTGCCCATCGAGAATGAGGCCATCAACGAATGCTGGCTGTCGGACAAGGATCGCTTCAGCTACGAAGGCCTGAATTCTGCCGAACGCCTGACCAAACCGATGATCAAGCAGGGCGGTCAGTGGCAGGAAGTGGAGTGGCAGGTCGCACTCGAATACGTGGCGAATGGCCTGCGCCAGATCAAGAGCGGTGCAGGAGCCGAGCATATCGCTGCGCTGGCAACCGCCAACTCGACACTGGAAGAAATGTATCTGCTGCAAAAACTGGTGCGCGGCCTGGGCAGCAACAACGTCGATTTCCGTTTGCGCCAGGCTGACTTCAGCGCCGATGGCAAGCAAGCAGGCGCACCCTGGCTGGGCATGGCCGTGGCCGATCTCAATCAGGCTGACCGTTTCCTGCTGGTGGGCAGCTTCCTGCGCAAGGACCATCCCCTGCTGGCGGCAAGAATACGCTACGCGGTCAAGCGCGGTGCACAGGCTAACGTGGTGCATAGCGCGGATGACGAGCTGCTGATGAAGCTGGCCAACAAGGCGATCGTCACGCCGTCCGAGATGGTGACATCGATGGCGCAAATTTTGCAGGCACTCGCAGCAGAAAAGAAAGTAAGCGTCGATGCCGGCGTGCAAGCGCTGGCACAGGCTGTGCCTGCTTCTGCCACTGCGCAGGCCATCGCCAAGAGCTTGGCAGGCGGGTCTAATTCTTTGATTTTATTAGGTAATTTTGCGCAGCAGCACGCGCAGGCGGCGCAGCTACAATTGCTGGCCCAGCATATTGCCGCGCTGTGCAACGCCAGGTTCGGCTTCCTCGGCGAAGCGGCAAACAGCGTGGGCGGATACCTCGCCCAGGCCGTGCCGGGCGCCGAGGGTATGAATGCAGCGGCGATGCTGGCATCACCACGCAAGGCGTATCTCCTGCTGAATGTCGAGGCGGAACTGGATACGCAGAACGGACAACAGGCCATCGCAGCGATGCAGGCCGCCGACATGGTGGTCGCGCTGTCTGCCTACAAACATCAGGCCACGGAATATGCCGACGTGCTGTTGCCGATCGCGCCGTTCACTGAAACTTCCGGCACCTTTGTGAATACCGAAGGCCGCGTGCAGAGCTTCAAGGGCACGGTCAAGCCGCTGGGCGAAACGCGCCCGGCCTGGAAGGTGTTGCGCGTGCTGGGCAACCTGCTAAAAGTGGCAGGGTTCGATCAGGAAACGAGCGAAGCGGTGCGCGACGAGGCGCTGAAAGGCGTTGATATCAGCAGCAAGCTCAACAATAAACTGCAGGGTCTGACTGCGCAGCCGGCAGCCGCGGCGAGCGGCTTGCAGCGCGTAGCGGATGTGCCTATCTATGCCACCGATGCGGTGGTGCGCCGCTCTGCGCCGTTGCAGGCCACCCACGATGCGATGCCGCCGCGCGCACTGATGCATGGCGAGGAGATGAAAAAATTGGGCTTGCAGTCTGGCGATCAGGTCACGGTTAAAGTCGGGCAGGGCAGCGCCCAGCTGGCAGTGGCTGCGGATGACAAATTGCCCAGGGGCGTGGTGCGCGTGGCAGCAGGCCATGCTGCGACAGCCGGGCTGGGTGCCATGTTTGGCGCAATTACGGTGGAGCGCGCATCATGATTGAGACGATTATGAATTTTGCCATGAGCATTCCGGCGCTGCTGGGTATCTTCTGGCTGCCGCTGTGGACCCTGCTCAAGATCGTCGCGATCGTCATTCCGCTAATGCTGGGCGTGGCTTACCTCACCTACGCAGAGCGCAAGATCCTGGCTTACATGCAGGTGCGCGTGGGCCCCAATCGCGTCGGTTATTACGGCCTGCTGCAGCCGATAGCAGACGGCGTCAAGCTGCTGTTCAAGGAACTGATCGTGCCGATCCGTTCCAACAAGTTCCTGTTTGCCATTGCCCCGGTGATGGTGCTGGCGCCGGCCCTGGCGGCCTGGGCGGTGGTGCCGTTCTCGAATGGATTGGTTCTGGCTAACATCAATGCGGGCTTGCTGTTCATCCTGGCGATGACCTCAATCGGCGTATATGGCGTGATCATCGCAGGCTGGTCGTCCAATTCCAAATACGCCTTCCTCGGCGCGATGCGTTCGGCGGCACAGATGGTGTCATACGAACTGCCGATGGGTTTTGCGCTGGTGTGCGTGCTGCTGGCGGCGCAGAGCATGAACCTGACCGACATCGTGCTGGGGCAGCAAAGCAATGCGGGCCTGTTCGGCTGGTATTTTGTGCCGCTGCTGCCGATGTTTGTTGTGTACCTGATTGCCGGCGTGGCGGAAACCAACCGTGCACCGTTTGACATGGCCGAAGGCGAATCGGAAATTGTGGCGGGTTTCCATGTGGAATATTCGGGCATGGGCTTTGCGCTGTTCTTCCTCGGCGAATATGCCAACATGATACTGATTGCCGCGCTGACTTCACTCTTCTTCCTCGGCGGCTGGCTGAATCCATTCCACGGCTGGATGCTTGTGGGCGCAATCACGGATCTGGTTCCGGGCATCGTCTGGCTGCTGGGCAAGATGTTCTTCATCCTGTTCCTGTTCCTGTGGTTCCGCGCAACCTTCCCGCGTTACCGCTATGACCAGCTGATGCGCCTGGGCTGGAAGGTGCTGATTCCGCTCACCCTGGTTTGGGTCGTCGTGGTTGCCGCCTGGATGCAAACTCCGTATTGGCTGTGGTCGCCCGTACAAGGATAAAAAATGCAAAAAATCACACATTTAATTAAAAGCTTCATGCTGTGGGAACTGCTGAAAGGCATGGCCCTGACAGGGCGCTACATGTTTGCACGCAATATTACGGTGCACTTCCCCGAAGAGAAAACGCCGCAGAGTTTCCGTTTCCGCGGCCTGCATGCGCAGCGCAGGTACGCCAACGGCGAAGAGCGCTGCATCGGCTGCAAGCTGTGCGAAGCGGTATGCCCGGCGCTGGCGATTAAAATCGAAACCGAAGAACGCGCGGACGGCACGCGCCGCACCACGCGCTACGACATCGATCTGGTCAAATGCATTTTCTGCGGTTTCTGCGAAGAGGCCTGCCCGGTGGATGCCATCGTGGAAACCCGCATCTACGAATACCACGGCGAACAGCGCGGCGACCTGTACTACACCAAAGACATGTTGCTGGCAGTGGGCGATAAATACGAAGCGCAAATCGCCAAAGATCGCGCAGCCGACGCGCCGTACCGTTAAGGATAAGAAATGGTTATGAATCTGGAAACACTGATGTTTTATCTGTTGTCGGCACTGACCGTGTTTGCAGCGCTGCGCGTCATCACCTCGCGCAATCCGGTACACGCGGCATTGTTTCTGGTGCTGGCTTTCTTCAGCACCGCCGGCATCTGGATGCTGCTGGAAGCCGAGTTCCTGGCGCTTACCCTGGTACTGGTGTATGTGGGCGCGGTGATGGTGCTGTTCCTGTTTGTGGTGATGATGCTGGATATTAATCTGGAGCGTCTGCGCGTGGGTTTCTGGAAATGGTTCCCGTTTGCTGCGGTTCTGGCGGTCGTGCTGGTGGTGGAAATGGTGATGGTGCTGGGTTCGCCCGACACCGTTGCTACCAATCTGCATGTGACACAGCATGCGGCGAATTACAGCAATACCAAAGAGCTGGGCAGGCTGATCTATACCGAATACATCTATGCCTTTGAGCTGGCCGCCGTGCTGTTGCTGGTGGCGATCGTAGCCGCCATCGCCCTGACCCTGCGTCACCGTCCCGGAACCAAAAAGCAGGATCAGTCGCAGCAGGTTCAAATCAGGCGCAATGACCGTGTGCGGCTGGTGTCGGTGCCGCCGGTTTCTGATACGATCAATAAATAATTATTAAATATAATCAAGGGGTTATATAAATGCTGAGCTTGAGTCTGTCGCATTTTCTGATACTGGGCGCACTGCTGTTCGCCATCAGCATCGTCGGCATTTTTTTAAATCGTAAAAATCTGATCGTGCTGCTGATGGCGATCGAGCTGATGCTGCTGGCGGTGAATACCAATTTCGTCGCTTTCTCTCACTACATGAATGACGTATCCGGTCAGATTTTCGTGTTCTTCATTCTGACGGTGGCAGCGGCCGAGTCGGCGATAGGTCTGGCAATATTGATCGTCCTGTTCCGCAACCTGCGCACCATCAATGTTGACGATCTTGGCAGTCTGAAGGGTTAAGTATGATGAGCAATATGCAAAATCTGTATCTGTTGGTTCCGCTGGCACCCTTGCTGGGCGCGATTGTCGCCGGCCTGTTCGGCAAGGTGATCGGTCGCAGCTGGACGCACCGTTTCACCATCCTGATGGTGGGAGTGTCATTTGCCGCTTCAGTCGTTATCTTCCGCGATGTGATGGCGGGACACACCTTCAATGGCGCGGTGTATCAGTGGATTACTGCTGGCGACACCAGCATAGACGTGGGATTCATGATCGACCAGCTGACCGTGATGATGATGCTGGTGGTGACTTTTGTGTCGCTGATGGTGCATATCTATACCATCGGCTATATGGCGGAAGACAAGGGCTACCAGCGCTTCTTCAGCTATATTTCGCTGTTTACCTTCTCCATGCTGATGCTGGTGATGGCAAATAATTTCATGCAGCTGTTCTTTGGCTGGGAAGCAGTGGGTCTGGTTTCTTATCTGCTGATCGGTTTCTGGTACGAGCGCCCAACCGCCATCTATGCCAACCTCAAGGCCTTCCTGGTCAACCGCGTGGGCGATTTTGGCTTCCTGCTCGGCATCGGTCTGGTCCTGATGGTATTCGGCACGCTGGACTACAAGGCGGTGTTTGCTGCCGCCAGCAGTCATGTTGGCGTGTTTGCGCCGATCGCAGGCATCTATGTGGACACGCTCACCGCCATCTGCATCCTGCTGTTCATCGGCGCGATGGGCAAGTCGGCACAGTTTCCGCTGCACGTCTGGCTGCCAGATTCGATGGAAGGCCCGACCCCGATCTCCGCGCTGATTCACGCTGCGACCATGGTCACCGCAGGTATCTTCATGGTGGCGCGCATGTCGCCGCTGTTTGAGCTGTCCGACACCGCACTGTCGTTTGTGATGGTCATCGGCGCGATCACCGCGCTGTTCATGGGTTTCCTCGGCATCATCCAGAACGACATCAAGCGCGTGGTGGCCTATTCCACCCTGTCGCAGTTGGGCTACATGACCGTCGCGCTGGGCGCATCGGCCTACTCGGTCGCGGTGTTCCACCTGATGACCCATGCATTCTTCAAGGCCCTGCTGTTCCTGGCGGCAGGCTCGGTGATTATCGGCATGCATCACGTGCAGGATATCCGCCAGATGGGCGGCCTGCGCAAGTACATGCCGATCACCTGGATCACTTCCCTGATCGGTTCGCTGGCGCTGATCGGCACGCCGTTCCTGTCCGGCTTCTACTCCAAGGACAGCATCATCGAGGCGGTGGGCATGTCGCACCTGGCAGGGTCAGGGTTTGCCTACTTCGCGGTGGTGGCGGGCGTGTTCGTCACGGCCTTCTATTCCTTCCGCATGTACTTCCTAGTGTTCCATGGCGCAGAGCGTTTCGGCAAGGCTGAACATGCTGAGCACTCTGCACCCAAAGCGGTAGCACAGCATGATGCGCATCACGGCGATGCCCATGGCGACGACCATGCCAGCCATGAGCATCATGGCCTGGCCCCCGGAGAAAAACCGCATGAAACCCCGTGGGTAGTTTGGGTGCCGCTGGTGGCATTGGCTATTCCTTCACTGGCGATCGGTTATTTCACCATCGAGCCTATGCTGTACGGGAATTATTTTGACGGCGCGATTGTGATCAACCATGAATTGCATCCGGTGATGGAAGAGATGCAGCATGAGTTCCACAGTGCGTGGGCGATGGCCGTACACGGACTCACCACGCTGCCGTTCTGGCTGGCGGTTGCGGGCGTGGTCACCGCGTGGTTCTTCTACCTGAAGCAACCGGCGATTCCGGCATACATCAAGCAAAAATCCGGTTTCATCTACACCCTGCTGGAAAACAAATATTACTTTGACCGCTTTAACGACTGGTTCTTTGCCGCAGGCGCGCGCAACACCAGCCGTTTGCTGTGGAAGTTTGGCGATGTGAAGCTGATCGACGGCTTCTTTGTCAACGGAACGGCAAACCTGGTCGGTAAATTTGCAGGCGTATTGCGCCGCATACAGACCGGTTACATCTACCACTATGCATTTGCGATGATCATCGGCGTATTTGTATTGCTGACATTAAAAACCTGGATTAAATAAATGGTAGGGTGCGGCGTGCGCACTCTACGGATAGAAATCAAATAGTAGAAGCAATCTGAAGGATATTGAGTATGATTTTTGGATTTCCCCTATTAAGCGTGGCCATCTGGTTGCCAATATTTTTTGGCGTACTGGTACTGTTTACCGGGCATGACCGCAATGCTCCGCTGGCGCGCATGATTGCGCTGGTGGGTGCGGTGCTGGGTTTCCTGGTAACGCTGCCGCTGTATACCGGCTTCGACAAGATGACCAGTGCGATGCAGTTTGTCGAGCTGCGTGACTGGATCCCTCATTTCAATACCCATTATCACCTCGGCATCGACGGCATTTCAGTGCTGTTCATACTGCTCAACAGCTTCTTTACGCCATTAGTGGTGCTGGCGGGCTGGAAGGTGATCGAAAAGCGCGTGGCGCAATATATGGCCGCGTTCCTGATCATGTCCGGTATCGTCAACGGCGTATTCGCCGCTTTGGACGCCATGCTGTTCTACGTGTTCTGGGAAGCGATGCTGATTCCGATGTTCCTGATTATCGGCGTGTGGGGCGGCGCCAATCGCGTGTATGCGGCGGTCAAGTTCTTCCTCTATACCCTGCTAGGGTCGTTGCTGATGCTGGTTGCGTTTATCTATCTGTACAGGGAATCAAACGGCAGCTTCTCCATCCTCGATTACCACGCGCTGCCGCTCACGCTGAATGCGCAGATACTGATTTTTATCGCTTTCTTCATGGCGTTCGCGGTCAAAGTGCCAATGTTCCCGGTGCACACCTGGTTGCCCGATGCACACGTGGAAGCGCCTACCGGCGGCTCGGTGGTGCTGGCGGCGATCATGCTGAAAGTAGGCGCTTACGGCTTCCTGCGCTTCTCGATGCCGATTGCGCCGGATGCCAGCCACGAACTGGCATGGGTGATGATCGCTTTGTCGCTGATCGCCGTGGTATACATTGGCCTGGTTGCCCTGATGCAGTCCGACATGAAAAAGCTGGTCGCGTATTCATCGATTTCGCACATGGGCTTTGTCACGCTGGGCTTCTTTATTTTCAATGCCTACGGTATCGAAGGTGGCCTGCTGCAGATGGTCTCGCACGGTTTCGTTTCCGGCGCGCTGTTCCTCGGCATCGGCGTGATGTATGACCGCGTGCACTCGCGCCAGATTGCCGACTACGGCGGTGTGGCGCACAAGATGCCGGTGTTTGCCGCCTTCTTCGTCTTGTTCGCCATGGCGAACAGCGGCTTGCCCGGCACCAGCGGTTTCGTCGGCGAATTCCTGGTGATCATGGGCGCAGTCAAAGCCAACTTCTGGTATGCCTTGCTGGCGGCCACCACGCTGATCTTCGGCGCGGCCTACACCCTGTGGATGGTCAAGCGCGTATTTTTCGGCGTGGTGAGCAATGACCATGTGGCGCATTTGAGCGACATCACGCTGCGCGAAAAACTGATCTTCTCCGTACTGGCACTTTGCGTGCTGGGCATGGGTTTGTATCCGCTGCCCTTCAGCGAAATGATGCATGCGTCAGTGAATAATCTGATCGTTCATCTCGGCAGTTCAAAATTATTATAAGTCATCGTGTGTAAGCTTGAGAGAATTGCGCAGCAATGTTTGTTGAGCCAGTAAAGTTAATCGAGCCAGAAAGAATATTGAGGAAGATATGAGTTATTTGTCCACCCTATCCCCCGCCTACGCAGAGATCTTCCTGCTGGTGATGGCTTGCGTCATTTTGATCGTGGATCTGTTTGTCGTTAACCAGCACAAGACACTGACCTACGCGCTGGTGCAGCTAACCCTTGCAGGCCTGGCACTGATTACCGTAGAGACACACTCTCACGGCGTGACCTATCTGTTCCACAATATGTTTGTGGACGATCTGATGTCCGATGTATTGAAGTTTCTGAGCTATATTTCGGTGTCGATGATCCTGGTGTATTCGCGACAATATTTGCTGGCGCGCGGCTTGTTCACCGGCGAATTCATGGTGCTGACACTGTTCGCGCTGCTGGGCATGATGGTGATGATCTCTGCCAGCCATTTCCTCAGCATGTATATCGGCCTGGAGCTGATGTCCCTGAGCCTGTATGCGATGGTTGCGCTGCAGCGCGACTCCGCCACGGCCACTGAAGCTGCGATGAAATACTTTATCCTGGGTGCACTTGCATCCGGTTTGCTGCTATACGGCATGTCCATGCTCTACGGTGCCACCGGCACGCTGGATGTGGCAGGCGTCTCCGAGGCAATCATGCACGGCGTTTCCAATCCCAATTTATTGGTGTTCGGTCTGGTGTTTGTGGTGGCAGGCCTGGCCTTCAAGCTGGGTGCAGTGCCTTTCCATATGTGGGTGCCGGATGTGTATCAGGGCGCACCCACAGCCGTGGTGATGCTGATCGGTTCTGCACCCAAGCTGGCGGCATTCGCCTTCATCATGCGCATGCTGGTAGAGGGCATGCAACCGATGATGGTGCACTGGAGCGGCATGCTGGTGATACTGGCCGTGCTGTCGATGGCCGTGGGCAATATCAGCGCCATCGCCCAGACCAATCTCAAGCGCATGCTCGCCTACTCCAGCATCGCACATATGGGTTTTTTCCTGCTCGGCGTGTTGAGCGGCGGCATAGACGGCTATGGCTCGGCAATGTTTTACGTCGTGGTTTATGCACTAATGAGTCTGGGTGCATTCGGCATGATCACCTTGCTGTCGCATGAGGGCTACGAGGCAGACAAGCTGGATGCCTTCAAGGGTTTGAATCAGCGCAGCCCCTGGCTCGCGTTCCTGATGTTGCTGCTGATGTTCTCGATGGCTGGCGTGCCGCCAACAGTGGGCTTCTACGCCAAATTTTCGGTGCTGCAGTCCATCGTAAATACGGGCCATATCGAGCTTGCCATTATCGCGGTACTGCTCTCTCTGATAGGCGCTTACTACTACTTGCGTATCGTTAAGCTGATGTATTTTGATGCGCCGGAAAGCCATGAGCCGATCCGTATGCAGCCGGACAGCAACTTGTTGATATCGCTAAATGGCTTGGCAGTGCTCGCCCTCGGCATCATGCCGGGCGGGTTGATGACTGTCTGTGCGGTGGCGGTGCAAAACTCCTTGTTGCTGCATTAGGCTGAATATGATTTTGCACAGCAAAGAATAAATTACACTCTCGCTGCGGCGAGAGTGTTTGTTTGTACAGTCAGAAAATGAGAGCTTAGGGATGAATCTTAAAGAAACACAAATCGACAGCACGCTGTCGTATGACGGCAATTTCCTCAAAGTGCGCAAAGACAATGCCCGCATGCCGGATGGCAGCGTCAGCACGCGCGAATACATCACCCATCCGGGCGCTGTTGCAATCCTCGCTTTGCTCGATAACGGCAAGCTGATCATGGAAAGACAGTTTCGCTATGCGCCGCAGCGGGAGTTCATTGAAATCCCCGCAGGCAAGATCGACCAGGGCGAAGATATTCTTGTCACCGCACAGCGCGAGCTGCTCGAAGAGACCGGCTATGTGGCAAACGAGTGGACACATCTGACCACTTCATGGCCCTGCATCGGTTATGCCGACGAGCGCCTGGAATACTTTCTGGCAACCGGCCTCAGCCACCAGGGCAGACAACTCGATGAGGGCGAGTTTCTTGAGGTGTTTGAACTGGGCGTGGAAGAGGCGATAGATTGGGTGCGGCAGGGCAAGATCAACGACAGCAAAACCATTGTCGGTCTGTTCTGGATGGAAAAACTGCAGCAAGGCTGGAAAATATAAATGCACCAATAGTGGATTGTGCATGGTGCATGTGCACCAAATTGGTGAATATATCTCTCCGAAATTTCCCTGTTTTGTGAAAATAACCAATAAAATCAACGTATAGTATGCATGGTATATAAATTGCTTGTGATTAACGGATTTGCACACTAATGGGGTTGGAGATGGAAAATTTAAAAGTCGGTAGCGATGTCTTGTTTGTCTTGCTGGGTGCCATCATGGTCCTGGCCATGCACGCCGGATTTGCCTTTCTCGAACTGGGCACGGTGCGCAAAAAAAACCAGGTCAATGCGCTGGTAAAAATCATCACCGACTTTGCCATCTCCACTCTGGCCTATTTCTTTATCGGTTACAGCATCGCCTATGGCATCAATTTCTTCACTGGGGCAGAGGAACTGGCGCAGAGGAGTGGCTATGAGCTGGTCAAATTCTTCTTCCTGCTGACCTTTGCGGCCGCAATCCCCGCGATCGTGTCCGGCGGCGTGGCCGAGCGCGCGCGCTTCAACCCCATGCTGATCGCCACCTTCATGCTGGTGGGTTTTGTTTATCCGTTCTTCGAGGGCATCGCATGGAACCATCGCTTCGGCATCCAGGACTGGCTGCTGGCCAGTTTTGGCGCGGAGTTTCATGACTTCGCCGGCTCGGTAGTGGTGCATGCGGTGGGCGGCTGGATCGCACTGGCTGCCGTGCTAATTCTGGGTGCGCGCCGCGGCCGTTATACCAAGGAAGGCCGCATGTCGGCGCATCCTCCCTCCAGCATCCCCTTCCTCGCGCTGGGCGCGTGGATACTCACCGTCGGCTGGTTCGGCTTCAACGTGATGTCGGCGCAGGAAATCGGCAAGATCAGCGGCCTGGTTGCGGTCAATTCGCTGATGGCCATGGTGGGAGGCACGCTGGTTGCGCTGTGGGTCGGCAAGAACGACCCCGGCTTCGTGCATAACGGCCCGCTGGCAGGACTGGTGGCGGTATGCGCGGGGTCAGACGTGATGCATCCGCTGGGCGCACTGCTGACCGGCGGCATCGCAGGCGGCCTGTTCGTGTGGATGTTTATCCTCACGCAAAACCGCTGGAAGATAGATGACGTGCTCGGCGTATGGCCGCTGCACGGCCTGTGCGGTGCCTGGGGCGGCATTGCAGCCGGCATCTTCGGCATGAAAGCGCTGGGCGGGCTGGGCGGGGTCAGCTTCATGTCGCAACTCAGCGGCACCCTGATTGGCGTAGCCATCGCATTTGCTGGTGGCTATGCGGTGTACTTCCTGATCAATAAAATCGTGGGCATACGCCTCAGTGCTGAAGAAGAATTTAACGGCGCAGACCTCAGCATACACAAGATTACCGCAACGCCAGAGCGTGAGTCAGGCTGGTAAAATAACAAGCCGCGTCAGGATGAATTCCTGAATGCGGTCATCCCCCAGCGCAGGCTTATCGCCATCTGATCCTCGTTACTTTCTCCGCAGCTAGCTCACTCAAGCATTTGTCAGTGAGCTGGTCCGCACACATGCTCCAGCATTTTTGTAATCGGCTTCTTGCCGGCTATGCTTTCAGCCAACAGCTTTTGTGACTCATCAATACGCCCCTGTCCTACCAGATAGTTGTAATAGGCGACAAGATCCTGCCAGCAGACGGGATGCTGTATCGCGCCCGTTTCCGCATCGACGATGGTGACGCCTTCATAATTTTCGTTGGGCTTGATCTGATAACGCGCACTCATGTTCATCACAGTGACTCCTTTTCGATTATGGAAGTAAAGATAAAAGCTAACGCATCCGAATAGATGCAATTGCCGTGCCAAAATATTTCATCAATAAAATCCCGCTTAAATCAAGGGGGATTAACCAAGCCCTTTGCTTTTCCTCATGCTGCACTCGCACAATTGCGGTGCATTTCTAATATCGCCGCACCGTTGGCATACATCATCACAGCCCGCGTATAGGCGAAAACGCAGCCAGGCATGATCGGTAAATATTGGCACAGTTCATGCTTATAGTTATGGCGAGGGTGTCGATCCGGTGATCGATTGCTTGAATGAAAACTAGGGTTCCGGCCAGTGCTTAAAAGCCTGGTGACTGGTCCGAGAGTTTTCGGTCTTATACAACATAAGACTCCACGGAGGGATAAAAGCCCGGGAGGTTGTTGCCAGTTTATTTGGCACCCTCCCGGGCTATTTCATTTTAGGAGCGATGATGCATCAACTATCCAGACAAAATCAGTTGTGGGAAGAAACCATACCCGGCGCTGCGCACTGGTCATTTCAGATGAGGCGCGGCAGCGCCTTGCGCCTCACCGATATCGAGGGCGGCGCAAATCTGTCGGTGCTGTTTTACAACATGGAGGAGAAGCTGGAGCGCTATAACATGCCCGACACCCTCAAGGCTCAGCATACCGCGCACCTGACCAAAGGCTTTGTGTGCTATTCGGACATGGGGCGGGTGCTGGCCTCGGTTATCGAAGACAGCTGCGGCTGGCACGACACGCTATGCGGCATGAGCAATGCCGCGCTAGTGGAAGCGAAATACGGCAAGGCCGATTACCAGCAGCAGCGCAATGCCATGCACCGCAATGCGCGCGACAGCATGCTGATCGAGCTGGGCAAATGGGGCATGGGCAAGCGCGACATCGTGCCGAACGTGAATTTTTTCAGCAAGGTCAGCGCAGATGAGGCGGGCGGGCTGCACTACCAGCCGGGACATTCCAAGGCGGGCGCTTATGTCGAGCTGCGCTTCGAGATGAATGTGCTGGTGGTGCTGTCTGCCTGCCAGCATCCGCTAGATCCTGCCACGCAATATTCCCCCAAGCCAGTTCATCTGCAAGCCTGGCATTGCGGCACAGCGGATGCGGACGATTATTGCCGCAACTTCAGGTCCGAGAATGTGCGCGGTTTCTACAACACCGAATTGCTGTTTCGTTAAGGACAAATCATGGCTATCGTTGAAAGCAATCTGAACATGCAGCACGCGAGTTACGACCTGGTGTTGCCGGCGGGCGAATCGTGGCTGCATGAAGTCAAGCGCGGGCAGTTCTTCCGCATCCTCGACCTCGAAGGCAACCAGGCAGTAGACACGCTGTTCTACAACGCGCACAACGCGGAAGAGCGCTACAGCGCGGTGGACACCATACGCGAGCAGGCCAATCTGTATCTGACGGTTGGTACGCGCCTGCTGTCCACAGAAGGCAATGTGCTGATGACCATCACCGCCGACACCTGCGGTCGTCATGACACGCTGGGCGGTGCCTGTGCGGCAGAGAGCAACAGCGTGCGCTATACCGGCGACAAGAAATTCATGCACAGCTGCCGCGACAGCTTTCTGCATGCGCTGGGTCATTGCGATTGCGGCATGGACAAGCGCGACCTCACCGCCAATGTGAACTTCTTCATGAATGTGCCGGTGACCCCGGCAGGCGAACTCACCTTTGCCGACGGCATTTCCGGCGCTGGAAAATATGTGGAAATGCGCGCGGAAGTGGATGTGAACGTGCTGATCTCCAACTGCCCGCAGTTGAACAACCCGTGCAATGCATATAACCCGACGCCGGTCAGGCTGCTGATTTGGGATGCAGTGAATCATTAAGGACAGCGCCTGGGATTGCCGCGAGTAGGGTGCGCCGTGCGCACCATGGTGCGTGGGACGCACCCTACATGTTTGATTTTAATATCGCTAATCATTAATGATTTTTTTACGAAAATATCCGGACGACCGGATATAAAAAGTACAAGCAGGACGACCTGCAATACGGGAGCGACATGTTTACCAAAGTCTTGATAGCCAACCGCGGTGTAATCTCCTGCCGCATTATCCGCACCCTGAAACGCATGGGGATCAAATCCGTGGCGGTTTATTCCGAGGCGGATGCGCGTTCGCTGCATGTGCAGATGGCCGATGAAGCCGTCTGCATCGGCGCCGCCGCCGCAGCAGAAAGCTATCTGCGCGGCGACAAAATTTTGCAGGTGGCAAAGGCAACGGGTGCGCAGGCGATCCACCCCGGCTATGGTTTCCTCTCCGAGAATGCCGCTTTTGCCGAGCAGTGTGCGGAAGCCGGTGTGGTGTTCATCGGCCCCACACCGGAGCAGATGCGCAGCTTCGGCCTCAAGCACACCGCGCGCGAACTGGCGGAAAAAAATGGCGTGCCCTTGTTGCCGGGCAGCGGGCTGCTGGCGGATGTGGGCCATGCCCATGCCGAAGCAGCGCGCATTGGCTACCCGGTGATGATCAAAAGCACGGCAGGTGGCGGCGGCATTGGCATGCGATTGTGCTGGAGCGCGGATGAACTGGACGAGGCCTATGCATCGGTCGACAGGCTGGCGCGCGCCAACTTCAAGGATGCCGGCATCTATCTGGAAAAATACGTCGAGCATGCGCGCCATATCGAAGTGCAACTGTTTGGCGACGGCAAGGGCGGGGTGATTGATCTGGGCGAACGCGACTGCTCGGTGCAGCGCCGCAACCAGAAGGTGATAGAGGAAACACCTGCCCCCGGATTGTCTGCGGCAGTGCGCAAGCATCTTCTGAATACCGCAGTGATGCTGGGCAAGGCGGTAAATTACCAGTCGGCGGGCACGGTGGAATTTGTGTTTGACGCGCACAGCGGCGAGTTCTATTTCCTTGAAGTGAATACCCGCCTGCAGGTGGAACACGGCGTGACCGAAGAGGTGACCGGCGTGGATCTGGTCGAGTGGATGCTGTTGCAAGCCGCAGGTGAACTGCCAGTGCTGGAGACGATCACGGTTAAATCCTCAGGTGCATCCATGCAGGTGCGCTTGTACGCGGAAGACCCGAACAAGAATTTCCAGCCTGCCAGCGGCACCCTGAGTGGCGTCGAGTTCACGCAGGATGCGCGCATCGAAACCTGGGTGGAGCGCGGCAGTGACATCCCACCGTACTATGATCCGATGATCGCCAAGATCATTGTCAAGGCCGGCAACCGTGACGAAGCGCTGCTGAAGATGCAACACGCGCTGGCCACCACGCGGGTGGATGGCATCGAGTGCAATCTGGACTATCTGCGCCAGATCGTGCAGGACAGCGTATTCACCGAAGGCCGCCAAACCACGCGCTATCTGAACGGCTTCCACTATCGCCCGTACACCATCGACGTGGTCGAGCCGGGCGTGCAGAGCACTATCCAGGATTTCCCCGGCCGCCTCGGCTACTGGAATATCGGCGTGCCGCCTTCGGGACCGATGGACACACTGGCTTTTCGTTTAAGCAACCGCCTGCTCGGCAATGATGAGCGCGCAGCCGGACTGGAGCTGACCGTATCCGGGCCCACGCTGCGCTTCAACAGCGACACGAATATTGCGCTCAGCGGTGCCGCGATGACAGCCGAGCTGGATGGGATCGCACTGGATTTCTGGCGCAGCCATGCGGTGAAGGCGGGCAGTGTGTTGCGTCTGGGCGCGGTGCAGGGCAGCGGTTGCCGAGCCTATCTGGCGGTGGCTGGCGGCTTTGATGTGCCGGATTATCTGGGCAGCAAATCCACCTTTACCCTGGGTCAGTTTGGCGGGCATGGCGGGCACACCCTGCGCGCCGGTGATGTGCTGCACCTGGGCGTGGCTGCGCACAAACCAAAGGCGCAAACACTGCCTGCCAATTTAATTCCGGCCTATTCGGAGCACTGGGAAATCGGCGTGCTGTACGGCCCGCACGGTGCGCCGGATTTTTTCACCGAAGCAGACATCGCGCAATTTTTCGCCACCGACTGGGAAGTGCATTACAACTCCAGCCGCACCGGCGTGCGCCTGATCGGACCCAAGCCGCAATGGGCAAGGCAGGATGGCGGCGAGGCCGGCCTGCATCCTTCCAATATTCACGACAACCCCTATGCGATAGGCGCGGTGGATTTCACCGGCGACATGCCGGTGATCCTCGGCCCGGATGGCCCCAGCCTCGGCGGCTTTGTGTGCCCGGTGACGATAGCGTTTGGCGAGCTGTGGAAAATGGGCCAGCTCAAACCCGGCAACACCGTGCGCTTCAAGCCGATGAGCCTGGCGCAGGCCAACTTTCTGGAACGCGTGCAGGACGCCACCATCGCGCATCTGGTCGTGCCGAAAAAAATCGAAAAGTATCCGCAGGCTGAAGCGATGGCCAGCCCTGTCATTCACACCATCCTGGCGCAGGGCAAACAGGAGCAGGTGGTGTACCGCCAGTCCGGCGACCGCAACCTGCTGATCGAATACGGCCCGCTGGTGCTTGACCTCAACCTGCGCTTCCGCGTGCATGCACTGATGCAGTGGGTGGAGCAGGACATCGCGGCGAACAGGCTGCCGGGCATACTCGATCTCACCCCCGGCATACGCTCCCTGCAAATACATTTCGACAGCCGCGTGATGTCGCGCGAAGCCTTGCTCTATAAATTAATCGCCGCAGAAAAAAAACTGCCGCTGATTGAGGATATGCAGGTACCCACCCGCATCGTGCATCTGCCGCTGTCGTGGGACGACCCCTCCACCAAACTGGCGATCGAGAAATACATGCAATCGGTGCGCAAGGATGCGCCGTGGTGCCCGAGCAACATCGAGTTCATCCGCCGCGTCAACGGCATCGAGGATATCGAGACCGTAAAGAACATCGTGTTCGACGCCAGCTATCTGGTGCTGGGGCTGGGCGACGTGTATCTGGGCGCGCCGGTGGCGACGCCGCTCGACCCGCGCCATCGGCTGGTCACCACCAAATACAACCCGGCGCGCACCTGGACCCCGGAAAATGCCGTCGGCATCGGCGGCGCGTATATGTGCGTGTACGGCATGGAAGGCCCCGGCGGTTACCAGTTTGTCGGGCGCACCATCCAGATGTGGAACCGCTACAAACAGACCGCAGATTTCAAACAGGGCAAACCCTGGCTGCTGCGCTTCTTCGACCAGATTCGTTTCTATCCGGTATCAGAGCAAGCGCTGGCAAAGATGCGCGAAGACTTTGTCGCCGGGCGCTTCCAGCTCAAGATCGAAGAAACAACTTTCAGCCTCAGGGAATACAACCAGTATCTGCAACAGCACGACAGTGAAATCAGCGCGTTCCGCAGCAAGCAGCGCGCAGCGTTTGCCGCAGAACGCGAACACTGGATCGCCACCGGTCAGGCCGAGTATGCCTCCGATGTCACGGTGGCGGAAGCCGGCATCGACAGCGAGCTCGATCTGCCAGCGGGCAGCCGGGTGGTGGCTTCCTCTGTTGCCGGCAGCGTATGGAATCTTGCCGTGCAAGTGGGCAGCAAGGTGAAAGCGGGCGACACGCTGGTTGTGGTTGAGTCGATGAAAATGGAAATCGCGGTGACCGCGCCCTGTGACGGCGAGGTGGTGCAGCTGTATTGCAAAACCGGCAGCCAGCTGTGTGCCGGACAGAATTTGCTGGTGATTAAAAGTGAGGACTAAGCAATGAACCCTGAGATGAGTATTGCCTCGCTGCGCAATGGTTATTTATTTAATAAAATCAATATATTAGATGTTGTTAAAAATACCCTGGCCGGGATAGCGGATGACCCGCACCATGCCTGGATACATGTGCTGCCACTGGCAACGATACAACATTACGTGGCGGCGTTGCAGCATAAAAATCCTGCCGATCTGCCGCTGTACGGCATACCGTTTGCGATCAAGGACAACATCGATCTGGCCGGTGCGCCCACCACCGCAGGCTGTGCGGAATATGCCTACACAGCTGCAAAGAATGCAACGGTGGTGCAGCGCTTGATCGACGCGGGCGCCATCCCCATCGGCAAGACCAATCTCGACCAGTTTGCCACCGGGCTGAATGGCACTCGCTCTCCCTATGGCGCCTGCCGCAATGCCATCAATCCCGACTACATTTCCGGCGGCTCCAGTGCCGGCTCGGCCGTGTCTGTTGCGCTGGGCCAGGTCAGCTTCAGCCTGGGCACCGACACCGCAGGGTCAGGTCGCGTGCCGGCCGCCTTCAATAACCTGGTTGGGGTCAAGCCCACGCGCGGCTGGCTTTCCACCAGCGGCGTGGTGCCCGCCTGCCGCTCGCTGGACTGTGTCACCATCTTTGCGCTCAACACGGCGGATGCGGCCACGGTATTGGCGGTAGCGGTCGCCGAGGATGAAACAGACATCTACTCGCGTGCGGTGCAGGCGCATGGTTTCGACTTTGGCCGGGCCGGCGCATTCCGCTTTGGCGTGCCGCAAGCCGGACAACTGCAGTTCTTCGGCAACCAGCAGGCCGCCGCCTTGTTTCAGCGCAGTTGCGACACGCTGCGCGCGATCGGTGGCGTGCAGGTAGAAATCGATTTTGCCCCTTTCCTGCAGGCAGCCCGCCTGCTGTATGAAGGGCCGTGGGTGGCCGAGCGTTACGCTGCAATACAGGAATTTTTCGACAGCAAGCCGGAAGCCATCAACCCGGTGGTGCGCGAAATTATCGGCGGCGCAAAAAAGTTTTCCGCCGCAGACACCTTCAATGCCATCTATAAACTGGAAGCGCTGCGCAAGCAAACACAGCAGGTGTGGCACAGCATCGACTGTCTGCTGACGCCGACCGCCGGCACCATTTATACACAAAAAGAAATGCTGGCCGACCCGATCAGGCTGAATTCAAACCTCGGCTATTACACCAACTTCATGAACCTGCTGGACTACGCCGCCATCGCAGTGCCGGCCGGTTTTCAGGAAGAGGGTCTGCCCTTCGGCATCACCCTGGCTGCGCCGGCGCATCAGGACATTCCCTTGCTGCATCTGGCTGAAAAATTCTGCAATCATGGCACTGTAGCTATAGATGTGGCTCAAGATAAACTGCTGGCGGGCCGCATCCGCGTCGCCGTGTGTGGCGCTCACCTTGCCGGCCTGCCCCTCAACCACCAGCTCACCTCGCGTGGCGCGCATCTGCACGCCCGCACCACCAGCTCGGCGGATTACAAACTGTATGCCCTGCCCGGCGGGCCGCCGCAGCGGCCGGGCATGCTGCGCGTGGCGGCAGGGCAGGGCGGCAGCGCAATCGAGGTGGAAGTGTGGGAGATGGCCGCGCGTGAATTCGGCTCCTTCGTCGCCGGCATACCCGCTCCGCTCGGCATCGGCACGATTACCCTCGCCAGTGGCGAAACAGTGCAGGGCTTTGTGTGCGAACAATATGCCGTTAAAGATGCCCTAGATATCAGCCACTTCGGCGGCTGGCGCAGCTACCTTAAGCAGTTGTCAGTGTAGGAGCACAGCTTGCTGCGCGATTTTTGCAAGAAGCAAGCAAGCTGACTGATTGCGACGAGTATCTGGCAACGGGAGCGCCGACGTCCCCGTCGGCAAGCAATCTGGAAGTAGCCGACGGGGACG